>NZ_OW370537.1:0-1200000 GCF_936270145.1 Wolbachia endosymbiont of Oedothorax gibbosus
TTATCAAGAAAACTGTTATTAAATGTTTAATAAGCATGTGAATAATGTCAAATTAATTTGTGAATCAATTGTTGATATAAAATACCAACAATTGATCAACAACTTTTTCAATGACATATACATAGTTGTAACAATCCATGATGGTAAAGTGTTTTTCATAAAAGAAAATTACTAACACTCTAAACATCTTACTTATACACATAAATTATAACAGAAAATCAATAGCATATAAAAGTTATCAACATATTTATCCACAAATTAAATAACGTCAATTTTTACTGAATTTTAAGTTAGTAACAAGTTGTTGATAGGACTATTATTACTACTATACTTTAATATACAGAAGAGTAGATAAAATAGATTGGAAAGCAGCAAAACAACGATAGCAAAAGTTATCAAACAAAATGAGCCAGGTGAAAGAGTGCCTGTTTGGCTAATGCGTCAGGCTGGTAGGTCTCTTCCTGAATACCGCAAAGCAGTGGAAAGCATGGGTAATTTCATGGAGATGTGCTACAACACAGATTTGGTTGCAGAATTAACATTGCAGCCAGTAACAAGATTTGATGTAGATGCGGCGATAATTTTTTCAGACATTTTAATAATCGCTGATGTTTTAGGTTGTGACGTGAACTTCGTACGCGGTGTAGGTCCAATAATAAAACCCGTAGGAAGTCCTAAAGAATTGAAAAGTCCACAAGACATTGAAACTAAAACTTTACCAATTCTAAACGCTATAAAAAAAGTCAGAAGCCAATTACCACAAGAAAAATCTCTCATAGGATTTGCTGGAGGACCGTGGACAGTAGCTTCATACATTATAGAAGGCGGAAGCAGTAAAAATTTTTCTAAAATATTAAATTTTTGCCCTTCATTTTTGAAAGAAATAATTGAACGAATAACGGAAGCAACAATTATTTATCTGATTAAACAGATAGAGTTTGGAGCAGATGTTATTCAGCTATTTGATAGTAATGCTGGTGCATTATCGGAACCGTTATTCAAAGGATATGTTATAGAACCAACAAAAAAAATTGTTTCAGCAATAAAGAGTAAGTTTCATGATTTTCCAATGATAGGTTTTCCAAGGTCTGCTGGAAATCTTTATAAGGATTACTGCGAACAAACAGGTGTATCTGCAGTAAGTATAGATTATAATGTTCCAATAGAATGGGCAAAGGCGAATCTAAAAATCCCTCTACAAGGAAATCTTTCTCCTAATCTTTTAGCCTATAATAAAATGGAAGCAATAAAAGAGGCGAAACGTATAATAGATTGCTTTAGAGATTTACCCTTCATATTTAATCTCGGACATGGAGTACTCCCTGATACTCCGGTTGAAAATATTGCTGCGTTGATAAACCTGGTAAAAAGCTACTAGTACAATACAGAAAATTCCTAGCTTTTTTGTTCTACAAGGTTTATCATTTAAATTTAGCTTTAGTAAGATATGTCAGACCTTGCAAAAAGAATGTCTCTAATAAAACCATCACCTACGATTGCTGTAGCCGATAAGGCAAATAAGTTAAAAAATGAAGGAAAAAAGATCTGTGTTTTAGCTGCAGGAGAACCGGATTTTGACACTCCAGATCATATAAAAAAAGCAGCTATTCAAGCAATAAGTGAAGGTAAAACTAAATATACCGCTGTTGATGGAACGCGTGAACTGAAAGAAGCAATAATCAATAAGTTAAGAAAGGATAATAACCTCGAGTACACGCTTAATCAAATCTGTGTTGGTACAGGCGCTAAGCAGGTGTTATTCAATTTGTTCATGGCAACAATTAACTCTGGAGATGAAGTTATTATTCCAGCTCCTTATTGGGTTTCATATGTTGATATGGTAAATCTTTTTGGGGGCTTACCAGTTGTAGTGGAATGCAAACAAAATTTTAAACTGACAGCGGAATTATTGAAAAGCAGGATAACTAAAAAAACTAAATGGTTAATTCTTAACTCACCGAACAATCCTGCAGGAGCTGTGTACACATATGATGAATTGAAAGACATGGCACAAATATTACTTGAATATCCACATGTGAATATTGTTACAGATGATATTTATGAGCATATAATATACGACGGAAAATTTTTTACTATCGCTCAGGTTGAGCCAAAGCTTTACGACAGAGTTTTTGTGGTCAATGGAGTATCAAAAGCATATGCAATGACAGGCTGGAGAATAGGGTATATTGCAGGTAAAAGTGATGTAGTAAAAGCTATTTCTACACTGCAGTCTCAGAGCACTTCTAACCCAAATTCGATAGCACAAGCAGCAGCAGCAGCAGCATTAAACGGTGACCATATTTTTTTGAAAGAAAGAACAAGGATTTTTAAGAGTCGTAGAGATTTTATGGTGGAAAAGATAAATTCTGCTCCGGGATTATCAGCGTCTGTTCCACAAGGTGCGTTTTATTTATTTGTCTCATGTGAAGGATTGCTCAGTAAAAGCACAGAAAGTGGTAAGATAATAAATAATGATTTAGATTTTACTGAATACTTACTGGAAGACCATTTAGTTGCTGTAGTTCCAGGGATTGCATTTGGTCTGGAAAATTTTATCAGAATTTCTTATGCAACCTCCCAAGAACAATTAGAAATTGGGTGCAACAGTATTATTAAAGCATGTGAAATGCTAAGTTAATTTTGTAACATTCTTATGTATAATATTTTCATATCTCAGTAAGATGGAGTTAATGTATGGCTTGGGTGTATTTGTTATTAGCTGGCTTGGTTGAGATAATATGGACCACAGCACTAAAATATAGCAATGGCTTTACTCGTGTTATACCTGTAGTAATTATCTTAGTTAGCGGTTCTGTAAGTCTTTACTGGCTGTCGTTAGCAATGAAGTCTATTCCCCTTGGTACATCTTATGCAGTTTGGACTGGTATAGGTTCCATAGGTGCAGCAATAATAGGAATAATATTTTTTAATGATCCGGTAAATTTTGGACGCTTGCTTTCTCTTGCTTTTGTAATACTGGGTATTGTGGGTTTGAAGGTGTTTACTAAATAAATGGTTAGAAGTTAGATGGATAAAGAAGTTAAAGTAGGCTATCCATTATTTCACCACGTTTTACCAAGGTTATCTTGAATGCTCTAACTTGTGTCTTTCTACGGAAGGCATTCCTATTGATTGGGCAAGTTTCTTCCTAATATTGAATTCCTCATTTTTTTCATTTTGTTGCAGTAAGTTAATGTTATTTATTTTATTTACTAAATCTTTCCCCTTTTCCAGAGTCTTTAAATCACTTTCGTTAATGTGATGTTCATTGTAAAATTCTGCAACAATTTCTTTTCTTTTCGGATAAGTATTTAAAAATTCCGACACCTGATGTTTAGCGACAGCTTGAATAAATTTCTTATTAAATCTTGGATCGTTATATAGATTTTCCAAACTTTTGTCATAATGCTTTGCTTCGTTTATAAACCCCAGTTGCGGATTAATCAATATAGTAAAATCTAGAAATACAGGGCTTTTTAGGCTTCATGGAATATGAAACTAATGTGGAAAAGACGTGCACCAAGAAATTTATTGGAGACCTGTGCCTTGAATGCTCAAGCTCAAGTCTGTCTTTTAGGTAGCCAAAAACTGTTTCAATAATCGACCTTTTTCTTAAAAAAATCTTTTCTTCAAGTAGCATTAATGTGTTTTTCATACCTTTTTTTACTTTGGTAACGAGTTTTAGTCCTCTATCGAAGAGTTTTGCAAAGAGCTCTTTCTTTATATAGCCCTTATCACCAAACAAAAGACCAGTCAGTTTTTCAGTTAATTTTGGTACTGGTTTTCTGTCGTCAACGTTACCTTTAGTAAGTGTAACTCCTTGAATTTCACCTTTTTCATTAATTACCATATGCAATTTAAAACCAAAAAACCAGCCATATGTAGTCTTTCCAAGCTTTGCCAATCCTTTGAAAACTTTGTTTCTTGAGATTCTTTTTGGATGGCAAACAGCGATAGATGTTGCATCTATGTACGAAATCCCTGTCATTTTCGACTGCTCACATAGCCATTGCAAAAGTAATGCTAAATACCATAAAACCCTCGGTTTTAGCCTAATAAATCTACTATATGTTGGCAAATTTTGAAACTCAGATCCATATAGTGCTTTCAAATAATATGTATAGAAAGATTTAAAGTCCTCACATCTAGATTGTTGATAAAGTAAAATTATAGTAAGAATTTCAGAATGCGTAATCTCTGGCGTTCTGGTAGGTTTTTTACTGTTTGGCAGGAGTTTTTCTGCGAAATTTTTGTTTATAGCCTTGCAAAAATCGTCTACAAAGCAAAATAATTCTGTTACATTTTTATTCATGGGTAACCTCTCTACTTTTTGATAATATGTTTCCGGAGTTTACCCTATTTCCCTATCTTTTTCACTGACTTCTAATCCGCAACTGGGGTTTTATAATGAGTTTTATTATCTCTTCTATGCCACTTAGAAGTTCCCTATACAATTTGTCATATCTATTGCCTGACACATGTGTAGCGAATGTTTGTTCAATGTATTTTGTTATGTAATTTTGCAGCGTATTATCTATCGTGCTTATGTTCATAAGCCTACCTTAATGTTATATTAACTATTTTACATGTAGAAAGGTTAATATTGAGTTAATAGGGTATTTCTGAAGTCAAATTTTACTGAAAATTATGGTATTTTAGATATAATTGTCAGCATGAAATAAAAACATAAATAAAATGGATCTTGTAACAAAAGTGAAGCTTAAGATAAAGATGAATAAGGGCAAAATCATAAATATACTTATCATTTGTGGTGTAATTTTTTTCATATACCTTATTCATGAGCCAGTTGTAGATATGGTAGAAAAAATTATAAGTAAAATAAAAGGTCTCTTTTAAAAAATACCCTCAGATTAGAGTAGATATTTAAAAAAGAGTTGCTTCTTGCTGGTAAAATACCTATAACTCCAGCTTTGAGGTAAGACTAGCATTGCAGAGAAATTTTTTCATATGGTTGCTAGCATCGCTGTTCTATGCATACCAATACATATTACGTGTAATTCCAAATGTTGTAGTTCCTGAATTGATGGTAAGGTTTAATATAGGAACAACGGAGATAGGACAATTTTGTGGACTATACTACATAGGTTATGTGTTAGCACATATTCCTGTGGGTATTTTGTTGGATAGGTTTGGTTCTAAAGTTGTTATACCAATTTGCATAGCATTAACATCTTTAGGTGCTTTACCTTTGGTCGTTTCCGACAATTGGAGTTGTTCTGTTGTTGGAAGAATACTTACTGGTATTGGATCTTCTGCTTCAGTACTTGGACTTTTTAAAGTGATAAGTATCTATTACTGCAGAGAAAAGTTTGCCGTAATGTTTAGTATATCAGCTATTATTGGCATTTCGGGTGGTATATTTGCCACTAAACCATTACATATCTTATTTGATAAATTTGGATGGGATTATGTACTTATTGCATTTATAACACTTGGACTATTGCTTGCTTTAACTACTTTTATATCTATACCTAAAGCTGATACTTCAGATAGAGTAGATATTAAAAATTTAAGCAAGATTATATTCAATAAGAATGTTTTATTGGTAAGTTTGTTTGGTGGTTTTATGATTGGACCATTAGAAGGCTTTGCAGATGCATGGTCCACAACATTTTTGTATGAGATGTATGCTATAGATAGACACGTTGCATATAGCATTTCAAAATGGATACTAATAGGCTTTAGTCTTGGAGTTTTGTTACTTCCTCATATATTAGCAAGGTACCCAGGTAGGCACTATGAAATAATAATTTTTTGTGCTATGGCTATGATAATTATGTTCTTATTGCTTTTTATGTGTGATGTTAATCTACTGTTAGCATGTATATTGCTGTTCATTATCGGCTTTGCTTGTGCGTATCAAGTTGCTTTGACCGATAAAGTTGTGTCTTGTGTAAAAAATGATTCAGTAGCAAGCGCAGGGTCCATAAGTAATGCTATAGTTATGAGTTTTGGTTATTTTTTTCATACCGTTATTGCAGGAATAATGAATTTTTATTGGGATGGTAAAATGGTTGATGAAATTCCATTTTATGGAGCTAATGTAATGATTAAATCTATGTCGATAATACCTGTATGCTTATTGATAGGAATGATAGGCTTTTTGTCGCTTAAGATTATAAGCTGCAAGAAGAGCTTGCCAAATTTAAAAAATTGATGTATTAAATCTGTTTTATGGGTAGGTTTTTGATGGTTTTCATAACTAAGGTACCTATAATCCGAAGCTTGAGGTAAAATTGATGCTACAGAGGAATTTTTTAATCTGGTTGTTGGCGTCACTGTTTTATGCGTACCAATATATATTACGTGTAATACCAAACATAATTGCGCCTGAATTGATAACAAAATTTAACATAAGTATTACAGACGTTGGTCAATTTGGTGGCCTGTATTATATAGGCTATACGCTTGCTCACATACCTGTTGGTCTTGCTCTTGATAGATTTGGGCCAAAGTTTGTTTTGCCTGCATGCATTGTCTTGACATTTACTGGGACATTGCCGCTGATATGTTTTGATGAGTGGTATTACTCAATACTTGGTAGAATAATTGTCGGAATTGGGTCATCCGCTTCAGCAATTGGGCTTTTTAAAGTTGCAAGTATGTATTTTTCACAAGAAAAATCAGCAAGGATGGCTAGTTTATCTATAGTAATAGGGTTACTGGGAGCAATTTATGGTGGATTACCTCTAGACTTTTTGCTCAATAAATTTGGTTGGAATTATGTTATATATACTTTCTCAGCATTTGGGTGCTTGCTTGCCCTACTTTTATTCTTAATAACGCCAAACAGTAACATGGAGGAGAGTAGAAATGACAATATACTTCAAGATTTAAAAACTGTACTTTTCAATAAACATATCATTCTAATCAGCTTTTTTGGTGGCTTAATGGTTGGACCATTAGAAGGTTTTGCTGATGGTTGGGCAAAAGCGTTCTTATGTGAAGCATATCAAATGACCGGGGACCTGGCATCTTCGCTTTCTTCCTTTATGTTTATAGGTATGGGAGCTGGATCATTCTTTCTCGCTTATTTACTGGAGAAGTATCCAGACAAACATTACGAGGTGATTATTGCGTGTTCTTTTGCAATGATCGCTAGCTTTCTCTTGCTTTTTATGCAAGCTGGCGGTTTATATGTTGTACTACCTGCACTTCTTGTTATCGGTTTTGCATCTGGGTATCAGGTAATTACTATTTATAAGGCAATAAGTTATGTAAATAATAACTTGGTGGGTTTAGCTACAGCTGTATCAAACATGATAGTTATGGTTTTTGGCTATTTTTTTCACACTGGGATCGCAAAAATAATAGATTTGTGTTGGGATAGAACAGTAATACAAGGAAATCCTGTGTATGGTGCTGAGTTGCTGATAAAAGCAACATCAATTATTCCTGTGTGTCTACTCTTAGCTGTTTTTGGGTTTATGTGGCTAAAAAAACGGTCTTAAAATTGCTTGTGCATCTTAAAATTAAAGCGAGGTTTGATCTATGATGAGTGTTTTAAAAAAAATCTGCGGCTCTAAAAATAGTTTAAAGTCTTTTGATAACGAGGTTTATCAATTTATAGAAAAAGAATTGCAACGCCAAAAATCACAATTGCAATTAATTGCATCAGAAAATTTTACAAGTAAAGCAGTAATGGAAGCACAAGGCTCTTTTCTGACTAATAAATACGCAGAAGGCTATCCAGGCAAAAGATATTACTGTGGCTGTGAGCATGTGGACAAAGTTGAAAGTCTGGCTATAGAAAGACTTTGTAAGTTGTTTGGTGTAAAATTTGCAAATGTTCAACCTCACTCTGGTTCTCAGGCGAATCAAGCAGTTTTTGCATCATTACTTACTCCAGGCGATACAATACTTGGATTATCGCTTAATTGCGGTGGGCATCTAACTCACGGTGCGGCGCCAAGCCTTTCTGGTAAATGGTTTAAGTCAATTCAATATGCAGTTAACAAAGACACTTATCTGCTCAATATGGATGAGATAGAAAAGCTGGCACTAGAATATAAACCAAAATTGATCATAGCAGGTGCTTCTGCTTACCCGAGAAAAATGGACTTCAAACGCTTTCGCGAGATCGCAGATAAAGTTGGTGCATATCTGCTTGCAGATATTGCTCACTATTCAGGGCTTATTGCAGCGGGCGAATATCCATCCCCTGCTAAATATGCGCATGTTATGACTTCCACGACTCACAAAACTTTGCGTGGTCCTCGTGGTGGAGTGGTAATGACAAATGATGAAGCGTTACATAAAAAAATTCAGTCTGCAGTTTTTCCAGGATTGCAAGGTGGGCCACTTATGCATGTGATAGCTGCAAAAGCTGTTGCATTTAAGGAAGCATTAGCGCCAGAGTTTAAAATTTATAGCAAAAAAGTTGTAGAAAACGCAAAAGTGCTGGCTCAAGAACTGCAAAAGCATGGACTTGACATTATAACCGGTGGCACTGACTCTCATATAGTGCTAGTTGACTTAAGATCGCAGAAATTAACTGGAAAAGACGTTGTAGATAGCCTTGAGAGAGCCGGTATTACCTGTAATAAAAACTCTGTACCATTTGATACAGCAAAGCCGACCATCACTTCAGGGCTCCGTTTTGGCACCGCTGCTGAGACAACACGCGGACTTAAGGCAGAAAATTTTAAAGAGATAGCTGGTCTAATAAATGAAGTAATTCAAGGATTAATCAGCGGAAATAGCTCGAATGTTGAAAAAACGGTAAAAACTAAAGTTGAAAGGATTTGTAGTAGTTTTCCTATTTATTAATTTATGTGGCGTTATTCAAGTAGCCCACAGAAACGAAAAACTTCCTTGACAAACTCCGCCAGCCCCCTTATCATGAAACTGAAGCTATTTATTTATCTTCGCAATCTCTGCAGTGGATTAATGACAAAAAACTTAATGTATTTGGCGTAAATCATGCTTAATTTTTGCACTATGTGCATTCTATGTCTTTATAAAATCTTCGGGTTTTTACCTATATAAGCTGAAACGCGCTTATAAGTCGTTTAAGACAGTAAAAGACGTCAAATAGACAAGGGAGAATTTGAATACTAGCCGCCCTAGGGTTTCTTTGCCTTTTTTTCCGCTCAGTAAATTTCTTAACGTTTATAATTTAGGTTAGTTGCATTTAAAAGCGGCTGAATCGTAGCGTTTAGAATAAAAAACGCCAATATTTTGAAGTACATATAAATAACTAGTCACCAACGGGGTTTCTTTTGCCTTTTTTTTCGTTTGGTAAATTTCTTAATGTTTATAGCTAAAGTAACTTAGGTTCACCGACAATCGTCATCCCGCTACGTGTTAGCGGCTAAGAGATACCGCGGTGGTATGACGTAGAGCTCGCGTTAGCTATAAGATTAGCTAACATTCTGCACGTCCATAAAAAATAAACCTTCTTTCTCGTCTTGAACGCTAATAATAGCGTGAGTGTTAAAAGGTAAAGGGTCATTTGTACGCCCATGACCTATTCCTTGGATTGTGAACACTGGAAAGTTAACACTTTTTGCAAACCTTTCTTTTACAACTTCAACAAGATTATCATTATAACAGTTAACGAAATCCCCAAAGATTACTGCATGCACTCCATCAAAGATGTGGGCTTGCTTTAAGTGATCTAAACTGCGCTCTATTGCGTATGGGTAAACTCTTATGTCCTCTAAAAATAGAATTTTACCTTTCGCATTTATTTGCCAAGCGGTTCCTATACTATTTTCAACTAAAGTCATATTACCACCGATGACTTTAGACTCTAATCTGCCATCTTTTAATCTAATGCCATTGTTTATCGTCTTTAGGTTATCAAATCTGATAGAGTTGCGTTGCTTAAGAATTAACTCTTTCAATTTTTCAACAGAGCTTTCAGAAACGAAGTTGTTTACTATCATTTCTAACATGGTGCCGTGAAGAGTTTGCCAATCGTATTTGACTTGTAGATAGATGTGCAAAGCGGTTATATCGCTATAGCCTATGAGGATTTTTTTGTTTTGAGCAATCCTTTCTTTTTTATCATTGGGTAACTTTTCTAGATAGGGAATTAACCGAGAAGCCCCTTCTCCTCCTCTGATACACCAGATTATTTTACTATCACCGGTTAGTGCACTAATCAAATCATTTGCTCTGAATTCATCAGAGTGAGAATAGAATGGATTATCATTACTATATATTTTCTCCGAAATATGGGGATTAAAATCCAAAGCTTCTACATACTTTTTTATGGTAGTTAGATCTGATTCTTTTCCCTTGGAAGAAGGAGCGATAATATCGATTTGATCAAGTGCATGGCTACCTGTGTTAGCACATAAAGTGAGAATGAAATATAAAAGATAAACAATAACGGAGTACATTAAAATATCTTATAAAACTCTTTTTTTAGTATATCATCGAGTTCAGAGAGTGGAACTTTCACTCCTAGTTCTTCCATTGATGTGACGCCATAACCTTTCAATCCACAAGGAATAATACCCTTATAGTGAGAAAGATCTGGAGAGACGTTAAGCGCTATGCCATGATAAGTTACCCATTTTCTTAAGCGAATACCAAAAGCTGCAATTTTTTTTTCTACTCCGTTATGGTTTACCCAAATGCCTATTCTATCTTCTCTAAACTCTCCAAGTATATTAAATCGCTTTAAAACATTTATGATCCACTTACTTAGATCTCTAATATATAGCTTTATATCGCATTTGTTTCTTTTTTTAAGGTTTAACATTAAATATATGATGCGCTGTCCTGGACCATGATATGTGTGTTTACCACCTCTGCCTGTTTTATATATAGGAAATAGTTTTTCAACAATGTCATCATCTGTTGCGCTAATTCCTGCAGTGTAAAGTGGAGGGTGCTCAAGTAGCCATACCAATTCATCAGATAAATTATTGTGAATTTGTTGAATTTTCTCTTCCATGAATTTTACAGCATGGTTATAATCAATGAGTTGGTTAGATATTAGCCATTCTGTCATGTTCAATTTCTTTTTTTTTAGTATAGCAGTTCGTTCTTTTCCTGTTATTCCAGTGTGTGACACTGAGCGCAGCCTTTCTTATTCCTAATATACTTAATACTAACTTCTGTACTATTTCTCCTTAACAAACATAGTACATGACAAATGTTTAATTGTTTGTCAACACAGGTCCTCTTTACGTATAGGCAACTTTTTTTATTGAAAAATTCAGAAAAATGTTGTATAATTATTGGTAGATTTTAGGTAAAATACATGGCAAACTCAAAATTTAGCATAACTTTCAACAACGAAATTTCAGAGTGTCTTGCTGGACTGGCTAAAATAAGAAATAAGTCCATTAAAGAACTAACAGAGAAGCTAATACAAGAAGCAATTGAAAATGAGGAAGATAAAATACTAATTGAGCGTGCTGCTAAACGTAATGTTTCAGGTGTAAAGAAAATTAGAAGTGAGGATGTAGACTGGAATACAATATTATCTTCATAGAAAGCGTTCTTGAGAAAGACCTTCCAGCTCTTCCAAAAACAATAAGATTAAGGATCATAAATGCGATAAATAAGCGCCTTACAATTGATCCCATTAACCTTGGTGAGCCATTATATTACAGATTTAAAAGACAAAGAAGATTAAGGGTAGGTGATTATCGCGTTATCTATTCCGTAAATATTATAAAATATGAAGTGGTTATCACAGAGATAGGACACAGAAAAGATATTTATAAGTAAGTACATCATATAAACATTAAATATATTTTTACTCCTTCCTGATTCATTTTCTACCTTAGGTGGCTTCGCTCAGCTCAAAAAAAAAGCTCATTCTTTTTGCTACCCCTTATTGTGCCTGCCATTTAACTACTGTGTAGAGATTGCTCTCAAACATAATGTTCGTACGTTAGTATATCCTTCCTGTGACACCAATTGATATAATTCTACCACAAATTCAATTTTTTAGGAGGCACATATGAATTTCAACATTTTTCAAAGAAAAAAAAGCGCAGTATTTACTAAATATTCTGCTTTGCAACTAATGATGGAACCAAGTTGGAGTAAGCGTGATTATGTAAGTTTTGCTGAGGAAGGTTACATAAAAAATGTTATTGCCTTTCGAGCAATTAATATGATTGCAAGTGCTGCATCTTCGGTACCTTTTACTCTCTGCCGGCTTACTGATCAGGGAAAATCACAATTGAAAATTCATCCATTATTAAAGTTACTTTATTCTCCTAACCCAATGACATCAAAATCGGAATTTATTGAGGGAATTGTAACTTATCGGTTAGTTAACGGCAATTCTTATATATTGATGGTTGAGTTGCAGAACAATAGAAAACCACCAACAGAGCTTTATCTTCTGCGCCCAGATAGGGTTGAAATTGTTCCAGGGAGAAATAACGTTCCTTATATCTATCGTTATACCATAAATAACAACAGTTATGACTTTAAAGTTGATAAACTAACCGGACGTTCAGCAGTGTTGCACCTTAAAACCTTTAACCCTTTGAATGATTGGTATGGGTTATCACCAATTGAAGCAGCCGCGTACAGTATAGATCAACATAATCAGGCGGGTGCTTGGAATCAAGCGATGTTGCAAAATGGGGCAAGACCAAGTGGTGCAATAGTTGTGAAATCAGCGAAGGACGGGAGTGGCGGTAATTTAAGTCAAGAGCAGTATCAACGATTAAAAGCACAGATAAATGATCATTATTCAGGCCCTGTCAATGCTGGAAGACCGATATTGCTTGAAGGAGGCTTGGAGTGGAAAGAAATGAGCTTATCACCAAGGGATATGGATTTTATCGAGTCCAAACATAGTTCAGTTCGTGATATTGCCCTGGCTTTTGGCGTTCCGCCGCAGTTGCTTGGCATACCAGGTGATAACACTTATAGCAATTTAGTCGAAGCACGCCTGTCCCTTTGGGAGCAGACGGTTTTACCAACGCTAGAAAATATTATCTGTCACCTGAATTCTTGGCTGACACCAAGATTTGGTGAAGATCTGTGCTTGTCGTACGACAAAGACGCAATAGAAATTCTCATGGAAAAAAGACAAAAGTTGTGGAAATACGTAGAAAACGCAAGCTTTATGACGCTCAACGAAAAAAGAGAAGCTTTTGGCTTGCCACCGCTGCCGGGTGGTGATGAGTTAGGTTGAAGTTTTTATATACAATGTAAGTGTAGTAATAGACTTCTTGTATAACCATTGTTTATATGAAAAACCGGTAGCCCACTCTTTTGCAGTGTGTGACGCTGGAATCTCATTCCTTAATTTTACAATGTAAAAATTGCACCCATTTGCAAGCAATAATTTGTATCTGTTCAGGCAATGGCGTCAACTTAAGGAAAAATATCGGTGATAGTGTATAAAATTTCTCTCTAAAATTTTTACCATTAAATTACCTAAAAGCTGCAATAAATAGCACTTTTGTTGCTGTTTTATTTCAACAAAGAAGTCTAAAATGTCCTTAAGTTGACGCCATTGTCTGTTCAGGATAGCGGCAAGACCATAGAGTAAAAGTGAGTTTACAACAAATGGTGTCATCCAAGTAGCTGACACTGGAATGGCTTTGTTGCATCGCTCTTCGGATAGTAGGTAACGTACAATAAATTCATGAAGCTATCTCAAACTTAGCCATCAGTAAATTTGTTAAGCAAATAACACTTGAGTAGCAGTTCCTTCTCACGATTAATCTCAGATTTGCTCCTAAAACTAAACCCAAATATTCGCTTCAACCTTGAGAAAAATCCTTCAATATACGATCTTTTTCCGTAATTTACTTCTTCTTTCCATCTTTTTATACCATTCTCACCATGTAATTTCATTAACTGAATAGCGGCATTTCTATCAAGCATATAATCCAATTTTGGATGCTCTGCTGCGTTGTTTTTCGGAGGAATTTTCGTTTTTATACCATATTGATTACACAGCTTATAGAGCTTTTCTCTGTCATATGCCCTATCTGCATATAGTGCTTTTATGGCATGCTGAAAATCAACTTCTTTTAGCAAATCACAAGCTCCATAGTGATCAGAGTAGACACCGTTACTGTATTTTACAGCTATGGCTTTTTTGCTGTTTGTATTCAACATTACATGCAATTTTCTTGTCTGTTCATAGCTGCGATACTTTCTATCTTCGCTATTTTCTTTGCTATGTGTTGTTGTATATACTAATTCCTGTACTGTCTATAGCAATTTCGATATCTTCCATATTATTTTCTGCAATCATTGATCTTAATATTGAGTTTCTTTTGATGCTTGTGAATAGCTGATAACTTGCAAATTTTTCCCAATTTGCTCAAGGTATCCTGCTATAAACCCAACTCAGGCCTATTCTAAATAAACAAGTTATTATGTGCACCAAAATTACAACTTTATCGCTATAAATATTGTTGCCACCTGGTATTTTTGGACCATTCTCGTACCACTTTTCTATGGCTTCGTTGATATAATGAAAAATATTTCCTCTTTTTTCTAGAAATTTGTTATATTCGCTATGGTTACTGACCCTCATTTTTTGTGGCATATTTTTTCTTTCAAGGTTAAATGGCTATTTTATAATGAATTTTGTCAGTAGCCACCAGATTTTTTCAGTTGCTATGCAACAAAGCCATTCCAGTGTCAAGCACTGGGGAGAGTAAGTTGTTGTGTTTTTTTTAGTAAGTTGCTCAATCGTCACTGACTTATTTTCTCTAAAGTCACCTACCATAGTTCTTCTTAATTTCGTAATGTGTCCAAAACAATTTAATGCAATGCCAAGATCCCGAGCAATTGATCTCACATATACACCACTACCGCAGATCATAGAAAAATTTGCACTATTATTTATGGTATCCACAGATATCAATTTCAGCTCATGTATTTTAACTTGTCGGGATTTTATATTTACCTTTTGCCCACTTCTTGCCAATTTATACGCCCTTGCTCCTTTAATTTTTATTGCTGAAAATTGAGGAGGAGTCTGCTTGATCTCACCAATAAAATTTTTAATTGCACAATTTATTTGATTATATTGAGGTTCTATAGTGCTAGTTCTAATAATATCACCACCCAAATCGTCCGTTGTTCTTTGTTCGCCCCATTTTATTGTAAAATCGTATGCCTTTAAGTCACAAGATAAATACGGTATAGTTTTCGTTGCCTCGCCAAGAGCAATCGGCAACACGCCTGAAGCTAAAGGATCAAGTGTTCCCAGATGACCAGCTTTCTTAATTCCAAAGATCTTTTTAACTTGGGCTACAGCTTGTGCAGAACTAATTCCTATTGGTTTATCGAGATTCAGCCAGCCGTGTATCATAGTTAATTATATACAATTGGTAACAGTTTAGGAAGTAGCTTGAAATATATACTTTAAATAATAATGTAAAAATGGCTTGACTAACATGCATTATTAACATATACTTAATCTTTTTATTAGCCTTGTTTAAGGAGACTATTATGACTATAAAAAACATATTGAAGTGGGAAAACACTGCACATATAACAAAAATGAGTATTGAAGGTTTAGTTGCACTTGCATCTTTAGCGGGAGCAATAACAACAATATTAATTGCTACTAAAGTAATTGCTGGACCTGCATCTTTAGCACTTGTTGCTAGCCCTGCTGGAATTGCAGTTCTATTTATTGCCGCTGTATATTTTGCTGCAGCAGCTTATGCTTCATATCAGCAAATGAATGCAGTTGGTGATAAAGGACCAGTTGGTGATAAAGGACCAGTTGGTGATAAAGGACCTCAAGGTGAGAAGGGTGAAGCACTTACTGACAACGATTTCAAAGAAAAAGTTAAAGGAATTTTACCTACTCTCTTAGAAGATCTTGATCTTACTAAATTAGTGAAAAATGCGCAGCTCAACCAATCCAATAGTTAACTAAATAGCACAAGAGGTAGAGATGGTTCTGCCTCTTTTTTTCATTTGAGAAGAGTTACGATAATCTATCCCACATCTCAACTACATCCTCGCTAAACTCTATTATCTCTACTTTTTTAAATTGGTAACAGTTGTTGATGGATTGAATTCCTACATTCCCTATAAAGGGGATGGCATCGTTACCTAAAATTTTACCACTGCGGCAGATTATCAACCTGTCGATTAAATTGCACTTTAATAGTTCTGTGATTAACACTCCTCCGCCTTCAACTAATAATCTTGTTATACCAACTTCTGAAACAAGTTTTGATGCCATGTCTTTTAGGCAGACTTTACCAGCATCGTTCGAATTAACCACTAAGTAGTTAATATTTTTCATTTTTTTCTCTATTTCTCTGTTTGTAATCACCCAAGTTGAACCTCCTGTCATCCCAGTGCGTGACACTGGTTCTTCTTTTTTTCTAGATTCCAGCGTCACGCGCTGGAATGACACCGAAGAGTGAGCTGTTGGCTCTTTGCTTAAATCATAGCTATACAAGGGACCTGCAGTCTTTGCAATGTTATGCTCTTCCTTTAATTTCCCTTGGCTATCAATAATTAGTCTTATTGGCGATCTACTTCCGAGTCCTGGTAATCTGCAAGTTAAGAGTGGATCGTCATTAATAAGAGTATTGCTGCCGATCATAATTGCATCATATTTTGCTCTGAGCTTCTGTACCCAATTTCTCGTATTTTCACTTGTTATCCATTTGCTATCGCCTGTAAATGTTGCGATTTTTCCGTCAAGAGTTGTTGCAATTTTACAAGCTATAAATGGTCTGTGAAGTTTTTTGGTGGTTAAAAAACCGACATTCAGTTCTTCTGCCTCTTTTTGCATAATACCTTGCTCAACTTCAATTCCTGCTTCTTTCAGAGCTTTAATGCCTCCACCTGAAACTCTACTATCTGGGTCAATAGTTGCAATTACTACCCTTTTTATTCCAGCTCTTATAATTCCTGCAGTGCAAGGTTCTGTAACTCCAAAGTGGCAACATGGCTCGAGCGTGATATACATAGTTGCATCTTGAGTTGAATCTTTAGCGTTTTGCAAAGCAACTACCTCCGCATGCGGACGCCCACCGATCCCTGTATATCCCTCACTAATAATTGTACCATCTTTTACAATAACACACCCGACAGCAGGATTTGGTGCAACATTTCCAAGATTTTTTTCTGCAAGCCTTAATGCAATTGACATGAAATGATCATCAGTCATTAGAAAGAAGTCATTTCGTATGAGGTATCAAAAATTCTTCTGTGCTCGTGTATAGCAAATCTATCTGTCATACCCGAGATATAGTCACATATTATTACTGAACGCTGAGATTCACAAGCGAGTTTGCTCCACTCTGTGGGAAGTAATCTTGGGTTTTCATAAAAACATTGAAAAAGTTCCTGTATTATGCGTTTTGCTTTGTTCATCGTTCTACTCAGTTTATAACTTCTGTATATTTTCTCCATGTTGAATCTTTTCATTTCTTTTGTAGCATTCGCAACTTCTGGTGAAAATGTGACTAGCATTTTATTTAGACTTCTTACGTCTTCTACGCTTTTTATTTTGTGATCTTCAATATTTCTTTCAGTCTGAGAAACAACATCACTTATCATAGTTCCTATAGTTCCACTCAGTGATTCATGTATGAGTTTGCTCTGAGGCAATTCTGAATATCCGCTTCTTACGTCTTTAAACGTTTTTCCAATTAAAGGGACATTCAGTAAATCTTCGATGGTTACTAAATTTGCCCTGAGTGCGTCATCAAGATCGTGAACACTGTAAGCAATATCATCGGCAATTGAAGCAACTTGCGCTTCAATGCTTGAAAATTCTTCAAGTTTTAGATCATATTTTTTGTTGTATTCTAGCAATAGCTGATTATTTGTGTGAGATAGTGCATTCTGACCAAGTAAGGGACCGTTATGCTTTGCAACTCCTTCAATCACCTCCCAACTTAGATTCATACCATCAAAATCAGCATGTTTTTGTTCAAGATAAGTTAAAATTCTTATAGCTTGAACATTATGATCAAACTCATACTTCTCATTATCAAGATTCAAATCTTGAACTGATTTCTTTAGAGCATCTTCACCTGCATGACCAAATGGAGGATGACCAAGATCATGTGCGAGCGCTATGCATTCAGTGATATCCTCATTTAAGCCAAGTCTACGCGCAATGGACCTTGCAATTTGTGCAACTTCAAGGCTATGAGTAAGCCGAGTGCGATAGTAGTCGTGCTCATAATTGATAAAAACTTGTGTTTTATACTCCAATTTCCTAAACGCATTAGAGTGAACAATGCGATCTCTATCACGCTGAAAGCAGCTGCGATTCTCATCTTCTGGCTCTTTAAAGTATCTCCCTTTTGTTTTGCTTGGAAAGCATGCATAATTTAATAGAAAATTATTGTTTGACATGTAAAATTTCTACTATAATAAATTATCAATAATAAACGGTGGTTACTATGTCAACAAATTACAACATCAACTTAACTGATAATGCACTAAAAAAAATCCACTTTCTTGCAGAGCAGGAAGGGGATAAGAGTTCCGTTTTACGGATTGCAGTTTCAGGTGGTGGATGTTCTGGCTTCAAATACAATTTTCTTATGGATCAAATGAATAAAAATCTATCTTTGGATGATGAAGATGATGATTACGATGATGAGTTTGATGACGAAGACGAAGATGATGACTATGAAGAAAGTGAGGACTATAGAAGCCATTCCAGTTTTAGCGAAAAAGGTAAAGATATAGTAATTAATGATGAAAATGGCAATCCTGTATTAATGGTTGATGATTGTTCAGCAAAATTTTTGAATAATTCAGTTATAGATTATACTGAGAATCTCAGTGGTTCTGGTTTTCAAATAAAGAATGCCTTTGCTAAGTCTCAATGTGGTTGTGGTAACAGTTTTTCGGTTTAATTATTACCAAAATTTAGATGCCTTCTGGGTCTTTTAAACATGGGTGGTAATGTAGCACTAGAACTAACTTCTGTAGATAAAAGCTTCAAGGACAATTCTGCTGTTGTAAAAGACATTAACCTAAGTGTCACAAGAGGGCAAGTAGTAGCGCTGATTGGCGATTCAGGTGCAGGAAAAACAACTATATTGCAAATCGCAGGTTTGTTGGACAAGCCAACTTCAGGTATAGTTACGATAGATGGAATAAATTGCACACAAGCCAGTAATAAGCATAAAACCCATATAAGAAGAAATTTTCTTAGTTTTGTTTATCAATTTCACTATTTGTTACAAGAGTTATCGGTGTTGGAAAATATTATGCTTCCTCAACTCATTGCAGGAAAAAGCAAAGCTGAAGCAAAAAAAAATTCGCAAGCAATGTTGGAAAAATTTGGTCTGGAAAACAAAGCAAGTAGCATGATATCTGAAGTTTCAGGTGGGGAAAGGCAGAGAATTGCAATTGCAAGAAGCATTGTAAATTCTCCAAAGCTTTTACTTGCAGATGAGCCAACAGGAAATTTAGATCCAACAAATTCTTTTAACGTGTTTTTACTGCTATATTCCTATGTAAAGGAAAATAACAGCTCTATGCTTATAGTAACGCACAATCATCTCCTTGCAGAAAAGGCAGACTGCATTTTCCAATTGAGAGATCGATCATTAGTGAAGTTGTGAATAGGAAAAATAGCACAATTTCTATGCCTTATACTTATCTAACCAATGATCATTAACAGAGTATAACTCGCATGAAACGCTTTCATTGCTTTTTATACACGGACTTTTTAACTTACGCTGTTTACTTAGGGAACACCCCGATAACATAAACACAGCTAAAGCAAAAAATAATAGCTTTTTAAACATAACAAAACCTTTTCATTTATATTACTACACTCATTTCTCTTGTTTGTAAAGGTTAGGCATATTCTTTTACCCTTACCTCTTTTTTGACCTTTTGAGAAGAAATAGCTGCACTGTTTAAGCGCAGTTTTATATAACCATCTATGATTTGAGTCACTTCCTCTTCTTTATCCCTTAGAAAGTGATTAGTATCATCTATTATATGGTATTTCATGTGATCACTTTTTACTGAATTTATCAACCTTCTTGCTAATTCTGTTACATCGCTTTCTTCTGAGATTGTATCATTACTGCTTTGTATTATAAGCCCAGAAACTGGACAGGGAGAAAGAAAAGAAAAATCGTACTTAGTTACCGGAAGAGAAAGAGCAATAAAACCCACTATCTCAGGGCGGCGCATTGTTAGCTGCATAGCCACCCATGCTCCAAAAGAAAAGCCAGCGATCCAAATTGGAACATTGCTAGGATTATGTTCCTGAAGCCAATCAATAGCTACCGCAGCGTCAGTTAATTCTCCTATACCCTTATCAAAAGTTCCGGTGGATTTTCCCACACCACGAAAGTTAATTTTCAATGCAGAAAAATCGTTATCGATAAAAGACGTATATATACTATGTACAATTTTACTATCCATATTACCACCATATTGAGGATGATGATGTAAAACCAGCACAACCGGCGCGTTGGCATCTTTGCTTTGGTGGTATTCACCTTCTATTTTTCTTGTTGCATTATTCAAAAAAACTTCAACCATGGTAACTCCTAATAAGAACCCGCTTGACAGGTATTGATGACGTAAGTTATTAATTATGTATTAATTTCGCTGTTTTTGCAATAAATTTTTTATCGTGTTAAACATAGTTATGATTATAGTTGATGGTAAACTTATTTAAGTGACAGATGAGTCCATTCTCTTTAGAAAATAGTGGTTGCGTATATGCTGATTACAATGCAACTGCTCCAATTAGTGAAAATGTAAAAAAAAGTATATTTGAGGTTTTGTTAAAACAAACGCTCAATCCATCATCACTACATAAAAGAGGACAAGAAGCGAGGAAGATTCTTCAGGATGCAAGAGATAACGTACGTGATGCTATTGGCGTCTCAAGTGATAAAGAAACAGTTTTTACGTCTGGTGCAACTGAAGCGAATAACCTTGTTATGAGAGGAATGAAAGGCTACCTGCATGTAATTTCAGCCATAGAGCATCCTTCAATTCTTAATTCTGCATGTAATCCATATATAATACCCGTTAATCAGGAGGGCATTGTTGACTTTTTAGAGCTAGAAAAAATTCTAAGTGAACTTAAAGGAAACAAAGCAATAGTTTCAGTGATGATGGCAAATAACGAAACCGGAGTTATTCAACCTATTGAGGAAATAGCTGAAATAGCCCACAAATTTGGAGCAATTTGCCACACTGACATTGCTCAAAGTGTTGGGAAAATTAAAGTTAATATGGAAGATTTAGGAGTGGATTTACTCACTTTATCTGCCCATAAATTTGGCGGTGTAGCAGGCAGTGGGGTTTTAATATTCAATAAAGAACTTGCGATAGAACCGATTATAATAGGTGGTGGACAAGAGAAGGGATTTCGTGGTGGTACGGAAAATATTGTTGCGATCGCAGGCCTTTCTGCCGCACTGCAAAATATTCCAGATCTTCTGTCAAAAATGGATGAAGTAAAGGAGCTACGTGATCAATTAGAGTGTGAATTATTAAATCTTGCCAGTGACATAAGAATCTTCGGTAAAAACTCTAAGAGGCTGCCAAACACAAGTTTTATTTATATGCCAGGAGTAAAGAGTGATGTGCAGCTCATGCATTTTGACTTGAATCATATTGCAGTTAGTAATGGCTCTGCATGTTCTTCTGGAAAAGTTGAGCCTTCTCATGTTTTGCTTGCAATGGGGGCAACAAAAGAGCAAGCAGAGTGTTCAATTAGAATCAGTATAGGTTCAGAAACTAAACCACAAGACATAAAAAAAATAGTGGATTGTTGGTATAATATCTACAAGAAGAACTCCTTGGTATAGATAATACGTGGTACCATGCAGGGAGCTATAAATTAGATGTAAAAACTTACTTGACATCCTTCGCCAGCCCCCTTATCATGACAGTGAAGCTATTTCATTTAACTTCGCAATCTGTGCAGATTAAAACGACAAGAAAACTTGTATTTGGCGTACTATGCTTAATTTTTTGCACTATGTGTACCTTATGTCTTTATCAAATTTCTAGGTTTTTACCTATATAAGCTGAAACGCTCTTACAAAGCGTTCAAGACATCACCCAACGTCAAATTTTAAAATAGAGAGTGAATAACTAGCTACTGCGGGTTTTCTATGCCTTTTTTTTCTGCCTGGTAAATTTCTTAAATATTAAAGCTAAGGTTAGTTGCATTTAAAAGCAGCTAAATTGCAGCGTTTAAGACTTAAAAAACGCCAATACTGAAAATAGACAATGACCAGGGCTTCTTTTGCCTTTTTTTTCGTTTGGTAAATTTATTAATGTTTATAGCTAAACGACAACCGTCATCCCGCTGCTTGTTAGCGGGATCTAGAGATACCGCGAATGAATCGCGGTATGACGGTTAAATAATTCGTCATCCTGCTACGTGTTAGCAGGATCTATGCTGGGAGATACCGCGAATGAATCGCGGTATGACGGTCTGCGGCGGTATGACGGTGTAGATGATGGTTAAGTAATTCGTCATCCCGCTGCTTGTTAGCGGGATCTATGCTTTGAGATACCGCGGCGGTATGACGGTTAAGTAGGGTGTCATTCCAGTGCTCCTTTTTTTGTCATCCCAGCGTCACGCGCTGGTTTCAACATTATATCATGAACTTTCTAAAATTCATTGAGTTATGCTTTCAAACGGTAGTGCCGGGGTGTAAGTATAATAATTATCGGTACATAAAAGTCATAGCAGATAGGCTGGAAGCAGCGAGCGCTGGTGAAGTGAAACGAATAATATTCAATATGCCTCCGCGTTCAATGAAATCCCTGTGCGCTAGTGTTGCGTGGCCTGCATGGATACTGGGAAACCAGCCAACTGCAAGAATAATAGTTGCAAGTTACTCTCGGCTGCTCAGTGAAAAGCACTCGCTTGATACGAGGTGTATAATGCAGTCTAGTTGGTATAGAGAGCTATTTCCAGAGGTAGAACTATCCAAAGACCAGAATACCAAATACAAATTTCAAACAGTGCAGAGAGGATACAGAATCGCAACGTCTGTTGGAGGAACATTAACTGGTGAAGGTGGAGATTTCATCATCGTAGATGATCCACTGAGTCCCGCCCAAGCTTTGAGTGAAACGTTTAGAAAGCGTGCTACAAACTGGTTTGACCAGACTTTAGTAGCCAGGCTCAACAATAGAAAAAAAGGAGTCATCATTCTTGTGATGCACAGGCTACACCAGGAGGACTTAACTGGACACCTTCTCTCCAAACCAAAAAACATATGGAACCATACTTGTTTACCGATGATATCTGAAAATAAGGAGATTATCTATTCAATCAAAAAACCAGCGCCTCCTGTTCCTGTCATCCAAGTAACTATAAATGAGCGCATCGGGTGGCTGTATAATAAACCAGCATCACGCATTGCACCTGCAAGGATTTTATACTCAAGAGAAGAAGGTCAGTTGCTATATCCCCTAGATGGAGGAAAAGAAGAAGTTGAGACGATAAAAGTTGAACTTGGGAGTTATGCTTTTGCTGCTCAATATCAACAGAACCCTCTGCCACTTTCAAGTGGTATAATTAAACGAGAGTGGCTGAAGCGCTATAGAAATTTTCCTGATAGTCTCTCATATGTCACTCAGAGCTGGGACACTGCAGTTTCAACAAGTAACACTAGCAACTTTAGCGTCTGCACCACCTGGACAAAAGTGGGCAATAAATTCTATTTACTCGATGTATATCGCGCAAAGCTTGAGTATCCAAAGCTTAAAGAGCAAGTTCTATCACTAGCTGCAAGATGGACGCCACACGCAATTTTAATCGAAGCAAAAACAAGTGGTCAGCAATTGGTGCAAGAGCTAAAAACAAACAGTGATTTACCCATTATTGAAATAATGCCACATGATGACAAACTCACTCGATTCTACCGGATTGTTCCGATTATAGAGTCTGGTAAGGTTTTTCTGCCGCACCAAGCAGTATGGCTCAACGATTTTGAGTATGAGATTTTAATGTTTCCTGAAACTCGCCACGACGACCAAGTGGATAGTACCGTACAATATTTGCAGTGGGTGAGAGATAGTAGCTCTAGGGTTACGGCTGTACGGGCATTGTGATTTGAGTCTACCAGATCCAAGTAGTCAGCTACTTGCATGACACCCTGACAACCGTCATCCCGCTACGTGTTAGCGGGATCTAGAGATACCGCGAATGAATCGCGGTATGACGGTGTAGATGATGGTTAAGTAATTCGTCATCCCGCTACGTGTTAGCGGGATCTAGAGATACCGCGAATGAATCGCGGTATGACGGTCTGCGGCGGTATGACGGTGTAGATGATGGTTAAGTAATTCGTCATCCCGCTGCTTGTTAGCGGGATCTATGTTAAGGTATAGTAGGGGATCTATGTTAAGAGATACCGCGAATGAATCGCGGTATGACGGTCTGCGGCGGTATGACGGTGTAGATGATGGTTAAGTAATTCGTCATCCCGCTACGTGTTAGCGGGATCTCTTGTTAGCGGATGAGATACCGCGAATGAATCGCGGTATGACGGTCTGCGGCGGAACGACGGTTCGTGGCGGTATAGCAATTCGTCATCCCGCAGCGGGATCTCTTGTTAGCGGATGAGATACCGCGAATGAATCGCGGTATGACGTAGGACTGCTGTCATTCCAGTGTCAGCTACTTTCATGACACCGTCTACTTTGTAAAATTCACAAGACCTATTAAAATATTTTTTTACATTTCATTGTATATTCCTCAACATATTATCTTTAAGTACTAAAATAATTAACAATATGGCATTATTAATAGTTGAATCACCTGCGAAAGCAAAGACAATAGGTAAATATTTGGGTAAAGAGTTCAAAGTAGCTGCATCCTTTGGACATGTGAGAGATCTTCCAGCAAAAAACGGCTCCGTTGATCCAGATAATGATTTTGCCATAAAGTATGAAATCATTGAAAAAGCAGAAAAGTATATAAAAGAGTTAGTAAAAGCCGCAAGCAAAACATCAGATATATATCTTGCAACAGACCCAGACAGAGAAGGGGAAGCAATGGCTTGGCATGTGATAGAGACATTAAAAGAAAAGAAAGCAATCAGTAATGAAAACAACATTTATAGAGTAGTCTTTAATGAGATAACAAAAAGAGCAGTACAAGAAGCAATAAAAAATCCACGTGAAATTAATATGGATTTAGTGCGTGCACAACAAGCACGTAGAGCTTTGGATTATCTAGTTGGATTTAGTTTGTCACCACTGCTGTGGACAAAATTGTCGGGAAGCAAGTCTGCAGGGCGAGTGCAGTCTGTTGCATTAAAGATTATATGCGAACGAGAAGATGAAATCAGTAAGTTTATAACACAGGAGTATTGGAGCATAAAGGCAGAAATGCAAAATAGCAAAGATGAGGCTTTTTTTGCTATGCTGAGTCACTATGACAATAAAAAGCTAGAAAAATTTGATATTAAAAGTGGAGAAGAAGCAAAGAACTTAGTCAAGGAGATTGAGTCAAGGCAGTATGCTGTAAGCACAGTCGAACGCAAGCAAGTTAAGAGAAACCCGCTTCCTCCATTTATTACTTCAAGTCTTCAGCAAGATGCAGTGAACAAGCTGTATTTTAACGTGAAAAATGTTATGCGCATAGCGCAAAATTTATATGAAGGTATCGATATTGGTGGTGAAATTGTAGGGTTGATAACTTACATGCGTACGGATGGGTTTTATATTGCAGATGAGGCTATAAACTCAATTAGAGGGTCAATTAAGTCGTTATATGGTGTTAAATATTTACCACAATCTCCTCGTAAATATGTAAAAAAGGTCAAAAATGCTCAAGAAGCACATGAAGCAATCCGGCCAACTGATATAAATAGAACACCAAATAGTATTAAGGATTACTTAACGCCAGAGCAATTTAAATTGTATGATTTAATCTGGAAAAGGACCATTGCAAGTCAAATGGAGTCGGCGATTCTTGATCAAGTGGTAGTTGAAATTAGTTCTACTGACCAGAAAGTAATTCTGCGAGCAAGTGGATCAAGTATATTCTTTGATGGTTTTTATAAAGTCTATCAAGATAACATGGAAGCCGAAAATGAAGGCCTGCTACCTGCCATGCAAGAAGGGGAAGCATGCAAGCTGATTTCAGTTGAGCCAAAACAACATTTCACTCAACCGCCACCTCGTTATAGTGAAGCAAGTATCGTTAAAAAAATGGAAGAAATCGGTATAGGTCGACCATCAACTTATGCAACAATTATTTCGGTATTACAAGATCGTGAGTATGTTTCATTGGATAGCAAAAGGTTTATTCCAAGCAGCCGCGGTAAAATCGTTACCATATTTTTAGAAACTTTTTTTCAGAGTTGTATAGAATATGATTTCACAGCACAAATGGAAGAAAAGCTTGATTTAATCTCAAATGGACATGCAGATTGGAAAAAAGAATTGAGCCATTTTTGGGTGCCATTTTTTGGTCATGTAAACTCTGTCAAGCAAATGACGCATGATGAAGTTTTCAGCGGCATTCACAATTTGGTAGTTGATTGGTTTTGTTCAGAGGAAGGAAAAGAAGAAATAGGTAAGAAATGTCCTGATTGTTCCGATGGTATACTGAAATTAAACTTTGGAAAAGCCGGGGTGTTTCTTGGATGTTCTAACTATCCTGCATGCAACCATACAAAAGAAATTACAGGTAGTAACAACAATTCAGAATATCCAAAAAGTTTAGGTGTAGATGATGTAACAGGGCAAGAGGTAGTAATTAAAAAAGGTCCTTTTGGGCTTTACCTGCAGTTTAATAATGAGTCACAAAAGAAAAAAGCGGTTTCTATACCAAAAGATATAAATGTTAATGATATTGATCTGAGCACCGCTACTTGCTTACTTTCCTTGCCGAAAGTAATCGGAGAACACCCTGAAACCGGAAAGGAAGTAAAAATAGGCCTTGGACGATTTGGGTACTATATTTTTTATGATGGCAAATATTTTTCTCTTAAGAAAAGTTCCAAAGAGGTGCTGAATACAGAATTGAGCGAAGCTGTACAAATTATTGCAAACAGTCCACGCAAAGAGTTAAAATCTCTCGGGCTTAATGAAAAAGGAAAAGAAGTTTTTATCTGCAACGGTAGGTATGGATTCTATATAAAATGCGGTAAAACAAACGTTGCTTTGGGCAAAAGTGCAGATATTGAAAGCATAGATTTGAAGAAGGCTTTAGAGTTGATTAAGGGTAAGAAATAGACTTCTTGCATAACCATATGCTCTTTATTGTCATTCCAGCGCGTGACCTTACCCAGATGGTATATTGCTTGGGTTGGAAACATAAGAAGATAATAGCTTCTCAGAGTGGATAGGATAGAGGATTTTTCAAAGCATTTTTTCTATTGAAGATAAGAGCATCTTTTATATGCTTATAGTAAAACATAGAATGCTTATGGTTCCAACTATAGCAATTTTAAGTGGTGGATTTTCTCGTGAAAGAGAAGTATCACTTATGAGCGGAAAAGCAGTAAAGAAGGCGCTTGATAGCCTTTCATATAATGCAATAGAAATAGATGTTGACAGCAACGTTGCTGAAAAGCTTAGAAAAATCAATCCCCACCTTGCTTTTATAGCTCTGCATGGACCTTATGGTGAAGATGGCTGCATTCAAGGTTTACTGGAGATTTTAGGTATAAAATATACACACTCAGGAGTTATGGCTTCTGCTGTTGCTATGAATAAAGTGATGTCAAAGCATATATTTCGATCCCTTAATATCGACACTCCAAAAGGTTATGTAATTAGCCGAGAAGATGTACTAAAAAATAATATTAAAATCGATTATCCGTACGTCTTAAAACCAATTAATGAAGGCTCTAGCATCGGAGTGCACATGATTTTCTCGCATGAGGATTACTTAGAACTGAAAGATAATAGTTCTACTATAATGGAAAAGATGATCGTAGAAGAATACATACCGGGCATAGAGTTACATACTGTTGTATTGCTGGATGAAGCAATTGGCACTATGGAAATACGAGCAAAAAATAAATTCTATGATTATGAAGCAAAGTATACAGATGGATTTGCAGCACATATATTTCCTGCTGAAATTCCTGACAACATATATAAAATGACCTTGGAACACGCACTGAAAGTTCATCAATTTTTAGGATGCAAAACTATTTCCCGCTCAGATTTCCGTTATAATCCCCAAAATAACACTTTAAAAATGCTTGAGATTAATACACATCCTGGCTTTACTGAGTTATCGTTAGTGCCAGAAATTGCAAAATTGGCAAAAGGAATCGATTTTAATGAATTAGTTAAAATTATTGTTGAAACAGCACAAGAGTATTAGAGATCAAGCAGATGTTGAACAATGTTACTAGAAGCCAAAGGCGTTTTTTGCGCAAGTGCGCTTTCGTTATTATAACTGCGCTTTTTTTTACATTAGTACTTTATAGTTCACTCGATAAAATAATAAATCGATTTAATTACTACTTTGCTTGGTGTAATGACTGCCTATCTAGTTTATTACTCAGTAGTGGATTTTCAATCGATGAAGTAGTCGTAAGCGGCAATAAATTTACAAACGAAAAGGACATTCTAAGTTTGGTAGATAGAACGCAACCTATCATGTATATATCACTCTCAAAACTTATAGATAGTATACAATCTGTAAGCAGATGGATAAAATACGTAAGAGTTCACAGAATTTTGCCCAATACTCTACACATTAATATAGATGAGCATAAACCGTTTGCTCTCTGGAAAGATAATAACAAAACTTCGGTAATTGATTTCGAAGGTAAAGTGATCGTAGATGACTATCCAGTAGATGATCTTGTTGTAATCAAAGGACAAAACTCGTTATCAAACCTAGAATTTGTTAAAGATGTGTTAGAGAGTAAAACTCAATTAAGTGACCACATTTCTTCCTTTGCTTATATAGGGAATAGAAGATGGAATATCATACTTGATAACGATTCCACAGTGAAACTGCCTGAAGATAACCCTTATAGTGCATGGGACTATTTAAACCACTTGCAAAATACAACTGATTTTACTTTCAGCAATTGGAGTATAATTGATATGCGCATTACTGATAAAATTTTTGTGAAGAGGTGATATCCAAATAGCCCTTTTCCCGTCATCAAAGTAGCTGACACACAACTGTACATCGCATAGATTTCGCCGACAAGCAATGGGATAGCAATTTATCAAAAACTACCTCATTCTCCGTAGTAGTTAAAAAATCAGTGGAAAGTTACTGTAAGTTCATGTATTTTGAGGCTATAATGGTTAAAAATACGTGACGTATGGACGATTTTATCAGAGTTAAGGGTGCAAGGGAACATAATCTGCAAGGTGTAGACGTCAATATACCGAAAAATAAGCTAGTTGTTATAACTGGGCTAAGTGGTTCTGGCAAGTCTAGCCTTGCTTTTGATACAATTTATGCGGAAGGCCAACGCCGGTACGTTGAAAGCCTGTCAGCTTACGCGCGTCAATTTCTCAACATTCAGGACAAACCAGATGTTGAGTCGATTACAGGCCTTTCTCCTGCAATATCTATCAACCAAAAATCTATCTCAAAAAATCCAAGGTCAACCGTTGGAACTGTTACCGAAATTTACGATTACTTGCGCTTAGTATATGCACGAATAGGAGTTCCTTATTCACCTGCAACTGGATTACCAATAACAAAACAAACGGTGTCTCAAATTGTAGATACTATAATTGCGTTACCTTTAGAAACTAAAATATATATACTTGCCCCTGTTGTGCGTGGCAGAAAAGGAGAACATTATAAAGAGATATTGGAAATTAAAAAGCAAGGTTACATAAGGTTCAAAATAGATGGTGAAGTATACAATGTAGATGACTTGCCTAAACTCGATAAGAACAAGAAACACGACGTTTTTGTGGTTGCAGATAGAGTATCAATATTGGACGATATAGGAAATCGACTGCCAAGTAGTATAGAATCCGCACTAAAACTTGGTAATGGTCTAATGTATGTAGAAGTAGTAAACCTACCTGACAATCATAATTCTGAGTATAAAAATGGTCAAATTCTGACTTTTTCAGAGAATTTTGCATGCCCCGAGTCTGGTTTCACTCTTGAGGAAATAGAACCAAGATTATTTTCTTTTAACAGCCCTTACGGTGCATGTGGCTCGTGTAATGGGCTTGGTAAAAAGCTGGCTATTGATGTAAAGCTGATAGTGCCAGATGAAACTCTTTCAATATCTGAAGGCGCTTTAAAGCCAGTGGGATCAATGTTCCGTCAAGTGCACACAGGTTATGGATTTCTAAAAAGTGCAATTCTATCATTGGCTGAAAACTACAAATTTAGCCTTGATATTCCGTGGAAGAACATAGGTCAAGAAGTAAAAGATATGATACTCTTTGGCTTCGGTAAATTTCAAGGTTTGGTCAGTATCTTAGAAAACCAGATGGATTATGATGAAACGCTTGTTGAGCGATATTGCTCTGTTACTCACTGCAGAGAATGCACTGGCTATAGATTGAGAAAAGAAGCGCTTACAGTAAAAATTGATAGCAAACATATAGGTGAAATATCAGGGCTTAGTATCGATGAATCCCTTAAGTGGTTTGAAAATTTGTCAGACAAGCTCACAGAACAACAGAAGCAAATCTCAAATAAAATACTAAGTGAAATAATCAAGAGGCTAACATTTTTGAAGAATGTAGGGTTGAATTACCTAACGCTTGATCGAGAATCTAGCACTCTCTCTGGCGGCGAGAGTCAGAGGATCAGACTTGCTTCGCAAATTGGCTCAGGATTAACGGGGGTTTTATATGTTCTTGATGAACCCTCGATTGGCCTTCATCAATGTGATAATGATCGGTTAATTGCCACACTAAAAAACTTAAGAGACATGGGTAACACTGTAATCGTTGTTGAGCATGATGAAGATACAATAATGGCTGCTGATTATGCGATTGATATTGGTCCTGGAGCTGGCGTAAATGGTGGAAAAGTTGTTGCAGAAGGAACACCAGACCAGGTGCAAAGAAATTCGGAGAGCATAACAGGGCAATATTTGAGTGGAGAGAAAAAAATTTTAATTCCAAGGAGAAGAAAGCAAGCAACTCAGTTCATAAAAGTAATAAATGCATGTGAAAATAACTTAAAAAATGTAAACGTTAAATTTCCTATAGGGAATCTTATTTGTGTTACTGGAATATCAGGAGGAGGAAAATCAAGTTTAGTCATAGAAACGTTATATAAATATTCAGCACATAAGATACATCATTCGTCTGCAAGGTATGGCCGATGCGATAAGATAGAAGGTCTTGAATACGTAGATAAAATTATAGAAGTTGATCAGTCGCCAATTGGTAGAACTCCAGCATCAAATCCAGCAACATATGTTGGTATGTTCACTCATATAAGAAATTGGTTTGCAGGTCTTTCGGAGTCAAAAGCAAGGGGATATAATATAGGCCGGTTTTCATTTAATACCAGAGGAGGAAGGTGTGAGGCTTGTAAAGGTGATGGGCACTTAAAGATAGAGATGCATTTTCTACCGGACGTTTATGTGAAGTGTGAGCAATGTAAAGGGCGAAGGTATAATCGGGAAACATTGGAAGTTACTTATAAAGAAAAATCAATCTCTGATGTCCTTGATATGACGATAGATCAAGCTTGTGATTTTTTTGAAAACCTTCCAATGGTAAAAGAAAAGTTGATTTCTTTGCAGGAAGTGGGACTTGGCTATATAAAACTCGGACAGTCGTCAACAACGTTGTCTGGGGGTGAAGCACAACGAATAAAGCTGTCCAAAGAACTATCAAAACGATTTACCGGAAGAACATTGTATATTCTTGATGAGCCAACAACTGGGTTACACTTTGAAGATATAAATAACTTACTAAAAATACTCCATAGATTAGTCGATCTGGGAAACACTGTTATAGTTATCGAGCACAATTTGCACGTTATAAAAACTGCAGATTATATAATAGACATCGGACCAGAGGGCGGAATAAAAGGCGGAGAAGTGATTGCTACTGGAACTCCAGAAGAAGTGGTAAAAATTCCAGAGAGTGTTACAGGCAGGTATCTTAAAACATATTTATCACATAGAACATAAACTATTTCTTAATTATATTAGGCTAGGTTGCATATTTATGATTTGGAGAGGGTAATGTCAGTATATCGATACTTTAGAAGGTACGTTGAATATGGAGTTATACCTGCCAAGAGAGCAGAAGATTGCACACTAGTTCCAGAAAATAGTTTCTATAAGTCTGTACATTATGTTGATAATATATTAGGCCCTGTGAAAGATGTAATTTGTGGAGTTGAGAGTAAAGACGATTATAACAAGTATTATAAAAACAATGATAAATGTGAATACGTGGGCCACAGAGCAGAGGAAGTGTTTCCACTTTGTAAACGGGGTGCTTTTCTAGCAGCTAGCATAATATTGCAACCTTTATGTTTGATACTAGCATATTTGTCATACTTGCCAATTAAGTTATTGTCAAAAATAACAGGGGACTATTGTTTAAAAGCAAGTACAAAATCATTAATTGATCATTCAAATGCATTTTTAAGTGCTGGGCAAGATTATGCTAATGAAGTAGCTAGAGTATTTAACAAGATTGTAAGTTATGCTTGCACTGCTATCATTTGGGCTGCTGCGTTAATGATAACGCCACTCATGTTGGCTTGTGACAAAGTGCAAAGTAAGTTAAGTGAAATACAGGAGCCAGAAAAATATCAGCGTTTATCTACTGAGTTATAAGTTCTGCTTTTTCAGCAGTGGCTTAGTTTGAACTATATTGAGATGAAATAAAAAGTGAAAGCACAAGTTACTTTAGCTACACTATATAAATTTTATAATATATTTAATGAATTGTGAACCTTCTCTTACTAAAAAAAGCTACAAATCTCATATTTCCAAGCGTATGCGTAAGTTGCGAGTGTATCATTGATGAAAATCTTAATCTGTGTAGTGAATGCAACAAAAAAATCAATTTTCTAACTAAGCATTACTGCAATGTTTGTGGCGTAGTAATCTCAGACAATATTTATACGTGTGGTAAGTGCATCATCAATCCTCCACCGTTTAAAGTATTAAGATCAGTTTTTGCTTATGATCAACATAGTAGAAACATGATTATAAATTTCAAATTTTTTGATAATTTGAATTACGTAAAAATCTATGCAAAGTGGATACACCAAGCTAATCAGGATACGTTTCAGAACGCAGAGGTCATAATTCCTATACCGTTACATAAAATGCGCTTGTTTAAACGTAAATATAATCAAGCAGCATTGCTTGCAAAAGAGTTGAGTAAGTTGTCCAATTTATCCTATACGCCATTTGCAATAAAACGTCTTCGCCATACCACGCCTCAAGCTGGTCTTTCACTTAAACAGCGTGAAAAAAACTTAAAGAAGGCTTTTAAAACAAGCAACAAAGAAATTAGACTTCTTTCAAAATTGAGGGAGAGAGAGTAAGATCAAGTATTTGGAAGCATGAAATATAAGGAAATAGAAAAGTTAGAAGGAGAAAAGTTTCGACGTTTAACGGGGGTAAAAAAATCAACATTTAAGAGAATGGTAGAAATTCTAGATGAGGAGGATAAAAGGAAAAAAGCTAGAAGTGGAAGAAAAAGCAAACTTTGTATAGAAGATAGATTACTTATGGCACTGGAATATATGAGAGAATATCGTACATATTTTCATATAGGACAAAGTTATGGCATGAGTGAAAGCAACTGTTTTAAAATAATAAGGTGGGTAGAAGACACATTAATAAAACATCCAGATTTTGCATTACCAGGAAAAAAAGATCTATTAAATAGTAATGTAGAATACGAAGTTTTGGTAATAGATGGAACTGAAACAGCAGTAGAAAGGCCAAAAAAAAGCAAAAGCGCTTTTACTCTGGAAAGAAAAAAAGGCATACTATAAAAACACAAATAGTAACAGAGAAGAAGAGTAAAAAGGTCGTATGTACATCTTTCTCCAATGGTAGAAAACATGATTTTCGGATGTTTAGAGAATCAAAGATAGCAATATTACCGCAAACTAAGATCCTAGCTGATTCTGGTTACAGAGGAATGCAAAAGATACATAAAAATGTTGAATTACCACATAGAAGATCAAAAAAGAATCCTTTATCAAAGGAGAAAAAAGCAGAAAATAGATCTCTCTCTATACGAAGAGTGGTAGTTGAAAACGTAATCGGCTTATTGAAAAGGTTTAAAATCATTTCTGACAGATATAGAAATCGACGAAAACGTTTTGGCTTAAGATTTAATTTGATTGCCTCTATTCACAATCTTACTATTACCCACAAATATGTGGTTCATGAGCAAGTCTCCATCCTTCTGCTAGATCAAAGAGACGTCTCCACCCTTTCCAAAGAGTAATTGGTCCTGGTTTTGGGTCGCTTTTTCTTGCTAAATGACCTCCAAGTTGAGCAATCCACGAAACGGCTTCTTTTATAGTAGGGGCTATACTTGGACATGGTTTTCTGTGTATTTTAACATATAAAACTTTCCATTCTTCCTCAGCTAATAAGCCAGTACATGGTAATGTTGGGTTAGTTCTTGCAATTGATGTAATAAAGAAAATTCTCCAAGCAATAATGCTCATGACTGTTAAATACCTCATTAATCTTTCTGCTGTTCCAAGTCTACATTCCTCAACTTTGAGACCAGATTTTAAAATCTTATGCAATATCTCTATTTTCCATCTCAAACAATACCAACTAATTTTTTCAACAGCTTCTTCAAAAGTACTGACCGAAAGATTTGTTAAAAGCATCCACTCTAGCGGACTTGCTCCTGGAGGAGAATTTCTTTCAACAACATGAATTGCGTAAAGTTGTAGACTGAATAATGCTGCTGGTTTATATTTTATGTGACCTTCTTTACATTTTATGTGGCTTTCATGTGGACTCATCATAAATTTTCCGAATCTAATTTCTAGAAATGCTGTCCTTTTTTGCTTATCATCTCTAGCAGGGATTTCAACTTCTACTTTTCCAGTGCAAGGAAGACCTTGGATAAATGACCATAATTTTTGCTTATTCCTGGTATACATAAATTTTTTATTTACATTTCTGTTGTGACGAGCTCTTACTAAAATTGCTGAGTTAAGATTATGTGCAAGTTCAAAAAAATCATGTATATCTGCTTCTCTGTCACATACAGTTATAACCTCTGTTTGGGTCTGATCTATAATATTATTTGTTTTCTTTAAGCTTTCTAGCCATTTCATACTTTCTTTATCCTCAATATGAACGTTACTACGATGACTCTTTAGTCTTTTTTCTTCTTCAGAAATTGGTGGCCTCGAGTAAATCTTTTGATCCAATATTCCTAGTACCAAACCTTCCGTACTAACAGCAAGGGCTGTATGCATTACTGTACCTTTACCTCCTTTCCCAGCAATACTTCCCAATCCGCTTGTTTTTTTATGACTTGAGTATGAAATATAAGTTGTATCTTGAATTACAAGGACTCTTTTATGAGCTTTTGTTCTTTCAACTGTTTTATCAATGTGTGAAGCTAGAATATCAACTTCTTTTACGTTCTCATTTTGAAAAAAACGATGTGCAGCTTTTGCTTCTGACCAACTTCCGCATGCCTCATTAATTGAGCTTTCAGGTGAACCTATCACACTATTAGCAATATTCACTAATCTTTCGGTCAATCTTTTATCTCCAAGTGAAGCATCTCCAAATTCATTTTTAGCCCACTCATTACTCTCGTTTGCCATTTTTATACCATCAATATTTGCAAACTCTAATATTGTAATACTTTATTCATAAGTACATCTATATTTGTGGGTAATAGTAAGATTCACAATAGAGAGCTCCTTTCATGAATTTTGAAAGAAGTCTATTATCAAAAATAAAATCGTGATATTAGTTGATGATGTTGTAACAACTGGAGCAACTGTAAGATCTTGCTCTCAGGAAATTTTAAACTCCGGTGCAAAAGAAGTGAGAGTGCTATCGCTTGCAAGAACGGTGAATGATTGTGAAAATCAGCATGTTAAAACGTGATTTTTAATAACCTCAACATCACTGAATTCAAAAGTTTGGCCGCTCACGATTTGAAATCTTTCGTGCCCCTTTCCTGCAACTAGCAGAATCATACCCTCGTTATAGGCAATATCTATACCTTTCTCTATAGCTTCTCTTCTATCTTCTATTTCTAGCGCATCAGACAAAATATCGTGGCGAATTTTTGCCGGATCTTCATCACGCGGATTATCATCTGTAATTATTACTTTATCTGCATACATTTGTGCTATTTTGCCCATTTCTGAACGTTTCGTTCGATCACGATTTCCACCACAACCAAAAACTAGAATTATTTTTTTATTGAAGTGCCATTTTAAAGACAACAGAGCCTGTTTAAGTGCACTTGGAGTGTGTGCGTAATCCACGAATGCAAAAGGTTTCACTTTTTCCATTCTTCCTGCTGGAAAAATGAGTTTATCTACGCGTATTTCTCTGTAATTCAGTCCAGACGAGGTAACTATACCCATTGCACACAACAGATTATATGCTTGGAATTGCCCCAGAACCGGAAAAAACATGTCATAAATCTCATCGCCAATTTTAATTGTCAAGTGTTGACCGTTTGGTGCTGGTATTTGCTTTAACAAAGTAATATCAGAGCCTTTTTTCCCATAGGTTATAACTTGATTGCCACGTTTTTCAGCTATTTTAAGCAATGCACAGTATTCATCTATATCCGCATTTAAAATCGCTGTTTTTCCTTCTGGTAATACCTCGTAAAATAACCTTTTTTTAGTTTCTAAATATTCACCAAGATTTTTATGGTAATCTAAATGATCTTGCGAGAAGTTAGTAAAAGCTGCAGCAGCGAGCTTTAATCCATGGATTCTGTATTGATCAATCCCATGACTTGAAGCTTCCAACGCTAAGTGCTCTACATTTATACCACGCAATGTTGCATAAAGGTCATCTGCACCTGGAGTGGTAAGATTATCGCTATTATCTTCTCTGTCATTATTGATATATGTTCCAAGTGTTCCAATAGACGCAGCATTATAGCCAGAGTTTTGCCAGATCTGACGGCAAAATTCTACTACTGAAGTTTTACCATTAGTACCCGTTACAGCAGCAACATATTTTGGCTGTTTGAATTGATAAAACCTGCTGACTATTTTGCTGTATATTTCTTGAGGGTTTGGGTGGAAAATATGAGTTCCAGCGTCACGCGCTGGAATGATACCATTTGTTATGCAATCACTTGCAATTATCGCTTTAGCTCCACAAGATAATATCTGATCTATGTAAATCCTATCCCTTTCTGACACACAAACGAAAAGATAACCTTCCTTGACTCTCTTGGGATTACATGTAACGCCCTTGATTTCAACGCCAAAGTTAACATCAACAATATCATGCAGTAATTCTCTCAGTTTCATGTTTTACTCTGCCAGTTTTAGTGTTCAAACATGGCAACCTTGCTAGTGCAGCATTTAAATCAGAGATTAAATCTTCAGAATCTTCCAGTCCACAACATATCCGCACGAAACTTCCACCATAATCTGAATTCATTACAGATCTTGACATACATTTACGATCTATTGGTAATATCAAACTGTCGCACCCTCCCCAAGAAGCACCAATACTAAAAATTTTCATGTGATCAACCATGCAGCTTAGTTCTTCACATGAATATTCTCTACCCAATACTATACTAAATACGCCGCTTGCTCCTTTAAAGTAACTTTTCCATAATTCGTGTTGAGGATGAGAGGGCAGTGCTGGATACAAAACTTTTTTAATTTTTGAATGTTTTCCTAGCCATTTTGCCACTTCCATTGCTGTATTTTGGTACTTTTTCATACGTGTGTGCAGTGTTCTGAGTCCCCTATGTGCAAGATAGCAGTCGTGCGATTGAATGGTTACTCCATAATTTTTATAGCTCTCATAAAGCAATTTAAAAATTTCACCTTCAGCAATCATAGTCCCCATCAATAAATCTGAGTGACCGGCTAGATACTTTGTCACTGCATATAGTGCAACATCAATTCCATAATCAAGCGGCTTAAATAACAAAGGAGTGGCCCATGAATTGTCGCAAACGGTTACGATTCCATGTTCTTTAGCAACTTTTACTATATGCTCTATATTCGAAATCTCAAACGTTACAGAACCAGGAGTCTCGATCATTATCAATGAAGTATTACTCTGAATTAAATCAGTTATATCCTGTGTTGGATCATAAAAAGTTACTTCTATTCCCCTTTTTGGTAACTCATTTTCGGCAAATCTCTTGAGTCGGTAATAACTGTTATCCTGAATTAAAACATGAGAACCTGCTTTAGTGAAAGTCAAAATGGCAAAAGTAAGTGCAAATAGTCCGGAAGGATAGATTAATGCTTGTCCTCTGCCTTCAATTTCAGCCAGTGCATTTGAAAGATAATGAACAGTGGGAGTACCAACATTACTATAGCTGTAATCTCTTGCAACACCATCGTTTATTACATCGTATATACTTTCTCCATTTGCAGCATTTAAGTAGTCCTTGTAAGTAGGAAATAATATGGTAGAAGAATGATAAACTGGCGGGTTCATAGAACCTTTATAGTCCTTAAATTTTCTTCCTGCTTTAACTAATAAAGACTCTTCCTTCACAGTTTTATTATTTATTTTTTAAATTGTACTCGTTTTGCGTATACAAGTGAAGAGAAATTGCATGTATTAGCTCTATCTCACCCTTTAATAACTCATAGATCAATTTATGCCTTTTGAGAGTGTTCACTCCGATAAAGCTGTCAGATATTAATATTAGCTTGATATGTGAAGGTAGTGTTGAAGATGAAGCAAAATAATGATCAGCATGCTTTGCTGATTCATCGATAATGTTGATATCAATTACATCTATCGAATCGTGTATTTTTTCTTCTATCGTTTTAATAATATCCATAATGGCTCCTTTAAGCAACAATACGCTCCTCTTGTCATCCCAGCGCGTGACACTGGAACCCAGCCTTTTCATCCAAGACGGCAGCGCCTCCTTCTTCTGTCATCCCAGTGCCCAGACTACTTGGATCCAGGAAAGCTTGCTTGTAAACTAGCATAGAAAAACATTTTCGATGAGATTATATGGAAAACTGGATCCCAGTGTCAAGCACTGGGATGACAAAAAAAAAGGAGCACTAAGATGACATCATCCTTTTTTGGGATTCCAGTTTCACGCGCTGGAATGACATCACAGGAGCACTGGGATGACACCCTACTTATACCAATTCTCAATAATAATGAGACAAATGAAAAAGAGTGCTTTCTGCCTATAACTAGAGGTTTAAGTGGATTTATCGTATATTCTATTTGTCTTCCCAATAACGAAGTTTGGTATTAACCGTCATACCGCCGCGGTATCTCTCAAATTAAACGTTTGTAAACTTAAAACTTTACTTTAGATCAAACTGTTGTATAGTGACTTTATAGCTTTAGTTTTACAATGAATATACCTAGTATAGAAAATTGTGATCTTCACGGTAAAGCCGTCTTACTCAGAGTTGACTTCAATGTTCCTATAAAAGATGGAGAAGTTCGTGACGTCACTCGTATTTCGAGAGCATTGTCTACTATTCAGTATTTAGTGGATGCGAGTACAAAGATTATTATTATATCGCATTTCGGACGCCCAAAGGTTAGAGACGATAATCTGTCGCTAAAAAATATAATTGACACTTTATCACAGTTACTAAATAAAAAAGTGAAATTCATTGATGATTGCGTTGGTGAAAAAGTGCAAAAAGCAGTGAGTGCTATGGATGCAGGAGATATAATATTACTGGAGAATCTAAGATTTTATGAAGGGGAAAAGGAGAATGATGCAAACTTTGCCAGACAATTAGCATCTCTGGCGGATATATATGTAAATGATGCATTTTCTTGCTCTCACAGAGCTCACGCTTCTATTTCAAGCATTACAGAATTTTTACCCTCATATGCAGGATTTTGTTTGCAAGATGAGCTAAAGTATCTTGAAAAAGCTGTATCGTTTAAAGCTAAACCTATTACTGCGATAGTTGGGGGAGCTAAAATATCAACTAAAGTAAAAATGCTTATGAAGCTAACAGAAAAGGTTGATTACCTAGTTCTCGGAGGTGCAATTGCTAACAATTTTTTGTTATTTGATAAAGTTAATATAGGCAAATCTTTCTTTCAAAGTGGTATTGATGATCTTCTGCATGATATTGTTGAAACAGCAAATAAAAACAATTGCAAAATAATTGTGCCAGAAGACGTTCTGGTTGCAGTAAACTCTGATTACAGCACTAGTATTTCAAGAAGAACTGAGTCCATTTTGGACGGTGATATAATTTTGGATATCGGACCACAAACTTTGAGTACAATAAGCAGTATAATAGCAAGCAGTAAGACTCTGCTGTGGAATGGACCTATTGGTGTTTTTGAGCATTCAGCTTTTGCAAGTGGTACAATTGGGGTAATGAAAGTCGTAAGTGACTTAACGCACAAAGGAAAATTAACTAGCATAATAGGGGGAGGTGATAGTCTATCTGCAATAAGCGCTGCAGGCCTTACTGATAAGGATTTTACATATGTTTCCACTGGTGGAGGGGCGTTTTTAAGTTGGCTGGGTGGTGACGAAATGCCGGGAGTTGCTGCTCTGCAAAAATGATTAGATTAAAACTTTTTTAAATTATTTCTTGTAAGCTAGCTTTTTTGTGAACGTGATTATGTCGAAGACAGTTAAACTAATTTTGTGTTTAATAATACCAATAATAGGATTTATTTTTTATATTAGGGATCATTATTTTCACACTGGCTATGTAGAAGAAAATAATTTTGAACCATTTTTCAGCTCACAACCAGCACCGTTTCCAGAATTAACTGACTTTGATAGAGGAGTGTTGAAAGTTTGTGGAGATTGGGGAGTGCATCCAGATAAAGAAGATTTCAAAATTTTACTTAGTTGTCCGCAATATCAAGAAGTAGTGAAAGGAATATATGATGAGCTTGATCATCAAATTGTCACACCAGATGCGGATTTGGAGCTATTTAAAGATGAACTGGCTAACATTTGGTTTACAAATAGTGGAAGTGAAAAAGAAACTATAGGGTTTGGACATATTTTTTGTGGTGAGCCAAACGATAAATTAGGTGGTATGCATTTTATAGGTAGATATGTTGAAGCTCAAGAAGATAAATCGGCAGTGCAATTTGGAATCCTATGCAATAAATCAGATATTAAGCCACCGGTTTATACATTTGGAATGAAATATTTAGGTAAGGATGGAGAAGTGAAAGTTAAATGCCCAAATGGATACGCATATAACCTTCATGCTGATAATTTCTGCAACTAAGGCGTTTAAGGAATTGGGAAAAGATGGAATGTGCCTGTATAAAATGGAGGATAATCAGTGTTTGTAAGAAAGAATGATGCTATACTCACGTTCTATCCCGACTTAACACCAAAATGTGATGATAAGAGTACTTATTAGACTTCTTTCAAAATTGAGGGAGAGAGAGTAAGATCAAGTATTTGGAAGCATGAAATATAAGGAAATAGAAAAGTTAGAAGGAGAAAAGTTTCGACGTTTAACGGGGGTAAAAAAATCAACATTTAAGAGAATGGTAGAAATTCTAGATGAGGAGGATAAAAGGAAAAAAGCTAGAAGTGGAAGAAAAAGCAAACTTTGTATAGAAGATAGATTACTTATGGCACTGGAATATATGAGAGAATATCGTACATATTTTCATATAGGACAAAGTTATGGCATGAGTGAAAGCAACTGTTTTAAAATAATAAGGTGGGTAGAAGACACATTAATAAAACATCCAGATTTTGCATTACCAGGAAAAAAAGATCTATTAAATAGTAATGTAGAATACGAAGTTTTGGTAATAGATGGAACTGAAACAGCAGTAGAAAGGCCAAAAAAAAGCAAAAGCGCTTTTACTCTGGAAAGAAAAAAAGGCATACTATAAAAACACAAATAGTAACAGAGAAGAAGAGTAAAAAGGTCGTATGTACATCTTTCTCCAATGGTAGAAAACATGATTTTCGGATGTTTAGAGAATCAAAGATAGCAATATTACCGCAAACTAAGATCCTAGCTGATTCTGGTTACAGAGGAATGCAAAAGATACATAAAAATGTTGAATTACCACATAGAAGATCAAAAAAGAATCCTTTATCAAAGGAGAAAAAAGCAGAAAATAGATCTCTCTCTATACGAAGAGTGGTAGTTGAAAACGTAATCGGCTTATTGAAAAGGTTTAAAATCATTTCTGACAGATATAGAAATCGACGAAAACGTTTTGGCTTAAGATTTAATTTGATTGCCTCTATTCACAATAGAGAGCTCCTTTCATGAATTTTGAAAGAAGTCTATTGTAGTTGCAGTAAATCTTGATTTCAAAACCAATATGGTGAACAAATGATAAAAATGTTATAGGGTGTAGCAAATCCAAATGAGTTAAAATTTTGATTAAAGGGTTTTGTGAATAATAATGAAGAAGGGCATTATTCGTCTAATAAAAGCAATTCAATACTCTTGTGAAGGAATAAAATCAGCTTTTATATCAGAAATTGCGTTCAGACAGGAGTTGCTACTTTTTATAGTATGTGTCTCAATTTTGTTTGTTTTGGATGTAATACCAATCTCCACTAATAGATAGACAAATAGTAAAAACTACAAATAATTGAGGCTAGAAAGAATAAATATGTAGTTTATGGCAGGAAAAAGTAAAGCAATAGGAGAAGAACTATATAATCAATGCAAGTTAGAATTAAAAAAATATGGAATAAGAGGAGAGATAGGAAGAAGGTTACAAGCAATAATATCAGCAAAGGAGTATGGTATCTCAAAAGTTGCTAAAATATATAGAATTACGAGAACGACATTAATGAAATGGATTGCAAGATTTAAAGAAAAAGGTGTTATTGGGTTTGCAATACAGCCAGGGCGAGGACCTAAACCAAAACTGAACGAGGAGAAGAAGGAAAAAATAAGAGAGGTAATAGAAGAAGATGGGGCAAATCTGACTGCTAAAAAATTGCAAGGTATAGTTGAAGGAATGTTAGCTATCAAAGTAAGTGAGTCAACGGCGAGAAGGCTTATGAAGAAGCTAGGATTTACATATATCACACCTCGTCCAGCACATTATAAACAAGACAAAAACAAACAAGAGGAGTTCAAAAAAAATCTCAATGAAATTGTGGAAAAGAACCGGAAAAAGGAGGTTTTTTTTCGATGAATCGAGATTTGGAACGCACTCAAAAGTTGGACATGGATGGTTTAAAAAGGGCTCAAGAACACAAGTTAAAGTAAAAATCGGAAGAGAAAACTTCTATCTTTACAGCGCTGTAAATCCCAGGAATGGAGAGGATATTAGCCTACTTGCTCCACATGTAAACACAGATTGCATGAACATATTTTTGGAGCAGATGTCGAAAGATTTGGGGACTAGAGAAGCTTTTCTTATCATGGATTGCGCAAGTTGGCATAGGTCTAAAGGTTTAAAAACTCCTGAAAATATCACCATAATTTATTTGCCGCCGTACTCGCCTGAGCTCAATCCTGTGGAAAGATTTTGGCAACATTTAAAGGAAAATATAATAAAGAACAAGATGTATGACTCTATTAAATTACTTGAAAATGCTGTATCTGAATTTATTCGAGATATTACGGAAAGTTCGATCAAAACCATTTGCTCTGTGAATTATTTGTCTAGTTATTTATGAGGGTTGGTATAAGTAATCTAGAACGTGCAGTAATGATAAGCAGCCTATTCCTGGTGTTAATTGTGGAAATTGTTAACACTGCTTTTGAAACGACAATTGAGCGTATTTCCAGTGAACAACACATACTTTCAAAAAAGGTGAAAGATCTAGGTAGTGCAGCAGTTTTTCTTTCATTAATTAACTTCCTGATAACATGGATGATAATATTGACAGGTTAATACGAATGTTATTAATACCAACCCTCATAAATAACTAGACAAATAATTCACAGAGCAAATGGTTTTGATCGAACTTTCCGTAATATCTCGAATAAATTCAGATACAGCATTTTCAAGTAATTTAATAGAGTCATACATCTTGTTCTTTATTATATTTTCCTTTAAATGTTGCCAAAATCTTTCCACAGGATTGAGCTCAGGCGAGTACGGCGGCAAATAAATTATGGTGATATTTTCAGGAGTTTTTAAACCTTTAGACCTATGCCAACTTGCGCAATCCATGATAAGAAAAGCTTCTCTAGTCCCCAAATCTTTCGACATCTGCTCCAAAAATATGTTCATGCAATCTGTGTTTACATGTGGAGCAAGTAGGCTAATATCCTCTCCATTCCTGGGATTTACAGCGCTGTAAAGATAGAAGTTTTCTCTTCCGATTTTTACTTTAACTTGTGTTCTTGAGCCCTTTTTAAACCATCCATGTCCAACTTTTGAGTGCGTTCCAAATCTCGATTCATCGAAAAAAAACCTCCTTTTTCCGGTTCTTTTCCACAATTTCATTGAGATTTTTTTTGAACTCCTCTTGTTTGTTTTTGTCTTGTTTATAATGTGCTGGACGAGGTGTGATATATGTAAATCCTAGCTTCTTCATAAGCCTTCTCGCCGTTGACTCACTTACTTTGATAGCTAACATTCCTTCAACTATACCTTGCAATTTTTTAGCAGTCAGATTTGCCCCATCTTCTTCTATTACCTCTCTTATTTTTTCCTTCTTCTCCTCGTTCAGTTTTGGTTTAGGTCCTCGCCCTGGCTGTATTGCAAACCCAATAACACCTTTTTCTTTAAATCTTGCAATCCATTTCATTAATGTCGTTCTCGTAATTCTATATATTTTAGCAACTTTTGAGATACCATACTCCTTTGCTGATATTATTGCTTGTAACCTTCTTCCTATCTCTCCTCTTATTCCATATTTTTTTAATTCTAACTTGCATTGATTATATAGTTCTTCTCCTATTGCTTTACTTTTTCCTGCCATAAACTACATATTTATTCTTTCTAGCCTCAATTATTTGTAGTTTTTACTATTTGTCTATCTATTAGTGGAGATTGGTATAAGATATGTTGTCAAACTCACCAATTAAAGTTTTTATATCTTGCGGTAAATCAGAGACAAATTCCATGTATCCCTTACTTTTGGGGTGATACAAGCCCAGTGTATAAGCATGCAGTGCTTGTCTATTGAAATTACGAATAAAACTAGAGTTTTTAGCATATTTTGTGCTTTTACTACTATTTTTCCCATAAACTTGATCACCAACTATGGAATGTCCTATGTGGCTCATGTGGACTCGAATTTGGTGTGTTCTGCCTGTTTCTAAAGTGCATTTAACCAAGTTTGCTTGTCCTATAACTTTCTCTACTGAGTAATGAGTGATTGCTAATTTGCCCGTTGTTTTTGTAACACACATCATTTCTTTATTACCACGTTTTGGAGCAATGTTAGTTTCTATAGTTCCCTGCTGGGAAGATAATGCTCCCCAAACTACTGCTAAATATTCTCGCTTTATTTTACGATTTGATAACAATTCAGACAAAAAACCATGGGCTTCCTCATTTTTTGCAATTACCATTAGCCCACTGGTATCTTTATCGAGTCTATGAACGATTCCTGGTCTTACATCAAGGTGAGCGATAACTGCGTTCAAAAGCGTATCATTGTTTGTTCCAGCACCAGGATGCACTGTTAATCCACTCTGTTTACTCAGAACTATAATGTCCTCATCTTCATAGACGATATCAAGTTTTATGTCATAATTAGGCTCAATTGATGTGGATATGTCAGGTTGAACGAGATGCACCACATACTCTTCATCTGGTTTTACTATGTGGTCATTATTAATTATCGGTGTGCCAAGTAATTTCACCTGCTCATTCTGTATCAATCTTTGCGCTTTACTGCGTGATATATTGCATTTTTCAGCTATATAGGTGTCTAACCTTAATTTTTTCTCATCACTATTAATGTTTAAGGTTACTTCTAAGTGGTCTATAACAACTACCCTGCACACGCTACTTTAAATGCTGCTTGAATATTTTGATCTACAAAATCAACTTTTGTACTAGGAGGTTGAATTTGAAGGCCGTCTTGTTTTTTAATGTGGCAAGTTGTCTTAGAGCCATCTTTCCAGTGGATTATTATTTTATTATCAAAATTACGTAATGTTGCTTCACCAATCTTTTCTCCTTTATCACCTTTTTCTTCTAGCTTAATAGACTCTAATAAATAATATAAAAATTCACTTGGTTTGCCGTTGATTTTTTCTTTCCACTTGTTTGTTTCTTTTTGTTTAGGGCGTGCTTCCTTAAGGTTTTTTATTTTTTCTCGCTTCTCTTCTATCCTTTCTTCTTTTCCTAGTCGTGCTAATTCTTCATCCAATATTTCTTCTTCATCTTGTTGTGGGCCATTAGAGATGGTGCTGCTAGTTTGAGGACTGATGACACTATTATTTTCCTTTTCTTCTAATGCCCTCTTCAATGCTTCTATTTTCTTTTTTAGCTGCCCTATCTTTTTTACTCCTCCTTCCCAATCCACTCGTTGTGCATGTTCTTCATCATGTTCTTCATTACTACTTGCCCATTCGCCTTGAGATGATTGGTCACTTCTGCTTTCTCTAGGTGCATTAGGCAATCTTTTATCTGCAAAAGCTGCTCCAGCTAGCCCCATACGGCCTCCAGGTTCCAGTCTAGATATTCTATCTTCGAGAGTCTCTGCCAGCCTACTTATATTGTCTACTAAATCTTTTATACTTATCTTATCCAGTTTTTTTTGTACATCCTTGCCAACTCCCTTACATAACTCATCAACACTTTTATCAATATTGAACAAACATTGAATTATTGCTTCATTCGCAGTTGCTTCTACTCCATCTAAATTTTGTTTTATGATCTCCTCTAATTTATTCAATAAAGTTGCAACGTCCTTTTTCATACCATCAAGTGTTTTTTCGATGTTGGCATTTGCAGGCCCTAAAAGATCGTTCTTAAATAAATAGCAAATTTTATTGATAAGGTCAGTTAGGTGTTTATCAAATAATCTTTCCAATCGAGATATGGGATCATTCTCCTCTTTACTTTCAAATTTGTTTTCCATTACCGATACAATCGTGCCTTTTCTCCATGGAAGTAGAATATTCACATTGTTAAATTTTTTAACGATATTATGTGCGTTATTTACTTCATTATTTTTTAACTTACTTAATGCTATACATATTCCAGCAATGAAGACAGCACTCACAAATGCAATGAAAATCCATTCTTCCCAACCATGAAAATTGGCAAAACTAAATTTATTTTGTATCAATGCGCCACCTACAATGAGACCGCTCAGCGCATATGGCACAGTAAACAAAATAACTTTATTTCTATTCTCTTGTCTTTTGTTTTCTAATATTTCTCCCTGTTTTTCAGAGATTGGTAAAACTATTGAAAAACCTTGCTTTTTATCGACCAAATCAGGAACAATTTTTATTAGACTTCTTTCAAAATTCATGAAAGGAGCTCTCTATTGTGAATAGAGGCAATCAAATTAAATCTTAAGCCAAAACGTTTTCGTCGATTTCTATATCTGTCAGAAATGATTTTAAACCTTTTCAATAAGCCGATTACGTTTTCAACTACCACTCTTCGTATAGAGAGAGATCTATTTTCTGCTTTTTTCTCCTTTGATAAAGGATTCTTTTTTGATCTTCTATGTGGTAATTCAACATTTTTATGTATCTTTTGCATTCCTCTGTAACCAGAATCAGCTAGGATCTTAGTTTGCGGTAATATTGCTATCTTTGATTCTCTAAACATCCGAAAATCATGTTTTCTACCATTGGAGAAAGATGTACATACGACCTTTTTACTCTTCTTCTCTGTTACTATTTGTGTTTTTATAGTATGCCTTTTTTTCTTTCCAGAGTAAAAGCGCTTTTGCTTTTTTTTGGCCTTTCTACTGCTGTTTCAGTTCCATCTATTACCAAAACTTCGTATTCTACATTACTATTTAATAGATCTTTTTTTCCTGGTAATGCAAAATCTGGATGTTTTATTAATGTGTCTTCTACCCACCTTATTATTTTAAAACAGTTGCTTTCACTCATGCCATAACTTTGTCCTATATGAAAATATGTACGATATTCTCTCATATATTCCAGTGCCATAAGTAATCTATCTTCTATACAAAGTTTGCTTTTTCTTCCACTTCTAGCTTTTTTCCTTTTATCCTCCTCATCTAGAATTTCTACCATTCTCTTAAATGTTGATTTTTTTACCCCCGTTAAACGTCGAAACTTTTCTCCTTCTAACTTTTCTATTTCCTTATATTTCATGCTTCCAAATACTTGATCTTACTCTCTCTCCCTCAATTTTGAAAGAAGTCTATTGTTAATGCATTTTGAGCGATCTCATTTATCCCATCACTTTTTCCACCTCTAATCTTTATATCTATTGGGCTATCACCATCTTTTGATCTCTCATCTTTTATTTCTTGTTTATTTATATATTTTATAGCAAGAGAGGCCACAAGAGTTGTTAAAAGAATAATAGAAACCAGAAAGTAAATTGGCATTAATGTTGGGTTAAAAGTAGTAATAAAGCTTAAATCGTTATGGGTTATTATCATTGCAGCCACATAAGCTAAAGAAAATTGAAACCAAGTGTTCATAGCTGCTATGGGTAAGGTATTATTTACAGAATATTTCTTTGTTGCGTGCCATACTTTAGCTGGCAGACCAATAACGTCCTCTACTGGCTTTACTCCATGGTCGAATTTTATAACTTGATCACCTAAATGCATAAATTTCCTTACATTTCAACTTAATTAATTATATATTAATAACACTTTAAAATCAAGCTTTTTAACTTATGCCAAGGCCGGTTAGAGCGCACTGTATTAATCTTTACGTAACGATTTGTTAACCGAACAGAATGTGTGCCATATGTTTTTAGATCGGCGTATTTAATAGTTCTAGTATTACAAACTGAATAGTCGAATTCACTTAATTGAATTATTAAATCAACTTTATCACAATTTTCTGAAATATCTTCTTTTTTATAAGCTAGCAGCACTAATTTATTATTTCCTTTATTGTATATGCAGCCATAATCGTTGCACTTTAGTCTTTTATCTGGATTGCTGTATTTTGTATGATTCAAAATTTGGTTCTGCCCATTTTGTTTCGCCCATGTTTTGACAACAAAGTTCCTATTTTTTCTGGTGAGAGAATATAGTAAGTTATCACTCTCCTTTGCAGCAACATTATCAGCATTTATTAGGATGTCGGGGGTTTCATATGTAGTGCTAAAGCAAATACCCAGTACAATAAAGAAAATTCCAAAGAAACGCCAATTTCTTTCCCACAAGCACAGCCACAATAACCCAAATGTTATTATAATAATTGATGAGGCAGGAAAAGTGCGAATAGGAATAACCAAATACTGAAGACTAGCGATAGCGTTTGTTATATACAAAATACTGTCAATTGGGCGCTCTATAAATGGCGCTATAATCCATTCAACACCCAAAGGAATCAACAAAACATAGATTATTCCAAGTGGAATAATAATTAATGTAACTATTGGTATAGCAACTAAATTTGTGATAATGCCACTAATTGAAAAATAATTAAAATTGTATATCGTGTACGGAACAGTTGCTAAACTTGCTATTACTGAGCTGATCATTATCGATACAAAATATTTCATTATTTTTATTTTGAACAATCTATTAGCATTAATTTGATAACTGGCAACCAGTGCCAAAACCGCAGAAAATGACATCTGAAAGCCAGGCTTTAAAACTGCTTCTGGTTCTATGATAAGTATCACTGCAGCAGCAAACGCAATTGCTATTAACCCTCGATATTTTCTCTCTATCATTATTGCAACGAGTACTAAAATTACCATAATGTAGGCACGCTGAGCGGAAATTTGCATACCAGTGATCAATAGATAAAACGTGGTTGGCAAGATAGTAAGGAATGCAGATATTTTCTTGGTGTTATACTTAAGAGTCAAAGTTTCAGATATTGCGAATAAGTTACGAAATACTATAAAAAATAGTCCAGCAACGAATGATAAATGCAAACCAGATATGGCAAACAAATGTGCTATACCTGAATCTCGTATCGCGTCCATAGTTTTTTGATCTACGCCATCTTTTTTACCGATCAGTAATGCAGAGAGTATATCCGCATGTGGTTTTTTGATATTTTGCTGCAGGTTTTCATAAATGTATTGACGGAAAGATTCTATATACTCTTGAAATTTCCTTGCTTCAGCCTTTTTGTACAGGGCTATTTTGCTTGTTGCAAAACCTGTAGCGCTTATTTTCTGGTAATATGCTATTCTTGCAAAATCGTATGCATACTCCGAAGGCGCAATTTTTGGAGGGAAGAGTTTTGCTGATAATTTTACTTGATCGCCTATTTTAATGCCTTTTTCCACTTTGGTTCTAACTGATATTCTGATGTTATCTAGAGCTCTATCTGGTGTCATTCCAGCGTGTGACCATATCTTTTTTTTCTGGATCCCAGCTGGGATGACAGAAGAGGGCGCTGGGATGACAAAAGGGGGCACTGGGATGACAGAGGAGGATTCTGGAATGGTGGAAGGCTTTGTAATAGAAAGCAGAAATTGTTTGTATGAGCCCCTGTCGTTAATATCTTTCACTGTGGCAACGATATCTTTTACATATCTCTCTTTATCAAGAATTTGAGTATCAACTAAAGCTGTTCTTAACTTACTGGCTGTAAATCCTGTGAGCACTGCAATTAAAGCAATGCATAATATTGCGTACTTTCTGTATAATATTGCAATCAAAATTAGTGTGGGTAAAAGCAAAAGAAAAATAGATATAGTGAAAGTGCAGCTTGGTTCAAAACTTAGGGAAAAATAGGTTAAAATCCCTACACACTGACACACAGGAAACCATAGTATCAAGTTATATTTTTCATTATGACGTATATAACTAACTATTATGTCAAGAAAAGTTAATAAATATACTAATATACGACCCATAGCGGATTTTATCCTTGTATATCCTATAATTGCAAGTATAATAGCTAAATAAACAACGACGCGGGATGGAGCAGCTCGGTAGCTCGTCAGGCTCATAACCTGAAGGTCGTAGGTTCAAATCCTACTCCCGCAACCATCTCTATGATTATATGAAGGCTATAGTATTTTCTCAGGTAGGTTATGTACGATTTCCAGATTCCATTCTGCCCACCTCACTCTTTGCTATTTTCAGTGTCACTCTGACGTGTGACATTCAAACACAGAAAATTTATTTTACTTAAACCTTTATCTAATTTGAAAGGTACTAAATTGACGCCCGCGATAGCCCTATTCCTATAGTGAGTAAGGTTATCTTCTCTCTTGCTTCATTTATATCATAAAGATTCAATAGAAATGCAACGCAGAGATTAAGCACATCCATGTACGCTGAAGAAGATACGCTACATTTTTACTGAAATTTGATTGTTTTTAATCTGCAGGCGAAGATAAATTTTGAGCTCGAGAAATATCTCTACTGTCATTATAGTTAGGCTTTAAGTACGCGGAAGTAATTTTTTGCGTTAGAGTAAAAAATTTTTTCTATAGCTAATCAAAGTGGATCAAGAGAAACTTACCACTTTCTTTACAAAGGGTTTGATGTTACCATTTGACTGCCTATTCTGAATTTATTGAATGAACATTAACATAAAGAATCTAGTTCATGCTTTCTCTAAATTGCCAAGCTTAGGGCCATCATCATCACGCAGGTTAGTTATACATTTACTCCAAAACAAAGAGAAAGTTATGCTACCACTTGCATCTTTGATTAAAGAGCTAGCAGATCTTATAATAGAATGTGAGGTTTGCGGAAATCTAGATACTAAATCACCTTGTTCTATTTGTACTAACCCAAAACGTGACACTAAGTTACTGTGTGTAGTAGAAGAATTAGGTGATCTATGGGCGTTTGAAAAGGGAAGCATATATTTAGGTTTATACCATGTTTTGGGTGGCAGATTGTCTGCGATAAATGGCATAGGTCCAAAAGAACTCAACCTTGATACTATTCTGGAAAGAGTGACAGAGTCTAAAATTGAAGAGATAATTATCGCAATTAATCCGACATTAGAGGGTCAAGTTACTGCACAATATATAATTCAATTGCTAAAAAATTTGAATGTGAAAATATCACGTCTTGCTTGTGGCATACCAATGGGCGGAGAAATTGACTACCTAGATGAAGGAACGCTGAGGATAGCACTCACTTCAAGACAGGAATATGAGTTAAATATAAAATAAGGTATGTACTTAAAAAAACTTATATCATGGATAACATTTAAAAAGAAAGAAGCAGCACCACTACCTGAGGTAGTGTGGGAGAATGACTATCTTGGCTACAAGCAATTTTCAGACAAATTCAACACTATAATTAAAACGATTGATCAGTCTTTTACAATAATATCTTTAGAAGGATATGATGGATGGGGCAAGACGTTTTTTTTGAAAGAATGGGTAAAAGAGTTAAAACAGCAAAATGAAATTGCAGCTTACTATAACGCATGGGATATCAATGCACTGGATCAACCACTTCCTTCTTTTTTAAATTTTCTATTTGAAGATTTATTTGTATCGTATAAAGTAAAAAGAAGCGTTATACAACAGTTCAAGAACATAAATCAAGAGCTATTTTCTCTAAACACACTAGGAAAGCTGATCAGTAAATCTCCACTTGCTATGCTTTCAGTATTTCTTGATGCTGCAAAAGAGGCTGATAAAAAAGACATAGGTTTTGTCTTGAGTGAATTAAGTCTTCTCCAAAGAAGGAAAGAGAGTACTAGAGATTTTAAAACACAGTTAGCGGATGTGGTTAATAAAATCAGAAAAGACAAAAACATTTATATAATGGTGGATAATCTTGATGTGTGCCGCCCTAAATTCGTTGTCGATTTTTTGGAATCTATAAAGTATATGCTTGATATGGAGGGACTGGTTTTCATTATTTCTGTAAGTAAAGATAAGAGTAATGTACAAAGAGCAATCAGCACGATACTTGGACCAAATTTTGATCTAAAATCTTTTACTGATCTCTCTTTACATTTACCAAAACAACCGATAGAAAAATTTATAAAAGAACTGTTTCAAAATATTAAATTGCCGAAAAAATCAAAAAGTTTAATTATAGATAGTTTTATATTTTATGCAGAAAGCCTATCACTATCGCTGAAAACAATAGAATATTGCACAAAAAAAATAAAACTATGTCTTCTGAATTATATAAAGGAAGAATTACCTGCTCCAAATTTGTTTTCGTTTTTGGTAATACTGCAATCGATAAATATTGATATATATGAAGAATTAGATTTATCATATCAAAAAGCGCTGGAGAAGATTGAGAGTGAGTATAAGTCTCTAATTTTGGCTCAAATAAATGGTCAAGAGGAATGGGAAAAACTTAAAACCTCTCTAGAAACTGCTTTTGCAGAAAAAATTAACAAAGCTATAAAGGAGTATCCGTTCAGCAGAGTGGTTTAAGAAACGATAGATAGAAGATTGTGAAAAGGGTTTAGCCTCCTCTGTTTCCATGTTAAGTATAACGAAATTATTTGCTCAAGGAATGAGTTTCCTCGTTCTGATTGTGTAAAATATGAATTTTTGCGATAAACGACATAATGCCGTATTTGCCGTTCAGCGTGATTATTTGTCAGCGGCTGGGTCATCTAAAAATTTCCACATCATTCTTTCAGATTTCAAAATATTCTTTGCAACTCGAGACGCTCCAATTGCTTCAGGTAAGCGAGATATTTCCTTCAAATAATACCTTGTACGTTTTCGCAATTTCTTGGCACGTCTAATAAATCTTGAAATATCTATCTCATTTTTTAGTAAAGCTTTTTTCAGTGCAAATAACTCATTGGCTACATTTCTCAAGTAACAGCCCAGAACTTTAACTTCAAATTTCCAACTATGCGCTAATCTTTCAAAATCCCTTGATCCAACAGATTTGCCTTCTTTCATCAGCAAAGTAGTTGTATGCTGCATATCTGTCGGTTACTACCAAGCTATTACGATTGCAGCATACACTATTTTTTAAAACTTTCATTCCCCTTGACTCTGTCAACTTCACAAAACTTGCCGTATTGCTTCAACACCAAGCGAGTTTACCTTTGTTATAATGGCTCGTTTCATCAATATGTAGAACTTTTATCTCTTGTTCGATCTGTTCATACATTTTTTTGCATTTTGAAGCAACTCTATGTTCACTATTTGATATGCTACCGACGCTTATGTTCAAATTGAAGATATCATTTATGATGCTAGCTACTTCGCGCTTTGAATTTTTATAAAACCCACTGAGTGCTGCAACTACTGACTTAACCCTTGGGCCAAATGTATCTGGCGTAACACCCTCTGGTAACTTGCTACTCCTTCTTTTTCCGCATCTCTGACAACGGCCATGTTCCAACTATTACATAAGCCTTAATCTCCGGAAGATCTACTTTCTGATGAATATAAGGTTTTTCGCATATTGCAATCTTCCCTCCGCATTCGCAAGTAGGTGACAACTCTATCTTTATCACCTCATCTGCTTCCATTTTAGCACGATAATTACCCTTATGCCCAACTTGACCACCAATCTTTCTTTCGCTTTTTGGCTTTTCCTTTTTCATTTTGTATAATTCTTTTGAACTGGGAATTGATGAGTTTTTTGAATTTAAACCTAGCCTTTCCTTTAATTCAGCGTTCTCTATCTTTAAAGCCTCATTCTCTGCTTTTAAACTTTCATTCTCTCTTTCCAATCTTTCTATTTTTGCTTCTAACTTTTCTATTTTTTGCTGTAAATTTTTGCAAAGTTCTAAAAGGTTTACCATACTACCTCATATTTACCCTATGATTATCTTTATTATCTTGCTTTGTCTACCTTATTTTGCCGCTCTGCTGAACGGACACGTAACAAGTTTTTTTGCACATATAAAGCAATGGGCTTAGCAACAAGCGCTGCAATTAATGCAACTGCTGCTGCAGAAATAATCAACGCTATACTTAAATTTGCAATAACAAAACCAATACAAGCAACAGCTGCCAGTCCAGCAATTGGAAGTGAAGCTTTATTTACAAATTGTGCTAACCGTACTTTACTTGCAAAAGCTTCAGGACTTTTCCCGTTAATCAATAGATCATGCTCTGCTGACCATTTTCCTGGTTTCTTTCCTTCAATTTCTTTATCGTTACCTATTGCCCAGATTATAGGGTTTTTACCATCAATGTTTTTATCATTGTCCACTGCCCAGACTATAGGGTCTTTACCATCAAGCTTTTTACCTGATTCTATTGCCCAAATCAGTGGGTCTTTAAATTGAGAGTTAAAAAATGCTGGTAAATTAACAGCAAGGCTTTGCAAATCATTCTCAATAGCTGTTACAACATGTAGCACTTCTGAATATTCTCTAATAATCTGAATTTGATTCTGTAACCTTTGTTTAAAGTAACCACCTAAACTATTACCCTTGTCAGACACAAATCCCTTAGACTCAGCTGAATAATTAAACACTTCTTCACACAAAACTAGCGGTAAGTTACTAGAAATATATCTAAGAGTAAACTTCATTTCAGGATTTAGAAGTTGATTTAAATTACTAGCTTTTTTATCTATTAACCTGTCAATCAGTTTCTCATTTTCAGATATAGTCTTAGCATGCGTGCTTAATTCGAATGCTAATTTTTTATACTCCACTTCAATTCCACACAAGGTTTTAAGGTCCCACAAGAGAATTTGACTCCAGTGGTTAACACAGAAGTAAAGTGACCTACCATGGTTAATTTTTGCCCAGAGTTTTTCTTTTACTTTCTCACCTTTTGCATTTTCACATTCTTTTTCTATTACTCCAAAATTTTCTGGTTGTATAATATCAGCTTCTCCAAGTAACATCTGAGCAGCCAGTATTTTCTCAAACCCTGATGCACCTTGATAATTTTCACCTTTTTCCTTTAGGTCCATTAATGTTGTAAACTTATCCAAGAATTTTGATCTCAGATAAAGTTTATCTTGCTTTTTCTCTTGCTCAATGTGCTCTTTAAATTGATCCTTATGCATTTCATCTCTTTTGAATCTTTTTTCTGGCAAATCGTTGTTTGTTACTAACTCAACAATTGGAGCCCTATCATGTAAAAGCAGCTTATACAGATCACCAGCAACATATTCCCTGACAAAATCTGCAATATTCAGGTCATCGTAACATATATTACTTTCTACTTGCTGCCAGAGTGGATCAATAAGATCATCTATTTGACTATCTGTCAAATTAGGATTCTGCAACTTTGTAGCTTTTCTCGATCCCTTATAAAAGGATTCCTTGAACTGTTCTAACTTAGACTGTTTTTCCTTTTCCGTAAGCGTGTGATTTAAAATAGATTTAATCATGAAAGTCGCTTTATCATCTTTATACTGATGCTCTGCTTGAAATCCAGAACTAAAACCTGTTTCTTTCTCTCCTGTTTTGTTAAACTCGCTAAGAGGTTGCAGTGTTCTATCATGGAAATGTTTTTCCAGGATTTCTATACTTTTCTCTTTATTTGTCTTAGATTTTTCTTCTGCTGCTTTTAACTCTTCCTTTTCCTCGTTCAAGGAATCTTTCACAAACTTATCCCATTGTTCTTCACTCAACCTACCTAATCCTTCCGGTTTATTTTGACTTCCTTCTATTGTACCTGACATAATTGCCTCACATAAAATATAGTTAAAAAAGTTTTAACATGAATATTAAATACTTGTTGATGATACTAATACATTTAACATCATATGTCAAATTTCCAATCTGCCACTCTGCAGTGATGGCAAGCCAAATGCTTTCTTTTTTTCATTCAGTATCAAGGAGCTTGCGTTTTCTGCCACTTACTATTGGGATTTATAGTACAGCTTAATAGTTGCAGTGCATGTCTATCAATGATAAAATAAAGATTAATTTATTTTGATATTATGATTGGTTTACTGTTTGCCGTACTGTTGTTCCTCTGTGGTAGTGATGCACTTGCAAAACAGGAGCCACGTTCAATAGCTGGAGATAATCACATAAAGGTAATAAATTATAACCCACAGGCTATACATAAGTATACGGGTTTTTATGGTTATCAATCCAGCATATTGTTTGAACCAGGGGAGGTAATACAAAACCTGTCAATGGGTGATTCAACTGGTTGGCAACTCCTTCCTCAAGGTAACAGATTGTTTATTAAGCCTATAGATGATATTGCCGATACTAACGCAACTATAATTACCAATAAAAGAGTTTATTACTTTGAACTTCATGCTGAAGAAGCAACTGGACTAGATGATCCAAGATTAGCATATGAAGTAAGGTTTCTTTATCCATTATTTAGCAGTGATGAGATTTACACAACAAATAACGGTGATATCCTCGAACAAGCTAGTCATACCATTATTCCTGATATAAACGATATTGAAGTTGTAAAGAAGGGTTTAAATTTTAATTATTCCATCTCGCACGTTAAAGGCAGTCAGTCAATAATACCAATTAAGGTTTTTGATGATGGAAAATTTACATATTTACAATTCAATAAAATAAACTCTGATTTCCCGGCAGTTTTTATGGTTGATTCTGCAGGGTATGAGTCTTTAGTAAACTTCCGTACAGCTGACAACTACCTGATAATCGAAAGGGTAAGTTCAGTATTTACCTTGAGAAATGGATCAAGTACAGTTTGCTTATTTAATGAAAACATACCTTTCAAAAAAGGTAAGTGATTAAAGGCTATAATGCCCGAGATATGGGTGCAAAATTTTTTCTATGATGTTCTGTAATTCCATAAAGGCCAATAGCGTTAAGGTGCTCTTTTGTCCCATATCCTTTATTTTTATACCAATTATATTCAGGATGCTTATTGTGCAATTCTTGCATAAGCTGATCTCTCGTAACTTTTGCAACGATTGAAGCTGCTGCAATTGATGTACTCAAATTATCACCATTTACTACGGATTTCACTTGCCATTTTACTTCAGGTGGTTGATTACCATCAACTAGTACATAATCTAATTCTAGGTCCAAATCTATCAACGCACGTTTCATTGAAAGTTTTGTTGCTTGCAAGATATTGTATGAATTTATTTCTTCTACGCTTGCCATTCCTATACCAAATTTTGCAACGGATGTTATTTTTTCATACAGAACTTGCCTACATTGAGGAGTCAATTTTTTTGAATCATTAATACCATCAATAATTATATTTCTATCGATAAACACTACAGCTGCAGACATTACTGGACCAGCAAGTGGACCTCTTCCAACTTCATCCACTCCTGCTATCACTCCTGATAATTTATTCTCTAATGTGAAGTCTGGGTATTTCATAGGTTTTTATAATAAGAAAGTTATAGTAAAAACTGAACAGATAATAGAAATTATCCAAAATTTCATAACGATTACATTTTCTGACCATCCCTTCTTTTCAAAGTGATGATGTATTGGTGCCATAAGAAAAACCCTTTTTCCTTCTCCATATTTAAACTTTGTATATTTAAAATATGATACCTGAATAATCACAGATAGAGTTTCTATTACAAAAACTACTCCAATAAAAGCAAAAAGCACTTCTCTCTTCATTAAAACGCTAGTTAATCCTAAAGCTGCACCAATTGACAGGCTTCCAACATCACCCATAAATATTTTTGCTGGATGTGTGTTAAACCACAAGAAACTTAAAATAGCTCCTATAAATGCAATACAGAATAAAGTAATATTCATATCTGCTTGAGTTATGTATGCAATTAGCCCCAAAAAAGCAAAGGAAGTGATGACTTGAGTTGCAGCAAGGCCATCTAAACCATCTGTGAGATTCACAGCATTAGCAGAGCCGACAATTACAAATGCAGCAAACGGAACATATAGATAGTCAAAATCGATTATTATTCCTTTAAATAGAGATGTTTGTGTAAAACCTTCAGCAGAGTATAGCTTAAGTATAGACATACCAACCAAAGCTACAATAAACTGAATAAGTATTTTGGTTTTTGCACTTAAACCTCGATGGTGATTTGCCTTCAATTTTAAATAATCATCAACAAATCCAAGTAGAGCAAAAAATAGAGTTATCAATATCAGCAGCAAAATTTCTGGTGTTAACTGAGCCCAGAGTAAAATTGGTAATAAAGAAGAAATCAGTATTATTATTCCGCCCATAGGTGGTACATTCTTTTTTGTTATTAAATGACTTTCTGGTCCACATGATCTAATTGGTTGCCCATCTTTACTTATTTTTCTTAGAAGCTTTATAAAATAGGGAAAAAGAATAAATCCAAAAACAAATGAGGTAAAAAATATTTTTGCAGCTAAGATCATCTAAATTGACTAAGTATTATACCAACCGCTCACAAATATTGTTTGATTTTTTTCTACCTGTAGTATAGTTAAAATAACTCTGGAATAGTATGAAGAACTATACTGTCATCTTTTGCAAAACAAAATTCGCTATTTTCATCTGTCCATTTATACATTTCTTTTAGATTAATCTCAGAAGAATCATAAGTATCATATTCCGTTTTTTTATGATAATCACAATAATGAAACTTATTATTTTTATCAAAATAACCAAATTCATCAGTCAATGTAGCCATTTTTTTACCCTTTCCACTATTTGTTACTTCGAACACTACAGCTTGATGGTTACCTAGAGAATCTGGTTCAGCAGCTCCTTCTGTAATAAAAAACGATGGCCGATGGCCAAGTAACTCACCAAGATTTAGGTTACGTTTTTCTTTCATACAACTTAAACTTATGAATTTATATTCATCTGAAACGTTCGAATACTGTGGATCGTATTTTTTGTATTCAAAGAATTCATTACCTAAAAAATTACAAAACGTTAATTTATAATCATCATTATTACTGGACTTAACGACTTTAAGGTAATGAAAATCTCTAGGAATTTTTACCTCTTCTTCCGTAACATGATTACGCATGACCAATTGATCATCGAGCATGTAGTAACCTATTTTTGGTAGAGTAGCTACGAGCTTACCGTTTAACATGATATTTGCTTGATAGATATTATCCGATAACTTCTTTCCTTGCTGCAAAGTAAAATCCTGCCCGGCCTTAGTTATTGCTTCTGATACACTGCACTGCTCGGTCTTAGTTAAGTTTTCTATTATTGTTAATACATCACCTATATTTTGTTTGTATTGATACTGATAGTAGTTATCTTTATCATATATTGAAACATAAGCTCCATCTTTGTCTGATATATAGATATAATCACCTTCTATTGTAAAATAAAGTCCACCTTTTTCTTCTTTAATCTTTTCTAGTACTGGGTCACTTTCATCGTTAAAATTGATAAAATTTAGCATTCCAATAAAATCATTTCCTTCATCATCACTCATTATGAGTTGAATAATAAAATTATTACTGTCTTTTATGTGCTTACGTGCAATTAACGCTTCTTCTCCTAATTTAAGCTGTTTTATAATATCCTCTTGATTCTCGCCTATGATAGCTTTTTGTTCTATAATAAAGTCCGTGCCATTTAACTTCAGAGGTGAGTTGTTTGTAAATAAAACTATCTCATCACCCTGCTCCTTTAACTTTAAATCACTAATATTCCCTACTTCAACTGTACCAATATGTGAAGAAACAGTATTAGACTTCTTTCAAAATTGAGGGAGAGAGAGTAAGATCAAGTATTTGGAAGCATGAAATATAAGGAAATAGAAAAGTTAGAAGGAGAAAAGTTTCGACGTTTAACGGGGGTAAAAAAATCAACATTTAAGAGAATGGTAGAAATTCTAGATGAGGAGGATAAAAGGAAAAAAGCTAGAAGTGGAAGAAAAAGCAAACTTTGTATAGAAGATAGATTACTTATGGCACTGGAATATATGAGAGAATATCGTACATATTTTCATATAGGACAAAGTTATGGCATGAGTGAAAGCAACTGTTTTAAAATAATAAGGTGGGTAGAAGACACATTAATAAAACATCCAGATTTTGCATTACCAGGAAAAAAAGATCTATTAAATAGTAATGTAGAATACGAAGTTTTGGTAATAGATGGAACTGAAACAGCAGTAGAAAGGCCAAAAAAAAGCAAAAGCGCTTTTACTCTGGAAAGAAAAAAAGGCATACTATAAAAACACAAATAGTAACAGAGAAGAAGAGTAAAAAGGTCGTATGTACATCTTTCTCCAATGGTAGAAAACATGATTTTCGGATGTTTAGAGAATCAAAGATAGCAATATTACCGCAAACTAAGATCCTAGCTGATTCTGGTTACAGAGGAATGCAAAAGATACATAAAAATGTTGAATTACCACATAGAAGATCAAAAAAGAATCCTTTATCAAAGGAGAAAAAAGCAGAAAATAGATCTCTCTCTATACGAAGAGTGGTAGTTGAAAACGTAATCGGCTTATTGAAAAGGTTTAAAATCATTTCTGACAGATATAGAAATCGACGAAAACGTTTTGGCTTAAGATTTAATTTGATTGCCTCTATTCACAATAGAGAGCTCCTTTCATGAATTTTGAAAGAAGTCTATTAACATTACCATTTTCCTTTACTATATAATATGCAGTGGGAAGTTTAATCAATTTTTTATAAAGCGGATTTTTATCGTCTATTTTAAATATATGTTTTTCCATGATATTACCTTAAACAACCAACAACTTGCTGATTAATGGCACTGAGGCTACTAGGAGGAGCAACATAACTCATAAAACTCCTTGGCTGCTCATTGTCTGCCACTATTTTTTCAGTATTAACGAAAGCTCTTTGCTGCTCATTGTCTTTTAATCTTTTTTCCATATGATCTTTAAAAGTAGACAAACATTTACTAGTTTTTTTGTAATTAGGGAGTGATTTTTTCGCAGTTACACACAAGAACTTCAACAACTCGTTATGATTTTCATCATTAAGTAATGACTTATTGATAATGGTTGACTGCAGTTCTACTGGATCAAAATTTAGACTTTTCTTTGAAATGCCACATTTCACAGCTGTTGCTCCTAATACTTCTTCAAATTTTGTTACAATATCTGCTGCATTTATTACTTTTGCTACTTCTTGTATTTCATTTTTTACTTTATATTCATCCTGTCCTACCGCAGGGTAAAAGAAATTTATTACTTGAGATATAAATGAAGTTGGTCTGCTTGCTCCGTTTGTCACTGATGATTTTTTAATTTCCCTCCTTCCTCTACGTGCACCACAAATTTGATCTGCTGGATTTGTTCTACAAAATATATCTTTTGTTTTACCATAGAGCGCCTCTGTGTCTCTTTGCGATCGCAAAGCTTGAGTGTTAAAACTTTTAGCATTTTTTGTAAAAATAGCTGTTTTATTGTGCAGTTCTTCGACTTTGTTTGCAAAACCTTCTGAAGCGTTTTTAGCTACCTCTGCTGCTTTTTTAGCATCCAGAGTTTCATTTTTTGCTTTTCTTATCTCACGTAAAAACTGATCAGCTAATGTAGCACCTACTCCATCTTCTCCCTTTGGACCTTGAGGACCAGGTGTTCCTGCGTTGCCCTTAGCACCTTTGAGACCTTGTATACCTTGATCACCCTTATCGCCTTTCGGACCCATTGGACCTATATCTCCTTTTTCACCTCGAGGACCAGGTATACCTGGCAATCCAAGACCACCTTTCTCTCCTTTTAGTCCAGGCACTCCAATATTCCCTTTTTCACCTACATTGCCTTGAGGACCAGGGGCTCCACTTAATCCAGCAACTCCTTGTGGACCGGCGTCTCCTTTTAGTCCATCTGCACCTTGCAATCCAATATCGCCTTTATCCCCTTTCAGACCCACAGCTCCATCCATACCAGGCTTACCTTTTTGTCCCTGTAAACCTTGAGGGCCTATAGGACCAGGAGCTCCATCTACACCTGGGATGCCATCTACTCCTTTAGGACCTATTAGACCTAGAGTTCCCATATCACCTTTCTCTCCTTGTGGACCTTGTATTCCTTGTTCACCTTTAGGACCCATTGGACCTGCATTGCCTTGATCACCTTTCTTCCCTTGTGTACCATTAAAGCCTTGTGGACCTTGTATTCCTTTATCACCTGTGTTTCCTTGATGACCTATTGGACCTATGTCTCCTTTATCACCTTTGGGACCAGTATCTCCTTTTAGTCCATCCATACCAGGCTCACCTTTTTGTCCCTGTAAACCTTGAAGACCTTGAGGGCCTATAGGACCAGGAGCTCCATCTACACCTGGGATGCCATCTACTCCTTTAGGACCTATTAGACCTAGAGTTCCCATATCACCTTTCTCTCCTTGTGGACCTTGTATTCCTTGTTCACCTTTAGGACCCATTGGACCTACATTGCCTTGATCACCTTTCTTCCCTTGTGTACCATTAAAGCCTTGTGGACCTTGTATTCCTTTATCACCTGTGTTTCCTTGATGACCTATTGGACCTATGTCTCCTTTATCACCTTTAGGACCAGTATCTCCTTTTAGTCCATCTATACCCTGTTCACCTTTTTGTCCCTGTAAACCTTGAGGGCCTATAGGACCAGGAGCTCCATCTACACCTGGGATGCCATCTACTCCTTTAGGACCTATTAGACCTAGAGTTCCCATATCACCTTTCTCTCCTTGTGGACCTTGTATTCCTTGTTCACCTTTAGGACCCATTGGACCTACATTGCCTTGATCACCTTTCTTCCCTTGTGTACCATTAAAGCCTTGTGGACCTTGTATTCCTTTATCACCTGTGTTTCCTTGATGACCTATTGGACCTATGTCTCCTTTATCACCTTTAGGACCAGTATCTCCTTTTAGTCCATCTATACCCTGTTCACCTTTTTGTCCCTGTAAACCTTGAAGACCTTGAGGGCCTATAGGACCAGGAGCTCCATCTACACCTGGGATGCCATCTACTCCTTTAGGACCTATTAGACCTAGAGTTCCCATATCACCTTTCTCTCCTTGTGGACCTTGTATTCCTTGTTCACCTTTAGGACCCATTGGACCTGCATTGCCTTGATCACCTTTCTTCCCTTGTGTACCATTAAAGCCTTGTGGACCTTGTATTCCTTTATCACCTTTAGGACCAAGATCACCTTTTTCTCCTTGCAAACCTTGCGTACCATTAGAGCCCTGAGGGCCTTGTAAACCTGGTGCTCCAGTATTTCCTTTCTCACCCATATCACCTTTTATTCCCATGGCTCCATCTAATCCTTTAGGACCAAGATCACCTTTTTCTCCTTGCAAACCTTGCGTACCATTAAAGCCTATTGGACCTTGTATTCCTTGATCACCCTTTGGACCTACTAGACCTGGAGTACCTATATCCCCTTTTAGACCCTGAGAACCTTTATACCCTCGTGTACCATTAAAACCTTGTGGACCTTGATCACCTTTTATTCCTGGTAATCCAGTATCTCCTTTGTCACCATTGTTCCCAGGAGCCCCATCCACTCCTTTAGGACCTACCGGACCTGTATCTCCTTTTAATCCATCTGTTCCCGGTTCACCTCTATCTCCCTTATCACCTTTCTCTCCCTTTGTTCCACTTGGACCTTGTGGGCCTTTTTCTCCACTTGCACCTGGTAATCCATCTTTACCAGGAGTTCCATCTTCTCCTTTCGAACCTGGATCACCGGGGAAACCAGCAGGACCTTGATGCCCTGGTTGGCCCATTCTACCTTCCGTACCCCTTTCACCTTTCTGTCCTTGATTGCCCCTCTCACCTTTCTGTCCTTGATTGCCCGGCTCACCTTGCTCCCCTTGATGACCTTGCAAGCCATTGGGGCCTGGTTGGCCCGCTGAACCTCGAGGACCTGGCAAACCTCTATCACCTTTCGGACCTACTGGACCTGTATCTCCTTTATCACCCTTTGTACCCTGTGTTCCATCTGTACCTGGCTCACCCTTTATATTGTTTGTAAATTGTAAATCCTGTTTTAACTTTCTTTTGACTTTATCAGCCAGAATCTCCTGAGTATGAGTCAGATCTTCTGGATCTATCATAGGTTTTAACAGTACTTTTTGTAGGAATATATCGCTTTCTATAACCCTATTAGCAACTTCATCAGCAGTTGAACTCTCTCCTTTTTGACCTTGATTACCTTTTATTCCCATAGCTCCGTTTAATCCTTTAGGACCAATATTTCCTTGATCACCCTTAGGACCTATGTCTCCTTTAGATCCAGGCAAACCTTTTGCTCCGCCTTTACCATCTGGCCCTTGTGGACCTATATCACCTTTAGGTCCTGCTACTCCATTAGGCCCAGGTAGACCTTTGTCGCCTCTTATGACTTGTTTGAATTGCTTATCTTTTTTTAAAGCTTCTGCCACTATATCTCTTAAATTATTGTCTGTAGCGAGGTCTTCTTTGAAATATTGTTCTAGCGTTTTGCCTTTCAAAGCTTCCACTGGTGTTTTAAATATTACTTTTCCCAGCTCCTCTGTTTTTTCTTTTTCACTGAAAATTCTTGCTGCGACTTCTGAAGGATCAGCGTCTTTACCCTTTTGACCTGGAGCACCTGGCTCACCCTTTGGTCCAGGAATTTTTTCTTTTTGCTGTAAACCCTTAATCACATTTTCTAAACGTCCAACTCTTTCTTCTAAATCTATATATTCTCTATGTTTCACATCAATCTCCAAAAAGTTACCAAAATTTTCTAAGTTATAGTAATAAGGATATAAAACTAAGTTATGATCATATTTATCCCCAAAAGAATTAGGGTTTAACAGATAGAAGTTTTTGCATTCGCCATTTTCATACGATATGCAGCCAACATAATTATGGCCTAACTTTTTTGCTGTAAAGTAGCTCTCTCGAGCTTTCAAGCTCTCTATTTCATGAAAAGGGAATAACTTGAAATTATTATCTCTATTATCGAATATTGGAACAACATTATTCAACATACCAACCTTACTGCCAGTGGAATTATATACCTCAACACTCCTGTAAGATTGGTATAATCGACTTTCCGATTTCTTAAAAAAATTGTCTCCAATTCGTATATCAAGTCTATTGCCAATAAGGCTCATATTTTTGCTACTAATTATGTCTTTTGGATCTATTAAAAACTTGCTACTTTCTAGCAGTTCATAACCAGTACTGCATCTTTCAGGACTATATGCATAAACATGGGTACCATTTGTGTAATTCCTAGGTATATGATCAATAGTAGCTATATTATAAGAAATAATACCATTACGATTTTCATTATAGTAATAATAGTAAGGGTTACCTGAATTGGTAATTAAAGCTAATTTATAATCACTTCCTACTTTTTCTAGTTTTAGTTGCAGCCCTTGAGATAAATCATCCAGCACCTTTTGTGTTTCAAGGCTATGGTCAGTCACAATAAGGCGCTGACCTCTAAGGTCATTGATAATAACGTAAGATGTAGTAGGCAGACTAAGTGTTGTTTCGCTATTTACTCTTACTTTAGTAGTTGTTATATAACGATTTGTACTACTACAGGTACCTAAAGCATCTTCTTTTTCTAATTTAAAACGCACTTTTACTCCTCTTTAGTAATCTATACTCTGGATGTAGTTAATTTACAAACACTAATTATTGATTAATAATGATAATTGTAAATATAGCTATAAAGTAACTGTTACACTTGAATTTCTTCTTGATTTCTGTTATCATCAGAAAATTTAAAACACTTTAAGAAAGCTGCTTAGTTAAATTAACTTAGACAAGTAAATAGCAGCTTTGCAGCCTGTTTTTATGAATGAAGATAAAATGTTGTAGCCAAATGCGCTTTCAGCATTGTGCTGAATTGCAATATCTTTGTGCTCTAACTCCTCGTCGCGAAATTTACTTATAGTTTCTCTTAATTCTCCATCTTCTAAATGTGAAACTTGCTCTTTGTAGTGCTCCCCGATAACTTCTTCAACTGCAGCAGTGCAAGCCATAGCAGCTTTTTTGCCCATAATGGCAGTTGCAACGCCAAGTGACACTCCTAAAACACGCCAAACTGGCAACAAAACAGTAGGACGAACTTTTTGCTCCTTGATTTTCTCATTAAAATAGTGAAAATGCTTTTTTTCCTGCTCTTCCATTTCAATTATTTCGTTGATTATAGAAGATTTTTTAAGAATAAATTTTTGGCCAGAATAAATGCAAATAGCTCCATATTCCCCAGCATGATTTACTCTAATTGCCTGTTGCAAGAACTGATTGTTGCTGTACCTTAAATTATTTAGATTTCTTTCTTTCTCCACAATACACCTTACCTGATACGAACAGAGCTACTATGAGATAAATTAAATTCCATGTTGCTAAAGAAACACCTAGAACGTAATGAGGTCTGTCACAAGATGGAGAGTAATTAGGATTTAGTAGATTATTTCTGAGCTCTTCTATACTAACGTTACCACTTGCTTGCTCTGTGCACCCTAAAATGTCATGAAACAAGTGGAGTTCAAGACCTACATGATAAAAAGATATTATTGCCCCTACGAGGTAACTGCAAAACATTGCATAGATTAGAATTTTGTTGTCTTTAAGCATGCATACTACTGCAAGTAACCCTGCAACATAGTAAACTACCCGCTCGTATGTACATAACTCGCATGGCAGCATGTTGAAAAAATATTCTAGCACATATGCAAAAATTAGAGCAAAAGCACTTGATAGCAGAAAGATTGTAGAAACTTTGTAACTGTTATTTATATTAGAGTTATCTGACATAATTAATGAGTTACCACAACAACTGCAAAAAGTCAACTCTTGGGAGTGTTAAATAAACCATATGCGTCAAATTAAGGAAATAAAGGTATGAAAGAGATAGAATAATAAGGTATAAGTTCTCCCAGATATACTTTTAGTGAGAGAACCAATGAATAAAATAACTTGCTTATCAAAAAAGCTCAAAGAATTTTTTAATGAAAAAGCAGACAAAATCTCAATTACAACAAGGTTTATAAAAAGAAAGAGAAAGCTATCGTTCATAAAAGCCATGGTCTTGGGTAATATAGGGGTTGATAATTGTAGCGTAGAAACAATGTGTCAATTACTAAACGAGAGATATAACAAAACAAGGTTTGGATTTTAGATTTACTAGTGGAATTTATGAAAGGGATGTATTGTGGTTCTCTTTAAAAATATCTTGCAAGTTGATTGCAAAATCTTACAGCAATTTAATAGTGTTAAATTATTGGACAGTAGCTATATTACTCTACCTAACAGTATGGAAGAGATATATAAAGGTTATGGTACTAGCTACAGTGGCTATGAAAGCAATACTAAGTCTGGAATAAAGTTACAATTAGTTTTTGACTACTAAACCAGACATTAGACCAACTTAATATAACTGAGGGAATAAGGTCAGACCAGGGATATAGGAAACATTTAAGTAATATATTAAGCAATAATATCTGATCTCGGTTATTTTGTGCCAAAAACAAATCAATGAATTATTTCATAAGTCGTCGATACCAACATATATGATGTAGAAACAAATCAAAAAATGGAGTTATTAGAATGTTTAGAGATTTTTAGAAAACGAGGTATTGTTAGGAAAAGAAGCAAAAATTAGAGTAAGAATTATATGTCAGAAACTAACTGAATATGGCAAGAAGAAGGAAAGCTAATAGATTAGCAAGATCGCAGGATCCTCTAAAAGAAATCAAAAATTGTTGAACTGGTCAATATTTATAACTATAGGGGAATGTTCAAAAAAGTGTGTCAAACCGCATTTTTAGTTCAACTCAATTTTCAATCTATTAGGAAAGAAAATGTCGAGCTGAGACATAGTTAATGCCCAATTAGGCAAAGCCATAATCCATTTTTGCTCTATCTTTTTTATAGCACAATATACCTGTTTGTACAAGGCATTTGTGCTGGTAAATGAGCCTTTGGTTTTTGTGAATTTTCTGATCTGCCTATGTAGCCCCTCAATAGGATTGGTAGTATAAATTAGCTTCCTAACTGGGCCAGAATACTTAAAATAGCCGGATAAGTTTTCCCAATTATTCTGCCACGATTTTACAACCAATGGGTCCCCATTTTTCTTCTAGCTCAAGTAAGTAATTCTCGGCAACTTCTCTGCTTGCAGCACGATATATTTTTTTCAGATCATTCATAAAAACTTTCACATCTTTGCTGGATACATATTTTAGTGAATTTCTTATCTGATGCACTATACATAGCTGTACTTCTGCTTTAGGAAACGCACTATTTATCGCTGCAGGAAAGCTTTTTAGCCCATCAACACAAGCAATTAGAATATCTTCTACTCCTCTTTCTTTTAGATCATTTAGTACTCCCAACCAGAACTTCACTTTCAGCTAAATAAAAGCCTAGTACTTCTTTTTTGCCATTTTGGTCTATGCCCAATATATTGTACATACATTTACTTACGCAATGTCCGTCCTCTTTGACCTTAAAGAACATTCCATCCATGAACACTATTGGGTATACTGATTGCAGTGGACGACTGCGCCATTCATTGATTACAGGCAGTAATTTGTCGGTAATACTTGATATCTCTGCAACCGATATTTTGTGATCATAAATTTCCTCAACGTGTGACGCTATATCTCTATAGCTCATACCACTGGCAAATGTGCTCAAAATCTTTGTTTCAAGCTCTGGATGTAGGCTTGTTTGCCTTTTTTTGACTATTTGTGGTTCGAAACTTCCCTCCCTATCTCTTGGTGTTAATAGCTCAAATGAACCTGCACTGGTACGTAAAGTCTCTCCCATTTCTTCGATTATTTTCTTCACTTTCAGCCAATAAGTGGTTTTCTATTTCACCTTCTAGACTCGCCTCCAGCAACCTTTTTATAAACGGTGTTAATGCTCCATCTCTTCCTGTCAGCGGTCTTCCTTCTCGTATAGACGACAGGATATTTGTTTCTAATTCTTTATAATCTACCAAACCAGTAGTTTTATTTGCTATTCTTTGATTCATATGTGAAACCTCCATTTTTTTATATCAATTTATTACTTTTTTTTCGGTTTGACACACTTTTTTGAACATTCCCCTCTTCAGTTCTAACCTCGGCTATATCAATGTGAAAATAGCCGATAGGATATTGCTTAAACTTGCTTTTAGTTTTCACCTCTCCTTCAACATCCGGCAACCTGCTAATACCGTGTCTTTGCAAACAACGATGCAAACTAGAACGAGTTAAATTAGGAATTGTTGCCTGCAAAGAATAAAGACAGTCGTCCAAAGGAAGAAGCGTATGTTTACAACGATTATAGCTTCCTCCTCTTTGGTTAAAACTTTGGCTGCTTTGGACCCATTGCAACATCTTTAGTGAATGAACGTTTTTTCCATTTTATAATGGTCTTTGGGTTCAAACTATAGCGCTCAGAAAGCTTTGCTATACTATTTTGTATTGCTCGACGTACTGCCTCTGTCGTTCTGGCGCACCCATGTAACCATAATGACTCCTTAAATGATGATGATAGTATACCATCATACTTTGGAACTGTACATCTAAGGATACAATTGTTCCGCTTTCCAATCGCTTCCCTCAACAAGGGTGTATCTAAATCTAATATGCTTCCTATATTCACCTTCTTGCCAAAATTCAATTACTTTTGGGATTACGCAAAATCCCACCCAAAAATCAGGACGAGAAACTTGTGTATTGTGAAATTCTTTATTCTTCAATTCAATAGCTTGCTCAAAATCTTGCCAATCTTTCAGAATGCTCGATTGTTTTGAGCACCATGCGCTAATTTGACTACCCAGCGCTCGAGAAGAGAAGTATTTGTCAGTTCTTTCATCGTTTAGAAGTTTAACATCTCCTTCAATTCGTACTTGCCTAGCAAATTCTATCCAATGAAACACTAACGCAGCTTTGGGGTTCTCAGTCAATTCTTTCCCTTTTTTACTGTTTACGTTAGTGAAAAACACAAAACCTTCTTTGCTATATTCCTTTAGTAATACCACTCTTGCAGATGGAATACAGTCTTTGCTACAAGTTGCTAGCGTCATTGCAGTTGGTTGTTCACACGGAGAATTAAGTACTGCTTTGTACCACTTTGAAAACAAATCAAATGGATCTTTTTCAAGTGAAAATATCATATCAAAAAATAAAATCTTAATTCTGGCACGCATTGCAAAAATAAGTGCTACGGCCATTTTGTCGTATAAGTGTTATGATATTGTTGCAGATCTTGCAAGGTTTTTGAACTTTGCCATATACGTAAAAGTTATTTTGAAAGTGTCCAGCAGATCCAGATGGCTGTGCATAATCTTTCAGTGTTGAACCGCCTGCAGCAATTGCATCACTCAGAGTATTTTTTATTTCAGCAGCAAGTTTTTCGCACTCTCTATAGGTCAAGTTTTTTGCTGACCTGAGTGGTGATATACGGGCTCTAAACAAGCTCTCAGAAGCATATATGTTGCCTACGCCAACTATTGATTTATTGTCCATTAATGCTGATTTAATATTTACTTTTTTGTTCTTTAGTAGCTTTTGTAAATAGTCTCCATCAAATTCGTCTGTGAGGGGTTCTATTCCAAAATCATTAAAAAAATTCATTTCTTGCTCTTTATTTGACACAATGATTAATCCAAATCTTCTTGGATCATTAAAAATTATTGAAGTATTATCATAAAACGAAAACACTACGTGATCATGTTTATTCTGTGCTTGATTATGTTCAGCATATATAAGCTTTCCACTCATACCAAGATGTATGATTACAGCTATACTAATATCTATATTCCAGATTATATACTTACCTCTACGCTTGATATTACTTATGACTTTGCCCTTTAGCACATCATCAATATTTCTTGTTATTGGTACACGCAAATTCCAATTATTTACTGTAACACTGCTTATTTGCTTGTTTTTGATTTTATCAAGCAAAAAGTTAGAGATTACTTCCACTTCCGGTAGTTCTGGCATCTTGTCTACTCTGTTGCTGTTTTTTTCTTTTTACAATATTTTGCTTTAAAGCTTTTGCCAATCTTTTTTTCTCTTCTTCTTTTTCCTTATTCCTTTTTGTGTTATTCATTATCATAATATATAAGCCTGCCGTTATAGCTCAGGTGGTAGAGTACGTCATTGGTAATGACGAGGTCCCAAGTTCGAATCTTGGTAACGGCACACTCTTAACAATATCGCATGCCGCATAAAGAAAACGTAACCGTTCACAGATTTTCGCTTAATTCTTTAATCTCACTAATGGAAAGACCAGTGCACTCAACAATAATGTTGATGTCAACACTATTAGCCAGCATTGCTTTTGCGATTTCAATTTTTCCTTCTTTTCTACCTTCTTCTCTACCTTTCTCCATACCTTTCTCCATACCTTTCTCCATACCTTTCTTCATACCTTCTTCAAGTTTGTATTCAAGAATGGCTTCCTCTTTGTACAGATCCATTATTCTTTCTTCATATGCCGTTAGATCTTTTTCACTCCAGTGAAACTTGTCTAATTCATCATATGCTCGCTTTATTATTGGTGCTTCTTTCGCAATCTTTTTTAGATCTTTTTCAGTGGTCTCTTCTGCATGTTTAAAAAAGAAACACCAACGCTCTACTGTGCTTGTTAATTGCTCTACTTTATTTTTAGGGAATTTGGGCAGTTCAATAAATACAAACTGAAAATCCTGTAAGTCATGCTCATTAGTCTCCTCATCTCTTATGGTATGACTAGATATGTAATTGGACTTGTCAGGAAATAAAACACAATTTGATATTGCAATAAAGAAAATCTTTTGTAAATTAGCGTACTTACCAACTTGTCTTGAGTAAGCTTTTGCAGCGTAATATTGAGCGCGCTTTTCAAAACCTTTATCACGAGTGAGCTGCATTTCAACCACAAATCTGTTGCCAACAGAGTCCTGACAGAGAACATCAACTATACTTTGTCTCTCGGAGGCAATTTCAGGATTCAAAATGGTGCTGATAAATTCTATTTCTTGTATAGTATTAACTTCAGTACAGCCTAAAATATCGTTCAAAAAATGGATGAGAATGTTCTTATTTTTTTCAGTGCCAAAGATTTTCTTGAATGTTAGGTCCAATTTTGGATCGAGGAATTTAGAAAAAGCCATGAGAAATTAACTTAAAAAGTATTAAAAATTATACACTATTACTAACAATTATTCAACCATATTTTTAAAGACTGCTAGTTCAAGCAATTTTCTATATTTATTTTAAATTAAAAAAGCTCAAGTGAAAGAACGTGCTCTTCCTAAAGTTACAAAGGGAGATTATCATGCTTTTTCCATATCCTTTCTACTTTCTTGTTTTTGAGTAGCTCTAATGCTTTGTGAAAGTGATGCCTTGTTTTACTTGGCACTATAATGTCATCAATGTATCCATGTGATGCAGCAAAAAATGGATTAGCAAATTTCTCTTTATATTCTTTGATTAATGTTTGCTGGTCTTTTTCATGCCTAAATATAATTTCAACTGCACTTTCAGGGCCCATCACAGCTATTTCAGCAGTTGGCCAAGCATAATTTATGTCACCTTTTAAATGTTTTGAGTTCATAACGATATATGCACCACCATACGCTTTTCTGGTGATCAAACTAATTTTCGGCATGGTTGCTTCAGCGTAAGCGTAAAGCAGTTTCGCTCCGTGTTGTATTATATTATTGTATTCTTGATTTGTACCTGGCAGAAATCCTGGAACATCAATAAGTGTGATGATCGGAATGTTAAATGCGTCACAGAATCTTACAAACCTCGCAGCTTTTCTTGAAGAATCAATATCCAAACATCCTGCAAGGTGCATAGGTTGATTTGCAACAATACCAACAGTATTTCCTCCAATTCTACCAAAACCAGTTATGATATTACGAGCAAAATCAGGTTTCAGTTCAAAGAAATTCCTTTCATCACAAACTTTTTCAATGAATTCATACATATCATAAGAAGTATTAGGATTGGTAGGAATTAGAGTGTTTAAGGACTCATCAGTCTCATTAACATCATTACAGATTGGTGCAGATTTTGGTGATTCTTGATTATTTGCTGGTAAAAAGGTAAGGAATTCACGCATTTTTAGCAGCATTTCAACATCATTATTGAATGCAAAATCCGCTACTCCTGTTTTGCTTGTATGAATTTTTGCTCCGCCAAGATCTTCGTGGTTTACGTCTTCATATGTGACTTTTTTTACCACATCTGGTCCGGTTATAAACATATATGAACTGTTTTTCACCATGAAAGTAAAGTCAGTTAATGCTGGGGAATAAACTGCACCTCCTGCACATGGGCCCATGATTAAAGAGATTTGTGGTATAACACCCGATGCATTTACGTTTCTTTGAAAAATTTCTCCATAACCAGCAAGGGAATTTACTCCCTCCTGAATTCTGGCTCCACCAGAATCGTTTAGCCCAATGATTGGAACCCTGGCATTAATTGCCATATCCATAATTTTGCATATTTTTTTTGCATGTGATGCACCAAGTGATCCACCAAAGACAGTAAAATCTTGCGAATAAACAAAAACTTTTCTGCCATAAATAGTACCATGACCAATTACGACCCCGTCACCTAAAAAATTAGCATTTTGCATGCCAAAATCATTTGCGTGATGCTTCACAAATTTATCGTATTCTTCGAACGAATTTTCATCAAGTAATACACTGAGCCTTTCTCTAGCAGTTAATTTCCCTTTTTCATGTTGTTTGGTAATCCTGTCAGAACCACCTCCTTTTTCAGCTTCTAGTGCTTTGGTTTTTAGATTTTCTAGTATTTTAAAGTCTTGCATACAATAAAGTAGTTTTTAAATTAGTTGTAGACCTTATTAAGCTTACAAACCCTATTAACTATACACATACACTATTGCTATATGCAACAGTGTATGTGTATAACAATTATTAAAACTTTAACCTTGACGTTGGTGATTACAACAAGAACACTTTAATGTACTAACTTCTTCCAGAACGCTAAATGGCTCACTTTGTTTTCCGGTTTTCTCTTCGACAAAACTTTTAGCAGCTTCAACAACCTTGCTCATACGTGGTTCTTTTTCTAGCTCTTTTAGGTACTTTGAGAAGATTTCACAACTTTTATCATCCATATGCACCATTATTTTGCTAAAGCTTGAGGGATTTTCTGGTTTGTCAGCCTTTTCAGAAGATAGAGTCATTACAATCTTTTCACTGTTGCTTATTGGAAAAGTCATCTGAAGTCTGCCCTTTATATCATGATATTTTCCATCTTGTATTCGTATTACATCATCTCCTTCCCCAATCTTTAATGCTCCATCTAAATTTTGAAATTCTGGATTACTCAGAAATTTTGCAGGAGTGATAACGCTTTCTTCTGGACACTGTATACAATAAAATTGGTTATCTCTTTCTACTATAACATCTTTTATCACATCTTTCTTTTCATCTTTCTCAATGCTATCACATACAATTTGTTTTAGATTTGATAGATAATTGTTACGTTTCTCTAGCAGATCTGGTGGTAAGAGTTTCAAAGCTTCCTCACTCATATAAGTACCTGTTGAAACTAGATCGGATATTTTTGACGAAAGAAGATCTAATTGGCATTTTTCATAAGTGGACAACCCTTGCATTTTTAGGGTATATAATACCAATCTCCACTAATAGATAGACAAATAGTAAAAACTACAAATAATTGAGGCTAGAAAGAATAAATATGTAGTTTATGGCAGGAAAAAGTAAAGCAATAGGAGAAGAACTATATAATCAATGCAAGTTAGAATTAAAAAAATATGGAATAAGAGGAGAGATAGGAAGAAGGTTACAAGCAATAATATCAGCAAAGGAGTATGGTATCTCAAAAGTTGCTAAAATATATAGAATTACGAGAACGACATTAATGAAATGGATTGCAAGATTTAAAGAAAAAGGTGTTATTGGGTTTGCAATACAGCCAGGGCGAGGACCTAAACCAAAACTGAACGAGGAGAAGAAGGAAAAAATAAGAGAGGTAATAGAAGAAGATGGGGCAAATCTGACTGCTAAAAAATTGCAAGGTATAGTTGAAGGAATGTTAGCTATCAAAGTAAGTGAGTCAACGGCGAGAAGGCTTATGAAGAAGCTAGGATTTACATATATCACACCTCGTCCAGCACATTATAAACAAGACAAAAACAAACAAGAGGAGTTCAAAAAAAATCTCAATGAAATTGTGGAAAAGAACCGGAAAAAGGAGGTTTTTTTTCGATGAATCGAGATTTGGAACGCACTCAAAAGTTGGACATGGATGGTTTAAAAAGGGCTCAAGAACACAAGTTAAAGTAAAAATCGGAAGAGAAAACTTCTATCTTTACAGCGCTGTAAATCCCAGGAATGGAGAGGATATTAGCCTACTTGCTCCACATGTAAACACAGATTGCATGAACATATTTTTGGAGCAGATGTCGAAAGATTTGGGGACTAGAGAAGCTTTTCTTATCATGGATTGCGCAAGTTGGCATAGGTCTAAAGGTTTAAAAACTCCTGAAAATATCACCATAATTTATTTGCCGCCGTACTCGCCTGAGCTCAATCCTGTGGAAAGATTTTGGCAACATTTAAAGGAAAATATAATAAAGAACAAGATGTATGACTCTATTAAATTACTTGAAAATGCTGTATCTGAATTTATTCGAGATATTACGGAAAGTTCGATCAAAACCATTTGCTCTGTGAATTATTTGTCTAGTTATTTATGAGGGTTGGTATAAGTTGCGCACCAAAAAATCTATTAATGATGTATTCTGTGAGAACACATAACATGGCATGCCAAACATTATCTTTTTGTCTTCTCCAAGTGCTATGAGTTCCAGCGATTCCCTTATTGTTCTTGCTGCAGTTGTCTCATTGCTATTCAAGGTGTTAACTTGTTGCCATTCCTTTTCCTGCAATGCATGCAAGGTACTTTCCTGCATAGATTTATCAACCTGTTGATATATTGTTACGCATGGTTGAACTCTGTTTATCGTTTCTAAAAAATTTTCAAACTCATCCATATGATCATCTAGCCAATCCCGTTCACTTTGGTGCGTTTCGTTTAATACACTGAGTGCATCTTCATGCTCAGGCTTATCCATATCCTCTATATATTCTGTACACGTTTCGTATGATACATTGAGTGTATCTTCACCCTCAGACTCATCTATATTTTCATTGTGTTCTGTAGGATAACTGCCTTCACTATCCTCTTCTGTTATATGCAATTCAGATGATAAAGTTGTATCAAGCACATCATCTTCAAGATGAGTACAACTAGTAGGAGTAGGAGAACGAGTAATATACCCCTCATCTGTCGAATCTGGATTATGCTTTTGTATACCTTGACCTACCATATATCCCCCTACTTGACATAATAAAACAAGAAATTCTAATTGTATTATGCTCGCGTGATCTATAAAGTCAATAGTTAAATTGAAAAATTTTGATTATAATTTACTTTACATAGAAGATGCCCTTGAATTATGCTAAAAATCGCTATAGTAGGCCTACCAAATGCCGGAAAATCGACCCTTTTTAATAGACTTGTGGGAAGAAAAGCAGCGGTGGTCAGCAATATTCCAGGGGTTACACGAGATAGAAGAGAAGGAATAGGCAGAATTAGCGATTTAGAGTTTAAAGTTATAGATACAGGAGGATGGAACGACCAAACTAATTTTTCACTACAAGTTATTGAACAAATAGAATTTTCTCTATCCAATTCAAACATCATTTTCTTTCTTGTTGACGCAAAAGTGCAAAATGAGCAAAACAAAGAATTTGCAAAGTGGCTGAAGAGAAAAATAAATAAACCTGTGATACTGATAGCAAATAAATGCGAGAGTCATAAGTCTGAAAATGTTGATTATTTGCAGTTTTTTGATTTTCTTGGCCCGGTGTATATCTCTGCCGAACATAATCTTGGCATGGTTGATCTTTATGATGCGTTGGCTAGTGTTATTGAAAATATCAGTGCAAATAGTCCTCCTTTTGGTGTCATTCCAGTGCTTGACACTGGAATCCAGAAAAAAAATAGTATGGATCCCAGTGTCAAGCACTGGGATGACAATAAGAGCTCTAATGAGTCCGGTAAATTAAGAATTTCGATAATCGGTCGCCCGAACGTCGGAAAATCAACTTTTTTAAACAATTTACTTGCAGAAAACAGACTAATAGCAAGCTCAGAACCAGGTACTACACGTGACTCTGTGGATGTTACATATGATCATAATGGGGAGCTAATTACTCTCATCGATACTGCGGGAATTCGCAGAAAGGCAAATGTTGTTGACAGCTTAGAATCAAAATTTGTTGAAAAAAGCATGGAGTCAATAAAGCGCTCTCATGTAGTAGTTTTAATGCTAGACTCCCTACTTGGTATTGAGCAGCAGGATTTATCAATTGCTGAAGCTGCAATTAAAGGGGGGAAGGGAATTATTATTGTTTTAAATAAGTGGGATTTAATAGGTAAGGATGACAGAAGCAAGTTGATAAAATTTGTAAAACAGCAAGAAGTAACCAGGTTATTCTTGGAAGTGCCAACTGTAACAATTTCTGCATTGAAAGGCATGCGCTGCGGCGATGTGATAGATAAGTGTCTTGAAGTGAGTGAATCTTTGAACAAGAAAGTCAGCACTGCAAAACTGAATAAGTGGCTAATAGATGCTGTGGAAAAACATTCTCACCCACTTGTAAAAGGTAAAGCAGTTAAAATGAAGTATATTGCTCAAATTGGTACCAAACCTCCGGCTTTTTCTTTGATATGCAATGTCCCTGAAAGTGTTGATGAAAATTATAAACGTTATTTAACTAATGGTCTTAGAAAAAACTTCCTTGTTGAAGGCGTACCAGTCAGATTACTTTTGAAAAAGAATAAAAATCCTTATGTAAAGTAGACAATAATGCGGTCTCACTTTGTTAAATTATTAAGCACATAATTCTTTTACCTTATCAATATTTTTAATAAACAAATAATTATTATTTAATAGTTAAATAAATAGTTGATATATTAATATCGCGTGGTAGAGTATTACTTTATTTAATAAAGAGGTAATTTTGTTATGAATTATAATGGTCAAGATTTAAAGCCAGGATCTCCATACACTTTTGCAGTTAACACACCCTTAGTATTTCAGTGGCTCCCAAGGCAATATGGATATCCAATTCCAGAAAACTATTTGAGGAGATTGAGCGAATGGGCAAAAAGAGAAGATACACGTGCAGTGAGATTAGTAATAAACGGATCTGGGTTTACTACTAAGCAGCTTAAAGAGTTGGAGGATGAAATATCAAACAGAGAATTTAACCCAAACAAAAATATAGAGCTTATAGACTTTAATGAGCTGGATTTAGGAGAATATGAATTTAGCTTTCATTTGCAACCGGATTGGAAAACTGAACAATCTAAATGTCCTCTATACACTGTATCTCAATATTTTAGAAATCTATATTCTATTTCAGAAAATCAAAGATTATCTTTTGGTGTTGAGATAGACAGCATGCGTATATTTATGTTGTTGGCATTAAAATCTCCTATGATCTATTTCGATTTTGATATTTTACCTAAAGAAGACAAAAAACTTGGTGAGATTCAGGCTAAGCAGGGCTTTCTAGTTGCTGAAAATGACAAGACAGGTCACAACTATAGCGATATAACAAACACTGAAAATGCTATAATTGCTATAAGCGATGCTGGTAGAGTAAAGATTACGGAATTTTATAATAGACTTCTTTCAAAATTGAGGGAGAGAGAGTAAGATCAAGTATTTGGAAGCATGAAATATAAGGAAATAGAAAAGTTAGAAGGAGAAAAGTTTCGACGTTTAACGGGGGTAAAAAAATCAACATTTAAGAGAATGGTAGAAATTCTAGATGAGGAGGATAAAAGGAAAAAAGCTAGAAGTGGAAGAAAAAGCAAACTTTGTATAGAAGATAGATTACTTATGGCACTGGAATATATGAGAGAATATCGTACATATTTTCATATAGGACAAAGTTATGGCATGAGTGAAAGCAACTGTTTTAAAATAATAAGGTGGGTAGAAGACACATTAATAAAACATCCAGATTTTGCATTACCAGGAAAAAAAGATCTATTAAATAGTAATGTAGAATACGAAGTTTTGGTAATAGATGGAACTGAAACAGCAGTAGAAAGGCCAAAAAAAAGCAAAAGCGCTTTTACTCTGGAAAGAAAAAAAGGCATACTATAAAAACACAAATAGTAACAGAGAAGAAGAGTAAAAAGGTCGTATGTACATCTTTCTCCAATGGTAGAAAACATGATTTTCGGATGTTTAGAGAATCAAAGATAGCAATATTACCGCAAACTAAGATCCTAGCTGATTCTGGTTACAGAGGAATGCAAAAGATACATAAAAATGTTGAATTACCACATAGAAGATCAAAAAAGAATCCTTTATCAAAGGAGAAAAAAGCAGAAAATAGATCTCTCTCTATACGAAGAGTGGTAGTTGAAAACGTAATCGGCTTATTGAAAAGGTTTAAAATCATTTCTGACAGATATAGAAATCGACGAAAACGTTTTGGCTTAAGATTTAATTTGATTGCCTCTATTCACAATAGAGAGCTCCTTTCATGAATTTTGAAAGAAGTCTAATGAAATGAAGCATAGATTTCAAGAGAGTTATCCTCTGCTTAAGTCATCACCACATTACGTTTACACAATTATGGAAAATATAGTATATTATACTCCTCTTAGTGAAGCTCTTCCTATTTTTATGTCTGGCTATAAAGGTTTTAACGAACATTTCAACGGATTGTTAGAAGAGAAAAGATCACTTATACAAGAAACGTTTGGGTTTAAAACCAATGGAGGAGAAGTTGATATTCAATATGACAATAGCTGGATGAAAAATAAGGATGAATTGTATACCAAAGAAGAGATTGCAAGAATAGATAGTGATACTAGGGTTGCAACTAGTATGCAAATCAAATCAGTATCCAGCTGTGAGCATATGTATAGAGGTTAAAAGTATTAAAGTAGAGCATAGTACTTAGGTTACATGAAATGTTGTCAAACAAGAGTTGGGGAGTGTTAAATAAACCATACGCGTCAAGTTAAGAGATTATAAGCAAATTCAGGGAAGTTAAGGTAGATACTCTAGTTTTTCTGTACTTGTCTTTTAATGAAAATCGCGACCAAGGGGAATGTTCAAAAAAGCATATGCGTCAAGTTAAGGGAAAGTAGCATAAGGAAAAAGAAAAGTGGTAAAAATTATTTTAGATATTAAGCAATAAAGCTAGTAATTTATAGATTCTTCTAAAAGAATTATCTTGTTTTAGATCAAAATTTCCAAAAAAATAAATGTAACAAACAAGTTTAAATGATGCTATATTGGACGATATTCCCTTAACTTGACGCATATGCTTTTTTGAACATTCCCCTTGGTCGCGATTTTCATTAAAAGACAAGTACAGAAAAACTAGAGTATCTACCTTAACTTCCCTGAATTTGCTTATAATCTCTTAACTTGACGCGTATGGTTTATTTAACACTCCCGGTATTTAATGCTAAATTGTTGTTCTATTAGCTCAGAAATTTTATTCTTTAGAGATATAAAGCACCCTCCTTACATTCGTTATACCTTTTTGTTAAGATACACCATTTACTACACACTTTACTTTAATTAATTATTAAAACAAGAGCATCATTTCCAGAGCTATATATTTTTACCTTAACAATTCTTTTTTGACTTCCTCTTCAATTGTCTCTCTTATATTCACGTTAAGGTCCTTCGTCGAAAAATCAGTCATAGCTTCAAGGTCATATAGATCTCTTGTCACTTTTTCAATAGTATCATCTATTTCTTTTACGTTAAATCCTTTTATAATAGGTCTAATCTTCACATACCCTGGAGAGCCTTTACCATAAATTCCTTTGCTTTGATCAATGCAGCCACCTGCACCAGATCTACTGCTTCTAAAACCCTGTCTACACTCTACTGTTTCATACTTGATTTTACCATTTTTTATATATGCTACTTTATTATCTTCAGTAGACTTCAATGCATCTGCTGTTATGATCCTTTCTTCTAATTTTAAACTCGGTTCATGAATTATTGTGTCTCGATAACTTGTACGTTCAGGACCATATGTTCTATGCATACCTCCACCTGCAACAGTGATTAATGGCTTGCAATCTTGTTTGTCTGAACGACACATTTTTATAAAAATAGGTCCCCCGTCTTTCTGTGATAATTCATCTGTCTGGTTACCTCCTCCCTCTGTGACTTGCACCTTAATTATAGGATAATCAGGATCAATTTTCAGTTTAGCTTTAATATAATCTCCTGGCATTCCTGATCTGCTTTCTTTGGACTTTGCTATATTAACTATATGACCTGCTTCACCACTTCCCCACGCTTCTATTTCAACACGGTCAAACATTATTGATAAGTCATCTGTATAAACATTTCCATCTTCATGCTTATAGGATTTTTCGCTCTTTTTTTGTTCTTGTTTCTTATTTTCCAATTCTTGTTTCTTATTTTTCAGTTGTTTCTTTATCTCTTCTAATTTCTTTTCTAGATCTTCCAAGTCTAACCTACACAATTTATCAGCGTAAAAGACCTCTGTTCTATCTGCTTTAATCAGTTGATCCTTTAATTGTGTACACTTTTGTACTTCATTTTTTTCATCTCTTAATACTTTACCATCCTTATCTTTACAATCCACTTCCTCATACCTTAAGTAAAACGGCTTATCATCTTCATTTTTATTCAAATATTGTATTGAGCGACTACACTCTCCACCAGAGCAGATGCAACCATCATCACCTTGATTACATTTTCCTCTATGCCCCGCATTCATCAATTTGTATACTACTTTGACTTTATTGTTTGTAAATTGTTCATCTATGTCTTTATCGTAATTCACGCAGTAACTGCATTTTCCCTTTTCCTGTTTGTTTTCGTCAGGAAAGAAAACATACCCTTGTTTATTGAATATTATTTTATCCAACCGATTTTGAGGTTCTTTCAAAAGGTCAACTATTTCCTTGCTTGGAAGATAATAGAACCGATTTGATTCCTTTGAATAAACAGCATTGTATTTAATATATTTTGTTCCCATTAATTTTAGTGGTACTACCTTACCTTCTCTTTCAAGAACAAATTCCTCTGGTTCTGGCTGCCAACCAGAAAGACAAAGCATTTTTCTGTTAGAATTTGCTTGATTTCTTACTTTCATATATCTTACTTCTATTTTTGGTTGTCCCATATTATCTAATTCTAACTTAATGGATTTACACTTACTATCTTCCTTAGGACCTGTTAGACTGCAATCACCGTCAGGAGGAGGAAGCTCAATCCCAATATTAGGAATGTAATTATGCCGTTTTAAAATTGTAAACCGAGAACTATTTTTAAATATACTTTCTATAACGTCACCGATATTACTTTCGTTGTTATTACTATTAGTTGTTTTTTTAACTATTCTCGGTTTCACTACCTTTAAAGATAGGGGGCCAATGTTTATAGGATGGTTGGTAACATCAAAAGTACAGACACCATCACTGTAGGTTCCGTGTGCTCTACAAGTGCTCTCACTCATCTTCATTTCTACTTTCAATGTATTTTCATTTACTATCTCTACTGTCTCAGGTTCTGGAGCAGGTGGTGCAGGAAAACAGCGGACGAACTGTGGATTTCTTTCATCTATACTTTGAGTTCCAAGGTATTCAGCGCAGAGCTTATCTTTTTCTCTATAGGTTTTGAAGTCATACGTGGTGCCATATTTGTCTGTAATAGGGTGTTCCTTAGCTTTATTTTCTCCATACCCTTTAGGAAAATCTAATTCTTTTCCAATCTTTCCGTCTTCTTCTATTAGATCACCAGCTATTACCTTAACTTTAGGGTTGAAGTAATCATTATCTTTATCTGTTATAGGAACAATTCTAACTTGTGGAAGCGACATTGCAAGTTGCTCGCAAAATGGAGGGGGGCTAGGTGCAAGTGGCACGGGAGCACATTTTACTGCCGTTTGGTAGCAGGTATCACAGACTTTTTCCATCTCTCCAGGACGAAAAATATTCTCACCTGAAAATACTCTAGAACCCCATGAAGAAATTCCTGACATACAAGCCCCTTTTTGACTGCAAGCGCATATCTTAGGGGAATTAGCAAATTTTATTTTCTCTTCATCAGTAACACCATCTGCCCATTCCCATTTAAGACCCCGAGCAATTTCTCCTCCAGCCTTTGTTTTATCTCCTTCCCAATCAATAAAAGCTGCAGCAGAAACTCCAGCACCACTCTCTTGAGTTCCATATATTTGGCGGCAGGATTCCCCACTTTGTAAGTCATAACAATAACTGTGTCCATCATAAGCACATACTCTAATTTTGGGATTAAAGTAACCATCAACTCCTTGATTTTTTATTGCTTGCACTTTAATTTTCTTTACCCAATCTCCACCAACAATTGCTTCGAACCAAGTAGTACTCTCTACAAGAGGCGGACAATCAGCATATCCTTGATACGAAAGACCAAGTATCAAAAAGAACATCAATAAGAAATTAAGCCTTACACTTCTCATAAAACACCGGTAACCACTCATTAACTTCTTCCCCTTTTTCTTTTATTGCCTCATACATATACTTTATAGTCTCTTTATTAGCTGAAAGTACATGTATTTCTTGCATATTCTTTAAATCTAAATTTAAAGTTACTAATCCTTTATACTGCTTTATCAAAAATAAACCTTCCTGTGTTGGCGTCTGCAGAATTGTATTCAGCTCCTCTTTGGATAAAGAAAATGCTTTCATGTATAATCTATTTGCATTGACGTTCGGCATCAAGATCCTTGTATCAATATGCTTGTCTAAATATTGAGTAAATTTGCTAGCAAATGCGAGGTTTAAGTTTTCAGTACTTAGGATTACCACAACATTTAGTTCCGTCATTCTTTGCATCCAGTTATCAAACTCTTTCTCTGTAGGAAAAATATTACTTATCTCCCATGCTTCATCCAAAACAAGTATTGCAGGCGAGCCATCACATCTTGCCTCAAAAGAATATAAAAAATAGTAAAGTATCACGGACATACATTCCTTTTGTTTTGTAAGGTTTGCGGTATTGAGAGATATAATTTTTGTTTCCCAGTCAATATCTGATTCATCACCATCTTGAAATAAGTAAGCAAAGTCACCATCGTCACACCATCTACTTATCTTACCCCCAAGGAGCAAGAGCACCTCAGAAATTTGCGCAATAGAACGTGATTCCTTGGGTATAGCAAATATAGAATCCACGATTTTTCTTATCTTTTCTTCTACGTCCACCAAGCTTGTATCGGCTACCATTCTTTTGATCAGTTCAACCAACATATTGCGACTGGAAGCACTGTCTTCAATGTTTAGTGGATTAAATTTTAGGCTTTTATCTTTATATTTTGGGTCAATTATGTAATATTTACCACTCACTGCTTTAGTAAAAATTATTGATTTTCCAGTGTTATCCAATATGAGAATTCTTGGGTTAAACTTTCTTGATTCTGATAATAGGAAATTAATGAGTGAGGTTCTGCCTGAACTTGGAGCTCCGAGTATCGTAGTATGGCCATTATTTCTTTTTCCATGGAAATTAAAGAAGTAAGGATTTCCTTTTTCTGAGAAAAAAATCGTTACCGCTTCTTTCCACCTTCTTCCTTTTAATGTACCTGACGTAAAATCGTGCAGCATAGCAAAGCTGCAAGCGTACTTTGTTAAGATATTTTTTGGTTGCGTAATAAAAGCAAAATTGCCTGGAAGTTGTGCCCAAAAATGACTTTCCATATGTAAATCAGTTCTAAATATCATGAAGCCAACTAATGACATTATGGAAGATAAATCACTAATATTTTCAGCTAACTTATTCCTATTGTCTGCAAATATTGTAAAAATAATTTTCTGTTGGCAGAAGTCTATGCTCGAGGTCTTTTCAAGCTCTATTATTTCTTCAATTCCTGAGCTTTTAAGTAAGGTATTATCCTCACTAATTTGCAGCATGTTGATTTGTTTTTTAAATTCTTTTATTGCTTTATTATTACTAGTAAATATCATTATTTCTGTAATGATAAATTCAGATTCAAGCTGCAAGCATCTATCTATATTACCTAAAGAGATTTCCCGGTATTCCTTTATGCTGAAAATAGAGCCAAATTTCTGTTGATTTTCAAATATTGTTTGAAACGTATTGAAACCAAAAGCTATTTTAAAATTTCTAACATATTGAGACAGGTCCCTTTCATGTATTGGATAATCTTTGTGCGTTAATGTAACAATATAGTGGAGAAATTCTATCATTTCAGAATATATTTTACCTTCACTAAACCTTAGACCCAGTTTTTTAGCTCCAAAAGGTCCTAAATCATTTTGAATTAAGTCAGTTATCTTTTGCAACTCCTGATGGCTTTCTTGTAAAGACAACTTATGCTTATTCTTTATTCTATTGAAAAAAAACGAATTATTAGTATGCTTGCCAAAATCGCTAAACAATATTACAATGTATAGTTCATTTATATACTGTAATTTACTATCAGTTAGTTTATTAAACCACGTTGAATGTAGGTTGTCAGAGAAGTCTTCAGTTTTATTCCATTTCAAGCTCAGTTTATTGCGCTTTCGAGCAGTATGAATCCAAACGGTACAATACAGGCTATTAATATTTTTTGATATGCTTTTTCTAATTTCAGTTCTGAGGTCGCCGTAGTTATCAACAGAAGAATAATCTTCTAACTTGATTATTTTTAACAATTCTCCCTGTTTTGTTAGTATGGTTTCTTCATCGTAATGACAAGCATAAGGAATAAAATCTAAATCAATGCTTTCTAGTAATGCTAAGTTGTTCTTTTTCTCAAGCTTAGGGTTAATGGTTGGTACTTTTGGTTGCATACAACATCATGTGTATTTAACAAAAAGGTCATTCTCGAATCTTATACTCACTGTTCTTTTTTTCTGTGCTGTTGAGTGTGTTGCCATCGATTTGCAAGTCTATATCTTCTACAAAGTTAAATTTTTCTTTCAAGTAATCTATTGCCTTATCTGTACTCCCAAACATCATGATCAGTACACCAAACATTATCATAAAAAAGATTAGACCTCTGAACACTACTGCAAGTATCACCGCAGCTATACACAACCCTATGATTGTTGAAGGACTCATATTTTCTACAGTATCTTTAATTGAAAATGAAGAAATAAAATCTCTTACCGTTTCTTGTACATCATTCACCGAAGCCTCGCTAGAATATGATGCAAAAATGAAACTTAATAAAGCTATAAAAACCAAAACTTTATTCAATTGAATGCGCATCAACTAAATACCTTTTAAACATTCTTCAAATATAACAACTTTTATATCAACAAGCAAGAACTGAATTCACTTATTCACTACAAGTAACACATATTTAATTTTTATAGACGTGATACCAACCCTCATAAATAACTAGACAAATAATTCACAGAGCAAATGGTTTTGATCGAACTTTCCGTAATATCTCGAATAAATTCAGATACAGCATTTTCAAGTAATTTAATAGAGTCATACATCTTGTTCTTTATTATATTTTCCTTTAAATGTTGCCAAAATCTTTCCACAGGATTGAGCTCAGGCGAGTACGGCGGCAAATAAATTATGGTGATATTTTCAGGAGTTTTTAAACCTTTAGACCTATGCCAACTTGCGCAATCCATGATAAGAAAAGCTTCTCTAGTCCCCAAATCTTTCGACATCTGCTCCAAAAATATGTTCATGCAATCTGTGTTTACATGTGGAGCAAGTAGGCTAATATCCTCTCCATTCCTGGGATTTACAGCGCTGTAAAGATAGAAGTTTTCTCTTCCGATTTTTACTTTAACTTGTGTTCTTGAGCCCTTTTTAAACCATCCATGTCCAACTTTTGAGTGCGTTCCAAATCTCGATTCATCGAAAAAAAACCTCCTTTTTCCGGTTCTTTTCCACAATTTCATTGAGATTTTTTTTGAACTCCTCTTGTTTGTTTTTGTCTTGTTTATAATGTGCTGGACGAGGTGTGATATATGTAAATCCTAGCTTCTTCATAAGCCTTCTCGCCGTTGACTCACTTACTTTGATAGCTAACATTCCTTCAACTATACCTTGCAATTTTTTAGCAGTCAGATTTGCCCCATCTTCTTCTATTACCTCTCTTATTTTTTCCTTCTTCTCCTCGTTCAGTTTTGGTTTAGGTCCTCGCCCTGGCTGTATTGCAAACCCAATAACACCTTTTTCTTTAAATCTTGCAATCCATTTCATTAATGTCGTTCTCGTAATTCTATATATTTTAGCAACTTTTGAGATACCATACTCCTTTGCTGATATTATTGCTTGTAACCTTCTTCCTATCTCTCCTCTTATTCCATATTTTTTTAATTCTAACTTGCATTGATTATATAGTTCTTCTCCTATTGCTTTACTTTTTCCTGCCATAAACTACATATTTATTCTTTCTAGCCTCAATTATTTGTAGTTTTTACTATTTGTCTATCTATTAGTGGAGATTGGTATGAACATGCTGTAAGCTCCTTATCATTAACATGAGGTTCCACACTAATGGATGTTAATTTACTTGATAGGAAGTTTGAATGCAATTCAGCTACTACTCCTATAGCACATACTGCAGCCACAGCAAACAATCCCACTCCTATCAGTCCTGATGTCATTGCTCCTGCAACAATGCACCCTATTGTAGAGAGAGCACAACCTGCTACAAGTGCAACGTGAAGATTTCTGTTATTGGGTTGTTTTTCAAGTGGAGTATCTTCACCCTTTTTCTCATTCACAGGAAGTTTCTGCACGATTGTAATGGCGTTTTTTCTGTCCCTTTTTTCTTCGGGTTGCATTGAATCTTTTGCCTGACTGCCTGTCATCTGAGTAGTTTGACTATTTGGATCCATATTTTCTTCTCTCTGAATCTCAGTGTCAGCTACTTGGGTGACACCTGGGCTGACTCCATTTTTAACTTGATCTCTTTGATCACTTGAGTTTCCGCTTTCTTGCATCTTTGGCTTTTGCTTTACAGCCTGTTCTGACTGCTCAGTTTCTTCTTTGTATGAATTGCTATTTTCTTCAGTAGAGCTTAGTGTTGAGTTTAAACTTTCCTCAGATGAAGTGCTTGTTACTAAAGTTAAACTGCTCCTTCTGCTACTTACTGGTGATCTTGAACTTTCTTCACTCTTTCTAGGTGAGTCTATTCCACTATCTGAATCATTGCCACTACTGAGTTTAGAAGTATTTGCATCGCTTGGCACTTCTACAGCATCTGCAGTTGTACTAGGGTCCTCATTTTCTACACAAGATTGGCTAAAGGAGCCATTCAATTGTGATTGTTCTAATGTAGGAAATGCTGAAGCACTATTATGACCTGAACTTCTAAGGGTATTGTATTTTCCAGGGGTTCCTACTCCACTTACACCCTTGCCTACAGAATCCTCTTCTTGAGGAGTCATATCCGAGTTTGTAAAATTTGGAACTTCACTAGAAAAACTTTGTTTGTTAAATGGTTCCGTAGCATTACCTTTATCGCTGCTCTTGCTAATAATCCCATTAATTATTCCCTCTATTTCCTTTATTTTTTCTGGTTTTAGTTTTTTTGAGTTTGTTATTTCTGCTTTCAACGCTGGGAGAAATTTCTCAGTGTAATAATTATAATATTTTTGATATTCTTCTTGCTCTCTCAGTAATTTTTCTAATTGAATTAATATGTTAGGATCAGCTCCTTTCTCGAACGAGTCTATGCATTTTGTGATAGTTCCATCTTCATTTTTTTTTGGGCTTCCATGATTATGTGTTTTTTTTGTTACCTTTTTGTATATATTGGTGAACAGTTTACGATCTTCTTCATTACTCAAAAGTTGAATAAGTTCTTTTATTTTACCAGGTAAATCATTACTCTTAGGTTTTTTAAAGGGACTGTGCATAACATTCTTCCATACATAATAAAATGTATAGATACCTTTTTAGCGTTAATTTTACATTAAAACTGGGCAATTATGCCCTATAATGGGCTCTTTCAGAGATAATTATGACTTGCTTACTGGTTGCTTTACAGATTTGCGTTCAATATAATTGTTTGCCTGTTGAATTAATATGTCTATCACTTCTTTTACAGGCTTTTCCTTATCAACCATGCCAACACTTTGACCGGCCATTAAAGATCCTGTTTCAACATCTCCATCAATTACTGCTCTTCTTAAAGCTCCAGCCCAGAATTTTTCTATTTCAAGCTGCCCATCTTCTTTTGAGATCTGTCCCTTTTGGTATTCATCAATAACTTTTTTTTGATGCTTCATAAAATCGTCACTTGCTTTGTTGGCTATGGCTCTTACAGGAATTACAGGAAAATCAGCACTTATCTGCATAGAAGACACTGCATTACGTGCGGCCGATTTAATAAACACTTCCTTAAAATTTTTGTGGGCAATTGACTCATTAGTGCAGACAAATAATGTACCTATTTGACAGCCACTTGCCCCCATTTCCAGGTAATTAACTATCATTTCGCCTCTTCCTATTCCGCCGGCAACAAATACTGGTGTTTGTTCATTTTTAAAATGAGGCAATATCTCTTGTGCAAGAACAGAAGTACTAACTGGCCCTATGTGCCCGCCTGCTTCCATTCCTTCTATTATTAATGCATCTACTCCCATTTTTACTAATCTCTTTGCAAGGCTTAATGCTGGTGCAAAGCACATAACTTTAATGCCCGCACTCTTGATTTTTTCTATATTAGGCTTTGTTGGCAGTCCACCGGCAAGCACTATATGGCTTACTTTCGTTTCAATACACACATCTATCAACTCACTCAACTTTGGGTGCATAGTAATTAAGTTTACACCAAATGGCTTGTTAGTTAATTTCTGTGTCTCTATGATTTCTTTTTTCAATAGGTCTGGAAACATTGCACCACATGCAATTACACCGAAACCACCAGCGTTTGAGATTGCCGAAACCAAGTTTCTCTCCGAAACCCAGCTCATAGCACCACCCATTATAACAAACTCACTACCAAGAAAATCTGTTCCTTTTTTCCAGAGGCTACTTAACATATAACCTATATCATGCGTTTAAAAATGTTTTGCTTATCTATAAATGTGTGTTTCAAAGCGCCAAGTATATGTAAGATTATAAAGAGTACCATGAAATATGCAAACATCGAATGTAGCTGATTAGCCGTGTTAGCTAGATCTTTGTTTTGATTAATCAACAAAGGGATATGAAAAAAATATTTGATCTGTTTGCTAGAAGCAGAAGACATAACATAGCCAGATAGTGGCATTAGCACCATCAAAGAATATAAACCAAAGTGTACTGCTTTACTTATATTGATTACAAGTCGAGAGAAATTTGCTGGAAGTGGTGGAACATAAGTAAAGACGCGAAAAAATATGCGTACTATGATTAATCCAAGAATAGTGATACCGCAAGCCTTATGAATAGCATATATGTTGAATTTAATTTCATTGCTAAGTGGTAAGCTTTTCATATAAAGTCCAGAGCAAAGCATACCGATAATAAAAACAGCCATCAACCAATGGATAACTCTTAAACCTAAGCTATATTTATCGTCTTCCATTTTGATTACCCTAAAGTAGCATTTATATAATAGAAAAACTATTTTTCAATCAAAATTATTAAAGCAATTTAGATTTATCGACAATGTAAATTTAAGAGCAATCCTGTCATCCGGGTAGCCCGCAGAAGTGAAAAACTTACTTGACACATTTCGCCAGCCTCCTTATTATGAAACTGAAGCTATATTATTTAACTTCCCAATCTGTGCAGATTAAAATGACAAGAAGACTTGTATTTGGCGTACTATTGTTTAATTTTTGCACTATGTGCATACTATGTCTTTATAAAAATTTTGGGTTTTTACCCACATAAGCTGAAAAGCGCTTATAAAGCGTTTAAGACATCACCCAACGTCAAATTTTAAAATAAAGAGTGGAATAACTAGCTACTCCGGGGATTCTTTGTCTTTTTTTTCTGCTGGTAAATTTCTTAAACATTTATAGCTTAAGTTAGTTGCGTTTAAAAGCAGCTAAATTGCAGTGTTTAAGACTTAAAGAACGCCGATACTGAAAATAAACAATGACTAGGGCTTCTTTTGCCTTTTTTTCCGTTTGGTAAATTTCTTAATGTTTATGGCTAAAGTAACTTAGGTTCACCGACAATCGTCATCCCGCTACGTGTTAGCGCCGCGGCGGTATGACGGTTCGCGCGGTGGCATGACCTCGTCATCCCGCAGCGGGATCTATGTTAAGAGATACCGTGAATAAATCACGGTATGACGGTTCGCAGTGGCATGACGGTTCGCGGCGGTATGACGTAGGACTGCTGTCATCCCACTACTTGTTAGCGCCGCGGCGGTATGACGGTTCGTGGCGGCATAGCAATTCGTCATCCCGCTGCTTGTTAGCGGGATCTCTTGTTAGCGCCGTGACGGTATGACGTAGGATTGCTGTCATACTGCTACGTATTAGCGCCGCAGCAGTATGACGTATTGCTTGGGTCAGCTATATCATTAAAGTTAGCTATTCTCCATAGCGAAGTCTCTAGCTAGGAACAATGAGCCACAGATTAGTATGGTTTTGACATTTTGGATAGAGGCTTTTAATATGTGATTGGATATTGCATCGCCAATTGATTCACATTCAACAGCTTTTATTCCTATGTTATTGGCTTTTTCCCTAATCAAGTTTGTATTTGTTGCTTTAGGTTCAGACTTAACACAAACCGCACATAGTAGCTTGATATATGGCTTTAAGTGCTCTAAGAACTCTTCCACATTTCTGTTACAAGTAACACCAAAAACCACATAGATACCTTCAGCAAAATTATCTTTTACCCACTGAGATAGCACTCTAGCACCGTCATTATTGTGCGCACCATCTAAAAATAATTGCCAATCTTTCGGTAGTAGGGAAATTAAATTACCTTCTTTTATAGACTCTAGTCGCGCAGGCCAGTAGGTATGCTGTAAACCTGAAGTAATATCCTCTTCTCCAATATCAAATCCATATTTTCCGCTCAAGATGCTACATGCTGCAATAGCATTGCCTGCGTTAATCACCTGATGATCACCCTTTAAAGACGGCAAAGGAAATTCTATTGATTGAATAGCTGATTGAAAAACCATTTTGTTGTTCTTTTTTTTGCAATTCCATTCAAGACCTCCTCTATACAGAGGAGATTTCTTATTTATTGCGTGGTGTTCTAGCATGTTCATTATAGATTTTTCTTGTGGTGCTATTACGCAAGGAACATTAGGTTTCATTATTCCAGCCTTTTCACCTGCTATAATTTCTATAGTAGGGCCAAGATATTCTGTATGATCAAGAGCAATGGAAGTAATGATTGTTAAAATCGGACTATCTATAACATTTGTTGCATCAAGTCTTCCACCCATACCCACTTCAACTAAAGTTATATCGGCTTTATGACGAGAAAAAGCTAAAAAAGCTGCAATAGTTGCAGCTTCAAACAGAGTGATAGGTTGTTCTGCAATTACGGCACGGCATTCTTCTAATAAGCTATATAATTCATTATCGTTGATATAACTACCTGCAATAACTATTCTTTCATTAAAATTCACCAAATGTGGAGAAGTGTATGCATGGACCTTATACCCTGCTGCTTGCATTATATATCTTATAAATGCTAGTGTTGAGCCTTTCCCGTTAGTTCCAGCTATATGAATTATGGGCGGCATTTTTTTCTCAGGATTGCCCAATTTATTTAGAAAGCTTTTTATGCGATCAAGAGAAAAATCATTCGGCCTATTACCAAGTGGCTTAGGCCAATGAGGCATATATATCATGGATTGTTATTGCATTTTAATTCATCTATAACACTTGCTATGCCATGCGCGTCGATTTTTTCACTAAATTGAGAACGTTGATTAATAGCAATACTTATTCCACTCATTACAACATCACTTATCAAGAAAGAACTGTTATTTTTAGTAACTTTAAAATCAATATTTGTAAATTCTTCATCACCGTAAGAAAATCTTGTACCAATTAAGCAAGTTTCATCGTCAACTGCTCTTGAGCTCATTATGATCATTTCACTATTACTCATGTATTTAGATAAAATTTTAACGCACAAACGTGTAAGATACACTTCATACTCTCTTAAAAAATCTTCTTTTTCTTTTTGTTTAACTAAAGCCCCATGTTTTCCTATAACGAATTGCGATATTCCTTTGAGGTTAACATTATTCTGAATGACTTCCTGAAGCTCTTCGTGTACATGCTCTAGGTTTTTTCTATTTCCTTTTGTGGATATACCATCCACTTGTTGCTTCATAGTATGCACAAAAATTTTGTGATCTATACAATTAGTGTAAGCACTTAAAGAAGTTACAATAAAAACAATAATGATTAAAACTTTAGTAATGTTCATAAGATAAACTATAATACTTAGAATGCAAAGTTTAATAAAGATTAAATAATAATCGCTGACTTTTAATATACCTATAGACATGCCTTGTGTAAATCATCTATAATTCAAGTAAGGGTCTGTGCTATGCGTTATGAGTTAAGTTAAATTTCCCGAGCGATAATTTCTAGAGAAGGGAATCGCCTCTGCTGGTTTCGTTGAAACTAATATGCGATGCCCACCTTAACTTCAGGTCTCAGGAATCTACTAAGGCTGACGATAGATATGGATCCTATTTTGATTGGTTTAACATTTATGCTTCATCAATACAGAGAACAAGGTACCTTCCTATGTTCGCCTAATGAAGTATTCCAAATTGTAATTGATGTTGAAAGGTATCCTGATTTTGTTCCTTGGTGCAAAGCCGTTTATATAAAAGAAGAAATTAACAACCAAATGGTTGTGGATCTCCTCGCAGCTTTTCATGGAATTAAAGGAAGGTACATATCAGAAGTTACTTCTCTTTCTCCAAGTGGAACAAATAAAGGTTGGATAAAAGCTGTATCATCAAACGGAATATTTAAACATCTATACAATGAATGGCAATTCATTCCCATAGATGAAAATAAAACTATGGTAAAGTTTTATATAGAGTTTAAGTTTAAGTCCAACTCATTTTCAACTCTATTAAACTCAGTATATAAATATACACAAAGTAAAATAATTGCTGCATTTAAAAACAGGGCTGAAAGCCTTGCTAAACAAAAGTTATCTTGACATTATTAATATAAATATGTAATTTTTTTAGTAAGTTAAGTATTTATATCATAATGATTTTTAGACTATTGCTTTTATCAATTTTTATAAGTGTTAATTCTTATGCAGTTGTTAACCAACATATTCAAAAAGAAACTAATGAAATAACATCAAAGGAGTTACTATCACTATTACCCGATGATAAATTATTAGGAGATCCAAAAGCACCAATTCTAATGATAGAATATGCTTCATTAACTTGCTATCACTGCTCTCTTTTTCATAAGAATGTTTTTCCTAAAATAAAAGAGAAATATATAGACACAGGTAAGATGTTATATATATTTCGTCATTTTCCTTTGGATTACAGAGGGCTAAAGGCTGCAATGCTAAGTCATTGCTACGAAAAACAAGAAGACTACTTTAATTTTAACAAAGCTGTTTTTAATTCAATAGATTCGTGGAATTACTCCAATTTAAGTGATTTGACTGTACTACAAAGAATTGCTGCACTAAGCAACTTAAAGCAAGATGCATTTAACCAATGCATTAATGATAAGAAAGTGATGGATAAAATCATAAATGATAAATCACTGGCAATTAATAAACTTGGTATCACAGCTACCCCAATATTTTTCATCAAGCTTAACGATAGTAAGTCATATATAGAGCATAACAAAGTTAAACATGAAGGATATAAAGAGCTGAAATACCTCACTGACGTGATAGATAAACTATATGGAAAAGCTATAGTGAAGTAATACCACTGTAGCTTACCACATAAAAGACTCTATACTGAGTCATTATTTTTCACTACTGTTTGCTGTTTTTTACGCTCAAATTCTCTTTTTTTACTGTGCCAAGCGTAGTAATACATAGCAATTTTATTCTCTATTAATACTATTGTTCCATCATAAAACTGAACCATATCCATAACTTTTCTCTGAGCTTCATCAAAACGTTCTTTATACTTTTCACGATAAGCTGGATTATTTAGTAACATAACCCCTTCATTCTTGTTAGATTTTTTATTTAACGTTTCAACTTCACTAGCAATAGTATAAGACATATAACCCCCTCTAATTGATTATAAAAATCATATTTTAACAAAGAGGAATGTGCATGAACAATTCCTCTAATTTTAATATAATAATTGATTGATTATTATACTAGTTAACTATAGTACGATATATAATAATCTTTGTCACTTAAAATTTTATACCATAAAATAATAACTTAAAATAAATGTTTTTATTGTTCCAAACTATATTATTATATTTATAAACTTTATATGAATTAAGCCTCCTTAATTTACAATATATGCGTAATAACTTTAGCACAAAATTATCATATATAAGAAACTTATTTGCAAAAGAATATAAAACAATAAAAGAATACTGTATCCTTGAAAAAAAGCAACATATTCAGATTAGCCCTGAGGAAGGAAAACTATTAAGTTTATTTATAAAAATTCATAAAATCAAAAGTATTGTTGAGATTGGTACGTTATACGGTTATTCGTCAATTTGTATGGCGAAAGCTCTGCTGGAAGACGGTCATATATATACAATAGAAAATCATCCTCAACACTTAAGGATAGCAAAAAAAAATTTTAGTGCTTTTAATCTAAGTGATAAAATTACTCTAATAGAAGGCAATGCATTGGAAAAACTTAGTGAATTATCAGTAAAAGCACCTTTTGATATGATATTCATCGATGCTGACAAAAGTAGTTATCCTAAGTATTTAGATTGGGCAGAGTCATACATTAAACAAGATGGGCTAATCGTTGCAGATAACACTCTACTGTTTAACACAGTATTTTTAGAATCGCCTCCAAAAGAAGTATCAGAAAAATCATGGCATGCCATGAGGGAGTTTAATAATAGATTATCAGATGAAAAAAAATATTTCTCTATATTGATTCCAACTGATGAAGGAATGACTGTAGCTTTAAAGCTAACATAAGTTAAAAATCAAGGTCAGCATAATGTTTAGGAGGGATTAAACCAGAAATCCTCTCTAATAATATCTCACGAAAACAAGGCTTTGATTTAACAATGGAGTACCATTCTTTTAAAATTTTACTTTTTTCCCATGGAAAACTACTTACATAATCCATTACGGAAATATGCGATGCTAAAGTAATATCAGCTAAAGTGAACTTATCAGTTGCAAGCCAAACGTTCTTGTTAATTAAATGTTCGATGTATTCCATATGGTAAGGCAGGTTATGCTGAGCTGCATGAAGAAATCTAGAGTCAGGGCTGCGGTTAGTAATTACTTTTTCATTCATAATATACTTAGTAACTTCATTGTAAAATTTGTTGTCGAACCAATTGATTAGAGCGCGTATTTTAGACTTAATAATAGTGGATGAACTAAGTAATTTGACGTCGCTATTGTAAGTCTCTTCTATATATTCACAAATGGCATTACTATCCGCTATTACAAAGTTATTATCTATTAATACTGGTACTTGCCCGGTTGGATTGATCTCCATAAATTCATTCCGTTTTTCCCACGGATTTTCATACACTAGATCACAACTCAACTTTTTTTCTTTTAGAAGAGCTCTAACTTTTCGTGAAAATGGACAAAGAGGAAAATGATATAAAATCATAATTAATTTCTATATATAGTTTATGCAACCCCGACTGATCATAAACTAACATAGGATATACCTTGCTAAATAAAAAAAAAAGTATAATATTTTATAAGGTATGCAGGCAAAAAATCTGTAACTTGGTCAGATCAGAAATGAAGCAGCCATATCAGAACCTTTTTGGGTTGCATACCTATTTCATTATTTGTTTTATCCGAGGCTATGAACATAGCATTAAAACATCGTCCTAGTAGCTTTAAAGATCTAGTAGGTCAAGATATATTAGTGCGTGTATTAGAAAATGCTTTTACTTTAAACAAAATTCCACAATCTATACTGCTCTCCGGTAGTAGTGGAGTTGGTAAAACCACCACTGCAAGGATAATAGCTTTATGTTTGAATTGTTCCCTGGGGCCAATTTTTGAACCTTGCGGATCATGTGAAAATTGTCTAGCAATAAAAAATTCAAGCCATCCAGATGTAATTGAAATCGATGCAGCAAGTCACACTAGCATTGACGATATTAAAGTAATCCTGGGAGATATTTGCTATTCACCTATAAGCTCTAAATTCAAAGTCTACATTATAGATGAAGTACATATGTTATCCAGCAGCGCATTTAACGCATTACTTAAAACCCTAGAAGAACCACCACCTAGCGTAAAGTTCATTTTAGCAACTACGGAAATAAAAAAAATACCAATAACTATTATTGCACGTTGTCAAAGATTTGACTTACATAACATTCCTGTAGCTAAAATAGTGGAACGTTTAAATGATGTTGCACAAAAAGAGAGTTATTCCATTGAAAAGGGAGCATTAGAATTAATTGCACAACATTCTGGAAATTCAATGCGTAACGCCTTGTTTTTGATGAATCAAGCAGTTCTATATAGCAAAGATGGTGCAATATCCACTAAAAATGTGACAGACATACTTGGCTTAGTGGATAAAGATATTACATTCGATCTATTAGGGGCAATATTAGAAGGTGATTTACAGAAAGCTCTATCAGTGTTTGACAAGGCAGTAAAAACAGCAAACCCACTTAGTATTTTTGAAGGTCTATTGCAAACAATTCAGTTAATATGCCGTTTTTTAATTACGAAGGAGATTGATAGTGCAGTTACAGAACATGAAAAAAATAGGATAAAAGATTTAAGTATAAAGAAGTCTTTAATATTTTTTTCAAGATTGTGGAAGGTGTTGCTTAAAGGCATTCAGGATATAAAAGCTTCAACATGCAATGATGTTGCTGCTGAAATGATGCTAATTAGCCTTTGTTATCTTTCTGATCTACCTTCTCCGGAACAAGTGGTCAAAAAAATTCTTTCACAGAATGTAGAGCAAGGAAATAGACAGGGCAGACCTGTTGCACCTTCCCCCTCTGTCATCCAAGTAGCTGACACTGGGATCCATGTGGAAAATAAACAACAAAATTACGATTTTGATAAGATTTTGCAACTATTAAAGCAGAGTAATCAAATTTATCTTTACAAACAACTGTGTAATAATCTACAATTAATAGATTGTAAACCTGGATATTTAAAATTAAAAGCTGTATCTAAGTTGGATAGTAATTTTTGCAATGATTTAAAAAATTACTTAAACCAGGTGACTCAGCAGGAATGGGTTATTACAGTTGATACGGGTTATATAAACAGGGAAGTGAGTAATTTAAATTATGCACCTGCAGTTAAGGATATACTTGACACGTTTAAAGGTGCAAAAGTAGTTAATATAGAAAATAAGGAGTAAGTTGTGGATTTTAGTCAAATAATGAAACAAGCGCAAGAGATGCAAAAAAAGCTTGCAGAAGCTCAAGAAAAATATGTTGGAAAAGAGTTTCAAGGTATTTCTGGTGGTGGTAAAGTTTCTGTATTAGTGGAAGTCATAAAAATAGGTAGTTACAAAGTTAAAAAGGTGAACATAGACTTAGAGCTTATGAGAAATGAGGAAAAAGATATAGTAGAGGATTTAGTAACAGCAGCGTTTAATGATGCCGTTAAAAAAGCAGAAGAAGATATGGCGAATGCAACTTCTGATCTTGCAGGTATGATGGGTTTACCACCTGGATTTAAACTTCCTTTTTAAGTTTACTAGCGAAGTTTCTTTTAGTGTAAGTATTTCTTCCCTAATATTTCTAACGCTAGTACTTTTTTGTATAATGCACCTATGCTAGCGCAGCCCTACGTCATACCAACGCGGATAGATTTTGCTAACACGTAGCGGAATGATGAGGTCTTTCGATAGTAAATCTTACCTGTGTTAGCTATACCAAAAAATCAAAAGTCGTATTTATTCATTAATAAAATCTTTGCCTTCTCCTAAAAGTTAGTTAAAATGTAGAATATTTTGTGTTATTAAGTTAGCACTTGACTTAACTTTAGTTGTTACTTAGACTGCTAAAGTGGAATTTTAATTTTTTTACGAGGACAATTATGCATTATAAAAAGTTTTTTTCAGCAGCCGCTTTAGCAACGTTGCTAAGCTTATCAAACTCTGCTTTTTCAGATCCTGTTGGTCCAATAAGTGATGAAGAAACTAGCTACTACGTTCGCTTGCAATACAACGGTGAAATTTTACCTTTTTACACAAGCATTGAGGGTATTAAACATAAATCAGGCAAAGACAAGAATAGTCCCTTAAAAGCATCCTTTATAGCTGGTGGTGGTGCGTTTGGTTACAAAATGGACGACATTAGAGTTGATGTTGAAGGGCTTTACTCACAGTTAAGTAAAGATGCAGATGTAGTTAGTGCTGCTGCTGCTGTTGCTGCTACTGGTGGTAGTCCTGCTGTTGCTGCTATTCCAGAAGTTGCAGAAAGTTTAACGGCAATTTCAGGATTAGTTAACGTTTATTACGATATAGCAATTGAAGATATGCCTATCACTCCATACGTTGGTGTTGGTGTTGGTGCAGCGTATATCAGCACTCCTTTGAAAACTGCTGTGAATGGTCAAAACAGTAAATTTGGTTTTGCTGGTCAAGTAAAAGCTGGTGTTAGCTATGATGTAACTCCAGAAATCAAGCTTTATGTTGGAGCTCGTTATTTCGGTTCTTATGGTGCTAATTTTGATGGACAAAAAACAGATCCTAAAGATCCAACCAAACAGGTTACTGATGCAGGCGCATACAAAGTTCTTTACAGCACTGTTGGTGCAGAAGCTGGATTGATGTTTAACTTCTAGTCTATCTCAGCCTTGTTATCCCAGTGAGTTTTTTCTTGCCATTCAAGCAGCATCACACTGGGATCTAGAAAAAGGAAATGTGGATTCCAGTGTCAAGGCACTGGAATAACATCATTTACTATGTATTTAAACTATAATGTTTATCATTACACGCTGGCAGGATGTCAATATTATGTTGGGGCTTATCGTTTTTAAGATCCCAATTAGATGGAAGGTTTGTACTTTTCTCAAATCAAAGCTTGAATTTTTCCCCGAAAATTAATATATTATATGTATGGAGTTTTAATTTAAGTTGTTATGTTGACCTCAATGGCAAACTTATGTGTTGATAGCAGAACCAATCTCATGCAATATATTGCTAGGGTGCAAAAATTTCCTATGCTGTCTCAAGAGGAAGAGGTACGATTAGCAAAAAATTGGAACCAATATAAGGATGTTTCTTCTGCTCATAAATTGATTACCAGCCATTTGAATTTGGTAGTGAAAATTGCAATGAAATTCAAAAATTATGGACTATTGTTGATGGACCTGGTCATGGAAGGAAATATGGGTTTAATGCATGCAGTAAAAAAGTTTAATCCTGATTTAGGATTTCGTTTTTCAACTTATGCAGTATGGTGGATTGAAGCTTCAATAAAAGACTTTATATTGAAATCTTGGTCATTTGTGAAGATAGGCACAACGCAAGCACAAAGAAGATTATTTTTTAGTTTACGTAAAATAAAAAAAAGAATTTTACAGTATACAAACAGGGAAACTTTAAATAATGAAGAAATAAAAGCAATATCAAATGAGCTTTCTGTATCCGAAGGAGACGTTATACAGATGAATTACCGTATGGCTTGTAAGGATCAGTCGCTAAATGATTGCATAAAAATAGGTGATGACTCTAAAAGGGAGTTACAAGATATGATCCCATGTAACTTGGTTAGTCAAGAAGTAACCTATCAGAATCGTGAAGAAAAAGAATTAAAAGAAACAATTTTAAACAATGCACTAGCAAGCCTCAACGAAAGGGCAAGAGACATTTTTATTAGTAGATACCTGTGCGAAAACACTCAAACTCTGGATGAACTTAGTAAAAAATATTGTGTTTCAAGAGAAAGAATAAGACAGTTGGCTGAGCAGGCGATGGCTAAGGTAAAACAATATATACAATCAGAAAGTTTGAAATTTGGTTTGCATGCGTAGTTTTTTTATATTTCTAATATTTTTTTCAATAGGCGCTTTTGCATCGGTTAGTGATGTGCAATTGAAGGAAAAATATAAAGATTGGCTTGTATATACTGCATCAGAAGATGGAGAGAAAGTATGTTATATTGTATCCTATCCTAAAAAAAAAAGCGAACATTATACAACCAACCGCAAACCATATGTAATGGTTAGTTATGTTGATAAAAAAGCAGATGAGGTAAGTGTTACCTCTGGTTTTCAGTATGATAAGGAGCCTATAGCTCTCAATATCGACAAAAAAATTAAATATACACTGCCTATAATACAGGGAAGTTTTGCGTGGGCAGAGCATACAAAAATAGATCAAGATCTCATTCTAAAAATGAAGCAGGGATTATCAATGGTAGTGAATGGAAAAGCAAAAACAGTGACCATTGATGATACTTATTCCCTACTTGGTTTTCAAAAAGCGTATCAAAAAATGCATGATTTATGCCATACAAAGTAAACTATTGTAACAGAATACCCAGCTATAGTATAAATTAGACTACTCTTTCAATGAATAGCACTTTACTTTATATGGAATGCGGATATCATTTAAAATATATTTTTGAGAGTTAGCAATGTCAGAGGTTGCAGGTGTAGATACAGAAATCAAAAAGCAAAATTCTGTGTGCGAGCAGATGCGTTTTAGCGTGAGCCGCACGAGTCTTTTAAATACATTATCCAGAGTAAGTGGAGTGGTTGAAAGGCGTAATGCAATAGATGTTTTGGCGTGTATAAATATCAAAGCACAACACGGCAGCATAAAACTAATGGCAACTGATCTTGACATTTCAATGTTTGCCTCACTTGCTGCAACTATATTAACAGAAGGAGAAGTAAAAATTTCAGCGCATACTTTACATGACATAGTGAAGAAGTTACCCGCTGATTTGGATGTCAATTTTGAAGTAAACAACCAAGGAAAATTATTGATGTCTTGCGGAAATGCGAACTTTTCTTTACCGAATGTAGTTTCAAGCAGCTTTCCTGCTCTTGAAGAAGACAATTATAAACATGATTTTATTCTACTAAATACGGACCTGATAGACTTATTAACTAAAACAAAATTTGCTGTATCACTAGATGATACAAGGTATAATTTAAATGGAATATATCTGCATACGGATGAGCAGTTTCTGTACTGCGTTGCAACTGATGGTCATCGTTTATCGTGTATCAAGAGGCCAAAGCCTGGGAACATCAATGGCGAATTTGGTGTGATCATTCCACGTAAAACTGTTATGGAGCTGTTAAAAATATTGGACGATTGTAATGAAATTAATGTAAAACTCTCAGACAGAAAAATCAAGTTTACATGCGGTGAATATATTCTAATATCAAAATTAATAGATGGAACTTTTCCAAATTATAAAGCAGTTATTCCAGCATCTCAAGATAAGCATATGATTATTGAAAGTAAAAAACTTTTAGATGTTATAGATCGAGTTTCCGTTGTTGTATCTGATAAAGTAAAATCCATTAAATTCTCACTACAAGAAAAGCTGCTAACTCTGCATTCAAACTCCCAAGAGTGCAGTGATGCAACTGAATCCATAGAAGTAGACTACAATGAAGCCCCTATAGAAATAGGGTTCAACTCGCGTTATTTGCTTGATGTTCTATCCTCTATAAAAAATAAATGTAAGTTTAGCTTAGCCGATGGTAATAGTGCTACAATTATCACTGATGAAGATGATTCAAGTGTATTATATGTAGTGATGCCAATGAGAACTTAAACTCGTCATCTCGCTGCTTGTTAGCAAGATCTGGAGATACTGCGGCGGTATGACACTTATTTCACTAAGAACGTTACTTTTTATTAAATTAGTAATCTATCTTTACCAAATACAAGCCAAAAGGCGGCGCGGTAACCCCAGCAGCACTTCTTTTGCATTGGCTTAATATATGTAGCATTTCTTGCGGATTAGTTCTATTTTTTCCAAATTCAACTAAAGTACCCGCAATAATCCTCACTTGGTTATGTAAAAAGGAAATAGCAGATATTTTGATGTGTATATGATCCACGTTTTGTACTATATCGATATCATCAATTGTTCTTATCGGATTTGCGGCGTGACAATCTTTTGAACGGAAACTTGAAAGGTCATGTTTTCCAAGTAGATGTTTAGCAGCTTCACGCATAATATTTACATCAAGTGGGCTAAACACTTGCCATACATAACCAGTCTCCAGAGCAGCAGGAGCATAGCGATTAACTATTCTGTATTCGTAATATCTTTTTTTTGCTGAAAACCGGGCGTGAAACGCATCATCTACAACTTCTACATTGAGCACGACTATAGGAATTGATTTCAGATGATAGTTTATTGCGTTCCTTACTCTGTAAAGCTCAAATTCCCTTCCCATATCGAAATGAGCAACTTGCCCTAAAGCATGAACCCCAGCATCGGTCCTTCCACCACAGTACAAGGCAATTTTCTCACCACTAAAATTAAATATAGCATTTTCTATGGCTTCCTGGATTGAGTTAGCAGAATGTTGTTGCTTCTGCCAGCCAGAGAAACTACTACCATTGTATTCTATCGTTATTTTGTATCGCACTACAAAGTCTATCTAATTTCTATCTTAATATAATTTAAGCAGCCAGTTTCAATGACGTTCTTCGTTATTAAAAAACCCTTGGCAGGTTGTTCGCGTTCGATTATCATGAAAGTTATACAAGTTAATAAATGATCCATGGCAAACAACACAGAAGAAAAAAATAATGATAAGCAAAAAGCATTAGATAATGCAATAAGCCAAATTGAAAAAGCGTTTGGTAAAGGTGCAATAATGAAGCTGAAGCAAAACCCTGTAGAAAAAATAGACACAATATCCACAGGATCAATTGCACTTGATTCGGCTCTAGGTGTTGGAGGTCTGCCAAAAGGACGTATAATTGAAATATTTGGCCCTGAGAGTTCTGGTAAAACCACTCTTGCCTTGCACGTGATTGCTGAAGCACAGAAAAAAGGAGGATCATGTGCATTTATCGATGCAGAACATGCATTGGATGTCTTATATGCTCGTAAACTTGGGGTAAGCACTGATGATTTAGTGATTTCACAACCAGATACTGGGGAACAAGCATTGCACATTGTTGAGTATTTAGTGTGTTCTGGTGCAGTTGATGTGATAGTTATTGACTCTGTTGCAGCATTAACTCCAAGAGCTGAAATTGAGGGTGATATGGGTGATCAGCACATGGGACTGCAAGCAAGGCTTTTAAGCCATGGGCTACGAAAACTAACCTCTGCCGTTTCAAAAGCAAACTGTATATTAATATTTATTAATCAAATTCGTATGAAAATAGGAGTAGTGTACGGAAATCCTGAAACTACCACGGGTGGAAATGCGTTAAAATTCTATACTTCTATAAGGCTTGATATAAGAAAGGTTGGTACAATAAAAGACAAAGAAAATATTACAGGCAATGAAACAAGAGTTAAAGTTGTAAAAAATAAAGTTGCTCCTCCGTTTAGAGAAGCGAAATTTGATATAATGTACAATGAAGGCATATCAAAACTTGGAGAAATAATAGATATGGGAGCAAAGCTTGGTGTGCTTGAAAAAGCAGGTGCTTACTATTCATATAACAATACACGTCTTGGACAAGGAAAAGAGAATGTAAAAACTTACTTAAAAACAAACAAAGAAGTTGCAAGTGAGATAGAAATGAAAATCAGAGATTTGCTCGGAAATTATGATAATTCTATCACAATTGATGAGGATAGTGAGCAACTTTTAGAAGAATCAGTTTTCTAATTTTAGCTATAACATAGTATTTTCAAAAATAAATGATATATGGATAACGCTTTCTTGATTCCAGTGTTATACCAATCTCCACTAATAGATAGACAAATAGTAAAAACTACAAATAATTGAGGCTAGAAAGAATAAATATGTAGTTTATGGCAGGAAAAAGTAAAGCAATAGGAGAAGAACTATATAATCAATGCAAGTTAGAATTAAAAAAATATGGAATAAGAGGAGAGATAGGAAGAAGGTTACAAGCAATAATATCAGCAAAGGAGTATGGTATCTCAAAAGTTGCTAAAATATATAGAATTACGAGAACGACATTAATGAAATGGATTGCAAGATTTAAAGAAAAAGGTGTTATTGGGTTTGCAATACAGCCAGGGCGAGGACCTAAACCAAAACTGAACGAGGAGAAGAAGGAAAAAATAAGAGAGGTAATAGAAGAAGATGGGGCAAATCTGACTGCTAAAAAATTGCAAGGTATAGTTGAAGGAATGTTAGCTATCAAAGTAAGTGAGTCAACGGCGAGAAGGCTTATGAAGAAGCTAGGATTTACATATATCACACCTCGTCCAGCACATTATAAACAAGACAAAAACAAACAAGAGGAGTTCAAAAAAAATCTCAATGAAATTGTGGAAAAGAACCGGAAAAAGGAGGTTTTTTTTCGATGAATCGAGATTTGGAACGCACTCAAAAGTTGGACATGGATGGTTTAAAAAGGGCTCAAGAACACAAGTTAAAGTAAAAATCGGAAGAGAAAACTTCTATCTTTACAGCGCTGTAAATCCCAGGAATGGAGAGGATATTAGCCTACTTGCTCCACATGTAAACACAGATTGCATGAACATATTTTTGGAGCAGATGTCGAAAGATTTGGGGACTAGAGAAGCTTTTCTTATCATGGATTGCGCAAGTTGGCATAGGTCTAAAGGTTTAAAAACTCCTGAAAATATCACCATAATTTATTTGCCGCCGTACTCGCCTGAGCTCAATCCTGTGGAAAGATTTTGGCAACATTTAAAGGAAAATATAATAAAGAACAAGATGTATGACTCTATTAAATTACTTGAAAATGCTGTATCTGAATTTATTCGAGATATTACGGAAAGTTCGATCAAAACCATTTGCTCTGTGAATTATTTGTCTAGTTATTTATGAGGGTTGGTATTAGCTATAGGATAAGAAACTATAGCTGCAAATATCCAAATTGATGTTTTTATCAGTCTTCCAGACTTGGTTTTTCTTCTGATTTTTTAAGTCTTTCTTTATTTAGTATGGAGCTTATCTCTTCCACACTTTTATCAATATCATCATTGATTATTACATAATCATATTTATTACGTTTGCTTATCTCTTTTTGAGCTTCGGCTAATCTGCGCTCTATTTCGCTTGCATCATCACTATTACGCTTTTGCAAACGCAACCTAAGCTCTTCCATTGAAGGGGGAAGTATAAAAACACTCACAACTTTTTTTCTCATAAGCTTGAATAAGTGAAATGCTCCTTGCCAATCTATGCTTAGTAAAACGCTTATTCCACTGCTTAAGTTTTGCTCTATAAAATCTCTTGGTATACCATAAAAATTCTCAAAAACTTTGGCGTATTCAAGCATTTGGCCAGCTTCGCATAACTTGTGAAATTTTTCTTCGGTAACGAAAAAATAGTCTTTTCCATTTATTTCGCCGGGGCGAGGCCTGCGCGTAGTCATAGAAACAGACCTAACTAAACTAGTTGATCGCTCAAGTAATTTTTCTGATATAGTAGTTTTTCCAGCTCCAGAAGGAGAGGATAGAATCAGTAATATGCCCTCACTTTTTACGGTCATTTTTCTTTGCATTTTTTAACATGGCGCTTTTTTGATCAGAGTTTAAAAAGCTAGAACCTTCTAAATTAGAATTTGATAAGTTGGTGCCAATAAGAGAAGAATTATCAAAGACAGTATAGCGCAAATCGGTTTTTTCAAGATTTGCCTTATTCAAATTAACGTTTACAAACTTTGCTCTACTCAATGTTGAATTAGAAAAATCAGCATTTTCCAAATTCATATTCTTAAATTCAAAGTAAGAATAATTTACATCAAATTTTTCACCCTGTGATATTTTCTCTTGCAAATCTCCAATTGAAGTTATAGCATTTTCTAACCCTGCAAGTTTTTTCTGCCCTTGATTGTCAATCAAAATTGAATTATCAAATTTGCAACCTGTTAAGTAAACACCAGCAACTGAGCTTTTATATATGCTTGAAGAGTGAAAAGACATATCACTAATTGTTGAATTACTCAAATTGCTAAGAAAAAAACTAGTTTTCCTAAAGGCATTAGCGTGAAGCAAAGAAGATCTGAAATCGCTTTCAATAAAATTTGAATTAGTTACTTTTAAATTGGACCAGCTCGAATTATCAGCTAATAAATTAAAGAATGTTGAATTTTCTATTTCACTGGAATCAATATTATGGTGAGAAAGTGTACTGTTATAAACTTGAGAGTCTTGGATTTTTATCTTATACATTGAAGTTGTAGAAAGGTCTGAATCTTCTATCTTCGCAGAGGTGAATAGTGAATGGTCAAAAAATGAGCCATTCATGTTAGAATTCGCAACTTTAGTATTATGAAACTTTCCATGATGAATGTCAGCATTAGAGACATTAACTTGATGCAGTTCACTAAAACTAAAATCAATATTGGATAAATCAGCATCCTGAAGATTTGCTTCAGAAACATATACATGTTTTATCTTGGAACCATTTAGTATAGATTGAACAAAACTTGAATTATCGTCATTCACATAGGAAATTTGTGTGTTGCTTAAATTAGCTTCGTCGAAGTTACTGTTAATTATGATAGAAGAATTAAGGCAGGCATCGGAAAGATTGCTACCTGTAAAGTCTGATTCTTTTAACTCTGCACCATATATGTTAGCATTTTTTAATGAAGAAAATTGTATCTTTAATTTATATGCATCCACTCCAAAGAAACTTGCATTATCAAGGTTATTTTTCTGCATAACGGTATCGTTTATTTCACTATCACTAAAATTTACGTAGCTAACATTCGAGTTTGATAAGTTAGAGAGATTCATTTTCACATTCGAGAAATTAGTATGCAAACCAATTACGTTGTGCATACTCGCTTTTTTAAGATCGGAATTGATAAAATCAGCATAACTAACATTAGACTGATCAAATACGATATCTGTTAAGTTTGCAGAAACAAATTTTGTAAAACTCAAATTTGTACCTTTTATTTTAATGCCATGTAAATTAGCATTGGAGAAATTAGCACCACGTAAATCAACATCAATGAAAGACACGTCGGATAAATCAGTATTAGAAAAATCAGCACCAATCAGACTTACTCCATCAAAAACAGATCCACTTAGGTACAATTGGCTAAAATTAGCTCCATTTAAGTTAGAACCAAAACCTTTCTTAAAATCTTCTGGCACGCCATCTTTGTGGCACTGCACCAAAAATTCAGTAAAGTCTTTTTTACTGTAAGATACGTATTTTACATCATGCAGAGCGTTTAAAAAATCACTAATCTGATTTTTTTCATCATTTGTTTCGTTTCCATAACATAAATGACCAACTAAAATTAATATCAAAAATCTAATCATCTTGCTTATCACACTGCGATTCATTGTTTTCTTTCGTTTTCATAGCCCAATCGTACATTGCTGAGCTTTCTTTATTGTCTATTTTTCTATCCTCCAAAAGGTGTGGCATCATTTCGGCAATCACGTTTATTATATTGACCTGCTTTCTTTCGATTGCTATATCAATTGGAGATTGAAAATTATTATTGACTACTCTAAGATCAGCGCCTTGTAATAAGAGGAAGCGCACTATGTCTATTTCACCTTGCTTCACTGCATAAATTAGAGGAGTGTCACCCAATTTATTTCTAAATCTTAGTATCTCTTGAGTTGTTAATCCAATTTTTTCTAGCTTACTTATTACTCCTCTTAAGCAAGGTAAGTTATTTTTCTTAATACAGTAAAAAAATTGCTTACTGTAATCGTCAATAAATACAGTTGTAGGAAGATGCTCATTAAGGCTATCATATTGTCGTTTATATATTGACTTGCTTTGTATATCTTTATGACCCCATTCTTTTATTGGTTCTCTGTTTAGCTTTGTCCATTTTTGTAAATTTTTCTTTTCACTTTGCTCTTCTTCATCTTTTTTAGTTATAGGTTTTACTCTATTGCGGTCCTTAGAATTATTGTTTATTTCTTTCACTTTTTTTTCTTCAGACTGACTTCCTACTTCTTCTTTTTTTTCTTCTGATAATTGACTCGCATCACTTTTTGAAAGTTCATTATCTTTTATATCGATCTTCTGATCAGCTTGTAGATTTTTTTGCGGGTCAGTTGTATTCTCATTTAAATCAGCACTTAAAGGCAAAGGCTCTGGTTTCAAATCTTTATTCACTTCTTTATTGGCCACATTTGGTAAATTTCGAGCAAATTCGCCTGTACTTTCTTCTAGCTGGTCATTTGGCAAATCTTTATCAATCCTTTCACTTTCACTTATAGTTTTTTCAACCACGGAAGCTTTGTCCTCGTTGTGTTGCAGTTTCTCTTTATCGATTAATCTTTTGCTCTCAGCCTCTTGTGTTTGTTTAGCATCGACGTTGCTTTTCAACTCATCTTTTTGATTTGTGCTATCTTGCTTCCTTACACCTACATTTTCGTTTTTATGAACTGATTCAATTTTCTTTTCTTCAAGCTGCTCTACGGCAAACAGGATGGGTGATCCGAATACGACAGCTAATAATATAAAATATAAAATATTCTTCATAAATATCCCAAGCATAAGCTTAATTAAAATGATACTATAATCAAATGATTAATCTACAGTAAAAAATGCCTTAGGGTTTTATTTATCAACTACAACCAGCTAAAGCTGGTGGTATGAAGAGAAGCTTGTAAAGCAGATTATGAGTTTTAAAACTCTGAAATATCAAAATTGGTATCTTTGTTGTGGTGTGTTTCTTGCTCCTCAATGGTAATATTAGAATTTTCTTGTACCCACACTTCAATTTGTTCAAGTTGACTTTGGTTCGATATAGTTTTTCTACGGCGTTGAGGTGAAGCAAACAATTTTTCTTCTCTACCAAATTTTAGATCATACAGTCAGTGCAGTTCTTGAAATGCAGCATATCTTTGCTACATACTGTGCTTTTTTGCTGCAATTACGGCATTTAGTTTTTTTGCAACATATGCGTTATTTCTTACTTTCTTCAGCATTTCTTTTGCTCACTTTTTCATCCAATAATTTTGATCTTAATGCCATTTGTACCTCGCTATTTTACTTCTTTCAGTATGGGCTTTTTCTTCGTTGTTGTCTATCCGCTCTCTGTGCAATGGGAATTGGTATTAGCTATAGTTGACAATAGAAGCAAAAACTCATCATTTTGAAAGAGGAGGAGATTTTTCTGAATCCTGAGCAGGGACTACGTTTGGATTTGAGAATTCTGTTTTAACATATTCACCTTTTTCATTATATAAATCATGGAAATCATTCATTTGCACGTCAGTTTGAACTTCCACTTCCTTAGTCTCTCCTTGGTCCGTTGAAGATACTCCTGCATTTTGAGTAGCCTTTTGTTTTAGTTGTTTATTTTCTTCTTGTAATTGCTTTAAATTTTTCTTTAACTCACCAATCTCTTTTATTTTTTGTTTTAATTGCTTGGATATAGTTAGTTTGTCTCTAGTCAATTTTTTGTTTTCTTGTCTTAATCCACTAGCTATTCTGCTTGAGTTGTTGTTTACAGCTTGTGTACCTTGGTCTTGCTGCTGCATGCTTGTTCCTCTACTTTCATATTCAACTTCAGTTTGAGTTGATGTAGCTGCTGTCTCTTCCTGACCTTTTTCCTGCTGTAATATGTTCTGCAGTTGCTCTAGACTCTCTTTGACAGATGCCAGCTCTTCCTGTGTACACGTTAACATCCCTTCCTTTTCCTTAAGCTGTTGTTTAAGCTTATCTATTTCTGATTGTTGCTTTCTGAACGATGTTGAATCTGTACTTTTTGCTCTTAATTGTCTAAATAAATTTTCCTTTTCTTCTGCCAATTTTTCTATTTGCTCAGTCAGCTTATCTTTATTATCGATAAATTCAATCTCAGCTTGTTTTAGTTTACGGGTTAAATTTTCAATATACTCACTATCTTCGTTTTTTACTTCCGAATACTTTGCCCTTAAATCTTGAAGCTTTCCTTCTAATTTCTGGCTCTCTCTTACTATCTGCTGTATCTTTTCATCCTTCTGCTTAATTTCTTTTCTCAAACTCTCTATTTTCTCATTTTTCTCCACTTCTTCTATCTCATCTGCAAGAGACTTTTTACCTATACCAGATTGCTGAATTGCCATTTCTAAATCTTCTTTTTCTTTGTACAGTTGATTTAATTCCTTAACTGACTCTTGATCCTTTAATTGCTCTTTACTCATAAGCGACTCAATTAAAGTACCTTGTTCCTTTATTCTTTGATTTTTTTTAGATATAACTTGCCGTTGTTCATTAACTTCATCTCTCAAGAAGTCACGCTGCTCTGCAAGTTTGTTAATTTCATTTATAGTCTCATCTACTCCTTTTAATCCTTCTTGTTCATACTTTCTCTCATAATCTTTGTGCATTTTTTGTTTATCGTAGTCGTCGTCAATGTATCCATTAGTGATTTCAAACTCTTCATCATACCAACCCTCATAAATAACTAGACAAATAATTCACAGAGCAAATGGTTTTGATCGAACTTTCCGTAATATCTCGAATAAATTCAGATACAGCATTTTCAAGTAATTTAATAGAGTCATACATCTTGTTCTTTATTATATTTTCCTTTAAATGTTGCCAAAATCTTTCCACAGGATTGAGCTCAGGCGAGTACGGCGGCAAATAAATTATGGTGATATTTTCAGGAGTTTTTAAACCTTTAGACCTATGCCAACTTGCGCAATCCATGATAAGAAAAGCTTCTCTAGTCCCCAAATCTTTCGACATCTGCTCCAAAAATATGTTCATGCAATCTGTGTTTACATGTGGAGCAAGTAGGCTAATATCCTCTCCATTCCTGGGATTTACAGCGCTGTAAAGATAGAAGTTTTCTCTTCCGATTTTTACTTTAACTTGTGTTCTTGAGCCCTTTTTAAACCATCCATGTCCAACTTTTGAGTGCGTTCCAAATCTCGATTCATCGAAAAAAAACCTCCTTTTTCCGGTTCTTTTCCACAATTTCATTGAGATTTTTTTTGAACTCCTCTTGTTTGTTTTTGTCTTGTTTATAATGTGCTGGACGAGGTGTGATATATGTAAATCCTAGCTTCTTCATAAGCCTTCTCGCCGTTGACTCACTTACTTTGATAGCTAACATTCCTTCAACTATACCTTGCAATTTTTTAGCAGTCAGATTTGCCCCATCTTCTTCTATTACCTCTCTTATTTTTTCCTTCTTCTCCTCGTTCAGTTTTGGTTTAGGTCCTCGCCCTGGCTGTATTGCAAACCCAATAACACCTTTTTCTTTAAATCTTGCAATCCATTTCATTAATGTCGTTCTCGTAATTCTATATATTTTAGCAACTTTTGAGATACCATACTCCTTTGCTGATATTATTGCTTGTAACCTTCTTCCTATCTCTCCTCTTATTCCATATTTTTTTAATTCTAACTTGCATTGATTATATAGTTCTTCTCCTATTGCTTTACTTTTTCCTGCCATAAACTACATATTTATTCTTTCTAGCCTCAATTATTTGTAGTTTTTACTATTTGTCTATCTATTAGTGGAGATTGGTATCACCAACCTCGCTCTCAACAGAAAGAGAACTTCTACGCGAACCAGGAGAGGAATACCCACTGCTGCTTGGTGTAGGTGACTGTTGTGGATCTTTTGTAAATATTTCCTCTGCTGGTGCTTGCTGATCGTCCACGCTCTTATCCATGTCAGTAAAAGCTTGATATAGAGTTTTTCCATTGATAAAAACTTCTTTGTTTTGTTCAACTAACTTTGATACCTCTTCTGAGATCGTTATTCCTCCAAATTTTGGTTCATTAACTACCCTTTTTATGCCACTGGAATCTACTTCCACAGTCATGCTACAACTTATGCTATTGCCTTTAGAATCCTTAGCCTGCCAGTTAATGGTCATGTCACATGAGGTTGAGCCAGTAAAATCATAGTGCCTTTCGCTGCCTTTTTTGGTCGCAGTTATTTGACTATCTTCCCCTAAAGATATGTTATAAACCTTACCTTCACTGCTGGCCCTTAAAATATTGCTAATTTCTATTGGTTTTTCTTCATTTTCAAATCTAATTTTGAAGTCATTATCTGTTGTTGAATACGCTAAGAAATTTTGACTAGGCAGAGACGACTTAAGTTCTTTATGCATTGCGTCTATTGATTGCTCAAATTTTTGGAACTCCTTTTCCCACTTTAAATTTATCTGTCCTGTAATGTCCTCATCTTTGCGTAAAGGACCAATAAAGTACCAGATTAAGTTTTTTTCCCCCAATTGTTTTATAGTCTCCTGAAAGCTGCTGCAAGATTCAATGACACTTAAAATATCATTTTTCTTCTGTTCATCTACATCTAAACTTTGACTTTCAGCTATAAATACATTTTCGTTTTCCTGCGGCATAATTTTACATCTTTAAAAGGTATACTATAATATTAACAGATTTTTTTAAAAAGTCAACTAATCGTTGAGTAAATAAACTTGAGCACTTGTCCATTATGTTATATAGTAATTACTCCTTAAGCAATGCAGTATGGACAATACCATTATAAGAAAATACGATATTAGAGGTATAGTAGGCAAAGATTTGCAGATTAATGATGGGTACGAGGTAGGTAGAAAGTTTGGCCAAACCGTAGCTAGTGTTTGTGTCGGCTACGACAGCAGAATAGATTCACCGAGCATAGAAAGAGAATTAATTAGGGGCTTAACTTTATCTGGAGCAAATGTTATACGCATTGGACTGTGCTCTTCACCTATGCTCTACGCTGCAACGCAAATCACACAGGCGGATCTTGGTATCATAATAACTGCCTCTCATAACCCCAGCGAATATAATGGCTTTAAATTTTTTAGTAATAAAAAAGTCTTCTCAGATCAAGAAACAAAGGAAATTATAAGCAATCCAATTAAAGACAGTACAAGAATTGGAAGCTTAATTAACATAAATATATATAGTGAGTACATTAGCATATTGAAAAGTGCAGTGAAGAATAATACTACACAGAAATTAAAAATAGCCTGGGATTGTGGAAATAGTCCAGCAAGTGGAATTATAAGGTATATTGAAAAGATCTTGCCTGGTCATACGCACATCGTAACCAATAACTCTATAGATGGGGCATTTCCACTGCATGATCCAGATCCCATAGAGGAAAAAAATCTTGCTCAATTAATTGATATTGTAAAGGAATATGAATGTGATCTTGGCATTGCGCTAGATGGCGATAGCGATAGGGTGCGCTTAATTGATGATAAAGGCAACGTTGTTTCCAATGACCATTTATTTATGATCTTTGCACGTGAAGTGTTAGAGGAGTATCCAGAAAGCAAAGTTATTGCCAATGTAAAAATGAGTATGAAGGTGCATGATTTTGTTAGTAAGTTAGGAGGGCAAGTTATTACCTGCGCTACTGGACATTCACTAGTTAAGAAAAAGATGGTAGAGGAAGAGGCAAAATTTGCCGGTGAATTAAGCGGGCACTTTTTCTTTTCTGAGCTAGGGTTTGATGATGGGCTATATTCTGCTGTTAAAGCAGTTGACATTTTGCTTAAGAAAAACCAAAGCCTATCTCAGGTAATTGAGGATTTACCGAAGTTATATATCACTCATGAAGTAAAGATTGTAGTGAAAGATGAGAAAAAATTTCAAATAATTGAATCAATAAAGAAAACACTGGAGAAGCAAAATATTGTATTTTCAGATCTTGACGGTGTTAAGGTAAGCGATAACGATAATAAAGGTTGGTGGCTCCTTAGAGCATCAAATACACAAAACTGCATTACAGCAAGATGCGAAGGAGAAACTTTAGAAGGTTTTGAACTTACTAAAAAGGTTCTATTCCATTATATTGATGAAGCAAGGTCTTTAAATTGTAACTACTTACAGAAATAAACTTGATTTATAAAATTGGCATAAAAGCATAAAGATAAATAGGCTAAATGTACTTATCACTAGTCAATCTGGCACATATGGCTTTTTGAGCACTCCCGATGAACATATTTATAAATGGATATTTACTCTTCTTTGTTATTTTTAGGTTTTTCTTGATCAACCACTTCCCCGCCGATCTCTTTTATTTTTAGTATCAACGATTCTGGTACATACATGTCAATTACTTCTTCTGCTGTCACAAATAAAACCTGATAAGAGTGTGAGTTTATTATCCAATTAGGTAATATTTCTTCTGCTTTTATTTCAAAATACTTCTCTTTTTTGCCATATTCTTCTTTGTCATATACTGTGTAACAATATAAGTACACAGCAAAAAATAGTACGTAAGAGAGCAATATTCCTTTAAGTACTCCGAGAGAGATTCCAGTAACTCTATCGATAAATCCCAACCTTATGGGTGATAATACGTACATTAACCAGTTATTTATTATCATCAATATAATATTAAGTATAATAAATACAGAGATTGTAGAAAGTATGTTTAGTGTAACTTTAGAATCACAATATTTACTATAATTTGGAGTGAAAAAATCATAGTGATTAGCTGTCAGAAAAATTGATAAAAATAGAAACATTAGTGCGCATAGCTCTTTTATAAAGCCTCTAGTTACCGAGATTATTACGCATAGAACAACAATGAAGATAATTATACTATCAAAAAGCATGTTTTATATCTATATGGTTTTCAAGATATAATAGTTGTAAATAACAAAGTTGTAAAATTAATTGTATTTATGCTGCATCAATTGATCTAAATACCTAGTGATCATATCAATTTCTAAATTCAGATAATCATTTACTTTGTTATACTGAAGAGTTGTATTTTCCCATGTGTAGGGAATTATATTTACTGTAAATTCCTGATTAATAACTGAGTTCACTGTGAGAGAAACTCCATCTAGTGTAACGGAGCCTTTTTTTGCAATAAATTTAATTAATTCTTGTGGGCATGATAGCTTGATTTCATGAGAATCTAAATTTTGTTCAATTGTTAAAATTTTTACTATCCCATCAACATGACTCTGAACTAGATGGCCATCGATTCTGTCGCTTAGCCTCATTGCTTGTTCGAGATTTATTTTTTTGCCTATCTTCCACGTATTTAAGTTAGAAACCTTTATAGTTTCTTGAGACGTTTGGACTATAAATATATCGCTCATTATCTCAACAACAGTTAAACACACACCAGAGCAAGCTATTGAATCTCCTTTATTTATAGAGGATAAATTTTGTGTTTTGATATGGAAAATTTGATCAGAGTTGGGGTGAGTGGTAGTATCAGTTATAGTTCCGATATCCGTAATAATCCCTTTAAACATATGGTGAAAATAAATAATTTTACCATGAAAAATTTTTTACAACAACTTATTTCTATTTTGTTATAGTTAAAGTAATTCTGGTTTACCGACAATTTAAAAAACGACAAATTCGTCATCCCGCTACGTGTTAGCGGGATCTAGAGATACCGCGAATGAATCGCGGTATGACGCAGGAAAACTGAGTCTGCACTAGCTATAGGTGCGAGAAAGGGGATCGTTTTCACTTACTTGCTTAATAGATTCTATAGAATACTCAGAATATATAAAGCGAGCTAAATTTAAAATACACAACGCAATTAATATTGGCAACCCTATGTTCAATGCTAACCCAATACTTTCTCTTTTTTCTGGTGGCACTAATCCTTTTAACATTGATACTTTTCCTAATGGAAAATGCCATAAGCAAAGTGTTGATGCAGATGCTACTATTATGAATAGACAAAAATAAGCCTTTTTTGAGGAAAATACAGTTTTTAACGGTGATTTGAGTGTAATGTTAGTAACCCCAGTTGCGGATTAATCAATATAGTAAAATCTAGAAATACAGGGCTTTTTAGGCTTCATGGAATATGAAACTAATGTGGAAAAGACGTGCACCAAGAAATTTATTGGAGACCTGTGCCTTGAATGCTCAAGCTCAAGTCTGTCTTTTAGGTAGCCAAAAACTGTTTCAATAATCGACCTTTTTCTTAAAAAAATCTTTTCTTCAAGTAGCATTAATGTGTTTTTCATACCTTTTTTTACTTTGGTAACGAGTTTTAGTCCTCTATCGAAGAGTTTTGCAAAGAGCTCTTTCTTTATATAGCCCTTATCACCAAACAAAAGACCAGTCAGTTTTTCAGTTAATTTTGGTACTGGTTTTCTGTCGTCAACGTTACCTTTAGTAAGTGTAACTCCTTGAATTTCACCTTTTTCATTAATTACCATATGCAATTTAAAACCAAAAAACCAGCCATATGTAGTCTTTCCAAGCTTTGCCAATCCTTTGAAAACTTTGTTTCTTGAGATTCTTTTTGGATGGCAAACAGCGATAGATGTTGCATCTATGTACGAAATCCCTGTCATTTTCGACTGCTCACATAGCCATTGCAAAAGTAATGCTAAATACCATAAAACCCTCGGTTTTAGCCTAATAAATCTACTATATGTTGGCAAATTTTGAAACTCAGATCCATATAGTGCTTTCAAATAATATGTATAGAAAGATTTAAAGTCCTCACATCTAGATTGTTGATAAAGTAAAATTATAGTAAGAATTTCAGAATGCGTAATCTCTGGCGTTCTGGTAGGTTTTTTACTGTTTGGCAGGAGTTTTTCTGCGAAATTTTTGTTTATAGCCTTGCAAAAATCGTCTACAAAGCAAAATAATTCTGTTACATTTTTATTCATGGGTAACCTCTCTACTTTTTGATAATATGTTTCCGGAGTTTACCCTATTTCCCTATCTTTTTCACTGACTTCTAATCCGCAACTGGGGTTTAGTAGGTGTAGCTTCATTTGTTGCTGGTGAAGGATCTTTAATTGGTAAAGGGTTTGTAGACTTATGAGGAGTGTTCTTATGTTGCGTAGGAGGTTGTTGTATATAAACACCTGAAACCAATTTAAGCAATTGCTCTTTTTTTCTATATACTTGTTTTTGTAAATATTCTTTACCTAAAAGTGAGTTATTAAGAGGTTGTGGCCTTTCGAGTATCTGTAATACTTCTGTTATTTCGCCTGGCTCTAATATAGCATGTAATTGTTTATCTTGAAAGTAAACAATATTGAATACTGAGCTGAAAATATTGCGAAATGTTTCTGGATCTTGATTTTTGTATCCACTCATCACTTCAATAAATATTTCATCGAGTTTTTTCCCTCTGCGCTCAATCTGGTTATCTATCATAGCTACTCTAGTATCATTTTGTGCTTGTTTTATGGCTAATTGTTTTTCTTCTTCTGATAGTTCTTGAGCTTGCTTTTTTGACTTCTTTTTCCTGTTGGCCTTAAAATACTCTGTGTGCGAAGTAGTTTGACCTACATTCTGTTCTGCTTCTTGAGGTATTGGATTTCCTATATTACCCCCTGTCACCCAAGTAGCTTGACTACTTGGATTCATGTTTCTTTTTTCCTGGTCAAGCGCTGGAATGATACCAAATGGTATATTGTTGCTCTGTATAGAAGGTTTTGATGTTCTTAAAAGGGATAACCTTATTACTTCATTAAAAAAATTAGATAAGGGAAGGAAGATTCTATATTTTGGTATATTAGCTTTTATTGCAGCAGTAACCACTGGAGCTTTACAATTTACTTTGCTTGCTATGTTAAAGCCAAACGAGCCTGTAAATGGTACAATTTGTCTATTTTGTGCGTTTTTTTGCTTAGTTTCACTTTGTTCTTGTCTGTCTTTATTTTCTGCTTCTTTTACTTGTAGTGTATCTTGACTCTGTTCCTCATTTTCAGTTTTTTCTGCATGTTTTAGCTTTTCATTTAAAAATGACCCTATTTGGTGCAAATTATCTAAGTTAATGTCTTTAACATTTGTCTGTAGTATGATTGTTATTCCTTGCAGAAAGATTTGAGGCGGAGCATTATTTACGAATTCTTCCACAGTTTTATCACTATTAGTTTTACAGTAGTTATTATATAATTCACTGCTTTCTTTTGGTACTTTTATGTTGACTGTAAAATTTTTTTCCCGAGAAAGGCAGATTTTAAAAAAATCAATTAAAGATTTTATTTTTGTATTAAAGGCGTCTTTATCTGTTACTGTTAGCTCAAATGAAAATTCTTGTATATTGCTTTCAATACTTCTTGAGCGAATGGTACTGATCTTAATTATTTTGCTAGAAAATGCTTTACTTATGTTTTTGGATCTTTCCTTAAAGAACTTAGGTAAATCCTCTATTTTGTACTTATTTTTAGTTTCAGTGTCACTGTTGTGCATGGTTGATACAGCAAATTCATCAACGTAAAAGTAAATAAAAAAAATTAATTAGTCAATAAATTAATAATTAGAATAGGACAGTTTTTAGATTGTTGATGCTATTCAAGATTTTACTATAATTAAAGTTTAAATCAGCATTTTTGAGATGAATAAAGAGTTATTAGATGACATACCTTCACTTGAGGATAAAGCAATTTCCGAAATTGAAAGTGCTTCTTCTTTGCAAGATTTAGAAAAAGCTAGGCTATTATATTTGGGAAAGAAAGGTGTAGTTAGAGCTTATTTTGACAACTTAAAAAAGATAGAAAATGCAGGGAAAAAGCGTGATTTAGGTGCAGTTATTAACGCTTTACGTGATAAGATAGATCATCTTATCATGAATAGGGAAAATGTGCTAAAAACAGAAGAAGTTAACTTTAAATTGCAGAACGAGGCAGTTGATATTACGTTGCCTGTTAGACCAGAAAAAATGGGCAAGGTCCATCCACTGAGTAAAGTTATAAGTGAAGTAAAGCTTATTTTTGCACATATGGGTTTTAAAGCAGTTGATGGCCCTGATATTGAAGATGAATTTCATGTATTTGATGCACTGAATACTCCAAGTCATCATCCTGCGCGAGAGGAGCAAGATACCTTCTACTTAAAGAATAAAATAGATGATAAAAGAATGGTACTGCGCACTCACACCTCATCTGTGCAGATTAGAGTCATGGAAAAAACAAAAACTTTCCCAATTAAAATAGTAGCTGCAGGTAGGGTATACAGAAATGACTTTGATGCAACTCACACTCCTATGTTTCACCAGATAGAAGGGTTATATGTCGATGAAAATGTCAATATGGGCCAGTTAAAATTTACTATCCATCACTTCCTTAATAAGTTTTTTGGAGATAAAGGGCTGAAGATACGTTTTCGTAATAGTTTTTTCCCTTTTACCGAGCCTTCTGCAGAAGTGGACATAAGTTATAAAGGTAGTAAATGGATAGAGGTGCTTGGATGTGGTATGGTGCATCCAAATGTCTTTCAAAATGTTGGAATAGACCATACTAAATACAACGGTTTTGCGTTTGGCATTGGTATAGAAAGGCTTGCGATGCTAAAATATCAAATCAGCGACCTAAGAAGCTTTTACGATAACAAAATCAGTTGGCTTGATCATTATGGTTTTCATTTCTCATCTTTAAGATAAGTGATAAATAAAGCTCATACTTTCATCATACTTGCTGCCGGGCATGGCAGGCGGATGAATTCAGATTTGCCTAAGGTCCTACACAAAATAGGCAGTTTTTCTATGCTCCAGCATGTCATTTACAATGCAAAACAGTTAAATCCTGAAAATATTGCTGTTGTAGTTGATCAGCCTTTAATTGAAAAACTAAAGTGCTTTGAGGATATACAGTTAATTACACAAGAATTAACACTTGGCACGGGAGATGCAGTCAAAATTGCAACGAGAAATCTGAAAAACTTGCCAGATTCAAGCGTAGTTGTTGTGCAGTATGGAGATACTCCGCTCATAAAAAGCAGCACAATAACTAAAATGGTTAGCTCTTTAGAAGGCAAGGCTCTAGTTTGCCTAGGTTTTAGGGCAAGCAATAAAGAATATGGTAGGTTAATCATTGAGAATGGTTCCTTAAGAGAAATCATAGAAGCAAAGAGTGATCAAAATAATCATGAAGAGTTTCTTGCCAATGCTGGAATAATGGTTGCATATGCAAAAAATTTACGTGAATTGGTGGAGAAAATAGAGTGCAATAGCTCAACTCATGAATATTATTTGACCGATATAGTTTCCATTGCAGTGAAGAGTAATTTAAATGTCAGTTACGTTATTACCGGTGGAGAAGAAGCAATTGGAATAAATAACAGAAATGACCTTGCAAAAGCTGAGTTTTTTTTTCAAGAAAATCAAAGAAAAGTTTTTATCGACTTCGGGGTAACGCTTGTTGCACCAGAGACTGTTTTCTTTTCTCTTGAGACGCAAATTGCCAGAGATTCAGTGATTTACCCATACGTTTTTTTCGGTCCTGAAGTGAAAATAGAGTCTGGTGCGAAAATACTGCCATTTTCGCATTTAGAAAACTGCTTAATTAAAAGTAATGCTGAGGTCGGTCCATTTACCAGAATACGCGGAAACACAACAATTGATAATAAGGCAAAAATAGGAAATTTTGTGGAAGTGAAAACAAGTGAAGTTGGTCAAAACACGAGAATAAAACACTTAAGTTATATAGGAAATACTAAGTTAGGGCAGGGGAGTAATATAGGAGCAGGCACTATTGTTTGTAATTATGATGGGAAAAATAAACATGAAACAAATATAGGGAGTGATTGCTTTGTTGGCGCCAATAGCTCACTAATTGCACCGCTTAATGTTTGTGATGGCTCTGTAATTGCAGCAGGTAGTGTTATAGTGGAAGATGTACCAGAAAAAAGCCTTGCAATAGCAAGAGAAAAACAAGTGATTAAGAAGATGAAGTAAGTTACTGTAGTTAAATTATTTTTAATGTTAATATGCGTATATATGCACATATTAACATTTAGAAGGTCAAAATGAAAAAATTATTTGCTTTAGCTATATTATCTACTGTTTCTTTGGCAAAGCCATGTTTTGGAGTTGATTGGATTAAAGATAGGATCTATACTTCTTCATCATATGGCTGGCTTGGTATTAATTATGAGCTTGGCTATCATTATACAGATAGCATAAAAATTTCAGCTGGTCCTGTAGTCAAATCTGTTTTGTTTGGAGGATCTTTGGCAGAGAGCTAGGATTCATGGCAAAGCTTCATTATCATCATAAATTTGAAAGTACGGATATTACTCCTTATATTACTTTTGGTGTAGGAGGTGGAGCTAAAGTATCTCACCCAGCACAGCAAGATCAACAGCTAGACGTAGAAAAGTTTTTTTCCTACCAGATAGGTTCTGGTATTAATCTTCCACTTTCTGAGAGAACGAATGTTTTCGCTGGCTATAAACTTCACAAGTTCAGTAATTTTTCTCATGGGTTTGAACTTGGAATGAGTTTTAATTTATAAGCTCCGATTGAAAGCTTTTATTAGCATCGTAAAGTTTCTATGAGACTAAGAGAATTTAAGAGTAGTAAAGTTTTAAAACTTTACTACTTGCCAAAGGAAAGAGGATAAAGATAGAAATATTTCATGTTTTTTATTTATATTGACAGTATAAGCAACATCGTTTACGATTAAAGTTAATAACAATAATTTATATTTATCATGTTTGCAGTAATTGAGACTGGTGGGAAGCAATATTTAGTAAAAGAAGGCAGTATAATAAAAGTAGAGAAGTTAGAAGCTGAAGAAAAGGGAGAAGTGGAAATCAATAAGGTGATTTGTGTTTCAAATAATGGCTTATCTTGTTCATCTAATGCTACTGTTAAAGCTGAAGTATTGGAGCAGTGTAGAGGAGAAAAAATTATAATCTTTAAGAAAAAAAGAAGAAAAAATTACCGTAGAAAGACTGGTCATAGGCAGTATATAACTATTCTTCGTATCAATGAAATTAATCTTCAAAAGTAAGAGGTAAGATATGGCAACTAAAAAATCAGGTGGTAGTTCCTGTAATGGTAGAGATTCAGCAGGTCGTAGGTTAGGAATAAAGAAGAATGGGAAGGTTATTCCTGGTAACATAATTGTGCGCCAAAGAGGCACAAAATTCCATCCTGGAAAGAATGTTGGTATAGGTAAAGATCATACGATTTTTGCTAAAATAGAAGGCTGGGTTAGTTTTAGGAGGTCAGCAAATAAAAAGACTTTTATTGATATCTTGCCTACAGATAATATGAAAGCTTCAGCTTGAATAAATCAGGGGTCTGTAGCTCAGGTGGTTAGAGCGCACGCCTGATAAGCGTGAGGTCGGAGGTTCAACTCTTCCCAGACCCACCATTTTGTTCGTTCGAACTTTTCTCTATAGCAGTTTTGGTATTGTATGAGCAGGAACCTAGAGTATGAGTTTATATAAAAATTTAATAACCAGTGAGTCAGTGGCAGCTGGTCATCCAGATAAAGTAGCGGATCAGATTTCAGATGCAATACTTGATGAATATCTTCTTACTGATCCTTTTGCGCGAGCTGCAATAGAGACTTTAGTTACAAAGGATAATGTTATTATAGCTGGGGAAGTGTTTGGGCCTAACATTGAGAATAGCAGGATTGAAAGTATTGTAAGGAATACAATAAAAGATATTGGTTATGAGCATGATGGTTTCCACTGGAGAAAAGTGAAGGTAAATATACTGCTGCATGAGCAATCAAATGACATTGCAATAGGGTTAGATCAAGGTGCTGGGGATCAGGGCATAATGTATGGCTATGCAACAACAGAGACAGAAAACCTTATGCCAGCACCTATTTTTTATGCGCATTTGATTCTGAAAAATATCATGAGCGCAGTTAAAGAAGCAAAACTTGGTCCGGATGCAAAATCACAAATCACTTTGGCGTATGAGAATAACCTCCCGGTACGTGCTGAAAGTATTATTGTCTCAATACAGCACCCTGAGAATTTGGATCAATCAAAAGTAAAAGAAATAATTTACCCTTACATAGTTTCATCTTTACCTGAAGGATGGATATGTCCTGAGGAAAATCTCTTGGTCAATCCAACTGGTAGATTTGTTATTGGTGGGCCAGTTGGTGATTGTGGATTAACCGGACGAAAAATTATGGTTGATACCTATGGAGGTTACATTCCACACGGTGGAGGGGCATTTTCCGGAAAAGATGCAACCAAAGTTGATAGATCTGCAGCTTATATGGCAAGATACCTTGCTAAAAACATTGTTTTTGCCGGCTTGGCCAAACGTTGCCTTGTGCAGCTTTCTTATGCAATTGGTATATCACAACCTACTTCATTTTACATTGATACATTTGGCACGAATACAATAGATGAAGAGAGGATTAAAGGGTTTATTGAAGGTAACATAGATTTATCAACTAAAGGCATAATCGAACGTTTATCGCTTAATCGCCCTATATATAAACGTACAGCCTGCTATGGGCATTTTGGTAAAGAATCGGAAAGTGACGATGGATTTTCTTGGGAAGGTATGGACTTATCTGATGATCTTTGTAGAGAATTCAATATAGAAGGTAATAGTAAAATTTCTTTAGATTGCTAAAATTTTTGATTTACAGCCCTATATTTATATACTAGCTTATTGTTGAAGTATAATTGCTTTTTCATAATCATTATACTGTATTAGTGATAATTATTATATTCAGTTTTTATTGTGAGGCTCATTAAAGTGTATAACGAAATAGAAGGAGAACTGTACAACGTAATTGTAAAAGAGCTTTTCGATCTTATTGATAGGATGAAAGAACATCCTTTTTATGTTGAAATGATGAATGGTACTTTAGATTATAAAAGATTTAAATTTTACCTTCAGCAGGATTTTCTATGTTCTGTAGATTGTGCTCGTGCTCATTTAGTTGTTGCAGCTAAAGTTAATGATGTTGAAACAGTAAGTAGGTTAATTGATATAGCAAAAGGAGCATTTGATTTTCGAGAACAATATAAAAAATATTTCGAGGATTGTGATCTATCTGATAATCATAAAAAGTCAAGAGCTTGTTCTGCCTGTGTTGACCTTTTCATGAGTACTGCGTATCACAATTCTGTTACTGAGAACTTAGTGTTGTCTTATTCTCTCTTTAATGTATACCAAATTGTTATATGCCATATGGCAAATGAGATAACAACTAAGGGGATTAAAAATAACAAATACAAAAAGTGGATTGATATCTGTAATAGCAAAGGAATGGACGCGGTGGTTGAGGAGGTTAGTGATATTACAAGTAGGCTATACAAAAGAGCTAGTGACTGTGAAAAGGAAAAGATATATGAGCTTTGTAGGAAAGGGCTGGAGCTAGAGATAATGTTTTTGGATGAGGCATATTGCTCTAATATACCTCAATAAAAACGCATTAGCACAAGTTGTTTACGTTGGCAGTATTATAGTGTTCAGTGGTATAATTAAGAGTTGTTATGGATCAAATCTTTTGAAGGATATAATTAAGCATCCTTTTAATGTTGAATTGGAGAATAACACTCTAAGTATAGAAAGTTTCAGATTCTATATTCAACAAGGTACATTACTCTTGAGTGATTATATTCGTACCGTCTTAATTACTGCATCCAGGGTAGAAGGCTGTAACAATATTGTTTCACTTATTAGGGTGGCTCGAGGGGCAATTGCTATTGAGAGAATTTTGCATAACCACTACTTTGCTATATATGCTATAAGTCGTGGAGAGAAATCTCTTGAGTGCTTAAATTTTACTAATTTTCTTTTGTCTACCTCATATAGCAACACTTATGAAGCCATAACAGTTTTGTATTCTTATATGTTTATATACAAGACTATCGTTGATAGTATGAAAAATAGATTCAAGAAAAATAATAGATATAAGGATTGGTTTGATTGTTATAGCGGTAGTTTTATAGAATCTGGATGCATTATTTTGGAAAATATTGTTGATGAATATTGCAGCAGGGCAAGAGAAAGTGAAAAGAGCAAGATGCTTAAGTTATTTAGAATAAGCGCACAATTTATGTTAGATTTTTTGAATAGCACATATAATTTTTCACAATTCAATCAAGATTTTAGGGAATATTGACAATTTTAAGCTAGTTTGTATCCTTAATAAGTATTTTTTTAAATGCTATGAAAAGTAAAGAACATGATTTTCATTTAGTGGATCCAAGCCCTTGGCCAATTGCTATATCAGCAGCAATTCTTATTCTTGCACTTGGATTAGTTGGTGCGCTTCATAAACAAATTTTCGGAATGTTTTGTTTAGTTCTGGGAATCTCCGCAGTATCAGGGGTGCTGTTCTATTGGTGGAGAGATGTAATAAGGGAGGCCATTTATGACAAATGTCACACTGCCATTGTAAAACATGGACTCAAATTTGCAATGTACTTATTTATTCTCTCGGAGGTCGTATTTTTTATAGTGTTCTTTTGTTCATTCTTTAAAGCCTGGCTTGATCCAGTTTTTTTATTTGAGGCATTTTCTCCTGCAAAAAAAGTTGAATGGCCCCCTGAGGGAATTTTGCCACCTGATCCGTGGTCACTACCATTCATGAATACATTAATATTATTGCTTTCTGGTACAACAGTTACTTCAGCACATCACTCTTTACTTGAAAATGATAAAAAGAGCATGATTAAAATGCTGTCCATAACTATATTGCTTGGGGTTTTTTTTATAATAGTGCAAGCAATAGAGTATCATGAAGCGAGTTTTTCTCTACAAGAAACAGGAGAAAAGCTTATTTATACATCTAATTTTTATATGATTACCGGTTTTCACTGCGCACACGTTATAATAGGAATAATATTTTTATCAGTGTGTTTATTTAGAGCGCGGAAAGGCCAGTTTACACCTCAGGAACATTTGTGCTTTGAGTTTGCCTCCTGGTATTGGCACTTTGTAGATATAGTCTGGATATTTTTATTTTTATTTGTCTATTGGTTAAGCGTTTATTAAGTGGTTAAAATAATAGGTCTAGATCCAGGGATAAGCAAGACGGGGTGGGCCATTATCGACCTAAACGAAAAAAATAATATTGAATTTTTGGGTGGCGGTACCATATCAACTGACAATAAGCTCAATACAGATGAACGCCTATATGTGATTTTTGAACAATTAAAGAAAGTAATTTTCCTATACTCTCCGAATGAAGCTGCGGTGGAGAAAATTTTTGTTAATAAAAATCCTAAATCTTCACTAACTTTAGGATATGCAAGAGGGGTTGTAATTTTAGCGTTAAAAATAACAAAACTAACTATGAATGAATATGATGCAAATTATGTAAAAAAAAGCATTACCGGAAATGGCCATGCTGATAAGGATCAGATTATATTTATGGTGAAGCAGATAGTTAAAAATTTGAATATAAAATGTCACCATGCTGCTGATGCTCTTGCTGTAGCAATTTGTCATGCTTATACGAAAGGTTCTTGTTTTGTTGAGTAACTTTTATATGAGATTCAGTTTGAAGATTTCCAGATCTGGAGAAATTATTTAATTGCATTTATCTTGTCTAACGTTCGTTGCAAAATAATACATGCGGAGATTTTATCATCTATTTTTTTCGATTTTGTGATTGATATTCCAGTGATTTTTAGTGCATGAGTTGCCATAGATGTGGAGAAGCTTTCGTCTTGTAAGTATATATTTACTTTATATTTTTTTATTATTTTATTTGCGAATTGGATTATGGTTTTACACCATTTAGTTTCTTGTTCGTCTATTTTTAATGGTAGTCCTATTACCATTGATCCAGCTTCATTTTCTTTAAATATTCTATGCAGATAACCTAAATCTTTGCTCATATTTTTCCTATAATATACACTATGAGCTGTGGCTATAAGCTGTGTTTTATCGCTAAATGCTATGCCTATTTGCTTTTCTCCCATGTCAAGGCACATTATGCGCTTATCTTTTGGAATAGACTTTAGAAACTCATCTGGACTTTTATGTAGCATCTATTGACACGACAAGCATTCATCGTAGTCAATATCTGTTTTTTGTTGTAATATTTCACTTTTTTTGAATATGTCATGCGAGACCTTATCGGCTCTCTGCATTGATTGTGATCTGCAGTAATATAAGCTCTTCAATCCTTTTTTCCAAGCAAGCATGTGTATTTTGTGCAAGTAACGTTTATGTACGTTGGCAGGTAAGAACAGATTTACTGATTGAGATTGACAAATGTGCGAAGTTCTATCACTTGCATGTTCTATAATCCATCTTTGGTCAAGCTCGTACGCTGTTTTAAATGTCAATTTTTCATGCTCACTAAGAAAATCTAAATGCTGAACGGAACCCTCGTTTGTTGAAATTGAAGACCATATTTTATCATTGTCTTGATTTTTTTCTGCTAATAGTTTTTGCAAGAATTTATTTCGCACTACAAATGAGCCTGTAAGTGTCTTTTGTATGAATACGTTTGCTGCGTATGGTTCTATTCCAGGGGAGGTATTACCTGCAATAATGGAGATCGAGGCAGTAGGAGCAATAGCGAGTTTGTGTGTAAACCTTTCCATTAGATCAACTTCTTTGGCATCAGGACATGCCCCCTTTTCTTCTGCTAATTTTTTAGAAACTATATCTGCTTGCTCGCGTAAATACTTAAATATTTTTTTATTCCATTGTTGTGCTGTTACTGATTCAAAAGGAACCATTTTGCTTTGTAGAAATGAATGAAAACCCATAACACCAAGACCAATACTGCGTTCTCTTATTGCAGAATATTTTGCTCGCTGCATTTCACTTGGTGCTTTATTTATGAAATCTTCCAATACATTATCAAGAAAGCGCATTATATCTTCTATGAAGAGTTTATTGTCTTTCCATTCTTCGTAGTACTCAAGGTTTACAGATGATAGACAACACACAGCAGTGCGTGACTTATTCAGGTGATCATAACCTGTGGTTAAAGTTATTTCACTGCATAGATTTGACATCTTGATGTCTAAGGTGAGCTTTTTGTAAGATTCTGGCTTATTGTTATTTGTTGCATCAAGGAAAATAATGTAAGGTTCTCCAGTTTCAACTCTTGCTGTTAATATTTTGATCCACATATCCCGCGCTTTTACAGTTGAAATAACCTTATTGTTGTGAGGGCTTATTAAATTCCATTCTTGATCATTCTCAACAGCCTGCATAAATTTATCTGTTACTATTACAGCATGATGTATATTTAACGCTTTGCGATTTGGGTCACCGCCTGTTGGCTTGCGTAAATCCAGAAACTCTTCTATCTCCGGATGAGATACAGGAAGGTAGACTGCTGAACTTCCTCGCCTTAGGGATCCCTGACTAATTGCAAGCGTTAGAGCATTTTGTACTACAATAAATGGAACAATTCCTGATGTTTTACCACTGCCTTTTACACTCTCACCAATTGAACGTAAATTTCCCCAATAACTACCTATGCCTCCACCACGTGCAGCAAGCCAAACATTTTCATTCCATAAGTCAACTATTCCCTGCAAGCTGTCTTCGGTTTCATTAAGAAAGCAAGAGATAGGCAACCCTCTCTTGGTGCCACCATTGCTGAGTATTGGTGTTGAAGGCATGAACCACAAATTGCTCATGTAGTCATAAAGACGCTGCGCATGTTCTTTATTATCAGAATAGTAATTAGCAATACGTGCAAAGAGGTCTTGATAACTTTCATTTTCTATTAAATACCTGTCTGATAGAACTGCTTTTCCAAAATCGGTTAATTTGCTATCCTTTGCGTAATTAATAGTAATGTTATTCATAAAATTCCTTTTATTCTTTTATTATATATAGATACTTAAAAGTCATTTTGAGCGATTTTTAAGTTGGATTTTTCGGACTTTTTTGTTGATGCTGTAATGCAAACAAGATACCGTCAACCTGACTGCCATATATTTTACAGTAACTCATATAATTTATTTGCATATTTATTTCTTTTGCAACATGTTGAACATAACTTTCTGAGTGACAAAAATAGTCTCCTTTGTTTACAAAGTCAATACCTTCACCTTCTTTTCTTCTTATTAAACATACAATAACCCCTTTTTTGCTCGTAGATCTTTTTGCTAATGCCAATTCTTCTTGAAAGTCATGTAGATAATGTAGCACTTCAGCAAAGATAATTACATCATACTGCTGGTTTTTCTCTTGTTTAAGAAACTCTTTCATTTCCATATGTATTAATTCATTGTAAACAGGCTTACCTTTTATAAAGCATCCTCTTGCGATATTTAGCATTCTACTTGAAATGTCAATTCCTGTTATGTGGCCTCCAGTACTATTTATTTTCAAGAAATGACCACATATTCCAGTCCCACAACCAAGGTCAAGTATATTGAGCTCAGAAGTGGAGTTGTTAAAGATTTTTGTAATTATCATGTGTATAAGTTCATGCCCTCTATATTGTTTGGCAATCAACCAATGCTCAACAAAATATTCGCCTGTGTAATCAAAATATTGTCTTATAAGATTTTTGGGCAATTCTGTAATAGGCGCTGAGTTTGTCATTTTTTTTATATAGTAAGATGCCTCCTCGTGGTCACTATCTAATTTTAGTGTCTTTGTTAAATAATTATAAGCTTTGTTAGTATTCCCTACCGCAAAATGACACCTTCCGATGTTATACCAGACTATAGGTAAATGGGGGTAAAATATGCTAATTAACCAAAATCGTAACTTTGCATCTGATATGCTACCTTTATAAAAGTGATATAAACCGATTTCAATGTTGGTATTTAACAGGTTCTTAGATTTTTTAAGAAGCACTGTCATTTCTTTATAAAGAGTATTATATTTATTCACAATGGAGTATTTTACTTTCTTAATATTTAATACGCTAATGAGCTTAGACATACAATTTAAAGCAACGTTTTTTATAAAAGAGAGATTACTTTTCATACATTAGAAATACTCCGAATGTTCATTATCATTTTTAGGCAATTGATTTTAACACATTTTATCTTACAAAGTATCTTTTTCATTAATTTTTACTGTATATATAAGTTTACCGCATATTTCTCAGATTATACTGTTTAGGATTGCTAGTATATTGTTGTTGATAATATAAGTAAATATTTTGTGCAAAAAGGCGTTGACATATTATTTATTAGATTATAATATATAAAAGATTAATTTAGTTTTTAGATGTTTGACAAGTTTTATGGTAGAGATTAGTTTAATCTCAATTCAATTTTAATAATATTTAACTCTGCATATTCTGCATATAGTCGGATAAATAAATTATTAAGAGCACTTGATGGATGCCTTGGCGTTAAGAGGCGATGAAGGACGTGGCAGGCTGCGATAAGCTGTGGGGAATTGTCAACAAATTTTGATCCGCAGATTTCCGAATGGGGAAACCCAATTAGCTTAGCTAATTATTACATACTAAGTATGTAAAGCAAACTTGGTGAACTGAAATATCTAAGTAGCCAAAGGAAAAGAAATCAACCGAGATTCTGTTAGTAGTGACGAGCGAAAGCGGAAAAGGCTAGTGATTTAAGAATAAGAATTAGAATACTCTGGAAATAGTAACCATAGAAGGTGATAGTCCTGTATAAGTAGAAAGTTCTTAAATCCTTGAGTAGAGCGGGGCACGTGAAATCCTGTTTGAATATGGGGGGACCATCCTCCAAGCCTAAATACTCCTTAACGACCGATAGTGAACAAGTACCGTGAGGGAAAGGTGAAAAGAACCCCGGGAGGGGAGTGAAATAGAATCTGAAATCAAGTGCTTACAAACAGTTGGAGCTCTATATCAATTTATTGATATTTAGAGTGACAGCGTACCTTTTGCATAATGGGTCAGCGAGTTAATCTATGAAGCAAGCTTAAGCCGTTAGGTGTAGGCGTAGCGAAAGCAAGTCTGAATAGGGCGTTTTAGTTTTATGGATTAGACCCGAAACCAAGTGATCTAGTCATGACCAGATTGAAGGTGTGGTAAAACACACTGGAGGATCGAACCAGTTAATGTTGCAACATTATTGGATGAGTTGTGATTAGGGGTGAAAGGCCAATCAAACTTGGAAATAGCTGGTTCTCCGCGAAATCTATTTAGGTAGAGCGTTGTATGTATGTTGTTGGGGGTAGAGCACTGGATAGACTAGGGGGATTCATCATCTTACCAAATCTAACCAAACTCCGAATACCAACAATTAATTATACAGCAGACACACTACGGGTGCTAAGTCCGTGGTGAAAAGGGAAACAACCCAGATCACTATCTAAGGTCCCAAAATTACAGCTAAGTGGGGAAGGAAGTAGAAAAACCATTACAGCTAGGAGGTTGGCTTGGAAGCAGCCATCCTTTAAAGAAAGCGTAACAGCTCACTTGTCTAAATAAGTTTTTCTGCGCCGAAAATGTACCGGGGCTAAAGCTGTATACCGAAGATGTGAGTACTTGTTGATTTCGATCAATGGGTGCGGTAGCGGAGCGTTCCGTAAGTCTGTGAAGGTGGTTTGTGAAAACTGCTGGAGATATCGGAAGTGAGAATGCTGACATAAGTAGCGTAAAAGAGTGTGAAAAACACTCTCACCAAAAATCTAAGGGTTCCTACGTTAAGTTAATCTGCGTAGGGTTAGTCGGTTCCTAAGGCGAGTCCGTAAAGGAGTAGTCGATGGCAATTAGGTTAATATTCCTAAACCTCTTAAGTGTGACGGGTTTCGTATTTGTATAGATCTTATTGGATTGATCTATGCTTAAAAGAAGCTCCAGGAAATAGCACTTATATTTATGAGGCCGTACCGCAAACCGACACTGGTGGATGAGTAGAGTATACTAAGGTGTTGAAAGAATGATGTTGAAGGAACTCGGCAAATTATACCTGTAACTTCGGAAGAAGGGTAACCTGCTTTTAGGCAACTATGAGTAGGTGGCACAAAATAGGGAGTAGCGACTGTTTACTAAAAACACAGGACTCTGCAAACACGTAAGTGGAAGTATAGGGTCTGACGCCTGCCCGGTGCTGGAAGGTTAATAGGAGGGGTGCAAGCTCTAAATTGAAGCCCCAGTAAACGGCGGCCGTAACACTGACGGTCCTAAGGTAGCGAAATTCCTTGTCGGGTAAGTTCCGACCCGCACGAATGGCGTAACGATTTCTCCACTGTCTCCAACATCACTTCAGCGAAATTGAATTCCCCGTGCAGATGCGGGGTACCCGCGGTTAGACGAAGAGACCCCGTGCACCTTTACTATAGCTTTACATTGCTATTAAAAGTGTGATGTGCAGGATAGGTGGGAGACTTTGAAGTTATGGCGCTAGCTATAATGGAGTCAACCTTGAGATACCACCCTTTACACTTTTGATATCTAACTATGTTTCATTATCTGGAACTAGGACATTGTATGGTGGGTAGTTTGACTGGGGCGGTCGCCTCCTAAAAAGTAACGGAGGCGTGCGAAGGTAAGCTAGAGCTGGTCGGAAATCAGCTTGATAGTATAATGGCATAAGCTTGCCTGACTGCGAGGCTGACAAGCCAAGCAGAGACGAAAGTCGGTCATAGTGATCCGGTGATTCTGTATGGAAGGGTCATCGCTCAACGGATAAAAGGTACGCCGGGGATAACAGGCTGATGGTGTTCGAGCGTTCATAGCGACGACACCGTTTGGCACCTCGATGTCGACTCATCACATCCTGGGGCTGAAGAAGGTCCCAAGGGTTCGGCTGTTCGCCGATTAAAGTGATACGTGAGTTGGGTTTAGAACGTCGTGAGACAGTTCGGTTTCTATCTGCCGTGGGTGAAGGAAATTTGAGAAGGTCTGACTCTAGTACGAGAGGACCGAGATGGATATACCTCTGGTGTACCAGCTGTTATGCCAATAGCATCGCTGGGTGGCTATGTATAGATGGGATAATTGCTGAAAGCATATAAGCAAGAAACCCTCTTCAAAAAGATTTCCCAATTAAGGCCGTGGAAGACTACCACGTTGATAGGCTAGGTGTGGAAGCATGGTAACATGTGAAGCTAACTAGTACTAATAGCCTGATTGATTTATTTGCTTTCTATATGTGTGTATGCAGTGTTAAATATTAAGTTAAAATTGTTAAGTTAGAAATTTTTATTGACTTGGTGGCTATAGCAAAAATGAACCACCCGATCTCATCTCGAACTCGGAAGTGAAACTTTTTAGCGCTGATGGTACTTGAAAAGGGAGAGTAGGTCGCCGCCAAGTTTATAAAAATTTCTTTTTATCGCCTTTTAATAATTTTTTTATTATGAGAAGTTGCTTCTATGCTCAAATCTAATAATTGCGGTCTAGGCTTATTCTTATTCTGCTCTAAGTATTGACTTTGCTCAAATGCTAATTCCCATTGTGTACGATAACTAGATTCTTTATATTCATAAAAATCTTCTTTAACATTATTTGTATTTATATTGAGATTTTTATCTTGTTCTTTTTCACTCTCTACCATCACACCCATTAACTTATTTTAAAAATTTTACTTATGTTATCATAAAAAATATAGTTGTAAATACCTTAATTGAGATTTTTTTTTATTTTATCTTTTTTAAGCAAATAGTTAGATCTTTTTGTAAGTTTTTATAACTTGCTTGCATAATGTTTCTATGAGTTAGTATTATGTAGTAGTGTCCTATATTGCTTATATTTAAAATGTTAATTTTAGCAAGTACTCGTAGTTGCCTTTTTATTTTATTTCTTTTTGCTGCTTTCCCGGCTTTTTTACTGATAGCCAGACCTACTCTAATAGTATGAATGTACTTTTCAGGTTCTCTTTCTTTTATAGCGTATAGTGATATATAAAGCCCACGATAAAAAAGACTGCTGAGTGCTAATTTATTTTTGAAAGCAGAGGAAAAATCTTTTTTTTTATACTTACTATGCGCATAATTTGTTACACCCTAATGAACGGCGCCTATTAAGGATTTTTCTTCCAGCTCTTGTTGCCATACGTGAACGAAATCCGTGTCTACGCTTTCTTATCAAATTTTTTGGTTGAAATGTTCTCTTCATTGTTTTTATATTAATATAATTATTTATTTTAAATTGTTTTACTTTATTGTCAAATAATGGTGAACTTGTATGACATTTTCGTAGAATAAAATTTGATGCATGGGAAAATGAATTCGGTGATAATCATACCTGTCTTACTAATCCTTTTATTTTGTTTTAGTAGGTTTCAAAAGGTAAATAAGGTTAAATCTTATCTATATCTTAGTTGTGTATGGATGCTAACTTGGTTGTTAATACTCTATAACAATTGTTTTGTAACTTCTATTTTTATAGCGTTACTTTTTTTCATGCTTGCTTTTATCTTTAAAAATAAAAGAAATAAGATAATAAAACTTTCGTTATTTGTGGCTTTGGCCATATCGTTTTTTATCACTTTATTTATAATGCTATCTATTTTTATTCAATCCATTAATTTTTTTAATAAAGTAGCTGTTTCAGAATTCTTGTTTTGCTTAAAATGGAGCCACAATATAGTCACTATCAGTGAAGAAAAGATAGGATGTTTTGGTATAGCCCCGCTTTTAGTTGGCACATTACTTACAACTGTTATGGCAATGTTAGTTGTCGTTCCGTTTGGTTTATTTTCTGCAATATATATTAGTGAATATGCGAGTGAGAAAGTGCGTTATATTGTTAATACAACTTTGCAAGTTTTGTCTGCTATTCCTACGGTTGTATATGGATATTTCGCAGTTGTGTTTTTGTCTTTCTTTATAAAGCAGGTAGCAAATTTTTTTGGTTTAAGTATACACTCAGAAAGTGCCTTAGTTGCTGGTTTATCGATTGGGATAATGATTCTTCCTTTTATTATTTCTTTACTCGAAGATGCCATAAGATCTGTTCCAAAAAGCTTGCGTTATGGCTTCATGGCACTTGGCGCAACTCCAGCGGAAACTATATGGCATATAACAATACCTTATGCAATGCCTACAATTTTAAGTGCAATTTTATTGTCAATTTCAAGAGTGATAGGTGAAACAATGATTGTGCTAATGGCTGTGGGAATCAACGCAAATTTGACTTTTAACCCTCTTAATTCAGTTACTACCATTACCGTGCAGATTGCTACATTACTTACCGGAGATCAGGATTTCAATAGTGTACAAACTCTTGCTGCTTATGCGCTTAGTTTAGTGTTGTTTGTTATTACTTGGCTATTGAATGCATTTGCATTGTTTGTAATGAAGCGTAACTAGTAAGCGTTTTAATGTTGCAAAATTTCTATTAATAATATAAGATTTATTTTTTTTAGAAGTTCTTTTATGGAATTATAGTGTTAGGTGATAAAAATAAAGAGATGAATATAGGTAGAGCGATTAAGGTAACGCAAGCAGTTGTTGATATAAAATTTGAAGGTGAATTGCCTAGAATATTTAATGCTTTAAAAAGCAAACTAAAATATAAGGATAAGGAGCTGGTTTTAGAAGTTTCGCAGCATATAGGTGACAATATAGTTCGTTGTATTGCTATGGATAGCACAGATGGCATTTCAAGGGGGGATGAATTTGTTGATACAGGTGCACCAATATCGGTGCCAATTGGGCGTTCAACTTTAGGAAGGATTTTTAATGTTGTTGGAGAGCTTATAGATGAGTGTGGTCCACTGAAGGGAAAATATAACTTAGAGCCTATACACAGAGCACCTCCAAGTTTTACTGAACAGAGAATACAGGAAGAAGTTTTAGTTACGGGAATAAAAGTTATAGATCTTCTTGCACCTTATCTGAAAGGTGGTAAAATCGGCTTATTTGGTGGAGCTGGTGTTGGTAAAACAGTCCTGATAATGGAATTAATTAATAATATAGCAAAAGCTCATAAAGGATTTTCTGTGTTTGCCGGGGTAGGGGAGAGAACGCGTGAAGGTAACGATCTTTATCACGAGATGATCACTTCAAATGTAATAAATATAAATGAGCATGAAAAATCTCAAGCTGTTTTGGTTTATGGTCAGATGAATGAGCCTCCTGGAGCAAGGGCTAGAGTTGCTTTAACGGCGCTTACTATGGCGGAGTATTTTCGTGACCGTGAAAACCAAGATGTTCTATTTTTTGTGGATAATATCTTCCGTTTTACACAAGCTGGTTCTGAAATTTCTGCTTTACTTGGAAGAATACCGTCAGCTGTTGGTTATCAGCCAACCCTTGCAACTGATATGGGTGCAATGCAAGAAAGAATAGCTTCAACAACTTCTGGCTCTATTACTTCTGTGCAAGCTATATATGTTCCTGCAGATGATTTAACTGATCCAGCTCCAGCAACTACATTCTCTCATCTTGATGCCACCACAGTGTTATCAAGGCAAATAGCTGAAATGGGAATATACCCTGCTGTTGATCCACTTGATTCAACTTCTCAGTCTTTATCTGCTGAAATCATTGGTGAAGAACATTATAAGGTAGCTTCTGAGGTGAAACGTATATTGCAAACTTATAAATCACTGCAAGATATTATCGCAATACTTGGTATGGATGAGCTATCTGATGAAGATAAAATTATTGTTGATAGGGCTCGTAAGATTCAAAAATTTCTTTCTCAACCTTTTCATGTTGCGGAAGTATTTACTGGTATGCCTGGCAAATTTGTTTCACTTTCTGATACTGTTTCCAGTTTTAAAGGGATTGTTGAAGGCAAATATGATCACTTACCAGAGGCTGCTTTTTATATGGTGGGGAATATAGATGAAGCAATAAAAAAGGCTGCAAGCTGAAGCTAAATAAAAGTTAAAGATTATGAATACTTTTAAAATGCAATTTTTCTCTCCTGATGATCAAATTTCATTCAGTGGAGTGGTTTCTCTTTCAGTAACTGGGCTCGAAGGGGAGATTATGATTTTAGCTCACCATGCTCCTTACTTAATTTATTTATTGCCTGGTATAATTACTGTTAAAATGAATAACCAAACGGAAAAAAAAGTTGTAATTGACAATGGCATATTAGAAGTTGCAAATAATAATTGTAGCATTATAACAAATCAAATTCAGATTTTTGATCATTTAATCCATAATGAGAGATCATTTGAAAATAAGAGAGTTGGTATATATTTAAGTTATCTTGATGAGAAGTTTCTTTCTTAGTTATTTTAGGCAAAAAGTCGGTTATCACTTTCTTATCATCCGAGTAGCCCAACTTTTGTCATCCCAGTGCTTTTTTTTCTGTCATCCAATATTCTCTTTCCTGTCATTCCAGTGTTTGCCTTTGTCATCCCAGTGTGTGACACTGGGATCTAGGTGTAAAAATATTTGTAAATTATGCAATTGGCAGGGGATTCTAGGAACATATGTCAAAAACAATTTCTATGATGAAATAGGCTGGATTTCACTGTTACGCACTGGAATGACACCTTGCCTTACTGAACGTTCGTGCAGTTCTGTAGCAGACACTGGGATAACACCATTTTTGTACTTTTGCCTTCAAAGATGACAATGTTTTGTAAAGATAGTTTTTTAATAGGAGATTAATATGGAAATTTTTCTTGATAGCGTTGATTTAAATGAAATTAAAGAACTAAAAGAGTTCATTGATGGCATAACAACTAATCCTTCTTTAATAGCAAAGTCCGGGCGTAAAGATAAATACGAGGATTTAGTGCGTGAAATATGCTCTATTATCAAGGGGCCTGTTAGTGTTGAAGTTGTTGCAAATAACCATGCAGATATGGTTAAAGAAGGCCTTAAGTTAGCGGAAATCGCTGATAATGTTGTGGTAAAATTGCCCCTTACATATGAAGGATTAATTTCTTGTAAAAAGTTGTGGACAGAGCATAAAATACCTGTTAACATCACATTATGTTTTTCTCCTGGACAAGCACTGTTTGCCGCTAAGGCCGGTGCTTGTTTTATTTCTCCCTTTGTTGGTCGTCTTGATGATATAAGCTATGATGGCTTATCGCTCATAGAAGATATATGCACTATATATTCTAATTACGGGTTTGATACTAAAGTTCTTGTTGCGTCAGTGAGAAGCCCAGCACATGTAATAGAGGCTGCAAAACTTGGTGCTGATTCAATTACTGTGCCAGCAAAAGTACTTAAACAATTAATTAACCACCCGCTTACTGACCAAGGGCTAGCAATATTTGAAAAAGACTGGGGTGCAAAACAATAAACGGTTACAAATGAACATAAAGATTGGCAAGTTTAGGGTACCCATTTAGGATAGCGGCAAATAAGGTAAACTTGAAAAAAGAGAATGAAAGTTTAAAAGCAGAAGATAAGGCTATAAAGATAGAGAACGCTGAATTAAAGGAATGGCAATGAATTTGTACAATTTTGATAGAAGATCATCAGTTGAGTTACCTATCAATCTCACCAAAAACTATATCGAGTGAACCAATAATTGCTGCAATATCAGCGAGCATGTGACCCTTTGCCATAAAATCCAAGGCTTGTAAATGTGCGAAGCCAGGTGCTCTTATTCGGCATCTATAAGGTCTATTGGTACCATCTGAAATTATATACACTCCAAACTCGCCTTTTGGTGCCTCAACGGCTGCATAAGCCTCACCTTCTGGTACACGATACCCTTCTGAATAAAGTTTAAAATGATGAATCATGGCCTCCATAGATTTTTTCATTTCTTCCCTTGGCGGTGGAGAAATTTTTCTATCTTCAGTTTTTACTGGCCCTTCAGGCATTTTCTCTATACATTGCTTAACCAAACTAATAGACTGCCTAATCTCTGCCATTCTAACTAGATAACGGTCATAACAATCACCATTTTGGCCAATAGGTATATCAAAATCCAGTTGATCATATATCTCATATGGCTGGCTTTTTCGCAAATCCCAAGCAAGCCCAGCAGCACGCAGCATTGGTCCACTAAAGCCCCAATCAAGTGCTTGTGCTACTGATATTTCACTGATTCCTACGGTGCGTTGCTTCCATATCCTATTTTCTGTTAAAAGCTCATCAACATCGTCTATATACTTTGGAAATTGCTCTATAAACTTTGCAATATCCTCAATCAAGCCTTCTGGAATATCTGCTGCAATTCCACCTGGTCTTATGTAAGCTGCGTGAAACCTTGCGCCTGAAGCTCTTTCGTAAAATTCCAATATTTTTTCTCTTTCTTCAAAGAGCCATAAAAGAGGAGTCATTGCTCCAACATCAAGTGCTTGAGAAGAGACATTCAGTAAATGATTTAGTATTCTCGTCAGTTCACAAAATAAAACACGTAAATACTTTGCTCTGATCGGAATTTCGCATTGCAACAATTTTTCAACGCATAACGAATATGTATGCTCTTGTGACATTGGTGATACATAATCAAGACGATCAAAATAAGGCAAAGCTTGAAGATACGTTTTGTGTTCTATTAATTTTTCAGTGCCACGGTGCAAAAGCCCAATGTGAGGATCAGCTCTTTCAATCACTTCGCCATCCATCTCTAAAACAAGACGCAACACTCCATGTGCAGCTGGGTGCTGAGGTCCAAAATTTAACATCATTGTCTTTAGATCGGGCATATTTGACAGTTTAAGATATTGAAATTGTATAGGCTAAAGTGCGCTCAAAGTCAATAGACTTCTTGCATAGGCCACAACTGTCATTATGTGTTAAGTAATTCCGTTTCTTATAAAACGCACTGATAAAGAGAAACTCTAAGTTGCAGCCGCACAATGTTTCTCTTTTCTGCTGTTGATGATTATTTCGCCTATTGTAACTGCCGCTAGAATAAAGCAATAATATACCTGTGTTAATAAAGAAATAGGTGATACAGAGGCGATGCTACCTGCTAGCAATAGTTGGGAACCATAAGGTAAGATACCTTTTGTAGCACAAGCAAAAACATCTAATAAGTATGCGCTGCGATGTGGCGCAATACTGTGTTTTTGTGCAAGCCTTTTTGCAATGCCACCACTTAGTAAAATAGCAATGGTATTATTGGCAACTAAGGTAGTAAACATAGACGCAATTCCTGCTATCACAAATTCAGCTTTAGTTTTTGTGATATTGCTTTCATCGATGAGTTTATGCAACGCTTTTTGACCTTGCTTGTACATTATATGGCTCAATCCACCAATAAATAGAGCAAATATCACTATTTCGTTTACTTTTTTGAAACCGTCATACACGTCATGAGGAAATTGAATGATAGCATAGTCAAAAAAAGTTATTCCTAGCACACCAGCAATAATTATGTTTATAGTTATTGTTACTAAAGTGGCGACTTCAAGCAGCCCCATGATTATTAAAGAAATGTAAGGAATAATTTTTGTTATAGAATAATAATCTAAATTTGATATAGAAATAATTTTTGTACTATTTGAGGCAACTGCTAGGTAGATGAGTGTTATAATGCTGGCAATAAGTGCAACTTTAGAGTTCATTTTAAGTTTATCTTTTGCTGAAGCTTCCTGTGAAGAAACAGATGCAATGGTGGTATCAGATATCATCGAAAGGTTATCGCCAAACACGGCACCACCTACTACAGTTGCAGTTCCTATTTCAAGACCAAAAGCTCCACTTTTTGCCAGATTAACAGCTATAGGTACCATCAGCGCAACAACTCCCATAGATGTGCCAATTGCAGTTGAAATAAAAGCAGAAGCCAAAAATACTCCAGGAAGTAGTAATCGTGCTGGAAGGAAATTAAGAATTAAATTAGCAACAGTGTCTGCGCTACCAATTGATTGAGTAACCGCAGAAAATGCTCCAGAAAATAGAAAAATTAAACACATAGTAAGGGTGCTTTTGTCACCCATGCCCTCGATAACAGTATCGATGTTATGCTGAATTTTATTTGTACCACGTGAGACAGCAAAAAATAGTGCTGGTAATAAGCAGATTACTGGTGAAACCTGATGAAGTGGATTATCAGTTCCGATAAAAGAAAAATAAGCACCACTTCCAAGGTACAAGATTAAAAAAATAATCAAAGGGACAAAAGCTGTCATTTTACTGTACCTCAAACTTACAACTATAACTAATTAAGTGGTCTTAAGCAAGTTTGGTTCACTGGGAATGTTCAAAAAAGCATACGCGTCAAGTTAAGGAAATAAAGGTGTGAAAGAGATAGAATAATAAGGTATAAGTTCTCCCAGATATACTTTTAGTGAGAGAACCAATGAATAAAATAACTTGCTTATCAAAAAAGCTCAAAGAATTTTTTAATGAAAAAGCAGACAAAATCTCAATTACAACAAGGTTTATAAAAAGAAAGAGAAAGCTATCGTTCATAAAAGCGATGGTCTTGGGTAATATAGGGGTTGATAATTGTAGCGTAGAAACAATGTGACCTTACCAAGAAAAAGAGGAGAGAAAGTTTGGAATGTTTTTCACAAAGGAAATGATGAATCAAAATGCTCAGGAATGCAATAGTTAATAGTGACGTTGTTTGTTATAAAAAATTTCTATATATTCAAATATAGCAGTTTTGATATGCTGTTTAGAGTGCCAAGAGGTGTCACTCCCTTTTTAGAGAACTTTTCCACAACAGAATTGTCGTAACAACAACCTTTATGACTCATCTATGTTTTTTGTGGATAAGAGATATTGATGAAGTATATTGTGAACCTTGATCACTATGTAATAGTAGATTTTCAGCAGGTTTACACGGCCATTAATCATAACCAATTGTTTATTTATTGAACTGCTCATATGCGTGAATATAGATCCTGCCAACATCCTTCCTTGGTTTTTATATAAGTAAACCCATACTTTATTTGGTTGATCGACAATAAAGTTTTGGTCTAATACCAATCTCCACTAATAGATAGACAAATAGTAAAAACTACAAATAATTGAGGCTAGAAAGAATAAATATGTAGTTTATGGCAGGAAAAAGTAAAGCAATAGGAGAAGAACTATATAATCAATGCAAGTTAGAATTAAAAAAATATGGAATAAGAGGAGAGATAGGAAGAAGGTTACAAGCAATAATATCAGCAAAGGAGTATGGTATCTCAAAAGTTGCTAAAATATATAGAATTACGAGAACGACATTAATGAAATGGATTGCAAGATTTAAAGAAAAAGGTGTTATTGGGTTTGCAATACAGCCAGGGCGAGGACCTAAACCAAAACTGAACGAGGAGAAGAAGGAAAAAATAAGAGAGGTAATAGAAGAAGATGGGGCAAATCTGACTGCTAAAAAATTGCAAGGTATAGTTGAAGGAATGTTAGCTATCAAAGTAAGTGAGTCAACGGCGAGAAGGCTTATGAAGAAGCTAGGATTTACATATATCACACCTCGTCCAGCACATTATAAACAAGACAAAAACAAACAAGAGGAGTTCAAAAAAAATCTCAATGAAATTGTGGAAAAGAACCGGAAAAAGGAGGTTTTTTTTCGATGAATCGAGATTTGGAACGCACTCAAAAGTTGGACATGGATGGTTTAAAAAGGGCTCAAGAACACAAGTTAAAGTAAAAATCGGAAGAGAAAACTTCTATCTTTACAGCGCTGTAAATCCCAGGAATGGAGAGGATATTAGCCTACTTGCTCCACATGTAAACACAGATTGCATGAACATATTTTTGGAGCAGATGTCGAAAGATTTGGGGACTAGAGAAGCTTTTCTTATCATGGATTGCGCAAGTTGGCATAGGTCTAAAGGTTTAAAAACTCCTGAAAATATCACCATAATTTATTTGCCGCCGTACTCGCCTGAGCTCAATCCTGTGGAAAGATTTTGGCAACATTTAAAGGAAAATATAATAAAGAACAAGATGTATGACTCTATTAAATTACTTGAAAATGCTGTATCTGAATTTATTCGAGATATTACGGAAAGTTCGATCAAAACCATTTGCTCTGTGAATTATTTGTCTAGTTATTTATGAGGGTTGGTATAATATATTGGAAGCTACTGTCCGTTTGTTGTTTCTTAACTTTAAATTTTCTTCTCAATATAGCCCAAATGCCATTTTTCTGCATAATACTTTGCACTGTTTTTAAGTTGCAACTTTTACCCAAAGCCTTTAATTCAGCATGAATTTTAGGAGCTCCATATCTACATTTAGAAACTTTTTTTGAATATCTGCTAATAACTCCTTATTTGCTACTGCTTATTTTCCTTGTAGTCCACTTATGGTAGCCACTAATTCAAAACCCCACCTGCACTTTATGGTGTTTACTATATAAAAAAATATTTTACTCTTTTTGACTGGCCAGGGCTTTTTTTAAAATGTCTCTTTCTCTTGTTAACTCTTTCTGTAAATCAATAGCTATAGCCAGTGTAGGTCAAGCTAATATATGACAATTATCTGTTCGATGAAAACGAAATTAAATACATTTTTAATATTTTTATAGAAATCTATTAGTATAGATTTCGTATGCTATTCTAATGGCTATTTTTAAATGCTTAATGCTTCTTTTTATTATTTCTTGCACACACCTGCCTACTAAGCAACATCCGACTAACATAGACAACGAAGATCATCATGATATAGGTGAGCACTCGTTGCAACAATATAACACCTCTTTGGAGATTAATGAACCGGCAATACCAGAAATTATGCCTTTACCAATAGAATTTCCTGATCTCACGACCAGTAGTCAGCTTATTTCTATTAATGTTAGTGAAGAAGTATCAGTAAAGGATTTGCTGATTGAGATAGGGAAACTTTCTGACATTAACCTGGATATAGATCCAAAAATATCAGGTAATATTATTTTAAAGCTAAAAGATAAGAATATAAACGAAGTAATGCAGAGTATAGCCAACAGCGCCAAACTGCGTTACTCAACAAGTAACGGTGTAATTAGAATTGAGCAGGACTTGCCATACGCGCAAAATTATTACGTAGACTTCATTAATATTCAACATTCTGCTCAAAGCAGTTTCGTCATTAGTAACAATATTACGAGCAGTGATGGAAGTAACGTTGATAGGGACTATAACAATGTTATGAAGTCTCAATACAGTAGTGACTTATGGAATTCATTAGAAAAAGGCTTGAATGCAATAATCGATGTTAACGGGGTGGATGATGGCGAATTCCTTTCATCCAACAGAGAAGCTGGTGTTATTATTTTGAATGCTAGAAAAGATATCCATAAAGCTGTTGAAGAATATATTAATAAGGTTAAGAAATTAGCGTCTTCTCAAGTAATGATAGAGGCAAAAATAGTTGAAGTTGTGTTAGATGACAAATATCTTTCTGGTATAAACTTAAATGATCTACATGATGGAGCCAAGTCTACAATGGATCACGATAATTCCATCATTAATCTAGCAATGAGCTTTGGTGCGAGTGATTTAGTGAACTTAGTAAAAAATTTAGACAAATTTGGCACTTCAACTGTAATTTCAAGTCCTAGAGTACATGCTATAAATAATCAGCAAGCGATGATTTCATTTACCAAAAACCATATTTATTTTACTTCCGATATACAAAAAGATACTAGAAACTCTAATCAGACCTTGATTACCAAGATGAATAGCGTTCCAATAGGTGTTGTGCTAATAATTCACCCAAGCATTAACATTGATACTAGTGAAATATTCATGGATATACACCCAACTTTATCAAGAATTAACGGCTACACTAAAGATCCAGATATAGAGTACGTCGCACAGCAGAATAGAATGAAATTAAATAGCGACATTCCAATTGTTGAAATCAGAGAAATGAACTCTATGTTAAAAATTAAGAGCGGTGAAATTATGGTAATCGGTGGGCTTATAGAGCATAGAGAAGATAAGCAAAGCTTATTGCACCGGAAGTCAAAAAGGCTAGCGAATAACATTAGAACAGTAGAAACCGTCATCTTTTTAAAAGCAACAATAGTACCAACTTTTGGTTTGCTAGACAGAAAAGATGAGAATTTGTATATGTTGAATAATTACTAAAAATTAAATATCAGACCAACTTCAATATTGTGAGTAGATATGTCATCTGCAACAGGTATCGGAACGCTAAAGTAACGATAGCCGAGAAAGGTTTTTACTTCTGGGATTATTGAATAATCAACACCAAGTTTTATTTGATAAGCAAACCAAGGAACATTAAGTGGCATTGAATTTTGGGGTGACCCACTAATCCTTTTTAATCTAAAAACTGTTGGCCCTATACCAAGACCGATGTACGGAGCAAATTGTGTACCCTGAATGCTGGGATTATAATAGAAGTTTAACAAAAACGCAAATACACTTGCTGATTTATCAAATACCGGAGGAGAATTACTATTTTCAATATTGACTTTAGAATACATGGTTTCAAAATCAACTCGGCCATTTTCCCCATCATAGTAACCTAAAGATATGCTGCTGAGCCACTGGAAATCAATTTTACCGTTAAACTGCCGTATACTCTCAATTTCATCTACTAATCCCTTTTTTATTAACCCTGATATTGCATTTTCTATCCAAGAACTATTAGGATCATCTGCATTGATTAAACTAATAAATCTTTCTCCTATTGCTTTTATACCCTTTACAAATGTTTCTGAATTATCATGGTATACCTTACCACCGTTAGCCCTAACATAAAAATTAAGTTTTTTCGATTTTTTTTTTGTGAGTTGCTCATTATCAGCTCGATCTGGAATGCGTGACCACATATTTTTCTGATTAGCTACTTGGAGAATAGAAGGTTGCTTAATAGGACTACTTTCAAGTTCTTGATATTTTAAATCATTTATTAGTATTTCTTTTTCAGTAACCTCTTCAGAACGTATTACACTTTCATTATTGTCTGTTTCTAGTTTTAAGGGTTGTATTTGCTCAATGTGTGTATTATTACTGGTATAAGTAATAAAAAAATAGACACATGGAATGAAAATCAAAAATAAAGTAATAGATATTTTAGTTATAACAAATGAACCCATAATTATTATTTATAGTATAACTACTATATCATATATTTCTTTAATGTACAAAAAATTAAGGTAAGATACTTCCGATTAGATAATTATTTTCCACTCCTTTAACATTAACTTTCACAATACTCTTGGCTTGAGCTTTTGATTCAAGCTTTACTAATGCAAAATTTTCTGTTCTACCGATATGATTTTGCTCAACCAGAACGCTTTGCTCGGTGCTGAGCAAAGATTGATAAAAATTGCTCATCATTTCTTTATTTACTTCTCTTAAATTTTTTACTCGTTCTTTACGCACATCCTCTGATATTTGTGGCATCCGTGCAGCAGGTGTATTTTTCCGCTCTGAATATGGAAAAGCATGTAGATAAACTACATTTATTTTTTTTAGTAGATCAACTGTATCCTGAAACATTTCATCAGTTTCTGTTGGAAATCCAGCAATAATATCAGCGCCAAATGCTATATTAGGCCTCAAGCTCTTCATTTTATGACAAAATTCTATCACTTGTTCCCTGTTGTGACGACGCTTCATTCTCTTTAGTATTAAATTGTTACCAGATTGTAGACTCAAATGTAAATGAGGCATAAGTCTTGACTCATTAGCTATTAAATCTATTAATTCATCGTCAACTTCAGCAACATCGATAGAGGAAAGTCTTAGCCTCTTCAACTCTGGTATATCCTTTAAAACTCTCCTAATCATTGAACCAAGTGATGGCTTAGCAAACAAATCTGTACCAAAGTCAGTAATATCAACACCTGTAAACACTACTTCTTGATATCCATTTTCTACAAAGATTCTAATTTGCTCTATAATACTGTTTATTGGCACAGATCGATTGTTCCCTCTTGCCTCAGTAATTGAGCAAAATGTGCAGCTATGATTACAACCATTTTGAATTTCAATAAACGCCCTTGATTTATCTTCAAATCCATTAATTAGAACAGGTTCTACTTGGTTATCACTGACTAAGATTTTATCGTCATTTAGTAAGTAATTTTCAGCTTTTAGCTTATCTTGATTGCCCAGCACTTTACTCACACCAGGAATATCGCTATACGCTTCAGGATCCAACTGAACAGCACAGCCAACAACGATAATTTCCTTACTTGGGTCATTTTTATAGATCTTACGTATTTTTTGCTTTACTTGGCGTTCTGCTTCGTTTGTTACTGCGCAGCTATGCACCACAACAACATTTTCTCTCTTTGCTTTTTTTAATGCTTCTTTGATTAACTCACTCTCGTAAAAATTTAGACGACAACCAAATGTTATCACTTCATTCATGCTAGTATTTTTTAGACCTTACAATTTAAATTATATCACACATCCAAGCAAAATGACCATTGTTTTAATGCTATCAAATGTCACTTGAACACTCCCGAACTTATCACTTTATGCCACTGATCTTCATCTAAAATTTTCACACCTAATTCCACTGCCTTTTTATATTTGGATCCTGGTTTTTCTCCTGCAATTAGATAGTCAGTTTTAGCAGAGAGGCTTGAGCTGACCTTTGCTCCCAGAGTTTTGGCTCTTACTTTTGCCTCTCCTCTACTCATAGCAAGTAGCTTACCAGTAAATACTATAATTTTATTATTTAAAACAGAACCGCTAGAGTTGGAGCTCGCAGGAAGAATTTGAAGACAAGCAGTAAGATCATTTAACATTTTGATGTTGCGTTCCTCAGAAAAAAATGATTCCAAAGATTCAGCCCCTTTTTTTCCTATGCCGTCTATACTGACTAGCTCAGTATTATCTGATGACATCGAATTATACCAATTATAATAAGAAACATAATAATCTGCAAGCAATTCTGCTGCAACTTGGCCAATAAATCTAATACCTAAAGAAAATATAAACCTATCTAGAGTTATTATCCTTCTGCTTTGTATAGCATTTAATAAATGAGCTATTGATTTTTTGCCCCAACCAGGCTGTTCTTCCAGATTAAATTCATCCAATTTTTCTTCTAAAGTAAAAATATCATGGATTTGTTTTATCAGACCAAGGTCGTAAAAAAACTCTATCTGCTTATCACCAAGGCCAACAATATCAAATGCATTTTTCGATACAAAATGCTTTAGTTTTTCTATTATTTGAGCTTTACAAGCAAATTCCTCAGGACATCTTACTGCCACTCCTTCAATCTGCACTTTACTGCCACATTCAGGACATACGTCAGGAAACACAAATTCAGGTGTATTTGGAAGACGAGAATCTCTGCTTACTTCAACGATCTGGGGAATTACATCCCCTGCCCTTTTGATTGTTACAATATCTCCCTCTCTTATGTCTTTACGTTTTATCTCATCTTGGTTATGCAGACTTGCTCTACTAACTAGCACCCCACCAATATTGACTGGCACTAAATCTGCAACTGGAGTTAAAACTCCTGTTCTACCCACCTGTATAAATATCTTATTTAACTTTGTTTTTGCATAAACCGCAGAAAACTTGTACGCAAGTGCTGAGCGCGGTGCTTTGTGAGTATTCCCTAGACGATTTTGTAGTACCAAATCATTTACTTTATATACTATTCCATCAATATCATAATCCAAGTTATAGCGACAATTATAGATCTCGTTATAGAACTTCAGCATTCCATTCAAACTACTTGTTAAGGAACGATGCTCATTTACGCAAAAACCAAGTACCTCAAGTTTATTTAGTATTTCACTTTGACTTTTCTCTGCTCCGCCAATCAAAGAATAAGCAAAATATCTAAGAGGTCTGCTTGCTGTAATGTTTGCATCCAATTGCTTTAGAGAACCAGCGGCTGCATTTCGAGGATTGGCAAATTCATTGTTTTCATTTAACTTTAAAAAGTCGCTGTTACCGATGTATATTTCACCTCTTACTTCTAGTCTTCCTTGCACACCTTGCAAAAACTTAGGAAAGCCTTTTATTGTTGCAACATTGTGAGTGACATCTTCCCCTAAAAAACCGTCACCTCGAGTTGCAGCTTTAACAAATCTTCCATCCTCATAAATTGCAGAAAACGACAACCCATCAATTTTTGGTTCACATAATATCTCTATTTTGTCCTCAATTAAAAACCTCTTTATTTTAGACAAAAATTTCTCTACACCTTGTTCATCATAAGCATTCTCAAGAGAAAGCATAGGTTCTTGATGTTCCACTTTAGAAAATCTCTCATCAGGCGGAGCACCAACACTATCTTGTGTTGCATAAATTTCTGGCTCTATTTCAGCTAACTTTTTTTTCAGTTCATCATATTCAGCATCACTTATTTCTGGCTTACTTTTTTGATAATACAAGACATTATGATAATTAATTTGATTTTGCAGTTTTTTTCTCATCTTTTCTAAGTTAGTCATGATACCAATATAATGCTCCTTGTCGTTAAGTCATGAACTTTTTTAAAGGCGTTATAAATTTATACTACTGCTCTAAAAAGCAACTATGCTAATATTAATATAACATTTATATTTACATGCTAATATTAGTATTATTTTTTAAATTAAGGAGTATATTATGGTAAAATACAATTACAAAAATTTGGCTAACGAATCAAACTTCAACTCTCAAGTGTATCGTGCAGGAATGTTTGATAAAATTCTGGGTATAAGCAAAACAGCAAAAGAAGCTGCGAGTCAAGTAATAGCCGAAATGGGTGACGACTTAAAAGCAGAAGCTAGAAAAGCAGCTGAAGCTGAAGTAAACAAAAAAGCTCAGGCAATAGAAAAAAATATATTGAAGTCTGTTAATGAAAATGCTACAAAAGCAGCTAAAGATGCAGCTGAAAAAGCAGTAAAAAATGTAGGACCAGAAGTTGCAGATCTGCTGAAGCCAGAAATAAAGACTCAGATAGAAGAAGCAGTCAAAAAATACAGTGAAGAAAAAATTGAAAGTCTTATAAAGCCTGAAATCACAAAAAAAATAGATGATCTTCTCACTGAACAAAGTGGAGAAGCAAGAAAACTTTTAGAAGGTAAAGTGGATACGTTAATCAAAGATGCACATAGAAATTTGAATGAGAAAATAGATAAGATTGAATGTGAACTTACAGAAGCAAAATCTCATATCTTAAAAGCTGGTGCAAATAGTCTCCATGAGAGCGCAGAATTATTGTCTCTTATGGCAGAAAATGAAACATGTGCAAACCAAGATTTAGTGTATTTTTAGGAGTTTTTGTACTCGGTTCCTGCTCGGTATACTTAAGTAGCCTTTTCCATGCCAATAAGCCGTAGTTCTTTAACGCTAACTATGGATCAGCCAAGAAAGAAGAGTAGGAACACTTGCTTTAGCAGTATATTTATATAAAATTAAAATAAATTAGAGTAAACAATATTGCTATTTAAATGCTAACAAGATTCGCTCCAAGCCCAACTGGCTATCTCCATGTAGGAAACGTACGAACTGCTCTGGTTTGTTGGATGTACACACGTAATCAAAATGGGAAATTTTTACTCCGTTTTGATGATACTGACCTTCAGCGTTCAGATGTCAAATATATAAATGATATCATAGAAGACTTGAAATGGATTGGTATCAATTGGGATGCAAGTTTTAAGCAATCAGAGCGCTTTGAGCGCTATAACGAGGTATTTTTGCAGTTAATAAAAGAAGAACATATTTATGCATGCTATGAAACAAGAGAAGAGTTAGAAATTAAACGAAAGTTGCAATTAAAACAAGGATTTCCTCCTGTTTATGACAGAAGTGCATTGCTTCTAACTGAGCAAGAGAAAATTCGTTATGAGCAAGAAGGACGAAGACCACATTTTAGATTTAAGTTGGATAGAAACGAGGTTGTTAAATGGAATGATGAAGTTAAAGGCGAAATAAATATTGCAACCAATAGCATCAGCGACCCTGTGGTAAAAAGAGAAGATGGAATGTACACATACATGTTACCTTCTGCTATCGATGATGTTGACTTTAATGTAACCCATATTGTACGCGGGGAAGATCATGTAACTAATACCGCAGTTCAGATCCAAATGATTAAAGCATTAAAAGCGAAAATCCCTACATTTGCTCACCTTCCTCTGCTACATTTTGATGATAACAAGATATCGAAACGAAAAGGTGGGCTGGATATCAAATCCATAAAAGAAGATGAAATTGAACCGATGGCGCTAGTTAGTTATTTAGTAAAGCTCGGAACATCCAATCCAATTGAAGCTTGCGCCTGTATGCAATCTTTGATTGACTCATTTGATATTAAAAAATTTAGCTCAGCATCTGCACAATTCAGCTTGAGTGAAGTATACAAGCTAAATAGCAAAGTTCTGCAACAAATGCCATTTGAAATGGTGCAAGACCGTTTAAATCAAATTGGAGTGGACTCCTCAGAGTTTTGGTATTTTATAAGGAACAATATAGAAAGGTTTTCTGAGGTGGCCAAGTGGTGGAAAATATGCAAATCCGATATAGAGTCTGTGATTCTTGATAAGGAGCTTATAAAAATTGCGTTCAATGTATTGCCTCAAGGCGATTGTAATGAAAACACGTTGTCAGAATGGGTCAAAACTATTCGACAAACAGTGGATATAAAGGCAAAAGACCTATTTACGCAGTTGCGTTCAGCTTTAACAGGAACAGAAACAGGACCAGAGCTCGCTAAATTATTAATTTTTATCGGCAAAGAAAATATCATTGCAAGGTTAAAAGAAAAGTGAAAACCAAGGTGTCCGTTCAGCAGAGTGGCAAAATAGGTAGACAAGATAAATCAAGAAAAAGTGAGTTTACAACAAATGGTGTCATCCAAGTAGCTGACACTGGGATGGCTTTGTTGCATCGCTCTTCGGATAGTAGGTAACGCACAATAAATTTATGAAGCTATCTCAAATTTAGCAAGGGAATGTTCAAAAAAGTGTGTCAAACCGAAAAAAAAGTAATAAATTGATATAAAAAAATGGAGGTTTGACATATGAATCAAAGAATAGCAAATAAAACTACTGGTTTGGTAGACTATAAAGAACTGGAAGCAAATATTCTATCGTCTATACGAGAAGGAAGACCTTTGACAGGAAGAGATGGAGCATTAACACCGTTTATAAAAAAGTTGCTGGAGGTAAGCCTGGAAGGTGAAATAGAAAACCACTTGTCGGCTGAAAGCGAAGAGAATAATCGAAGAAATGGGAGAGACTTTACGTACAAGCGCAGAGCTTTTGACGCCAAGAGATAGGGAAGGAACCACAAATAGTCAAAAAAAGGCAAACAAACCAGAGCTTGAAACGAAGATTTTGAGCACATTTGCCAGTGGTATGGGCTATAGAGATATAGTGTCACATGTTGAGGAAATTTATGATCACAAAATATCGGTGGCAGAGATATCAAGTATTACTGACAAATTTCTGAACACGTTGCTCATCTCTTCCCTCAGGTACACACACATAGTGTACAGATGAACCAACATCTATTCCTGCTGCATTAGATTTCTAATTTACTTTTTGTTTTTGCCATCTCAAGTTCCTCCTTATATAATTTCTAATGTAGAAGCACTTTAGCTTGGAACGGTTGAATTATACGCTCTTCTAATCGAGGTAGTCTCAAAGACTCCATCAGTGGTTTCTCCAAAACCACGCTCCTAAACTGGCACTTAAGCACCATTGGTCAGTCGGTTATAACTGCAGAAGTACTTCTTGATAAATTATATATAGAAATTGCTATGGAAGCGAAGAAATAGTTTCTTTCCGGTTTAACAAGATTTTTTTCTTGTTCGACGCTCCTAAGAAACTCTTTCAATTAATGACCTTCTGTTTTTCTGGAGAGCTGCATAAAACTTCTGAGTGAAGTCATTTAATTTTTACACATCTATTGTAGAGTAAGAAGAGCCGAATTTGGGACAAAAATGCTAGCCGATGCTTGGACTTTACTGACACTTACACTACTTGAAACTATACTTGGTATAGATAATTTAATCTTTATTTCTCTAGCAATAGATAAGGTACCAAATGCGCTGAGAGAAAGAGTGCACCTTATGGGTCTTGGATTAGCGCTATTAATGCGTTTTGTAATACTATTTTTTACATCATCTATATTGTCAATGCAAAAACCTATATTTCACGCTGCATCGCTGGATATCTCAGTAAAGGATTTACTTATGATTACAGGAGGGTTATTCCTTATTGTTAAAAGCTCTATGGAGTTATGGAACGACATTTTTGTGCGTAAGGAGAATAAAACAAAGGCAAACGTTAAATCAAAATTTTTTTTAGTTGTGCTACAAATTATATTAATAGATTTAGTTTTTTCGGTTGATTCGATATTAACTGCTATAGCATTAACTCATAACATGGTAATAATTGCTACAGCATTTACATTTTCCATATTAGCAATGATATTTTTGTCAAGTTATACTGCTAAATTAATCAAATCTAACCCAGGGTTGAAAATAATCGCCATTTTATTTATTTTATTTGTTGGTATGTACCTCATACTTGATGGACTTCACATAGAACTACCAAAAGGATATTTGTATTCTTCATTTATGTTTGCATTGCTTGTAGAAGTTGTAAGTGGCATGAGGAAAATGTAGCAGATCTCTTTGAAAACTATTCTGCATAAAGCAAAAATCTAATTGTCATTCCAGCGCGTGGCACTTTTGCTGAGGTACTTTCTGTTTTTATTATGGAGTATAGGAAGAAGACCTCGTTACCCAGATTCTGCCACCGGTGAGGTTCACAAAATGTGATGACTTCGTATAGGAGTTTGAAACCTGCTCCTGAAAATCGATTTCGAAGGACCTTCCTTCATCTTCAACAAAGCTTCTCACAAACATTACTTTGTTTGTTACTGCAGCACACAATTGTTTTTTTGGATCTAGCCTGGCAAGTTAATAATAATTTAACTAATTACAATTAAAACAGCTATAAGGTTAATTATGAGGCAAAGATGACAGCACAAAATTTGGTAAATGGAACGATCTTGACAAGTGCTACGTTGAGATAAGTTTTGCATAAAAATACTGCTTTTACGGTGTGGGGCTAGAGGGTAGAGCTGCATTCCAGCACGTAGCACTGGAGTGCAGAAATTTTTGATCTATGGTAAGGCAACAGGATAACAAAAAATTGACTTATAATGCAGAATATTTTGCTACTATATTTGTATGGCTTTTAGATTAAGAAATATCTTTTTAATATTACTGTTAACTAACTTACTTACTGGTTGTTTTGCAACAATGTTCTCCGGTCCTATGCAAACAATTCAAATGAAGGTAGTAAATGGTGAAGGTAATTTAATAGAAAGAATCAGATGTGTTGTACGTGATCCATCTGGAACGAGCCATTCTATCACATCTAATCCTGAAGCAGTGGTTATTCAGCGAGGTTTAGGATTATTATCTATTGATTGTAAAAAAGCGGGTTATGAACAATTACATGTGATGGTGGGTGAAAGTTTTAATAAGGCTACTTTATTAAACCTGTTATGGTTGCCTGGCTTTGCTACCTATGCAGTTACTGGAACTTATAAACAATATCCATCGCACTATGTTATAACCATGGAAAAGTCTGATTCATAGCAAAAAAATGCTCAAACGTAGCGGTCCAAAAAAATTAAAGTCTATAATAGAAAATTATGCATTAAAATGCATGAAAAATAAGATTAGCAAAAATGAAATACGTCTGATTTTAAACTGGCAAAATATAGTAGGGAAAGAAATAGCAGAGTGTACAAAACCGAAAAAAATCTCATATGCACAGAATATAAATTCGGGTGTGTTGCATCTGGTAGTAACAAATGGCAGTAAAGCATTGGAAATTCAGCATATGATTTCTCTTATAATAGAAAAAATTACGATATTTTTTGGTTATAAAGCAGTATATGGTATAAAAATTAAGCAAGAGAGTATTGACTATTTGACTATATAAGGTAATCTAAGTACATAGAATAATTTGGTATATTGAAGTGAGTAGAGTTTGTGAATTAACAAATAGAAAAAAATCTTTTGGTAATAAGGTATCACATTCGAATCGTAAAACAAAGCGTACCTTTCTTTTAAATTTACATAAGGTTACGTTGACAAGTGATATATTAAATAAAAAGTTTAGATTTCGTGTGGCAACAAGAACTTTGAGAACTATAGATTACAAAGGTGATTTGGATGCTTTTTTGCTCAATACAAGAACGATTAAACTAAGTGAGAAAGCGCAGAAGATAAAAAGAAGGTTGAAAAAAGTTTTAGTAAAGCAAGAGGTAGAGTTAGCCGTTTCAGATGCATAGCAAACCTCCATGGCTCAGAGCAAAAGCTCCGACCGGTGAAGTATTCAATGAAACTTTAAACATCGTTAAACTGCATAACTTACATACGGTATGTGAAGAAGCTGCATGTCCAAATATTGGTGAATGTTGGAATAAACGTCATGCTACTGTGATGATTCTTGGTTCTGTTTGCACTCGTGCTTGTGCATTTTGCAACGTTGCAACTGGCATTCCTGATAAACTAGACCCTCATGAACCAGAAAATTTAGCAAAAGCAATAAAAAAGTTAAACTTAAAACATGTTGTCATTACCTCTGTTGATCGTGATGATTTACCAGATGGTGGCGCAAGTCAGTTTATACAGTGCATAGAAGAGATTAGAAAGATAACTTCAGAAACAACAATAGAGATTTTAACTCCTGATTTTTTAAATAAGAAAGGAGCATTTGAAGCAATTGCTGTTGCATCACCTGATGTCTATAACCACAATATTGAAACAGTGCCGAGATTGTATGCAAAAATAAGACCACGAGCTCGCTATTTTCATTCACTATATTTGTTGAAGATGGTAAAGCAGATTAATCCTAAAGTTTTCACAAAGTCAGGGCTTATGGTTGGTCTTGGAGAAACAAAAGAGGAAATACTTCAGGTTATGGACGATCTGCGCAGTGCTGAGGTTGATTTTATTACAATTGGTCAATATCTACAACCAACTCCAAAACATGCAAAACTTGATAGATATGTCACTCCAGAGGAATTTGAGCATTATAAATACATTGCTTACTCCAAAGGTTTCTTAGTGGTTGCATCAAGCCCACTCACTCGGTCATCATACCACGCCGAAGAAGATTTTAACAGGCTCAAGGCCTGTCGTTGACATTTGCGTTAATTCAAATTAATTTTTACTAATTATAAAGGAGTTTTTACGTAATGTCTACTATAAAAATCAAGAAGAAATCGCAATTAGTTAAAGAGGTATTCGACTCCGTAGCAAATCGCTACGACACCATGAATGATATAATGAGCCTAGGAATGCACAGATTATGGAAAGATAAAATGGTAAATAGTGTGCATTTTATAAAAAACTCTCAGGTTTTAGATGTTGCTGGAGGAACTGGAGATATAGCAATAAGAATAGTAAGAAAAGAGCCAAGTGCTAAGGTTACAGTGTGCGATATAAATCAAAATATGCTAAGCAGAGGACGTGATAAAGCTATAAATTCAAACCAAATTAATTTTGATTGGGTATGTGCAAATGCAGAAAGTTTACCATTTGAAGACTCCGAATTTGATTATTGCACAATAGCTTTTGGCATTCGAAATGTTTCTGACCGCAAGAAGGCTTTAAATGAGGCGCACAGGGTATTAAAACCACATGGAAAGTTTATCTGCTTAGAATTTGCCCCTATGCACTATCAAAATGAGATATTTACCAAACTTTATGACTTATATTCATTTAAAGTAATTCCTCAAATTGGCAGCATAGTTGCTAAAGACAAGAGTTCTTATGAATATTTAGTGAAGAGCATCAGAGAATTTCCAACTCAGGCTGATTTTAAAATGGAGATTGAAGAGGTAGGTTTTAAGAATGTTGAGTTTCATAATATGAGCTATGGAATAGTGGCATTACACATTGGAACAAAATGAATATTAAACTCTGGTATAGAACGCTGGATTATTATCTCATCCTTCCAGTGTTTTTTTTGCTCACTATAAGCTTCATTCTTGTTTATTCAGCAAGCCCTGTAATTGCGCAGCGTCTTTTTCTACCACAGGATTATTTTATACGGCGCCATACAATTTATATAGTCCTGTCACTAATTACCTTGGTGACATTTTCTTTTCTCAACACAAGAACTATACTTAACCTCTCGTTCGCAGGTTTCATTTTATTTACTATTCTAGTAGCAATTGCGATAATACTTGGTATAGAGGTAAAAGGTGCGAAACGATGGTTACATATTGTCAAAATTTCTGTTCAACCATCTGAGTTCGTAAGGCCATTTTTTTCTGTTGTTATAGCTAGTATCTTGGCCAGCGGAATGAAGTTTAAAATGCACATATCAATCATAATATTTCTGTTAGTTTTTGTGTTGTTACTTTTGCAACCTGATTTCAGTATGTCCATGCTTTTAACATATTCTTTTATTGGTCAAATGTTTATTGCATGTATACCATTTTTATACTTTCTATGCATAATAGGAATGGCCACAACTGGAACTACAATAGCTTACTTATGCCTCCCACATATAAAGCAAAGGATTTACAATTTTGTCTTTTTTACGCAGCGCGATAACTTTCAAGTCACAAAATCATTAGAAGCATTCAAAAGAGGTCAATTAACCGGAGTTGGACCTGGTGAAGGTAGCGTAAAAGCCTCTCTTCCTGATTGTCATACAGATTTTGTGTTTTCTGTTTTAGCAGAAGAATTTGGTTTGATTACGTGCTTAGCTACATTGATGTTATTTGGTATCATTTCCGCCCGCTTGCTTTACGTTGCATATAGGGAAAATGAATTATTTAATCTGTTAGTGATTCTCGGTATCTCAATGCAATTCATCACACAATTCATAATAAACATAGGAGTAACATTGAGTATTTTTCCCACCACCGGCATAACCCTGCCACTACTTAGCTATGGTGGCTCTTCTCTTTTATCTTCAAGTATCGCACTTGGCATAATGTTATCTTTCAGTAGAAATCAAGCTATTGCTTCGAGAGCGTTGGAAAGTATGCTAACCAATTACAACGTTATACCGCCTTATCTGAGATCCCGCTAACAAGTAGCGGAATGACGGTAAACCTAGATTACTTTAGCTATAATTATTAAGCTGCACCTGCCGGATTTGGTGATTTCTGACTATTAAGAAACTCTGCCCTAGCCTCAGTAAATTCAGTTGAGGGCCCTGAAAAGAACATAGCTTTTATTGCACAGTATGCACAATATAATGCAACAGCAGCCATAACTGCTGCAAGAGTAGAACACCAAACTTTACCTATGTATGCGTCTGCAGCCCCAGAAACCAAGGCAATGCTACTTACTGTAGTTAATAATGTAGCACATCCAAACCGGAATGCTTTCTTATAATTAATAGCGCCAAATAGTTTTCCAATACCACTGTCAGGATTAACAAGGTCTATTGGTTTTTTGCCACTTTGATCCTTCGAATCTGGATCAGCACCTCTCCTTAAGAGCAATTTCGCGATTTCAACACTATCATTCTTGTAATATTTGCTACACAAGTAATGCAATGGTGTTCTACCTTGATTATCCTGTATATTAGAACTAACACCTTTATCTAAAAACCCCAGTTGCGGATTAATCAATATAGTAAAATCTAGAAATACAGGGCTTTTTAGGCTTCATGGAATATGAAACTAATGTGGAAAAGACGTGCACCAAGAAATTTATTGGAGACCTGTGCCTTGAATGCTCAAGCTCAAGTCTGTCTTTTAGGTAGCCAAAAACTGTTTCAATAATCGACCTTTTTCTTAAAAAAATCTTTTCTTCAAGTAGCATTAATGTGTTTTTCATACCTTTTTTTACTTTGGTAACGAGTTTTAGTCCTCTATCGAAGAGTTTTGCAAAGAGCTCTTTCTTTATATAGCCCTTATCACCAAACAAAAGACCAGTCAGTTTTTCAGTTAATTTTGGTACTGGTTTTCTGTCGTCAACGTTACCTTTAGTAAGTGTAACTCCTTGAATTTCACCTTTTTCATTAATTACCATATGCAATTTAAAACCAAAAAACCAGCCATATGTAGTCTTTCCAAGCTTTGCCAATCCTTTGAAAACTTTGTTTCTTGAGATTCTTTTTGGATGGCAAACAGCGATAGATGTTGCATCTATGTACGAAATCCCTGTCATTTTCGACTGCTCACATAGCCATTGCAAAAGTAATGCTAAATACCATAAAACCCTCGGTTTTAGCCTAATAAATCTACTATATGTTGGCAAATTTTGAAACTCAGATCCATATAGTGCTTTCAAATAATATGTATAGAAAGATTTAAAGTCCTCACATCTAGATTGTTGATAAAGTAAAATTATAGTAAGAATTTCAGAATGCGTAATCTCTGGCGTTCTGGTAGGTTTTTTACTGTTTGGCAGGAGTTTTTCTGCGAAATTTTTGTTTATAGCCTTGCAAAAATCGTCTACAAAGCAAAATAATTCTGTTACATTTTTATTCATGGGTAACCTCTCTACTTTTTGATAATATGTTTCCGGAGTTTACCCTATTTCCCTATCTTTTTCACTGACTTCTAATCCGCAACTGGGGTTTATAATGCTCTCTATAAAACGCTTTATGTAATAGAACATCGCCATATTCGTCTCGTATATTAGGATCAACATTACGTTTCAAAAGTAGCTCTACAGCTTTATAACATCCAGAAAGAAACAATGTATGCAACAGAACGTCACTATTTCTATTCAGATCGGCACCATGTTTCAAAAGTAGTTCTGCGGTACTACAATGCTCCCCAAAAAGTGCTTCATGCAATGGGATTTTACCATTTTCATCTTGCATATTAGGATCAATGCCTCTTTCTAAGAGCAGTTTTACAATAGACTTCTTTCAAAATTGAGGGAGAGAGAGTAAGATCAAGTATTTGGAAGCATGAAATATAAGGAAATAGAAAAGTTAGAAGGAGAAAAGTTTCGACGTTTAACGGGGGTAAAAAAATCAACATTTAAGAGAATGGTAGAAATTCTAGATGAGGAGGATAAAAGGAAAAAAGCTAGAAGTGGAAGAAAAAGCAAACTTTGTATAGAAGATAGATTACTTATGGCACTGGAATATATGAGAGAATATCGTACATATTTTCATATAGGACAAAGTTATGGCATGAGTGAAAGCAACTGTTTTAAAATAATAAGGTGGGTAGAAGACACATTAATAAAACATCCAGATTTTGCATTACCAGGAAAAAAAGATCTATTAAATAGTAATGTAGAATACGAAGTTTTGGTAATAGATGGAACTGAAACAGCAGTAGAAAGGCCAAAAAAAAGCAAAAGCGCTTTTACTCTGGAAAGAAAAAAAGGCATACTATAAAAACACAAATAGTAACAGAGAAGAAGAGTAAAAAGGTCGTATGTACATCTTTCTCCAATGGTAGAAAACATGATTTTCGGATGTTTAGAGAATCAAAGATAGCAATATTACCGCAAACTAAGATCCTAGCTGATTCTGGTTACAGAGGAATGCAAAAGATACATAAAAATGTTGAATTACCACATAGAAGATCAAAAAAGAATCCTTTATCAAAGGAGAAAAAAGCAGAAAATAGATCTCTCTCTATACGAAGAGTGGTAGTTGAAAACGTAATCGGCTTATTGAAAAGGTTTAAAATCATTTCTGACAGATATAGAAATCGACGAAAACGTTTTGGCTTAAGATTTAATTTGATTGCCTCTATTCACAATAGAGAGCTCCTTTCATGAATTTTGAAAGAAGTCTAATGTTATCACGTCCTCTAGAACACGCCTTATGCAACAGAAATTCACCATTTTTACTTTGTATACTAGGATCTACGCCATGTTCTAAGAGCAGTCCTACAATGTTATCACACTCTAGATCAAACGCTTTATATAGTGGAAATTCACCATTGCTATAACATACATTAGGATCTGCACCATGCTTTAAAAGTAGCTCTACGGTACTACAATGCTTCCAAGAAAGCGCTTCATGCAATGGAATTTCACCATTTTCACCTTGCATATTAGGATCAATATCTCTTTCTAGGAGCAGTTTTACAATGTTATCACGTCCTCTAGAACACGCCTTATGCAACAGAAATTCACCATCTTTACCTTGTGTATTAGGATCTACGCCATGTTCCAAGAGAAGTTCTACAATGTTATCATACTTTAGATCAAACGCTTTATATAGTGGAAATTCACCATTGCTATAACATACATTAGGGTCTGCACCATGCTTTAAAAGTAGCTCTACGGTACTACAATATCTCCGAGAAAGCGCTTCATGTAACGGAAATCTACCATATTCATTTTGTGTATTAGGATCAACACCTCTTTCCAGGAGCAGTTTTACAATGTTATCACGTCCTCTAGAACACGCCTCATGTAACAGAGACTTACTCTTTTCGCTCTGTACATCAAGATCTGCACCATGCTTCAAGAGCAACTCTACAATGTTACCATATCCCAAATGACATGCTTCATATAGGGGAAATCCAACAACTATATCACATATATTAGGATCAGCGCCATGTTTCAAGAGCAAATTTACAAGATTGGAATTGCCGGAAGAAATAGCAAAAAATAACGGTATACCATTTTCAGAGTGCTTTTCATTAATGTAATCACCAAATCTTTCATACTTATTGCTCTTGAACTTAGAAAAGAGCTTTTTCAGAGATGCTATATCCTGCTCACGGAGAGCTTCATGTAAATAAAACTTTAAATCTTCAGGAGAATTAATTTCATCTAAATTTTCATCGGTTAGGTTTGTAACCTCTTTTGCATCTTTTCCAGTCAGAAGCTCATATGCAACATTTATTTGTTTACACTTCTCCTCATTTTGTTTTTGCACACCCTTACTTGCACCTGAATGTTTATCAGGATGATATTCAAGAGCTAATTTTCTATATGCTTTTCTAATTTCGTATTCACTTGGATTATCACTTGGATTAAAGCTCAATATTTCTAAAGCTTCTTCTTTATTCATTGTAACTACCCCTTACTAATAGCGAACTATATTTGAGCTTGAGCGTAACACAAAATTTCAAAAAGTAAAGTTTTTTATGTTAAGCTGCATAACTGCACTGGGTAGGATGAAAGTAGCTGACATTGGGATCTAAATTTTTTATATGAAACCATTATACTTGTAGGCTCAAGTTCCTCACATAGTGAACAAAAAAGTAAATGAGATCCCAGTGGGTATCCTCTCTGGCTTTCCTAAGTTTGCTCACAATCTTGACACATATGTTTTTTTGAACATTGCCAAATGTTACTATCTTCCTCCTTTTCCTTTTTCAATTTGTGCAACCATTTCCTTAACACTTACTTGTGTGGAAGGAGGATTTTTGCTCACATGGGGTTTCGGATCAGATTTTGCTGTTAGGTGATTCATTGCAGATCTTTTATTTCCTGTTGGAGATGAATGAGATTGTTTTTTCTTCACACTGATATCTGCTTGTACTGCTGGAGTGGTTTTGTTTTCAGCAAGCTGCATATTTGCATTTTCTTTTGCTTGATTTTGCTCAAATTTTTCTTTTAATGCCTTTACTTTACTGCCCCTCTCGCGATTAGCTCCTCCTTTCATAGTAACTGCTGCTACTTTCGGTATCGCCTTACCAGCAGCTTTTTGTGCTGATTTCCTATTGTCTTGATTTTCAGATCTTAGTGGTACTGTAGGGTTACTTTCAGCTGCTACTACTTTTGGCTCTGTGCTTACTTTTTGGCCTAGATTTTTAGGCTTTGGCAGTATTGTAGGTTTACCTTTAGCTACCACTTTTGGTTTTTGTCTAACTTCTTGACCAGTGGTAAACATTTTTTCTGGTATTGGCGGTGCTATTGATGGTTTTGGCAATATTGGAGGTTTAGACTGTTGTTTTTGTTTACGTTCTTTTTTTGCTTTTATATGTTCTTTAGAAACTGTTGCATAAATTGGCTCTTCTTTGGACGATTTTGAACTCTGCGAATTTTCTGTTGGAATTTTGCTTTGATAATTTGATATTTCTTCATATTCAGACGATTCACTCAATGGACTTTCATAGCCTGAATCCTCAGAAGGATTTTCCTTAGCATCAGGTATACTAAAACTATTAGCTCCCTTTAGTAAAGAAGATGTAGACTTTGTCTTGCTTTCTCCATCTGAGGATATTTCTGGTACCTTCCTCGAATCTGGAGCAGCCGGAGGTGCTGTTGTTGGCCGCCTCACGCGATTACCACCTAATTTTTCTTTTGGCTGTTCTTCTTTTCGCAGCTCAAAAGTACCTTCCTTTTGTTTTCTACCTTCCAAACTCACTCCGTGTGATCTATCTTTTCCTTGACTCTTTTCACTTTGCTTTAAATCTAAAGGTTCTTTTAAAAGATTATTTTTTCTTAATTCTTTTTCTAATTGTTCTAAGATATCAATTTTTTTTAAAACTGTTATATACTTAGCTGCTGTTTCTAAAGTGAAACTTGACAACTCATTATTTACAAAATCACTTATACTACTGTTCTTGGTTGAAAAAATTTTTTCCGAAACTTTATTCATTAATGTTTTTAAAATACCTAATGGCGGTTCTACATAGTTATTCAAGTCAGTATATATAACAAATTCAGCTATACCTTTTGCCTCACTTGTAAAACCCTCTAATGCATGAGATAAATCCTTTAACGTTTTGTTATATTGTTTCTCTGCATTTCCTAGCTTTATAGCTTCTATCAAGGAGTCGAAATTTTTTTTATAGTTCTCATTTTTTAATATATCATTCATACTAATTCTAGCTCATTATTTATTTAAATATAGATCTAAAATATTAAGATCTAGTAAATATTGCTTTTGTAACTCATGTACAACTATAGCTATAATAAGTAATACAGCCGCGGTACCTCTAGATCCCGCTGCGGGATGACGAATTGCTATGCCGCCACGAACCGTCATACCGCGGTTCATTCGCGGTATCTCTTAGCCGCTAACAAGCAGCGGGATGACGGTTGTCGTTTAGCTATAAATGTTTAAGAAATTTACCAAATGAAAAAAAAGGCAAAAGAAGCCCTAGTCATTGTCTATTTTCAGTATTGGCGTTTTTAAAGTCTTAAACACTGCAATTTAGCTGCTTTTAAACGCAACTAACTTAAGCTATAAATGTTTAAGAAATTTACTAAGCAGAAAAAAAGGCAAAGAATCCCCGGAGTAGCTAGTTATTCCACTCTTTATTTTAAAATTTGACGTTGGGTGATGTCTTAAACGCTTTATAAGCGCTTTTCAGCTTATGTGGGTAAAAACCCAAAATTTTTATAAAGACATAGTATGCACATAGTGCAAAAATTAAACAATAGTACGCCAAATACAAGTCTTCTTGTCATTTTAATCTGCACAGATTGGGAAGTTAAATAATATAGCTTCAATTTCATGATAAGGGGGCTGGCGGAGGATGTCAAGGAATTTTTATGGCTGCGCTGACATTTGTTACTCAAACAACAGTTATGCAAGAGATCTCTAAGCTAACAATGGACCACTAGATATATTACTAATCACGTTGACCTGATTCAATATTTTATTAGTGGGATTGAAATAATTTTCTATAAATTCCTTATATATAGCTGTTAACTTGTGTATATCGTCTACTAATACGCATTCGTTTATCTGATGTGCAGTTTTGTTGGTTATACCAAATTCAATCACTGGACAAACATCTTTGATAAACGCAGCGTCAGATGTGCCACCACTTGTGCTCAGCGCAGCGTCAATACTGGTAACTTTATTTATCGCATCAAGCATAATATCAATATTCCTATCGGGAGTAGAGAGGAAAACGTCCCTGCTGCTATGCATAGAAAGCTTATAATCGTTAGTTACACTGGAGCATATTTCATCAATCAGCTTATATAAGCCACCCGGTGTTTGTTCATTGTTATATCGAATGTTAAAACGTGTAGTTGCTGAACCAGGTATTAGATTGCTAGTATTATTTCCAACATCGATAGTAGTAACTTCGCAATGTGAAGGCTGAAAATATTTATTACCATGATCAAAAGTAGTATTTTTTACCTTACTCAATATCGATATTACCTTATATATTGGATTATCTGCTAAGTCTGGGTAGGCAACGTGCCCTTGTTTTCCATGGCAAATTAATTCAAATGTTACAGAACCTCTTCTGCCTATTTTTATGGTATCACCTAATTTCTCACTACTGGTTGGTTCGGCAACTACACAAAAATCTATCTTTTTCTGCTTACTTTTCATCCATTCCAAAACTGCCTTTGTTCCATATTCTTCCGTGCTTTCTTCAGCACTGGTAATCAATGCACTTATCGAACCATTGAATTGAAACTTCTCTACAATTAAATTTGCCATAGCAGCAATAAACGCAGCTACTCCGCTTTTCATATCAGCGGCACCTCTTCCATATAGCATTCCATCTCTGACTTCTGGATTAAATGGACCAAATGCCCAATCTTTTAACTGACCCGGTGGTACAACATCAACATGCCCAGCAAAGCACAAATTTGGTACTCCGTTTATATATTTCGCATAAAGATTTTTAACTTTAGTTCCATCATCACCAAATTCTAAAATCTCACAGTCGAAGCCACTTTTCTTGAAGATTGTTGCTATATGTTCTATTGCCCCGCCGTCCCTTGGTGTTATACTCTCAAAAGAGATCAATTTCTTAGTTAGCTCTACAGGGTCAATTTTCATGTCAATCTTAAAATACTTATATTGCTATATTGTAAACACTCTATGCATTATTTAAAACAAATATTACATCAAGCTGAACAAACTTTTCTAAGGGAAGTAATAACAGATTACCACCTTGCTGATGATATCTATGAAATATGCACACGACACGGAAATGACATCTTTCTAGTTGCAGATGGAAATACAGCAAAACTTTTAAATAAAAACGTATTTAATAAAATTTCTCATTTAATTATTCCAGCCCCACCTGTCATTCCGGTGTCACGCGCTGGGATGACACCAGGTAGAGAAATGACACCAAGCAGAGCTGCCTCTCTTGAAACCGTAAATCTAGTTAGAAACAAAGCAAAAGACAGTGACTTAATAGTTGCATTTGGTAGCGGCACTGTTAACGATATCTGCAAATATGCAAGCTACCTCGAGAAAAAAGATTATATATCGTTCCCAACAGCCGCTTCCATGAATGGATATACATCCGCAAATGCTTCAATATTAGTAAATGGATATAAAAAATCGTTCGAAGCACATCTTCCAAGAGCGATATATATAGATATAGACATACTTACCAATGCACCACTGCGCCTTACATTAAGCGGATTTGCAGATTTCATTTGTCGTTCAACAGTTCAGGCTGACTGGCTACTATCTCATTTGTTGCTTGGCACAGAATACAATGAATTACCTTTTACACTTGTTCACGATTTGGAGCAAATTTTGCTAAGAGAATATACGGCGCTTACTAAAAGAAGTAGAAAAGTGGTCCTATTACTTATGGAAGTTCTACTAATTTCAGGACTTGGAATGGTAATATCAAAAGGCAGCTATTCTGCAAGCCAAGGAGAGCATATGGTAGCTCACGCAATGGAAATGGTAACAAGAGATCATTCCTCACTACATGGCGAAAAAATTGCTGTTACGACGATTACCATGGCTAATTTGCAGGAAAAGATATTATCAATACAAAACCCGATTATCAAACCGACCACTTTAGATGTAAAACATGTAACTCAGTGCTTTGATAATATCGAATTTGTAAGAACTTTTGAACAGAAGCAAATTATGCAGCAAAAAATCCAAGAGATTATTTGTAAAGAATGGACTAATATTTCCAATTTAATTAAGCAAAATTTACTACCTGCAAAATACCTGCAAAAAATATTTGAAGATCTATCAATTCCACACTTACCAGAGCACCTCAGTTGGAATAAAGAACAATATTGTAAAGTGGTCAATCTTGCGTTTGCAACAAGAGATAGATTCACCTTTCTTGACTTAGCTAACTGCATAGAAGAAAGTTAAGTTTTGTAGTGAAATTCTGTCATTTAAAGGGATCATAGGCCAAAAGCTAAACCTTTTCACAATCTCCTATCCATTAGACTTCTTTCAAAATTCATGAAAGGAGCTCTCTATTGTGAATAGAGGCAATCAAATTAAATCTTAAGCCAAAACGTTTTCGTCGATTTCTATATCTGTCAGAAATGATTTTAAACCTTTTCAATAAGCCGATTACGTTTTCAACTACCACTCTTCGTATAGAGAGAGATCTATTTTCTGCTTTTTTCTCCTTTGATAAAGGATTCTTTTTTGATCTTCTATGTGGTAATTCAACATTTTTATGTATCTTTTGCATTCCTCTGTAACCAGAATCAGCTAGGATCTTAGTTTGCGGTAATATTGCTATCTTTGATTCTCTAAACATCCGAAAATCATGTTTTCTACCATTGGAGAAAGATGTACATACGACCTTTTTACTCTTCTTCTCTGTTACTATTTGTGTTTTTATAGTATGCCTTTTTTTCTTTCCAGAGTAAAAGCGCTTTTGCTTTTTTTTGGCCTTTCTACTGCTGTTTCAGTTCCATCTATTACCAAAACTTCGTATTCTACATTACTATTTAATAGATCTTTTTTTCCTGGTAATGCAAAATCTGGATGTTTTATTAATGTGTCTTCTACCCACCTTATTATTTTAAAACAGTTGCTTTCACTCATGCCATAACTTTGTCCTATATGAAAATATGTACGATATTCTCTCATATATTCCAGTGCCATAAGTAATCTATCTTCTATACAAAGTTTGCTTTTTCTTCCACTTCTAGCTTTTTTCCTTTTATCCTCCTCATCTAGAATTTCTACCATTCTCTTAAATGTTGATTTTTTTACCCCCGTTAAACGTCGAAACTTTTCTCCTTCTAATACCAATCTCCACTAATAGATAGACAAATAGTAAAAACTACAAATAATTGAGGCTAGAAAGAATAAATATGTAGTTTATGGCAGGAAAAAGTAAAGCAATAGGAGAAGAACTATATAATCAATGCAAGTTAGAATTAAAAAAATATGGAATAAGAGGAGAGATAGGAAGAAGGTTACAAGCAATAATATCAGCAAAGGAGTATGGTATCTCAAAAGTTGCTAAAATATATAGAATTACGAGAACGACATTAATGAAATGGATTGCAAGATTTAAAGAAAAAGGTGTTATTGGGTTTGCAATACAGCCAGGGCGAGGACCTAAACCAAAACTGAACGAGGAGAAGAAGGAAAAAATAAGAGAGGTAATAGAAGAAGATGGGGCAAATCTGACTGCTAAAAAATTGCAAGGTATAGTTGAAGGAATGTTAGCTATCAAAGTAAGTGAGTCAACGGCGAGAAGGCTTATGAAGAAGCTAGGATTTACATATATCACACCTCGTCCAGCACATTAGACTTCTTTCAAAATTCATGAAAGGAGCTCTCTATTGTGAATAGAGGCAATCAAATTAAATCTTAAGCCAAAACGTTTTCGTCGATTTCTATATCTGTCAGAAATGATTTTAAACCTTTTCAATAAGCCGATTACGTTTTCAACTACCACTCTTCGTATAGAGAGAGATCTATTTTCTGCTTTTTTCTCCTTTGATAAAGGATTCTTTTTTGATCTTCTATGTGGTAATTCAACATTTTTATGTATCTTTTGCATTCCTCTGTAACCAGAATCAGCTAGGATCTTAGTTTGCGGTAATATTGCTATCTTTGATTCTCTAAACATCCGAAAATCATGTTTTCTACCATTGGAGAAAGATGTACATACGACCTTTTTACTCTTCTTCTCTGTTACTATTTGTGTTTTTATAGTATGCCTTTTTTTCTTTCCAGAGTAAAAGCGCTTTTGCTTTTTTTTGGCCTTTCTACTGCTGTTTCAGTTCCATCTATTACCAAAACTTCGTATTCTACATTACTATTTAATAGATCTTTTTTTCCTGGTAATGCAAAATCTGGATGTTTTATTAATGTGTCTTCTACCCACCTTATTATTTTAAAACAGTTGCTTTCACTCATGCCATAACTTTGTCCTATATGAAAATATGTACGATATTCTCTCATATATTCCAGTGCCATAAGTAATCTATCTTCTATACAAAGTTTGCTTTTTCTTCCACTTCTAGCTTTTTTCCTTTTATCCTCCTCATCTAGAATTTCTACCATTCTCTTAAATGTTGATTTTTTTACCCCCGTTAAACGTCGAAACTTTTCTCCTTCTAACTTTTCTATTTCCTTATATTTCATGCTTCCAAATACTTGATCTTACTCTCTCTCCCTCAATTTTGAAAGAAGTCTATTGTTTCCTCACCTGAGTGGATATACAACTCACTCCAAGTAGCTGACACTGAGTCACACTATTCCACTCAGTGCACTTAGGGCGCTGATTTTGCTAAACATAGTTTAGTTTAAGTGGCTGAGGAGGGACTCGAACCCCCGACCAAGAGATTATGATCCTCCTGCTCTACCAACTGAGCTACTCAGCCTAATTAAAAACCTTATTATACACATGATCTATATGTTTCGTATAATACTTCAAATCAAACAAAGATTCAAGTTTTTCAGAGTTAATAACTTCAAGTAAGGATTTATCTTGTTTCAATTCGGCCAGAAAATCACTGTTGTTTTGTTTCACTTTCATTGCATTGCTCTGAACAATTTTATACGCCTCTTCCCTCGTTAAACCAATATTTACTAACTCAAGTAATACACGCTGTGAGAAAACTAAGCCTTTTGAAGAATTTAAGTTCTTTTCAATGTTTTCCTTATTGATCACCAATTTATCTATCAAATCTGTTAATCGCACTAAAGCAAAATCCATTGTTATACAGGCATCAGGAGCAATGCATCTTTCCACAGATGAGTGTGATATATCACGTTCGTGCCACAATGCAACATTTTCTAACGCAGGAAACACATAGCTGCGTATTAAACGTGAGAGCCCAGTTAAATTTTCACTTAAAATAGGATTACACTTATGCGGCATAGCAGAACTCCCCTTTTGCCCAGTGGAAAAATATTCGGAAATTTCTCCAATTTCAGTTCTTTGTAAATGACGAATTTCAACAGCAACATTTTCTATTGAACTTGCAATCACTCCAAAAACTGAAAAGAATATGGCATGTCTATCACGAGGAATGACTTGAGACGATATGGTTTCAGGTATGAGTCCCATTTCTTTCGCTACATACTCTTCAACAAACGGATCAACATTTGCAAAATTACCTACTGCACCTGATATTTTACAAATTGAGATCTCTTTTTGCGCGCTAATTAATCTCTGATAATTGCGTTTAAATTCAGCATAAAATCTAGCAAATTTTAATCCAAGAGTTGTTGGTTCTGCATGCATTCCATGACTGCGCCCAACACAAACAATATCTTTATAGTCCTCAGCTTTTTTTTTAAATACTGCAAGTAAATTTTCTAGATCCTTAAGTAAAATATCACATGATTCTTTCAACTGCACCGCAAGGCATGTATCCAAAACATCAGAACTTGTCATTCCATAATGAAGATAACGAACATCAACTCCCGCTTTTTCAGCAATATATGTTAAAAAAGCTATAACATCATGTTTCACAATGGATTCAATTTCGTTGATGCGTTCAACATCAAAATCAATAGCACCGGAAAGCTTCTGAGCAATATCCTTAGGGACAATTCCTAGCTTTGCTTGAGCTTCGCACGCTAATCTTTCTATTTTGAGCCATATATTAAATTTATTATTTTCTTCCCAAATGGAAGACATTTCTTTTCTGCTATAGCGGGGAATCATTTTTGATTTATTCCAATAATGGTGTCATTCCAGTGCGTGACACTGGAATCCAGATATAAAAGTATTTGCAAATTATTCAATGGACAACGGATTCTAGAAGCATAAAATAATGTCCATGACGAAATAAACTGGATCCCAGTGTCACGCACTGGGATGACATGAGGGGAGCACTGGGGTGACACCAGCTTAGCCATGGCAGACATTTTTTTACGGCTATAGCGTGGGATCATCTTTGATCAGCTATCATCACCATCAGTAGCTTCTTTATTCGCATCTTGCTCTGCCTGTTGTTGCTCAGACTTCTGATTTTGCAATTTTACTTGCCTTAGCTCATTTGCATCTGTTTCGGATTTCACAACGTATATAGTAATTGGTACTACTACTTCACTATGTAATTCTATGTTTACTTGGTATTCACCCAAGTTTTTGATGCTTATTCCACCAAGAGATAAACTACGATGATCTATCACATGTCCTTCTTGTAGTAAAATTTTCGCAATTTCACGTGTTGTTACAGAACCAAAAATTTTACCATCCTCTGAAGATTGCTTTATTAATACCACAAACTTATCATGTAGTGACAATGCAAGCTCTTTTGCTACATTTAATCTTTTTATATTCTCTTCTTCCAGTAATAAACGTTGCTCCTCTAGCTTTGTTAAATTTTCCTTGGTAGCTTTCACCGCTTTTCTTTGTGGAAAAAGAAAATTACGTGCATAACCTGGTTTAACTTTGACAACTTCACCAAGCTTACCTAAAGTCCTTATATTTTCCTTTAAAATTATCAACATAAATTACCTAAACTTTTTTAGTACAGTAAGGAACAAGAGCCAAAAAACGTGCCCTTATGATCGCTAAGCGTAACTTCCTTTGTTTTTTTGCACATACGCCTGTTAATCTTCTAGGTAATATCCTACCATAGTCAGAGGTAAACTTGGATAATAAATCTGTATTCTTATAATCTATATCTTCATCTTTAGACGTAGCAAGAGGGCAAACTTTAGAACGCCTAAAGCCAGTCCTATTATTTACAGATACGTAAGAATTATTAAAACTATTTCGTCTTTTCATCATTATGCGCTTTGCTCCTCAATTTGTTTATTCATCATATAAGATTTACCTTCAAAAAATTTATCAACCTGCACAGACAAGTGGCGAATAACGTTCTCATTAAGTTTCATTCTACGCACAAATTCATCCAGAATGCTTGCAGTAGAACTTATGCACATTATACAATAATGACCGCTCTTCATCTTATTTATTGGATATGCAAAATCCAAAAGACCCCAATGTTCATACTTGATTAATCCTGATGCTCCAATGTTTTCCAAAAGCATTTCCAATGCTTTGCTTGATTGAGTTGGACCGTTTATTCTAAAATCTTTCAAAATATCTTGAAAAATCTTTATTAGATGTTCTGAAATATTTCTCTTCAAAGCATTTACTGCGTTATGGACAAACGCACTTTTAGTACTGCCTCCTAGAAATTTTATAAAATCTTGCGTTATTCCTAAATCTTTTAGGTCATCTTTCAACTCTTTATCGATTTTTGACTTCACTTCTTTCAAATTTGAAAGATCTTCTTCCAATTCAACCCATAAAATTTTTGTAAGATCTTCCAAGAAATCAGAGTAAGCAACTAGACCTTCTTTAATGTTTTCAGCACGCGTTTCTAACTCTTGTTTTGTAAGCGTACTATTTTGCTTTTCCATAAGACTCTTAATCTTCTGGAAAATAACATCTGCTTTAATATTTTTCAATGAAACAGCTAGCTCTTGGACCATCTCCTCTACTTCTTGCTGTAACAATCCTTGTTGTGCTATAAAAGTAAATTCATAAAGATTCACTATATCTTCCTTTAATACCGATTAAATATTTCATTATATAAAGCTTTTTTATATAAGCAAGTTATTTGTATTAATTTCTACGCCTTTAATCCAGCTTAAGTTAGATATTTCATAAATAACTTGAGGAGCAATTGAGTATGCACCTGGTAATAAGATGCTCACTTTATGTTTCTCGAGAAGAAGTTTTAGCATTATTTTGGTTCTGCCTTCATCTTTCAATATTGTGTTTAACTCCATAGCGGCTTTTTGCGAATCCGTGCACTCAGTGGTGAGAACTAATTCCTTTACTGTAGAAGTGATTCTTTTTGTAAACTCAGATATATCCTTGCCTGCTAATCTTGTCGTATTTTCCGAAGCTTCAAGATCAATTATCACAAATGTTCCTGGTGAAAATAAATCTCTTTTTTCTTCTATTATTTCATTATTATAAAATGCTATTTCAGAAACGTTATGGGGATCAGAAAGTGTGAGTATAACAAACCTTCCACGCTCTGAAGTTCTCATACGTGCATTTAATATTACCCCAGCAGTTTTTGCTGTTTTATTTTCTCCGATAAACCCAATATTTAGCTTTTCCAGAAGAATTCTAAATTTTTCAAGTGGATGATTAGTTAAATAAAATCCTAGTGAAAATAACTCATGCTCTAATTTTTCCTCTTCATCAAAATCTTCCACATTCTCAAATTTCGGTTTGAGGACATCAAGACTACCAAACAAAGCAGCTTGACTTGATTCCCTATCCTGTTTGTTTTTATTTGCAAAGTAAATCAGCATGTCCATTGACTCATATAGCTGCTTTCTGTTCTTATGCACGCTATCGAATGCTCCGGATTTAATCAGACTTTCTAGCGCTCTCTTATTTAGTATATGACCTGAATTTTGAATGAATTCCCATATAGCGCTTGAACGTACGTTCACTATTCCCTCCGCTATAGAAAAACCAACATTCCTCAAGGCAGCAATACCATAACGTATGTGTTCGTCCTCTATTGAGAATTCAGCTTGAGACTTGTTTATATCAGGTGGAAGAACGGTAACGCCACTAAACTTTGCTGCATGATAAAATAAATTCAGTTTATCTCTATCATCAATATTTAGATTCATTAGTGCTGTAAAAAATTCTAATGGATAATTAGCTTTAAGGTAAGCCGTTTGATAAGATATTACCGCATATGCTGCAGCATGGGACTTATTAAATCCATAACCAGCAAATTTTGCAACAAGGTCGAAGATATAACTTGCCCTGTCATAATCAACGCCATTCTTTGTTGCCCCTTGGATGAAAAGTTCACGCTGTTTATCCATCTCTTCCTTAATTTTCTTACCCATGGCACGTCTCAGCAGATCTGCTTCTGCGAGGCTATATCCAGAAAGAATGCGTGCTATTTCCATCACCTGCTCCTGGTAGATTATTACCCCAAATGTTTCTTTTAACACCTCCTCAAGCAATGGATGAATGTAATCTGGCTTTTCAAGTCCATGCTTTCTTGCAACATAAGTTGGAATGTTATCCATAGGTCCTGGACGATAAAGGGAAATTAAAGCGATAATATCTTCAATGCAATCTGGCTTTAACTTGATTAAAGCTTCTCTCATTCCCGAACTTTCGAGCTGAAACACTCCAATTGAATCACCGCTTGAGAGCATCTCATAGGTTTTTTGATCATTCAAAGGAACTGAAGAAATATCGATCTTTTTTTCATCACGATTAATTAAACGACATACATGATCTATTAATGTTAGCGTACCAAGTCCAAGAAAATCAAATTTTATTAACCCAGCTTTCTCTACATATTTCATGCTGTATTGAGTGATTGGCAGAGCCGAATTTGGATCATAATAGACGGGAACAAAATTTTCTAATTTTTGATCGCATATTACAATTCCAGCAGCATGAGTTGAAACGTGACGATATATTCCTTCAAGCTTTAGTGATATATCAAGAAGCTTTGCAATTACCTCATCACTATCTCGTTCTTTCTGCAGGTTTTGATCAAGCTCTATCGCTTGCGATAAAGTTACAGGATTTACTGGATTAAATGGAACCATTTTAGATATTTTATCCACTTGAGAGTAAGGCATTTGCAATACTCTACCAACATCACGCAATACTGCCCTTGCTTGCAATTTTCCAAAAGTGATTATTTGAGCAACATAACCGTACTTTTTCTGAACATAATCAATAACCAGGTCCCTTTTCTCTTGGCAGAAATCGATATCAAAGTCAGGCATCGATACGCGATCAGGATTCAAAAATCTTTCAAATATTAGGCCAAACTTTATTGGATCAAGGTCTGTAATCTGTAAGCCCCAAGCAACAATTGATCCAGCACCAGAGCCTCTTCCTGGACCAACTGGAATGCCATTTGCTTTGCTCCAACGAATGAAATCAGAAACTATCAAAAAGTAGCCAGCGTAGTTCATCGAAGTTATTACGCTTAGTTCGTAATTCAGCCGATCGTAGTATTGTTTAAGGTCTATGTCTGTCTCATTCGCAATACGGAATTCTAATCCTGCAGTTGCCTGCTCCCTCAGTTCTTCATTCTCAGTTTTATTTTCTCGACAAGGAAATTTAGGCAAGATAGGCTGCCTGCTTCTTGGCATGTAAGAGCACCGCTTAGCTATCACTAAAGTGTTATGAATTGCTTCGGGAATGTCGCTGAACAGTTCCTCCATTTCTGCCACAGATTTGAAGTAATGCTCGGTAGTTAACTTCTTTCTGTTATTCTCCAGGGCATAACTACCCTCTGATATACACGTTAATATATCATAAGCTTCATAGTCAGACCTATTTGTAAAGAATACGTCATTTGTTGCAACCAGTGGTACATTGTGCTGATAAGCAAAATCTATTAAAGTTTCTTCAAGCTCTAGCTCCTTGCTCAGCCCATGACGCTGCAATTCAACATATAAATGACCATTGAATGCTGAAAGCAGTTTTTCAACTGTTTCTTTATCTTGCCCCAACAATAGTTGAGCCAAACATCCACCGGTTAAAGCGATCAGACCCGTACTTAAATTCAATAGCTCATCAAAATCAACGTAAGGAATATCGCTGTTATTCTTGCGCTTTTTAAAAGACTCACTTACCAAAGTGACTAAATTGGTGTACCCTTGCTCATTTTTTGCAAGCAATAATATAGGTAAATTTTGTTCTGAATGTTTAACTATAATATTGCATCCTATTATTAGCTGTATTCCCCTACTTGCTGCATATTCTGAAAATTCGAGCGAGCCAAACAAGTTACCTGAATCAGTAATTGCAACCGCTGGCATTTTATTTCGCAAACAAAGGCCGATCAGCTCCTCAATTTTAACCGAGCTTTCAAGCAGCGAATAAACACTATGAACACGTAGGTGTATGAACATAAAAAACTTTAGATCAACAAAAAAGAATAACATTAATTTACTTATGAGAACATAATTTTCATGAGAACAAAAGCCTATAAGATTTCTCAAATCTAAGATTAAGATACAAAAAACTTACTTGACATCCTTCGCCAGCCCCCTTATCATGACAGTGAAGCTATTTCATTTAACTTCGCAATCTGTGCAGATTAAAACGACAAGAAAACTTGTATTTGGCGTACTATGCTTAATTTTTTGCACTATGTGTACCTTATGTCTTTATCAAATTTCTAGGTTTTTACCTATATAAGCTGAAACGCGCTTACAAAGCGTTCAAGACATCACCCAACGTCAAATTTTAAAATAGAGAGTGAATAACTAGCTACTGCGGGTTTTCTATGCCTTTTTTTTCTGCCTGGTAAATTTCTTAAATATTAAAGCTAAGGTTAGTTGCATTTAAAAGCAGCTAAATTGCAGCGTTTAAGACTTAAAAAACGCCAATACTGAAAATAGACAATGACCAGGGCTTCTTTTGCCTTTTTTTTCGTTTGGTAAATTTCTTAATATTTATGACTAAACGACAATCGTCATCCCGCTAGCTGGATCTCTTGTTAGCGGATGAGATACCGCGAATGAATCGCGGTATGACGGTCTGCGGCGGAACGACGGTTCGTGGCGGTATAGCAATTCGTCATCCCGCTGCTTGTTAGCGGGATCTCTTGTTAGCGGATGAGATACCGCGAATGAATCGTGGTGTGACGGTTAAGCAATTCGTCATCCCGCTAGCTGGATCTCTTGTTAGCGGATGAGATACCGTGAATAAATCACGGTATGACGGTTTGCGGTGGCATCTCGTCATCCCGCTGCTTGTTAGCGGGATCTCTTGTTAGCGGATGAGATACCGCGAATGAATCGTGGTATGACGGTTAAGCAATTCGTCATCCCGCTAGCTGGATCTCTTGTTAGCGGATGAGATACCGTGAATAAATCACGGTATGACGGTTTGCGGTGGCATCTCGTCATCCCGCTGCTTGTTAGCGGGATCTCTTGTTAGCGCCGCGGCGGTATGACGGTTCGCGGCGGGATCCCAGATATGCAGCTGCTATAATTTTATGTAATCCGCCAAAAAATACCCTTAACACTACAATAAGGGGGCTGGCAAAACTTATCAAGGAATCTTTGACGAAATGATTTTGAAAGTAAAGAGCGGGAGAAGGGGTTCGAACCCTCGACCTCAACCTTGGCAAGGTTGCGCTCTACCAACTGAGCTACTCCCGCAATTAAATTAACCTAAATTTACTTAATTATAGGCATATACAGCAATTTGTAAACCCCCGTGTACACGAAAAATGTGAGAGCCCATAAATTTGCGTGGTTCCTTCTATGATCTTTTCGTATACTTAAGGCTCATTTTTGATTATCATAAGTTTTTAATTATTCCACAAAGCTTTATGGGAATATTTTTATATAAAGACGACTTGCCAGCTAGTTCAATACCAGATGATGTAAGGTCTATAGCTGTTGATACCGAGGCAATGGGGCTACTTCATAGCAGAGATAGATTATGCCTTGTGCAGCTCTCTTTTAATGATGGCAACGCTCACTTAGTTCAACTCAAGAACGATTATACAGCGCCAAATTTGAGAAAAATATTAGAGGATAAAAATATAACTAAAATATTTCACTTCGCACGATTTGATGTAAGCATAATACGTCATTACTTGGAAACTTGGGCACTTCCGTGCTATTGCACAAAGATAGCTTCGCGTTTAGTTCGCACTTACACAGATAATCATAGTTTAAAAGAGTTGTGCTTAGAGCTGCTTGATACCAAACTAAATAAGCAGCAGCAATCTTCTGATTGGGGAAATGAAAATTTGACAGACAAACAAAAAAGTTATGCTGCATCTGATGTTTTATATCTCCATAGGATAAAGGAAAAGCTAGACTTAATGCTGGAACGTGAAAATAGAAAAGAATTGGCCCAAAAGTGCTTTGAATTTCTTTCTACTCGTGTTGAGTTGGATTTAATGGGGTGGGAAAACGTGAATATCTTTAACCACCAGATGTAATAGCCTATGAGAAGTTTTTTGCTTGTGCAAAACACTTTATGGCAATTTTTCAAGCTCTGCGATAAGAATTTAGTTGATTAGTTGCTAATTGATGCGCTATATTTTACAAAAATTTAGGTATTTTATGAGTGATGATATTACATTGGTAAATGATCAAAATTTCAAATCTGAAGTCATTGATTATCAAGGGTTCGTGCTGGTAGATTTTTGGGCAGAATGGTGCGGGCCATGCAAAAGTCTAATGCCACGTATAGAACAATTGGCTAAAGACAGAAAAGGCAAGATTAAGATCTGCAAGTTCGACATAGATGAAGGGACTGAAGTGCCAAGTAAGTATGGAGTGCAATCTATACCCACTTTAATCATATTTCAAGATGGCAAGGAAATTGCACGCAAAATTGGTGCAACAAATGATTTGCTAAGTTGGGTTGATAGTGAAATAAGCTGATAGACAAATTTGCTTTTGTGTGTATTATAAATATTGATAAAAGGGATTGTAGCTCAGTCGGTTAGAGCAGTTCGCTCATAACGAATTGGTCGTAGGTTCGAGTCCTACCAATCCCACCATTGTTAGCATGATCGTAACAATGAGAAAGCTGTAGTATATGAACTATATGTTGATATAATGGAGGAAATAATGAAATTTACTAAGTCTCTAAATAACAAGTTAGATGAATTGCACTTACTAAATCATCCATTTTACCAGTCATGGAATACAGGAAGCTTAAGCTTGCAAGCTTTACAAACCTATGCTAAAGAATATTATCACCATGTCGCTGCGTTTCCTCGTTATATCAGTGGTATACATTTTTTGTGCCCAGATCTAAAAATGCGACAGGTTTTGCTTGGTAATTTGATAGAAGAAGAACAAGGTGATGAAAATCATCCAGAGTTATGGAAGCGTTTTGCTGAAGGACTTGGAATAACACGGTCTGATCTTCTTGAAGATGCACAGATTAAGGAGACGCAAGAATTAGTTGACGGTTACTTTGACATTGTAAGATCAGGTTTTGCGGCAGGTCTTGGAGCCTTATACGCTTACGAACGTCAAACTCCAGAGGTTTCTAAGTCTAAAATTGAAGGTTTAAAAAAGCACTATTCAATAAGTGATGAGCGTTCTCTTCAATTTTTTACGGTTCATATGCATGCTGATGAATGGCATTCTGAGGAGTGTGCAAATCTTATTGAAGATCTAGATGAAAAAGAGCAAGATAAAGTTATGCAAGGTGCTCAAAAGGGAGCAAGGCTCTTGTGGGGTTTTCTTGATGGGATGATGAATGCCAGTGTGTGTTAGTAGTTTAAGTAGCTTTAGAGTTAAAATTCAGTGATATTAAAATGCAATGTAATCTTCTTATATCTGACCTGCGGCTTTGGGTTCATTTAGGATGTAGCGCAGAAGAGAAGTTTTCTCCCCAATTGGTGAGTATTGATGTTGGTTTCACTTTTAAATCTCCTCCTTTAGGGCTTACAACCGATCAGCTTAAAGATACTCTCTGCTATTTGGAGGTAGTACGGAACATTCAATATTTCGTTCAAGGCAAGCAATTTAATTTAATCGAACATTTAACTCATGGGATACACAGGATGATTAACGACTTTTTGCTGCAGAAAAAACATACTATTTCTTCCATAAGAGTGACTACTCACAAAGTTACACCACCCGTTCCTGGTGTGCATGGAGGTGTTTTCTTTACTTACTGTAGTGCATTGCAAGAACAGTAATGATCTATATTTCTATTGGCTCAAATATGGGGAATCGCTTTTCCCATTTACAAAGGGCTGCTCAGTTACTAAAGGAACGCTATTTTAAAAATTTAAAATCTTCAATTATTCTGGAAACTAAGGCTATTTTACCAAACGGTGCTCCACCTGAGTGGAATAAGCCATTTCTAAATATGGTTGTGTATGGAAGTTGTTCTTCTTCTCCCGAAGAGCTGTTAAAGGGCCTTAAACAAATTGAATGTGACATTGGCCGCCCACAGACTCATGAAAAGTGGGCACCTCGCGTTATTGATTTGGATATTTTGTTATGGGATGATCTAACGCTCGATACACCCTACCTTAGAATTCCTCACCCAGAATTGATAAACAGACCATTCTTGCTTCACTTGATGGCAATGCTGAACCCTATTCCAATAATCAACAAAACGTTCGGTTATGATATCCCTAATATTCAAGATTGTTTTTTAAAGAGTTTTACGCTTTCGCCAGAGCTTGTGGGTATTGTCAATATTACTCCTGATTCATTTTCAGATGGTGGTCTTTATTATGATGCAGATCAAGCAACCAAGCAGGCACTGCGGCTGTTATCAGATGGTGCAAGCATAGTTGAACTTGGTGCTCAATCAACAAGACCTGGCTCCTCAATACAAACTCCAAAAGCAGAATATGCACGCTTAAAACCAGTACTTGATGACCTTAATCAATATATGAAAGTTGGTGACATTAAAGTCAGCATTGATAGTTTCTGGCCAGATGTTATTTTGAATGTTTTGGAGCATTATAACATTACTTGGATAAACGATGTTAAAGGAGATCTAGATGATAATACCTTAAAAGCGATTGCTAGCAGTGGATGTAGTATCGTTATTATGCATTCACTCTCCATACCACCACATAGAGACAACATTATCCCAAGTGACATTGATCCAATTGATAACATAAATAATTGGGCAGAAAGGAACATTAATAGATTACTAGCTCTAGGTTTTGATCAAAGCTCGATCATTATTGATCCTGGTATTGGTTTTGGCAAATCTATGTACCAGAATATCCAGATTTTACGCAGTATAGAAACGTTACAAAATTTTGGCTGCAAAGTTCTGGTTGGCCATTCTAGAAAGTTATTTATTTCTTCTTTTTCTACAGAACCTGTCTTTAACCGAGATTTAGAAACAATTGCTTTATCATCTGCATTGCACAACAAAGTTGATTTCCTTCGAGTGCATAATGTGCGTGATCACATGCGATTTTTTGCAGCTCAAGCTGCTTTACAGGGATGATAGTTATCGGAATTATGGCTGTTAATCCCAAGGGGGTAATTGGAATAAATAATGAATTGCCCTGGCATTATCCAAGTGAGTTAGATCATTTTCGTCAGGTGACTGACAAACAAGTTATTGTTATGGGGAGAAAGACATTTGAAACTATGCCTCAAAACATATTAAACGATCGTATTCCTATTGTTTTTTCTCGTGACAAATTAAATTCTTGTTTTAACAGAGGAGTAAAATGCACTATTGTTTCTTCTATGCAAGAGTTTTTGTCAATCCAAAGTAGTTCTAAAGTCTTCATGATTGGTGGAGCACAAATAGCGCATCTTTTTTTAGAATATAATCTAATTTCAGAGTTTATCATAACAGAAATTCACAGACTTTATAAAGGTGATGTATATTTCAACTTAACACTTCTTGATGGATGGAATAAAACTATTCTCACCAAAACAAAAGATTATACTATATGCAAGCTAAGTCGATAGATAAGAAGGCTTTTATGAGAAACTTTTTGATGTAATAGTATGTATGTTAAAGCAATTTATACCCACCGCATTGAATGTGGAGAAGTATTAGAGCAGGTTCTTGATCGCTATGTTTCAGAGCTGCTAAGAGAGGAAGTTGTTCTTGCTATCACATCGAAAATCATTTCCATTTGTCAAAAACAAGTGGTTTGCAAAACTGCTTGTTCTAAAGAAGAGCTAATCAAAAGAGAAGCTGATGCAATTGTTGATGTGGCTCATAGTATCTGTTTAACGATTAAAGATAATATCTTAATTCCATCTGCTGGTATTGATGAATCAAATGGTAATGAGGTGTATATTCTATATCCAAAAGATGTTCAGAAAACAGCTCTGTCAATATGGAATTATCTCAAGACAAAACACTGCATAAAACATCTTGGTATTTTGATTACAGATAGTAATGTAACACCTATGCGTCGTGGGGTTACGGGCGTTGCTCTTGGTTGGTGTGGATTTAAACCACTTTATTCCTATATAGGCAAGCCAGATCTTTATAATCAACCACTGCAAGTAACACAAGTCAATCTTCTTGATGCGCTGGCAACGTCTGCTGTTTTAGTTATGGGAGAAGGGGCGGAGCAAACACCAATGGCAATAATTAGTGGTGCACCAAAGGTTCACTTTCTTACTCGTCCGCCAACTACAAAAGAAGAAAAAAGTGTTAAGATATCTATGGAAGAAGATCTTTACTCTCCTCTCCTCTCCTCATGGGAGCCAGTTGGTTAAAGAGTTAAAGAGGAACTTAAAAATTTGCTATTCCTTCATAGAGAAAAGTAGTTAAAACCCCAGTTGCGGATTAATCAATATAGTAAAATCTAGAAATACAGGGCTTTTTAGGCTTCATGGAATATGAAACTAATGTGGAAAAGACGTGCACCAAGAAATTTATTGGAGACCTGTGCCTTGAATGCTCAAGCTCAAGTCTGTCTTTTAGGTAGCCAAAAACTGTTTCAATAATCGACCTTTTTCTTAAAAAAATCTTTTCTTCAAGTAGCATTAATGTGTTTTTCATACCTTTTTTTACTTTGGTAACGAGTTTTAGTCCTCTATCGAAGAGTTTTGCAAAGAGCTCTTTCTTTATATAGCCCTTATCACCAAACAAAAGACCAGTCAGTTTTTCAGTTAATTTTGGTACTGGTTTTCTGTCGTCAACGTTACCTTTAGTAAGTGTAACTCCTTGAATTTCACCTTTTTCATTAATTACCATATGCAATTTAAAACCAAAAAACCAGCCATATGTAGTCTTTCCAAGCTTTGCCAATCCTTTGAAAACTTTGTTTCTTGAGATTCTTTTTGGATGGCAAACAGCGATAGATGTTGCATCTATGTACGAAATCCCTGTCATTTTCGACTGCTCACATAGCCATTGCAAAAGTAATGCTAAATACCATAAAACCCTCGGTTTTAGCCTAATAAATCTACTATATGTTGGCAAATTTTGAAACTCAGATCCATATAGTGCTTTCAAATAATATGTATAGAAAGATTTAAAGTCCTCACATCTAGATTGTTGATAAAGTAAAATTATAGTAAGAATTTCAGAATGCGTAATCTCTGGCGTTCTGGTAGGTTTTTTACTGTTTGGCAGGAGTTTTTCTGCGAAATTTTTGTTTATAGCCTTGCAAAAATCGTCTACAAAGCAAAATAATTCTGTTACATTTTTATTCATGGGTAACCTCTCTACTTTTTGATAATATGTTTCCGGAGTTTACCCTATTTCCCTATCTTTTTCACTGACTTCTAATCCGCAACTGGGGTTTAAAGCTATTTCTTCCTCTTTATTTTATTATTTTTGATCTATAGTTAACGTAAAAGAGACATGCAAGAACTTTATTGATCCATAGTCTGCAAATTATTAATAACACTTACTTTAAAGAATCTCACTTTACGCTGATCTTTGAGCGCTCTTCTGTGGTATTTTGTAAGAGTATAACTTGTGAAATCATCTTCCCTATAGGTTAAAGAGTTACACTGCTTTATATGTGATGCTATCCACTCTGCATAATCTTGATGATCGGTTGCAATGAATATTTCCCCTGTTATAAGTATTTTTTTTGCTAATAAATTTAAAAATTCCGTATTAATTAATCGTCTTTTATTGTGACTTCTTTTTGGCCATGGATCTGGAAAGAGAATAAAGAATTTTTCAACACTGTTGTCAGGAAAATTTGCAATCAATTCTCTTGCATCTTCTGTCCATATTAAAATGTTTTTTATGTTTTGTATTTCTATGTTTGTTAGCAAGCGAGAAACCCCCTTTAAGTAGGGCTCACATCCTATAAATAATAGATCAGGTTCATTAAGCACTTGGTAAAGCATATTTTCACCGTTGCCAAAGCCTATTTCTACCCATATTCTTTTTCGTGAATTTACGACCTTTTCTATAGATTCCTTGCTGTTTTGAATAGAATATCTTTCCAATATTTCATCAACATCCGGTTTTAGCCTGGACCTTCTGGAGAACGATCTAATCCACTTGCTATTCTTAAGCATACTCTTACATAACCTTACTTTTTATAGCTTAAACAATTCTCAAAGTGAATTAATAAGAAATTACTTGTCACTAATTGTTAATATTATATAATATATGAGTTCTCATAAAGTTTAAGTAAAGGTATGAATAATAATAATCCATCTGTAAATTTGCCAATTACTATCAGAAAGCTATCGTCAAACAAGTTTATAGAAGAAATATGTCAAGGTCAATTTGAGGATCAGGATAATGTCTTATTTGAGGATTCTTTTATTAATAAAATTAAAGAAGGAGATGTGGTAGAAGGTGTAATTACAAGGGTAAACCCTAACGACGTTGTGGTTGATATTGGTTTAAAGTCTGACGGGAGAATTCTGATCAAGGAACTCGGTTATAATGATGAGATCATTATTGGCTCGAAAATTAGAGTTTATGTGGAGAGAATTGAGGATTATCATGGTAATGTTGTTCTTAGCCGTGAAAAAGCAATTAGAGACGAGAAATGGAATAAGTTGGAAGAATATACAGTTACAAGGGCTGAAGTAAGTGGAGTTATTAAACGCTCAATTAAATGTGGTTTTATTGTTGATCTTGGTGACGGAATAAGCGCTTTTTTACCGCTGAGTCATGTAGATTTGAAGCAAGTAAAAGACGCTAAGCACCTTGTTGAAACTGAACAAAAGTTCATCGTGCTTAAAATGGATAAGAAGCAGGGTAATATTGTAGTATCAAGAAAGCTGGTGTTAGAAAAATTGCACGCTGGTGAAAAAATTAAATTTTTAGAATCTTTAAATGAAGGCGATATAATAGAAGGGAAAATAAAAAGCATCACTCATTACGGTGTATTTGTCGGTATTCATGAATCAGATGTAGTGGGAGTTATAGATGGATTGCTACATATTACAGATATCTCTTGGAGTAGGGTAAGTCATCCATCTGCAGTTTTTGCTTATGGCCAAACTATAAAAGTTAAAATTATAAAAATAGATAAGGAAAATGCGAAAGTTTCCTTAGGTGTAAAGCAGCTAGAAGATAGCCCTTGGCAAGATGCAGAGTCAAAATATCCAGTTGATAGTGTGCATAAGGGTCATGTAACAAGTATAGAAGATTATGGATTATTTGTTGAGCTTAGACCTGGAATTGAAGGTTTAGTACACTCATCGGAAATAACTTGGGTTAAGAGCAATTTACCAATTAGTAGTCTCGTGACAAGGGGACAAGAAGTATATGTAAAAATTCTTAGTGTTGACATTGCTAAAAGTAGGATGAGTTTAAGTATGAAAAGGTGTATAGATAATCCTTGGCAAGTATGTGTTAATAAGTATCCTCCTGGTTCTATTATTTCTGGTGAGGTTAAGAATAATGCCGGCTCATATATATCTGTTGCTTTCAATGATTCTGAAATAGATGAGAACGTAGAAGGGACAATCTATTTGAAAGATCTAAGTTGGTCTAAAAATAGCTCAGATGAGATAAAGAAATATAATGTAGGTGATAAAATAGAAGCAAAAGTAATAAGGGCTAACATGAATCGGGCAAGAATTTATCTTGGCATAAAACAAATAGAGTATGACCCTCTTGAAGAACTAATAAAGAAAGTTGAGGTAGGCGATAAAATACAGGTTACTGTAGGTAAGAGAGAAGAGAATGGACTAGTCGTTGAAGTTGAGAACGATGTAACCCTTCTAATAGATCAAGAGCATTTACCGGAAAATAAAAAGTTCTCTATATCAGAAAAAATAGAAGTTGAAGTATTGGGTGTTGAAGAATATAACATAGTATTATCTGCTAAGTGATAAGGTTTACTTATTTTGGCTTCATATAAATGGCAACAAAATCTGATATAATAGCAAGGGTAGCAAAAAGACATCCTTTTTTAGATAAGATTGTTATAGCAGCTATAGTTGATAGGTTTTTTGGGATACTTTCAAGCACATTGAAACATCATAATAGAGTTGAAATTAGGGGATTTGGTTCTTTTTCAGTTAGAAGTTATAACTTGAAAGAAGTGGGCCATTTAATGTTACAGAAGTTTACAAAGAATCAATACTTTAAAACATATTTTCGTAGCAGTAAAAAATTGTCTGATTTGATAAATGAATAAAAACTTATACTATAAATAAGATGAAAGTAGGAATTTAAGTTTATACTGTACAATAAAAATTTTTAGCATCATATGCAAGTAGTAGAAATAGTTATACGTAATAACACATATAAAATATCTTGCGAAAGTGGGAAGAAGAGCCATTTATTACGCCTTGCTAATAGTTTTGACAAGCTAGTTGGTTCTGTATCTCAAAAAATTGGAGGTAAGGGTTCGGATGCATTAAATTTCTTACTTGCAGCACTAATTCTTGAGGATAAAATTTTAGAATTAACAAAGCGGTTGGATGAAGTCAATCAAGAGCGCGAAAATTATAAAAACGAGAAAAAAATAGAATATACTGAGGTGCTAGGTAAGGTAAATAAGATTATTGAGTGCATAAAGGATTAGCTTCAATAAAGCAAGCAATTAAATTGACTATCTGACTACTTAAGCCAGGAGGGAGGTTTGTTTTGCGAGTTATGTAACAATATAATTCGTAATCATCAAGATCAACTATTTTTTCGTATTCGATTAGTTCGCTTAAGGAAAATTTATCAAGATATTTCAATGCGAAATGCCCTAAAAGTATATCGGTTTCTTTGCAACCCCTATGCCAGCTTCTATACATCAATTTTCTTCTGAGTAGTGAGGTATCTGTCATTACAATTAAACTTTTTTTTAATTTAAAAGTTAAACTAAATACTTGTCAAGCGAGGCGCGTTTTAATATACTTAACATTTTGTTAAGATTTAAATATACAGGTGGAGTTAATTTCTAATCTTATCCATCAATTTAGCGATGGAATATATTATTTTTTATCATTTTCTTTAATAATTTCTATCATAGTATTCGTGCATGAATATGGGCATTATATTGTTGCCAAAGCATGCAAAGTTAAAGTTGAATCTTTTTCTATAGGTTTTGGTCCTGAAATTTTTGGTTTTAACGATAAGTCTGGAACTAGGTGGAAATTAAGCGCTGTTCCATTGGGTGGTTATGTTAAAATGCTAGGAGATACTAATGTAGCGAGTGTTCCAGCTGATCAACAAGAATTGACGGAAGAAGAAAAATTGTATTCATTTCATGCAAAACCGCGGTATAAAAAAGCAGCAGTGGTTTTTGCAGGACCCTTTGCAAATATGATACTTGCTGTTATAGCTTTTACAGTATTTTTTAGCACGGCAGGTTATTACCGCACTCCACCGGTGATTAGGGATGTAATTGAAGGAAGTGCAGCCAAACAAGCTGGTTTGTTGCCAGGTGATACTATTACGCAAATTAATGAGAATGAAATAAAGTACTTTGAAGATATTTCACGTGTGATAATGTCGAATCCCAAGACGAGGATGGAAATTAAGTATAGCAGAAATAATGAGGAGCGTAGAACTAGCCTGACTCCATTGACAATTGAGAGTAGAGATGTTTTTGGCAACGTAATAGAAAGAGAAACTATAGGGATTATTTCAGTCAATACATTAAAGCAGTCATCTTTTCTTGGGGCTGTGAGCTTATCAGTCAGTGAAACTTACCACACTATGTGCTTAACGATCAAAGCTATCTTTCAAATTATCATTGGTAAGAGAAGTGCAAGTGAAATAGGTGGACCAATAAAAATTGCAAAATATTCAGGGCAATCAGCCAAAAAAGGATTTATTATGGTTGTGTATCTCATGGCAATTATTTCAGCTAATTTAGCTGCGATTAACTTGCTACCAATTCCGCTACTAGATGGTGGGCATTTATTTCGTTATATTATAGAAGCAGTTATACGTAGAGATTTAAGTTTGAAATATCAAAAATATGAGGCTACCTTTGGTGCTTTCATTTTGTTCTTGCTGATGGCAATTGCAATTTCGAATGATATTAGGAGTCTTTTTTAAAATAAATATGAAAAAGCTATTTTACATACTAATAGTAATTTTTATCTCCTTTCCCGCTCTACTTGTTGCTTTAGAAAATAAGGAAAAAACGCAGATAAAAGATATCAAATATATTGGTAATGAGCGTGTAAGCAATCAAACAATAGGTTTTTATATAAAATTGGAACCTGGTAATTATGTAAACGACGATGATATAGATTCGATTATAAAAGGTTTATATAAAACAAAGTTGTTTGCTAGTGTTAACGCTTATATCGATGATAAAAAAAATTTGGTAATAAAAATTCAAGAAAATCCACTAATTAACAAGATAATATTAAAGGGTAATAAATTATTTAACAGCAAAGAGCTGCTAAATAATGTAATTCAGTCAAAATCGCTAACTATTTTTACTGAAACAAAATTGCAAAACGATTTAGTGAATTTAGTCACTACTTATAGAAATAACGGTAAGATTAGTGTTAAAATTGAATATGACCTGAATAAGCTTGATGGCAATAGGGTCAATCTAATTTTTAAAATAAAAGAAGGCAAAACCTCTAAAATTAAGGATATAAGATTTATAGGCAACAAAAACTTTTCTGAAAATGAGCTAGAGCAAGTTATCAAAAGACATAGTAATGACATATTTAGTAAATTATTTAGAGCCATTTTTAAAGGCGGAAATCATTATTCACCGCAATATCTATTGATTAACACAGAATTGCTCGATAATTTTTATTCATCTAAAGGATATATTCAAAATAATATTCAACCAATTGTTGAGATTAACAATAACAATCAAACAGAGTTAACTTTTTTGATTGACGAAGGACAGCAGTATTTATTTGGAAATAATGAGGTTAATGTTGAAAATGAAATTCAGGATTTGAGCTTAAAAAAAGAAATATTAGATTTTATAACAGAGGAAAACGATAAGATATTTAATAGAGTTAAAATTAATAATACAGTAGAAAAAATAAACAAATATTTAAATGAGAAAGGATATATATTTGCAAAAGTTAATCCAGAGTATGCACAACGTGACAATGTTGTAGATGTAACCTATAGAGTGCTGCCGGGTAAAAAGATTTATATAAATCAAATTACAATTGATGGTAACGATCGCACTTTAGATAAAGTGATCAGAAGTAAGCTAAGTGTAGCAGAAGGTGATGCGTACAATATATCTGAGATTCAAAAGTCACGTAAAAAACTAATGAGTAGTGATTTTTTTGAAACAGTGAAAGTAAATAGTTACGCAGTTAATGACGATGCAGTAAATCTTGACTTAAATGTTAAAGAAAAAAACACTACTTCGTTGTATTTGGGAGGCGGTGTGTCTCTTCCTGGTGGAGCATTGATTAAAATTGACCTCAAAGACCGTAATTTATTTGGTACTGGAAAAGAGCTCTCTTTTGCTCTTGAAAAAAGTCAATACGCATTTTCTACTGATTTAGAGTTTGTTGAAAGTAATTTTAACGATTCTGATACGTCACTAGGCATGGGTATATTTTATGAAAAACAAGATAAACCAAACACTACTTTTGATAGTTGCGATATGGGATTGTTTACAAAGTTATCATATAAAGTCACAGAGAACTTAACTAATTCCCTTCGCTATTCTTATAAGTATAATCATATACACATGGATAATAAGGGTGGACAAGACACCGATATCTCTGAAATAATACTGGACCGAAAAGGTGAACATCAGATTTCATCAGTGGGATACACGTTGGCATATAATAAACTGGATAATCTATATGCCCCAAAAGAAGGGTATTTACTGCGCTTAAGTCAGGATATTTCAGGATTGAGAGGAAACGTGAATTTCCTAAAATCTGAATTCTTATCTTTTTATACGCACCCTATATTAAGCAAAATTGACGATGATATAACGCTGCGCTTTAAGATGGCGGCAGGTCATATTTTTTCTTATACTGATGAAGATCTAAACATTGGCCAGCACTTTTTTAAAGGGGGTAATGAGATTAGAGGGTTTGACCTTTCTGGCATTGGACCAAGAGCAGAAGACAAAAATAAAAGCTCATTGGGAGGCAAAACTTATTTTAATCTAACACAGCAAGTAGATTTCCCACTACCAAAACTATATGACTATGCTGGTATCAAAGGCTCATTATTTGTTGACTATGCAACACTTTTCGGCTTAGATGATAAAAATAAGAAGTATGAAGGGAAATACTACGATAGCAAGCTTGTGAGAGTGTCACCAGGTTTTGGCTTTTCAATGCTTTCTCCTTTTGGTAGACTTAGATTGGATTTCGGGTTTCCTTTAGTAAAGGAATCTTATGATATAATACCATCATCAAATGTTAAATTTTCTATTGAAGCGGGGATTTGAATGAAATATATACAGTTATTTATATCAGTTATTGCCTTAATTATTTCCTTATTTGTGGGATATAAGTTTGTAGGATATCAACCTCAGAACACAAAAGCTGCAATTATCGATAGTGACAAAGTCATCAATGAATCTCTTGCTCTGCAAAATATACAACAACAAATAAAGGAGCAGAATTCTAGATTACAACAAGAATTTGAAAATGAGTTAGAAAAATTCAAACCATCAAAAGAAGAATTTGACCTTTTGTCAGAAGAAGCAAAAAAGGAAAAGACAGAACAGTTTAATAAGCACACTGTAAATGTTAGAGATAATTACGCTAAAAAAATGTTACATTTAGAAGAAAGCTATAGAGACGCAGTAGAGAGTGTTTTTAACAAGATAAAAGAAGTTGCTAAAAAAATGGCAGAAAAAAACAACATAGATTTGGTAGTATTTATTTCAAAAAAGAACCAAGTTTTATACTACACGGATGAAGTTGATTTATCAGATGTGGTATTAAACAATATAAACAAGGAAATACCTGAATTTGCTTTAAAAGGCATTGAGTAGGCTTATGCAATTTAATATCAGTGATATTATAAAAATATTGCCACATTCTTATCCGTTTCTCTTAGTAGATAGAGTTATAGAGTGTGATCATGGTAAAAGTATAAAAGCAATCAAAAATGTGACTTTCAATGAGCCATTTTTTATTGGCCACTTCCCTGGTCATCCAATAATGCCAGGAGTCTTGATAATTGAATCTCTAGCTCAGGCATCTGCTATATGTGTTCTAGGTAAAGAAACAATAGAAAATAAAGTTGTTTACTTGAGATCCATTGAAAATGCAAAATTCAGAAAGCTAGTTACTCCAGGGGACACATTGATTCTTCAAGCTAACATTCAAAGTGTGTGTTTAGGTGTACACAAATTTAGGTGTATTGCATCTGTTGGCGAAGAAAAAGTTGCAGAAGCAACAATCTCAGCAGTACTGCAAAATAAATAAAATCTTCATCTGTAAGAGACAGCATGTACACTTTATAGTATAGCAATGAAGCTGAATTTCAAAATCTCATTTTCGAATCTATATACTCGCAATGGATTAATAAAATTAGATGAGACATTTTTGAATTATATTAAATCATGTGATGAGAGCTTGTTTTGTTCATTAATTGAAGCAAGAGAAAAAGCAGCTTCTTCTTCGATTTCATCCCAGTGTCACCCCCCATTATCCCAGTGTCACCCCCCGTCATCCCAGTGTCATCCCCCGTCATCCCAGTGTCATCCCCCGTCATCCCAGTGCTCGACACTGGGATCTAGGAAACAAGAAGGACGGTCAGCTACTTGGATGACGGATAGCCAGCTCATTATAGACCTTTCGTGCTTACTTGATGAATTTATTGCAAAACTTTTCAACATTGAAAAAGAAATAGAGGAGCTAAAGAAAAAGCACAACAACTTTGCTCTAATATATAAATGCAAAAGGTTATTTGTCCAACGCTATGCATTGAAGAAATACACTGATATAGCAAATATTGATTATGTTACCAACAGATTAAATAGTTTCCTTACTTTGCCAACAACAGAAAAAAATTTTGCCGAGCAGGTGATGCGTTGGTTTGAAGATAAAGAAAATCACAAAGAAGAAATAGAACTTGCGGCACAATATGCAGTGTGGAGAGTAAAAAATAAACAGAGTATATTATTCAGTATTCATAAAAAAATCGACCACGAAAACCTCATACCATTTTCTAAAAAAGAAGTAGACAGGGCTGAAGTGCTGTATTCAAATGAAGTAAAAAGACGATATGGTTTTGACCTAACAAACAAAAAGGTGAGTTTGAATAAAGCATTGGATAATGCTCACTACTGCATATTTTGTCATAAGCAAAGTAAGGACAGCTGCTCAAAGGGGCTAATTAATAACGACAATACCTTTAAACAGTCCCCACTAAAAGTTGAACTGCATGGCTGTCCACTAGAACAGAAAATATCAGAAATGAATCTGGTGAAAGGCGAAGGATACAGCATAGCAAGTCTTGCAATTGTGATGATAGATAATCCGCTATGTGCAGCCACTGGGCACAGAATATGCAATGATTGCATGAACTCGTGCATATATCAGAAACAAGAGCCTGTAAATGTGCCAATGGTTGAAACAAGGATTTTGGATGATGTGCTTAGTTTACCGTACGGATTTGAAATATATTCTCTGCTCAGCCGTTGGAATCCTTTAAATTTTCAGCGTCCATTGCCAAGAGGAAACACTGGAAAAAACGTCCTAGTTGTAGGCCTTGGTCCTGCTGGTTTTAATTTAGCTCATCATTTATTGAATGATGGGCATAACGTTATTGCTATTGATGGACTAAAAATTGAGCCTTTGATCGATAATCTTCAGCTAATTAAAGATTTTGAACACGAAAAATTGAGTGAACGCATGGCAGGAGGGTTTGGTGGGGTGGCAGAATATGGTATTACTTCTCGGTGGGATAAGAATTACTTAAAGATTATTAGATTACTGCTGGAAAGACGTGAGAATTTCGCACTTTATGGAGGCATTCGTTTTGGTGGCACGATTAATGTTGATGACGCGTTCAACTTGGGTTTTGATCACATTGCCTTAGCACTTGGCTCTGGTAAGCCACGAATGATCAAAATAAAAAACATACTAGCTCGTGGAGTACGCATGGCATCTGATTTTCTGATGTTGTTACAACTGACTGGCGCTCTTAAATTTGATTCTATAGCAAATTTGCAAGTTCGTATGCCGATAGTTGTCATAGGTGCGGGGCTTACTGCGATTGACACTGCCACTGAAGCTTTAGCGTATTATCCAATTCAAGTAGAAAAATTTCTTCTTCGTTATGAGATATTAGTTGATAAGTATGGAAAGGACTGTGTTGAAAAAGATTGGACAGAAGAAGAACACAAAATTGCAAATGAGCTCATATCGCACGCAAAGTTGATCCAAGCAGAGCAAGAGTTAGCAAAAAAAGAGAATAGAGAAATAAAAATATTAGAGTTAATGCAGAGCCTCGGGGGAGTGAAAGTTATATATAGAAAAGAGCTAAAAGATTCACCAAGTTATCGATTAAATAGCGAAGAGGTGCAAAACGCATTATCAGAAGGGATTTACTTTATTGAAAACTTAGAGCCAGTTGAAGTTGTGACGGATAAATATAACCATGCTGAATCAATAAAACTGATAGACACAAAATCCGGCGAAATCAAACGTATAAAAGCACGTTCTATTTTTATAGCAGCAGGTACTGAGCCAAATACAGTTATTGCAACAGAAGATAAAAGGCATTTTAAATTAAGTAATGGGTATTTTACTCAATTGAATTCATCAGGAAAAGAAATGGATCCAATATTTTCTCCTAAGATGCGAAATAAAGACAGAATATTAGTATACAAGCAAGGCAATAAAACAATTAGCTTTTTTGGTGACCTTCATCCTTCGTATAGCGGCAGTGTCGTGAAAGCTATGGCAAGTGCTAAGAACGGCTACCCTATTATTTCTCAGCTTTTGAGTAGAGTTAATAGCTTCGTTTCTGTCATTCCAGTGTGTGATGTTGTGGGCCAGAAAAAAAATGCGTGGTCAAGTGTTGAAGACCTGGCTAATGAAGAATTCTTCAATAGAATCAAAGAGCAATTCACTGCAAAAGTCATAAAAGTTCAATATTTAACAGATAAAGTGATAGAAATAGTGATTAAAGCACCTCTTGCGGCAAAGAATTTTAAATCTGGACAATTTTTTAGGTTGCAAAATTTTGAAACCAATAGCAGAAAAGCCAATAATACAAACCTTGCTATGGAAGGTATAGCCGTAACCGGCACTGAAGTAGACAAAAAAAAGGAATTATTTCCACTGTTGTGCTTGAAACTGGCGGCTCCACTAATTTATGCAGACACTTAAGAGAAGGTGAGCAAATAATTCTTATGGGTCCAACTGGCAGCCCTACTGAGGTTCATTAAATCTATTTTGTATTCATTATACCACAATGTATATTATTTATTAATAAATCTACACTACAATAACGATTTTTATTAAGGTAGTATTATGACATATCATTTAACACACTGCTTTCACAAACGAATGTTCGTACAGTTGTGTAACAAGCAGCGAAATACCAAGTTGTAGAAGTTGCTTTAGCCTTCCTAACCTTCCCTTCAAAGTAGTCTATTTTATAGATTTTTTTACCATACTTGATTTCAAGCCACGAATAAAATCTTCAATACTACAAGGATTTCTCCCTTCCATTTGTACAACTTTAGGAATTAAAGTGCCACCTTTTAAACTTATGTGCATGTTATCATTAACGATCTCACCTTGTTCTGAAGCGAAAGCTTCAAAGTCAGCATCAAGTATCCTGATACGTTTATTATCTATCTTGATGAACGCTTTTGGGTAAAACGCTTTAACCTTTCTATAAGCAACCTCACAAGCATCACTTGCATAAATTTTATAGTCTTCCACTTTGTCAGCGTAACATGCATCATTATCGTTCTGTTTTAAGGGAACCTGTTTTTCAATTTCGTTTAGCACTTTCAGCAGTAAATCACTGCCTAGCTTAGATAATTTATCATGCAATGTCTTGTAGTTATCGTTCTTTTCGATAAGAAATTTTTCCTGTTTTAAAATAGGGCCGGAATCTAATCTTTCATCCAATTGCATAATGCTAACCCCGGTTTCTTGATCTCCTGCTAAAATTGTGTGCTGTATCGGAGCTGCACCACGCCACCTTGGTAGTAATGAAGGATGAATATTAATACAACCATATTTTGGAATATTCAAAATTTCTCTTGGGAGTATCAATCCATACGCAGCTACAACTGCAACGTCTGGTTTGAAATTTCTAAATTTTTCTTGCTCTGCTGAAAACTTTAGAGAGATAGGAGTACATACCTCTATGTTATTTTCTTCAGCGATAACATGTACTGGAGATTTCGTTGGCTTCTGTCCACGCCCCGAAGGTTTTGGAGCCTTGGTGTATACTGCTACTATTTCATTCTGTGATTTCAATAGTAAGTTTAGTGTACTAACAGCGAATTCCGGTGATCCCATGAAAATAATTCTCATAGTGTCTTTACTTTAAGAGTTCTCTGCTAATTTACCGCTTACAGCTTCTACTAATTTAGCAAAATCATCCTTATAATTAACGGCCATCTCAGCCAGAATTTTTCTATTTAAATCAATTCCAGCAAGTGTAAGACCATGCATAAACCTACCATAAGTAAGCCCATGCTCTCTTACTGCTGCATTAATACGTATTATCCATAAACCACGAAAATCACGTTTACGATTTCTTCTGTCTCTATAAGCATATTGCAGTGCTTTTTCAACTCTTTGTAATGCAATTCTATAACAACTTTTTGCGCGCCCTCTATAACCCTTTGCCAGTTTCAATATTTTTTTATGACGAGCGTGAGTAGTGACTCCACGTTTTACCCGAGCCATTTTATTTTACCTCCATTTTGTTAAACACCATAAGGCATATAAAGCTTAACTATACGCGAGTCAGATTTACCAAGAATCGTTGTACCGCGCTGATTACGAATATTAGATTTACTTCTCTTTACCATGCCATGCCTTTTGCCTGACTGAGTAGAAATGACTTTACCCTTAGCTGTAAGGTGAAAGCGCTTTTTAACAGAAGATTTGGTTTTTAATTTTATTTTCTTCATATTCCAAACAAATTTACAAACACTACTATTGAGTTCCTTAATAGTAATTAAGCATTAGTATAAATAATTTTATTAAAGAATCAAATTAAAATTGCACATCAAAGGAGCTTAAATGTAATTACACCCAATATGTGTGTTATACCTTCTTTATTCCCAAGTGGCAACAATACTTGCCTCATTTTAACACTTTCACTTTCTTCCTCTTCGTTGATTGGACATTTACTCTCTATTACAGTATCAAGTTTATCAATAACTGCATCTATTTTATATAGCCGCAAAAATGGTGCATCAATTGCATACTTATTATCAATGCGCATCTTTTTCTCAAAACCATAGAATTCAACGGCCTTTTCTCCTGCATTTTCGCAAATATAACCTTGATCTTTGACTTCAATGATAAAACAATGCTGCCACGACTCCATTATTTCTGCAGTGTCTATTTCATGCCTTTCTGGCCAATCTCTGTCTGATCCTTTTATATCACTCCAGTGCTCAGTTACCACATTTGCTATTCTTTTTTCTTTGCCTACATAAATTTCCATTACAATTTCCACATATAAAACACAGATATGAGGTGAATTTATCGTGAATATATTGATTTTTTCTTACCACAAGGTGCATGTCACTAGAAGTTCTCATACCAATTCCTATTCATAGATAAACAATATGGGAAACAAGATTATACGGGTAAATATAGCTAGTTGAGGTTTATTAACACCAAAATTATTAAATGAAAAAGTTGTGGATTTAGTAAAGGAAATATTAAAACAGGATATACAATTCTATTGATTTATTAAAGAATCCTGTATGTGAGTTTTGGGGATGTTTAAAAAACATCCCCTAGTTTGGACAAGCGCTAATATTCGGTGCTAATTTGAGAAGATAGATGTTCTGCTGATGTAGCATTGCTGAGCAAAGATTCTATTTCTGATGTAGATCCGGAATGCTCAAGTTGAGCTTGTTCAGGAAGGTTTTTCATCGCTTTTTCAACATCGTAGCTACCTTCCCTATTTTTTCTATGCCATACAAAGTATCCTAATCCTGCAAAAGCTACTGCTAGCACTCCACCCAATATACCACCAGCAATCCCTGCTATTCCTATATACTGTCCTCCATTTATTTCGGGTAATTTAGGCCCTTCCACATCTGTGCTATTAAATATAGAATGATCTAACACTTCTTTTGAATTGTGACCAAAACGGGAAATATCTTCAGGTGTAATTCCATCACTAGCATTTGATTCTTCTATTTCATTTATTACGTCATTAATCTCTTGAGTAGTTGCTTTGCTTGATGCAAAATCAAATAATTCTGGCTCTTGTTCTTTTAAAGGAGCTGATTCCATAGTTACATATTCGCTATCTTCTTGCACCTCATGGTCAACTCCTTCAGTAGTAGATCTTCCCAATTGGTTAATTTGCACATTTTCATCAATCATTTCTTTTAGCTCTTGTGAACTAGCTGTTACTTCCTTATCCCAAAGCTTTTTCAGATATGCTTTGTCAAACTCTCTAAAATTATACTCTTTATTACTTTGTATTTTTCTACTCTTAAGACCTGAAATAATTCCATCTATTGTCAATTCACGAATTGCTTGAGGAATGTCTATTGACCTTACTTCTCCTGTAACAAAGCCTATCCCAAATGAATCGTCAGATATATTCAAATAATCGATTGTTAAATCACTTCCTTTCAATAAAAAATCTATCCTTCTGTTTCGTTCTATACTTTCCAAGTCAGATACAATTCTAATTGTTGGACCATCCATCTTCTGCTTATTTATGGTTTCTCTCTTTCGTATGCTATTCTTAGTACTTTGGAATTTTTTTGGCATTTCACACTCCTTAAATTAATTAACAAATATTACTACATGTATAATGAATAAATTATTTTAGTCTATAATTTTTATTAAAATTTTTATATAGGAGTTATATGTATTATACTAAATAATATATATCAATATTTAGATTGATGAATTGATTTTATTTCCATTGCAGCTTATTATACATAGATAACCTCAATAAAAACGATGAAGCTAAACGAAATCAGAGAAAGGTTTATAAAATTTTTTGTAAATAATGACCACGAGCAGGTTTCTTCTTCTCCTTTGACTCCAGAGCATGATCCAACGCTCATGTTCACAAATGCTGGCATGGTGCAGTTTAAAAATATTTTCACTGGTGCTCAAAAAACTGGAATGAAGCGTGCTGTCTCAAGTCAAAAATGCCTAAGAGCAGGCGGTAAACACAACGATCTTGAAAATGTTGGCTATACAACTCGGCATCACACATTTTTTGAAATGCTCGGAAATTTTAGCTTCGGTGATTACTTTAAGGAAACTGCGATAGAATTTGCGTGGAAATTTATCACTAAGGAGTTATCTCTTGATAAAAATAGACTATCGATAACCGTCTACCATACTGATGATGAGGCGTACGAGATTTGGCGTAAGATAAGTGGCTTTTCAAGTGATAAAATCATAAGAATTGCAACAGATGATAACTTTTGGAGTATGGGGAGCACTGGCCCATGCGGTCCATGTTCTGAAATTTTTTATGACCATGGGAGTCCTAATTTACAAGAGGGCGATAGAATTGTTGAAATCTGGAATCTGGTATTCATGGAGTTTAACAAAGATGAAGAAGGTAATTTACACAAATTGCCAAAAAAATGCATCGATACTGGAATGGGCCTTGAGAGAATAGCAGCTGTTATGCAAAACGTCCATGATAACTATGATATTGACCTATTTTCTGCTTTGGTAGATAAATCTCAAGAGTACTGTGGAAGAAAGGAAAATAAGGTAGCACATAAGATCATAGCAGATCATCTTCGCGCGGCTGCATTTCTCATCGCAGAAGGAGTGCTTCCTGGAAATGAAGGCAGGAATTATGTATTACGCAGATTAATTAGGAGAGCCGCACGTTATATTCACCTGCTTGGATATAATGATTCTCTACTCCATCGCATTTTTCCGGTGCTGATAGATAGCGCGAGTTCGGCTTATATGGGGGATATTTATCCTGAATTGATCAGAGCTAAAAGCTTAATAGAAACGACGTTAAAATCAGAGGAAGAAAACTTTAAAGATACTTTGATGAAAGGCATCAATCTCCTGGAGAAGTTCACTACAGATTTAAAACCAGGTGACACTTTGCCTGGAGAATCAGCGTTTAAGCTATATGACACCTATGGATTTCCTTTGGATATTACACTTGATGTTTTAAAAGAGAAAAAAATAAATTTTGACCAAAAAGGTTTTGATGGTGCAATGGAAGAACAAAAAGAGAGAGCACGTGCTAAATGGGCTGGATCTGGTGAAAAATCTGTTGAGCAAGTATGGTTTGATATAACCAATATGTTTGGTAAAACAGAGTTTGTTGGTTATGAGTTCAATGAAGCAGATGATGCGAAGATACTAGCTATAGTTTCTTCTAAAAATGAAATAATTGATTCTGCAAAAGAGGGAGAGAAGATAACCATTATACTTGATAAAACACCTTTTTATGGAGAGTCAGGTGGACAAGTGGGAGATATTGGAAATCTTATAAAGTCTGATGGAAGTATGGTAACAGTTGAAAATACCAACAAGATTAATGACTTATATTTGCACAGGTGCGTCGGCTCAATTTGTAAAGGTAACACAGTTACAGCTAGTATTGACAAAAAAAGAAGACAAGACTTAAGAAGAAATCATTCAGCTACACATCTTCTACACTTTGCACTCAGAAAAATCTTAGGTGATCATGTCACTCAAAAAGGTTCCCTAGTTGCACCAGATAGACTGAGATTCGACTTCAGCCATAACACTCAAGTCGCTCAGGATCAGCTGTTTTGGGTAGAGGATATGGTAAACTCTCTAATCAGAGAAAACCTTTCTACATCCACAAAAATTCAAGATATGGATCAGGCAATAGACGAAGGAGCTATGGCGTTATTCGGCGAAAAATATAGTGATCAAGTAAGAGTAGTAAATATTGGAGATTCGAAAGAGCTATGTGGCGGCACGCATGTAGAGTATACTGGAGAAATTGGTTTGTTTAAGATAGTAACAGAGAGTTCTGTTGCTTTTGGAGTAAGAAGAATTGAAGCTTTAACTGGTCAAGAAGCTATTAATTATGTGCGTGATAATGAAATTAGCTTAAAAAAAGTTGCAGAATTCATAAAAGCGCCAGCAAGTGAAATAATCAACCGATTAAATATTTTAAATCAAGAGCACAAAGAATCTGAAGCTAAAATAAAAAATTTATATAAAAAACTTATAAGCGCAGAGAGCATAAAAAGTACTGAAATAAATGGAATAAATTTTGTAAGTCATGCTTTTACCAATATTCCAGCGAATATAATAAGAGAGTTTATTTTACAGCAACAAAAACCAAAAACGGTAATAGCTTTCACGGCAACAGAAAAAGATAAAACAGTTTTGATTGTCAAGGTAAGTAAAGATTTAACGAATAAGATTAGCGCAAAAGAACTAATATCAATAGCAGTTGAAAAGAACTGTGGTGGGAATGCTGAACTTGCACAAACAGGCTGTGATAGCAATAAAATAGATGATGCCATTACAGTCATTTATAGCAAAATAACAGCTTCTAATACCAATCTCCACTAATAGATAGACAAATAGTAAAAACTACAAATAATTGAGGCTAGAAAGAATAAATATGTAGTTTATGGCAGGAAAAAGTAAAGCAATAGGAGAAGAACTATATAATCAATGCAAGTTAGAATTAAAAAAATATGGAATAAGAGGAGAGATAGGAAGAAGGTTACAAGCAATAATATCAGCAAAGGAGTATGGTATCTCAAAAGTTGCTAAAATATATAGAATTACGAGAACGACATTAATGAAATGGATTGCAAGATTTAAAGAAAAAGGTGTTATTGGGTTTGCAATACAGCCAGGGCGAGGACCTAAACCAAAACTGAACGAGGAGAAGAAGGAAAAAATAAGAGAGGTAATAGAAGAAGATGGGGCAAATCTGACTGCTAAAAAATTGCAAGGTATAGTTGAAGGAATGTTAGCTATCAAAGTAAGTGAGTCAACGGCGAGAAGGCTTATGAAGAAGCTAGGATTTACATATATCACACCTCGTCCAGCACATTATAAACAAGACAAAAACAAACAAGAGGAGTTCAAAAAAAATCTCAATGAAATTGTGGAAAAGAACCGGAAAAAGGAGGTTTTTTTTCGATGAATCGAGATTTGGAACGCACTCAAAAGTTGGACATGGATGGTTTAAAAAGGGCTCAAGAACACAAGTTAAAGTAAAAATCGGAAGAGAAAACTTCTATCTTTACAGCGCTGTAAATCCCAGGAATGGAGAGGATATTAGCCTACTTGCTCCACATGTAAACACAGATTGCATGAACATATTTTTGGAGCAGATGTCGAAAGATTTGGGGACTAGAGAAGCTTTTCTTATCATGGATTGCGCAAGTTGGCATAGGTCTAAACCCCAGTTGCGGATTAGAAGTCAGTGAAAAAGATAGGGAAATAGGGTAAACTCCGGAAACATATTATCAAAAAGTAGAGAGGTTACCCATGAATAAAAATGTAACAGAATTATTTTGCTTTGTAGACGATTTTTGCAAGGCTATAAACAAAAATTTCGCAGAAAAACTCCTGCCAAACAGTAAAAAACCTACCAGAACGCCAGAGATTACGCATTCTGAAATTCTTACTATAATTTTACTTTATCAACAATCTAGATGTGAGGACTTTAAATCTTTCTATACATATTATTTGAAAGCACTATATGGATCTGAGTTTCAAAATTTGCCAACATATAGTAGATTTATTAGGCTAAAACCGAGGGTTTTATGGTATTTAGCATTACTTTTGCAATGGCTATGTGAGCAGTCGAAAATGACAGGGATTTCGTACATAGATGCAACATCTATCGCTGTTTGCCATCCAAAAAGAATCTCAAGAAACAAAGTTTTCAAAGGATTGGCAAAGCTTGGAAAGACTACATATGGCTGGTTTTTTGGTTTTAAATTGCATATGGTAATTAATGAAAAAGGTGAAATTCAAGGAGTTACACTTACTAAAGGTAACGTTGACGACAGAAAACCAGTACCAAAATTAACTGAAAAACTGACTGGTCTTTTGTTTGGTGATAAGGGCTATATAAAGAAAGAGCTCTTTGCAAAACTCTTCGATAGAGGACTAAAACTCGTTACCAAAGTAAAAAAAGGTATGAAAAACACATTAATGCTACTTGAAGAAAAGATTTTTTTAAGAAAAAGGTCGATTATTGAAACAGTTTTTGGCTACCTAAAAGACAGACTTGAGCTTGAGCATTCAAGGCACAGGTCTCCAATAAATTTCTTGGTGCACGTCTTTTCCACATTAGTTTCATATTCCATGAAGCCTAAAAAGCCCTGTATTTCTAGATTTTACTATATTGATTAATCCGCAACTGGGGTGTCTAAAGGTTTAAAAACTCCTGAAAATATCACCATAATTTATTTGCCGCCGTACTCGCCTGAGCTCAATCCTGTGGAAAGATTTTGGCAACATTTAAAGGAAAATATAATAAAGAACAAGATGTATGACTCTATTAAATTACTTGAAAATGCTGTATCTGAATTTATTCGAGATATTACGGAAAGTTCGATCAAAACCATTTGCTCTGTGAATTATTTGTCTAGTTATTTATGAGGGTTGGTATAAGCACTCTACGTCATACCGCCGCGGTATCTCTTAGCCGTTAACACGTAGCGGGATCTGACCTTACCCAGAAAAAGTAGAGAGAAAGTTAAGACGTTTTTGGAGTAAAATAAAACGTTTTTTCAAAGAAGTGTAATATGGCAAAATACTGAAGCTTACCCTATTTTCCTCTTTTTAGCTGCACTTTTATCTATTTTTTAATCCATAACTGGGGTCTTTAGGAGAGTTTGCTAATGAAGGCTCTTAAGTTGACGCCATTGAGTGAACGGTTACAATTATTTATCACTAGTGCCTAAAGTGATCTCCTTTATCCTCTCATCTGCTAATATTTTTAATTTCTCCCCGTATCTATAATAATTTCGCTTTATAATGTATAATTCAGCAGCATCATCATCATCTAATTTAGGGTAATATTCGTAATCGCAATTTTCTTCAATGCTTATAGATGATGCTAAAAGTGGAAATAGAATTGATAGTAAAATAAGTAAAAAGCTTTTCATACCAATTATTTAAACTCAATTGTGTTATAAATGTATTAACAACGAAAAAAGAAAAACTAGATTTAACTTTTACTTGCGATTTATCTATTAATTAACCGTGAAAGGTTACGTGTAATGCTCCTTCACATAATTATCAATAATTGCCTTAAATTCTTCAGAGACATTATCACCTTGTAAAGTTTTGAAATATTTGCCGTCTTTGTAGACTGCTGAAACAGGTTTTTCTCCATATCCAGGCAAGCTGATTCCCAAATTTGCGTGTTTGCTTTCTCCAGGACCATTTACTATGCATCCCATAACAGCAATGTTCATATGCTCTACACCTGGATTTTTTTTCTTCCATATCGGTATATGAGTTTTTATATAGCCATTCACTTCTTCAGTTAATATACGAAAACGATCGCTGCTTGTGCGCCCACAACCAGGACATGAATTAACCTGGGGGTTAAAATGGCGCAAGCCTATAGACTGCAATATTTCCTGACACACCACCACTTCATTAGTACGCGATTCACCAGGACGTTGAGTCAAAGAAGCCCGTATGGTATCTCCAATGCCATTTTGCAATAAATAAGTAAGCCCTGCTGTGGTGTTTACTACACCTTTATTGCCCATACCAGCTTCAGTTAAACCCAAATGCAGCGCATAATTGGAAGATTTTGCAAGTGCCGTATAAACTAAAATTAAATCTTGCACTTTGCTAACTTTACATGAAATGATTATTTTGTTTGAATTTAGACCAATTTCTTCAGCTTTTTTTGCACTATCAAGAGCAGACATCACAAGTGCTTTGCGCAGTATAACGTCAGAAGGCCTTGAATTACTAAGCAAAGAGTTTTCATCCATCAGTTTTTGTAAAAGGTATTTATCAAGACTACCCCAGTTTACCCCAATTCTAACCGGAAGATCGTGCATTATTGCATACTCTATAACCCTTTCAAACTTCTCATCACGTTTGTCGCCAAAGCCTATATTGCCTGGATTGATTCTAATTTTACCCAGCATTTTGATGTTGTCTGGATAATCTTGAACTAATTTATCTAGCTCATATTGACCGCAGCCTACCAATATTTTACCGTCAAAGCCTTCTTTATTTATCTCTTCTACTATATAAGGTATTGCCCTTGCTACCTCCTCTGAGTTCAAGGCAATTCGCACCAATTCTGAACCTGTACGCGCTAGTTCCGTTATTTCTTTTGCATAATGTTTTGCGCTACTTTTTATATTATCAGAATCTATATGCACACCAAGCGCCATAGATTGTACAACTACAGGATTATTTCCACCTATCTTTACTTTTCCAACTTCTACAACATGAGTTTTGTGCCTGGAAATCGGCGATAATTCATATGCATCATCATTCAATATTAGGTCTTTATCTAGCATATTATTAATTGTGATACTATTTTACTGTGTCAGCTACACTGCCAAATGAACTTGAACCATTCAAACTATAAGCATCTACGTTATCCAAATTAGCAATAGAATCATGTGAGCACGTTCTTCTTGATGGAGTTTCTTTTATAGTAATATTTATAGGAGAAACTTTCTTTTCTCGTGTTGAAGTAATTTTTTTTCCTTCTTGTTCATGCTGCTCACTTTCATACTGAGAAACTGGCTCTTGATCTATAAATACAGCACCCCTTAAACGTGCGATATTAATACCATGCTGATTTATCATAGTGCTCTCTTCATCGTCGACTATGCATGCTTCCATGTCATTTGGCTCATTATCAAGACTAGCAATTTTTTTCTCTTTTAATTTTTTGATTAGATCTTCTTTATTTATAGCTCGATCTTGTAACTTTTTTTTCTTGAGGAGCTCCCTACGCTTCTCATACAGTTTATATGACTCAGCAAAATCCTCATCTGTATGAAAGTTTGCACCACCAGGATTACCATGAGGTATGTATCTCTTACTGAGCTTAGATTTAGCTTCAGCACTATGCACAGTAAAAAAGCTAGAAACCAAAAACATTAATATAAACAAAACTTTAGAAAAAACCCTAAGCATATGGTGCTATAGTAAATATCGTGTTTTAAAAGATAGCAATTAACAAACTTTAAGTAAACCAGAATCTTTACTAACTTTACAATACAAATATTTTTCTAAAAAGTGATATTTTGCTATCGAAAAACCTACATAAGCTAAGAGAAGAGTAAGGTGTTACAAGTTGCGTAACACCTCCTCAAGAAGAGTGTTATGCAGCTTAGTCTGGCATTTGCATATGCTTCTTTTCATTGCCATCGATAGCATCTACATTATTAAGTTTTGCGTCTGGCGTATCTTTAGACGAGTTCTTTTCTTTCTCCCTTTCACACTTAACTCCCTGATAGATACAGAATGCAACAAAAGAAGTTATCGCTATTGCAGCAACAGCACTGACTATGATACAAGTTGCCATTATTTTTTCTTGTTCTCCTACTGCCTCTGTAAGTGTTTCCACTTTTTCTTGCAGGCCATCTAAATACTCTTGTACCTTCTGAAACTTCTCAGCATCACCTGTTTGACTTGTTTGCAATTCTCTTAACAGATCAGATATTTTTTTGAACTGTGTAACATCACCTGTTTGACTTGTTTGCAATTCTCCTAACAGATCAGATATTTTTTTGAACTGCGTAGCATCACCTAGTTGACTTTCTTGCAATTCTCCTAACAGATCAGATATTTTTTTGAACTGCGTAGCATCACCTAGTTGACTTTCTTGCAATTCTGTTACACCTAACCAATTGCACAAAATTCCTTTTACCATTTTAACCCCCTAGTTAATTAATATATTATAATTTTACATTCTAAATGTTTAAATTATTATTAAATTAACTGTCATTATGTATTGACCTTTTAATAATTTTGTTTGACTTGCTTTTTGAAAGTGCAAAAACTTAAATTAAGGAAATACATGAATTATTGTATTCTCGTAACCATTCACACTTAATTCTGCAATTCTTTGATCTCACTCGTGGAGAGGCCAGTGAACTTAACAATAGTGTTATTATTAGCTAGCATTGCTTTTACGACTTCAATTTTTCCTTTCCGTACACCTTTCTCTTCAGTAAGATCAAGTTTGTATTCAAGAATGGCTTCTTCTTTCTGTAGATTCATCACTCTTTCTTCATAAGCTAGGAGATCTTTTTCACTCCAGTGAAACTTGTCTAATTTATCGTATGCTAGCTTTATTATTGGTGATTCCTCTGCAATTTTCTTTAGATCTTCATCTGTCGTTTCTTCTGCATGCTTAATTTGAATCTTTTTAATAGACCAATTACATTTTCTACAATCACTCTTTGACTTGCAAGCTCTTGATTTTCTTTCTTTTCCACCTTATTCAACTGCTTCTTTTTCATCTTCCTGTGCAACATTTTTATGTATCTTTTGCATTCCTCTGTAGCCAGAATCAGCTAAGACTTTCATGTTCGGGAGTATGTGTATTCTTGACTCCTTAAAAAGCCGAAAATCATCCATTTGAAAAAGACGTACAAATAATTTTTTTACTCTTCTTTTCCGTAACGATTTGCGTTTTTATCGTGTGTCTTTTTTTCTTTCCAGAATTCTGCTTTTTTTTGGCCTCTCAATAGGAGTTTCGGTTGCGTCAATCACCAAAACTTCATATTCCATATCACTTCTTAGGAGCTCTTTTCGTCCTGAAATCTGGATGTTTTACTAACGTGTCTTCCACCCACTTTACTGTCTTATATGCTCCACTTTCATAGCTTTGAAAATAGGTCCGATATTCGCGAAGATATTCCAACACCATTAGGAGCATATTTTCCTCACTTAGCTCTTCCTCCTCTAGCTTTCTTCTTATTTGCTTTCCTTAGAATTTCCACTATCTTATCAAACGTTGCTCTTTTTAGCCCTGTTAATCTGCGAAATTTCTCATCTTCTAACTCTTTTGCTGTTTCGTATTTCATCTATCTGCTTACCATAAATTACCATTCTACATCTTTTTTTGCTTTATACTCGTTTCGAAAGAGGTCTAATGTCAATACCTATCAATAGACTTCTTTCAAAATTCATGTAGGGAGCTCAAAATTGTGAATTGCAGCAATCAAATTAAACCTTAAACCAAAACGTTTTCGTCGGTTTCTATACCTGTACGAGATGATTTTAAACCTTTTCAATAAGCCAATTACGTTTTCAACAATTGCCCTTTGGCTCATAAGTGCTCTGTTCTCTTTTTTTTGTTCTTTGCTTAACGGATTCTTTTTCGTTTTTCTGTGCGGTAATACAACATTTTTGTGTATCTTCTGCATTCCCCTGTAGCCGGCATCAGCTAAGATTTTAGTTTGCGGCAATACTGCTACCTTTGATTCTCTAAACATCCGAAAATCGTGTTTTCTACCATTCGAGAAAGACGTGCATATGACTTTTTTACTCTTCTTCTCTGTTACTATTTGTGTTTTTATAGTATGCCTTTTTTTCTTTCCAGAGTAAAAGCGTTTTTGTTTTTTTTTGGCCTCTCTACTGGCGTTTCAGTTCCATCTATTACTAAAACTTCATATTCTACATCACTCTTTAATAGCTCTTTTTTTCCTGGTAATGCAAAATCTGGATGTTTTATTAATGTGTCTTCTACCCATCTTATCACTTTAAAACTGTTACTTTCACTCATGCCATAGCTTTGCCCAATATGAAAATATGTACGATATTCTCTTATATATTCCAGTGCCATAAGTAGCCTGTCTTCTATGCAAAGTTTACTTTTTCTTCCACTTCTAGCTTTTTTTCTTTTATCCTCCACTTCTAGAATTTCTACCATTCGCTCAAATGTTGCTTTTTTTACCCCTGTTAAACGTCGAAACTTTTCTCCTTCTAACTTTTCTATTTCCTTATATTTCATTCTTTCAAATACTTCATCTTACACTCCCTCTAACAATTTTGAAAGAAGTCTAATGTTTATAGAAACAGAGTTTTTGAATTTGTAATTTTTCAGAAAGCCCTATATTCTTTAGTTTTACATAGCAAACATGAAGTCAAAGCATTATCCTGATACAGTAAGTAGTCCTGATTTTTCGTCGTTAGAAAAAAAAATCATAAAATTTTGGCAGGAAAACAAAATTTTTGAGCGGTCAGTTGAGGAACGTTCGAAGGATAATTGTTTTGTCTTTTACGATGGGCCTCCGTTTGCAAATGGACTTCCCCATTATGGACATTTACTCACTGGTTTCATCAAAGACGCATTTGCAAGATATCAAACTATGCTTCAAAAAAGGGTTGAACGTAGATTTGGCTGGGATTGCCATGGATTGCCGGCTGAGATGGGTGCAGAAAAAGAACTTGGAATATCTGGTAGAACTGAAATAGAAAAATTTGGTATTGAAAAATTCAATAACCATTGCCGTACTTCTGTGATGAAATTTTCATCAGAGTGGGAGAAGTATGTAAATAGGCAAGCAAGGTGGGTAGACTTTCACAATGACTATAAGACTATGGATAAATCATTCATGGAGTCGGTCATGTGGGCATTTAAGCGGCTTTATGATAAGGGTCTAGTGTATGAATCAGTACGCGTTGTTCCCTATAGCTGGGCGTGCGAAACTCCATTGTCTAATTTTGAAACAAGGCTGGATAATGCGTATAGAGAAAAGACTAGCAAAGCTGTAACTGTTGCATTTGAGCTTTTAGAAAACCCACAGCAGTTTAAAAGTGTTAAACAAAAATGTAAGTTACTTGCTTGGACTACAACTCCTTGGACGTTGCCGAGCAATCTTGCATTGGCAGTAGGGGAAGGTATTGAGTATTGTGCAGTGTTAGTAAATGGTGAAGTCTGCATCTTTGCTGAAAGTTATTTAGAGAAATTTGTTAGCCACTGTGAACAAAGCAATATTCCATATGAAAACTGCAATATAAAACTTAAAGCGAATGATCTTGCAGGTCTTTCTTATAAACCGCTGTTTGATTACTTTAAGGATACAAAAAATGCGTTCCGCGTTTTTGTTGCTGATTACGTTACAGGAGAAGATGGTACTGGCGTTGTGCATACTGCTCCTGGATTTGGTGAAGAGGATTTTAATCTCTGCCAAAGCCACGATATTCCGGCTGTTTGTCCAATTGATAATAGTGGAAAATTTACTGCTGAAGTTTCAGATTTGGCAGGGATTCATGTTTTTGATACCAATGATACAGTAATAAAAAAATTGAAAGAACAAGGAAACTGGTTCAAAACTGAACAATATATTCACAATTATCCGCACTGCTGGAGAACTGACACTCCTTTGATCTACCGCACTATGCCTTCTTGGTATGTTGCCGTTACAAAATTCAAAAGCAGAATGGTAGAGCTAAATAAGAGAGTTAATTGGATACCAAACCACATTAGAGATGGTCAATTTGGAAAATGGCTTGAAGGGGCACACGACTGGTCAATTTCACGCAATCGATTCTGGGGTACTCCGATTCCTGTGTGGCAATCAGATGATACAAGATATCCAAGGGTGGATGTATATGGTTCGATAGAAGAACTAGAGCGAGATTTTAATGTTAAAGTAGATGATTTGCACAGACCATTTATCGATACTTTAACAAGACCAAATCCTGATGATCCAACAGGAAAATCAGTTATGCGTCGTGTGCCTGATGTGTTTGACTGTTGGTTTGAATCTGGTTCAATGCCATTTGCGCAAGTCCACTATCCGTTTGAAAATAAGGAGTGGTTTGAGTCTGCAGATTTTATCACTGAATACATAGCGCAAACCAGGGGGTGGTTTTATACGCTCTTTGTACTTTCCACTGCTTTGTTTGATAGGGAACCATTTAAGAACTGCATATGTCACGGTGTTGTTCTGGACATAAAGGGACAAAAATTATCCAAACGCTTGAATAATTATGCAGATCCAATGGAGGTTTTTGATAGATATGGTTCTGATGCACTGCGTTTTCTTATGCTTTCTGGATCTATTGTTTGTGGTGGTAATTTGCTACTCGATAAAGAAGGAAACTCAATACGAGATGTTCTGAAAAACGTAATAAAACCTATTTGGAACAGTTATCACTTTTTTACTATGTATGCAAATGCAGATGGAATTAAAGCTGAAGTTTGTAAGGATTATCAAAGTACTATTGATCGCTACATGATTTCCAAATGTTTTGAAGCTATAGAAGGTATCCAAGCTTCTATGAACAGCTATAACTCCCAAGAGGCTTGCAAAATTTTAATGAACTTTTTTGAAGTGCTAAATAATTGGTATATTCGTCGCAGTCGCGAGCGTTTTTGGAAAAGTGATTTGGATCAGGATAAAACTGATGCTTATAATGTTCTATATACGGTTTTTTATTACATACTAAGAGCTGCAGCTCCTTTGTTGCCACTTATAACAGAGAATATATGGCAAGGGCTTAAGTATGAAGAAACATCTGTTCATTTGGCTGATTTTCCACAATTAGAGAGATATGATAGTCAGCTCATTGCCAAGATGGATTTGGTGAGAGAGATATGCAACTCTGCACTTTCGATCAGAAATACTTTTAATATACGTATCAGGCAGCCACTTAGTAGTATGACCATTTATCATAAGTCTTCCTGCGGTTTTCTTGAAGGTGAGCCGTTTTCTGTCATCCAAGTAGCTGACACTGGGATCCAGTGTGCTGAAAACTCAAATGAATACCAAGAGATGATAAAAGATGAGGTGAATGTAAAAGAACTAGAAATAGTAGGTGAGTTGAAAGAGGTTGCATCACTAGAGTTAAAGCTAAACTTTCCTATGCTTGGGAAAAGAATTCCAGACAAAATTAAGAAGCTCGTTCAATATGTCAAAGAGGGGAAATGGTGGCAAGTTGAAAAAACTCACTCCGACGTCATCCAAACTGGGATCCAGATGCAGATTCCAGCGTCACGCGCTGGAATGACAGAAGGTTCCGCAAAAGGTTCAATATTTTTAGGAGATGAAACAGAGAATTATATTATAGAAAAAGGTGAGTATGAACTATTATTAAAAGCAAACAGTGAATTCTCCTCTGTATTTGATAACAACAAAGGGGTTGTTATCCTAAACACTACTTTAAATGATGAATTGATTCTAGAAGGGCTTGCAAGAGATGCCGTGAGGCTCATTCAAGAAACCAGAAAACAAGCTGATTTTCATGTATCAGATAGAATCAGAGTAATGATCAAAACAGAAGATGAGAAAATTAAGGAAGCAATAAATACGTGGAGTGAATATATAAAAGAGCAGACCCTTACCTTATCTTTGGACATTAATACAGAAATTGGAACTAACTTTTATTCTAAGGAATATCAGGATTTAAGTGTTGGTATTAAGTTAGATTGTCAGTAGTTGAAAATCGTCAGTGTTTGTGCTATACTTAAACTACTTTAGGTAAGGTTATGGTATGAATGCTGTTGTAGGTTGTGAGGAAGTTGTTAATTTGAGTAACAACAGTGATGATTTAGGTAAAGTAGAATCTATTTCCAATGTTACTTTGGAAGAGGAAGAAGAGTTTTTTGATGCTATGGAAGAACAAGAGTCGATTTCCAATGTAGAAGAAGGAAATAATTTAGATCCTGTTACTTCAGAAGAGGAAGAGTTTTTTGATGCGTTAGAAGAACAAGAGCCGTTAGCTAATTTTAACGTTCCACTCAGTATATTTCATTATAAAGATTATAATTCTGACTTTTTTACCTCTTGGTATAATATATCAAGCGAAATATTTAAGGAAATAAACAGAGCTTGCCCGGAGAAGAAAGTATTAAATTTAGCACTATCGGTTTTAATTTTTCCTTATATAGTTTTTACTGCGTTAGGATTAGCCGTATATAATAAATTAAAAACAAATGATAAGACACAAATTAGTTCAGAGGAGAATAAAACAAAAAAAAGCGAAGTAAGTGAAAGTACAGCAAAAAGATTGGCATACGGTGTTCTTGCTGCAGTAGCAATTCTTGTTAGTATGCCTATACTTCTACTCTTGCTTATTCCTGCAACACCTGCCTTAGCTACTTTTTATCTTTTAAACAGGAAGTTATCTCATTCTTTGGTTGCTGCTGTTAAAATAAGTAATGGATTATATCAGAATGAGCACCAAAATATTGAGGTATCTTTTCATGAAATAGATGCTGGTAAATCAGACATTAAGTGGGACATGGAGATTAAGTTTCCACCGCAATTTGAACAGTTGTTTAGAGATTTATATGAAGATGAAAATGGTAAGTGGTTTGATGTTACACGTGATTCAGAACATAATACCATACTGAAATTATCAGCTAATATCAATTTAAAAAACGGCCTTACGCCTTTACGTAATGAGATCAAGAATGTGCTTGCAACTTCTATTCAGGAGTTTGCAAAAACTATGGAAGAGCTGATGAAGCTAGAAAAGAAAGATATTACATATGATAAGCTGAAAGAATTATTAAATGAATTCAGGCTGAAGATAGTGGATAGTGTAGATCCTAAATTGACAACTCACTTAATAGAAAATGCTTATCAAGTTGCCTTTATACAAGCAATTAAATTTGCACAAGAAAGAAAAGGAGATTTTTCAGAAGATGTGCTAAGAGATATATTAGTGAAACAAGAGTTGGAGAGCCAAGGTAAGGAATTGCCAAGTGAAAAAGAAATGATAATAAAAGATCTAAAAAAAGCAGGGGCAAAAGTACCAGATGATTTGGACGATAGAGGGCTTCCTGTGTTTAAAGCAGTATGGGAACAGCTTATAAAAGAAAAAAAAATAGCTAAAAGGACGATAATTGATATGTATCCTAAAGAAACAGCAGAAGCTTTATGTAAAGCTAAAGAGACGATAAAAGAGTTAAAAGGAATGGGAGAAAAAAGGTATAGCAAGATACATGAAGAATTAAAAGAAGTATACGAAAATAGAAAGGATAGTAACCTGAAAGATGATGCCTTAAAAAGAAGGTTAGAAGACCTTTTTAAATTTGAATATAATGATCAAGAGGTTGAGCGCAGGCTAATAAAATCAGTAATGAAAAAAGCTCAAGGCGAGTTGAGTCGATTAGGTATACTGGAAAAGCAAGGCCTGGAGCGATTTAAACAACGTATGCATGCCATATGGAACCTTCTGTTTGATAAAGACAAAGAGCAGAGTCTAATGACACGACTTAAGGATTTAGAAAAAAATGAGAAAACTTCAGCTAAAATAAATGATTTTGTAGAAAAGATGTATTTAGAAGTAACAAAGTGTAAAATGCAAAATTTATTTAAAGGTCAAGCAAAGGGTATAGAGAATTCGTGTAAGCTATTAGAGGAAAAGGCGCCGGCTTTAGTAGAAAGGATTAATGCGCATCGAGTGGAAATTGCAAGATGCTTAGAGCAACCTGTATCGTTAAGAAAAGTAATAGAAGGAAATGAGGATTTAAATAAGTACTTAGAAGATGAGCGAAATAGCAAGGGAGAAGAGCATCCAAATACAAAGTTAATAGAGCAGCACTTAAAAAATAATCAAGAAATTCTGAAAGCATTAGAACAATTAGAGTTAAAAAAAGAAGGATTGTTGATAAATGAAGAAACAAAAAATAATTACAGAGAAGAACTAGAATCTCGTGAAAAAATAAAATTTGCAGTAATAGAGGATAAGTTGTTGGAGGAGATCAAGAAAGGAAATTTTGATGAAGCAGAGATCAAGAAATTATTCGAGAAAGCAGAATTTGAGTACTGTTTAGCAGAAAGATGCATCAAATATCCTGTAATTAAAACAAAAGATAATATCAAACATTTTAGTCAAAATTTATTGTCTCCTTTAATAGACAGACTGGTGGAAAATATAGTAAACAATGTACCAAAAAGCGATAAGAGTTCATGGTTGCAATCTAAGAAATCTTTGGGGATAGTGTGCGGGTATGTTAGGATGGGCTGGTCAGCCACGAAAAAGAATGAGAGCATAGAAGGAAAAGCATTGGATGCGGCACGTGATACTCATAAGGAAATAGAGACATTTCTTCAACATTTCGAATCAAGTTATGAAGAAGTAGGAGCCTTGATAGGTGATGTATTTTCTGATGATGGGAAAACATTTAAAAATGATGTATGGCCTAAAGTAGAAGAGCATTTGCATGGAATATGGGATAGATTTTTTAAGGATGTTGAATTCAAGGTAGGAAGTAGATTAGATGAGATAAGCTTGGCACAGCCAAAGCAGGAAACTATGATTGTGGCTCAATTATAAGTTCTCAAAGTTCCTCCGGTATTTTCACATACTAAATTAACTATAGCATTTGATTCTTTTTGGATCTCTTTTTCAGTTAAAGTGTGGATTGGAGAGCAGAAAGTAACTGACAATGCTATAGACATCTTATTCGGTTCTATATTGTTTCCATGGTATACGTCAAATACTAAAACTTCTGTGATGAGCTCTGAGCTTTTTTTTACCACATTGATTATGTTACCTACTTCCACATCCTTATTTACAATAAATGCGAAATCACGTTTTACACTTTGGTATTTATAATCGATAAATTTCTTTCTACTTGCAGGTAAATTTCCAATATTTTCTAATATCACCTCAAAACCTACAACTTTTTGCTTGATGTCAAAAAGATCTAATATATTAGGATGTAACTCTCCAAAATAACCTGCTACTTTATTCTTAAAAGAGAGAGTGCCTGACTTTCCTGGGTGGTAATGTTCTTTTTCTGCTCTCTCTATCGTTAAATTATCGCAATTGACGTTAAAAAACTCCAAAGCTGCTATGCAATCAGCCTTTGCGTCAAAAACATCTACTTTCCTATCAGTATTATAATGGTTTCGTGGTAGATTATTTCCTGTTCTTATTCCACTTAAAACATGTTTAGACTGAGCTTCACCATCATAAATCGGCCCAATTTCGAAGATTGCAAGATCAGGTACTCCATGGGCAATATTATCAGCAGTTACTTGCAACAAGTTTGGTATGATACTTGGTCTCATTATATTAAAGTTATTATTAAACGGATTATCGATGATAAATAACTTATTCGAGTAACCAAATTTTTCAGCTGTTGATTCACTCATAAATGACCAGGTTAGCACTTCATGAAACCCTCTGTTTGTCATCAAAATACGCAAATTGTCGTATGTACTATCTACTTCTTCAACATTATTTGGTAGTGGTTCTTCTTTTATTTTGTCATAGCCGTATATCCTTGTTACTTCTTCAATTAGGTCAGCAGGTATAGTCACGTCCGGTCTCCAGCTTGGTACTTGTACATTCCAATTGCCTTCGGTTTTTTTATCAATATTAAACCCTAGTTTCGTTAAGATATCAAGCACTTCATCAGGCGATACAGACACACTTCCAAACTTGTTCACATCCTGATAATCAAAGTTCACCTTGGTGTCAGCCTTATCTAAGCTGCCAGCAGACACTACGCTTGAGGTTTCTCCACCACATAAATCCAAAATCATTTTAGCTGCAAGATTGAGTCCCTCAAGAGTAAATCCAGGATCAACTGAACGTGCAAATCTGTAACTAGCGTCTGTGGAGATGCTGAGCTGTCTTGAAGATTTAGTGATAGAGATTGGATCGAGCAAAGCTAATTCCAAAAAAATATTGGTGGTTTCAAGAGTACATTCACTGCACTTTCCACCTATAATTCCAGCAACTCCATGAATATTTTTACTATCAGAATAAATGTTTATATTATTGTCCAGCAAATATTCCTTACCATTTAAAGCAAAGAAGCTTTCTCCATCATTTGCTTTTCTTATTGTAAGTTTGCCATCTACTTTGTTTGCATCAAATGCATGCATTGGACGATTAAAAGATATCATAATATAGTTAGTAATGTCAACTATTGTAGAAATGGAGCGCATTCCTATCGATTCCAATTTATCTTTTAGCCACTTTGGGCTTTCTTGATTTTTTACATTGGCGATATATATCCCACTAATAAAACTTTCTCCGTCAGTCACTTCAACACAAATTGGTGAACTTATAGAGCTGGTAAGTTGTGGAATGCTTAAAGTCTTTAATGTCCCAATTCCAGTTGCGGCAAGGTCGCGAGCTATTCCATAAATGCCTAAGCAATCTCCACGGTTTGGAGTAACATTTATATCAATTACAGGGTCACAATTGAAAAATTTATCCCCTACTTTATAATCATCAGAAAGCTCGATTATTCCTTGACTTTCTTCTTGAGTGAGTGCAAGTTCAGAAGCAGAGCAGAGCATCCCTTCACTTAGCACTCCTCGTATTTTTGTGGGCTTGATTGTAAAATCGCTTTCTGGCAATGTGCTACCAAGAGATGCAAGCACAGTTTTTATACCTTCTCTAACATTGGTTGCTCCGCAAACTATTTGTAGAATTTTACTCCCGTCATCTACTTTACATAATTTTAATTTATCAGCATTTGGATGCTGTATAACCTCTAATACTTCTGCAACAATAAAACCAGCTAGTTTGGTATTGTCGATCACATCTTCTACTTCTAACCCTATGTGAGTTAACTTATCGGTAATTTCTTCTAAACTAGCATTGGTTTCTAAGTGCTCTAATAACCAAGATAATGTGAATTTCATGAACCTTTAAAGAAACAAAAAAGTTATTGTAATGTAAAATGTAGTGCTTTTAAAGCTTGTTGTAGTGGAATACTTCTACATCATAAACAATGATGTAGAAGTTTTTGTAACTTTATATCTTCTTGTGAGGAGAATTTATCTTTTCCATATTACCTTTTAAATCTATCTCCATAGACGTATGGAGCTTAAGATTCATATTGTGGTTATCTTCATGGAAGTTATGAATGTAGCCATCTATAGTTAAGTTTCCTATCATATTATGACTTTCATCTAGTATTTCGCTTCCTATTTGATAATGGCCAGTATATTCGTCAAAGGAACAATCTGTCAATTTGATGTATCCGTTACCAAACTCCTGCTCTAAATTTAAAGGATGATTAGTGTTAATAAAATCTATTTCGTTCATAATAATACCTCACTAAAAATTAAATTATAATTAAAATGAGATGTTAAGTTAAATAATTTAATAAGATTGGTAAATTTTAAAACACAGCGCTGGCTATAATTGGCATTCTAATTACATATTTTGTTAATATGCTAATGCTATAATGATACAGAGCTTTATCTTAACTCTTGACTTTGTCCTATAAAATTCATATTTTATTTACTGTTTATAGTTCAGATTAAAATGGCATTAAATCCACTGGAACAGTTTAAGGTATATACAATAATAGAGTTACCTAGGTTATTTGGGTATGACGTAAGCTTTACCAATTCATCTCTTTTTATGATGATTTCGGTGATATTAATGGTACTGTTTTTGCTCCTTGGAATAAGAAAAGGTGCAGTAATACCAGGATATTTGCAAGCTGCAGTTGAGTATGTATATGACTTTGTTGTTTCAATAATAGAAAGTAACACTGGAAGCAAAGGCTTGCAGCACATTCCATTGATATTCACAGTATTTATTTTCATTTTATCGTGTAATTTAGTTGGTGTTCTTCCTTATAGTTTCACGGTCACAAGTCATGTGATAGTCACCTTCGCTTTATCGATGGTAGTTTTTACTTATATAACGATTGTTGGATTTAAGGAAAGGGGAGTAGAATTTTTACGCATATTGCTACCAAAAGGAACTCCTTCGTGGCTTGCACCTATAATAATTATTATTAAGTTGTTTGCTTATTTAGTAAGACCGATTAGCCTATCAATAAGGCTTGCAGCAAATATGATTGCTGGTCATACAATCATCAAAGTGATAGCAGGGTTTATTGTAAATATGAACATATTTCTCACTCCTGCGCCGTTTTTGTTCATGATTGCATTGATAGGATTTGAAGTATTTGTTGCAATTTTACAAGCTTATATATTTACTATATTAACATGTGTATATTTGTCAGATGCAGTAAAGTAATTGACTTCCTTGTAGAATATTTTACAATTATATTATAAAGAAATAATTAAAGGTAATATATGGATTTAGTAGCTTTAAAATTTATAGCAATTGGTTTAGCTGTGTTTGGAATGCTCGGTGCTGGTTTAGGTATAGCTAATATCTTCTCTGCTATGTTAAATGGGATTGCGAGAAACCCTGAATCAGAAGGTAAAATGAAAACTTATGTTTATATTGGTGCTGCCATGGTTGAAATAATGGGGTTGCTTGCGTTTTTACTTGCAGTATTGTTAATATTTGTTGCTTAACATATGCCACAGCTTGATATTTCAACCTTCTTTTCTCAAGTTTTTTGGTTTTTAATTTTTTTCTCTTCACTTTTTTTCGTAGTAAGTTGTTTGTTTTTACCAAAGTTAGATAAAATAATAAGCACTAGAAGTAAAGAAGTATTGGGTTCTTTTAATAGTTCTGTTCATCTTTTAAGACTCACGGAAGAGCAGATTGCCAAGTATAATGCCGCTTTAAACCAAGCTAGAATACAGGCAAAAAGGATCATAGATGATGCACTTGCTCAGGTAGAAGAAATGAGAGCTAATGTTAAGAATATATTAGAAGAGGAAGGCAAAAAAATGAGCAAGCTTATTGAAGAAAAAGCGGCAGAATTTAAATCTGAATATACTGATCAGTTAAAACAAATGGCTACTAGTATTGCTTTAATTTATTATATTAAATTGACCAATTCTGAGATTGAAGAGGAATTTATTGCTGACTTGGTGTCCAAAGAATTTTAGGGGTTTTTATGTCTACATCACTGATTATCGGTCTTGCCTTCTTGGTAGGCTTTGTTCTTTCGTATAAATTGCTGAAGAAAGTGATAAAAAATGTGCTTAATAATAAGCGTAACAAAAGCAAATTTTCAAGTGAAGAAACTGAAAAATTCAGGAAAGATATGTTGGAGTATTACAAAAAATCTTCTGAAAAATACAAAGAATTAGATGCAGAAGTTAATAAAATGATGAATGAAGCACTTGATAAGGCTAATAGTATCATTAAGCGCAATAGACAGCAGCTAGATCAGACATTAGATGACAATGCCCATTCTAACTTGAAGAAAGTCACTGACCAAGTTGAAAAAGCTCTTGGAGATTTACAAGCTAACACAGCGAATATAGCTGCTGATGCTGTAAAAAAAATAATGCATGAACGTAAAGATGATAAGCGTAGTAGTGAGGTCATATCTTCATTTTCACGTGACTTAAATAAAAAATTGCATTAGGTTTAATGCCTATACTTCAAGCTGATAATGTAGAAAAAATTAAGTTTGATTCTAGTTTGTGCAAAGAGCAAGAGAAACTTTTTTACTATAAATTTAATATAATTCCTTGGCAAAAATTAAATGATACTACTTTTTTTATGGTTGAAGACACAAGCCAAGATGTCAACCGTTGGGTCGAAGCTCATTACGGTATTGACTATGTATTAATAAAAGTTGATAGCGAACAGATTTTAAATCTTCTTAACTCGCACTTTGGTATTTCAGAATTTGCAAGCAACTACTTATATTACAAAAATCCTAATTTTTCAGCTAAAAGCATTAAACTAAGCTCAATATTTTTTGTTTCTTTCTTTATTGTAACTTCAATTTTAACACTCACAGAGAAATATACATATTTTGCTTTGATGTTGATATTTATAATCGGATGTTCTAGTTATTTATTCAAGTTTATAGCTACAGTTTTTAGCTTATGTGAAATCTCTAATCAAAAAGTGGATTATAGTAAGTTGAATGAACCTATATATACTATTTTATTGCCTGCTTTTAAAGAAAGTGCAGTGATAGAGCAATTGATCGAAAGCATTGAAAGTTTGGACTATCCAAAATCAAAATTAGATGTGAAGCTTCAGGTAGAAAGTGATGACCAGGAAACGCTAGCAGCTATAGAAAAGTATACTTTACCACAGTATTTTGAAGTAATAAAAGTGCCTCATTCTTTGCCTAGAACAAAAGCCAAGTCATGCAATTATGCTATGAGCTTTGCCAGAGGAAAGTATGTGGTAATATATGATGCGGACGATAAACCAGACCCATTGCAGTTAAAAAAAGCACTGATTGAATTTAATAAGGGCGACGATAAGCTTGCCTGTGTACAGGCGAAATTAAATTACTATAATTGTGATTATAATTTTCTCACAAAATCCTTTTCTCTGGAGTATATGAACTGGTTTCAATACTTATTGCCTGGATTCCAAAAAATGAACATGCCAATGCCTTTGGGTGGTAGCAGTAATCATTTTTCAGTAAAAATTCTAAAAAAAGTGTTTTTCTGGGATGCTTATAGTGTTACCGAAGATGCTGACCTCGGTTTGAGACTTGCGCAAATGGGATATAAAATTAGGATGATTGACTCAGAAACATTGGAAGAGTCACCAATTACTGTATTTGCTTGGATTAAGCAAAGAGCGCGCTGGATCAAAGGCTATATGCAAACTTATATTGTTCATTTAAAAAATATAAAGTCACTTTATAAACACACTGGATTTAAGGGAATTTTGCTATTGAATCTTTTTGTTGGCTCTGCAGCTTTTATATTTTTTACTACTCCATTTTTACTGCTTTCATTGATATTAACTAAAGTTTTAAATGAATTATTTTTGTACTATTTTATAGTGGTATACGTTACTAACCTGATTCTTTTGGTAATGGCTGTCAAACAGCAAAAGATGCCTTTTTATTTTTATATAGTATCGATATTTTTTCCGGTCTATAGTTTGCTACATAGTGTTGCAGCTTTTCTTGCCTTGTGGGAATTTATTCTTTACCCTGAGCGATGGAACAAAACTAAACATGGTTTATGGAAGCAAAACCTGTAGCTATTTGGCTTTTTCTCTGCTGTATTACGGTAATTCTCATGGTGGGGATTGGTGGATTTACCAGACTTACAAGAGCGGGATTGTCAATCACGGAGTGGAAACCTATTACTGGGACATTACCACCACTGAATGAGCAAGACTGGCTACAAGAAAAATTAAAATATGAAGCTACACCTGAGTATAAAGCATTCAACTATGGTATGAGTATGGAGGAATTTCAGGCTATATACTTAATAGAATATGTACACAGATTGGTTGCAAGACTAACAGGTTTAGTTTTTATCCTGCCATTTGTGTATTTTATGCTAAGAAGGAAAATATCTAAAAAGGTAGCAATAAGGCTATTTATAGCATTGTTATTTGGAGCTTTACAAGCTTTTGCTGGTTGGTATATGGTTAAAAGTGGTTTAGTAACTGAACCTCATGTTAGCCACTATAGGCTTGCACTTCACTTATTATTAGCATTAATTGTCTTTGCATTATTGTCATATCAATTTTTTGATTACCAAATCAGGCCAAAGCAAACTAAACTTAAGATTAGTAGTGACACTATATACTACACAGGGATGATTTTGGCCCTAATTGTAATACAAATAATTTTCGGTGCGTTTGTTGCAGGATTAAATGCTGGTTTGATTTACAATACCTTTCCACTAATGGACGGACAAATCGTTCCAGAAGATTTATTTTTCTTACAGCCTACATGGCTGAATATCTTTGAGAACAGAGCGACAGTGCAATTTATACATCGAGCACTGGCATTGCTAATATTAGTTCTGACAGCAATACTCACAATAAAAAATGCCAGTTTAAAACCGGTATATATTATGCTGCTCTCCGTTATCATTCAGATCATTTTAGGTGTAATTACTCTATTATTGCACATACCGATAGCCATTGCCATAGCTCATCAAGTGTTTTCATTTATCTTGTTTGGGTCAAGTTTATACTTCTTGTGTTATTTAAGAAAGCAGACTACATCACCAATCTGCACATTTTTTCCTTCTTGAACGGGAATATTTTTTATCACCATTGCTGCTTCAGCACATATAATATTTTCCATTTTCATCGCTTCCACAACAAATAAAGGTTGTCCTATTTCTACCTGATCTCCTACATTTACATGTAATTTAACTAATAAGCCAGATATTGGGGATTTTACAGCATCTACTGAAATCTCTTCTGTTTCATTATTTAGCATTAACCTACTTAATTCAGCTACATGAGGCTTAAATATACAACATTCAGCTTTCATGCCTGCATGTCTTATGAAGTATTTGCTGCCTTGTTTTTCTATTTTAAGTGCTATATTGGTATCGTCATTAATTGTGATATATAGCAATCTATAACTTGATTTCCACTTGCCTACTACAGAGTATGTATTGTGGTTATATACTGTTGTTAATATATTATCTTGGTACTTTGCGTCTACAGAGTACTTATTGTCATTTATTACAACTACAAGCGTTTCATTCACTACTTTATGATGGTACCTTTCTTCATTTTCCAAATGAACATATAACGCAGTGAAAATAAATATTTTAATATACTCCTCTGTAATAAAATCGCCGTGAAACCCACTAGGGTAATGATCTGGAATGAATCTCGTATGGAGCTTTGCTGCGATAAAATTTGGGTGATGGAAGATGGATTCTAGAAATTCTATATTATTTGTTACTCCTTCTATATAGCATTCAGACAATGCTTTTTGCATTTTGCTGATCGCTTCTACTCTATCTTTTCCATATGTTATAACTTTTGCAATCATTGAGTCATAGAACGTGCTAATTTCTGAACCGCTAGCTACTCCATCATCTATTCTTACATCACCTGGTTTATCGTAATATTTTATTCTTCCGCTGGAAGGGAAAAATTTCTTTGATGGGTCTTCAGCACAAATTCTACTTTCTATTGCAGAGCCAGTAAGTTTAATATCATCCTGATTGAATCTCAATTTTTCTCCACAGGAAGTTCTAATCATTTCTTCTACTATGTCTATTCCTGTTACGAATTCTGTTACTGGATGCTCAACTTGTAATCTAGTATTTACCTCAAGAAAATAGAAGTTTTGGTCTTTATCAACAACAAACTCAACAGTGCCTGCTGAAAAATAGCCAACTTGTTTTGCAAGGGAGACACATTGAGCATACATTTTTTGTCTTACTTTTTCACTAATAAATGGACTTGGCGTTTCTTCCATTATTTTCTGATTATTCCTTTGTATTGAGCATTCTCTTTCTCCAAGACACACTATATTGCCATATTTATCTGCTATGATTTGTATTTCAATATGTCTTGGTAACTCTATATATTTCTCTATAAAAATACTGCCATCCTTAAAACTTTTCTCTGCTTCATTTGTGGCTGATGTAAATGCTAGTTCAATTTCTTTTTTGGAATTTACAATTCGCATTCCTTTGCCACCACCGCCTGATGCAGCTTTAAGCATAACAGGAAAGCCAATTTCTTCAGCAACTTGAGCTGCGTGGGCAGCATCGCTGATCTTACCCATATATCCTGGCACTACATTCACTCCAGCTTTTCTTGCCACTTCTTTTGCTGTTATTTTGTTGGCTGTAACTTCTATTGTTTCTGCACTTGGCCCGATGAAGTCTATATTGTGTTTTTGCAGAGCACGTGGAAAATCTGGATTCTCTGCTAAAAAACCATAGCCAGGATGAACCGCCTCAGCACCTGTTTCAACTGCTACTTCACATATTTTTTCAATGTTTAAATAACTGAGGCAAGATGGCGAAGGGCCGATATATCTTGACTCATCTGCTTGTCTTACATGCACAGAATTTACATCTGCATCCGAATATACGCATACACAAGATATACCCATCCTACGAGCAGTTCTGATAATCCTGCAAGCAATTTCCCCTCTGTTTGCTATTAAAATCTTACTGTACTTCTTTTCCGTCATCGTATGAGTATACTTTCTTAAGTTAAGAAAGTAAATTTCTATATCACTGCCTGCAACTTTTTGTTATATATCAGACAGTCACCCTTGCAAGATCCGTACCACTAAAAGTTTCCTCTAGAGTACTTACGTCATGTAGGTCATGTATCTCACTAAATACTTTGCCTGACAGATACGCAGCCCCACCAGAAACTATCCCAGCCATCGTAGCCAGTGCAAGAGACTGAGAAACTAAAAATAAAAAGTATAAAGACAAACATAAAGCAGCAATACACGCTATAGCTCCTACTATATATAAGCACAGGCGAAACTTCTGGTTACATATGAAGCTGTCTTGTATACCTGCAGTTTCTCTTATCTTCTTCTTAACTGTTTTACTAACCCAATCAAGAGGAGTCTTTTTAGATTTATCTAACGCACATCTATTGCACAATGCCTCTTGAATATAACTTTTGTAATTCTCCAATTTTTCCGAATCACACCCTGGATTAGTTTTGTCAGACTCCAAATACTTGAATATTCCTTTTACTACATCCAACAATATCCCCATTCTTGCCGCTATATGAAATGGGTTTTCATGATCTTCATTGTACTCTAACAAATGAACATCACTTCCAATACTTTGTGTGAAAATGGATAAAAAAGCATCAATATTCCTTGCCTTTGCAGCCACATGCAGATAATTGTCTTCCTCTTTATCTGATTTTTCAATCAGTGAATTTCTAGCTTCTTGCGATAACGAGTCCCATAATCCCCGATGTTCAACTGCAAGATATAATAAAGTTTTATCGTTATTACCAATTAAAGTGATTAAATCTACATCACCTTGTTGATTAACTTTCTCCTTTAGTGACTCTACAATCAAAGAATCAGGATTGAAACTTTTATAATGTTCCTTCATTAATACTATTTTTTCCAGTATCTCTTTAGCTACAGAGTTAGCTATTGAACGAGCTATATTTTTACCCATAATTACCCCCATCTATTATTTATAATCCTACACTGAACCATACTATAGTATTTTACATTGTTCACCACCATTCACGTCAACATCATAAAGAATGTGGTCTGGTATTTCAACTTCATCTTGCTCATATGCACCAGCAGAATAAGTCTGAGCTTTAATACTTTTCTCAGCACGCAGAACTTCTTTTCTTATGTCTCTTTCTACATGATCACTTACCCAATCAACAGGACGATATCCATCATCATCTGCAGAAGTCTTATCATACAGTTCATCCTTAATACTATTTACTTTACGTTTCACTTTTCTTCTCAATGATTCTAACTTTTCCAATTCTTCTCTTGGATTTCTACCAGCCTCTTTTGCCTCTAGGACAGAAGCTTCTGCTGACTTTACCTCTGACTGTAAATATTCAAACATCCCTCTTACTACATCCGGCAACATCCCCATTATTGCAGCTATATGAAATGGATTTTTATGATCGTCGTTATACTCTAATAAACTAACATCTTTTTCAACACTTTTCTTGAAAATGAACAAAAATCTTTCAATGTTTTTTGTTCTTGCAGCTAGATGCAAGAGATTGTCCGCCCGCACTATTTGTTTTGTTTTATCAAATGGGCCGGTGTAACGCCAACTGACATTAGCTTCATTATCTGAGAGAAATTTTTTTATCTCATCTGTAGATCCAATCATAACTTACCTAACTATATTCAACCAATACTAAATTATACAACACAATTTATGAAAAATAAATGCAATTTTATCTCTCAGGATAAATAATTTATAGTAATTCTACATTGTTGCAAGCATAAATTTTAGCTATCATCATTTACATTACTGTAATAGACAAATATGCCAGACGTAGTAACTAGGTTCGCTCCATCACCCACAGGGTTTTTGCATATTGGTGGGGCCCGCACTGCGTTATTTAATTGGCTCTATGCAAAGCATCATGGTGGCAGGTTTTTGCTAAGGATTGAAGACACCGACAGAAAACGTTCAACACAAGAAGCAATTGATGCAATTATAGAAGGGCTAAAATGGCTTGGTGTGAGCTGTGATGGGGAAGTAGTATATCAGTCAAAAAGAATAGAGCGGCATAAAGAAGTAGCAAACCTTTTAGTTGAGAAGGGTAGGGCGTATCACTGTTATTGCCCTGAAACAGAAAGGAAGACAAAAGCAAGAGAAGAAGGAAAAATATATAAGCATAAATGTACTAGTGTGACATCAGACGTAAAGCCTGTTGTCCGCTTTAAAGTACCAGACTCGCAAGAGATCGTCGTTGATGATAAAATATACGGCCAGATCAAAGTAAATAGCGAGCAGCTTGATGATATAGTGATCTTACGCTCTGACAACACTCCAACATATATTTTTGCCGTAGTGGTTGACGATCATGATGCGGGAATAACCGATATTATACGTGGTTCTGATCACCTCACTAATACCTTTAAACAGTTGCTAATATACCAGGCTCTTGATTTTGACATTCCACGCTTTGCACATGTGCCGCTTATCCATGGAGAAGATGGAAATAAGCTGTCTAAAAGGCATGGTGCCACAAGCGTTTGCGATTATGAAAAGATGGGAATATTGCCAGAGGCAATGCGTAATTACTTACTCAGACTTGGCTGGAGTCACGGCAACGATGAGATTATTAGCGATGAGCAAGCAATAGAGTGGTTTAATTTAGAAAGTATTGGTCGTTCACCTGCACGGCTTGATTTTAAAAAATTGGAACATTTGAACAACCATTATATTAATAACATGAGCAATGAGGATATTCTGGATATTTTAAATACATTTGCTCCGATGTTAAAACTGAGTGATATAAAAAAGGGCTATTTACTGCAGGGACTGACAGAGCTGAAAAAAAGAGCAAACTACCTGACCGAATTATTGGATTTAGCAAAATTTTATATTCAAGATCCGCCACTTGATTTAAGTGAAGAAGCTTGTCAAATTGTCAAATCTAACCTCAATGTAATTAAGTTACTCGCATCATTTCTGTCAAAGATCGATGATGAAAATTGGAATAAGGGTTTTTTATCTTCTCAGATCAAGGAATGTGCAAAATCACATGATATGAAAGTAAGCGGTGTATACCACTCATTACGTGCCCCTATAACTGGAGTAATGGATGCACCTGGAATCATCGATATCATGGTGATTCTTGGTAAAGATGAGTGTATAAAAAGGTTACAAGAATTGTAGCTAATTTAGTTTTAAGTTAAGTGCAAAGGTTGTCAAGCAAGTTTTTCGTTTCTATGCGCTACTTGGATAAGAAGTCTTCCTACTGAAATTTTGAAAAATGTAACCTACTTCTATATTCAAATATATCAAGCAGTAATTCAAAATTAGCCATTGCGCCTTTTGCGTTATTATACGCAAGATTGAGCAGCTCTTTGTCCTGATATAAATCAGCAAATTTAAATTCCATACATCCTGATTGTTTTGTGCCTAAAATATCTCCACTGCCTCTTAGCATCATATCCCTTTCAGCAATGTAAAATCCGTCCTGTGACTCACACATGATCTTTAACTTTGAAGATGAGCTTTTACTTAAATTATCGTATAATAATACACAAAAAGATGGCTTATTTCCTCGTCCTACTCTGCCTCTTAATTGGTGTAATTGCGATAACCCAAATTGCTCTGCATTTTCTATAATCATAATGGTTGCATCTGGCACATCTATACCAACTTCTATCACAGTGGTTGCAACAAGTAGAGAAAATTCATTCCTTTTGAAGGAAAACATAACTTGATCTTTCTGCTCCTGAGTCAATTTTCCATGTATTATATCAACTTTATCAAGAAATGTTTTTTGTAATTCCTGAAAGCGCGTCTCTGCTGCAGCAATATTGATCTCTTCGTTTTCTTCTATGTATGGACAAATCCAATATGCTTTTTCGCCTCTTTTTATAGCATCTTTTAGCTTTTCAATAACATCTGGCACCCTACTAATGTTCATAGTTACAGTTTTTATTGGCAATCTGGATTTTGGTTTTTCTCTCAAAATTGAACATTCAACGTCACCATACATAGCTTGCTGCAAAGTTCTTGGAATGGGAGTTGCAGTAACAAAAAGTATATCGGTATTTTCTCCTTTTCCTACCAAGCGATTCCTCTGCATCACTCCAAATCGCTGTTGTTCGTCTATGACTGCAAGCCCTAAATTTTTAAATGTAACGTTAGCTTGAAATAGTGCATGAGTGCCAATCACTATATTTAAAACACCACTTGCAAGTTCGTTCATAATAATCTTTCTTTCCTTGCGCGAAGTTTTACCAGTAAGCAGCGCAACTTTTATATCGGTACAGGATAAAACTTCCTCAATCCAATTATAATGTTGCTCCGCCAAGATAGTAGTTGGTGCCATAAGAGCAGCCTGCATGTTGTTTTCTACCACATTTAGCATCGCAAAAAGTGCAACTACGGTTTTGCCACTACCAACATCACCTTGCAGCAAGCTTATCATGCGGTACTTGGATTTTTGTCTTTCTGAGATTTCATCTATTGCGCGAATTTGATCATTTGTTAATTGAAACGATAATTCATTTAAAACTTGCTCTTTATATTTATTCAATACTATAAATTCTCTTCCCCTTTCTTTTACATGATTTTCTCTTGCAAGTTTCAGTGCTAGCTGATACGCAAACAATTCATCATAAGCAAGCCTTTTTCTACAAATCTCCGCTTCCGCTAATGAGCTTGGTTTGTGCAATTTTATGATGCTTTCCCTCCAACTTAGCCATTTTTTTTGCTTGATTAATGTATCATCTATCCACTCTGGTAAATCAGGCAATTCTTTTAGGTTAGAACTTATCATGTTTTTAATGTTCTTATTAGTAATACCACGACATAATTGGTAAACTGGCTCTATGCAAGCTATTTCTTTAAATTGGTTGATGTCAAGCGACACGTAATCTGGATGAGTAATTTGCCAATGTTCAGCAAACTTTTCGAGCTTGCCACTGATGATTACATAGGCTCTAACTGGAAATAGTTTATATAAATACTTAACTGAGTAATTAAAAAAGACTATGAACATATACTGACTCTCACTTTCAACGACTATTTTATATGGTCTACCTCTAAAAGTGGGTGGTTGATGCTCATAAACTTTTGCTATGAAAGTTGTAAACTCTCCAACTTGAGCATCAAGTAGTGACTTACTTCTATCTACATAACTGTGTGGCCTGTAAAACAACAGATCTACCACTTTGTCTCCACCACAAAGTTTAGGCAATATTGTGGAATGAAATTTAGGTATATTCTCCAGCCTGCTATTTAGAAAAATCTGATTGCTCATTGAGATTCATACATGTGTAAAACTGTTATAGAGTCTTCTTAAGATCCTGTCACCTTATAGTCAAACTATTTGCTATCATAGAACTTGCGTTTATGTAAAATATTTTTATTGACTTATTAATCATTTCCATGTACTATTATACTATTAGTAATTCATATACAGGGTATTAACAATGAATAGCTTTATACCAGAAGAAAAGGAAAATCCAATAGTTACACTAAAAGCTCAAGCAGAAAAGTTTGATTATAGCAAATTAAGAGCTAAAGCAAAAACTGAGGAAGGATTGCATGAAATTAGCTGTGGCCTCCTGGCATTCAAAGACATTAATAGAATGGATTTTGTTATTAACGGCAAAAGTATAAGTAGAGATTTGATTGCCGAGCTATACAAAGAACATGACAGTTTACTGCCAAAAAGTGAAGGTGAAAATAAAGACTACCGCCCATTTGTAAAACAAGTTTTTAAGGAGATGTTCAAATACGCTGGAGCTCAAGTCCCAAGTGATCATATCTTAGAGGAACTAATCACTAATTGTAACCAATCAGGATATGAATTTATATATGCAACATTTATGGCTGAACTCTTGAGTAAACATGAATTATTTATGAATGTTAATGGTAGTAATGTTGATAGAAAAGTGTACATCGATTGCAGAAACCCAAATTCTGTAAAAGTTGAGTGTAAAACTTCCAGAATACCTGTGAATCTTTCCACAGAAAAAATAAGTGATGTGTCGTTCTCATTAGAATTCACAATTGAATCTCAAGATGGGAAAGAGGGTGTAATATATAAAGATGGTAAATTGTCACTTACTGCTCCTAAGAGACTGAAGGATTATAATATAGATGATAAAAACTTGTTTGACATCATAAGAGAATGCTTTCAGAAATTGTGCGAAAAATTTGGATTTTTTAAAATAAAAATAGAGCATAACTTGGATAAGCCACTAGAAGTAAACAGCCATCTGGAAAGTGTGGAACCTTCTGCCCATAGTAATGAACATGGAAATGCACATGGACCTGGGAACTAATAGCGATGCCGAAAATGAATCAAAAGAGCGTGCTGCAAGGATAGAGAGTGAACAACTATCTACACGGGGTTTCTTTGCCTTTTTTTTCGCTTGGTAAATTTCTTAATATTTATGGCTAAGGTAATTTAAGAGCCCGTGAAGGGTGTCATCCCAGTGCCCAGACTACTTGGATCCAGCGTTTATTGCTGGTGTACTCATTTGTAGTTGACCGAGCTACTTGGATGACAGGAACAAGAAAAGGAGATGTTGTCTTTTTGATTGAATAAATGATACAATGTTCGTACAACTGTATATTAAAGGAGAGCTTATTGTTCAAGAAGTTCTAGATAAGCCTCAAACCTATAAAATTTATTACGCTTTTTGTTGTTACTGTCTTCCACTAATATTTTGGCTTCAACAAATTGTAGAATTAGATTATTTATTGTATTATAGGCTTTATTTAACCTTTTACTTAACTCTCTAACATTTATAACTGGAAGTTGAAAAAGTATATTCAATGCTTGCAATGCTGTATCACGGATCTTGAAGAAGCATTGATTTACTTGAATTATGTTTACTAAATCCCTTTCCAACTTTTCAATGCTCTTAGCTCTACAATAAGCATCAAAGCTACTATCTTTTATAGCATTTAAGTAATACTCAATCCACTCCTCAAAGTCACCATGAGTTCTTATTCTGTCTAAATATCTGTAATAATCAAAGTGGTTCTTTTTAAAATAGTAGGATGGATAAAGTATTGGAGTTGATAATAAGTTGTAATGAATTAGTAGTATTACAATTAAAAGTCTTCCTATTCTTCCATTACCATCTATAAATGGGTGAATAATTTCAAATTGTGCATGCACTAGCCCTACCTTTATAAGTGGAGGCAATTTGTTATCAGTGTTAACATAGCTTTCTAAGTCGTTCATTAGATTGATTACTTCAGGTGCAGGGGCTGCAATGAGATCACCAACACGTACAGAATCTGCACGATATTCACCGCCACCTTCATCATGCTGCATTAATTCTTTGTGAGCAGTTAAGATGGTTTGTGCTATTGTTGAATGTTTTGCTGTACTGAGCGCCATCTCAAGTGATCTTGTATAATTCATAACTAATTGGGTTTGCTTGTTAGGTTTTGTTGATGATACTCTTTGAGTAAAAACATCAAGTAAAGTTGTGTGTACACCTTCAATTGCGGAAGAAAGTAGTGCTTCTTTTACAATATATGCCTTAATAAACCTTTCTGCATTTGGTAAACGCTCAGCCATTTCATTCAACTGACCAAGCTTTATCATTGTTTCACCGTAAAGAACAGCAATATTTTCACTAAAAATAAAAGGAGGATCTTTTGGTGGTAATGAATAAGGGACAAAGTGTGCTAACTTATCTATATAATGGTAATATCCACTTTCACGCATTGTTTCAATATACAGACCCAAATTGAAACAATTATACAAAATCCTGCTTATGTTTCAAGATAAATGACTTTAATGAAATATAATTTACCTTACCACTTTGTTTTGATTCTCCAGTTCAACATAGGATAAATTACTCATATATTCTCCTAGTATTTCCTCCTTGTTGTCATTACCTAGTACACTGCTAACCCCTGACACTTTTTCTGGGTAAGGTCAATTGATTGTTCATAGGTTTAGTTGATGGCTGCTTGCTTTTTCTTCAAACACATCCCAAAGATCTTTTTCTAGCGATATATTATATAATTTATTGATATAAACTATTCCCGTGGGTGAAGTTGTGTTAATTTCGAGCAGGAAGTCATCTATAATATCAATACCAACAAATATTAGCCCCCTTTTCTTTAATTCAGGACCAATTTTGTTACATATTTCATTGTCTCTATCGTTCATTTGAGCGGGCTCAAAACTTGCTCCAAGTCGCATGTTTGTTCTGATCTCTCCACTGATTTTTGGAACTCGTTTCATTATTCCAATTGGTTGACCATAAAGTAGCAATATCCTTTTATCTTTATCTATATTGTTACAAAATGATTGTGCAATCACAGGACATTCGTATTTTGCTATCATGAGATCCACTACTACTTGAATACTATTCTCGTCTTGTATTCTTATCACATCGTTTCCTCCATAACTATACAATGGCTTTAGAATAATATCTTTATAATTATGATAAAAATCTTTAATCATTGATACATTTTCAGTGATCAAAGTCGGCGGAATTAGCTCTGGAAATAATGAAATTATCAATTTTTCAGGACAATTTCTTATTTCTGTTGGATTGTTAATTACCAATGCACTGGTTTTTTCTAAGATATATGTTGTTGTAATATAACGCATATCAAAAGGTGGATCCTGTCTGATAAATATGATGTTCATTTCATTCAAGTTGATTGCCATATCTTCTTTAGAAATGAATCCACAATTATCAACAGCAACTTTCTGGGCTAAAGCAATGGGATGGTTTAGCTTTAGTGCTAAATTATCAGGAGTATAAACGAAAATTTCATGCTCCCTCCTTTGTGCTTCTTTTATTAGCGCAAATGTAGTATCAACCTCAAAGTTTATGCTCTCATCCATTTGAAAGGCAATTTTCATTTATGTTCTCTACCCATACTATACAATGTTATAATTTGAAAGCGATTTTTGCCTAATGGCGTAACTTACTGTACCTATATCGTACATAACTCACAACTTGTTTTACTCCCTTTACTTTTCTTGCAATTGATATTACAGCTTTTAATTCCGCTTTATTTTGGGCTATACCCATCAAATAAACAACTTTATCAACCGTATTAACACTATAATTAATTGACTTAATATTTCTTTTTCCTAGAAGTCTTGTTCTTATTTCCGCTGTTATCATACCATCTACAGTAGTGTCTAGCATGGAAGCCATTTGAATTGGTATTACTCTTATTTCATTTATCACTTCTTTAATTTCTTTTTGCTGCCAAGCTATTTTTTCTGCTGTAAGTTGTTTTTCAGGAGTGTCAACACTTCCAATGAGCAATACTCTTCCTTCACTTACTTTAACCTTTATGGATGAAAATAGTCCATGTTTTAAGAGCCCCTTATTAATTCTGATGACCATAGTCGTATCATCAATGATATTTCCCAAGGATTTGTCCTGCATTGTTATTGCTGTTGCTGTTGCTGTCGCTGTAGCCACCACACCACCTATTATAAGGGTTGTGCAACCACTTTGTGTAATCAAAAAAATTGCAAGTAAGAAGCTTGTTATTAATCTCATTATTGATTTTCAGGATTTAGAGTTTTCATTAAGAAATGTTAATAAGCTTTTTTGATTGTGTAAATACCATAAATTAAGTAAGACTTTAAACCTTGAATATTTTTAATGGAATACCTATAATAGGGTACTGAAAATTTCTTGCGGATATGGCGAAATTGGTAGACGTGCCAGGTTTAGGTCCTGGTGAGCTTGCTCGTGGGGGTTCAAGTCCCTCTATCCGCACTTTAAGGTCATGTAACTTAGGTTTTAAGGGAAAATTTATAATCACTAAATACACTTTTGTTTGTATAAAAACCTGTTCTTAAGGATTGTGTTTAACTTAAATTCTGGTAAAATGACTCTATTAAGATATGAATTAAAATGTTAACAAATAAATTATGATGTCTAATAATATACCTCAAAATACAGTCGAAGTAAGTAGTGTATATACCTACAAAGAGCTTAGTATAGATAAACTAAAGCATGAGTATGAAATCACAGTTGGTAGTGATTATATAAAGCAAAAGGTAAATTCCAGGTTGCAAGAGATAGCAGAAAATGCAAAATCACCTGGATTTAGGGCTGGAAAGATGCCCTATGACCTTGTTATTGCAAATTATAAAAACGAAGCTTTGGAATATGTGATAAATAATACAATTGATCATTGCTCAAGTGATTTGATGAAAAAAATTGAAGTCAAGTCTCACATTTATCCTAAGGTTGATGTTATATCATTACCAGATCTGGGAAAAGAAAATGGAGAGGGCAATTTTGTATACAAGCTATCTTTTGAGTCGATGCCTGAAGCACCGATGATAGATCTTGACAAAATAAACTTAAAGAAGATTGAAGCAAAAATTGAAGAGGAAGATATAAAAGAATTTATTGATTCTATCAAAACAAAGTTCCCCAATTTTGCCTCTGTTGATGATGTTTCTTATCAAGCGAAAGATGGGGATAAATTGGTAATTGATTTTGAAGGGCGGATTAGAAATAAGCTCTTTCGGGGTGGGAGTAGCAAAAATTTTGCCGTTAATTTAGGATCTGGCACATTTATTAATGGTTTTGAAGATCAATTAACTGGTATGAAGAAGGGAGAAACAAAGGACTTTAAGTTGAAATTTCCTGAAAATTATCAAGCCATTTCCCTTGCAGGACAAGAAGCTGATTTTTCTGTGCGAATTAATGAGATTCAGGTTGCTAAAGACTTTGAAAGTGATGAAGAAATAGCTAAGAGTGTTGGTTTTAAAGATTATTCTTTGCTAATAAATCATGCAAAAAAAATGATTGGTGATCAGTGTACCGAAATGAGAAATCTCTTAATTAAAAAGGAGCTATTTGATTATTTGGATGCTAATTATAGTTTTGATTTACCCACAGACATAGTAAAACAGGAGCAACAAAGAGTGGAAGGAGAATTGGGTGCTCAAAATGATTCTCGTAAAGAAGCTGAAAAACGTGTAAAGCTTGCTATGTTATTTATGAAATTTAGTGCAGAACATAAAATATCATTAACTCAAAATGATGTTTTGAATGTTATTGTAAATCAATATGTCAGTAAGGATGTACCGTTTGACAGAGTACTTAAGCATTTTGAATCAAGTAAACAATTTCAAGAATTAGTTAGAGGGCAAGCGCTTGAGTATAAAGTGACAGATTATATAATAGAAAAAGTTAGTAAAGAAGAGCAGATTGCTTCTGTGAAAGAATTAAAGGAATTATTTGATAATATTTAATAGGAAAAGGTATGACTCTTATACCAATTGTAGTTGAACAAACTAGTCGCGGTGAGCGTGCTTATGACATATATTCAAGACTAGTGAAAGAAAGAATAATTTTCGTAACAGGTCCTATTGAAGACAACATGGCCAGCGTAATAGTAGCACAGCTTTTATTTTTAGAATCGGAAAATCCCGATAAAGACATTTGTATGTACATCAACTCACCAGGTGGTGTTGTAACTGCTGGTTTGTCGATCTACGATACAATGCAATATATAAACCCAGACGTTTCAACTTTATGTATAGGTCAAGCTGCGTCTATGGGTTCTTTATTGCTTGCAGCTGGTACAAAAGGTAAGCGCTACTCTCTACCTCATTCAAGAATTATGATACATCAGCCATCTGGTGGTTATCATGGTCAAGCAACTGATATAGAAATACATGCTAATGAAATTTTGCGGGTTAAGAAAAAACTAAATCAAATTTATGAAAAACATACTGGAAATTCACTGAAGAAAATTGAAGGAATGATGGAAAGAGATAAATTCATGGATCCTGAAGAAGCAAGGAAAATTGGCTTAATTGACAGGGTGATAGCTGAGCGTACAGATATTGAAATTGAAAATATTAAAGTTAAACAAAAGGTGGGGTGATGGATAACAATAATGATTTACACTACTGTTCTTTTTGCAACAAGGCGCAAGATGAAGTAGATAAATTGATTACTAACTCTTCGGATGGTTTAAAGGTGTTTATTTGTAATGAGTGCATAGAATTATCCCATAAAGCAATAAGTCAAAAGAAAGATAGATCTTTTAATTCAGATTGTATATCTGATATGAAGCTATTACTAAAGAAACCTGAGGATATAAAAAATTTTCTCAGCAAGCATGTTGTAGGTCAAGAACATGCGCAACACGTTTTATCTGTAGCTATGTATAACCATTGTCAATCTATGGTACAATTTCATGCTATAAGTGATATTGAAATCGAGAAGTCAAATATAATGCTTATTGGTCCAACTGGTTCTGGTAAGACTTTGCTGGCCAAAACACTTGCTAAAGTTTCAGATGTGCCATTTGCTATGGCTGATGCAACAACTTTAACTGAGGCAGGTTATGTGGGTGATGATGTAGAAAGCGTGTTGTCGCGTTTATTACAAGCTGCAAATTATGACGTTGCAAAAGCACAGCGTGGTATAGTGTTTATAGATGAAATAGACAAGATCACAAGAAAATCTGAAAGCACTTCAATAACCCGTGACGTTTCAGGTGAAGGGGTCCAGCAAGCTCTGCTTAAGATTATGGAGGGTACAGTTGCTTATGTTCCGCCACAAGGAGGGCGAAAACACCCACAACAAGAGTTTATACAAGTGGATACTAGTAACATACTGTTTATTTGTGGAGGAGCTTTTGAAGGCCTCGATAAAATTATTGAAGCGAGAAAAAAGGGAACGTCAGTTGGCTTTGGAGCAGATATAAGTCAGTCTAAAGAGCAAAAGAAAAAGAATGCTTTACATGATGTTCAACCTGAAGATTTAATCAAATTCGGTTTAATACCCGAATTTGTAGGGCGGGTTCCAATAACTGCTGTTTTAGATGAGCTAGATCATGAAGATTTAATACATGTGTTGACAGAGCCAAGGAATGCACTAATAAAACAGTACAAAGCATTGCTTGCGTTTAGCAAAGTAAACCTTGAGTTTTCAGATGAAGCAATATCAGCTATTGCTAAAAAGGCTATAAGCTATAAAACAGGCGCAAGAATGTTACGTGCTATTTTAGAGTCACTTTTGCTTGACATTATGTATACAGCCGGAAATGGAGGCTTTGAAGGTAGCACTATAGTAATCACTAAGAAAATGGTAGAGTTAGGAAAAGCAACGGTTAATCATAATAATAATGGCAATGTTATAACGGTTAATGATTAATTTGAGGCATATATTGTGAACATTGAACGTACTGTGAGCTCTGGTTTTGCTGCATTGTCAGTATTACCTTTAAGAGATGTAATAATTTTTCCAAATATAATGGTGCCTTTATTCATAGGCAGAGAAAAATCTGTTAATGCACTAGAGTATGCAATAAGTAGTAGTAATCACCAAAATGAGATTTTTCTTGTAGCACAGAAAGATGGCTCTGTTGATAATCCAGAGCCTGAAGATCTTTATGAAGTAGGTGTGTTAGCAAGCATTGTACAACCGTTAATAAAATTACCTGACAATGCAGTAAAAGTTATAATCCGGGGGATAAGAAGGGGAAGGGTTGTAGAATATATTAGCTCTCATACTTTATTACAAGCCAGGGTAGAGTTAGACAGTCATTATGAATATGAAGAAGATGAAGGTAATATTGATTTAGAGGCTTTAAGGCGGTCTGTTGTAGACGCGTTCGATAGCTGGTGTAAGCTAAACAAGAAAAATCAGCCCGAGGTTGCCATTAACTCCATTGATCAAATCAAAGAAGTTGATCAACTTGTAGACACGGTAGCTTCACATTTAAATATAAAAGTATCAGATAAACAAAGTATACTTGAGGCTTATGACCCAGAAGAGCGTTTAAAAAAAGCTTTTGCTTTTATTGAGAGAGAAATGAGTATTTTGAACGCACAAAACCGTTTATATAAGACAATTAAATCGCAAGTTGAAAGCACTCAGAAAGTTTACTACCTTAACGAGCAATTGAAAGCTATACAGAAAGAATTAGGTGAATTTGAGAATGGTGATGAAGGGAATATACTCAATGAATTTGAAAAAAAGATAAATGAAACAAAGCTTTCTCAGGAAGCAAGAGAGAAAGCTATAACTGATTTGAAGAGATACAAGAAAATGAATCCCATTTCTCCTGAGGCTACAGTTATATCTAGTTACTTGCATTGGTTACTTGATTTGCCGTGGGGAAAGTACAAAGATGCAAAAATTAACTTAAATGCAGCTAAAAAAATCTTAGATAAAAATCATTATGGCATAGAGAAAGTAAAAGATAGAATAATAGAATTTTTAGCGGTATTAAAAAGAGTAAAAGAGATAAAAGGTCCTATACTTTGCTTAGTTGGACCGCCAGGTGTTGGTAAAACTTCTTTAGCTAAGTCTATGGCAAGAGCAGTAGGAAGAGATTTTGTTCGCATAGCTCTTGGTGGTGTGCGTGATGAGTCTGAGATACGAGGGCATAGGAAAACTTATATTGGCTCAATGCCTGGTAAAATCATTCAACACATGAAAAAAGCTAATTCATGCAACCCGCTTTTTCTGCTTGATGAAATAGATAAGGTGGGTTCTGATTCGCGTGGCGATCCTGCATCTGCATTACTTGAGGTTTTAGATACTGAGCACAATAAACACTTTACGGATCATTACTTGGAAGTTGAATTTGATCTTTCAAGTGTAATGTTTGTAGCTACAGCAAACAGCTTAAATTTACCACATCCTTTGCGTGATAGGATGGAAATTATACAATTGTCCGGGTATACTGAAGATGAAAAAATCAGTATTGCTACACACCACCTTATTCCGAAGTTAAAGAAGGAGCATGGTTTGTATCAGAAGGAATGGGACATAACTAATGAGGCGTTATACGAGTTGATACGTTTATATACACGTGAAAGTGGTGTGCGGAGTATGGAAAGGGAGCTTGCAAAGCTCATGAGAAAGGCAGTTAAAGAAATATTGACTGATAAAAATAAGAAAATATCCGTAGGGGTTGACAATTTACAAGATTATTTAGGGGTACGTAAATATACCTTTGGCATTGCGGAAAATGAGAGTTTAGTAGGAATAGTAACTGGGCTCGCCTATACTGAAACAGGTGGTGATATTTTGATGATAGAATCAGTCCTAATTCCGGGCAAGGGAGAAATAAAATACACAGGAAAGCTTGGAGAGGTTATGCAAGAATCTATAAAAGCTGCGTATAGTTATATTCGATCAAATTGTTTGTTTTTTGGTATAAAGCCCGAAAAATTCCAAAATAATGATATACATTTACATGTACCTGAGGGTGCGGTACCAAAAGATGGCCCTTCTGCTGGCGGCGCGGTATGTACGTCTATTGTTTCTCTTATGACAAATATACCAGTTAACAAAAATGTTGCTATGACAGGCGAAGTGACATTGCGTGGTAGAGTTTTAGCTATTGGGGGCTTGAGAGAAAAATTGCTTGCAGCGCTCAGAGGATCAATCAAAACTGTAATTATACCAAGTGAAAATGAGAAAGATATGCAAGAGATTCCGGCAAGCATCAAAGAGGGAATCAACGTAGTTTTTGCTAAGAATATTGATGAAGTTATGAAAGTTGCTTTAATGCACCCTGCTACTCCAATTGATGGTGATAATAATCAAAATAGTATACCTTCCTCTATAGAAAATAAAGATGATACTTTTCCTATGTCGGAAACATTGAAGCATTAGATTAAAAAAATATTATTAATCTCCATTTCTCTTTTATCCGGCAAAAACCCACCAACTTGTGCATCCCATAAGGATATGACCTGCTTTGTTGTTATGTCATTCATATTTTTTACTTATTCTATCTCCCAGTTTAATTCAAATGGATGATATATTATAATAATCCTTTTCATGAAAACCTTTTCTGGTAGATTGCTTTCTAGAAAAACGTTGGTCAAGGTGCTAACTGTGGTTTATAATAATATAAATTATATCATAGTTGATTTGCGTTTATCAGAGCTGAGGTATGTTTTATCTTACAAATTTTTTGCCTATTTTACTGTTCCTATTTCTTTTTGTAGGAAGTGGTATATATTTTACTATTCTTGGCGTGTCAAATGCTTTTTATCAGTTATCTCCACTGGTAGCCATTGTTCCTGCCATAGCTCTGGGTTGGGTTTTATACAAGGGCAATACTGAAGAAAAAATGTGTGCCTTTCTAGATGGGGTAAGAGATCGTAATATTATCACTATGTGCATCATTTTTTTACTTGCAGGTGCATTCAGTGAAGTAACTAAAGCAATCGGTAATGCTGATGCCACAGTTAATTTTGCTCTTTCATTTATACCAACACAATTTTTACTCATAGGATTATTTTTTGTAGCAGCTTTCATCTCCACTGCTATTGGTACCTCAATGGGTACCATTGCAACAATTGCTCCTATTGCAGTTGAACTGACACAAGCTGGGATTTCTCCTTCCTTAGGAGTTGCAACCGTTGTAGGAGGAGCAATGTTTGGCGACAATTTATGTGCGCCAAGAAGCGTGTAAGGAACAGTTGGTGAAAATCCAACACGGGTAAAGCTTAGCCAGCAGCCTGGAACAGACCATTATATTGCGTAAGGTAACGAGCGTGGTAAAGCTAATGGAATGGACAATATAGGGTGCAATGAAAGTGAAGGTATTGAGTCCCGTAATTCCCGCGTCATGGGGGTTGACACCTTATTTTTGGTGGAAGACAGCATGGGTAATAACGCTAAGGCAAGATATTACTCACCCCATCGGGATCGAAGGCCGCGTCATGTGTTGAGATGGACCTTACGTGAACTTGGGAGATCCTTTGTATTCCTGTAAGGGTACTCTAGAACAAGCCAATAAAGGCGAGGAATGGAGAATGATACAAAGGAAGTCGGACTGACTGATAGTACTCAGAGTGTGGGAAAGCCACATACAAGGGGAAGCGGTCAGCAATATAGTAACTGGTATAGGGATTGCTATATCAATACAACAGAGATTGGAGGAATATGCAAGGAAAACTAAACCAGATAGCAGAAAGGGCTAAGCAAGATAAGCGAGTAAAATTTACATCGCTAGTTCATTTGATTAATGAAGAGAATCTTGCAGAGTGTTACAAGGAACTAAAACGCAACAAGGCTTGTGGTATAGATCGTGTGACAGTGGAAGCTTATGGAGAAAATCTAGAAGAGAAACTTAAAACACTAGTGGATAGTATGAAGAGAAAGCAATATCAACCGCAACCAGTGAAAAAGGTATACATACCCAAAGCTGGGAGCAAAGAGAAGCGCGGACTCGGAATACCGTCAACTGAAGATAAGTTGGTACAGATAATGCTAAAGAAGATATTAGAAAATATTTATGAAGCAAACTTTATGGACAATTCGTATGGATTTCGACCAGGAAGAAATTGTCATCAGGCGATAAACGCTCTAGATAAAGCAGTTATGCACAAACCAATTAACTATATTGTAGAAGTGGATATCAAGAAGTTCTTTGATAATGTTCAACATAAATGGCTAATGAATTGCCTAAGGGAACGAATAGCTGACCCAAATTTATTGTGGTTAATAAAACGATTTCTAAAGGCAGGAATAGTTGAAGTTGGATGTTATAAAGCAACCGATCAAGGCACACCACAAGGTGGTATAGTAAGCCCTGTATTAGCTAATATATACTTACACTATGTGCTGGACTTATGGTTTGAAAAGAAATTTAAGCCAAAAGCCAGAGGATATATACAGCTAATAAGGTTTTGCGACGATTTTGTAGTTGGCTGCGAGATGGAAGAAGACGCAAAAGAATTTCTAGAATTACTAAAACAAAGACTAAGTAAATTTGGGTTGGAAATAGCTGAAAATAAAACAAAAATAGTAAAGTTTGGTAAGAAAGAATGGTATCAAGCAGAAAGAGAGAAACGTAGGACGGCTAGCTTCAACTTTCTAGGATTTACACATTATTGTGGAAAAAGTCGTAATGGTAAACTTATGATGAAGCAGAAAACTTCAAAAATAAGCCTAGCCAGAAAGATTAAAGAAATCAAAGAGTGGTTGAAGATGGTACGAAGTCGTATCTGTCTCAAAGATTGGTGGCAGAAACTTAAAGCCAAACTAACAGGACACTATAGCTACTTCGGGGTTAGCGGAAATTATCGGTGTTTGATTCAATTCTATCGACCGGTAACAAAGCTAGCATTTAAGTGGATAAACCGACGTAGTCACAAGAAAAGTATGGATTGGGAACAGTTTACATACTATTTAAAAGTAAATCCACTACCAAAGCCAAAGATATATGCTTCTTTGTACACAGGAGCACTAGTGTGAACGCTGTATTGTGGAGCCGTGTGCGGGAAATCCGCAAGCACGGTTCTTTTGGGGGGACTATGATTAAGAGACCAAATCGCTGGTTTTCAAGGTCATGAGTCTCTACCAGACCTATTATCTCTGATACTACAATTGCATCTGTGATGTCTCAAAAGGCTGATATAAAGAAAAAATTAAAACTGAATGCAAAAGTGGCACTAATTGCTTCTATAGTCACAATAATTATATTATTTTATAGCTCAAGCAGTAGTGCTGCTATTTCAGTTAAGGAGTATTCTTTATTGCTTGTGACTCCTTACATCATACTTATATTGCTTGCAAACTTTGGAATCAATGTATTTACGGCATTGGTTTTAAGCATAACTTTTGCTGGAATCATTGGATTTATAAATAACAACAATTATGGTTTATTGTTTTTAAGCCAAAACATCACCAAAGGGTTTATGAGTATGCATGAGATTATGCTACTGTCATTGATGGTTGGCGGGCTTTCAGGACTGGTAGGTAAAAATTCTAAGGAGTTTGCAGATAAACTTTCATCTTGGGTTATGATACAACGTGGTGGACAAAAAACTGCACAATTATTTATTGCAAAAATAGTCAGCATATTTGATATTTTACTTGCAAATAACACCATCGCTATAATTTTTAGTGGTGAAATTGCTAGAGATATTGCTAAGAAATATGAAATACCGCCTCACTATAGTGCAGCATGGCTAGGCATATTTTCTTGTGTATTTCAAGGATTAATACCGTATGGCGCTCAATTGCTTTTGGCTAGCACTATTGCTGGAGTTTCACCTTTGGCAGTCGTGCCACACGTATACTATTGCTATGTTTTAGGTATTATTGCAGTGTTATATATTGTATTGAACAAAATTGAGAAAAAAGATTGTGCTTAATATACAAGACAACGCTCCGCTCTGTAGAAAATGGATGTTCTTGGCAGTATGTGCTCTTGCTTGCTCTGGATTGCTGTCAATAATTGTTATTTTTCTACGATTGCCTTTTATCTCCTCTCTTGTTCCTTCTGCACAATATATCTTTGATAATGCGCTGGTAATACACGTGAACTTGTCAATTTTGGTGTGGATGTGCTCTATAATATCTCTACTTCTTATCATAAACCTACAAAATACCAATAGTTGGTTTAACTTTTCATGGGTTCTATCAACCCTTTCGATGCTGCTCATGTTTATATCCGCATTCGTTCCAAACACTGAAGTTATCAAAAGTAATTATATTCCCGTGTTACAAAACAAATTATTTTTACTTGGACTCAGTTTATTTATTGCCAGCATATTAATAAATGCAGTTCTTGCATATATGTCAAAAAAAGAGGTTTCATTTCTCTCTGTAGGGCAAATTGGGCTGGTTATTATACTCGTATCGTCATTTCTTTGCTTTGTTTTAGCATACAATAATATGCCGGCAGATATATATCACTCGGATAAGAATTTATTTTACGAATATCTCTTCTGGGGAGGCGGACATTTGCTGCAATTTGCTTTTGCTCAAGGAATGTTTTTAGTCTATTTAATAATCAGTGATGTTAGTTTAGCTTCAAACAATAAGATTACTATTTTACCGCTATTTATAAATACAGTTTTGGCTGTAGGCGCGCCATTTGTGTACTTTTTCTATTCAGTTGACAGTGCTGAGTTGATACAGTTTTTTACTTGGCACATGAGAATTGCTGGAGCAGCTTTGCCGTGTTTCCTAATAATACTAGTGTATCGCAACATAAAAACCCTGCTCAGCAATAAGGGCAATTATCTGCTCCATTCATTTGTATTGTTTATTTATGGAGGCATGCTTGGAGTGCTAGCTATTGAAGGAAACGTCACTATTCCTGCGCATTATCACGGTTCTGTGGTTGGCATTACTATAGCTTTTATGAATTTCATTTATTGGCTGTTACCCAAATTAAACTTTAAAGAGGTAAAAAACTCTATCGTAAAATTACAGATTTATGCCTACAGTATAGGGCATTTTCTCCATATTACTGGCCTTGTTTGGCTTGGCGGATATGGTGCCTTAAGAAAAGTTGCAGATCTGCCAAGTATTTCATCAATGTTAGCACGTATCTGCTTTATTACGGGCGGAGCTATATCAGTTATTGGTGGAATGTTGTTTGTAATAATTGTGCTTTCACATTTGTTAAAAGGCAAAGCGCGTACCAACTGACCCATAGAAACGAAAAACTTACTTGACACCCTTCGCCGGTCCTCTTATCATAAACACTGAAGCTATTTTATTTAACTTCGCAATCTCTGCAGCAGATTAAAATGACAAGAAAACTTGTATTTGGCGTACTATTGTTTAATTTTTTGCACTATGTGCACCGTATGTCTTTATAAAATTTCTAGGTTTTTACCTACATAAGCTGAAACGCGCTTATAAAGCGTTCAAGACATCACCCAACGTCAAATTTTAAAATAGAGAGTGTAATAACTAGCTACCACGGGTTTTCTATGCCTTTTTTTTCTGCCTGGTAAATTTCTTAAATATTAAAGCTAAGGTTAGTTGCCGTTTAAAAGCAGCTAAATTGCAGTGTTTAAGACTTAAAGAACGCCGATACTGAAAATAAACAATGACTAGGGCTTCTTTTGCCTTTTTTTTCGTTTGGTAAATTTCTTAATAGACTTCTTTCAAAATTCATGAAAGGAGCTCTCTATTGTGAATAGAGGCAATCAAATTAAATCTTAAGCCAAAACGTTTTCGTCGATTTCTATATCTGTCAGAAATGATTTTAAACCTTTTCAATAAGCCGATTACGTTTTCAACTACCACTCTTCGTATAGAGAGAGATCTATTTTCTGCTTTTTTCTCCTTTGATAAAGGATTCTTTTTTGATCTTCTATGTGGTAATTCAACATTTTTATGTATCTTTTGCATTCCTCTGTAACCAGAATCAGCTAGGATCTTAGTTTGCGGTAATATTGCTATCTTTGATTCTCTAAACATCCGAAAATCATGTTTTCTACCATTGGAGAAAGATGTACATACGACCTTTTTACTCTTCTTCTCTGTTACTATTTGTGTTTTTATAGTATGCCTTTTTTTCTTTCCAGAGTAAAAGCGCTTTTGCTTTTTTTTGGCCTTTCTACTGCTGTTTCAGTTCCATCTATTACCAAAACTTCGTATTCTACATTACTATTTAATAGATCTTTTTTTCCTGGTAATGCAAAATCTGGATGTTTTATTAATGTGTCTTCTACCCACCTTATTATTTTAAAACAGTTGCTTTCACTCATGCCATAACTTTGTCCTATATGAAAATATGTACGATATTCTCTCATATATTCCAGTGCCATAAGTAATCTATCTTCTATACAAAGTTTGCTTTTTCTTCCACTTCTAGCTTTTTTCCTTTTATCCTCCTCATCTAGAATTTCTACCATTCTCTTAAATGTTGATTTTTTTACCCCCGTTAAACGTCGAAACTTTTCTCCTTCTAACTTTTCTATTTCCTTATATTTCATGCTTCCAAATACTTGATCTTACTCTCTCTCCCTCAATTTTGAAAGAAGTCTAATGTTTATGGCTAAAGTAACTTAGGTTTACCGACAATCGTCATCCCGCTACGTGTTAGCGGATGAGATACCGCGAATGAATCGCGGTATGACGGTCTGCGGCGGTATGACGGTTCGCAGCGGTATAGTAACTCGTCATCCCGCTGCTTGTTAGCGGGATCTCTTGTTAGCGGCTGAGATACCGCGAATGAATCGCGGTATGACGGTCTGCGGCGGTATAGTAACTCGTCATCCCGCAGCGGGATCTCTTGTTAGCGGCTGGGAGATACCGCGAATGAATCGCGGTATGACGGTCTGCGGCGGTATGACGGTTCGCAGCGGTATAGTAACTCGTCATCCCGCTGCTTGTTAGCGGGATCTCTTGTTAGCGGCTGAGATACCGCGAATGAATCGCGGTATGACGTGTTGAAACAATCCGATAAGGTAAGCCTCGTCATCCCGCTGCTTGTTAGCGGGATCTAGAGATACCGCGGCGGTATGACGTAGGAAAACTTAGTCAGCGTTAGCCATACTTTTATACTTACCAACTCAGCTGGATCCCAGTGTCACGCACTGGGATGACAAAAAAAGAAGGTTACTTAGATGGCGGAAGAAGGAGCTACTTAGATGACATCGTTTACTATACAATGTTCGTACAGTTCTGGATAAAAAAATTAGCTAACAAATTTATAAACATCAGTATACAGCTCATCAATGCTTGGTTCTTTACTACTCTTGGCAAAATCCTCTGATTTTTTCACTGAATCACGTATTTCCTTATCAATTACTTTACATTCTTCTTCTGAAGCAATTTTATTATCTACCATGTATTTCTTTAAAGTGCTTATAGGATCATGATTTTGCTTCATATCTTCAACTTCTTCTTTTAAGCGATAAGTAGCAGGGTCTGACATTGAGTGACCGCGATATCGATATGTCTTCATTTCAAGCAGGATAGGCCCTTTTCCGCTGCGTGTGTGTTCCGCTGCTTCGCTTGTAGCCGCATAAACAGAGAAAAAATCCATTCCATCAACTTGTTTTCCAGAAATACCAAAACTTTCTCCTTTTTTATATAGCTCAGTTACCAAAGTGGATCTTTCTACAGAAGTACCCATTGCATATCCGTTATTCTCTATAATATAAACTACAGGTAACTTCCATAAAGCTGCCATATTAAATGATTCATATGTTTGTCCTTGATTTGTAGCACCGTCACCGAAATATGTGAATACCACATTATCTTTTTTCTTATATTTATTAGCAAATGCTATTCCTGTCCCAATTGGAACTTGCGCTCCTACTATTCCATGTCCGCCGAAGAATTTTTTTTCAACGTCAAATACGTGCATCGAACCACCTTTACCTTTCGAGCATCCCGTTTCTTTACCGGTGAGCTCTGCCATTACAACATTCGGATCAGAATCACATGCGAGCATTAAACCATGGTCTCTGTAGCTTGTAATAAAAGAGTCACCTAATTTTGATGCAGCGTGAGTTCCAACTGCAACTGCTTCTTGCCCTATTGATAGGTGACAAAACCCGCCTATTAATCCCGTCCCATATAATTGTCCTGCTTTTTCCTCAAATCTGCGTATGAGTAGCATTTTCCTGTAGAATCCAATTATCTGTTCTTTAGTGAAATTTTCTGCTTTCATATTAGTTTCTTTTTCATTAAACTAAAATAATATCAGAAATTTTTAACATTTTGTAATAAATCTCAATGGATTATTACCACTGGCTTGAAGCTTTTCACATTATTTCCGTCATTATGTGGATGGCAGGTATGCTTTATTTACCCAGACTTTATGTTTATCACGCAACTGTAAAACCAGGATCAGAAAATGATAACTTGCTTCAAACAATGGAAAAGAGGCTACTTAGATATATCATAAACCCTGCAATGCTTTTCTCACTTGGTTTGGGAATGACATTAATGATTATAAGAGAAGCATATCGCGAAGGGTGGTTCCATGTAAAAGCACTAGCATTACTCTTTATGGTTGCTATTCATGGGCTACTTGCAATGCATAGGAAAAGTTTTGTAATGGGTTCAAATGAAAAAACCCACGTTTACTTTCGCGTTTTAAATGAGGCAGTTACAGTATTGATAATAATCATAGTTATTATGGTTGTTGTGAAACCGTTTTAAACTTTGTAAACTCAAACTAAAATGAAGTTTTCAATTTCATCAACTGTAAGACCTGTAGTTTGAGATATGATATCAATTGATACACCTGCTTTAAGTAGATTCTTTGCAACTTCAATATCCCTTTCTTTTCGACCTTCCGCTCTGCCTTTTTCATGTCCGATTTGGATGCCTTTTTCAGTAGCATCATCAAATTTTTGAGCGAGGACAGCCTGTTCATCAAGAATACGTTTTATTTCCTGTTCATAGGCAATAAATTCTTTTTCTGACCAGTTGAACCTATTTAGCTCTTCATAGGCCTTTTTAATTATTAGATCACTACCTATTATTTTTTCCAGCTCTTCTTCGCTAGTCTCATCTGCATATTTAAAGAAGTAGACCCATTTTTCAACTATGCTTGAAAGCTGATCTTCTTTGGTTTTTGGAAATTTTGGCAATTCAATAAATATAAAATAAAAATCTTTTAGATCGTGCTCATTAGTGTCTTCATCTCGAATAGTATGTTTTGATTTATACTCAGACTTATCAGGAAATAAAACACAATCTGCTATAGCAATAAAGATAATTTCCTTAAGGTCTTGGTATTGATCACCTTTATCGGCTTGTCTTGAATAGGCTTTAGCAGCATAGTATTGGGCACGTTTTTCGAAGCCTTTGGTTTTAGCGACCTGCATCTCAATAATCCATTGCACCCCTGTGGAATCTCTACATAATACATCAACAATGCTTTGCTTTTTAGAGGCAATATCAGGGTCTTGAATAGTACTTAAAAACTCTATATCCTGTATTGCATTTTTGCCAGCAAAACCCAGAATATCATTGAGGAAGTGAATTAGGATATCTTTATTCTTCTCAGTGCCAAAGATACGCCGAAATGCGACATCATTCTTGGGATCCAGAAACTTCGAGAGAGCCATAAAAAGATTTTTAAATATATCTTTATATTATATATTCTTATTAATAATAATTCAATAATTTGTCGTCTTTTTTGTTAACTTTACTGATGTTGTTGTAAGGAACGTTGTTGCTAAATTTTGTAAAATTTATTATCCTAAGGTTTCAAGTTCTCACAGGTTTATTGGAACTATATGTACAATGTGTTTATCAGTGAAAATCAGGAGAAAATGATGGGAGAAAGATTAATACATTACTTCAGCCAGAACAAGTGCGAAGGCAATGCAGAAATGAAAAATCTGCTGGGAGGGAAGGGAGCAAATTTAGCAGAAATGTGCAACATTGGTGTTCCTGTTCCACCTGGTTTCACAATTTCCACCTCTGCTTGCAAAGTCTATTATCAAGACAATAGATCTTCTGTTATCCAAGTAGCTGACTACTCGGATCCAGAAAAAAATATGGATTCCAGTGTTACACACTGGAATGACATATGTAGTGGAATCAAAAATTACATGGCGATGCTCGAAAATGACATCGGTTGTAAATTCGGAGATACAAATAATCCTTTATTAGTTTCCATACGCTCTGGTAGTGTTAGTTCAATGCCGGGTATGCTTGATACTATTTTAAATGTTGGCCTAAATGATGAAACCGTTGTTGGGCTTGCAAAAAAAAGTGGCGAACGTTTTGCTTACGATAGCTACTGCCGTTTCATCATGATGTACTCCAATGTTGTACTACAGCTTGATCATCACCTATTTCAAGATGTTGTTGATAATAAGCAGCAAAAGAGTGGAGCAAAAAGCTTAGCTGATCTTGATGTTGATGTTTTAAAAGAAATTGTTAACAATTTCAAAAGGATAGTACATGAAAAAACAGGAAAACATTTTCCGCAGAACGTTGAAGAGCAATTGCTCAGCTCAGTGAATGCAGTATTTGCTTCTTGGAAAAATGATAGGGCTGTTTCCTATAGAAAAATACATAATATTCCTGAAAACCTTGGAACAGCGGTCAACGTGCAAGCAATGGTTTTTGGTAATTTAAATGATAATTCTGCAACTGGTGTGATATTTACACGAAATCCTTCAACTGGAGAAAAAAAGCTTTTTGGTGAGTTTTTGATTAATGCTCAGGGTGAGGATGTGGTTTCTGGTGTTTATACTCCTATGCCAATTGACGGAGAGCAAAAAAACACCATGGAGAAGTTGCTGCCAAGTGTCTACCGAGAATTATGCGTGGTATGTGAAAAACTTGAAAGGCATTATAAAGACATGCAGGATATCGAATTTACTGTGCAGGACGGTAAGTTATGGATTTTGCAAACTAGGTCTGGCAAGCGCACGGCTGAAGCTGCTATTCGCATAATAGTTGATATGGTAAACGAAGGAACGATTACAAAAGAAGAAGGGATATTGAGAATTGATCCAAAAACCTTTGACAATTTATTGCATCCAGTTCTTGACGTTAAGAGTGACCAAAAAGTAATAGGGAAGGGGCTGCCGGCTTCTCCAGGGGTTGCTTCTGGATATGTAGTGTTTAGTGCAAGTGATGCTGAAAAAGCTGCAGAGCAGGGCAAAAAAGTAATTTTAGTAAGGTCAGAAACGAGTCCTGAAGATATTAATGGAATGAATGCTGCAAGTGGCATAGTAACAGCGCGGGGAGGGATGACCTCGCATGCTGCTGTTGTAACTCGTGGAATGGGTAAGCCATGCATTTGCAGTGTAAGTGGACTTTATATCGATAAAGATGGAACTTTCTTTTCTGTAGGGGATACAAAAGTAAATAAAAGTGAACCAATTACTATCAACGGAGGAACAGGGGAGGTTATGCTTGGCATTCTTCCTACAATTTCACCTGAATTATCGCAAGAATTCAAAACGATAATCAATTGGATAGATGAAATCAAAACGATCAAAGTGAGAGCGAACGCTGATACTCCAAAAGATGCAAAAATTGCAAAAGAATTCGGTGCAGAAGGTATAGGCTTGTGTCGCACAGAACATATGTTTTTTGCTAGTGATAGAATCGAATTCATTCAAAAATTGATAATAGCTGACGATGAAAATGAAAGGGCAAATGCGCTCATTAAACTAGAAGAAATGCAAAAGTCTGATTTCAAAGAAATATTTTCTATTATGGAGGGCAGGGAAGTCACTATACGGTTGCTTGATCCACCTTTGCATGAGTTTTTACCCAATAATCAGTCTACTATAGAAAAAATTGCTAAATCGCTTAGTAAGTCAGTTGAATCAGTAAAAAATAAAATAGCACAGTTATCAGAAAAGAACCCAATGCTTGGCCATCGAGGTTGTAGACTTGCCATTTCTCATCCTGAAATATATAGCATGCAAATCAGGGCAATACTTAGTGCTGCAAATGAGCTAAAGGAAGAGAAAAAGGTAGAAGTTAAGCCTGAAATCATGGTTCCCTTTATCATGAGCGAGAAAGAATTTATTCTGATATGCGAGCTAGCAAACTCTGTTATCTCACAGACGCAGATTCCAGCGTCACGCGCTGGAGACAAGGCTTATTCAATCGGAACGATGATAGAATTACCAAGAGCAGCACTAATTGCTGATAAGTTAGCAAAACACGCAGAGTTTTTTAGTTTTGGTACTAATGATTTAACGCAAGCAACCATGGGACTCTCAAGAGATGATTCAGTTAATTTCCTCGATTCCTATAAGGAAAACAACATATTCGAAAACGACCCATTTGAAGTGCTGGACATCGAAGGGGTAGGGGAGTTAATCAAGATAGCCATTGAAAGAGGCAAAAAAACCCGAAAAGAAATAAAACTGGGTATATGTGGAGAGCATGGAGCAGATCCAAAATCTATAGAGTTTCTCATCAAGTCAGGGGTGGATTATGTTTCATGCTCACCCTATAGAGTACCGGTTGCAAAGTTAGTGGCAGCACAGTTTAGCATAAAATCTAAGTGTGTTGAGTAACCAGTATCACACACCTAGCGAAAGCTGCTCTTAAATCACAACGTTTGTGCAGTTTTTGGACTCACGTGTTCAACTTTATTTTCTTCCATTTTTCTATAACTTGGTAACGTAGAACTTTTTATATGCCACCCGGTAGCTATTGCAACCAAAGCAGCTATGACACTGCAAACTACTGCACCAGCTACAAATGGAACCATCACAGCAGCAGTAATGAATAATCCTGTAATAACAACTCCAACAACATCTTTTGTCAATGAGGTGTAAAAATCCTTTTTGCTCTCTTTATATTTAGTTTCTTGTTCATTTGGAATAGAAAATTGAGCATCTGTGAAGCCATTAGCTTTATTACCATTATTTGGCGTGGCAGTTGGACTAGCGTTTGTTGATACAGGTATTTCACCTTCGTTATTATGATTATCACCATTAGTACTAACTGGAGGCACTGTTGCTACAGGTCTACTACCAATGTTTTCATTACTGCTGCTGGGTTCTGCTCTATTTTCTTCATTAAGCTTACCACTATTCAAGAACGCATTAACAATTTCAGTTTTATCTGCCTGTATTGCCACTTCTAAAGCCTCTTTCCTGTTTGCAGGACTCACGTAACCTAAAATTAGCTCAGCTTCTTGGGCATTACCCTGAGTAATAGCAGAACGCAAAGCGTTAAATTTTTCTTCTTCATCAAATTTGCCACTATCTAAGAGTATTCTTACAACATCAGCTTGTTTTGTTATTGCAGCTATGCCCAATATAGTTCTGGAAGTAGTATCTGTAAGATGGATTACAGCATCTAAACCTGTAAACAATTTTACAACATCTAGAAATACGCCACGATCGCCGGTAATATTGGACTCTCTTACAGCATTTGCAAACGAGTCAAAAATTGCCGGATTTGTTTTTTTGTCTTGTATTAGTTGCCCGTAAAGTACTTCAGCAGTCATACCAGGGTTTTTGCAGTTACTAGAATCTACTTTATTACTGTCTGTTTTATTTTCTTCAGGTACCTCTTCTTCCTTGTTTGCAGCAGCAGCTACCTGCTCTTGTTGAGGAAGCTTGAACCCATTTCTAAGAAAAAGATCCTTAATGCGTGGATTGTTATTTTCGTTTGCATGTTTTAGAAGTAAGTCTCCTAACGAATTGCCTCCTTCACATTTATCTTGGAAATTAACTTCTTTCCATCTTGAACCTTTTAGCAAGTCTTCCAGATCAATGTCCTCTGTATATTGCAACATTCTAGCTATGTGCAAGACCAGGTTTTCAATATCATCATTACTATACGGCATAACTGCAATCCCACTATTATAAATATAACTTATTATACCAATTCCATCAAAGTCAGTCAAGACATCTTGCAGTCTCAAGTGGCATGATATATCTTACTATTACCCACAAATATAGATGTACTTATGAATAAAGTATTACAATATTAGAGTTTGCAAATATTGATGGTATAAAAATGGCAAACGAGAGTAATGAGTGGGCTAAAAATGAATTTGGAGATGCTTCACTTGGAGATAAAAGATTGACCGAAAGATTAGTGAATATTGCTAATAGTGTGATAGGTTCACCTGAAAGCTCAATTAATGAGGCATGCGGAAGTTGGTCAGAAGCAAAAGCTGCATATCGTTTTTTTCAAAATGAGAACGTAAAAGAAGTTGATATTCTAGCTTCACACATTGATAAAACAGTTGAAAGAACAAAAGCTCATAAAAGAGTCCTTGTAATTCAAGATACAACTTATATTTCATACTCAAGTCATAAAAAAACAAGCGGATTGGGAAGTATTGCTGGGAAAGGAGGTAAAGGTACAGTAATGCATACAGCCCTTGCTGTTAGTACGGAAGGTTTGGTACTAGGAATATTGGATCAAAAGATTTACTCGAGGCCACCAATTTCTGAAGAAGAAAAAAGACTAAAGAGTCATCGTAGTAACGTTCATATTGAGGATAAAGAAAGTATGAAATGGCTAGAAAGCTTAAAGAAAACAAATAATATTATAGATCAGACCCAAACAGAGGTTATAACTGTATGTGACAGAGAAGCAGATATACATGATTTTTTTGAACTTGCACATAATCTTAACTCAGCAATTTTAGTAAGAGCTCGTCACAACAGAAATGTAAATAAAAAATTTATGTATACCAGGAATAAGCAAAAATTATGGTCATTTATCCAAGGTCTTCCTTGCACTGGAAAAGTAGAAGTTGAAATCCCTGCTAGAGATGATAAGCAAAAAAGGACAGCATTTCTAGAAATTAGATTCGGAAAATTTATGATGAGTCCACATGAAAGCCACATAAAATGTAAAGAAGGTCACATAAAATATAAACCAGCAGCATTATTCAGTCTACAACTTTACGCAATTCATGTTGTTGAAAGAAATTCTCCTCCAGGAGCAAGTCCGCTAGAGTGGATGCTTTTAACAAATCTTTCGGTCAGTACTTTTGAAGAAGCTGTTGAAAAAATTAGTTGGTATTGTTTGAGATGGAAAATAGAGATATTGCATAAGATTTTAAAATCTGGTCTCAAAGTTGAGGAATGTAGACTTGGAACAGCAGAAAGATTAATGAGGTATTTAACAGTCATGAGCATTATTGCTTGGAGAATTTTCTTTATTACATCAATTGCAAGAACTAACCCAACATTACCATGTACTGGCTTATTAGCTGAGGAAGAATGGAAAGTTTTATATGTTAAAATACACAGAAAACCATGTCCAAGTATAGCCCCTACTATAAAAGAAGCCGTTTCGTGGATTGCTCAACTTGGAGGTCATTTAGCAAGAAAAAGCGACCCAAAACCAGGACCAATTACTCTTTGGAAAGGGTGGAGACGTCTCTTTGATCTAGCAGAAGGATGGAGACTTGCTCATGAACCACATATTTGTGGGTAATAGTAAGATGATATATATTGAATATAGTTCTTAAAGCAAATGATGGAAGATTTAGCCTATAAATTAGTTAAAGTGACCGAAGCTGCAGCGCTTGCTGCATATAAACTAGCGGGTTTAGGTGATGAAAAAAGGGCTGATCAGGTTGCAGTTGATGCAATGCGAACAGTGTTAAATTCAATGGAAATAAATGGTACTATCGTAATTGGTGAAGGGGAGAGAGACGAAGCACCGATGCTATATATTGGCGAGCAGGTTGGCACTGGAAATGGTCCTGAGATTGACATTGCTGTTGACCCACTTGAAGGCACTACGATTTGTGCTCATTACAAATCAGGGGCAATGTCCGTTCTTGCTGCAACGAAAAAAGGTAATTTTTTACACGCACCTGATGTTTATATGGAAAAGATAGCAGTGGGAAAAAATCTTCCAGAGGGTGTAGTCTCACTAAAAAATAGCATTGAAAAGAATCTAGACAATTTGGCCAAGGCAAAAAAATGCAAAGTGAATGATCTCGTGGTAACTGTACTTAAACGTGAAAGGCATGATAAATTAATATTGAAAATCAGGAAATTAGGAGCAAAAATTAAACTAATAGATGATGGTGATGTTGCGGCCATAGTTTCACTAGTAAATGGCAATCATGATATGTATATCGGTATAGGAGGAGCACCAGAAGGGGTGCTTGCAGCCGCAGCACTAAGTTCAATCGGTGGGCAAATGGAGGGAAGATTAATATTTGACATGGATCAGTTAAGAGAAAGAGCAAAAAATTTAAATATTGATGACCCAGAAAAAATCTACACCGTAAAAGATATGGCAAGAGGTGAATCAGTGTTCATTGCAACTGGAGTAACAAGCGGAGAACTTGTGGATGGAGTTAAATTGAATCATAATACCTATTCAACTAATTCTTTAATAATTCTGCCTAACAAGCTGATAAAGCTGCAAGTTATAAGTTAGGTTAATTATTTTTCAATACACCTAAATTTTAGCTTTACAATGCTGATATTAGAATATACTATTTCTGTTATTTCTATCTTAAAAAAAGGAGGCCTGGAGTGTTAGATTTATTTTCTCAAATTAAAAAAGTATTAAGTTTACCTTCTCAGATTAAAAATAAGGTTCAATCTCTAATTTACCCACGTGATAAAAATGCTACAGAGGGTATTTCACAAGAGAAATTAATTGTACAAGAAGTTCCCAAAGACGAATGTATGTTTGATAATAATCCTGAAGTACAAGAGATATTGTCAGACTTTAATAATTTAGATTTCTCAAATGGTCCATTTAACTATTCTTCGTATGATATAAATTATAATGAAGGTAAAGAGGCAAATCCATTTGATAAAATAGCAAAATATTATGGAAGGAAGAAGAATGCTTTTCTTTTTATCTCCATGCTGAAGAATAGGGAACAGTCAGAAAAGATAATCGATATAGTAATACCAACCCTCATAAATAACTAGACAAATAATTCACAGAGCAAATGGTTTTGATCGAACTTTCCGTAATATCTCGAATAAATTCAGATACAGCATTTTCAAGTAATTTAATAGAGTCATACATCTTGTTCTTTATTATATTTTCCTTTAAATGTTGCCAAAATCTTTCCACAGGATTGAGCTCAGGCGAGTACGGCGGCAAATAAATTATGGTGATATTTTCAGGAGTTTTTAAACCTTTAGACCTATGCCAACTTGCGCAATCCATGATAAGAAAAGCTTCTCTAGTCCCCAAATCTTTCGACATCTGCTCCAAAAATATGTTCATGCAATCTGTGTTTACATGTGGAGCAAGTAGGCTAATATCCTCTCCATTCCTGGGATTTACAGCGCTGTAAAGATAGAAGTTTTCTCTTCCGATTTTTACTTTAACTTGTGTTCTTGAGCCCTTTTTAAACCATCCATGTCCAACTTTTGAGTGCGTTCCAAATCTCGATTCATCGAAAAAAAACCTCCTTTTTCCGGTTCTTTTCCACAATTTCATTGAGATTTTTTTTGAACTCCTCTTGTTTGTTTTTGTCTTGTTTATAATGTGCTGGACGAGGTGTGATATATGTAAATCCTAGCTTCTTCATAAGCCTTCTCGCCGTTGACTCACTTACTTTGATAGCTAACATTCCTTCAACTATACCTTGCAATTTTTTAGCAGTCAGATTTGCCCCATCTTCTTCTATTACCTCTCTTATTTTTTCCTTCTTCTCCTCGTTCAGTTTTGGTTTAGGTCCTCGCCCTGGCTGTATTGCAAACCCAATAACACCTTTTTCTTTAAATCTTGCAATCCATTTCATTAATGTCGTTCTCGTAATTCTATATATTTTAGCAACTTTTGAGATACCATACTCCTTTGCTGATATTATTGCTTGTAATACCAATCTCCACTAATAGATAGACAAATAGTAAAAACTACAAATAATTGAGGCTAGAAAGAATAAATATGTAGTTTATGGCAGGAAAAAGTAAAGCAATAGGAGAAGAACTATATAATCAATGCAAGTTAGAATTAAAAAAATATGGAATAAGAGGAGAGATAGGAAGAAGGTTACAAGCAATAATATCAGCAAAGGAGTATGGTATCTCAAAAGTTGCTAAAATATATAGAATTACGAGAACGACATTAATGAAATGGATTGCAAGATTTAAAGAAAAAGGTGTTATTGGGTTTGCAATACAGCCAGGGCGAGGACCTAAACCAAAACTGAACGAGGAGAAGAAGGAAAAAATAAGAGAGGTAATAGAAGAAGATGGGGCAAATCTGACTGCTAAAAAATTGCAAGGTATAGTTGAAGGAATGTTAGCTATCAAAGTAAGTGAGTCAACGGCGAGAAGGCTTATGAAGAAGCTAGGATTTACATATATCACACCTCGTCCAGCACATTATAAACAAGACAAAAACAAACAAGAGGAGTTCAAAAAAAATCTCAATGAAATTGTGGAAAAGAACCGGAAAAAGGAGGTTTTTTTTCGATGAATCGAGATTTGGAACGCACTCAAAAGTTGGACATGGATGGTTTAAAAAGGGCTCAAGAACACAAGTTAAAGTAAAAATCGGAAGAGAAAACTTCTATCTTTACAGCGCTGTAAATCCCAGGAATGGAGAGGATATTAGCCTACTTGCTCCACATGTAAACACAGATTGCATGAACATATTTTTGGAGCAGATGTCGAAAGATTTGGGGACTAGAGAAGCTTTTCTTATCATGGATTGCGCAAGTTGGCATAGGTCTAAAGGTTTAAAAACTCCTGAAAATATCACCATAATTTATTTGCCGCCGTACTCGCCTGAGCTCAATCCTGTGGAAAGATTTTGGCAACATTTAAAGGAAAATATAATAAAGAACAAGATGTATGACTCTATTAAATTACTTGAAAATGCTGTATCTGAATTTATTCGAGATATTACGGAAAGTTCGATCAAAACCATTTGCTCTGTGAATTATTTGTCTAGTTATTTATGAGGGTTGGTATAACCTTCTTCCTATCTCTCCTCTTATTCCATATTTTTTTAATTCTAACTTGCATTGATTATATAGTTCTTCTCCTATTGCTTTACTTTTTCCTGCCATAAACTACATATTTATTCTTTCTAGCCTCAATTATTTGTAGTTTTTACTATTTGTCTATCTATTAGTGGAGATTGGTATAAGTAAGAAGTGTGATGCTCAAGATAAAAAGAAATTCACAGAAAGATTGAATATATATTTGGATAGAATTAGCAAGGGGGAGCAGAATGCAAAAGAATTTTTAAATAGCGATTTCTCTGGTGCTTTTTTTAATGGACCTCACGTTGGAAAAAATCGCAATATTCATCAGAATCTTAATATTAAAATTAAACCTGGACAAACTTTAGAAACCGGTAGCTTATTCAACAAAAAAAGTGAATTAGAAAGACAAAAAATATACAACGAAAAAGGTAAAAGAATAGCAACGATTAAGAAGAATGAGAAACAACAGAGGAACTACTCCTTTACAAAATTTGCACTATGTAACATCGAAATTAGTTGGGGTGCAAAAGATGAATCTGGAAAAGACCTTAACTGTACTGTTGTTTTAAATATCAATTCTGGTAAAATTAGTATTGGAAAATCAACTATTAACGGTAAAGATGTTGAACCAAAAGAAATTTTAGAACTAGCTAAGCAAAACGAGGCTGTGCTTATAAAAGGTAAAGCTTTACGTGAAGTTTTAGCAGAACATTTCATTAAGCAGACACCATGTGAGGAAAAAGAGAACATACAACCACACGAGAATATCATTGTACCTGATTCTGGTGCACCTAGCTCGGCTATTGATGAGGAAATAACTGTAGAGCATTCGTCCGGAAAGCAGCAAGGAAGGTAGACAAAGTAGGATAATAAGGATAATCATAGAGAAAAAGTGAGTTTACAACAAATGGTGTCATGAAAGTAGCTACTGTACGAACATTTGTTTGCGAAGAAATGTTATAGCAGGTTTTGCCTCAAACACAAAGGTGTCATTCCAGTAGCCTCCTTCCCCCGTCATCCCAGTGCTTGACACTGGGATCCAGATTGGGCACTAAGTTGGTAAACACGAAAGCGCTTTACAACGTTTTTGATGGAACTGTGCAAAAGGACTGGATTCCAGTGTCACGCACTGGCATGACACCCATTGTTCCTATAGTTGTCTTTTCTCGTCTACCTTATTTTGCCACTCTGCTGAACAGATACTGACTTGGAAACAAAGGAGGCTGAACCCTTTTCAAAACCTTTTATCTATTGTTTCTTAAACCACTCTCCTGAACGGAGACAGTTTAGGCTGTTATGCCTGGCGGCTTTGTTGGAATAAGTTTTTCAACATTGCTAACAATAAAATCAGTTATACTGTCAGCTACCTTATCGAATTTATTGTTTATATCTTTTCCTATTTCTTCATTTTTAACATATTCGTGTAGAGCTAAAGCAGTTATAGCTGCACATGCTGCAATTAAGCCAGTTTGTGCTATAATGAATAGTGATAATCCTCCCACAAGTATAGATGTTAATCCAATAGCTAGGTTTATAATTTTACTTTGTGTTGTTTGTTGTGCTGCCTCTGCTTTCTTTTCTTCAAGAACATTTGATATTGTTTTTGAGAGAATTTTTATCGCGATTGTTGCAATTGCGATCATAGCTAATCCTATGGCTATTTTTGCTAAGAGAAAAAATGATGGCAACACCATCGTAAAGAATAGTAACCCAGCTCCTGCAATTAGTAACTTGTTTTTAGGTTGGATCTCACTTGCAAACATAATAACCCCTCTATTTTCTAACACTAAGTTATATCTAATATAAAATACGGAGATAGTCAACATATTTTATGAAAGGGCACATTAAAAATTTTTTTCATATTGTTCTTCGCCGCCTCGTGGTTAAATTTGGAATTTTAGAAAGAGTTACGTATTATTTGAAATTCTTGTATACTGTTTTGAATTGGTTAAATAGATAATGAAGTGCAGGACGCAGTTTTAATTTTACAAGATGGTAAATGCTTTTGGGGAAAATCAGTAGGTAAAAAAGGCAAGTGCATAGGCGAGGTTTGTTTTACCACTGGTATGACCGGTTATCAGCATACTATAACTGATCCTTCTTTTGCCGATCAAATTATAACGTTCACTTTTCCTCATATTGGTAACATTGGAATAAACCATAAGGATAATGAAGGAAAGAAAATTTTTGCAAGTGGTGTGGTTATGCGTGAACTTTCTTCTATGTCCCACCCTTCTTCATATATCAATTTAAATGATTGGTTAGAGAAAAATAACGTGATTGGGATATCAGGAGTTGATACTAGAGCTTTAACAAGACATTTGAGAGAACATGGATCTCAAAATGGAATGATATGCTCATCGAGTAAGGCGCATGCGTTGGACAAATTGAAGGAATACAAACCTGTAAATGGGATAGAAATAACTAATAAGGTTAGCTTAAATAACAGTTTTGAAAATAATAGACTAGCGGAGCACTTTGTCATCCAAGTAGCTGACTACTCGGATCCAGCAAAAAATATATGGATTCCAGTGTCACGCACTGGAATGACATCAGATAGAGCTATTGACCTTAATGCAAAATATAGGATTGTAATCGTTGATTTTGGCGTAAAAATCAGTATAATTTCACGCTTAATAGAACTTGGTTGTACAGTTGAATTAATCAGACCAAGCACAGGTTTTGCTCAAAAAGTGTTGAGTATGAATCCAGATGGTATAGTGCTTTCAAATGGTCCTGGTGATCCGCAAGAAATAGGAGAAAGTGTAGTTTCAGAAATAGACATTATTATAAAATCTAAAATACCAATTTTTGGCATATGCATGGGCCATCAATTACTTGCGATTACTTTGGGAGCAAAGACCATCAAGATGGATATTGGTCACCGAGGGAGTAACCATCCAGTTTATGATGTAATTAGTGGAAAAGTTGAGATCACTAGCCAAAATCATGGTTTTGTTGTTGATTCAGCTTCTCTTCCAAGTAATGTTGAAATTACTCACATGTCTCTATTTGATAATAGTGTAGAGGGAATAATGATGAAGGATTACCTAGTCTTTTCTGTGCAATATCATCCAGAAGAAGCGCCAGGTACGCATGATTCGCATTATTTGTTTAGACGTTTTATTGACAATATTGTGTTGTATAAAATGAAATCTGCATGATTTTAATTAAGGTAGGTTTTATTGCTTGATTTTTTAATTTTAGGCGTTTAGTATTAAATACAATAAGAGCTTAAGTTAAGATGCTAAAATAGTATTCTCTTAACAAATTTTTGCGGAGGAGTGACCGAGTGGTTAAAGGTAACAGACTGTAAATCTGTCCGCGTGAGCGTACGTAGGTTCGAATCCTACCTCCTCCATGTGCGGGTATAGCTCAATGGTAGAGCTCTAGCCTTCCAAGCTAGTGACGTGGGTTCGATTCCCACTATCCGCTCTTTTTTTTGTTGTATTTTTATAAAATCAACATATTATTTATTGATGTATTTGTATTTTAGGTAGAAAAGTTTAAATTATGACAGCAGTAGTGGAAGCATTTGGAAAGCCACATGTAAATGTGGGAACAATAGGACATGTGGATCATGGGAAGACAACGTTAACAGCAGCGATAACAAAGCATTATGGAAATTTTGTAGCGTACGATCAGATAGATAAGGCGCCAGAAGAAAGGAAGAGGGGGATAACAATAGCAACAGCGCATGTTGAGTATCAGACGGAAAAAAGGCATTATGCACATGTTGATTGTCCTGGACACGCTGATTATGTAAAGAACATGATAGTAGGTGCAGCACAGATGGATGCAGCGATATTGGTAGTGTCAGGGGTTGATGGGCCAATGCCACAAACAAGAGAGCATATATTGCTGGCGAAGCAGGTAGGTGTTGGATATATCGTGGTGTATATAAATAAAGCTGATGTTGCTGATGCTGAGATGATGGATTTAGTCGAAATGGAAGTGAGGGAATTGCTGAATAAATACGGATTTCCAGGGGATGAAGTGCCTGTTGTGGTTGGTTCAGCACTCAAGGCGCTGGAGGATGACAGCAGCGAATATGGAAAGAAATCAATAGATAAATTGATGGAAAAGTTAGATGAATATGTAGCGGTTCCACCAAGGCCTGTGGATTTACCATTTTTATTGCCAATCGAAGATGTATTTTCGATATCTGGGCGAGGAACGGTGGTAACAGGAAGAATAGAGAAAGGAGAAATAAAGACGGGAGAAGAGATAGAGATAATAGGCCTGAAAGCGACGCAAAAGACGATATGCACAGGTGTAGAAATGTTTAAGAAGTTGCTGGATAAGGGAAGTGCAGGACTCAATGTAGGAATATTGCTCAGGGGAACAAAAAGAGAAGAAGTGGAGAGAGGACAAGTATTAGCAAAACCGGGGACGATAACGCCGCATAGAAAGTTTAAGGCGGAGGTTTATATATTAAAGAAAGAGGAAGGAGGAAGGCATACACCATTTTTTGCGAATTACCAGCCACAGTTTTATTTAAGGACAACGGATGTAACTGGGAGCATAAAATTGCTAGATGGGAAGGAGATGGTAATGCCAGGAGATAATGTGAGTGTAGAGGTAGAATTGCAAGTACCGATAGCAATGGATAAGGGATTGCGTTTTGCGATAAGAGAAGGCGGTAGAACTGTTGGTTCTGGTGTTGTTTCTGAAATTTTGGAGTGAGTGTAGTAACTAAGATGAAGCAAGATATATATATTAACATTAAGGCTTTCGATTGTTCTTTGTTGGAGGAGTGTGTTCGAAAGTTTGTTGATGAATTAAAGCGGTCCAGTGCAAAATTATCTGGTCCGATTGCGTTGCCAAGAAAAGATTCTAAATTTATTGTTAACAGATCTCCTCACGTTGATAAAAAATCTCGTGAACAGTTTGAAATAAGAACTTCTAGGCGTTTGATTGTTTTACATGATCTTACTCCTACTATGATGCAGATGCTTAAAGGTTTATCTTTTTCTGCTGGTGTAGAAGTGGATTTAAAAGTTAAGGAAGTTAAGGTTTAGGAGAAGGAAATGAAGAGAATAAATTCGCTGAGGAGAATTGGTTTACTAATGATGAATATTGGTCATACTGCTATGTATTCTGACAAGAGTCGCATGGCTGTAACTTTATTGCATCTCAGCGAAACTTATATTATTGATATAAAAGGGCAAGATAAGTGTGGCTATAATTCAGTCATTTTAGGCACAGGAGATTTTAAAAATATAGCAAAACCTCAGTTGGAATATTTAAAGAAAAAGGGTATAAATAATAAATGTAAGTTATACGAAAGCAGATTAAATGACCTGTCGGAAATAGAATGTGGTAAAAAAGTGGGAATCAATCATTTTGTGGTTGGTCAATATCTTGATATTACGGGTTATTCTATAGGTAAAGGATTTGCTGGTGTGATGAAGCGGCATAATTTCAGTGGGCTTAGGGCATCTCATGGTGTTTCTATTGCTCACAGATCACAAGGTTCCACTGGCCAATGTCAGGATCCTGGTAGAGTGTTCAAAGGAAAGAAAATGGCTGGTCATTTAGGTAACAGCAGGATAACTGCACAAAATATGAAGATAGTGTCCATTGATCATGAAAATAGTATAATTGCTGTGAAGGGTAATAATGTTCCTGGGTTTAAAAATTCCTATGTTTTTGTAAGAGATGCAGTTAAAAAATCTTTACATAAAGATGTTCCTTTTCCGGTAGGTCTGCTATTAGATGTAAATGATGATGCTAGTAATGTGGTAAGTTAGTTATGGAATGTAATTTAGTTAATCTATCTAATAATAATGTAGGTACTGCTCAGCTCAATCCTTTGATATTTTCTGCTAAGCAAAAATTGAGTATTTTGCATGATATAGTGAAATGGCAATTAGCGAAGAGAAGAGTTGGTACTCATAAAACAAAAGGTATCAGTGATGTCTCTGGTACAACAGCTAAACCTTATGGTCAAAAACGTACTGGTAGGGCAAGACAAGGGAGCTTGCGATCTCCTCAATTTAGAGGTGGTGGGATTATTTTTGGCCCTGTTGTGAGGAGTCATACTTATTCTCTTAATAAGAAAGTACGCAAATTTGGTTTAAAAATTGCTTTATCTCTAAAGTATTTAAATAATCAAGTAATTATTCTGGATAATTTAAATATTGATGTGAAGAAAACGTCTGAAATGTGTGAATGTATTAAAAATTTTAAATTTTCTTCCTTTTTGATAGTTGGTGATTATGGAGATGATTTGTTGCGTGCGGCTAAAAACTTGCACTATGTAGACTTAATCAAACCTATTGGGTTAAATGTTTTTGATATATTGAATCACGAATGCGTGATGTTGACAAAGGATACTTTAAAGCATCTTGAAGGTAGATTGTTATGATCAAATATAATAATATAATAAAGTCTCCTATAATTACAGAAAAGGCCTCTTTTTTGAGGGAGAAGTTTAATAAATATTCTTTGTATGTTTTTGTAAATGTAAATAAGCGTCAAATAAAGTTGGCAATAGAGTCTCTATTTGATGTTAAAATTTCTTCTATAAATGTTGTTAGAATTAAGCCTAAATATAGGCGTTTTAGGGGTGTGATTGGTTGTGAAAAACAGAGAAAGAAAGTTTATTTTTCTTTGATGGATGGTCAAAAATTAGATATAATGAGCGTTTAATATGGGTATGAAATTTTTTAATCCTGTTACTCCGTCTTCTCGTGGGACTGTATTAGTAAGTAAAGTTGGTTTATCAAAAGATGAGCCAGAAAAGTCTCTTACATCTGGTAAAAAGTCCAGTGGTGGAAGAAATAATCATGGTAGAATTACAACTCGTCATAGAGGTGGTGGTCACAAAAAGAAGTATAGAGTGATAGATTTTAAGCGTAATAGAAGTGGTCAAGGTATAGTTGAAAAAATAGAGTATGACCCAAATAGAAGTGGATTTTTGGCGTTAATATCATACAAGGAAGATGATATTAAGTCTTATATATTAGCTCCTCAAGGTATGAAGCCAGGTGATGTTGTTACAGCTGGGAATGATGCTGATATTTTGCCAGGGAATTGTTTGCTACTCAAGCATATACCTGTTGGTTCTTTCGTTCATAATGTTGAGCTGAAGCCAGGTAATGGTGCTGCGGTTGCTAGAGCTGCTGGTTGTTATGCACAAATCGTTGGTCGTGATGGCCAATATGTTTTATTACGACTCAGGTCTGGTCAAATTAGGTTGATTTTATCTTCTTGCAAGGCTACTATTGGTGTAGTATCTAACCCTGACCATAAGAATAGAAAATTGGGTAAAGCTGGGAGAAGCAGGTGGCTTGGGATTAGACCTACTGTACGTGGAGTTGCAATGAATCCGGTTGACCATCCTCATGGAGGCGGGGAAGGAAAAACCTCTGGTGGTCGTCATCCTGTTACTCCTTGGGGTGTTGCAACAAAAGGAAAGAAAACTCGGAGGAGAAATAAATCTAGTGATAAGTATATAAAACAATTGAAAGGTTAGTTTATGAGTAGATCTGCGTGGAAGCCTCCTTTTTGTCATCCTTCTATATTAAAGTCGGTGAATAATGCTTTAAACAAGGGGTTTGTTAACATGGCTATAAAAGTTCATTCCAGGGCTTCTGTAATTCTTCCTAATTGTTTAGGTTTAAAGTTTGCTGTTTATAATGGTAAGGATTACATTCCTGTGAATGTTAATGATCAGAATATGATAGGTCATAAGTTTGGTGAGTTTTCACCCACTCGTAAATTTACTGGGCATAGTGGTGATAAAAAGGCGACAAGAAGGTAATTGATATGAAAAACAGAGATGTAATAGTTAAAGCTGGTTCTAGGGTTTTAAAATCAACTCCTCGTAAATTGAATTTGGTTGCTGGTTTAGTACGTAATAAAAAAGTTTCTTTTGCCACTGTGCAATTAAGATTTTGTGAAAAGAAAGCTGCGGGTCTTATAAGGAAGGTATTAGATTCTGCGATTGCTAATGCTCAATATAATTATGGATTGGATATCGATAATTTATATATAAAAGAAATTTCAATAGGTAAGTCTCTTACTTTGCGTAGGGTATGTCCAAAAGCTATGGGTAGAGCTAATAGAGTTAATAAACGTTATAGTAATATAACTGTAAAATTGGGGGAAATTATATGATTCATAAAAATAGAAAATTAATAAGGAAAATGCAAAAGTATGGGAAACGTTAATCCTAAAGGATTTAGGTTAAAAATAATTAATACCTGGTTATCTGTTTGGTATGCTGAGAAGGATTATAAACAAGGGTTGCATCAAGATTTATCTGTTCGCAGTTATATAAATGAATCTTTTAAGCATGCTGGTGTTTCTAAAGTAATTATAGAGCGTACGATCGATTCGGTGTCTGTAATAATACATTCTTCTAAGCCTGGAGTGGTAATAGGTAAGAAAGGCTTAGGTATTGAGGAGATAAAGCAAAAAATAGCTGAAAAAGTAAAAAAGAATGTAAAAGATGTAGACGTGAATGTATTAGGGGTTAAAAGGTCTGAAATAGATGCAGTTTTAATATCAAACAGCATCGCACAACAGTTAGAAAAAAGGGTTTCATTTAGAAGAGCGATGAAAAAAGCTATTCAAAGTTGTTTGAGGATGGGTGCTAGAGGTATTAAAGTAAGTTGTTCTGGGCGCCTTGGCGGAGCTGAGATAGCTCGTACTGAATGGTATAAAGAAGGTCGTTTGCCTTTACACACTTTACGTGCTAATATAGACTATGCTTTTTGTGAAGCAAAAACTATATATGGTATTATAGGGGTTAAGGTTTGGGTTTATATTGGTAATTAAGGTAGATTGAGATGTTTGTTCCCAAAAAGAGTAAATATAAGAAGGTATTTAAGGGGCGAATTAAGGGTAATACGAAAGGTGGTAGCACATTATCTTTTGGGGATTATGGCTTAAAAGCTGTAGAAGTAGGTAGGATTCAGTCTAAGCATATTGAAACTGCAAGGCGTGTAATATCTAGAACATTAAAACGTTCTGGTAAAGTGTGGATAAGAATTTTTCCTGATACCCCTGTTAGTAAAAAGCCAGCAGATGTGCGTATGGGTAAAGGGAAAGGTAGTGTTGAATTTTGGGTATTTAAAACTAAGCCAGGTAGGATATTGTTTGAAATTAGCAGTGATGTCCCCATGCATTTAGCAAGATTGGCGCTTGAAAAGGCAACCGCTAAGCTTCCTATGAAGTGTAAATTTGTATCTAATCATAATTAAATGGAGTTGCAATGGATATAGCTGACATTGAATCGAGGTCCTCACAAGAGTTGCATGAAATTCTTGTAAATTTGAGAAAAGAGTTTGTTAATTTGGTTTTTCAAAAGAAGTTGGGGCAGTGCAACAATATTTCACGTTTTAGCTTAATAAGAAAGAGCATAGCTCGTATTCTAACTATATTAAATAAAAGAAGAAGAGAGGGAAAGAATGCCTAAAAAGGTTTTTTGTGGTACTGTAACTAAGGCTGAGTGTGATAAGACTGTAAAGGTTTCGGTATTACAAGTGTATAAGGATGAGCTGTATAAAAAGGTTATAAAAAAATACAAGAAGTATACAGCACATGATGAGAATAATAGTTGTAAGAAAGGGGATAAGGTTTTAATACAAGAACATAAGCCTATTTCTACTACTAAAAAATGGGTTATTGTTAATAGCTCAAATTGAATAGGATATTTATATGATTCAAAAAAATACATTGTTGGAAGTAGCTGATAATTCTGGTGCGCGTGCAGTGCTTTGTATTGGTTTATTAGGTGGTAGAAAATCTGCATCTATAGGTGATACGATTATTGTATCTACTAAGTCTATTCACCCGAAAGGAAAGGTTGAAAAAGGAAAAGTATATAAAGCCGTTGTTGTTAGAGTGAAAAATGGTATTAAGAAATCTGATGGCTCTGTAATTCGTTTTTCTAGCAATGCTGTAGTTTTGATTAACGATCAAGGTGAACCACTTGGCACTCGGGTGTTTGGTCCGGTAAAAAAGTTATCATCTGGTTCTTTTATGAAGATAATGTCATTAGCTGTTGAGGTTTTATAATGAGTGCTAAAATAAGAAGTGGTGACGATGTTATAGTTTTAACTGGTAGAGATAAGGGAAAAATTGGTAAAGTGATTAAAGTTGTGGTACGTGATACTAAAAGAAAGGTAATTGTTCCTGGAGTAAATGTACATAAGAGACATACTAAGCCAAAAGCTGGTAGTAGTGGTGGTATATTAAATAAAGAGTTAGCTGTTGATATATCCAACGTTGCGACATTGGACCCTAAATATAAAACTCCGACTAGAGTGGGGTTTAAGGTTATAGACGGTAGAAAAGTGCGTTTTGCAAAAGTTTCTGGAGAAGTGATAGATTAGGTTGATATGTTTAAAGAATTGTATAAAGATAGCATAGTAAAATCCTTAAAGGATGAGTTTAATTACGGCAATATAATGCAAGTACCTAAACTTATCAAGGTGTGTATCAATATGGGCGTTGGAGATGCTGCTACAGATAGTAAAGCAATAAATGAACCACTTGATAGCCTATATTTGATTGCAGGGCAAAAGCCTGTATCAACTTTTGCAAAAAAATCTATTTCTGGCTTCAAGATCAGAAAAAGTGCTACAGTAGGTTGTAAAGTAACTTTGCGTAGAGATAAAATGTATGAATTTTTAGAAAGATTGATATATATTGCTTTGCCAAGGGAAAAAGATTTTAGAGGGTTTAGTGTGAAGCAATTTGACGGTAATGGTAATTTTTCCTTTGGTATAAAGGAACACATCTCGTTTTTAGAAATAGACTATGATAAAATAAGTAAAATTATAGGTATGGACATTAACATTGTAACAACTGCGGCTAGTGATAAGGAAGCAAAAGAATTATTACTGGCTTTTAAGTTTCCTTTTTTTGATTAATTGAGAGGAGAAATATATGGCAAAAAAATCTATGATAGAAAGAAATCTTCGCAGAATAAAGCTGTGTGATCAATATAAAGAAAAAAGAGAAAAATTGAAATCTATAATAAATAATAAGAATTTGTCTATTGTAGAAAGGTTTACAGCTCAAAATAAATTAATTAAAAAATTGCCTAGAAATTCTTCTAAAACCAAAATTAGAAATAGGTGTGCTTTGACTGGGAGACCAAGAGGAGTATATAGAAAATTTGGTTTATGTAGAATTGTTTTGCGTGATTTATGTTCTTTTGGGCAAGTTCCAGGAGTTACAAAATCTAGTTGGTAAATATAATATAAGGAGTATATTGTGGCGTTATCTGATAGTATTGGTGATTTTTTAACAAGGATACGTAATGCTCAATTAGCAATGCATAGGGCGACAAGGGTACTATTTTCTAAGATGAATTCTTCTATATTGGAGATTTTAAAAGAGGAAGGGTATATCCTTGATTATGAAAAGCAAGTTGTAGATAATTTGCCTTCTTTCATTGTAAAATTGAAGTATTATGAGAAATCACCTGTAATTAGTGACATAGTTAGGGTATCAAAGCCTGGTTGTCGTCGTTATTCTAAGTATAAGGACATTTCTAAAGCATATAATGGTCTTGGTATTTTTATTATATCGACACCCAAAGGAGTGATGACTGATTATAATGCACATAAGTTAAAGGTTGGTGGAGAAGTTTTGTGTCGTGTGTTTTAAATAATAGGAGAAATTTATGTCTCGTATAGGTGCTGCTCCTATCAATATTCCTGCTGGTATTTCAGTTGAATATAATAATGGTAGTATGTTAATAAAGAGTGCTAAGGCTGAAAAAGAAGTTAGCTTGATCAGGGATGTTGTGTGTCAGATTATTGATAATCAGCTATTGCTTTCTGTTGATCAAGATAAAGATGATTATGATGAAATAAAGCCTATGTGGGGTACTTATAGGAGTAATATTAATAATATCATTAACGGTATGGTTAATGGTTTTTCTGTTAATCTTGAGATCAACGGTGTTGGATATAAGGCAGAGTGTGATGGTAAGTATTTGACTTTGTATCTTGGTTATAGCCATAATGTTAAATATAAAGTGCCTAAAGATGTTGAGATTAAGTGCATAAAGCCAACTCACTTAGTAGTTAGTGGTATGGATAAGCAGAAGGTCTATATGGTGGCGTCTGATATATGCAAAATTAGAAAATATGATCCTTATAAAGGTAAGGGTATTGTAATAAAAGGCAAATTTATGCTGCGTAAGGTTGTAAGTAAAAAGAAGTAATTAAAATGAAAAGATCGTATAATTTTTTAAGTAATTCTGAAAAAAGGAAGTTACGTAATAGAAAGAAACTCAATAATGGTGTTGAGCGTTTACGTATATCCATATTTAAATCTAATAAACATTTTTATGTTCAGTTAATTAACGATGCACAAGGAGTAACTCTCACTTCTGCTTCTACTTTAGATGCTAAAATTAGGGGAGTATGTAAAAGGAAGGTCAATGCTGAAACTATAAAACAGGTTTCTTCTTTAATGGTTGAGCGTCTATCTGGCATGAAATTAGAGCAGCAGCTTACGTTTGATCGTGGAGCGTATAAATATACAGGATTAGTTTCTCAGTTTGCTGAGGCTTTAAGAAGTTCTGGATTTGAGTTTTAGAAGGGTTTGAATATGGCTATAAAGAATTTACAAAATAATAATGATTTATCAGAGCTTTTAGTTTCGGTACGAAGAGTAACAACGGTTACCAAAGGTGGTAGAAGATTTTCATTTTCAATTTTGGTTGTTGTTGGCGATGAGAAGGGTAGGGTAGGATGTGGAATAGGTAAGCACGCAGAAGTTGCTGAAGCAAGAGTCAAAGCTGTAAATGCTGCAAAGAAATCTATGATTAGAGTGTACTTGCGTGAAGGTAGAACTTTGCATCATGATATTAAAGCTAAATTTTGTTCTGGTGAGATAGTTTTAAGAACCGCAAGAGCCGGAACAGGTATTATTGCTGGTGGAGCGATTAGGTCAGTTTTTGAGGTGTTAGGTATAAAGGATGTGGTAGCTAAATCTACTAGATCAAATAATCCTCATAACGTTATATGTGCGGTGTTTAAGGCTTTTGATAGTATGTTGTCTCCTCGTCAGGTGGCAAGCAAAAGAGGCAAAAAGATTAGCGAGATAGTTGGAAACAGGTAAAGTATGAATAATGCTGTAAAATTAAACTCTATATTTACTAAATTATCTAAGAAAAAGAAGCCTAAGTTGCTGGGTAGAGGTATCGGTTGTGGTAAAGGTAAAACATCTGGTAGAGGGCATAAAGGGCAGAAGGCTAGAAGTGGAGTTTCTATAAATGGTTTTGAGGGTGGACAACAGTCTATATATACTCGTTTGCCTAAAAGAGGTTTTAAGCCTATACGTAGGAACATATACTCTATAATTAATGTTGGCGATATACAGCGCTTAATGGAAGCTAAAAAAATAGTGAAAGACTCTGTTATAGATAAGGAGAGGCTGTATAAATTAGGTTTTATAAAGTCTATTAAGGATAAAATTAAACTTCTTAATAAAGGTAAGTTGAGCGAAAAATTTGTGTTTCATGTTGATTCTGCGTCAGAAGCTGCGAAAAAATCTGTAGCTTCGTCTGGTGGCAGTGTGGAAATACTATTGTAAATCATGAGCAGTAAATCCGCATTTAATAGCTTGGATCCTACGTTGTTATATAAAGGCGATTTATTAAAGCGTATATTTTTTACGCTAATGGCTTTAATTTGTTACCGTTTAGGTACTTATGTACCTATTCCTGGAATTAATCTTGATGTAATTAATGATATATTTCCCAAAGAGGGCTCAGGCGTTTTTGGAGTATTTAATTTATTTTCTGGTGGTGCATTGGCTAGAATGACAATTCTAGCATTGAACGTTATGCCATATATAATGGCTTCTATCATTATTCAGTTGCTTTCTTCTGCGATTAAAGGAATGAAGGAAGTTAAGAATGATGGAGAGTCAGGCCGTAGAAAGATGAATTCTTATATACGCTATCTGACCATAGTAATTTGTGTATTTCAATCAATTCCAATTTTGGTTGGATTGGAAGGGATGAATAGGGAAGGGGTATTGGTTGTAATCGAACCTGGTGTTATGTTTCGTACAATAGGTGTTTTCAGCCTTTTAGGTGGAACTATGCTTTTAATATGGCTTGGTGAACGAATCAGTGCTAGCGGTATAGGCAACGGTATCTCATTAATCATTTTTACGGGCATAATATCAGAGTTACACAGCGCTTTGTCATCTCTGTTAACGTTAAATAAAAACGGTAGCGTATCGTTATTTATTATCCTTTTTGTTTTGGTATTGTTTTTTTTGCTGTTACTCTTAGTCATTTTTGTAGAGTCTTCTTATAGAAAAGTTGTTGTTCAATATCCTAAAAAGCAATTTAAGAGATTACATAATGACGATTTTACTTATATTCCATTGAAGATTAATTTATCTGGTGTAGTACCAACCATTTTTGCTAATGCAATTTTATTGACACCTATTTCAATTGCAAATTTCTATAAGGGGCACGCTTTTTCTGATTTTATTTTGAATTACTTTATGGCAAATAAAGTAGTATATATTGCAGCCTATTTGGTGCTGATAGTATTTTTTAATTTTTTCTATACTAATTTTATATTTAATCCAGAGGAAAATGCAGATTTTCTTAAAAAAAATGGTGGTTTTATACCTGGTAGAAGGCCTGGGAAACATACTTCTGATTACCTTCAAGATATAGTTTTTAAATTGACATTTATTGGTTCTGCGTATTTGGTAGTCATATGTACTGTACCTGAAGTTATGAGATATTATTATGATATACCATTTATTTTTGGTGGAACGAGCTTGCTAATTATAGTGAACGTTATTACTGATACTATTATGCAAATACAATCTTATATTTTTTCGAATAGGTACGACAGCTGGATAAAGAAATATGAGTCTAAAACGAGGAAAGTAAGATGATCATTACGATTTTTGGTCCTCCAGGTTCTGGTAAAGGTACTCAGTCAAGCTTGTTAATAGCAAAATATAATTTAAAATTAATTTCAGTAGGGGATTTATTAAGGAATATTATATCTAGCAGTAGTGAGTTAGGTAAAAAAATAAAGGGTACTGTGGAATCTGGTAATTTAATTCAAGATGAAATTATATGTGAATTATTACGTGACCAGCTTGCATCAGTGGATGGTAATTGCTTATTAGATGGGTTTCCGAGAAATTTAAACCAAGCTCATTTCTTAACTCAAGTTTTGCAGGAGAAATATAGTACAGGTGTTGATATTGTAATTGAGCTGCAGCTTGACGATAATATTGCAATCGATAGATTAAAAAATCGTCTTGCGTGTTTGGACTGTAAAAGTATATATAGTGTATCTTCTTTTAAGAGTACTACTTGTGCTAAATGTAAAAGTACGAAGTTAGAGAAAAGAATTGATGATGCTGATATGTCTGCAATTAATAAGAGAATAAGTGAATATCACCTTCAAATGAAAGATTTACGCGAGTATTATAAAGGCAAATTATTAACAATTGACGCTAATTTGAGTGTTGATGAGGTAACGCAAGAGATTGAAAGTAAAATTTCTTGTAATTTGGTTTGACTTTGAGTTGTTTTATGGTATAAATTAAGAATTGTTATTAATAAAGTATCGAGGTACCAGTGGCACGTATTGCAGGCATAAATATTCCAGTGAGGAAATGTATTCCTTTTGCATTAACTTATATATATGGTATAGGTATTGCTACTGCGAATATAATTTGCCACGCTTGTGAAATTGATAAGTGCAAACGTGTTTCAGAATTACGAGATGAAGATATAGAAAAGATCAGCAGTTTCATTAGACAAAATTATGTTATAGAAGGTGAGCTCAGAAAAGAAGTGGCTATGAACATAAAATCTTTAGTGGAAATGGGATGCTATAGAGGAGTGAGACATAGAAAAGGTTTACCTGTGAGAGGGCAAAGGACTCATACTAATGCTAAGACTCGTAAAGGTAGATCTCGGTTGCCTATTGCTGGGAAAAAATAAAATTTATTATTATTGTGAGTTTTAATGAAAAAAGTCAAAACGGTTGGTAAGAGTACAAAGGAGTTTATTACTGGTGTTGTCCATATTCGTGCAACTTTTAATAATACTTTTGTAAATGTAACTGATGTTCATGGTAATACGCTATGTCAAACTTCTGTGGGTGCATGTGGTTTTTCAGGTTCGAGAAAATCCACACCTTATGCTGCAGGTAAGGCTGCAGAGGCTGCTGCGAAGAATGCAATGGAGAGATTTGGTATGAAGGTTGTCTCTGTAATAATTCGTGGTCCTGGCTTTGGTACCGAAGCTGCGGTTAAAGCACTTCAGAACTGTGGGTTGACTGTGACTTCAATTGCAGATAAAACCGCAATTCCTCATAATGGGTGCAGGTTAAGAAAAAAAAGAAGAGTATAGGATATTTAAAAAGGTTGTTTTATGTATTATAATAATGATGTTTCTCTCTGTAGCAATTTAGATAAATTGATTAAACCTAGTTCAGTTAAGGTAATATCAGATGATTCCAGTGAAAAAAGTGATGTAGTGCTAGAACCGTTGGAAAGTGGTTTTGCTTTAACATTAGGTAATGCATTAAGACGTGTAATGTTATCTTCTCTTAAAGGTAGTGCTGTTTATGGAATAAAAATTGAAGGTGTAACTCATGAGTTTACTTCAATTCAAGGGGTGAGAGAAGACGTAACTGATATAGTATTAAATATGGGCATGTTGAGATGTAAATTAAATGGTGCTTCTAATAAATGCTTAAAATTAAACGCTAAAGGGCCTTGCCAGGTATTAGCTGGGATGATAGAAACAGATAATCAATGCTCTATTGTTAATAAAGATTTGTTAATATGTACGCTGGGGCAAAATATAGAGCTTAACATGACCATATATGTGGCTAGCGGAAAAGGTTATCTTCCTATAACTAAATATAAAGAAAATGAACTTGTGAAGCTTATGAGCGAACAGGATTTAATAGGTTTTATTCCAGTTAATGCTTTGTATAGCCCTGTCAACAGGGTTTCGTACAAGGTAGAGAACAGTCGTGTTGGCCAAGTTACTGATAAGGATAAGCTGATATTGTCAATTGAAACTGATGGTACAATCTCTCCGAGTCAAGCTGTTGACTTTGCTGCAAGAATATTACAGGAGCAACTTCAGCCCTTTATTAGTTCTGATGTGAGTTATAAAAAATCGCAAGCTTCTTCGTCTAGTGGTGCTAAAGACTTGGGTTATGACCCTGTCTTATTGCGTAAGGTAGATGAAATGGAATTATCTGTCAGGTCTCATAACTGTCTGAAAAACGAAAACATCACTTATATAGGTGATCTTGTGCAGAAGACAGAAGGTGAAATGTTAAGAACTGCTAATTTTGGCAGAAAGTCTTTGAATGAGATTAAGGCAGTTTTGGTTAATTTTGGCTTGTCTTTAGGTATGAATGTGCTAAACTGGCCGCCTAAAGATATAGATGAGTTGGCTAAACAACATACTGATGAAGATTAGGTGATATATGAAACATGGAATAAAAAAACGTAAACTATCTCGTTGCACTGAACATAGATTATCGATGTTAAAGAATCTATCTATCTCATTAATTAACCATGAGCAGATTGTGACTACTTTACCAAAAGCTAAGGAACTTCGTCCATATGTCGAAAAGTTTATTACAATTGCTAAGAATAAGAATACTTTACATGGTAGAAGACTTTTGCTTTCACGCCTTCATAATAGTAAGTTAGCAGTTGATAAGTTATTAAACGTCTTAGCCAGCCGTTATCAAGATCGTAAAGGTGGGTATTCTAGAATAATAAAATTTAGCACTCGAAAGGGTGATTGTGCTTCAATGGCAGTGGTAGAATTGGTTGATAGGGATGTTGCAGCAAGAGGTAAGGTTTATAGTAAAAATAGAGAAGGAGGCAAAGTAGTTACACAAAGTTAATATAATTGTTCTTCTTATGGTAAGTAGGTTACGCTACTTTGTAGGTTACTTTGGCGAATTGTTAGTTTTGGCATATTTAAAGCTGAAATGGTATAATGTTATAAAACGCCGTTACCGTTGTAAGTTCGGTGAAATTGACTTAATTGTATCTAAAAAAAAGGAGCTGATTTTTATAGAAGTTAAAACAAGTTTGCTTGGAAAAGAAATACCGATATCTCATCTTCAATGTCAGTCTATTATAAATTCTTCTAAGTATTTCTTAAGTAAAAACCTTAGTTTTTTAGATTATTCAGTCAGATATGATTTATATTTTCTTTCCTTAAAGAGAAGACCTGTTTATATAAAAAATGCTTGGATTGAAGAATGAAAGATTTGTAGCTGAATTAATTTAGATTTACTGGATTTAATATGAAAAAGACCCAATACAATAATTTAGTTTCATCTTACGCTAGAGTGCTGTTTCATGTCTCAGGAAGCAGGTTAGGTATTATAAGGAAAGAAGTAGAATTTTTATTGGCTTTTTTTAAGGATCAACGTGATGTTTTTGTGTACCTATCTCATCCTATGATTTCTTTTGCACACAAAAAAGAAGTGATACTTTCTATAAATGAGCACTTGAGTGAGAATTTAGTAAAATTTATTATGGTTATATTTGCAAATAAACGCTCTAGTTTATTGATCCTTATATTAGAAAAATTCTTAAGTCTTGCAAGAGAAAATGAAAATGAATTCGAAATTACTATAAAGTCAGCAGAAACTTTAAAGGAATCTGATGTAAAAATAATTACTGAATCTTTGAGCTTTCTTGGTAAAATAATAAAAGTAAGCAATGTGGTTGACTCTTCTATACTAGGTGGCTTCGTAGTTAGGTATGGTTTTAATTTGATCGATGCTTCGCTAAAAAGTTACTTAGATAGATTGGTTGACTTAAGTAAAATGGAAATATTAAAAGTAAGGAATTTTGTATGAAGAACAATATGAATGTTTCTGAGATAGCAAGTGTAATAAGGGAAAAAGTTGAGACATTTGATAATCCTATAAAGCGGGAAAATATAGGTGAAGTGATTGCAGTCACAGATGGTATCGCGTTGGTTTATGGGCTGGAAAAAGCAAAATTTGGTGAAAAGGTATTTTTTGCAAGCGGTATAGAAGGAATAGTTCTTGATTTAGATCATGATACGGCTGGAATAGTTGTGCTTGGTAATGACCGTGATGTAAAAGAAGGGGATGTTGTAAAATGTAGTGGTAATGTTGTGCAGGTACCTGTAGGGCATGAATTATTAGGAAGAGTTGTAAATGCATTAGGTCAGCCTATAGATGGTTGCGGAGAAATTAGAACTAAAAATAGGATGGATATAGAATCCAAAGCGCCAGGCATTATTGATCGTAAATCTGTGCATGAGCCACTGCAAACAGGAATTAAAATTATAGATTTGCTAATTCCAATAGGTAGAGGGCAGCGTGAATTAATTATTGGCGATAGACAAATTGGTAAAACTACTATTGCGCTTGATACTATTATAAATCAGAAGAAGATTAATGATGAAGTAGACGAAAATCAAAAAGTTTACTGTGTTTATGTTGCTATTGGACAAAAAATTTCAACGGTAGCAAAAGTGGTAAATAAGCTAAAAGAAAGTGGAGCATTAGAGTATACAACTGTAGTTGTGGCTAGTGCATCTGACTGCGCGCCTATGCAATTTTTAGCACCCTATGCTGGTTGCACTATTGGGGAATTTTTTCGTGACAATGGAATGCATTGTTTGATTGTATATGATGATTTATCTAAGCATGCTGTAGCATATAGGCAGATGTCTTTATTGCTCAGACGTCCTCCTGGTCGTGAAGCTTACCCTGGAGATATATTCTATGTACATTCTCGCTTGCTTGAAAGAGCTGCTAAAATGTCTGATAAAAAAGGGCAGGGGTCTTTAACTGCTTTGCCAATTGTCGAAACTCAAGCTGGTGATGTATCTGCATATGTGCCAACAAATGTTATTTCAATTACCGATGGGCAGATCTTTCTTGAGTCTGAATTATTTTATAAAGGATTTCGACCTGCAGTAAATATAGGCTTGTCAGTTTCACGGGTTGGTTCTGCTGCACAACTAAAGTCTGTGAAGAAAGTTGCTGGTTCTATAAAGCTAAGCTTAGCTCAGTATAGAGAATTAGAAGATTTCGCAAAATTTGGTTCTGATCTTGATGCTAGTGTTCAATTATCCTTGAATAAGGGTAAATATCTTGTCGAGTTATTAAAGCAAAAACAACATTTACCTATGTCAATAGAAGAGCAAGTAGTGCTGATGTATATTTTTTCTAACCTATATAATCAGTTAAGTAAAATACAAATAAGTTACATTAATAAATTTGAACATGATCTTATTAATTATTTTCATACTGTGCATCCTGGGGTTTTAAAAAAGTTGTCAAATGACATGAGTGATGATATAAAAGGTGATATTTTTAACATTGTGAGTAATTTCGTTACTCAATTTAATTGCGTTTAGGTGGTGATTATGGCTTCATCCATTATTAATAAATTTCCTATAACGAGTGAAGGTTTTGAGAATATGCAAGCCGAACTTGAAAAATTAAAGGAAGAGAAACCTTCTGTGATACAGGCTATTTCTGATGCTCGTGATCAAGGTGATTTGTCTGAAAACGCAGAGTATCATGCAGCACGGGAAAGGTTAGGTTTTATTGAAGGCCGTATAATGGAGATAGAAAGTAAGCTCTCACATGCGGAAGTAATAGAAGTAAAAAATTTGTCTGGTGATTCAGTAATGTTTGGTGCAACTGTGACATTAAGCATGTTAAGTGATAATAACGGTGAAATGGAATATGTGTATAAGGTTGTAGGCGAATATGAAGCTGATGTTTCAAAGCAGTTAATATCTACTAGTTCACCACTTGGGAGTGCCTTAATTGGCAAAAAAGTCGGCGAGTATGTGGAAGTGACAGTGCCAAATGGAGAGAAATTGTATAAAATAGTTAAGATTGAATTTAAGTAAATTATTATGGTACAGGCCACTTATGCTTCAATGAGTCTACCCGGCATTTCTTCTGTGGAAGATGTATTAGAGGATGCTCGTTCCGGTAAATTATTCATTTTAGTTGATGATGAAAGTAGAGAGAATGAAGGTGATTTGATTGTCTTAGCTGAGAAAATAAAGCCGGAACATATGGCTTTTATGGTTAGATACGGTACTGGTATTGTATTTTTAGCTATGACAAAGCTTCATATGAGTAAACTAGATCTTGAGTTTATGGAGAGAAGTAATGTAGACGAAAAGATTGCTCCTCATACTGCATTTACTACATCAATTGATGCACGTTATGGTATCACAACAGGTGTTTCTGCTTATGATAGAACACATACGATACTTACCGCCATTGATGAAAAGAGTACTAAGGACGATATTATTACTCCAGGGCATGTTTTCCCTATTATTGCAAATGAAGGCGGGGTTTTAGCACGCAATGGTCACACTGAAGCAAGTGTTGAAATAGCAAAGTTGGTTGGTCTTAATCATGCAGCTGTAGGGTGTGAATTAGTGAATGATGATGGCTCTATGATGCGCTTACCTCAGTTACTTAAATTTGCTGAACAACATAAAATTAAGTTAACTACCATCGACAAACTTATCAGTTACGTTAAAAATTTAAACTAGCGTTTATAAATTTGTATAATTTAAGTGTTAAAATATAGAATTCCTATAAATTATACAAGCACAGAATTTTCATGTTTAGAATTGCTAAGTTTTTGACCTTATTGTTCTTTCTTGCATATTATAATAATGCTTACTCTATTAATATTATTAGAGATAGTGAAGTGGAAGCGATAGTGAAAGAGCTAGCGCAACCTTTATTTTCTGCTGCGGATGTTGATCATGAGCAAATAAAAGTTTTTATAATTAATGACAATTCGATTAATGCTTTTGTAATTAACAATAACAGTATCTTCATTAGACTTCTTTCAAAATTGTTAGAGGGAGTGTAAGATGAAGTATTTGAAAGAATGAAATATAAGGAAATAGAAAAGTTAGAAGGAGAAAAGTTTCGACGTTTAACAGGGGTAAAAAAAGCAACATTTGAGCGAATGGTAGAAATTCTAGAAGTGGAGGATAAAAGAAAAAAAGCTAGAAGTGGAAGAAAAAGTAAACTTTGCATAGAAGACAGGCTACTTATGGCACTGGAATATATAAGAGAATATCGTACATATTTTCATATTGGGCAAAGCTATGGCATGAGTGAAAGTAACAGTTTTAAAGTGATAAGATGGGTAGAAGACACATTAATAAAACATCCAGATTTTGCATTACCAGGAAAAAAAGAGCTATTAAAGAGTGATGTAGAATATGAAGTTTTAGTAATAGATGGAACTGAAACGCCAGTAGAGAGGCCAAAAAAAAACAAAAACGCTTTTACTCTGGAAAGAAAAAAAGGCATACTATAAAAACACAAATAGTAACAGAGAAGAAGAGTAAAAAAGTCATATGCACGTCTTTCTCGAATGGTAGAAAACACGATTTTCGGATGTTTAGAGAATCAAAGGTAGCAGTATTGCCGCAAACTAAAATCTTAGCTGATGCCGGCTACAGGGGAATGCAGAAGATACACAAAAATGTTGTATTACCGCACAGAAAAACGAAAAAGAATCCGTTAAGCAAAGAACAAAAAAAAGAGAACAGAGCACTTATGAGCCAAAGGGCAATTGTTGAAAACGTAATTGGCTTATTGAAAAGGTTTAAAATCATCTCGTACAGGTATAGAAACCGACGAAAACGTTTTGGTTTAAGGTTTAATTTGATTGCTGCAATTCACAATTTTGAGCTCCCTACATGAATTTTGAAAGAAGTCTATTCATTTAGGGCTTTTACGATATTCGGCTAAACCTTATGTCCTGCTTGGTATATTAGCACATGAGATTGCTCACATATCTGCTGGTCATATATTGCAAATGAGTAGTGCTATGGGTTATTTTCAATCGATAGCAATGATTAGTTATATGGTAGGATTAGTTTCTAGTATTATCATTAACCCTCAGGTTGCTGGTGCAATTTTGCTTAGTGGTGTAGCGCTCAGTTCAAGGCTGTTTTTTAACTATTCTCAAGAGCAAGAAAGTGTAGCAGACAGCTATGCTTTAAGATACCTTGATGAATCTAACTATGATAATTCAGGTATGAAAGAGATTTTTGATTATTTTAAAAGTATTGAGCATGAGAACACCGAGGAATATTTCCGCACTCACCCACTTAGTGAGAAACGCATATTTGCTGTACAAAATTATAAGGTCAAAAACAACGTAAAACCAATTTTTGCGGATAAGTTACTAAAGTTTGAACGTGTGGTTGCAAAGCTAGACTCTTTCTTTGCTCCTATTCATGTGTTATCTAATAAATATGAAGATAATTCTGAGTATGTAAATGCTATAGTTTGCTATAGGCAAGGAAAGATAGAAGAGGCTATTGCTAAAGTTAATTCATTGATTCAAGAGTCACGCAATGACCCATACCTGTATGAATTAAAAGCAGAAATGCTATACAAGGCTGGAAATTTAAGTGAAGCAATAAAAATGTATGAAGAATCGCTTAGGTATTTATCTGAGAAAAACAGTTATTTAGTGAAACTTGCATTATCTCATACTTTATTATTACACGGTGATGCAAAAAAGGCGATTTTTTACTTGGAGCAGATTTTGAATGTAGAACCAAATAACGCTTTTGTCTGGAAGTATTTAAGCATTGCATATAAATGTGAAGCTGATACGGCAATGCATTATTTTGCTTTGACAAAAAAGGCTTGTATTGAAGGTGATTTAAAGCAATTTACAAAATATGCTGAGCTAGCTGTTAAAACCCTACCAAAAGATAGCCCTTATTTGTTGCAAGTTGAAGATATGAAACGATTTAATGGATAACAAAAAAGCATTTCTGTACTTTTATGGGTTATTTCTTTCCACACTGTTCCAACATAGTTTTTGCTTCATCGCTTACGTTGGGCATAATTTTCGTTATGATAGTTTTAGCGCCAAAAAATACACCACAGAACATGCCAAGAGCAAAGAGGGCTGGCCACGGCATCCTGCCAAATATTGCAAGCAAGGATGCACCAATTATTACTATTGTCATAAGTGGACCGCCTATCCCCCAAACATAACCAATAATATTGCATATTACTTTAGTTGTGTCATCCATATCAGGGTCAGCTGCATAACCTGAGAAAGAGGAAAGCAATACTACACAAAAAACACCAAAAAATCCTATTATAGAGCTCATTTTTTTGCCTCTAAATAATAAACTAACGCAAACTTAAACCTACACATATTTTTATCTTAAAGTAAAAATTATAATTTGTCCATACATAAGTGTTGCTACATAAATAACCCACCATTAATGTTAAGCACATGCCCTGTTATATATTTTGCTTCATCACTTGCTAAAAATAAGACCCCTGCTGCTATTTCTTCCCCTGTTCCCATTCTTTTCATTGGAATATTATCTAATATTTTTCCCTTTTGTTCTTCATTTAAAACTTCAGTCATTTTAGTATCTATAAACCCAGGGGCAATACAATTTACTGTTACATTACGACTTGCAACTTCTTTTGCTATAGATTTGCTCATAGCTATTATTCCAGCTTTAGACGCTGCATAATTTGCTTGCCCGGCGTTTCCTGTTAGCCCTATTATTGAGGAAATATTTATAATTCTTCCCCAATTATTCTTAATTAGTTTCCTGCATGCTTCTCTACTCAGCTTAAATGTAGAACTCAAGTTAATATCAATTACTTTTTGCCATGCTTCATCTGTCATTCTCAATAATAAACTGTCTCGCGTAATACCCGCATTGCATACGAGCCCGTCAAAGCCTTCCATCAACTCACTTGCTCTATTTACCAGTTGATTTACTTCCTCAGCATTTGATAAATCACAAGGGAGTACATGCATGTTTTTTTCATATTGTTTAGCAACTCCTTCGAGCACTTCTTTTTTTGTGCCAGAAATACATAAAGTTGCTCCGGCTTCGTGCATAATTTTTACAATTGCTTGCCCTATTCCGCCTGATGCGCCAGTGATTAGGAACTTTCTGCTTTCCAATTTAAACATAATAACTTTATATTATCTTAATTCCTAACAGAATATTGACTGGTTGGCAATAGATTTCTTACACAATATAAGTAACTCAGATATTCACAAAATAAAGGAAAAGTTATAATAAAGTTAAACGTCAAGAAATTTTAAAAACATAGTTGATGCAGGAATTGTTACTAAATAGTTTATTCTGGTGCTCTACAGTCTAAATGGAATGCTTAAATTATAGATTCTTTGTTTTTGTGTGTTATCTTGAGTTAACACAAATTCACAGTAGTATTATGATAAGTAAGTTAAAAAAGCTTAGCGCTGGATTTTCTTTGACAGGCCTGATTGGCCATAGTGATAATATAAATATGCAAGGAGCAAAAAATAAAAAGAAGAAGTACCCAAAATTTTTGGATAAGACGTTCGCATGGATTGATGTGATGATAAATTTTATTTTAAAACGCGAAAGTAATAACGTAAATGAAGTTCTGAAAGTAACATGGGGGCCACTATCTTTTGGTCTGATAGTGATACTCATCTTTTTTGGGATAGGTGGTATTTGGTCGGCTATAGCTCCAATTGACGGGGCGGTGCATGCAAGTGGAGAAGTTATTGTATCTTCAAATAGGAAAATAGTTCAACACTTGGGCGGAGGAATAATAAGCAAAATTTTAGTAAAAGAGAGCCAAGCAGTTAAAAAAAATGAGCCTCTAGTTTTGTTGAGTGATGTTAACGAGAAGGCGAATTTAAGTATTATCAAAGAGAAGCTCTTATCATTTTTAGCAACAGAAGCAAGGCTTCTTGCAATCAGAGGAGATTTAGACACGCTTGAGTTTCCTGATGAGGTTAAAAAATTATCTAACGATGAACTTGTAAATAAAGCGATAAAGAATCAAGTAAAGTTGTTCAACTCTCAGAGAAAGAGCATATTGGGAAAAACAGACATACTGCAACAACGTATAAAGCAGTTAAATGATGAATTAGCTGGGCTAAACTTTCAGCTAAATGCAGCTCATAAGCAATATGACTTGATAACTGAAGAGTTGGAAACAAAAAGACAATTACTTGATAGTGGCCATATAAGCAAACCACACATTTTAGCTTTAGAAAAACAGTTTGCTGAAATTGAAGGCAGAGTTGGACATTACCGTTCTGCAATATCTCAAGTGCAGCAAAAAATTGGAGAGAACGAATTAGAAATTATAAACGTGAGAAACGATTCTCAAGAAAGAGCAAACGCTGAACTTAAGGAAGTTAGTACGTCTATTGCAGATTTGAAAGAGAGGCTGATGGTTGCTGAAGATTCACTGGCACGTACAATAATTAAATCCCCTCAAGAGGGGATAGTTACAGATATAAGATACCATACTGAAGGTGGTGTTATACAATCTGGAGTTCCGATCATGAGCGTAGTGCCATCGGATGATGACTTAATAATAGATGCTAAAATTCAAACTAGAAACATAGAAGAGATACTGTCAGCGCAAAAGAAAGATAGCAACATAGTTTCTATTGATGGGCTAGAAGGGCTAAAGGTTAAAGTTCGGTTAAGTGCTTACAGTGCACGCCGTTTAAGTTTAATTAGTGGTATAGTAAGCCATATTTCTCCTGATGCTCTTGATGATCCAAGACTAGGGCGTTATTATTCAGTGCGCGTAGTGATACCAAAGTCAGAGCTTGCTCAGTTTAAAAACGTATACCTATACCCTGGTATGCCAGCAGAAGTGTACATAGTTACTCAATCCCGTACTCTTTTATCATTCTTGTTTACACCTATAATTGCAACAGTTGATAGGTCTTTTATAGAAAGGTAGATTAGAGTAGCTTTTTCATAACGGTGCTAAGATCTTAGAGTGGACTTCTTGCATAACCATATACCATTGGGAATAGAAACACAAAACTTACTTGACAAACTCCACCAGCGCCCTTATCATGAAATTGAAGCTATTTATTTATCTTCTCTGTACAGATTAAATGACAAAAAAACTCACGTATCTGGCGTCTCATGTTTAATTTTTTGCACTATGTGCACCTTATGTCTTTATAAAACTTCTACCTACATAAGCTGAAACGCGCTGTTTAAAACATAAAAAAACGCCAACTTAAAAAATGGATAGTGAATAACTAGCTACCCTAGGGTTTCTTTTGCCTTTTTTTCTGTTTAGTAAATTTCTTAACGTTTATAATTTAGATTAGTTGCGGTTTAAAAGCAACTGAATCGCGGTTATTAGACGTTTAGAATAAAAAAACGCCATACTTGAAAGTATAATGTAAGTAATTAGCCAACCACGGGGCTTCTTTTGCCTTTTTTTTCGCTTGGTTAATGTTTATACGGAAAGTGTCATCCAAGTAGCTGACACTGGAATGGCTTTGTTGCATCGCTCTTCGGATAGTAGGTAACGTACAATAAATTCATGAAGCTATCTCAAACTTAGCCATCAGTAAATTTGTTAAGCAAATAACACTTGAGTAGCAGTTCCTTCTCACGATTAATCTCAGATTTGCTCCTAAAACTAAACCCAAATATTCGCTTCAACCTTGAGAAAAATCCTTCAATATACGATCTTTTTCCGTAATTTACTTCTTCTTTCCATCTTTTTATACCATTCTCACCATGTAATTTCATTAACTGAATAGCGGCATTTCTATCAAGCATATAATCCAATTTTGGATGCTCTGCTGCGTTGTTTTTCGGAGGAATTTTCGTTTTTATACCATATTGATTACACAGCTTATAGAGCTTTTCTCTGTCATATGCCCTATCTGCATATAGTGCTTTTATGGCATGCTGAAAATCAACTTCTTTTAGCAAATCACAAGCTCCATAGTGATCAGAGTAGACACCGTTACTGTATTTTACAGCTATGGCTTTTTTGCTGTTTGTATTCAACATTACATGCAATTTTCTTGTCTGTTCATAGCTGCGATACTTTCTATCTTCGCTATTTTCTTTGCTATGTGTTGTTGTATATACTAATTCCTGTACTGTCTATAGCAATTTCGATATCTTCCATATTATTTTCTGCAATCATTGATCTTAATATTGAGTTTCTTTTGATGCTTGTGAATAGCTGATAACTTGCAAATTTTTCCCAATTTGCTCAAGGTATCCTGCTATAAACCCAACTCAGGCCTATTCTAAATAAACAAGTTATTATGTGCACCAAAATTACAACTTTATCGCTATAAATATTGTTGCCACCTGGTATTTTTGGACCATTCTCGTACCACTTTTCTATGGCTTCGTTGATATAATGAAAAATATTTCCTCTTTTTTCTAGAAATTTGTTATATTCGCTATGGTTACTGACCCTCATTTTTTGTGGCATATTTTTTCTTTCAAGGTTAAATGGCTATTTTATAATGAATTTTGTCAGTAGCCACCAGATTTTTTCAGTTGCTATGCAACAAAGCCATCCCAGTGTCAGCTACTTGGATGACAGGAGATAACGCAAGAAGTCTATTTTTGATATGGAAGCCAGTGTCAGCTACTCAGATGACACCTTGTGCTTGCTGGTTATAACTGCTAAGGATTTTTATTTAATTTAACTGCATCTTTTGCCTTATCCAATAACCCATTAATAAAACCAATTTCGCTTGATTTATCAAGTAAATCAGATGCAATGTTAGTATACTCATTAATGACAACTGGAACTGGCGTGTCATGATTAATCAACTCACATATTGCAACGCGCAAGATAGATAAGCTTATAAGATTTAACCGTGAGAGGGACCAACTTGGGTGTAAATAAGACTCTATTATTTTATCATATTCTTCACTGCTTTTTATAACCTTATATAACAAATTTTCTAAGAACTGATGTTCAAATTCTTCACATTCAAATATATCTTTCAACTTACTTATGTAGTCCTTAAGCTCACAATTTTCCAATTTAAAAGTGCTTTTGTTGTAACCTACGAAAATATTTGAATAAGCAATTTGTACAGCAAGAAATCTTGCCGTGCTTCTTTTTATGCGCCACTTTTTATCTACTGGTTTTTCCTCCATTATTTTAATTTATTGTATAAATCTATCATACGCAAAACAGTTGAGGCTGCATGGCCACCAACGTTCTTTTTGTTTTTGTCAGCTCTAATTAGTGCTTTATCTTTGCTGTCAGCGGTAATTACGCCCATACCAAGGGGCATTGCATAATGCATAACAACTGCATTTAAGCCTTCAATTACTCCTTTACAAACATATTGATAATGATCGGTTTCACCGCGAATTACGCACCCAAGAGCTAAATAACCGTCATAATTAGCATTCCTACTTTTGACCGCAAAAAGAATTGTAGCTGGTATCTCGAATGCACCAGGAACTTCAACTACATTGTAACTAGTATTGCTGCCTTTTAATTTATCAATTGCACCTTCAAGCAAAAGGTTTGCTATTTCAGCATAATAAACCGAATTAACTATTAGTATTTTCGACATTTACTACCACTTTTTTCGTTAAAAACAACTTTATTAATGATTGTTGAATTAAAGTTATGACATTACTGAATATCCAATATATTACCAGGCCTGCAGGAAAGGAAGAAAAAATAAAGACAGAAATGTAAGGCAAAAACTTCATAACATTAACTTGAATATCATCTTTATTGGCCTGATCTTTTTCGTTTAGCTTTTGCTGAATTATTATAGTAATACCAAAAATTATAGGCAAAATGCCTATAGAAATAGGAAAGTTATAATTAAACAACCCAAATAACGTAAAGATGTTCGTTGGGTCAGGAGCTGAAAGATCCTTAATCCATAAATAAAAAGGGGCGTGTCTCATCTCTATAGTAACAAATAATACTTTATATAAAGCAAAAAATACCGGTATTTGTATTAGCATAGGAAAGATGCTTGACATTGGGTTTACGTTGTTTTTTTTGAACAATGCAATTGTCTCTTTGTGCTGCTTTAAGCTGTCACTTTTATACAGCTCTTTTATACGAGTTAATTCAGGCTGCAGGCTTTTCACCTTGAACATCGAAATATATGATCTATTAGATAAGGGAAGCATCAAAAGTTTGATTACTAAAGTCAGCAATAATATTGCTAAGCCAAAATTTTTTAAAACGAAGTTAAAATATTCAAGCAGTAAAAACACTGGCTTAGTTATAAAATAAAGAACACCAAAATCTACAGCTTTATCAAACAAAGGTATATTGAGAGTATCCTTATAAGAATCCAGTAAATTCAACTTTTTTGCTCCAGCAAAAAAATAATTCACATTAGAAGTGCTTGCACCAGGAAGTATGCTCTTGTAAGGTTTGACAAAATCTACTTGGAATTTATCAGTATTATTAACGTTTGTGTGTTTAATGCTTACATTTATTTTATCGGATTTCTCAGGTATGATCGCTGTAAGCCAGTATTTATCAGCAAAACCAAACCAATTTTTTTCACTTGAATTTGCTTTTATTAAATGTTTCTTGGCGATATCCTTATATGTCCACTCCTCTAGTTTATTATCAAATGCACCCAGTACTCCCTCATGTGATATCCAATAAGATTCATTAATATTATCACGTTTACGGTTAATTTTACCATAAGGAACCAAAACTACATTATCTTTTGTATTGTTTTCAATAATTTGCTCAACCTTAAACATGTAGTTATCGTCGAGGCTAATTTTCATTTTAAACACAATGCCATTTTCATTATCCCAAAATAAATTGACCTCTTTTTGATTGAGTTTATCTGCTTGCCAGACTGCCTTAGAATCTGGAACTTTAATCTTGTTATTCGGATCGAGCCACCCAAATTCAGCGAAATATACATCTTTTGATTCTGCAGGTGAAAGTAACACCACTTGTGGAGAAGAAGAACTCGGTTCTAAGTGGTAATTAGTTAAAATTAAGTCATCAAACCTTGCACCTTTCAGAGAAATTGATCCTTTAATCATGTTATTGGTTAAACTAACCCTCTGTTCTCGAGTAGAATTAATAATTTCAGAACGATTTTGGTGTATTATAGGAGCAAGGTCGTTAAAAGATTCGATATGTTCAATATTTTCAATCAATGGCTGATTTTGGTTTGCACTAAAAAAATTATCATAAATAATACGCCAAGATACCATGATCAACATGGAAAGGATAGCTGCTAAAATTAAACTTTTTGCTTCTGACATGAAATTAAATCAAACATATCTTCTTAAAGTGTATACTAAGTATTGTACTAAAACAATGAAATTTACTTATTTTTAATAATAACTTTTAACGCTGATCTTTAAATTTTATTTTAATAGCTTCAAATTTTAACAATATGAACGCGGTGAAAAATCTAGTTATTTGGTTGCTAATAATAGCCACTACTGCAATGCTTATTGATTCACAAAGGGACAAACTAAGCGACAGATTTCTCAGTACTTTTTTACCATATAAAGGAAGAATTCAAAATAGTGGTCAGAATAGTGGAAGTATCGAATTTACGAAATCATACGATGGACACTTTTATATTCAGGCTCAGGTCAATGATCGCAATATAACGTTTTTGCTTGATACCGGAGCAACCGATATTGTTCTATCACAAAAAGACGCATTACATGTTGGTATTAACTTACAAAACGTTCAGGATTTTAAAATATATGAAACTGCGAAAGGTCAAATAAAAGCTGGAGTGGTTCAAATACCTCAGGTTAAAATAGGAAATTTTTTGATTAATGATGTACAGGCAAGCGTTAACACTCATTCTATGTCTCATTCACTACTTGGAATGAGCTTTTTAAGGTATTTTCATTTCACTATAAGAGATAATAAGTTGATATTATACCGCGACTAAATACTCCTACAATCTAAAGCTCTGTAGGTCAATATAGGGGCAGAAATAAATATTGCAGAACAAGTGCCAATTAAAATACCAAAAAAAATGATCAAACTGAAGTCTCTAACTGCATCTGTGCAGATTAATACCAAAGGAAGAGCAGCAAGAAGGGTTGTACCCGAGGTTAATATAGTGCGAAACAATGTAGCGTTGATACTTGCATCTACTATCTCACTCATCCGCCCACTTTTACCACTCTTGCAATACTCTCGAATCCGATCGTATATAATTACTGAGTTATTGATTGAATAACCAATGACAGTAAGAAGCGCTGCAACTGATGAAATATTAAACTCAATGCCAGTTAGGCTAATAAAACCAACAGTTAAAATCACATCATGGATTAATGCTGTTATTCCACTGAATCCACATTGCCAATTAAATCTAAACCAAACGTAAAAAAATATTCCAACAATTGCGATCAACATGGATAACATTCCTTCAAATATTTGTGTTGAGCTTATTTGTGGGCCAACATAGTCTATTTTACGATAGCTTATTGAGCTACCTAGCTTTTCTTCTAGTATGCTTTTTATCTTTTTGATTTTATTTTCGTCTCCCTCATCTTTAAAACGCATATCACCCGCTTTTGAACTCTGCACTGTAAAACCATTTTCTTTTAATGCATCGAGAATAGAGTGATTCTCATCTGAAGATTTTATCTCTATCAAAATTCCGCCTGCAAAGTCTATGCCTAAGTTCACTCCACGCAGCACAACAGTGAACATTGAAAAGATGATAAGAATAATGCTAACTAGTGCAGTCAAATCCCTATATTTACTAAACTTGATATTGAGGTTATCTGGAATGAGTCTAAGTGCCATGCTATTTACTTAAACTTGAATTTTATATACTTTTCAAAAGATTCACTAGTTTATTTTGTGATTGTTTGACTATGTCAATTTTTCTGTTAGTTGATTCTTGTCTGTCAATTAAGTTCTATTCAGTGCAAACTTTGCAATTTTGAAGTACATTACAAGAGCAAAATACCGCCAATTTGGCCCATCATTTTATCTCTGCAAGCTTATCCCCCCATTGCTATGTTAGCAACGCAACCTAAGCTAGGTTCCTTCATAGCAGTGCTAGGTACACTGCCATATCTTTCAAAACTTTCATGCTCTATAGCTTCCTCAACACTTTTTCCTCCTAAAAGACAGTTTTCCCCTAAACTTTTTCCCCTATTTTTTAACTCATTAAGCCTTGCTCTGTTTTCCCCATCAATCTCCACTTTTATTTTATTGCTGTCTTTCTCACTAGGACTTAGATAAATACTTATCTCTCCTACCTCAGTAGTAAAAGACATTTCAATACCACCTTTTGAGACATCCATGTAATTTCTTTTTTCCTCTATTCCTTTTACATTTTCAACTCTTACTATACTTTCTCCAATTTTGAGTATGCCAACTCTTAAATTTAAGTCTTTGGCTTTTTCATTGTTTAGGATTTCTGTAACTTCAACAATACTATCTTGCGAGTATTCTATACAAAAATATCCATTATCCTTGTCTACTCCTAATACATTTTGAGTCTGCTTGCTTTTGTTTACAATACTTTCATATGCTAAATCTTTTAGCTTGCTTTCAATTTCCTTACATTTCTCAGAAAGGCCATCATCAAATCCGTTATAAGTAACTATCTGCTCAAACTCATTCCCATCGAAAAAATTAGGGCGTTTTACTTTCCCACTTTTTAACAATAAATTACTAACAATGCTTTTGATAATGTCCTCTTCAGACACTTCATTTTCTTTGTTACAGTTTTGATCTTCACTTTGACAGGGAGAGTTATCGAATACAAAAGTGTTACTTCTGTTACTTATATGACCACCACTAGTAAGATCTTTTATTTCTTCAAATACTGTATTTGTTACAGTTTTTTCACAACAAGTACATTGTAAATTTAACATTACTCCTTCTTTTAAGTATCCAGCTACTGTGTGCTTAATACTTTCTAGAATATTTTTTATACATTCTTGTTTATTTTGTTCTGTTATACCTCTCACCTCCTCACAGCATTTATCAATCAGATTCTGTTCACTTTGAGTTAACGACACTTTTAGTTCCATAAAAAGTGAGTCTTTTAGAAAAGGATTATCATCTTCTAGGTCCCAATCATTTTCTGAATTCAAATCATCTGTTGACTCCATTGAATCAAGATTACCTGAGCTATAGTACGAACCCTTTTTTGAGTCCGAACTATCTTCTGAGTTCCCATCACTATCTGACCAATTGTTAACTTTTTGACATTCTGAGCTTTTCTGTTCACCTTCAAAAGTCTGATTACTACCACCAGCGCCCTTTGTCAAATTTTCTTTACTTTCACAAGAACCATCTGAACCATAGCCCTCGTTCCCTTTTGGATCTGAATCATCTGGATTACAATCAGAAGTTATTTCTGTATCTTCAGAAATCTGTTGATTATCACTTTCACCTAACAAACCACCATTTGTTGGATTAGTTAATTGTACTGCTGTACAGATTGTCCGGTCATCCCCATCATCGGAACCAATACCTGAATCATAGCCATCACCTTCTTCAATCTTTTGAGTTTCTATATCGTGTTCATCTATTTCACTTGACGAATCATAGTTGGAAGGGTTATACTGTTGATTAGAATGGTGCGTAGTGAAAAGCACTTGACTATGATTATTACTGTTATCACTTGTACAAGAATCATCGGAGTGCTGTAGAGGAGTTTGTGCATTACTTTCAAGAGTTTGACGCCACTCGCTGCAAAGGTCCTTAAAATCGAAAGCAGCGCATATAACTTTTTCCTTGCCTGATACCCCACCATTCATATTGTATAACCATTACTCACTAATCCCTTAGTGAATATCGTAATATATAGGTCTGTCAATAAAAAAATATAACTTTCTTTGGTTCTAACCTTTGCAAATCAGTATCTATAGCCCGGTAATTTCTCATATATTGCACTCTGGACCTAGGAACGTTGTTAATAAATCCACGACAGCTAGACAACCTTCGCCCGTCCACTAGAAGGCAAAGCAGCAAGGAGTAAGCCAAAAGCGATGAGGAAGGATCCAAACCAGATTATAGACATTCCAGGTTTATAGTGCACTTTAGCTGCAATTTTGCTCTTACTCTTATCAATTTCTCCAATTACAACATAAATATCAGAAAGCAAATTGTGGTAGATACTGCTTTCAACATTTTTTTGACCTTCCGCAAGGTAAAATCTATATTCAGGAGTTACTTCACCCAATATCTTGTTATTCAGCAAATTCCTGATATCCATTGTACCTCTTACTGCATGGAAATTTTTTTCTTTTATTAGCTCAATATTTCGTAAAGTAACTTTAAACTTATTGACTGTTATGCTATCCCCTATTTTTAAGTAATTTTCTTTTTTCTCCTGCCAACCAACCGAATATGCTATACCAAGCACTAGAATTGCCACTCCAGCATGAGCTGCCATCATTGCATAGTAGGATTTAGAAACTCTTCTTGCTAATAAAATTGATTCACCAAATGCTACCTTAAATAAACGAATTCTTTTACTGTATGCTTCTAAAACAAAGATTAATAATGCTATGGAGATAGTAATTGATAGCACAATTATTAGCTCCATGTGAAAGATAAACGGCAAAATAGCTGCAGCACTGCAGAATGAGAATCTGTATTCACGGAATATTGGCAATAGACTATTTCCCTTCCAACTGCAGTATTGCCCGATCATGGTGAACACTAGAATAATGAGTGCAATAGGACTAAATAAGGAATTGTAATATGGTGCTCCAACTGAAATTAATTCACCGGTTAAATACTCAAGCACCGTAGGGTATAAAGTGCCAACGAACACAATAAAAAAAGCTGTAATAAATAATAGGTTGTTTATTAACATCATTGTAAAACGTGAGAAGAATCTTCTACCCTCTGTCGCTTGAATAGCAGATTTCTTTCTGGATTCCAGTGTTAAGCACTGGGCAGATGTGTTCGTAAACACTACAAATATTACTAAGCTACTTACTGTAATTACACCAAGTAGAGCTAATATATACAGTCCATACCTTGGGTCATCTGCAAACGTGTGCACTGAAGAGAGTATTCCAGAGCGGACTAGAAATGTTCCAGTCACACTCAATATAAAAGTTGTAAGCGTAAGTAAAATAGCAAAATTCCTTAAAGTATTGAAATTTCGTACAACGAGCAACAAATGTGTCAGCGCCACTGCAATTAGCCACGGCATCAAAGAAACGTTTTCTACTGGATCCCAAAACCAAAATCCACCCCACCCAAGTTCGCGATATGCCCACCAGCTACCCAAGCTGATGCCCAAAGTGAGCAGCGACCAAGAAATAAGTACCCAAGGCCTGACAATTTTAGCCCAAACATTTCCTTCAGTATTTAAAATTAATCCAGCTATAGAGAGCGAAAAAGGAACGCTAAATCCAAGGTACCCCAAATATAATATCGGTGGATGAATAGCAAGACCTATATCTTGCAATATCGGATTAAAACCCAATCCATCTGTTTCAATGCCTGGCATTTTAGTGAAGGGGTTGGATTCAATTAAAGTGAACAGTAAAAAACAAAAGCAAATCAAGCCTTGGGTGATCAAGGATACTCTCTTCAATTTACTGTCGTTATCAGTAAAAATACCCATCAGAAATAGGTAAAAGGTAAGCACTAATGTCCAAAGCAACATAGACCCTTCTTTATTTCCCCAAACTCCACAAATCTTATAGATCAAAGGTTTTGTTGTGTGTGAGTGGTAGTATACGTTTTCGAGTGAGAAATCATTTGTAATGTGGCAGTAGATCAAAATAGCCATTGACGCTGATACACAAAAAAATATGGCAGTGGTAATAAACCGACAAGAACTAAGCGGTAAAAACAAATATGTCAAAGACAATAAGCAGGCTAGCAGTAGCAATATATTCCCAAGTTCAGGCATAAAAAATTATAGTTTTTATATAAACAATATTACTGATGACAAGTTAGAAGTTAAAGTGTTAATTGATGCTAGCCCGTAGTTAGCTGTATGCTGGCATTAATTAAAAATTAAATATTAAGTCTTTATACTTTTATAGATAGCGTTAATATTGAGGTAACATTGTGGGTACAGCTAAGATTAGTATATTTCCATTTAATATAAAAGGTAAAGTGGCAAAACAACATGCCGAACCAATAATCGAAAAAAATCTCTATACTATTTTAGGATTCAAAGATATAGAAGATTTTGAAAATAAGACAAGTAAGTTTGTTAATAAAGAAATTTGGCAATTATTTGTCGGTTGTTTTGCAAAGGAAATAGATTATGCAGCAACTGAAAAAGTTGTAAAAAACATCGTTTGTAACATTGCAAAGAGTGATCGCGGTGATGCTTTTACCAAAACTGAACATCTAATATTAAATGAAAAGCAAGATAATAAAAAGAGGGAAAAAGCGATTAGAGAAGCTATTAGTATTTTGAGAAAAATCAATCCAGAAAAAGCCTTTAATGAACTTTCAGTAATAAAAAAACAAGCTGAAGATTTTTTACAAACCGATTTTTATAAAGCTCAGAGTAAACCACTTCAAGGATTTGCTCCCTCTGGTGGACAGCTCTTTGCGGAAGTTCTAAAATATATAGAAACACTAGAAAAATTAGCTGAAGTTAAAAAGGAAGAGCTAGTTAAAGGTTTCTTGTTAAATCATGTTAGTTCATTGAATAAAAAGTATCCTAAATCACGAGGCAAAAGGGAAGATGCTATAACAATACTATCAAGTGATGAGTTGAAGAATTTTTACAATAAAGGTGTAAAAGAAGGAATATTACAACCAATGGTATATTATAAAGAATGCAAAAACCTATTTGACAAAATGAACCAAATGAAAAATCATGTAGTTGAAAAAAAAGAACAGGAAGGAAATTTGAGGGAAATAAGTAAGTCAATAATTGGTGCAATTAATGACATAAAAAAGCATAGAGAAGCAATCCTTAACTGTGAAAATTTTCAAAATTCTTGCATAAAAGAGAAAAAAGAACATCCATTTAGAGGCAATGCATGTCAAAAAATGATTGATATATATCAAGGAAGAATCGCAGAACATCAGGAAAAAAGTTATAAAATCTTAAACTCAGTGAGCAAGCTATTCGAAAGTATGTCGCAAAAAATGAGAGATTTACCTGAGATAAAAGAATTCCAGGAAATGGTAAATAGTGTACGTAAAGAACACAGCACAAAGCAGGCTGGTGATCATTTTGACTCAGCTTTGATTTGTCTGGTAAATGTATGGAATAAATTAGATATTCAACTGGAAAATCCTCTAACAGAGCTAAGAGTTTTTCATATTAACGTTAAAACTGAAGTAACTCGGTTATAAAAGCCAAATTTTTAGGGCAATTTTAATTCACGCAACTTTAGTCTGTGTTTTAATTTGGTTGTGTTTTATTAAAAAAACTTTAGATTTATTTTATAATCGATACTCAGATATGATGACTCAAACTTGGGATTTGTTGCAAACAGGGCAAAAGGAAGGCTATAAAATCGCGTATATCAATGCTCGTATTATCGACCCGGAAACTAAACTTGATATAAAAGGTTCATTATTGACTGAAGGGGATAAAATTATTGACTTTGGTGAATCATTATTTTCAACAAGTGGAGTCGATGAAACAATAGACTGTAAAGGGCTTGTTCTAATGCCAGGCCTTATTGACATTCACGTACATTTTCGTGAACCAGGTCAGGAACATAAAGAAACTATATATACAGGTAGCAAATCTGCAGCTGCGGGAGGCGTTACAACTGTAGTTTGTCAGCCAAACACTTCTCCAGCAATTGATAGCGTTGTTTTGGCTAAATATTTGAAATATAGAGCATTTGAAACTTCGCATGTGAATGTTGAATTTTACGCTAAAATCACCACTTCGGAAGAAAAGTTGACTGAGATGGCATTTTTAAAGGAAGCAGGTGCGGTTGGGTTCACTGATGATGGCATGCCAGTTATGAATCCCATGATTATGAGACAGGCGCTGCTTTATTCAAGTATGCTGGGTGTCCCTATTGCTCAACATGCAGAAGATTTAAATTTATCAGCAGGTGGTGCAATCAACGAAGGTAAAATTTCTGAAGAATTGGGAGTAAAGGGAATCTTGAGTGCGTCAGAATCGGTTATGGTAAGTCGCGATATACTACTCATGAAAGATATGGAAAATGTGCACTACCATATTTTACATGTCTCTTCAAAAGATTCACTTGATGCTATTAAACGTGCAAAAGATTTGGGATTAAATGTTACATGCGAAGTAACCCCTCATCACTTCACTTTGACTGAAGATATAGTAAAACAACATGGAGCAATTGCAAAAATGAATCCTCCGCTTCGCACTGAAGAAGATCGTTTAGCTATGATTGAAGGTTTAAAGACAGGTGTGATTGATTGCATTGCAACCGATCACGCTCCGCATGATCGTAGTTCTAAAGATCTGCCACTTGAAAATGCTGCATTTGGTATTGTTGGCCTTGAAACAATGCTTCCCCTTTCACTTGAATTATATCACAGTGGGCAAATGAGTCTACTTGATGTGCTTGCAAAATTGACATATAAGTCTGCAGATATAATACACGTACCACGTGGGCGTATACAAAAAAACCTTGCTGCAGACTTAATTTTAGTTGACCTCAATCATGAATGGGAAATTAAAACTGACAACTTTGCTAGTAAATCAAAGAATTCCCCTTTCGATGGGCGCAAAGTAAAAGGACACGTAGTACGTACTGTTGTGTCCGGCAAAACTGTATACTCACAGAAGCCCCCTCTCATCATTCCAGTACCCCCTATCCAAGTAGCGTGACACTGGTTCCTTTATGATGGCAGTGCCCCTATGATGTCATGCAAGTAGCTGACACTGATTTCTATCCAAAAGGGCAGTGCCCAGACACTGGGATGGCTTTGTTGCATCGCTCTTCGGATAGTAGGTAACGTACAATAAATTCATGAAGCTATCTCAAACTTAGCCATCAGTAAATTTGTTAAGCAAATAACACTTGAGTAGCAGTTCCTTCTCACGATTAATCTCAGATTTGCTCCTAAAACTAAACCCAAATATTCGCTTCAACCTTGAGAAAAATCCTTCAATACCCCAGTTGCGGATTAATCAATATAGTAAAATCTAGAAATACAGGGCTTTTTAGGCTTCATGGAATATGAAACTAATGTGGAAAAGACGTGCACCAAGAAATTTATTGGAGACCTGTGCCTTGAATGCTCAAGCTCAAGTCTGTCTTTTAGGTAGCCAAAAACTGTTTCAATAATCGACCTTTTTCTTAAAAAAATCTTTTCTTCAAGTAGCATTAATGTGTTTTTCATACCTTTTTTTACTTTGGTAACGAGTTTTAGTCCTCTATCGAAGAGTTTTGCAAAGAGCTCTTTCTTTATATAGCCCTTATCACCAAACAAAAGACCAGTCAGTTTTTCAGTTAATTTTGGTACTGGTTTTCTGTCGTCAACGTTACCTTTAGTAAGTGTAACTCCTTGAATTTCACCTTTTTCATTAATTACCATATGCAATTTAAAACCAAAAAACCAGCCATATGTAGTCTTTCCAAGCTTTGCCAATCCTTTGAAAACTTTGTTTCTTGAGATTCTTTTTGGATGGCAAACAGCGATAGATGTTGCATCTATGTACGAAATCCCTGTCATTTTCGACTGCTCACATAGCCATTGCAAAAGTAATGCTAAATACCATAAAACCCTCGGTTTTAGCCTAATAAATCTACTATATGTTGGCAAATTTTGAAACTCAGATCCATATAGTGCTTTCAAATAATATGTATAGAAAGATTTAAAGTCCTCACATCTAGATTGTTGATAAAGTAAAATTATAGTAAGAATTTCAGAATGCGTAATCTCTGGCGTTCTGGTAGGTTTTTTACTGTTTGGCAGGAGTTTTTCTGCGAAATTTTTGTTTATAGCCTTGCAAAAATCGTCTACAAAGCAAAATAATTCTGTTACATTTTTATTCATGGGTAACCTCTCTACTTTTTGATAATATGTTTCCGGAGTTTACCCTATTTCCCTATCTTTTTCACTGACTTCTAATCCGCAACTGGGGTTTCAATATACGATCTTTTTCCGTAATTTACTTCTTCTTTCCATCTTTTTATACCATTCTCACCATGTAATTTCATTAACTGAATAGCGGCATTTCTATCAAGCATATAATCCAATTTTGGATGCTCTGCTGCGTTGTTTTTCGGAGGAATTTTCGTTTTTATACCATATTGATTACACAGCTTATAGAGCTTTTCTCTGTCATATGCCCTATCTGCATATAGTACTTTTATGACATACTGAAAATCAACTTCTTTTAGCAAATCACAAGCTCCATAGTGATCAGAGTAGACACCGTTACTGTATTTTACAGCTATGGCTTTTTTGCTGTTTGTATTCAACATTACATGCAATTTTCTTGTCTGTTCATAGCTGCGATACTTTCTATCTTCGCTATTTTCTTTGCTATGTGTTGTTGTATATACTAATTCCTGTACTGTCTATAGCAATTTCGATATCTTCCATATTATTTTCTGCAATCATTGATCTTAATATTGAGTTTCTTTTGATGCTTGTGAATAGCTGATAACTTGCAAATTTTTCCCAATTTGCTCAAGGTATCCTGCTATAAACCCAACTCAGGCCTATTCTAAATAAACAAGTTATTATGTGCACCAAAATTACAACTTTATCGCTATAAATATTGTTGCCACCTGGTATTTTTGGACCATTCTCGTACCACTTTTCTATGGCTTCGTTGATATAATGAAAAATATTTCCTCTTTTTTCTAGAAATTTGTTATATTCGCTATGGTTACTGACCCTCATTTTTTGTGGCATATTTTTTCTTTCAAGGTTAAATGGCTATTTTATAATGAATTTTGTCAGTAGCCACCAGATTTTTTCAGTTGCTATGCAACAAAGCCATTCCAGTGTCAAGCACTGGAATGACATCATCTGTTGTGCAATTTACCTTCAAAAATGAATGTTCGTACAGTTATATGTCAAGCACTGGGATAACAAGAAAGGGAACACTGGAATTTTTGTTTCAGCATTAGCCATGCATCTAAACAGATACGTTGCCTTGCAACATCCATGCAGTTATGCGCGTAACACTGAAAATCAAAAAAAACAAAGAGGCAGACTTAATCTACCTCTTTTGTACTTAGCTGTCTAGCCTTTTCCGTTTCCTTTTCCTTTATCAACTTGTTCAACTTCAGCAATAAGTGAGCCTAAATAAGTGTTAACCCCTTTATTCTCCTCTTTGTTTAAACCTAATTCTTCCAATCTCTTGACTTCATCACTTATTGAAACATATTCACCTTTATCGTTTTTCTTTGCTAGTGAGTTTATATTCAAGAACACAGTATCAGCAAACACCGCTTTACCATCACCAATTTCACCAGTAACATAGTAATCTTTGCCGTCTAAGCTGAAGTTTATACGATATTCACCTTCCACATTCTTACCATCTTTATCCTTATTTTTGTTATTTGCTTTTATATCTTCATACACCTCTTTTGTTACTTGTAACATTACTTTATCATCCTTAACAACAATCTTCGGAGCGTTTAACTCAGATATTTTGTTATTTCTGCTGATAGCATATACTGCTAAACCAACCAGTGCAACAGCAACAGTTGCTAATATACCGATTCCAAGTGGTGTAGCTGCAAAAGCTGCAAGTGGAGCAAGCATGCAAGTTGAAGACACCCAATATGGTGATGAAAGTGCTACTGCTGCGCCTATGACATACAAAGAAGTAAGTGCAACAAGTGCAGTATTTGTTTTGTGGAACTGACCACGATGATTTGTAAAAATTCGCATAAACGACCTCATTTAATAAAATATTAATATGCTTAAATTGTGTATAAAAAAACTGTCATAGTCAAGCTTTTTTGCAAATTACCTACCACTTGAGCCAAAGCCCCCTGCATTGCGGCCGGTTTCTTCTGTGCAGAACTCTTCTTCGTCATCCCAAATTACCTGAGATACAGGAGAAATAAGGATTTGTGCAATTCTATCTCCCCTTTTTATTTCGTATGGTTGATTACTTAGATTAATTAGGCAAATCTTCACTTCACCTCGATAATCAGAGTCTATAGTGCCCGGAGAGTTTAAGACAGTGATTCCATGTTTTGCAGCAAGACCAGAACGTGGGCGAATTTGCCCCTCAAAACCGTTTGGTATTGCAATCACAATTCCAGTTGGAACAAGTAATCTCTCAAGTGGATTTAAAACAGCAGAGTCATTCAATGCAGCATAAAGATCCATACCAGCACTCTGCGTAGTTGCATAACATGGAAGAGACAAGTCTTCTCCGTGTGATAATCTTTTTATTTCTACTTTAATTTTACTTCTTTGCACTCCAATTCACCAGCTTATGAAGACTCAATTATAGCATGTAAATTGTATCTGCAAAAGTGATAAATGTAAATGATGTCATTCCAGCGTATGACACTGGTTCACCTTATGATGGTGTCATCCAAGTAGCTGACACTGGGATCCAGGAACTGAGTTGGTGAGTATAAAAGTGGCTGATCTTATGTTAAAACACAGCGTTCTTGATGAGATTGCAGGAAGGCTGGACCCCAGTGTCGGCTACTTGGATGACACCATTTGTTGTAAACTCACTTTTACTCTATGGTCTTGCCGTTATCCTAAACAGACACAGAAGTTTAGCTTTAACTTTAAATGGACTACTCAACCGTGACAGACTTAGCTAAATTTCTTGGACAATCCACGTCTAACCCTTTTTTTGCTGCAGTAAAGTAAGCAAAGAATTGCATAGCAACACTGTAGATGATTGGAGAGATAAAATTATCAGCGTCTGGAAGTTGCACCACATCTGCACAAACTTCCCTTAGGAATGGCGCTCCTTGCTTATCACTGAAGGCAATTACTTTGCCTTTTCTTGCAATAATCTCTTGTATATTAGATAGCGTTTTAAAGAATAAACTATCATAAGGGATAATTGCTATAACAAGCACAGTGGAGTCTATTAAAGCAATAGAACCATGCTTCATTTCTCCCGCTGCAATACCAATGGTATTAATGTATGAAAGTTCTTTTATTTTCAATGCGCCTTCCATTGCAACTCCGTATGAACTTCCTCTGCCAATTAAAATAACGTTATTGTGTTCTAATATACTGCCTGATATATGTTGTATTTTCATCACATTTAAAACATGCTCAACATACTTGGGAATAGAGTCGATAGCGTTGCTTAGCTGTTTTATTCTCTCTCCACCCAGTACACCTTTTATTTTTCCAAGCTCCACGACAAAGCATGCTAAAGTTGCAAGTTGTGCAGAGAAGGTTTTTGTTGAAGCAACACCAATTTCTGGCCCAGCAAGAGTATGTAACACAATATCTGAGATCTTTTCAATGCTGCTGCTAAATGTATTAGTTATACTAATGATTGTTTGCTTCTGTGATTTTGCATAACGCAGCGCTTCTATGGTATCTGCAGTTTCACCAGATTGAGAGATGAATAACCCAATGCTGCCTTCTTCTAACTTGACGTTGCTATACCTAAATTCTGATGAGATTTCTAGATATACTCGAACTTGAGCAACACTTTCTAGCCAATACTTCGCTATTAGCCCAGCAAAATAAGATGACCCGCATCCAACTATAGTAATGTAACTCAGCTCAGAAAACAATTTTTTGTTAACCTCTTTATATTGCTTGTAAAATTGATTTATTGTTTTGTTTAATGCACGCGGTTGCTCAAAAATCTCTTTTAGCATGAAGCTAGAGTAACCATTTTTGCTAATTAGAAAATCACTTGGACTACTATTTTCTATACTGCGTTTAACTTGTGTACCATTGTTGTATATACTAACTCCACTAGATTTTACTACTGCAATGTCATCATCTTCCAAATGCGATATTCTTTCCACAAATGCACTTAAAGCATTAGAATCAGATGCAGCAAACACTGTGTTACAGTTATAGCCTATTGCTAAAGGCAAATTTCTCTTCGCAACAAATAAGGCGTCTGGATATTCTGCAAATAATAAGACCAAGGCAAATGAGCCATGTAAGTTGTTTAAACACTTAAATAGAGAATCAACTGGCGACAATCCTTCATCAAGATATAAGGTTAGCATGTTTGGTATGATCTCTGTGTCAGTGTCAGTATGGAATGACATTCCCCTTTCTTCTAGACCCTTTTTTAGCAGATTGTAATTCTCAATTATGCCGTTATGAGCAACAACAACGTTATTTGTATGAATGGGGTGAGCATTTTTAAGGCCTGGAACTCCATGTGTAGCCCAGCGAGTATGTGCTATACCAACTGTACTGTGAGACATCTTGCTGTCATCAACAACTTCACATAACCTTTTGACTTTACCTTCTGATTTTTTGACTTCTATCTTACCTTCATTATTTATGATTGCTATACCCGAAGAATCATATCCCCTATATTCCAATTTTTGCAACCCAGTTAGTAAAGTCGGTATTACTGAATAACCGCTACTTACTACACCAAATATTCCACACACAACCAAGTGAACCTTTTTTTAGAGTTATGAGGCATTTTTACCTTTATCGTCTTTTTCCTTTATACTTTCCTCTGGTTGATTTTTATTTTTTCTATCATTCTTTTCGATTTTGCCTTTTTCAATTGGTTTAGCTGCTACTTTCTGAGCTTCTTTGTTTAAAACTTCAGATATAGCGGACCTTAGGACTTTTATCTCAACTTTTGGTGCTATTTCTATTATAAATTGTGCATTTGCTCCATCAACCTTGTTAACTTCACCTATTATACCACCAGAAGTAATGACTGTATCACCACGCTTTATTTGATCTATCATCTTTCTATGTTCTTTTAGTTTTTTTTGTTGCGGGCGAATAATGAGAAAATAAAATACCACAAATATTAAAATCAATGGAATAAAACTAGCAAAAGATGCGCCGATACTTGATGCATTGCTAGTTGCATCTGCTGCAAAAACTTCAGAAATGAACATATTTAATCCTAATTGTTAACGATAAAAATAAACCTATTTAAGTATTAATTGCAATACCATACCATGTCAAGTTTGGTGAAGGCATTTCTCAATACCGGCAATAATACTGCAAATTCTAAGTTATGCTAAAACCAATATGACGGGAGTGATGAGACTTGAACTCACGACCTCATGCGTGACAGGCATGCGCTCTAACCAACTGAGCTACACCCCCCTAATTTCTTTTTAGCGTTTTCGGGCTTCGACTTTAAAGCTAATAAACATGTTGCCCTTTGTCAATATTTTTTGTTTGCGCTTTGCTGTCTTTTCTATTACTATATAAATAATTTAATTTCACACATGGCTTGTACAAGTAGTCCCTTTAGGGCAATGCCATGGAAGATAAACTATTTGGAGGAATAAATATGGCAAGTTTGCCTGAAGTCACTGTGCGTGATTTAGCCGGGTCTGGTGTACATTTTGGTCACAAAATTAGTCGCTGGAACGCAAAAATGGCTCCATACATATATGGAGTGCATCAAGAAAATCGTATACATATAATTGATTTGCAAAAAACACTACCGTTGCTACAGATGGCCATGAAGGCTTTATATGACGTTGCATCTCAAGGTGGTCGCATTCTATTTGTTGGTACAAAATTTCAAGCTTTTGATATTATTGCAAGTGAAGCGATTCGTTGTGGTCAGTATTATGTGAATCATCGATGGCTTGGCGGTATGCTTACTAATTGGGACACTGTTTCTTCTTCGATAAAAACCTTGATGCAATATGAGAAAATATTAAATGACGAGGATAGCATTTTAACAAAGAAAGAATTGGGGAACATTGAAAAGAAAAAGCAAAAGCTTGATAAGGCGCTTGGTGGTATTAGAGAAATGGGAGCAATTCCTGATATCTTATTCATCATTGATACTAATAAAGAGCATATAGCGGTTAAGGAAGCTAAGAAGTTAGGAATTCCAATAGTTGCAATACTTGATACTAATTCTGATCCAGATGATATTACTTATCCAATACCTGGAAATGATGACTCAAGAAAATCAATAGAGCTCTATTGTAAATTAGCTACCGACTCTATATTAGCTGGAATAGAGTCTAGTCTAGCAAGATCTGGAGTTAAGATTGATGATATAAGGGGTGATGAGTTTATTCAAGAAAAAGAAGATGGTATTGTGCAAACTAAAAGAAGACGTAGTAAAGTTTATAAAGAAGAAAGGGAGGTAGTAACAAATGAAGACGAATCCAGATGATATAAGAGAATTACGTGATAGAACAGGGCTTGGCTTAAGTGACTGTAAAAAAGCATTAGAAGAATGTGATGGTGACATTAAGAAAGCCGTTGATAAGTTGCGTACAATAGGTCTTGCTAAAGCTGACAAAAAATCTGATAGAGTAGCTTCAGATGGGCTCGTTGCTATGTGTTTGACTGAAAATTATGGTACATTGGTTGAACTCAATTGCGAAACCGATTTTGTTGCAAGGAATGAGAAATTTATAGAGTTAGTTTCAAATTTAGCATCAATTGCTCATCAAGAACGCTGTATTAGCGTTGATGAGTTAAAAAATGCCAAGTATGAAAGCATTGGCACAGTGCAGGAAGCTATTATGAATGGTACGTCAGTTCTTGGTGAGAAGCTAGAGTTAAGCAAGCTTTGTTACTTAGAAGCTAAGGATGGAGTTATTGCTGGCTACGTACACGGTGATGTACGTGGTTTAGGTAAAACTGGCGCTTTAGTTGCATTGCAATCACCCGGTGATAAGGTGAAGTTACAAGAGATTGGGAAACAAATAGCGATGCATGTAGTTGCTATGAAGCCTGAAGCTTTGTCTATAGATGATTTAGATCAAATGAAGTTGAACAATGAACGTTCTATAATTGAAGAGCAAGTGAGGAGCTTAAATAAACCTGAAGAAGTAGCAAAAAAAATAGTAGATGGACGAATGGCTAAGTACTATGAAGAAGTTGTTTTACTAGAACAAAAGTTCATAAAGGATGATAAAATGAAGGTTTCTGATTTTATAAAATCAAGCGGGATGAGTGCTATTAAATTATCTGATTACAAGTTACTTATTTTGGGCAGTGCAAACTAAATGGCAAGAAATGTCTTCCTTAGCAGATAAAGTAAAATACTCTAGAGTGTTATTGAAGATCTCTGGTGAAGCTTTGATGGGATCAAAGCAATTTGGTCACGATATGGAGACTATAGGTGAGTTATCTAAAGGCATAGTTGAAGTTTGTAATCTTGGAGTTCAGGTATGTATTGTTGTTGGTGGTGGTAATATCTTTCGTGGCACATCTGCGTCTTTAAGTGGTTGTGAAAGAGCAAGTAGTGATTATATTGGAATGCTTGCAACTATAATCAATGCTTTAATTTTACAAAACTTTTTAGAAAAAAATTTAATAGCTTCTAGGGTATTATCTGCAATACCCATGGCCACTGTATGTGAACCTTACATAAGAAGGAAAGCTATTCGTCATTTAGAAAAAGGTAGAGTGGTAATTTTTGCAGCAGGCACAGGCAACCCATTTTTTACTACAGATACAGCTGCAGCCTTACGTGCTGTTGAAATGAATTGTGATGTTATTCTAAAGGGTACACAAGTAAATGGTGTATACTCTGCTGATCCGAAAAAAAATGAGGATGCTGTAATGTATGATAGGCTTTCTTACACGGATTTATTGACTCGTGATTTAAAAGTTATGGATGCATCAGCAATTTCACTTGCTCGTGAGAATTCTATTCCAATTATAGTTTTTTCTTTGAAGGGAGAAAAAATAGTCAATATTATTAAGGGTCAAGGTACTTATACTATAGTTTCAGATTGTAAACAGTAGGTAATTTATGTTAAATGAAATAAAAGCTAAAACAAAAGAAAGAATGCTAAAAACTATTCAGTCCTTTCATGATGATATTAAAGGTGTACGCACTGGTAGAGCTAGCGCATCGTTGCTTGATGGTATAGTTGTAAATATCTATGGTGGACATCAAAAGTTAAATCAGGTTGCAGGCGTTTCAGTTATAGATAACAAAACTCTATCAATTAAAGTTTGGGATATCGGTGTTATAGGTGAAGTAAAAAATGCTATATTAAATGCCAACTTGAATTTAAATCCTGTTGTTGAGGGCAATACCATACGTATAGCTCTTCCGGACTTAACACAAGAAACCCGTGAAAAATTAGTGAAATTGTTGCATCAGTTTGCTGAAAATGCACGGATTGCCATTAGAAATATACGTAGAGATATTATAGAAGAAATAGAAAAAATGAAGGAAAATAAAGAAATCTCAGAAGATGATTTTCATGGCACTAAAAAGGAAATACAAAATATTACTGATGATAACATAAAAAAGATTGATGGTGAATTGTCCATCAAAGAAAAGGATATATTGCATCACTAAGGTAATATGAAAGAAGCCTTCAGTAGTGAAAAAGAAAAAATTACATGCAAGGGTGCCATGGAGGTAGCAGGCACACAACCGTATAAACGTTGCAATATTGCACAATATTATACAGTAAATGATGTCATTCCTGTGCTCTCTTTCATGTCATCCAAGTGCCTTTTTTCCCTGTCATCCCAGTGCGTGACACTGGGATCCATCTTATTTTCATCATGGACATTATATGCCCCAAGAATCTGTTGTTCATTGCATAATTTGCAAATATTTTTATACTTAGATCCCAGTGTCACGCACTGGGATGACAGGAAAAAGGGCTACGGGATGACACCTTTCAAGTGTCCCAAATCACAATGTTTGTACAGTTATACGTCAAGTACTGGAATGATATCGAGTAGTTTAGGTGAACTTTAAATGTTGAATCAAGAATCTTTACCGAAACATTTAGCAATTATTATGGATGGTAATGGTAGATGGGCGAACAATCAAGGAAAGGTAAAAATTGATGGTTATAAAAGGGGCAGTGAAGTTGCATACGATATTGCCAAGTATTGTACAGACCTAACCATACCCTACTTAACTTTGTATGCATTCTCTATGGAGAATTGGCTTAGACCCAAAAACGAAATTGACTGTCTATTTGATTTATTTTACTCTGTTTTAACTAATGAAGATAAAGTCAATTTCATTTGTAACTGTAACATTAAGTTGAATTTTATTGGCAATTTAAGTCTGTTATCCAGTAAAATATTGGATCAAATTAAAAAAGCAGAAGAAATGACACATAAGAACGATGGTTTATTACTCACTGTGGCAGTCAGTTATGGAGCAAAGCAAGAAATTACACAAGCTATAAGCAATATTATAAAAGAAAATATTGCTTATGTATCAGAAGAGGAATTTGAAAAATTTCTGTATACTAAAGATCTGCCAAAATTGGATTTATTAATTCGCACTGGCGGCGAAAAAAGGTTAAGCAACTTTTTATTATGGCAAGCAGCTTATGCTGAATTGTATTTTTGTGATACTTTGTGGCCTGATTTTTCTTGTCAAGATTTGAGCAAAGCATTAGAAGATTATACAAAAAGAGAGAAGAAATATGGTAGATAATAATTTTATAGTTAGAATGTTGTCTTCAATAGTAATATTATTCATATTTTCTTTTGCTACATATTTCAGTGATTTATCGTTTTACCTATTGATTTTTTCGATAGCAGTTTTATCTTCTTTTGAATGGTATAATCTAACCCAGGGAAACAAAATTTTATACGTTTTTGCATTATTATTGATTGCACTACCAAGCGCCTCATTAATATATTTATATAATCTACCACAGGGAAAATACGCATTAGTATGGTTCGTCTTAACCATTTGGGGAATTGACATTACTGCCTACCTGTTTGGCAAGAATTTTGGTGGAGCTAAAATTTGTCCAGTTATTAGCCCTGGAAAAACTTGGGCAGGGCTTTTTGGTGCAATCTTAGCTGGAGTAGTGTGCACAACTTTTGGATCAATATTTTTTGGTCTATTTTCAATTTTTTATTCTCCAATCATTGGCCTTGCAATTGCTATTCTAGCGCAACTTGGCGATTTCACTGAGTCACTTGTTAAAAGAGCTTACGGTGTTAAAAACAGTGGAAGTATGATACCTGGCCATGGAGGAGTGCTCGACCGTATGGATAGTTTCATTTTTACTGCTCCTCTTATTGCTATTTACATAGGTTAAGTCTACAAAGGTGCCATTAGAGATCATCCCTAGTCAGCTCCCCAACCGCTTCTACAGTACAGTCATGGACAAACGTCTTTTCACAATAAGGGCAAGCTATTTCCTCTTCTTCTCCCATATCTAAATATATTAATGGATGGCCGGAACCCTCATCATTCTCATCACCATGACAACAAACTTTTCTTTTACTAACCCTCACTTTTGACATGCTACTCCTTTAGCTTATAACATTTTATATATTAAATATACCCATTTATAAATAAAAAACAACACACGCTATTCTCCATTTTTTATCCTATTTAGATCAATCAATTCGTTTTGAACGCCTTGTGATACAAATTTGCTAACATCTTCTCCTAATCTTGCTATTTCCTTTACAAAACTTGATGAGATAAATTGAGTATCTTCAGAAGCAGGAAGAAATATGGTTTCGATTTCAGGAAGAAGTTTATAATTTACCCAACTCATTTGAAACTCGTAATCAAAATCTGACACTGCTCTTAATCCTCTAATAATAACAGAAGCATTCTGCTCTTTGGCAAACTTCACTAGCAACCCATTAAAAGATATAACATCTGCATCAATTCCTAGCCCTTTGATTTCATTTTCAGCCATGCTTGTGCGTAGCTTTGTGTCAAAGGCAGTATGCTTATTAACGTTTTCTGCAACTCCTATTATTAATTTATCGACTAGTTTACACGCTCTTTTGATTATGTCAAGATGCCCAAAAGTTATAGGGTCAAATGTGCCAGGGTAGATTCCTATTCTGTTATTAATGTTCATCCTTTATTTTTATATAAACTACTTTAAAAACTTTTGATAGACATGATAACATTTTTTATCTAAAAATGAAAGTATACAGTTGGCCTGATAGCTCAGTTGGTAGAGCAAAGGACTGAAAATCCTTGTGTCGCTGGTTCGATTCCTGCTCAGGCCACTTCTCTTTCTTGGCAAACTTGCCTTTTTGTTATAAAATACTCTATATCGTAATATAAATGTTAGAGAAGCAAGTTATGGTATATAAATATTACAATAAAGTATTTAAGATCTTATTAACTATAGTTCTATTATTAAGCAATATTACTTATGCTGGCGTTAGTGAAAAACCGGCATCTCAACATGTAACCAGAAAAGAAGAACCAGCGTCAACTGTCTTGACGGCAGAAAATACAGTAAATAATGACATAGTTGTTGGTTTGTTGAAAACGGAAGAAGCGCATGAGCTTGGGCTATCTCAAAATATTTACGAGATGTTCAACAACTTTGGAGTTAAAACCGTACTTATTGACTACAACAAAATAATTAATCTAAAAGAAATCCAGGAAGAGTCGCTTATCTTGTCAGAACAAGATAAGCTATTGGCAAGAAAATTAGTACTAGATCGAATAAAAGTTGAAGTTGCAAAATTTATTAAAGAGCACAAGATAAATAGAATATTTATTCCAGGAAATCATTATAACTTTCACTTAGAACCGTTTCCTCCTACCCCTTACCGCCAGCTTGTGACTGAAGCAATTGTAAAAATAGTTGATGATAATCCTGCCATTCATTTGCTTGGAATATGCGGTGGTTTGCAAGGCATTATGCATGCAAAAGGAATTGAAATAACGAGTGTTGTGAGTGATGAGGAGAATCATTTAAAATCAGCGCCCAATCCACAAAAAGAGGATGTACCTCTTCAGCAGATAAAGGTAATTCCAAGCAGCCGTTTAGCAGAGGTAATAGCTAAATTTTTACTACCCAATGAAAACGGCTGGTTTTCAGTGTACTTTCCGGATGCTCATTCAGGAGCAGTAAGTAATACACCAGAAAATAGAAGAAAATTGGAGTCACTTGGATATAAAGTTGCAGCATTTTCCAGTGATGGGGTAATAGAGGCTATTGAAGATAAGCATGGTAATGTTCACTTTCAAAGTCATCCAGAAGCCCTTGTTGTGAAGTCAGATAAAAACCTCTATTTATCAAATCACAAGGAACGTCAAGTGTCTACACTAGTTGCTATAGCGATTATAAATGATTTTCTTTATCGTGCTTGATGGCTATAGCTTTAGGCTTACCGACAACCGTCATCCCGCTGCTTGTTGCGGGATCTAGAGATACCGCGGCGGTATATTAGCTATAAAATAGTAGTTCCCATAGCATGCCGAATGAAGCTTTTTTTGAGAAAATTTGAATTTTCAACTGCAATCAAGCCAAGATTTCTTAGTGCTTTAGCGCAGAATATTCTGTTGGAGAACATCCTATTTAATCCATCAGTTGCAAGCGCCATTGTAAAATTATCAAGGTATCTGTTACGTGAAATTTTCTTTAATAAATAACTACTGCCAACATCAATACCAGATGCTTTTGCAGCAACTATGTGCTTTATAACACTTTCTACATCTCTAATTCCAAGATTAAGCCCTTGACCTGCAACTGGATGAATTGAATGTGCTGCATCGCCGATAAGCAAAACTCTACCCTTATATAACTTTTTTGCGAAAACAAAACTTAAAGGATAAAGTTTTCTTTCACCCTCTAATTCAATTTTTCCCAAATAAGAACTAAATCTTTTTTCAAGTTCTATAATGAATTCTTCTTCAGACAGATCCATTAGCATTTTTGAAATTCCAGATTTTTCTGTCCAAACTATCGAAGAAGTATAGCCATCCTTCATCGGTAGAATTGCAAATGGACCGCCAGGGAAAAAACGCTCTACAGCTAAGTTTTGGTGATGCAGTTCATGCTTTACATTAAATACTATGCTACTTTGTTTATAGTCAAATTTCACTGTCGGTATAGAAAATAACTCTGGTAATTTAGAGTTTTTGCCTTCAGCGCAGATAAGTAGCGATGATATTAATTCCTGGTTATTATCAAGAATAACTTCCACATATCCTGAATCACAAGCAATTGTTTTATAGGAATGTGGAGAGTATATATTTAGTTTATTCAGAAAATTATTGTTGATTGCATTCCATATAGTAGCATTGTTAATAACATAACCCATTGGCTCTTCACTAACCATTTTATGATTGTAATGCACAGTAATTGGGCTATCTCCATCTAATACGCATATATCAAGTATAGGCTCAGCTTCACTCTCCACGAACTGCCAAATCCCTAATTTTTCCAATATTTTTTTCGAGCCTTGAGAAATAGCAAATGCTCGGTTGTCATCTACTACACGTGGTAGACTATTTTTTTCAATCACAGCTACAGACACAGAGTCACAACTGAGGCCAATTGCAGTAATAAGACCAAGCAACCCACCACCTGAAATGATTACATCATAATTCATTTTATTTACGCTAATTGTAAAATTATATTTTATCTGTTTTGAAAATAGTTTAAACAAACTTTATAGACTCTATATAAAAGACCTAACATCTTTAGCAATGTCTTCATAAATCTCTGCTAAATCCTCACTTAGCATTAAAGGATTTCCACAATCAGAAGCATGACATATTTGTGGATCCAGAGGAATCCTGCCTAATAGTTTGATGCCCAGCTCCTCAGACATTCTTTTTGCGCCGTCTTTTCCAAATATGTATATTTCTGAGCCGCTTTGAGTAAAATAGCTCATGTTTTCCACAATGCCAATAATCGGTATACTGAGCTTTGTAAACATATCATAAATTTTGCGAGCATCGATTAAAGAGAGCTCCTGTGGAGTTGAAACTATTATTGCCCCGGTTAAGCTAAAGTTTTCCATAAGACTTAAATGCACATCGCCAGTTCCAGGTGGTGTATCAACTATCAAATATTCTATATCAGACCACCTTGTTCCCATTAGCAGATTATAAAGTGCTTTTGTGATCATAGGTCCGCGCCATATTGCTGCACGATCTTTATCGATAAAATAGCCAATTGAAATAGTATGCAGTCCATACTTTTCTATAGGCATTGCTTTACTATCCTGTATTTTTGGCTTTAATTTTTCAGCGCCAAGCATTTTAGGAATTGAAGGACCATATATATCTGCATCAACTAGCGCAACTTTGTGTTTTAATTCTACTAATGAAAGAGCAAGGTTTAGTGCAACCGTAGACTTGCCTACGCCTCCTTTACCAGAGGCCACAACGATTATATTTTTCACTCCTGCGATATGTAATTTAGCTTTTTGTTGCCCAGTTTGTTTTTGACCAGTAGCAACCACGGTCACTTTCCCCACTCCTGATATAGCTTGAACAGCTTGTTCACAATTTCTTCTTAATTCTTCATTTGCTCCAGTAACTTCAAGTGCAAAGCCAACATCTCTGCCTTTAATAACGATTGAAGATATTATGTCAAGAGCGATCACATCTTTACCGCTTTTTTGCTCTATGACTTTTTTTAAGTTCTCTCTTACAATTTCTTCGTTGATCATTAGGCCTCTGTTGTTTGATGCGCCAGGAAGGGTATCATTGCGACAATGTTACACGAAATAAATTCAAAAACCAACAAGCCTTTTAGGTAGTGTCGACATTTATTTTAACCAAAGGTAAATGCCAGCAATGTGAACAAAAGATATGAAGGTTATGGCTAGTTTATCATAATGAGTGGCAACTCTGCGAAAATGCTTGATTTTGTTGAACATTCTTTCGATTAAGTTTCTCTCTTTGTATAGTTCTTTATCATATTCTCTCGGTATTTTTCTATTGGAACGCGCTGGAATAACTGGTTCAGCATTTACAGCTTGCGCTGCCCCAATCATATAGTTTGCATCATATCCTTTATCGGCAATAAGTGCTGCCATTTTCTTGCCTTCTATCAGATCTAAAGCTTTTACATAATCTGACCTTTGCCCAGCAGTAACAAAAAATCTCAATGGGTTGCCCAGCGCATCACAAGCAACATGTAATTTACTTGAAAATCCACCTTTAGATCTTCCCAATTCCTGCTCTTGCTTACCAGTTTCCACATTTTTTTCGTGCACCAGCAGCATGTTGATGAGCTCTTATTATTGTTATGAGCCACTCCGTATCTTCATCTACTGCAAGGGTATTAAAAACCATCTCCTGATTTTGCCCATCTCATGAACCTTTTGTGTACACTTGACCATTTTCCATATTCTGCAGCCATGGCGCTCCAGTCCTACCTATCCACATTACTGCTGCTATAAACTTCCTATTGTCTTTTGCACTTCTACCACTATCTCCTTCTTTTCCTGGCAAGCTATCTTTTATCCTTTCCCATTGCTCATCTTTTAAGTCGTACAATATCTCTTCCCTTTTATAAAAGTTATACTATAACTTCATTCTTTCTGAATGTCTACACTACCTAGAACTGAAGAGGGAAAGTTATGTTTATTTGTTGCCATAGACAGAACGTCCAAGTTTGCTTATGTTGAATTTCATGAAAGTGCTACAAAGACCATAGCTGCTGAGTTTTTGCGCAATCTAATCAAAATTTTGCCCTATAAAATCCATACCATTCTTACCGACAATGGCATACAATTAGGTGCGTCACAAGCATAACATATATTTGATCGAGTTTGTGAAGAAAATAGCATTGAACATCGTCTGACGAAAGTCTTCGACAAATGGCCAAGTTGAGCGTATGAATAGGACCATTAAAGATGCCACAGTGAAAAAATATTACTACAAATCACATAAGCAGCTTAAAGAGCACTTTACAGCTTCGTTATGGCCTATAACTATGCGAAAAGACTTAAAACTCTCAAGGGTCTGACTCCTTATGAATTTATATGTACACAGTGTTCCTGAATTGTTTATACTTAATCCATGCCATCATACTTTGGGACCATACATCTTAGAACTCGGTGAAGGATTTGCTTTTGTTGGCAGACAATTTCACTTAGATGTTGGAAGTGATTTTTATGGATTACACGCTCTAGGTGCACTATCCTATAATATCATACGGTCAATACACTCTAAATGAGATGGAAAGATGAAGGCATCATTATAGCTGCTAAAAAATACGGCGATAAAAACTTAATTCTTTCTCTATTTACAAAAAATCATGGAAAGCGCAAGGGATTAACTAAGCTAACAAACAATAGCAATTATAAGTTTCAGATAAGTAATCTATTACATGCAGAATGGAGTGCTAAATTACCTGAAAATCTAGGTTTTTTTAAGTGCGAATTAATTGAGTCTCCATTCCATCATTTCTTTCAAGATAGGTTAAAAAGCATTACTATTGTTTCTTTCTCCTCTATTTTAGAAAAAGTGCTTCCAGAGAGTGAACCTTGTGTTGTACTGTATGATAACTTTCGATATTTCATCGATATAATTAAGCACAATAATGAACTTTGGCAAGGCCATTACCTCAACTTAGAGCTTCTGCTTCTTACGCAATTGGGGTTTAAGTTAGACTTATCCAAATGCGCTGTAACAGGTGTTAAGGAAAATTTACAATTTATTTCTCCAAAAACTGGTAGAGCAGTGTCAAAAAAAGTAGGAGATTATTATGCAGATAAACTCCTACCTTTTCCACAAATGTTACATGATGTATACAATAATAACCTACAAAACAGCTACTCATTCCAAGAATTTCAGTTAGGACTGAAAGTTACAGGATATTTTTTAAATAAGTATCTATTTTTGCAGCTAGACATGAAATTTCCAGAGCTGAGAAACCTCATGTTATCGCTTTAATCTTAGTTATCATTTTTTTGAAAGAATATCCAAGCAGCCTCTTTCTGTCATCCCAGTGCCCAAACACACATCTGTACGAACATTGCAATTTGCAGGCAATTTGCGTGGCAGATTTCAGTCTGGAATCCAGCTTTTATGTTGTATAGTGCACAATCAATTCCAGTGTCAGCTACTTGGATGACAAAAAAAGGAGCACTGGAATGACAAGAGGAGGGTACTTGGATGACAGGAGGCAATGCAACCTTATTAAAGACTTAATTTCAACCCAGCCAAGAGCACGTAACCGGAGTTGTTATTTTCTATTTTAGGCTCTTTTGTACTAAATTTTACAATATCGAAATAGTATGAGGTGCCCATAAAAAATGAATATTCAAGACTTAAAGCATATGATGTTAACTCGTTTGTACCTCTGCCTGCAATATTCCTGCCACTACTAAAATATGTTAAGCTCGATTTGTAAGAATCAGAATGGTAAGCGATACCTGCATTCATATAATACGTATTATTTATTTCAGGATTACGCCTCTCACCAGATTCACCACCATTACCATACGAAAAAATGCAATCAAGATCGAACAATTTTAGCTTCAAACCAAAATTCCAGTGTAGTAATTGATTACGGCATTCATAATTTTTAGAAGTTCCATTTAAGCAACCAGTTAAATTTTCTCTTGCAAATTCACCAGTTAAGGCAGTAGTAAAACCTATATCATCTGACAAGCTGTTTTTATAGGAAAGGCCAGCAGCAATTAAATTGCTGTACTGTAAGTTATTTTTTCCTGGAACATAACTGAATCCGAGTTGAAAGTTATAGATTTCAGGGGAGATGTAGTTAATTGATGATTGTTTTAACCCTAGTTCGAGCTCATTATAATCGCTATAAATATTGGGCTTGACCCAGAACACCTCGTCTTGATCATATCCAGGGTCACCATCTTTTTTATGATCACCGCGCAAATTTGCATAGTTTGTCCAATGACCATTTACTCCTCCAGCAGCTGCATAAATTTTTGAAGTGTTAATTAACATGCTCTGACTAACTAAACTTCTTTTACCATATTCAATTGATCCAAGTCCCTGATTTTTAATGATGAAATACCCTTCCTCCATGTCTAACTTTTCTCTGTCTAACGCTTTTAGGTTTTCAATACCAGAAACTCCTACCTTAACATTAAACCCCATTTGAGTACTTGGATAAACTTGCTGTAGATAAAGAAAGCGCAAGTATGAATAACTTGAAGTTTTATCCTTAGCCTTAGCATTGAAAGAATCTCTGTTGAAGGCGTAGCCGAATCTCAAATCTATTTTTCCGTCTAGCTCTACATAAAGTATTTCCTTATCCAGAATTGTTCTAGAGCTAGCACTATTCTGTGAAAATAATAACGAAAGAAGTGCTACCAGGTAGTATCTTAACTTCATAAATAAACTTTAATTTTTGTAAAAATTTAAGTTTAAACTCAATATAGATAAAAAACAACTTTTCAGATGGTGCCGCTGGTAGATTTTGCTGCCTGTTTTTGAGCTATATTCCCATAAATTATTGATACACTTGGTAATTTTCGCTTTAATAACTGCTTATTAATGGCAGAATGTATACGATTAATTATTTTAGATGTACTTTTTACATCGCAGTTAATCAAAACAAAAAGCACTTTATTCTCATCAATATACCCTAGAAAATCATCACTACGGCAATTTTTATAAAAATGTTCTATGATAACTTTCAGTGCATCATTTGTCTCACTACAGCTACTATTTAAGCCAATCACTCCTATAGCTGCATTAATTTGATGTTGAAAGGCGAAGTTCAATATAACGTATAACTCTAGAATAGTGGACTCATTGCCTGGTATATCGAATAAGTCATGGTTTTTATATTTTTTACCCATTAGATATTCATCTCTAAAGATTCCTAATTTATGGGACAAACTGATATCACGTATTAATAGCTCATAATTTATTTTATTACTGGCAAATTGTGCAGTGCGGAAAACTTTTACTTTTGTCCTGATATCTTCTCCTTTAGCATCAGTTAAGGAAAAATCTATCACTTTAGGTAATATATCAAGTAAATCGTGCCCATTTTCGGTATACTCTAAATAATTCTTCATGTCGTCAGCTGCTCTTGCACTTAAAATATTAATTAACGGCTTATTAAGTAAATTCCCTTTCTCGTATTTTAACAAATTCCTTGCGGCTTGATTGAGCCCTAAAATTAACACGTTTTTTTTCTTATTATCCTGACAAACAGATACCACAGCATCATCTTTTCTTCTTGCAGTTATAAAATCTTCCATACTTTCATTCTATACAGCGTATTTATAAGTATAATAAGATTATATTAAAATTTACTTACTTATTGATATGCTTAATTAGGTATAGATAAAATGTCATATGGGATGGCTTTGTTGTAGAAGAATCAAGATTACTGTTTATAGACTTCAAGTTACTGCAAAAAATGTTTTAAAACATAATTGACTTTATCTAGTTAATATTCCAAATTATAAAAAACAGATAGTTCTATGACGACAAGTCTATTACAAGGCAAAAAGGGATTAATAACCGGAATAATAAATAAGAGATCAATAGCATACGGTATAGCAAAAACTCTCTCAGAGCACGGAGCAGAACTTGCAATCACCTACCAGAATGAAATAATAAAAGAAAAACTATCACCAATAGCAGATGAACTAAATGTGGAGCTAATATTACACTGCGACGTTTCAAATGAAAAAATCATAGATAACGCTTTCGAAATAATAGAGAAAAAATGGGGTACTCTTGACTTTTTGGTGCATGCAATAGCATTCTCCGATAAAAATGAGTTAGATGGTAAATATGTCAATACTTCACTGGATAACTTCCTCAATGCAATGCATATATCGTGCTATTCTTTTACTGCTTTAGCGCAAAGGGCTGAAAAAATGATGTCAGGTGGTGGTAGTTTACTTACTTTATCTTATTATGGCGCTGAAAAAGTTATGCCAAATTATAACGTTATGGGTTTATGTAAAGCAGCACTTGAAGCAAGTGTAAAATATATAGCATGTGATCTCGGGCCACAAAATATCAGAGTAAATGCAATTTCCGCTGGTCCAATCAGAACTTTAGCATCTTCTGGAATAAGCGATTTTCACTCCATATCAGAATGGAATAGAAATAATTCTCCGCTTAGACGCAATGTTACAATAGAGGATGTTGGCAAGGCAGCGTTATACTTATTAAGCGACTTAAGTAGTGGCACTACTGGAGAAATTTTGCACGTTGATTCAGGATATAACGTTGTAGGAATGAAGGTAGTTGACTGAGATCTAAATTACAGTAGCCGTTCATTGGTTTTTACTCAACTACATTCTGTAATATTTGGGACGTCAAAAATTGACTTTATTTTTCTTGAGCTTTCTTCAATTTAAAATAAATACAGAAACTAGCTATTTTTAAAAATGTGGTTGAATAATTGTTAATAATAGTGTATAATTATTAATGTTTTCTAAGCACCTTGGCCATGGCTATTTCAAAATTTCTCGACCCCAAGAATGATGTAGCCTTTCGTCGTATCTTTAGTACTGAAAAGAATAAAGACATTCTCATCCACTTTCTCAATGATATCCTTGGCTTCACTGGTAAAGATGAAATAAAAGAGATAGAATTCCTCAGCACTATTCAAGATGCTGAAATTGCCTCCAAAAAACAAAGCATCGTTGATGTACTCTGCAGGGATGAAAATGGGGTGCAAGTAATAGTCGAAATGCAAGTCGCAAAAACCAAAGGCTTTGAAAAACGCGCTCAATATTACGCTGCTAAAGCTTACTCAAGGCAAGCTGATAAAGGTGATCAATATGAGGACCTTAAAGAAATTATCTTTATTGCTATAGCAGATTGTATCCTGTTTCCGGATAAGTCTGAGTACAAGTCAAAGCACACTATTCGTGATGAAGATACTAATGAACACGATCTAAAAGATTTCTACTTTACATTTATTGAATTGCCGAAATTTCCCAAAACTAAGGAAGACCAATTAGAGAGTATAGTTGAAAAATGGATCTACTTTTTCAAGTATGCCGATGAAACTAGCGAAAAGGAATTGGAAAAAATAATAGGAAGTGATTTAATAATCAAAAAAGCATATGAAGAGCTAAACAGATTTAATTGGTCAGAAAAAGAATTTATAGCCTATGAACAAGAAATAAAGCGTATTCGTGATGAAAAGGCTGTCCTCGCTCAAAAACTTGATGATGCTAGAGAGGAAGGTAGAGAGGAAGGTAGAAAGGCAAGAGAGATTGAAATGGCAAAGGCAATGCTGGCTAATAATATTGATGTCAACACTATTGTCAAGTTTACTGGTCTTTCTATTAGTGAGATTGAAGAATTAAGTGGAAACTTGTGAACTGTATAATCCTTAATTCAAAGCGCTAGTTCCTTCGGGTTCATACACAACTCTATCAGGAGTTTTGTGACTGTGATTGCAGAAAACATCGAACATAAAATTCCTATTGATAGAGTGACAGAAAAGCCTCTTATTGCTCCACTGCCAATAATGAACATTATTCCTGCAGCAATGAGTGTTGTGATATTTGAATCCAGTATTGTCTTTATAGCGTTTTTAAACCCTTCTTCAATAGCACGTTCCACTCTCTTGCCAGATTTGATTTCCTCGCGAATGCGTTCAAATATGAGAACATTTGCATCCACTGCCATACCGACAGTGAGTGCAATACCGGCAATTCCAGGTAAAGTTAGAGTTGCTTCAAGCAGAGTGAGAATTGATAATATAAGAATTACATTAGAAAAAAGCGCAACAGAGGCCAATACACCTAATTTGCCGTAAGTGATGATTATAAATAAAGCCACGGCTATAATAGAGATTGTTGCTGCCATTTCCCCTGCCTTTATTGATTCTTCTCCAAGACTTGGGCCAATGTTTTTTTCTTCAATTATTTTAAGTGGTGCTGGCAGTGCTCCAGATTTTAAAAGTATTGCAAGTTCGCTTGCTTGTTTTTCAGTGAAATTACCGCTAATTTCTCCCTCTCCATTTAAAATTGGCTCACGTATTGTAGGTACTGTTAAAACTGTGTTATCCAGAACAATTGCAAAAGGCTTTCCTACATTTTCTTTAGTGATTTTCGCGAATCTTTTACTCGCTATACTGTCAAATTTAAAATGCACTGTCGGTTTACCTAAATTGCTGAATCTAACTGATGCGTTAACCAACGAATCGCCACCTATTTCAGTTTTGCGGAATATCGGATAAGAATTGCCTAAAGAATCCTTGAGCATGACAGTAGTTTCGTGATCTATATCCTGCACCTTGGCTATGTTAGTGTTTGCCAAATGAAAAGCTAGCTTAGCAGTTTTGCCAAGCAAAGATTTTATCTGCTTGGTGTCTTCTACTCCAGGTACCTGCACTAATATTTTATTCTGCCCTTGTTTTTGAACGCTGACTTCCTTTGTGCCAAGTTTGTCCAAACGGCGCTGGACATTGTTTATTGATTCTGCAACTACTTCACTGATCAAAGAATTTTTATAATGGGATTTATACGAAATGAGAATTGAAGAATCTCTTCTATTTAGCTCTAAATTTGGATTTATTGCATTGATCAACACAGATGCTTTTTTATAATCATCAATATTATTTAAAGTTACAACGCTATCTTGTACGGTAGATTCAATATTTTTTGTTAGCAATGTCTCTTTTATCTCACCTGCTAACATGCCTAGCTTTTCCTTAAAATAGAAGTCTAAGTCTATGTTTAGAAGCAAAGATGCCCCTCCTTTCAGGTCAAGACCTAAGTTTATTCTTTTTTTCGAAATAAAAAGCTTATTATCAAAGAAATTTGGCAGTGTTATGTATAAAGCAAGTAAACAGATGCATAATACTGAAAAAGATTTGACTATAAGCCTGTTGTACATAAGTTGTAGGTTTAAAATTGCAGTGTAAGTTAAAAATAGATTTTTGTAAAATTCTCTGTTGCCTAAATAACCTATCCAAGTAGCTATAGAAACGAAAAAACTTACTTGACATCCTTCGCCAGCCCCCTTATCATGACAGTGAAGCTATTTCATTTAACTTCGCAATCTGTGCAGATTAAAACGACAAGAAAACTTGTATTTGGCGTACTATGCTTAATTTTTTGCACTATGTGTACCTTATGTCTTTATCAAATTTCTAGGTTTTTACCTATATAAGCTGAAACGCGCTTACAAAGCGTTCAAGACATCACCCAACGTCAAATTTTAAAATAGAGAGTGAATAACTAGCTACTGCGGGTTTTCTATGCCTTTTTTTTCTGCCTGGTAAATTTCTTAAATATTAAAGCTAAGGTTAGTTGCATTTAAAAGCAGCTAAATTGCAGCGTTTAAGACTTAAAAAACGCCAATACTGAAAATAGACAATGACCAGGGCTTCTTTTGCCTTTTTTTTCGCTTGGTAAATTTCTTAATATTTATGACTAAACGACAATCGTCATCCCGCTAGCTGGATCTCTTGTTAGCGGATGAGATACCGCGAATGAATCGTGGTATGACGGTTTGCGGTGGCATCTCGTCATCCCGCTGCTTGTTAGCGGGATCTCTTGTTAGCGGATGAGATACCGCGAATGAATCGCGGTATGACGGTCTGCGGCGGAACGACGGTTCGTGGCGGCATAGCAATTCGTCATCCCGCTGCTTGTTAGCGGGATCTCTTGTTAGCGGATGAGATACCGCGAATGAATCGCGGTATGACGGTCTGCGGCGGAACGACGGTTCGTGGCGGCATAGCAATTCGTCATCCCGCTGCTTGTTAGCGGGATCTCTTGTTAGCGGATGAGATACCGCGAATGAATCGCGGTATGACTGTTAAGTAGGGTGTCATCCAAGTAGCTGACACTGGGATCTATTTTGCATGTAACTCCAATTGTGTTTTGGCATAAAACGCGACGCGTATTAGACTTATTTGCAAGCAAAGCTTGCTAGATCCCAGTGTCAGCTACTCGGATGACAAAAAAAGGGGCTACTGGGATGACAAGAAGAGGGCGCTGCCGTCATAAAGGAACCAGTTTGGATAGGGAGCACTAGAATACAGTAAGCTTATTTATGCATATAAAAGGTTATTATTTTGTAAAGTCAAAGTTGCTTTTGGTTTTAAGTTAAAGTACAATAAATGCAAAGGTTCATATAAACTGGATCCAAGTAGTCAGCTACTCGGATGACATCAGACAAACAGTCGTACACATGTTAATTAGAATAGGCACCAGAGGAAGTAAGCTTGCAGTTGCCCAGGCTTTGGAAGCAAAACAAAAGTTGCTGGATTCTTTTCCTAACTTATCTATTGAAATTGTTAAGATAAAAACTTCTGGAGATAAGTATGCAAACGCAAATCTTGCTGAAATAGGAGGCAAAGGATTATTCATTAAAGAAATTGAGGCTGAATTGCTCGAAAATAATATAGACATGGCAGTTCACTCGCTAAAGGATGTGCCTGCATTTTTCTCAGGGGGTTTAACAATTTCTTGTGTTTTAGAAAGGCTAAGTCCATGCGATGCGTTTATTTCTCATAAACACAATAGCCTTGAGTCTTTGCCACAGCAGGCTACTATTGCCACTTCTTCAATAAGAAGAAAAGTTCAGTTGTTAAATTTTAGACCAGATTTAAATATAGTACCACTACGTGGAAATGTAACAACTAGATTGCAAAATCAAAGTTTTGATGGAATAATTCTAGCTGAAGCAGGACTCATAAGATTAGAAAAACATCACTTAATTACAGAGGTATTGCCACCAAAAGTTATGTTAAGTGCAGTGGGGCAGGGGGCGATTTGTATTCAATGTAGAAGGAATGATGTAAAAATTATCGATCTTTTAGAGAAAATTAATAATAATATGTCTTTTATAAGAGTGAAATCAGAGCGCAGTTTTATGAAAACAGTGAATGGTTCATGCTTTACACCGCTTGCAGCTTTGGCTGAATATGTGAGCGAAAATATGCTACACCTTCGTTGTATGTTGGCAGATGGAAAAAATATATACTTCACTGAGCGCACTTCATTTATAGAAGATGCGGAGAAAATGGGTATGGATGCAGGGTTAGAGTTGAAATCAAAATGCTTATAAGCTTACCTAAAGTACGTGGAATCTATCGTTATGACGTCTTAATGTCTAAAGCGACGTGGTTAAATGTCGGTGGACGAGCTGATGTGTTATTTAAACCATGTGATATTGAAGATTTAACATGCTTGATTAAAAATACTGAACTGCCAGTTAGCGTTATTGGCGCAACATCCAACATAATAGTGCGAGATAGTGGCATTCGAGGAATAACAGTAAAATTGGGTAAGGAGTTTGCATATATTAAAAGTAAGGGTAACAACTCTATTGTTGCAGGTGGTGCTGCGCTGCTTAGTAACCTTGCTTACTTTGCAGGAGAGCAACAAATTAGTGGACTTGAGTTTCTAGTTGGAATTCCAGGAACAGTTGGTGGCGGAATAGAAATGAATGCAGGTGCATATGGTAGTGATATCGCAAGCGTTGTACAATCCATAAAAGCAGTGAACCTAGAGGATGGAAACCTATATGAATTCTCCAGCAAAGAAATGGGATATTTTTATCGTGGACATAGCCTAAAAGGAAATTGGATTTTTGTTGAAGCTGAGTTTAAAGGAGTAAACTCAGAGTATGAGATTATACTCAGCAGGTTAAAGGAAATTGTTGAGAGAAAAAATAAAAGCCAGCCAACGAGAGGAAAAACTGCTGGGTGCATATTCAAAAATCCAAAAAACTACCGAGCATGGGAGTTAATTGATAAATCTGGCTGCCTAGGGCTGAATATTGGTGGAGCTAGAATCTCTCAGAAACATTGTAACTTCTTGCTCAATTACGATAATGCAACTGCATCTGACTTGGAAAACCTTGGCAATAGAGTAAAAGATGCAGTGAAGGATAAATTTAATATTGAACTTGAGTGGGAGATAAGGGTTTTGGGTTGCTATTAGGGCAGTTTTTGTAGCTGCTGTGTTTACTCCAGTTATTTTGTCTATCAATCTGATTCCAAAACAATAAAATTGTTGTACAATGTTACTTTGAAGTTTTATTTTTAATGCATAAGTTTGCAATACTCTTTTCTGTACTGCTTGCGGTAGTTGCTTACTATTTAAATAATGAAGTGATATTTGAAGTAGCAAAGCTATTTAGTGACATATTTATCAGCTTGCTCAAATTAATAAGTTTACCTCTGGTTTTTCTATCAATAGTTTCCACAATTTCAGGGCTCAAGGACTCAATTGAAATTAAAATCTTACTTAAGAAAACACTATTTTATACGCTGCTTACAACTATTATAGCTGCGTTTGTTGCATTATCGTTTTACCTGTTAATAGACCCAGCAAGAAAAAATTTCATAAGTAATACAATAGAGAGTGTTAATAGCAATAACCACAGTTATTTTTCATATTTGAAATCACTCATTCCTTCGAATTTTGTGCAAGTTTTTCTTGAAAATAACGTTATTGGTAGCATATTGATCGCTTTTTTGATGGGTGGAGCTATTATTTCACTTTCAAAAGAAAAGCAGGATATATTACATCAAATATTCTCTGCACTTTTCGATACGTTACTTAAAATTGCTCAAGGGTTATTAAAATTTATTCCGCTTGCTGTTTGGTCTTTTATTACATGTTTTTTGCATGAATTAAAAGGTGGTAACGAGTTCTACAATCTTTTATGGTATTTTGTTTGCATAATGTCTGCAAATTTTGTACAGGCATTTCTGATTTTACCGCTGCTTATGTGGTATAAAGGCATATCACCAATTCAAACGCTAAGGGGGGTTATGCCAGCGTTGACGCTCGCATTTTTCTCTAAGTCATCCAGTGCAACGCTGCCTACAACCATAGACTGTGTGCAAAACAAGCTAAAGGTGCCAAAGAAATTATCATCTTTTATTTTACCAATATGCACAACAATTAACATGAATGCATGTGCTGCATTTATACTAATCACTGTGATGTTTGTTGCAGAAATGAACGGATACGCATTTTCCTTGAGCGAAATGTTGATATGGATTTTTTTAGCTACAGGGGCTGCAATTGGCAATGCTGGAGTGCCGATGGGGTGCTATTTTATGGCAACTAGTTATCTCGTATCGATGAATGTTCCTCTGCATATTATGGGACTGATTTTGCCTATTTACACGATCATCGATATGTTTGAAACTGCAATAAATGTGTGGTCTGATATTTGTATCACTCAGATAATTAATAAAGAATGTAATAGTGAAACTTAAAAAATGATATTAGACGAAAATAACCTAATAATAAAAGAATTTAAAGAAGCAGAAGCAATTTTGCATGGGCATTTTGTTTTATCTTCTGGATTGCATAGCAATACATATATACAATGCGCTAAAATTTTTGAAAATCCAAGCAGAGCCATAAAAGTTTGCGCATTACTGGCAGATAAAATAAAAAAAGAATTAAATAGCTCCATAGATTTAATATTATCTCCTGCAATTGGTGGAATAATTGTGGGTTATGAGATTGGTAGGCAGCTTGGAATGAAGACAATGTTTTGCGAGCGCGTTAATGGTAAGTTCGAATTACGCCGTGGGTTTAAGATCAAAAAGGGTGAGAAAATATTACTTATCGAGGATGTAATAACCACAGGTAAATCTTCGCTTGAAGCAGTGAAATGTGCAGAAGGGGAGGGAGGTAAAGTTGTTGCTGAAGCTTCTCTAATAAAGAGGAATAGTGAAACGAAACTGCCTTTTCCTGTCATATCTTTGATTGAACTGAACATCAAAAATTACAGCGAGAAAGAACTTCCAAGTGAATTAAAACAACTACCCATAACCAAACCTGGGAGTAGGGAATATTTAACAAAGTAATCCTATAATATCTTGGAAGCACAGCTTTAGTTATTTACTCCCAAGTGTATTTTATGTATACTTATTACTAAATTAATTTTGAAATGATAGAAAATGAACGAATTTAAATCGATCCGAAATATAGCAATAATCGCACACGTTGACCACGGTAAAACTACTTTGCTTGATAATATGTTAAAACAAAGTGGTACGTTCCGCGAGAATCAAGAAGTTCAAGAGCGAGTGATGGATAGTGGTGACCAAGAGCGTGAACGCGGAATTACAATACTTGCAAAATGTACATCAATAATGTGGGGCGATGAAAAAATCAATATTATTGACACACCAGGACATGCAGACTTTGGTGGAGAAGTAGAAAGGGTATTGTGCATGGCAGATGGCGTGTTGCTGCTGGTTGATGCTGCAGAAGGTCCCATGCCACAAACAAAATTTGTGCTCTCAAAAGCACTAAAAGCAAATTTGAAGCCAATTGTGATAATCAATAAGGTCGACCGACCAGACAGCAGAATTGATGAAGTATTAAATGAAATATATGAGTTATTTTTTAACCTTGATGCAACCAACGAGCAGCTAGATTTTCCAGTACTCTATGCTTCTGGTAGAAATGGTTGGTGTGCTAAGGAGCTTTCTGATGAAAGAAAAGATTTAAGCCCATTATTTTCAACGGTTATAGATTATATAAAACCTTCTGTTTATGATCAAAATGCCCCTTTTGCTATGTTGGTCACTCTACTTGAGTCTGATAAGTTTCTTGGCAGAATATTGACAGGAAAGGTTTATCAGGGCGTTGCAAAAGTCAATTCGGATCTTAAGGTGCTTGACCTCGATGGCAAAGTAATTGAACGAGGAAGATTAACTAAGTTGCTCTCATTTTCTGGCTTAAAACGCATTCCAGTAGAACAAGCTGTGGCAGGAGACATAATTGCAATTGCAGGGCTTGAAAAAGCTTCAGTTTCTGACACTATAGCAGCACCAGAGGTTACAACTGCAGTGAGCTCAACTCCAGTTGATCCGCCAACAATGGCAATTACTCTGAGTGTGAATGATTCACCTTTTGCTGGACAAGAAGGTACAAAACTTACCTCAACTGTTATAAAGGACCGTTTATATGCAGAGGCAGAAACGAATGTTGCAATTACTGTGACTCCTGCCACAAGTGGTGACGCATTTGAAGTAGGTGGACGTGGTGAGCTGCAGCTTGGAGTGTTAATTGAAAATATGAGAAGGGAGGGATTTGAGCTTTCGGTATCACGCCCTCGAGTGTTGTTTAAAGAAGAAGGCGGTAAAAAACTTGAGCCTATAGAGGAAGTAGTCATTGATGTAGATGATGAATATAGTGGAATTATCATGGAAAAACTCAGCTTCCGAAAAGGTGAAGTGACTGACATGAGACCTTCTGGTAATGGCAGGACAAGATTAACGTTTTTAGTGCCATCAAGAGGATTAATTGGTTATCAAGGAGAGTTTTTAACTGATTCTCGGGGCACAGGCATAATCAACCGTTTATTTCATAGTTATGCTCCACATAGAGGTCCAATTTCTGGAAGGCGTAATGGTGTATTAATTTCTACAGATAAGGGTGAAGCAGTAGCATATGCAATTTTTAATTTGCAAGATAGGGGAATTATGTTTATCAAACCACAGGATAAGGTATATTGTGGCATGGTTGTTGGCCAGCATAGCCGTGACAATGATTTGGAGATAAATGTGCTAAAAGGTAAACAATTAACCAATGTAAGAGCTTCAGGTAGTGATGAAGCCATAAAACTCACTCCTCCAAAGATAATGACACTGGAGGATATGATAGCGTATATAGATGATGATGAATTGGTAGAAGTAACTCCAAAATCTATACGTTTACGCAAGAAATTCCTCGATCCAAATGAACGCAAACGTGCAGGAAGGGCAAAAAATAAGGAGTAATCAGAATGTAATAGTTTAGATTTGATCTGACAGGCAAATAAAGTAAGATAAAAATATGAACAAATTTTAAAGTAATGTCAGGCAACACAAGAAAAAATACTAAAACCAAAGTTGGGATTGCTAAAGCAATTAGGACAGGCGTGTAAGGTAATGAAGGGATACATTTTACCGCTTCAAAGAACTGTATGAAACAGGAGGAGAAGAGTGACCATTCTCGAACCAAAGCTCGTTCTCCACAGACTATGTAAAAGGTTCCATAGAACTATGCAAGATCAATATTATCTTCAGAAAGAAAATTTACACCTCTTTGGCAGAACTTCAGTTAGATATTGGGTGCATTCTTACAATAGATCTCGACCGCATTCAGGTAAATATTGCTATGCAAACCTTTTTTGATAGTATGCATATTGCTTATCAGAAAAATATTGATAGCATTAAACAGGATGCTGATTTTGGTTTTCAATTCTTCTGTCAGTTAATTCACGCCTGTCAGATCAAGTCTAAACTATTACAGTTTTCGGTAAACCTAATTTGGGTTAGCTATAGAATTAAATATTAAAAAACCTTGATTTATAATTAAATAAAGGTGATATAATCTATGTGTTACTTGACTTCAGTCAAGTTTTAATATTTAAAGGTCAATATTTTAAATGGAGGTGAAAATGAGTTTAGGACCATGGCAATTGTTTCTAGTCTTAATAATAATTTTAGTTCTGTTTGGTGCAGGCAAATTACCGCAAGTTATGGGTGATTTAGGAAAAGGCATCAAGAATCTTAAACAGGAGCTTAAGGACTCAGAAAAATTATCGTCTAACGAACCAGATCGTTAGCGTCTTCATACTTCGTGACACGCACTAAGGTGCGTGTCACTCACTTAAAGCATCAATTATTTTTCCGCTTAAGCTGAACGGATGCAAACAGCGAGTTTTACCTTACAGAAAACGACAATATAATTCTTCACACCATTCCAGAGTTATTTTAATCACATATTTAGATGTACAGCAATGTATCCGTTCAGCAGAGTGGTTTAAGAAACGATAGATAGAAGATTGTGAAAAGGGTTTAGCCTCCTCTGTTTCCATGTTAAGTATAACGAAATTATTTGCTCAAGGAATGAGTTTCCTCGTTCTGATTGTGTAAAATATGAATTTTTGCGATAAACGACATAATGCCGTATTTGCCGTTCAGCGTGATTATTTGTCAGCGGCTGGGTCATCTAAAAATTTCCACATCATTCTTTCAGATTTCAAAATATTCTTTGCAACTCGAGACGCTCCAATTGCTTCAGGTAAGCGAGATATTTCCTTCAAATAATACCTTGTACGTTTTCGCAATTTCTTGGCACGTCTAATAAATCTTGAAATATCTATCTCATTTTTTAGTAAAGCTTTTTTCAGTGCAAATAACTCATTGGCTACATTTCTCAAGTAACAGCCCAGAACTTTAACTTCAAATTTCCAACTATGCGCTAATCTTTCAAAATCCCTTGATCCAACAGATTTGCCTTCTTTCATCAGCAAAGTAGTTGTATGCTGCATATCTGTCGGTTACTACCAAGCTATTACGATTGCAGCATACACTATTTTTTAAAACTTTCATTCCCCTTGACTCTGTCAACTTCACAAAACTTGCCGTATTGCTTCAACACCAAGCGAGTTTACCTTTGTTATAATGGCTCGTTTCATCAATATGTAGAACTTTTATCTCTTGTTCGATCTGTTCATACATTTTTTTGCATTTTGAAGCAACTCTATGTTCACTATTTGATATCTTACTATTACCCACAAATATGTGGTTCATGAGCAAGTCTCCATCCTTCTGCTAGATCAAAGAGACGTCTCCACCCTTTCCAAAGAGTAATTGGTCCTGGTTTTGGGTCGCTTTTTCTTGCTAAATGACCTCCAAGTTGAGCAATCCACGAAACGGCTTCTTTTATAGTAGGGGCTATACTTGGACATGGTTTTCTGTGTATTTTAACATATAAAACTTTCCATTCTTCCTCAGCTAATAAGCCAGTACATGGTAATGTTGGGTTAGTTCTTGCAATTGATGTAATAAAGAAAATTCTCCAAGCAATAATGCTCATGACTGTTAAATACCTCATTAATCTTTCTGCTGTTCCAAGTCTACATTCCTCAACTTTGAGACCAGATTTTAAAATCTTATGCAATATCTCTATTTTCCATCTCAAACAATACCAACTAATTTTTTCAACAGCTTCTTCAAAAGTACTGACCGAAAGATTTGTTAAAAGCATCCACTCTAGCGGACTTGCTCCTGGAGGAGAATTTCTTTCAACAACATGAATTGCGTAAAGTTGTAGACTGAATAATGCTGCTGGTTTATATTTTATGTGACCTTCTTTACATTTTATGTGGCTTTCATGTGGACTCATCATAAATTTTCCGAATCTAATTTCTAGAAATGCTGTCCTTTTTTGCTTATCATCTCTAGCAGGGATTTCAACTTCTACTTTTCCAGTGCAAGGAAGACCTTGGATAAATGACCATAATTTTTGCTTATTCCTGGTATACATAAATTTTTTATTTACATTTCTGTTGTGACGAGCTCTTACTAAAATTGCTGAGTTAAGATTATGTGCAAGTTCAAAAAAATCATGTATATCTGCTTCTCTGTCACATACAGTTATAACCTCTGTTTGGGTCTGATCTATAATATTATTTGTTTTCTTTAAGCTTTCTAGCCATTTCATACTTTCTTTATCCTCAATATGAACGTTACTACGATGACTCTTTAGTCTTTTTTCTTCTTCAGAAATTGGTGGCCTCGAGTAAATCTTTTGATCCAATATTCCTAGTACCAAACCTTCCGTACTAACAGCAAGGGCTGTATGCATTACTGTACCTTTACCTCCTTTCCCAGCAATACTTCCCAATCCGCTTGTTTTTTTATGACTTGAGTATGAAATATAAGTTGTATCTTGAATTACAAGGACTCTTTTATGAGCTTTTGTTCTTTCAACTGTTTTATCAATGTGTGAAGCTAGAATATCAACTTCTTTTACGTTCTCATTTTGAAAAAAACGATATGCAGCTTTTGCTTCTGACCAACTTCCGCATGCCTCATTAATTGAGCTTTCAGGTGAACCTATCACACTATTAGCAATATTCACTAATCTTTCGGTCAATCTTTTATCTCCAAGTGAAGCATCTCCAAATTCATTTTTAGCCCACTCATTACTCTCGTTTGCCATTTTTATACCATCAATATTTGCAAACTCTAATATTGTAATACTTTATTCATAAGTACATCTATATTTGTGGGTAATAGTAAGATTTGATATGCTACCGACGCTTATGTTCAAATTGAAGATATCATTTATGATGCTAGCTACTTCGCGCTTTGAATTTTTATAAAACCCACTGAGTGCTGCAACTACTGACTTAACCCTTGGGCCAAATGTATCTGGCGTAACACCCTCTGGTAACTTGCTACTCCTTCTTTTTCCGCATCTCTGACAACGGCCATGTTCCAACTATTACATAAGCCTTAATCTCCGGAAGATCTACTTTCTGATGAATATAAGGTTTTTCGCATATTGCAATCTTCCCTCCGCATTCGCAAGTAGGTGACAACTCTATCTTTATCACCTCATCTGCTTCCATTTTAGCACGATAATTACCCTTATGCCCAACTTGACCACCAATCTTTCTTTCGCTTTTTGGCTTTTCCTTTTTCATTTTGTATAATTCTTTTGAACTGGGAATTGATGAGTTTTTTGAATTTAAACCTAGCCTTTCCTTTAATTCAGCGTTCTCTATCTTTAAAGCCTCATTCTCTGCTTTTAAACTTTCATTCTCTCTTTCCAATCTTTCTATTTTTGCTTCTAACTTTTCTATTTTTTGCTGTAAATTTTTGCAAAGTTCTAAAAGGTTTACCATACTACCTCATATTTACCCTATGATTATCTTTATTATCTTGCTTTGTCTACCTTATTTTGCCGCTCTGCTGAACGGACACACAATTAATTCTATACTTGCCGCTGTTTTTCTTAGTCGATTAAAAAGTCAGTTGCCAGGAAAAGCAGACGACAAACCTAGAACCTGTTTAAATGATCCAACAGCGGACAACCAATTACAAAAATCGCTGTAATGTCAAGATATTTCTTCCTTGAGTTGTGCAATTCTAGCTTGAGGGAGGCCGGTCGTTTGTGAGATGATATCAATGGAAACACCAGCCTTAAGTAGGTTTCTTGCGACTTCAATATTCCTCTCTTCTCTGCCTTTTTCATGACCGATAAGGATGCCTTCTTCTTTGCCTATGAGGATGCCTTCATGAAGTTTTTCTTCAAGGGTAGATAAATAATCATCGGTACGTTTCTTAGCTTGATCATAAGCAAGACGTTCTTCTTTACTCCAATTATATTGGTTTAACTCATCATAAGCCTTACCAATAATGACATCACTACCTATTATTTTTTTTAGATCCTCTTCGCTCGTTTCATCTGCGTGCTTAAAAAAATAGATCCACTTTTCAACAATATTTTCTAATTGATCTTCTTTTGTTTTGTTAAATTTTGGTAGCTCTATAAAAGTGAAACTAAAGTCTTTGAGATCATGTTCAAAGGTCATCTTATCAAAAGTAACGTGATCAGACTTATAAGCCAGCTTATTAGGAAATAGGATAAAATCAGCAATAGCAATAAAGATAACCCCTTTAAGATCATGATACTGGTCACCTACATCAGCTTGACTTGAATAAGCTTTGGCAGCGTAGTATTGGGCACGTTTCTCAAATCCCCTTGTTTTAGCGACTTGCATCTCAATGATGGTTTTGACCCCTGTAGAATCAACACAGAGAACATCAACAATGCTTTGCTTTTGAGAGGCAATGACAGGGTCTTGAATGGGACTGAGAAAGGAGACATCTTTAATCTTATTGTCATCGGTAAGACCTAGTATATCATTAAGAAAGTGAATAAGAATATCTTTGTTTTTTTCGGTACCAAATATTCTCTTAAATGCATAATCATTTCGCACATTGAGAAATTTCGAAAGAGCCATGAGAAACCAACCTAAAAAGCATTAACAATTATACACAATTCTGAAGAAATATTCAACTTTTTTATATTGAAATCTTGTTTTTTTAAGCTTCGAGAAAAAATGACCTTCAGAGGTGGGCTTAGAATCTCATTCTCTGCTTTAGACGTCCTTTTATACATCTTCTATCAACCCTTTTGTAAAGTAGCTTAAAAGGCTAGCAAATGGATATCATGAATTTAGCAACTATCGAAGATACCCTTCAATAGCGTTTATTCTTCTCCCAGGATTAATTTATTGTTATCTAAGTGAGGAAAGTCACCTCTCCCCACTCGACTTCAGAACCTTACTATTACCCATAAATCTATAAATGGTGAAAAAGCTGCTTTTTACTAATTCAACTTTCTACTATAAATAGATCTATGGTCTAAAAATGGAGATATATGATGAAAGGAAATATAAGCACCTCAACTGGTGAATGGGCAGAAAGTGAATTTGGAATTGTTAATTTTGGTGATAAAAGATTAAGTAAAAGGCTTTTAAAAATAGTTAATAGTTTTGCTGAATCACCTGAACGTTCAATAAATCAAGCTTGTGAAGATTGGCACCAAAGTAAAGCAGCTTATAGATTTTTCCAAAACGATGCCATTTCTGAAAGAAAGATATTAGACAGTCATATAATTAGAACTGTTGAAAGAGCTAAAGAATACTCAACTATCTTAGCTATCCAAGACACGAGTTATATTTCATATAAAAATCATAAAAAGACTGAAGGATTAGGGATTATAGCAGCAAGGTTAACATCTAAAACAACTAATTTTAAAACCCATGATGCATACAACGTTTGCAGTTACAACAGAAGGACTACCTATAGGATTATTGGATCAAAAAATTAGTACTAGACCCTCCTTAGCTGAAGACCTAAAAGAGTTGAAAAGAAGAAGCCATAATACTGCTGTTCCCATAGAAGAGAAAGAAAGCATAAGGTGGATAGAATCACTTAAAGATTCTACTAATCATCCTGGATTAAAGGATATCAAGGTAGTTACCGTCTGTGACAGAGAAGCAGATATGTATGATTTATTTGAAGTTGCTTCCACTAATCAATCTCTTTTTGTAGTAAGAGGAAATCAAAACAGAACAGTAAATAAGAAGTCGACTTATTCTGAAAAAGGTGGTGAAAGGTTGTGGGATTTGCATATCTTGTCAAGGAGAAATACAAGTGAATATTCCAGCTCGCGATGATAAACCTCAAAGAACAACAGTTTTAGAAGTAAAGTTTAGTAACTTTGTAATGAATGCATCAAAAAATAACGCTAGACGCAAAACCCAAAAGCTTCCTAATTTAAGTTTAAATGCTGTCTATGTTATAGAAAAATATCCCCCATTTGGCGAAGAGCCCATGAACTGGATTTTGTTAACAAATATAAATATTAATAATTTTGAAGAAGCAGTAGAAAAAATACAATGGTATTGCTTAAGATGGAGAATAGAAGTTTTTCATAAAATTTTGAAATCCGGTCTTAAAGTGGAAGAATGTAGGCTCCAAACAGCAGATAGATTGATCCGCTTTCTTACAATTATGAGTATAATTGCATGGAGAATATTTTTTATCACATTGGTAGCTAGCGAATCTTTCTTGCACTGTCATACTGACTAATGACGAATGGAAGGTTTTATATACCAAAATGCTTAAGACAAAAAACTATCCTGAGACCCCACCACCCATAAGAGAAATTGTGAGGTGGGTGGCCAAGTTAGGAGGGTTTTTGGCTCGCAAAAATGACTTAGCTATAGCTTTGTGGAAGGGATGGAAACGTCTCTTTGATTTAGCAGAAGGATGGAGACTTGCTCATGTATTCTATACTTGTGGGTAATAGTAAGGTTCTGAAGTCGAGTGGGGAGAGGTGACTTTCCTCACTTAGATAACAATAAATTAATCCTGGGAGAAGAATAAACGCTATTGAAGGGTATCTTCGATAGTTGCTAAATTCATGATATCCATATAAAAAAGTTGAATATTTCTTCACAATTGTGTATAATTAATAATGCTTTTTAACTTACTTTCTCATGGCTCTTTCTAAGTTCCTCGACCCCAAAAATGATGTCGCATTTCGGCGTATCTTTGGCACTGAGAAGAATAAAGATATCCTAATTCACTTCCTCAATGATATTCTGGGTTTTGCTGGCAAAAATGCAATACAGGGTATAGAGTTTTTAAGTACTATTCAAGACCCTGATATTGCCTCTAAAAAGCAAAGTATTGTTGATGTCCTCTGTAGAGATTCTTCAGGTATTCAGTACGTTTGCGAGATGCAGGTCGCTAAAACCAAAGGCTTCGAAAAACGTGCCCAATACTATGCAGCTAAAGCTTACTCAAGACAAGCTGATAAAGGTGATCAATACCAAGACCTTAAGGAAATTATCTTTATTGCTATAGCAGATTGTGTTTTATTTCCTGATAAGTCTGAGTATAAATCAAAGCACACTATTCGAGATGAAGACACTAATGAGCACGATCTAAAAGATTTTTACTTCATATTTATTGAATTGCCAAAATTTCCAAAAACCAAAGAGGATCAGCTTTCAAGTATAGTCGAGAAATGGGTTTACTTCTTTAAATATGCAGATGAGACTAGCGAAGAAGAGCTGGAAAAAATAATAGGTAGTGATCTAATAATTAAAAAGGCCTATGAAGAGCTAAATAGATTTAACTGGTCAGAAAAAGAATTTATTGCTTATGAACAAGAAATAAAACGTATTCTTGATGAACAGGCTGTCCTCGCTCAAAAACTTGATGATGCTACTGAAAAAGGTAGAGAAGAAGGTAGACAAGAAGGTAGACAAGAAGGCATCCTTATCGGACATGAAAAAGGCAGAGAAGAAGGTATTCAAATTGGTGAAGAAAAGGGCGAAAAACAGGCTAAAATAGCAGTGGCTAAGGAAATGCTTGCTGATAAAATGAGTATTAATACTATTGCTAGATTAACAGGATTGCCCATCAGCGAAGTTGAAAAATTGAAAAAGTAATTCAAGTATCTTAATCAATAGTTAGTCTGTTAATGTTATCCTTTACCCTTAATTTATAATAGTTAGAGGTAAAGGTATGGCTAAAGGAAATAATGCTCTATTAATATTTGACTTTGACAACACTATTACTAATGGGCACATGCATGGTGTTTTCTCTGGTAGATATTCCGGAATCAAAAAAAGTGATTATAATTCTGCTGCGGAAGATGCAGTGACTGATGACGATATAAGAAAATTTCTAGAGGATACAGGCGGAATAAAAAATGAGGAGAAATTAAAATCTGTATTACAATCTGCAATTTCAAACGGAATAGAAGTGAATATTGCATCATTCACAAGCTATCCAAACGCTGTGAAAAGGGTTGTAGAGAGCCATTTAGAACAAGCAGGCAATGTTTCTATATTTGGCCACTTTCCAAAACATTATGATTCCAAGCTACCAAAGGGAAACCATCGAGAGCAATTCGGAAAGAATTTGCATATCTGTAAGGCAATTATGGAATATAAAAACAAGCATGATGAGTTACCAAAAACTGTGATGTTAGTTGATGACGATGAAAACAATATTAATAAGGTTAATGAGTTTGTTAAATCAATGAGCGAAAGAGAGGGATGGCTTAAAGAAAATGGTCTTAATATTAAAGATATAAACAATATTGAATTTAAAGGTGTGCGAGTACCTAAAGAAAAAAATAGCAGAATAGTAGAAGGTGTTGATTATCTAAAAAAAGTACAAGAATTTATTAGTCCTAATTTAGTACAAGAACCAATTTATGAAAATTTGAAGAAAGAAGAACCTATATACCAAAATCTTCAGAAACAATTATCTGAAGAAAAGTCACCATCCTTTAAATCTGAAAACTCAAATGTGGAAGCTAAACCACCATTGCCTCTAAACGAAGAACAAATACTTGATTTCATGAACTCCTCAAAAGAGATGATTGAAGCAGTTCTTCCTTACTCTCAATCGCTAGATCTAGAAAGTCATATGGAAAAACTAAGCAAATCTCTTAAAAAAAATGGTTTTTCTGGAGAAGCAAATCATGCCATTTGCAGTTTATTTGAAGATAAAGTAATAGAAGCGATAATGGATCAAGGTGATATGGTAACTAAAAGTGGAAAAAATCTTCGTATTAATTCATCTTTTGATCGCAAAATTGATAAAAAAATAGTTAAAGACTCTCGAACTCAAATCATGGCTCAGGTTGAGGAAAAAAAGAAAGAAATTAAAGATTTTGCTAGTGAAGATCCCCAGCTAAGGAAAAAAATATCAGAGTTATTGAATGTTAATTCGCAAAAGACGGATGTAAACTCAAATTACGTAACCATAAACCAGTCTGAAGGGCAACAAGCAGCAGCATCTCCTAGAAGGTATATAAAAGTTGCACAAGATAAAAATATAGGCAGTAACCCTACTGGAATAGATAAAAGAGAAAAAGGTAAAAAAACTGATTTAGGAAGTAAAATATTGAGTTATATACCATGGAGAACAGCACTAATGCTTGCTGCCTTTGCTATTCCAGTTGCTGGTCCTATTGCTGGCACAGCTGTTGGAACTTTTTTGTACGGCAACTATAGAAACAATAATAGAACTGAAAACTCTGCTGCCACAAAGGAAAATAGAGCAGAAAGTGCAAAACCAAGTCTCACAAAGAAATTCTTGTTTAGAGCTGGTACTATTGCAATTGGTTTCCTTTTTGGAGGGCCGATTGGTGTTGTAATCGCTTTAGGTATTAGACTTCTTTCAAAATTGAGGGAGAGAGAGTAAGATCAAGTATTTGGAAGCATGAAATATAAGGAAATAGAAAAGTTAGAAGGAGAAAAGTTTCGACGTTTAACGGGGGTAAAAAAATCAACATTTAAGAGAATGGTAGAAATTCTAGATGAGGAGGATAAAAGGAAAAAAGCTAGAAGTGGAAGAAAAAGCAAACTTTGTATAGAAGATAGATTACTTATGGCACTGGAATATATGAGAGAATATCGTACATATTTTCATATAGGACAAAGTTATGGCATGAGTGAAAGCAACTGTTTTAAAATAATAAGGTGGGTAGAAGACACATTAATAAAACATCCAGATTTTGCATTACCAGGAAAAAAAGATCTATTAAATAGTAATGTAGAATACGAAGTTTTGGTAATAGATGGAACTGAAACAGCAGTAGAAAGGCCAAAAAAAAGCAAAAGCGCTTTTACTCTGGAAAGAAAAAAAGGCATACTATAAAAACACAAATAGTAACAGAGAAGAAGAGTAAAAAGGTCGTATGTACATCTTTCTCCAATGGTAGAAAACATGATTTTCGGATGTTTAGAGAATCAAAGATAGCAATATTACCGCAAACTAAGATCCTAGCTGATTCTGGTTACAGAGGAATGCAAAAGATACATAAAAATGTTGAATTACCACATAGAAGATCAAAAAAGAATCCTTTATCAAAGGAGAAAAAAGCAGAAAATAGATCTCTCTCTATACGAAGAGTGGTAGTTGAAAACGTAATCGGCTTATTGAAAAGGTTTAAAATCATTTCTGACAGATATAGAAATCGACGAAAACGTTTTGGCTTAAGATTTAATTTGATTGCCTCTATTCACAATCTTACTATTACCCACAAATATGTGGTTCATGAGCAAGTCTCCATCCTTCTGCTAGATCAAAGAGACGTCTCCACCCTTTCCAAAGAGTAATTGGTCCTGGTTTTGGGTCGCTTTTTCTTGCTAAATGACCTCCAAGTTGAGCAATCCACGAAACGGCTTCTTTTATAGTAGGGGCTATACTTGGACATGGTTTTCTGTGTATTTTAACATATAAAACTTTCCATTCTTCCTCAGCTAATAAGCCAGTACATGGTAATGTTGGGTTAGTTCTTGCAATTGATGTAATAAAGAAAATTCTCCAAGCAATAATGCTCATGACTGTTAAATACCTCATTAATCTTTCTGCTGTTCCAAGTCTACATTCCTCAACTTTGAGACCAGATTTTAAAATCTTATGCAATATCTCTATTTTCCATCTCAAACAATACCAACTAATTTTTTCAACAGCTTCTTCAAAAGTACTGACCGAAAGATTTGTTAAAAGCATCCACTCTAGCGGACTTGCTCCTGGAGGAGAATTTCTTTCAACAACATGAATTGCGTAAAGTTGTAGACTGAATAATGCTGCTGGTTTATATTTTATGTGACCTTCTTTACATTTTATGTGGCTTTCATGTGGACTCATCATAAATTTTCCGAATCTAATTTCTAGAAATGCTGTCCTTTTTTGCTTATCATCTCTAGCAGGGATTTCAACTTCTACTTTTCCAGTGCAAGGAAGACCTTGGATAAATGACCATAATTTTTGCTTATTCCTGGTATACATAAATTTTTTATTTACATTTCTGTTGTGACGAGCTCTTACTAAAATTGCTGAGTTAAGATTATGTGCAAGTTCAAAAAAATCATGTATATCTGCTTCTCTGTCACATACAGTTATAACCTCTGTTTGGGTCTGATCTATAATATTATTTGTTTTCTTTAAGCTTTCTAGCCATTTCATACTTTCTTTATCCTCAATATGAACGTTACTACGATGACTCTTTAGTCTTTTTTCTTCTTCAGAAATTGGTGGCCTCGAGTAAATCTTTTGATCCAATATTCCTAGTACCAAACCTTCCGTACTAACAGCAAGGGCTGTATGCATTACTGTACCTTTACCTCCTTTCCCAGCAATACTTCCCAATCCGCTTGTTTTTTTATGACTTGAGTATGAAATATAAGTTGTATCTTGAATTACAAGGACTCTTTTATGAGCTTTTGTTCTTTCAACTGTTTTATCAATGTGTGAAGCTAGAATATCAACTTCTTTTACGTTCTCATTTTGAAAAAAACGATATGCAGCTTTTGCTTCTGACCAACTTCCGCATGCCTCATTAATTGAGCTTTCAGGTGAACCTATCACACTATTAGCAATATTCACTAATCTTTCGGTCAATCTTTTATCTCCAAGTGAAGCATCTCCAAATTCATTTTTAGCCCACTCATTACTCTCGTTTGCCATTTTTATACCATCAATATTTGCAAACTCTAATATTGTAATACTTTATTCATAAGTACATCTATATTTGTGGGTAATAGTAAGACTAATAACCTTACTATTACCCACAAATATGTGGTTCATGAGCAAGTCTCCATCCTTCTGCTAGATCAAAGAGACGTCTCCACCCTTTCCAAAGAGTAATTGGTCCTGGTTTTGGGTCGCTTTTTCTTGCTAAATGACCTCCAAGTTGAGCAATCCACGAAACGGCTTCTTTTATAGTAGGGGCTATACTTGGACATGGTTTTCTGTGTATTTTAACATATAAAACTTTCCATTCTTCCTCAGCTAATAAGCCAGTACATGGTAATGTTGGGTTAGTTCTTGCAATTGATGTAATAAAGAAAATTCTCCAAGCAATAATGCTCATGACTGTTAAATACCTCATTAATCTTTCTGCTGTTCCAAGTCTACATTCCTCAACTTTGAGACCAGATTTTAAAATCTTATGCAATATCTCTATTTTCCATCTCAAACAATACCAACTAATTTTTTCAACAGCTTCTTCAAAAGTACTGACCGAAAGATTTGTTAAAAGCATCCACTCTAGCGGACTTGCTCCTGGAGGAGAATTTCTTTCAACAACATGAATTGCGTAAAGTTGTAGACTGAATAATGCTGCTGGTTTATATTTTATGTGACCTTCTTTACATTTTATGTGGCTTTCATGTGGACTCATCATAAATTTTCCGAATCTAATTTCTAGAAATGCTGTCCTTTTTTGCTTATCATCTCTAGCAGGGATTTCAACTTCTACTTTTCCAGTGCAAGGAAGACCTTGGATAAATGACCATAATTTTTGCTTATTCCTGGTATACATAAATTTTTTATTTACATTTCTGTTGTGACGAGCTCTTACTAAAATTGCTGAGTTAAGATTATGTGCAAGTTCAAAAAAATCATGTATATCTGCTTCTCTGTCACATACAGTTATAACCTCTGTTTGGGTCTGATCTATAATATTATTTGTTTTCTTTAAGCTTTCTAGCCATTTCATACTTTCTTTATCCTCAATATGAACGTTACTACGATGACTCTTTAGTCTTTTTTCTTCTTCAGAAATTGGTGGCCTCGAGTAAATCTTTTGATCCAATATTCCTAGTACCAAACCTTCCGTACTAACAGCAAGGGCTGTATGCATTACTGTACCTTTACCTCCTTTCCCAGCAATACTTCCCAATCCGCTTGTTTTTTTATGACTTGAGTATGAAATATAAGTTGTATCTTGAATTACAAGGACTCTTTTATGAGCTTTTGTTCTTTCAACTGTTTTATCAATGTGTGAAGCTAGAATATCAACTTCTTTTACGTTCTCATTTTGAAAAAAACGATATGCAGCTTTTGCTTCTGACCAACTTCCGCATGCCTCATTAATTGAGCTTTCAGGTGAACCTATCACACTATTAGCAATATTCACTAATCTTTCGGTCAATCTTTTATCTCCAAGTGAAGCATCTCCAAATTCATTTTTAGCCCACTCATTACTCTCGTTTGCCATTTTTATACCATCAATATTTGCAAACTCTAATATTGTAATACTTTATTCATAAGTACATCTATATTTGTGGGTAATAGTAAGACTAATAACACTGCACCAACAACACCAGCTACAATTGGTTGAATTGATGATTTTTCGAGACTATTTCTTCTTGAGTTGTTCAATTTCAGCTTTAGGAACGCCAAGCTACTAGGTCAACAGATACTCCAACCTTAAGTAAGTTTTTTGCCACTTCTATTTCCCCTATTTTTTTACCCTTTTCTTTATTAATCTGTATTCTTTTGGATACCGACATAATTAATGAATAAAATTTATCACGTATTTCTTCATCCTCAATTTTGTTATACTCTCTCACTAAATCTAGTACTCCATTTTCTCCTTCTCTATCTTCATTACTTCTTTCAATTTCAACGTTGCCTTTTTCTATTAGTTCACTCGTTTTTGGCAGTAGAGTTTTAGCGTGCGTTGACAATTTGTCTGCTATGTTAAGTAGTTTTCCTATTTTCATGATATGGGTTCCTTGCTCATAGCGTCTTATTTGACCACCTGTTAAACCGACTTTATTTCCTAAATCCTCCTGACTACATCCCCTTGCTAGCCTCCAGTCTTTCATATTTTCCCCTGTTTTATAGGCTATAAAATTAACTATCTCTGTTTTATTATGTTTCTCAAGTTCATCTTTAGACAAGCCTGTTGTTTGGAGGATGACATCAACAGAAATACCAGCTTTAAGTAGATTCTTTGCTACTTTAATCTTTCTTGCTTTTTTACCTTCTTCTTCACCCATCTGGATAGATTTGTTTAATGCAGAGGCCATCTTACATAATTCCTGGTTTCTAAATTTTTTACATTCTCTAACTATATTTAATGTTTTTTCTACCTTATCTTCAATTTTCTCTGATATCGTGGATTCAGGTAGTAGTTTTGCCATATCAATCATTAGTTCCACTACTATCATACAGAATGTAATGATTGAAATCGGATTTTCCCCTCGCTCATATCTGGACATTTGCTTCTCTAATACTCCGATTTTACTTCCTAAACCTGCCTGAGTATATTGTTGCTTTTCCCTCTCATGTTTTATCTTTTTCCCTACTTCATAGTCTGTAGTCATGTCTCTTTAAAACATTTTGAAACAAATATATACTCTTTTATCTAAGATTCTATTAAATGAGACTCTCCTACCGCACAGAAATGTAAAATAGGAGAGTTGAGCTTCTCTAAATATGCGCACCACGACTGATAAGGTATTCCTTCACGTCCTCTTTATATCTTTTATCTTGATATTCACTATCTTGAGTAGCCAAATGCAGCGGTGTATTGCCATTTTTGTCTCTGACATTTATATTTGCCCCATTTATTACAAGACATTCGACCATGTCAAAGTTACAATCTTCAGCAGCTATGTGTAGTGCAGTAGTGCCATCTTCATCTGTAGTATTTACGTAGGCTCCCATCTCTATTAGATATTTTACTATTTCAATATAATCTCGCTCAACAGCGTAGAGTAAAGGTGTCCAGCCGTTTTCTCCCACAAAATTTACATCAACTCCTTTCTCCTCTACCAAATATTCAACAACGTCCAAGTGGCCATTTAATATCGCCATTTCCAATAGATCATTGCAGTCATAAGTGACATCTTTTCGGCTCATCAGATATTTTATAGTATCCAAATCACCACCTACAATAGCTTCACCAAATAAAGTACTGCCATATTCATTAATTGGTGCCATGGGATCAATACTCTTTTCTTCTACAAAATATTTGACTATTCTAACATGACCATATTGAAATGCATAATATACGGGAGTACCTTCATTGTCAGTAATATTATAATCAGCACCCTGATCTATTAAAAATCTTACCACATCAATATTTCCTGAATAGACAGCGTAATACAACGGAGTCCAACTACATTCATCCTGAGCATTTAAATCAGCTCCTTCAATTAGAATATATGCAGTTAGATACAAATTACCTTTTTTTGCAGCAATACACAAAGGCGTACATCTGTGCTGACCAATAGCGTTAATATCAGCCCCTTTCTCTATAAGATGTTTAACTGCTTCAAGATTACCTTCTTCCACAGCTAAATGCAAAGGCGTATTTCCTTTATCATTCTTAACATTAACATCTTTCTTATCTACTAAATACTTTTCTATGATATTACACATACCAACCTCACTAAATAATAACACTATTCCATTCTACAGACACAAACATTATTTTTTTATTAACTACAAAACCCGTATAAATTCCTACATGCACTGCTCATTCTCTCTCATGAGGGCATTCATAGTTATGCTAATATCTTATATATATTAATTAATAAACTCATTTCCTTCCCTCTTCAATGGCTTCTTCTATGACAACAGCTATTTTGTTCAGTTTCTTCAACTGATTCACCTCTGGGTTTTTACGCATTTCCTTCAGCACCTTTTGATGAAGATCTTGCTTTTTCTCATTATCAAGTAGTTTATACCAACCCTCATAAATAACTAGACAAATAATTCACAGAGCAAATGGTTTTGATCGAACTTTCCGTAATATCTCGAATAAATTCAGATACAGCATTTTCAAGTAATTTAATAGAGTCATACATCTTGTTCTTTATTATATTTTCCTTTAAATGTTGCCAAAATCTTTCCACAGGATTGAGCTCAGGCGAGTACGGCGGCAAATAAATTATGGTGATATTTTCAGGAGTTTTTAAACCTTTAGACCTATGCCAACTTGCGCAATCCATGATAAGAAAAGCTTCTCTAGTCCCCAAATCTTTCGACATCTGCTCCAAAAATATGTTCATGCAATCTGTGTTTACATGTGGAGCAAGTAGGCTAATATCCTCTCCATTCCTGGGATTTACAGCGCTGTAAAGATAGAAGTTTTCTCTTCCGATTTTTACTTTAACTTGTGTTCTTGAGCCCTTTTTAAACCATCCATGTCCAACTTTTGAGTGCGTTCCAAATCTCGATTCATCGAAAAAAAACCTCCTTTTTCCGGTTCTTTTCCACAATTTCATTGAGATTTTTTTTGAACTCCTCTTGTTTGTTTTTGTCTTGTTTATAATGTGCTGGACGAGGTGTGATATATGTAAATCCTAGCTTCTTCATAAGCCTTCTCGCCGTTGACTCACTTACTTTGATAGCTAACATTCCTTCAACTATACCTTGCAATTTTTTAGCAGTCAGATTTGCCCCATCTTCTTCTATTACCTCTCTTATTTTTTCCTTCTTCTCCTCGTTCAGTTTTGGTTTAGGTCCTCGCCCTGGCTGTATTGCAAACCCAATAACACCTTTTTCTTTAAATCTTGCAATCCATTTCATTAATGTCGTTCTCGTAATTCTATATATTTTAGCAACTTTTGAGATACCATACTCCTTTGCTGATATTATTGCTTGTAACCTTCTTCCTATCTCTCCTCTTATTCCATATTTTTTTAATTCTAACTTGCATTGATTATATAGTTCTTCTCCTATTGCTTTACTTTTTCCTGCCATAAACTACATATTTATTCTTTCTAGCCTCAATTATTTGTAGTTTTTACTATTTGTCTATCTATTAGTGGAGATTGGTATAAATATCTATTTTTGCAGAGTATGGGTTTGGTCTCTTATAACCACCAAAAAAAATAGCCTTCTTTCCTACTACTGCTACCTCTGGAGATTGTCTAGCTTCACTAGCGGTGTGAGTTGTCCAATTTCCCGTTTCATCGTCGTAGATATCTATCTTTGAAGAGAATTCATTCTCTGAAGAGGATTTACTTTTTATGCTGCCCCAAAAGAAAATAGCACTCTTTCCTACTACTGCCACTGCCACTTTACTGCGTGATTCTACAGTGGGATGAGTTATCCAGGTTTCATTGTCATTATCATAAATATCAACTTGAGAAGAATACTGAAAATCAGGGTAACCACGAACCTTGTATCTTGAAAAAAGCATCTGATGTTTTAAGCTTAAGCATTAGATGGAGAAGGGAAACACTCTGTCGCGCACCTTAGATATAAAATCTGTAAGTAAGATAAGAGTTCCCTCCTCAAAAGTACAGGCTGAACGGTATCTTAGAAAGACCTAAATGGTTCTAATTCTGTATTCACAAGGTTAGCCTTACTTTTCATTTTAAATGGTAACGTATGGGGTTATATATGATCAACAACTTTCTGGGCATAGATGTATCAAAAGATCGCTTTGATGTTTTTCTCTCATTTATAAGTAAAAAAGGAAAACGTGAAACTAGGAAAAGGAGCTTTAAAAACGATGATAATGGGTTTCAAGGTCTGCGGAGCTTTCTACAAAAACATAATGTAGAACAAGTAAAAGCCTGCATGGAAGCTACCGGTTGTTATAGTGAAGCTTTGGCTGAATTTCTACACAATACTGGACATTTTGTTAGTGTTGTTAATCCAGCTTGCATAAGATTTTATGCAAAAAGTAAGCTTATACGACAAAAGAATGATCAGACTGATGCAGAAATAATTGCTGATTATTGCCAAAAACAAGAACCTGCTCGCTGGACACCACCCTCTCCTGAACTGAAAAAATTAAGACATCTTTATCGTTGTTCGGCTGCGTTAAAAGATGAATTGACATTAGTAAATAACCACCTAGAAAAAAAAGAGAGACTGCCTAAAGAAGTTGCAAATGCTTGGGAAGATCTTGCAATGAATATAGCTCAAAAAATAGAAACAATAAAAAACTCCATACGTGAACTATTAAAGCAACACAAAAAGTTGTTAGAAAACTTTCAACTTCTATTGACTATTCCAGGCATAGGAGAGGAATCAGCAATAGCTATTTTAGCTGAAGTTCCTGACATAAAAACTTTTAGAGATGCTAGGCAATTGGCAGCATATGCTGGAACTATACCACGAAATATAACATCAGGTTCATCTGTATATGCCAAACCCAGATTAAGTAAATCAGGTTCACAAACATTACGTAAGGCACTTTTCTTTCCTGCCATAGTAGCTAAGAATCACAATCCTATCATTATGAGTTTTTGCCAAAGATTAAAGGAAAAGGGTAAGCATAATATGGCCATCGTTGGTGCTGCAATGCGTAAGCTACTCCACATCATTTTCGGTATTCTGACATCCAAAAGTGCTTTTGATCCAAATCATATCAAGAACTACAGAGCTAGGAGGTTGACTGAAGGCTTAGTGATTTAAAATCAAAAAATGCTACCATACGATCTTATGTAAAATAGTATTTTATACAAATTTATTTAATATAGTTGGTTAGTGTATATGTTAATTAGTTTTGTATATACAAGACAGCAGAAATTAACATATAGATTAACTATACCGCTACAGTTGGCAGTATTTTTTGATTTCACAATACAGCTTAGGTAATGAGACAATTTTTATAATTTTTTTGTTGACTGGCGAGACGGTATCTTACTTCCAAAAAAAAGAACTCTATTGCCAATCACAACACTGTGTGTGTCAGGAAGTTTTTTGTTTAAATTAATAGCACGGGTTTCATAAGCCAGGTTATTAATAAACACTCCTTCCTGATTCTCACTAGCAACCAAATCTTCATCAAGAGTAAATAAATTAGATGGGCTTACACTATCAAATTTTGTTTCACCAATGACAATTACTATTCGTCTTTCACTTCCACCATGCTCTTTAAGATAAAAAGCTGCTACTTTCTTCCAGTATAATTTCTTTGCTTCATTAACTGGATCTACTTTAATATCGCTTGCTAATTTTTGCGGTGCTGTCCAACTGCCACTTGGCTTTTGAAAGATATAATTAATCGTTGCATCAACTCTTTTTTCTTTATCTTTCCCTTTTTCAATTTGCTGTACCCAAAATATAAATAACCTGTTAAATGCATGTATTGGGGTTATAGTTTCAACTGGAATTGACGCTTCTATTTTCTCCCACGCAGTCCAGTAAAGTATATTTTGGTTTTCTTCATCAAATATTGCTGTGCGGTAATAATAATCATAGGGTTGGGCAAGGGTGCGACCAATAACATATAAAGTATTTTTTCCTTCTACTCTTTCAAAACAACTATCAACTATCTTTAAGCTGGTTACTTGTTCAAAATCTTCAAAATACTTCATGTATGCATCACTTACTCCTTCATCGGTGATGTTTCCTTGCATTAAAGTATTCTGTAGCTTTTTGTACTCTGGAGTTATAACTTTACGTAAAGTCGGATTTAAGTAGTTTTCTGGATATAATTTTATCTTATACCAACCCTCATAAATAACTAGACAAATAATTCACAGAGCAAATGGTTTTGATCGAACTTTCCGTAATATCTCGAATAAATTCAGATACAGCATTTTCAAGTAATTTAATAGAGTCATACATCTTGTTCTTTATTATATTTTCCTTTAAATGTTGCCAAAATCTTTCCACAGGATTGAGCTCAGGCGAGTACGGCGGCAAATAAATTATGGTGATATTTTCAGGAGTTTTTAAACCTTTAGACCTATGCCAACTTGCGCAATCCATGATAAGAAAAGCTTCTCTAGTCCCCAAATCTTTCGACATCTGCTCCAAAAATATGTTCATGCAATCTGTGTTTACATGTGGAGCAAGTAGGCTAATATCCTCTCCATTCCTGGGATTTACAGCGCTGTAAAGATAGAAGTTTTCTCTTCCGATTTTTACTTTAACTTGTGTTCTTGAGCCCTTTTTAAACCATCCATGTCCAACTTTTGAGTGCGTTCCAAATCTCGATTCATCGAAAAAAAACCTCCTTTTTCCGGTTCTTTTCCACAATTTCATTGAGATTTTTTTTGAACTCCTCTTGTTTGTTTTTGTCTTGTTTATAATGTGCTGGACGAGGTGTGATATATGTAAATCCTAGCTTCTTCATAAGCCTTCTCGCCGTTGACTCACTTACTTTGATAGCTAACATTCCTTCAACTATACCTTGCAATTTTTTAGCAGTCAGATTTGCCCCATCTTCTTCTATTACCTCTCTTATTTTTTCCTTCTTCTCCTCGTTCAGTTTTGGTTTAGGTCCTCGCCCTGGCTGTATTGCAAACCCAATAACACCTTTTTCTTTAAATCTTGCAATCCATTTCATTAATGTCGTTCTCGTAATTCTATATATTTTAGCAACTTTTGAGATACCATACTCCTTTGCTGATATTATTGCTTGTAACCTTCTTCCTATCTCTCCTCTTATTCCATATTTTTTTAATTCTAACTTGCATTGATTATATAGTTCTTCTCCTATTGCTTTACTTTTTCCTGCCATAAACTACATATTTATTCTTTCTAGCCTCAATTATTTGTAGTTTTTACTATTTGTCTATCTATTAGTGGAGATTGGTATTAATAGGAGAGCAACCCAGCAGCCCACTGTTGTAACAGCCGAAACTACTACAGCTAAAGATGAAAATAGTAAGGAAGTATGTAAATATAGTGTAACAAATAAAGATACTACTCATGCAATTGACAAAGCTACAGGAACTGATACCAAATTATGTGAAAGTGAAGACCTTCAACCTATATGTGAAAGCAACGAAGAAGCACAAATAGAAACTACCGTAGAGCCAACTTCCGTTGATAGAGCTGACAGACCATCTTCCGCTGAACTATATTTTGATAATAAAGAAAACTCCGCAGACGAAAAATCATCAAAAAAGGCAATTCAACCAATTGTAGCTGGTGTTGTTGGTGCGGCGTTATTGGTAAGTTGTGTTGCATCTTATCTGCTGATTGAATCTTCAAAAGTACACGTTATAGCGGTAATTGGAGGGATTGTTGGGTTGGTTTGTATGTGTTTTGCGTTGTATAATGCTCTAAAGCCTGGCACACAACTTGAGGGAATAGGATACGTAGAGCAACCTATAGCTCCCCTTGAATCCAAGAGTATACTCAAAAATCCATAAGCGTCAAACAAGCTAATTTACTTAAAAAAGATCTTAAACCATTAATTTTCTCTACACTTCTGCTATTCCCTATTAACTTGAGCTTATGGCTTATAGCACATACTTTTGAACCTGCTACTTGAGTTCATTCCACTATTTCTTAACTAACGAGACCTATGCGCGTCTATTGTTTTTTTTTGCTGCACACTCTATATCTACACTGGTTTTGAAAGATCCAGGTACTTCTCTACTAGACTCTCGAGATTTACAACCACCTTCACCAATATTTTGGATTGCTGCTTTTCTCAAGTTTTTTATATCTTCATTATTTTTGCCGTTGATATCTACACAACTACCAGTATTGCTTAACTCTCTTGAATTCTCAGATCGAGGAGGTAATGGGGGTGGAGTTTCCCTTATAGAGGTACTTATAGATCTTTCTGGTTTTTGTAGACATTCGGGTATTTTGGAGAATCTCCTTCTTGAATTCTCAGATCGAGGAGGTAATGGGGGTGGAGTTTCCTTTATAGAGTTACTGATAGATATTTCTGCTTTTTCTAGACATTGGAGTATTTTGAAGAATCTCCCTTCATAAAGATAACATGAGTGAGTGGCTGAACCTTGATGTAACGTATTAACTTCTACACCGTTTTTTCTTGACTCATGTACTTCACGTGCATAACTAAAGCGATTATCTGAAGGGTGCCTTGAATCTCGATCTAACGCCTCAACGTCTGCACCTTTTTTTATTAAGGCATATACCACACGTGCATGGCCACACTGAGCAGCCAAATATAAGGGGGTTGCTGAATCTCGATCTAACGCATTAACGTTTGCACCGTTTTCTATCAGGGTATTTACCACACCTAGATTGCCACCTCTAGCAGCTAAATGTAAAGGAGAATGTGTACGAGGAGTGGGAATAAGCAACCTTCCTTCAGGTATTCTCATATCTTCCATTCGAATATCCTCTAAACGTACAGGATAATGTATAGGAGGATCGGGAATAAGCAACCTTCCTCCAGATATTCTCATATTTTCCCTTCGAATATCCTCATTACGACGTCCTGCTTCATCTAGTCCCTCAATATTAGCATTTTTGCTTAATAAGAGTCCTACCACAGCTTCACATCGATAATAAGCACCGAAATGTAACAGTGTAAAGCCAAAACTCTTATAATAATCCCTGCTATCTCTCTGCTTTGCACAATCACCTAGGTGGAACGTATAATCTATATCAAATTCTTTAACTTTCCACTCCTTATATGTACTTTCATCTTTTTCTTTTAATTTTTCCTTCATTATTTCAAGTATGTCTCTACCAGTTGGACTGTTGTTGATTTTCATAGCATGTAATAACCTGCTCCTCACTGATTCAATTAGGAACTGATCTTCTCCTGCATCAAATATACTCTTCCAATCACCAATTTCGTCTATTAATTCAGGTATACAGCTACCGGCTGGATTGTCGTCGATTTCCATCGCATGTAACAACCTGCTCTTCGCTGATTGAATTATCAACTCATTTTCTACTGCATTAAATATACTTCCCCAATCATCAATTTTCACAACCTCTCCTAGCCTAATTAACAAATCTTGATTATAGCAAATTTATGAGAAAATCAAGACTAATATATTTCCTTAGATGTACAGTCCCAGAGTGTGATGGTATGATAAAATATGAGAAAAAAATACCATCAAAGGAGGAGTTATGGGACAAATATTACATGGGTGCGCCAAAACAACACAGACGATTCGTAGAGCAATACAAAATAGAAAAGAGAGCATAGCAAAACTCTCCAAGCATTATGACCTTAATCCAAAAACTATTATTAAGTGGAGAAAACGTTCATTTACGAAAGATGCTGATATGGGTCCAAAGCATCCAAGATCGACTGTTTTAACGCTAGAAGAGGAAGCTATAATAGTTACATTTCGCAAGTATACACTACTGCCACTAGATGATTGCCTTTACGCTCTGCAGTCTACAATTCCGCATTTGACTCGCTCTAGCTTGCATCGTTGTTTACAAAGACACAACATTAGCAGATTACCAACTGTTGATGGAGAAGTTAAGTTAAAAAAGAAATTCAAACAATATCCTATCGGTTACTTTCATATTGATATTGCTGAAGTTAGAACTGAGGAGGGCAAATTACATTTGTTTGTTGCTATTGATAGGACATCCAAATTTACCTATGTTGAGTTGCGTAACAGTGCTACAAAACCCATAGCTGCTGAGTTCTTACGTAATTTGATTAGAATTTTACCGTATAAAATCCATACTATTTTGACAGATAACGGTATACAATTTACAAACCAGAAGCGTCATAAGTATGCTTTCCAACACATATTTGATAGAGTTTGCGAAGAGAATGTTATTGAACATCGTTTGACAAAAGTTAGCCATCCTTGGACAAATGGGCAAGTTGAGCGTATGAATAAAACTTTAAAGGATGCTACAGTTAAGAAGTATTACTATCAATCGCACCAGCAACTTAAAGAACACCTTTATAACTTTGTTATGGCTTATAATTATGCAAAGAGACTCAAAACTCTTAAGGGTCTTACTCCTTATGAATTTATATGTTATCAGTGCTCCAGAATTATTTATACTAAATCCACACCATCACACTCTGGGACCATACATAAATTATACATATAAAAAAAACTTTTCTCTATCAGGAAAGGGATGAAGAAAAAAGAGGAGAATTCATAAAAAAAGTAGCAGAAATAAATGAGGAAAGTTTGGTATTTATAGATGAGTCAGGCATAGAAGATAACGAATTTTATGCATATGGGTGGTCTCTAAAAGGCAAAAGGTTATTTGCTGATAAACCAGGATTTAAAAGAAAAAGAGTAGTATCCGTTCAGGGGAGTGGAAAAGGTAAAAAACAATTGACATAATATATTAAAAAGAAGTAATAACACAAAAAAGAAGTAACAATATAGTGATAAATGTTTCAATTGCTTATTAATCTGATAGAGCTATGTAAAAATTTAGGGCAGAAGGTAGGCTTCCTTGAGGAGGAAAATAAGACCTTAAAAATAGAAATTGCTGAGCTGAAAGAAAGGCTTGGCTTAAACTCAAAAAACTCATCTATACCAAGCTCCAAAGAACTATACAAAATAATGAAAGATAAGCTGAAGGATGAACCAAAGGAAGGCAAGAAGATAGGTGGTCAAGTGGGGCATAAAGGAAATTATCGTGCTAAAATGGAAGCAGATGAGGTAATCAGAGTGAAATTACAAGATACTTGTGAATGCGGTGGAGAAATAGCAATACACAACAAACCATATATCCATCAAAAGGTTGATCTTCCAGAAACTAAGCCTTACGTAGTGGAATACCAATTGGAGAATGGCCGTTGTCGTAAGTGTGGAAAGAGAAAAACTAGCAAGCTACCTGAAGGAGTAGCATCTGATACTTTCGGTCCAAGAATTAAATCCATAATTGCAGCACTAGGTGGTTTTTACAAGAACTCGAAGTGAGAAATACTCAACCACTATCGGCTGAGAGCCGAAAGGTTGGATATTGCGCTGGAAGCGCGGTAAAGCTACTCCAATCTTATACTAGATATAGAATGAGGCTGATGTGCATCTGTATGTTTATTAACCCCAGTTGCGGATTAATCAATATAGTAAAATCTAGAAATACAGGGCTTTTTAGGCTTCATGGAATATGAAACTAATGTGGAAAAGACGTGCACCAAGAAATTTATTGGAGACCTGTGCCTTGAATGCTCAAGCTCAAGTCTGTCTTTTAGGTAGCCAAAAACTGTTTCAATAATCGACCTTTTTCTTAAAAAAATCTTTTCTTCAAGTAGCATTAATGTGTTTTTCATACCTTTTTTTACTTTGGTAACGAGTTTTAGTCCTCTATCGAAGAGTTTTGCAAAGAGCTCTTTCTTTATATAGCCCTTATCACCAAACAAAAGACCAGTCAGTTTTTCAGTTAATTTTGGTACTGGTTTTCTGTCGTCAACGTTACCTTTAGTAAGTGTAACTCCTTGAATTTCACCTTTTTCATTAATTACCATATGCAATTTAAAACCAAAAAACCAGCCATATGTAGTCTTTCCAAGCTTTGCCAATCCTTTGAAAACTTTGTTTCTTGAGATTCTTTTTGGATGGCAAACAGCGATAGATGTTGCATCTATGTACGAAATCCCTGTCATTTTCGACTGCTCACATAGCCATTGCAAAAGTAATGCTAAATACCATAAAACCCTCGGTTTTAGCCTAATAAATCTACTATATGTTGGCAAATTTTGAAACTCAGATCCATATAGTGCTTTCAAATAATATGTATAGAAAGATTTAAAGTCCTCACATCTAGATTGTTGATAAAGTAAAATTATAGTAAGAATTTCAGAATGCGTAATCTCTGGCGTTCTGGTAGGTTTTTTACTGTTTGGCAGGAGTTTTTCTGCGAAATTTTTGTTTATAGCCTTGCAAAAATCGTCTACAAAGCAAAATAATTCTGTTACATTTTTATTCATGGGTAACCTCTCTACTTTTTGATAATATGTTTCCGGAGTTTACCCTATTTCCCTATCTTTTTCACTGACTTCTAATCCGCAACTGGGGTTTTATTAATGTACTCATTGTCTGTCGCTGGTAGTACTAATTCCCCAAAAACGCTTTCCCCAGTATATTTTCTTTAGCTCTGGAAATTCTTGTTGAACTTTGCGTGAAGACCTGCCTTTGGCTCTTTGGACAAAATCACTCACAGCTATGTGAGGAGGTATTACTACGAATAAATGTAAATGATCTGATTCCATTTTCTATCTTAATCCCCATTTCTTCAGATACTTCTGCTATGTATTCTCTCTTTCATAGACCTCGTTAACACTCTGTACCGATACTTTGTGATCCAGACTATATGGTACCTATGATAAAATACAGTGTGTTTTCCTTTGTCGTACCCAGTCATAACTATACTTTATAAAGTACAGTTATGACATTGACAAACTAAAGTTTCTCCACCTAGAAGGTGGAGGCTTGTACCATCTTACGGAAAGTCAAAAACTGCTCAAACCAAGCCTCAAAAACATCCTTGTTGCAGTATCCCTCAAAGGTCAATGGAGCAATGATTTTCTTTTTATTTAGAGCTGCAATCATACTGACGCGCTGAGTTTTTTTACCTGATTTTAGTGAATGAAACATCTCTCCTTTTCTGCAATATCCGTATGGGTAGTCTTCTGTATTGTCTATCCCAGATTCATCAATATATACAAGATTATCACGATGTTTTGTCGCTATAACCCTTGCAAATTGAGCTCGCTTTCCCTCATTTCTTTCTTTATATCCGTAGGTCTTTTTTTTCTTGTGAATCCTATATTTTAAGTGCTCGATGAATCGTCTGTCTACTAATATTGCCCCAAAGCTTAGCCATCTCTGACTGAGTTTTGCCACCTTGCTCATTTGCAAATTCGGTAAATGCATTCCAGTCGGTAATTTTATGGTTATAGCCCACGCTTCCAGGCTTTTTCGACTGAAAATCTCCCGTTTTTTCACGTCTTTTCTTCCACTCATATAAAGTTGTTTTTCCAATCTTAAGTCTCTTGGCAACATTTTCTCCACTCTCTCCTTCATCCAACGCTTCCATTACCTTTTTCCTTAAGTCATAACTATATGCTGCTGGCATGCTTACCTCCACTACTATAAATCCATATCTTACCCTTTCTGGACTATTATGAGAAGGGCTATAATTCCCCCTTTTCATGTTGTTTGTTGATCCTATCAGAACCACCTCCTTTTTCAGCTTCTAGTACTTTGTTCTGTAGGTTCTCTAGTATTTTAAAATCTTGCATACAATAAAGTAGTTTTCAAATTAGTTGTAGACTTTATTAAGTTTACAAACCCTATTAACTATACACATACACTATCGCTATATACAACAGTGTATGTGTGGACAGCTAGTACTTCTTAACTGATCTTTTAGCGCTCTTGCAAGTGTCTTCAAGATGACTGGATGTATTAGTATCGCTCATAGAAGAAAGAGGAGGTGAAACAGTTTTACTTTGCACAAAACTTTTAGCAGCTTCGACGACCTTGCTTACACGAGGTTCTTTTTCTAGCTCTTCAAGGTACTTTGAGAAGATTTCACAATTTTTATCATCCATATGTACCATTATTGTACCAAAATGTAATACATTGCTTTCAGGTTCATGAGCTTTTCCAGAGAATAAAGTCATCTCAAGCTTTTCACCATCTACATTAAAAGTCATTTTTACCCTACCTTTCATATCGCAATACTGTCCATTATGTAACCGAATTATATTATCTCCTTCTCCCATTCGTAATGCACCATATTCTAAGTCCTTAAATTCCGGAGAATTCATAAACTTTGCAGGGGTGATAATACTCTTCTCTGGGCACTGTACGCAATAAAATGCATTATCTCTTTCTACTATAACTTTGTCTTTTTCACCATTATCAACACTTTCACTTACAATTTTCTTTAGGTTTGATAAGTAATCCTCACGTTTTTTGATTATATCTTCTGGCAATAATTTCAACATTTCTTTGCTTACATAATTACCTTTTGAAATGAGATCATATATTTCTGACCAAATAGGATCTAGTTTGCGTTTGTCATCTCCCTTAACGTTATCATCGTTGCGTGTGAGATGGTTAACTCTATATATCAAACTATCCATTATTGCTGCCCCTCTTCCGGGATGAAGTGGTACGCTAAGTATGACCTTTTTCTCTTTTGCATTCTTTATAGATTCTAGCCATTCACTTGCTACATTTGCCACAGCTTCACTTATAGGCAACTCTTCTGCATCATTATATGAGCCATGAGCCTGAGAAATTTTATGCGATATGGCTGAGATGTTTTGCCTCATATGATCATCAATACATTCTTTTATTAACGTGCTCGATTGCAATTTCCCCGTTTCTTCTGAAGATCCTAGCTGTTCTAACTTTTCTTTACTTACACACTCTACCTGCTCTAATATTGGCATAACCACCTCCTAAATTTTACATAATAAAATTAAGATAAAATATCTTGATTTGAGAATATTGATATAACCTATAAAGTCAATAGTTAAATTGAAAAATTTCGGTTATAATTTACTTGACCTTACCCAATAGATGTTAGTATAAGGAATAAATTTATTCATAGTTCAATCACTTTTTTCAAAAAATATTTTAGCGAAAATGCCATATCAATTAGCGCGGTAAAAATTTTAATTATTGACTTTTTCTAAAAACATAAAATAGTACCTACCTTCGTGAGAACAATTTAAACAAAAGCGGCATTGTGAAAATGAAAGCGTAAAATTGTTGCAACAAAGCCAAGCAAATTAGTTCATATCTAAATATGGCAAAAGTAGGCTAATATAGCGGGTTTTACGGTATAGTAAAATTATTATATAGAAAAGTTCACACAGATCTAGCGGTAAACCAATCCATTCCAAGAAAAACACTTCTCACGCTAGCTGATTTTGGGTGCTGGAAATGGTTGTATTGTTTAAATTATTAATAATAGATTTTATTGAATTAATAATAATTTACTTAGGAATAAAAGGAAAATTTATGATAGTTTTATACTCTGAATAGAATAAACTCCTTTTTATTGGTATCGTCTTTTTTGCAAAAACATCCCTAACTTTTTCACCACTTCTTTGGCTAAGATCAGTTTCTACCACTCTTCTTTTCTCATGCTACTTTTCCTTAATTTGGTGCATATGATTACTTTCAATTCTACACAAAAATATTTTTTGGTATTCTGCAATAATAGAAATTAAATACCAATAAGAAGGTTGTCTATACGCTAGTCAGGACTTCTAAAGAGAGATTTAAGAATATAAAGAGTTAGATTGACAAATCAGGGATATCATGATATTTTTAAGAGTTGAATCTGATTGTTAAGATTAATTTGAGGCTAAAAGTTATGAGTGCTATATTTTTTTACAAAGAGTTTAATGGCCATGATTTAGGTAAGGGTGAAAGTCCTTTAAGAAAAAAGTTCAATACGATAATTAAAGACTTAAAAGAGAATAAACTTACACATCAGGGAAATATAAAGCTCATATCTAGTAAGGGAGGTATTAAATATCTTCGGGCTAAATTGAGTGACGAGGGCAGATTATTATTTACGAATACAAAGCATAATAACAAAGATGTTTTTGTTATTTTGGAGGTAATACCAAATCACGATTACGAGAACTCACGCTTTCTTAAAAGTACAGACAAAACAAAAAGCATAGAAATAAAAGAAACAGAAGAAGGGATAATTGAAAAATCTTCTGATAATGTACATAATGTTGAGATTAAAGATCTTGAGCGAGCTCATTGGCTTGGTAAGCTTGTTACTTTTGGTGCAACACAGGAAGATATAGTTAAACGTGCTGAAGAGTGTAGACTACCTTTAATTATTAGTGGAGCTGCTGGCAGCGGTAAAACATCAGTAGCTTTGGAGAGCCTTAAAAAGATACAAGAGAAATTCAAGGGAGGAAAAATTCTATATATTACCAAATCCAAAAATCTTGTAAAAGAATCAAAAAAGTTACTTGAATATGAATACTATGATGAAACTACTAATAAATATGAGACTCGTGTTCCAGAGGAAATTGAGTTCTTGTCAGTTCATGAGTTTATTGAAAAGGTAACAAAGGAAGGCGCAGAAATGAGAAAGAGTGTAGAGGGGAAGAAGCCGATCAATAGAAATGCATTTTTTTCATGGTTCAACACAAAATGTGACGAAGGTAAATTTAGGAAGTACAAAAAAGACGGAGATAAAATATTCGAAGAACTTATAGCTGTGATAGGAGGAAGAGGCTTATTAGGAAAAGAAGGAAAAGTTCAATATGTTGATTTAGGAGATAGACAATCTATATTTCCTAAGGACGAAAGGTGCAGTATTTATGATTTTTTTGAAGAATACAAGAAATTTATAGAGGGAAGTTCAGAATATTATGATACTAGTCTCATTGCTTATGAGTGTATTAAAGAGGTACAGAAAGTTTATGATGCAGTTGTCGTAGATGAGGTTCAGGATTTGACTAGTAGTACATTAAATTTAATATTGAGAAGTTTAAAAAGTGAAAGTAAGGGTAATTTTTTATTATGTGGTGATGTTAATCAAGTAGTGCATCCTAGTTTTTTCTCTCTATCTAAATTAAAGTCTTTTCTCTCTCAAAATGAATACGTAAGGAACCAAGGGTCAGAGGTTTTTTATACTCTTGAGAAGAACTATCGTAATAGCGAGCAAGTTATTGAGCTCGCCAACCGTATACTACATCTTAAGAATTATTGTTTTGCTTCAGAAGATAAAATGACAGCAGATGAAGCTTTTTTCATGAAGAGTGATACTGAAAACACAGGTAATGTAAGTTTTATTGCTGATGATAAAAAAGAGGAAATAGCAAAAAAAGTATCTCAGTCCATAAATTGGGCAGTTTTAGTTCTGGATGATGAGAAAAAAGAAGAGGCTCGTAAATTGTTTAGTACTCCACTTGTGTTTAATATACATGAAGCTAAAGGCTTGGAGTTTGAGAATGTGATTCTTTATAAGTTTATGTCCTGTAAGGCTTATAATGGAATATGGAATATAGTATGTCCAAAAAAAACTAAGGGTGAGATTGATAATGCTATTAGTGAAGTTCGTGGTTCATATGAAGAAGTGAGTGTTAACACTTCAAGAAATAAGAATAAGGAAGATAAATCTTTTGAGGAATATAAATTTTATATGAATGCTCTGTACGTTGGAGCTAGTCGAGCTATTGATAGTGTCTATATTATGGACAATGAAAAAAAGTGTCATTTATTGAAAGTAATAAAACCGGAGAAAATAGTTAGTGTAGATATTAAGAAAGAAGAATCTACCCCTGAACAATGGAAGAATAAGGCGCTAGAGTTAATAGACAAAGGAAACATAGAGCAAGCTGAAAGTATAGAAAAAAAATTGCAAGACAAAGGAGAAAAAAAATATGCTGAAGAGATCATGAATGCATTGAAAGCTCAAGGATATCATTCAGAGCAAGCAATTTCAGAGTTGAAAACAGAGCCTCAAAAGTCCTCAACTATGGTTTCAAATGAAAAGCGTGAGCAGAATCCAAGTAAGAAGAAAATAACAGAGGAAGAGTTAGAAGAAAATACAAATAGGTTATTTTTAGCTTTGGACAATGGTAATTTGCAATTGGCTGAAAAATTAATTAAGCGAGGAGTTGATATTAATGCCAAGGATAAGAACGGTCTTACTCTTTTACATTATGCAGCAGCAAGGGGTTATAAGGATGTAGCTGAACTTCTTTTCAAGCATGAGAAAATTGATGTCAATGTTAAGATTCATGGAGGCTTTACTCCTTTGCATTTAGCAGTGCAAGAAGGTCATGAGGAAATAGCTGAACTTTTTCTAAATCATGAAAAAGTCGATGTTAATGCTATGAATAATAACGGTAAGACTTCTTTACATGCAGCAGCAGCAATAGGTCACACGAAAATAGTTAAACTTTTTCTAAATCATGAAAAAATCGATGTTAATGTTCAGAGTGAGAACGGCGCTACTCCCTTACATATGGCAGCAATAAATGGTCATACGGAAGTAGCTAAACTTCTTCTGGAGTGTGGTGCCCATGTTGATTCTATTAGTAAAGGTGGTCATACTGCTTTGTATTTAGCAGCAGTAGAAGGTTATGAAAATATAGTTGAACCTCTTCTGCGGTATGGAGCTAAGGTTGATGCTGAGGATAAGGAAGGTACTACTCCCTTACATATAGCAGCACAAAAAGGTCACGATGGTGTAGCTACATTACTTCTGAAGCATGATGCTAAAGTTGATGCTAAGAATAAGAAAGGTGCTACTCCTTTACATGTGGTAGCAGAATATGGTTGTGATAGTATAGTTAAACTTCTTCTGAGTTGTGGAGCTGATGTTAATTCTGGGGTTCAGGGAGGTTTGACTCCTTTACATATAGCAGCACAAAATGGTCGCAATGGTGTAGTTAAATTTCTTCTGAAACATGGAGCTGATGTTAACGCTATGAGTAAGAAAGGTGCTACTCCTTTACATGTGGTAGCAGAATATGGTTGTGATAGTGTAGCTAAACTTCTTCTGAAACATGGAGCTGATGTTAACGCTAAGACTAAGGAAGATTGGGCTCCTTTACATTTTGCAGGAGGACAAGGTCACTATGAAGTGGTTGCACTTCTTCTGAATAATGGAGCTGATGTTAACGCTAAGACTAAGGAAGATTGGGCTCCTTTACATTTTGCAGGAGGACAAGGTCACTATGAAGTGGTTGCACTTCTTCTGAATAATGGAGCTGATGTTAACGCTAAGACTAAGGAAGGTTTTACTACTTTACATTTTGCAGGAGGACAAGGTCACTATGAAGTGGTTGCACTTCTTCTGAATAATGGAGCTGATGTTAACGCTAAGACTAAGGAAGGTTTTACTACTTTACATTTTGCAGGAGGACAAGGTCACTATGAAGTGGTTGCACTTCTTCTGAATAATGGAGCTAATGTTAATTCTAAGATTAAGAAAGGTTTTACTACTTTACATTTTGCAGCACAAAATGGTCATAAGGATGTAGTTAAACTTTTTCTTGCTGACTCAAGTATTAATGTTGGTCATGTAAAAATTACAGATTTTACAGACGGAGAAAGTAAATTGAAATTTCTTAGCAAATTACAGCAGGATAATGCTTTATTTAATAAGGTAAAAGAAGTGAAAGGCGGAAAAGATGAAGATAAATTACTAAAAGAGATAGAAGATTTACTTAACAAAAAAAATCAGTTAGGTTTTAAGCCAAGTTTGAATTACTCTCCAGACGGTAATGATGAAAATACGACTATTAAAATTGCCATTAAAGCTGGTGGAAAGCTACTGCAGCTCTTATATGATTATGCTAAAGAGAATATGGAAGGTACTGAAATATTTAAACAACTTAAAATTGCTAAAGAACATGAAAATACTCAGCCTAAAAGCAATGTTTCTGTTTCTGGCCATTTGATCCAAGGCTTTAAACTAGGTGGGGCATAATTTCCTAACTTTTGAATTTCATCCACAGGAAAATCGGTTATTTCAGCTATAACATCGATAGAGACACCGGCCTTAAGTAGCCACTGCTATTTTAGCTTTCATTTCACCTTTTTCTTCGTCGATTTGGATGGCTTCTCTATTTATGAGCTGTATTAGCTATGGTGTTGTGTAGCAGATTATCCAATCTGGTGCTTCTCTACCTTTTTCCCACTTAGCAAACCTCATCTTTTCTTTTAGGTAATATTAGACTTCTTTCAAAATTGTTAGAGGGAGTGTAAGATGAAGTATTTGAAAGAATGAAATATAAGGAAATAGAAAAGTTAGAAGGAGAAAAGTTTCGACGTTTAACAGGGGTAAAAAAAGCAACATTTGAGCGAATGGTAGAAATTCTAGAAGTGGAGGATAAAAGAAAAAAAGCTAGAAGTGGAAGAAAAAGTAAACTTTGCATAGAAGACAGGCTACTTATGGCACTGGAATATATAAGAGAATATCGTACATATTTTCATATTGGGCAAAGCTATGGCATGAGTGAAAGTAACAGTTTTAAAGTGATAAGATGGGTAGAAGACACATTAATAAAACATCCAGATTTTGCATTACCAGGAAAAAAAGAGCTATTAAAGAGTGATGTAGAATATGAAGTTTTAGTAATAGATGGAACTGAAACGCCAGTAGAGAGGCCAAAAAAAAACAAAAACGCTTTTACTCTGGAAAGAAAAAAAGGCATACTATAAAAACACAAATAGTAACAGAGAAGAAGAGTAAAAAAGTCATATGCACGTCTTTCTCGAATGGTAGAAAACACGATTTTCGGATGTTTAGAGAATCAAAGGTAGCAGTATTGCCGCAAACTAAAATCTTAGCTGATGCCGGCTACAGGGGAATGCAGAAGATACACAAAAATGTTGTATTACCGCACAGAAAAACGAAAAAGAATCCGTTAAGCAAAGAACAAAAAAAAGAGAACAGAGCACTTATGAGCCAAAGGGCAATTGTTGAAAACGTAATTGGCTTATTGAAAAGGTTTAAAATCATCTCGTACAGGTATAGAAACCGACGAAAACGTTTTGGTTTAAGGTTTAATTTGATTGCTGCAATTCACAATTTTGAGCTCCCTACATGAATTTTGAAAGAAGTCTATTCTCTATAGGCTTCTATTGGATTACTACATTTATATCGATCAGGTAACGCTTGTGTAAAAATTTGTATATCAGCTGATTGAAAAATTAGCAAATCCTTATTATTATCACACCAACCTATAACTTCTTCGGATTTATGCGTTCTTTTGTATCGCAAGCTATACTCTATGCACAATTCTTTTCTATAACCAATTAAAGTTTCCTTTTGAGTGTCTAGCCCATAGAGAACAAGGGTGGTTTTTGTGAGTAAGTTTATATGGAACTTCTATATTCTGGTCTGTGATGCTGACTAAAGGATTTGGCGCTTTTAATGCTATTGAAAAAACATTACTCAGTAATTGAGCAGTTTCTAATGGCATTTTCACTATGTGCTTATCGCATAACATTTGTGCCGCAGTTATAGGATTTTCGTCTAATATAAAGATATTCACCTAAGCATCTAGAGATAGTAGGCCTTTAACTTCATTAGCCGTAAGACCAGTAGTTTGAACTACGATATCGGTAGAAACCCCTGCTTTAAGTAGATTCTTTGCCACTGCTATTTTAGCCTGTTTTTCGCCCTCTTCTCTGCCTTCCTGTCTACCTTCAGCTCTGCCTTTTTCATGTCCGATAAGGATGCCTTCTTGTCTACCTTCTTGTCTACCTTCTTGTCTACCTTCTTGTCTACCTTCTTGTCTACCTTCTTCTCTACCTTTTTCAGTAGCATCATCAAGTTTTTGAGCGAGGACAGCCTGTTCATCAAGAATACGTTTTATTTCTTGTTCATAAGCAATAAATTCTTTTTCTGACCAGTTAAATCTATTTAGCTCTTCATAGGCCTTTTTAATTATTAGATCACTACCTATTATTTTTTCCAGCTCTTCTTCGCTAGTCTCATCTGCATATTTAAAGAAGTAAACCCATTTCTCGACTATACTTGAAAGCTGATCCTCTTTGGTTTTTGGAAATTTTGGCAATTCAATAAATATGAAGTAAAAATCTTTTAGATCGTGCTCATTAGTGTCTTCATCTCGAATAGTGTGCTTTGATTTATACTCAGACTTATCAGGAAATAAAACACAATCTGCTATAGCAATAAAGATAATTTCCTTAAGGTCTTGGTATTGATCACCTTTATCAGCTTGTCTTGAGTAAGCTTTAGCTGCATAGTATTGGGCACGTTTTTCGAAGCCTTTGGTTTTAGCGACCTGCATCTCGCAAACGTACTGAATACCTGAAGAATCTCTACAGAGGACATCAACAATACTTTGCTTTTTAGAGGCAATATCAGGGTCTTGAATAGTACTTAAAAACTCTATATCCTGTATTGCATTTTTGCCAGCAAAACCCAGAATATCATTGAGGAAGTGAATTAGGATATCTTTATTCTTCTCAGTGCCAAAGATACGCCGAAATGCGACATCATTCTTGGGGTCGAGAAACTTAGAAAGAGCCATAACGAACTAACCAAAAAAGCATTAATAATTATACACAATTCTGAAGAAATATTCAACTCTTTTGTGTTTAAATCTTATTTTTTTAAACTTTGGGTATGTTAGAGAAAAAACGACTGTCACAGATGGCCTAAGAATAGCATCTTCTGCTTTAGACGTCCATTTGTACATCTTTTACAACCTCTTCTGTAAAGCGCCTTATAAGCCCAGGAGATGGATGTCATGAATTTGGAGCTGTAGAAGATACCCTTTTTAACGCTTTTTGGTGCAAGAGGCTAATCTCCATAAAAGTACGAGCGCTCAATTACGATTATCGTATTATAAAATATTCGAAAAATAATATCAATATTTTTGATAGTAAAATGTATATTAAGTTATAATATACATAGAAGCTCTGTATGACTTAATAGCGTGGGCATTTTAGTTTTTGGTAGTTCTATTGGGTATGCTAGCAAAATTTCTGTCTCAAGCAGCTAAAGGAGATTTTATAGCAGGTTACGCAAAAGAATGACCGCTAGCAACGATAGCCATACTGATTCTTTAGACCGCAAAGTAGGACAGAAAGTAAGAAGTTGTAGGCTAGCGAAGAGATATACTCAAAAGGATTTAGCAAGTAAAATCGGTACAAAATATCAGGTCATACTACAGTATGAAAAAGGAAAGCGTAAAATTTCAATCAGAAAGTTATATAGCATCGCAGAAGCACTATCAGTTAGCATTATAGATCTTATTCCTGAACACACAATATCAAATGAAGAAAGTTATCTCGAGAGTGAGGGATTAGATCTAGTAGAAAAGTATGAGAAAATTGAGAATCAAGAATTACGTAATGTAGTTTATTCATTAATTACATCTGCACAGGCTAGCAAGGAAAATAGTAGAAAAGTGGCAAGAATAGAGGTGGCAAAGAATCTAGTTAAAGCAGGAGTTTCTGTTGATACAATTTTCCAAGCAACGGGCTTATCAACTGAAGAATATAGTAATGCAGAGGAAAAAACTACTTCTGTAGACTACAGGATGGGACAAAGGATAAAAAAGCTAAGGATAACGCGAAAGTACACTCAGGAAGACTTGGCAAAAAAAATTAGTACAACGCGTCAAAAAATAAGCGACTATGAACAAGGAAATATTGCTGCTCCACTTGAAAAGTTATATGAAATAGCAAAGGCGTTATCAGTCAGCATTAAAGATCTACTTACAAGGCGACATAGTGAAGCAAGCAGTGGTTTAATAGAGAAATACAGGGAAATTGAGGATCAAGAGTTACGCAACGGATTTTATGTACTGATCAAATCTTTATCTGAAGGTATGGAGATTATTGCAGGAAAGGTCAAGAAAGCGGAAAAAGCCGAAATTGCAAAGAATCTACGTAGATTAGGAATTTCTATCGATATTGTTTCACGAACAACTGGGGCAACTGAGCTACTTTTTTAAAAAAACAACTTAAGAAATATCTTTTGCATTTTACATAAAAAATAAACAAAAAAAATGAAAAATTGATTTGACTTCGCCCGGAACCTATGGCTTTATGCCAATACTACCAAGAAAACAGTAGTAAATAATTAAAAAAAATTAGTAGCTAATAGGAGGTATATCTTATGAATAATAATAATAAAAGTAAAGATAAAAATGAATTTAGAGAAGAAATAGAGAGAATACGACAAAGCGGGGGAGTCATTCCAGTGCGTGACACTGGAATCTCATTTACTTTTTTGTTCACTATGTGAGGAACTTGGGCCTACAAGTATAATGGTTTTGCATAAAAAATTTAGATCCCAGTGTCACGCACTGGGATGACAGAAAGGAGTGCTTGGATGACAGAAAGAGGTGCTAGGATGACAGAAACGAAGTCATATAGAAAATAGGTTAGGTATTTTCAGTTTTTGTTGTATACTTAAATAAAAATCTCACTTTTACAGATGGATACAGTAAAGTTTGTCTTATTATGGCCAGCAATATTACTCATGCTAGTTGCTGGTGTTTACCTATCGGTTAAACTAAAATGGCTACAGATATTTAGATTACCATACGCCTTTTCACTCCTTGGAGCTAAAAAAGGAGAAAATAAATTTTCTTCTATAGCCGCTCTGTTTACAATTTTAGGGGGAAATTTAGGAGTAGGAAATATTTCAGGAACTGCTGTTGCTCTAAAAACCGGGGGACCGGGCTCTATTTTATGGATGGCAATAATTATTGTTATCACTTCTGTGATAAAATATGTCACTTGTTATCTAAGTATAAAAACCAGAAAGGAAAAGAACGAACGGTTTATAGGTGGCCCTGTAGCCTACATGACTGATGCGTTTAACTCTAGGAAGGCCACAATCGTCTTTCTAGTTATCATGATGATGGTTTCAATAACAGTTGGTAACCTTGTTCAGGTAAATTCTCTATCAATACCACTTAATATGATAGATGTACCTGTAGTTGTTGGTGGCATTGTAATGGCCATAATATTTTTTGTTGTTGCAGCTCTCAGCTTAAAAAAAATTAAAATTTTTATATCGGCTATGATACCGATAATGACGGTAAGTTACCTCACACTTTGCGGTATCATATTATTTAAATTTAGTGAAAATATTCTTCCTTCTCTAAAACTAATAACAAGCAGTTTTTTTACAACTAGTAGCTTTAACTCTGGTTTATCTTTAGGTTTGATTTTAGAAATGTTGACTATTATTCAAGTCGGAACTTTGCGAGGTATTTTTGCAACAGATATAGGGCTTGGTCTTGAAGGAATCGTACATTCTTCAATTGTTCCTAAGAAAAATAATAATAAATTTATTATTGAGCAGAGTCTAATTACGATAATATCGCCTTTTATAGTTGCGTTTATAGTGTTTATTACAACAATGGTACTGCTTGTCACAGATTCTTGTATTACTGATTTAGAGAGCACTAACATGTGCATATTTGCTTTTAGAAAGGCAATGAATTGGCCTTATATTGACTATTTAATTATGGTCATAATGTTTTGTTTTGCTTTCACTACTATTTTTACTTGGTTTTTTTGCTCAAAACAGACAATACGCTATGTGTCTATGGATAATAAATACACTAAAATCTGGATTGTAATTTTTACCTTGATTATTCCGCTTGGTGCGATAGGTAAAGTTCAATTGCTATGGGATGTTGCTGATATTTCGATCGCCGCTTTGTTGTTTATCAACATACTTGCCATACTCAAACTAACTTCTCAAGATCCAGAAGTGTTTACTATGAGTGATAGATATTTGAAATTAGGTGCCAACTAAAAGTTGCCATTTGAGTAACAACACAACCTCCTTAATAAAAATTCAACCAATGTTCGTGATAATTATATTAGCTAGTATTAGCTAGAACTAAAGGCAGAGGGTTATTAGTGAGGGGTATATGGATACACAACAAGAACACATTTATAATGAGCGCATTCAAGAAATTTTTCCTTTATTTGATAAAATAAAAAAGGAAGACGACCCAATTTATAATGCTAGAGTTGATTTTAACACAGTAAAGTTTTTAACAAAACACGCCAACTGGAATTGGGACGAAGAAGAAAACAAAAATAAAGCATATGGAGTTATTCTTCAGGAATGCGACAAGACAAAGAAAGCTGGACAAGACCTTGAAAGTGAAGTTAAAGAAAGGTTGAAAGAGTATGTTGATGATGTTGCAGGAGTTTCAATATACGGTAATCACGCAAGTATTACGCTGAGAGATAACAAAAAAGAGTTTAAAATCAGCGAATTTTTAAACAGTGATTTTTGTCAGAAGAAAGGAATTTCGGGATTTTCAACGTTGCATAGTGATGGAAAGAGCGGAATGCATGGTTTTGTTGCCGAAGAAGGAGGGAAAAAAATAAGACATTATGTCGTAACTGATGGTTCATATGAAATGACTTTAAAGTGGTATGCGGAGGGGAAAGAATGTGAGATCAAAATTAAGATTGATGCTAACGGTGTAGACCTTGTTAAAGGTGATGATTTTTCTCTAGAACGGTTAGAAGCAAACAGAGATGTAAAAATAGGTGGTTTATTCTTGCATGAAATAGAATTCAGGGAAAAAGGACAAGGAAAAGCGAATGAGATGAAAGAATCATCTGAAACTTTTATAGAAAGTAACAGTAGAGATATTGAACAAGAGGTCAAAAAACCTGTTCAAATGAATCTAAAAGATCAGAGCGTAATAGGTGGTCTATTCTCACATCTACCACAACAAGAAGTTGGGTTTCAGTCCACTATATCACGGTCTAATAGTGAAAATGGTTTAGGTGATAAAAGCCAGAAAGAGGATTCACAGAAAAAAAGAACTCCTCCGCCACTTCCACCTAGAACTAGTTCGCTTAAAAAAGATGTTTACGATGAACAAAAGCCTGAAAATCCAAGATTAGACAGAAATGAGCAAACACCTAATGGTCAGCAACAAAAAAGAACTCCTCCACCTCCACCACTTAGAACTACACCTAAAGAAAATGTTGTCAATGAGCAAGGGAGGAATGCCTCTGCCAAGCCTGTGAGCCAAGATGGTGGGCAAAGAGATAAACAGAGTAATCCAACACCTAATAATCAGCAAAAAGGTGCAACTTCTGATCCTTCGGACAGTTCTGCTTTCACCAAGTCTGTAAGCCAAGATAATAGGCAAAAAGATGAACGTTATGACAATCCTACATTTGGACATGCTATACCTGGAAGCCAAAAACCAGATAGAAGTGAGCAAACACCTAATGATCAGCAACAACCTAAAACCCAGCAACAAGAAGGAAATAACAAAGGCGATCTGTTACAAGACATCAGAAATTTCAAGAAAAACAACTTACGGCACATTGATGTTGATGATAGAAAAGCATCAATGGAAGGAGGCAGGAAAAATGAATCAACGTCTTCTATATTAAAAACATTAAAGGACAAAGTTCCTTACTTGCCTTATTCAAATATACATGAACATGACAGTGATAACCGTGATGCTGAGTGGGAAGAAAGTAAACAACCACTTTCTGTTCCAAAACCCAATAGCAAAAGTGACTCGGGCTATTCACCTCAAATTCATGCTCAACCTCAAGTAGATCCTAAGCAGCCAAGGAGGAGCTTAGAGAACATTGAACAAAGTCCACTTGAAAATCTTCTTAAAGAAATCAGAGATAGATCACAGCAAGATAATAGAGGGTTAAGGCAAGTTGATTCTACTGATAAACTGCCACAAGATAAAGAAGATGGGTTGCTAAAAGACAGCTCAACAGACATAAAAGCAAACGATTCAGGCTATTCATCTCCAACTCATGCCAATCATGAACAATCTCAAGTAAATCCTGGACAGTTAAAAGCGAGTCTAATGAATGTTGAACAAAGAGATGATACTCTACTTACGGAATTTACCAGTAAGTTGGATAAAGAAACTCAGAAGTTTCCACTAAAACCAGTGGATCAAAAAGGAATTAGTGAACAAACCAAAGAACATTTATTAGCAGCCGGGTTGCTAAAAGACAATTCAACAGACATAAAAACAGTGGCAGAACAAGAAAACAATGACACTAATTCAATTGTAGATAAAAATAGCGAACTATATAAATTGCTAGAAAAAGATGCAGCACAACTGAAAGCTGGAGTAATAGAAGAAGAAAGAGGAGATACTTTAACAGAACACACTGATGGTTATGATCGCAATAGAATTGCATTAGCTAACAGAAATAAAAGACCACTGGATTGGACTAAACGTATTGCTGAGTCACAACAAGAAAAAGATATTAAGAAAGGTATTTCAATATAAATTGAGGGGAAATGTTCAAATAAGTAGGAGAGATATAATTGATAGTGTTATAGAAATTGCATCTACTGTTTTCAGAAGAGATAGAGTGCTGCTAAATAGGCTATATCTATTATAACTTTACCACTAAACTTAATAACACTGCAATTATCACACACCATAATAAAAAAGTTAACCCCACACCTTAGGTTGCAAAATCCCAAAAAGCAGCCACAATGAAATAAGCAAACATTTACAAATAAAATTTAGTGCAAACAAGGGTGTTGATATCAGCTATTCTCTGCAGAATCGCAATATGGTATGACCATATGCTCTTTATCGATCTGGTTAACATAATTAGCAGAGAGTTTTGTTGTGCAAAAGATATCTACTACAGCATACTGCAATTGTTTGGAATTGCAGGACTGGGTGCTATGGTAAGGCCACTTGGCGCATTCATATTTGGTCACATTGGTGACAGGTATGGAAGGAGAATGGCATTAACGATTGCTATCTTGCTAATATCGATTCCGTCTAGTCTCGTTGCGTTTATTCCAAATTATAGCAAAATAGGTATAACTTCTACTATATTGCTTCTTGCAATCCATGTGACACAAGGGATTGCGCTTGGCGCTGAACAAGGAGGCAGTTCTGTTTATCTCATAGAGCATTTACCTAATAAGAAAAAACTAGGAATGTTTTTTGGAATAATAAGTTTTGGTCGCTCCATTGGCATCTTGCTCTCTGTGATTGCAGTAATCATCTGCAAAAAAAACACTGACTTTAACACTTGGGGTTGGAGGCTGCCGTTTACTTTTTCATTTGTTTTGGGGTTAATCAGCGCATATAGTGTATACACATTAGGAGAAACTCCAGCATATGAAGAAAATCGAAAACAAAGGAATTTATCTGATTTGCCAATAATAGAGCTTATAAAACGCTACAAGAGAGCCCTGATACTTGCTATTTTAATATCTGTACCTGTTAATGTTACTGTTGGATTTACCATATTTCTTCGAACAATTGCAAAAGAAATAGTGTCGGTTGAGACATATGTAACAACATATGTCAATGAAATTGTGCTCATTATAACCAGTATATTAATGCCAATATTTTCAATAGCGTTTGGAATGTTGGCTGACAAAGTGGGGAAAGAGCGCACTGCAATCTTATTCATAGTAATTACTACGGTATTGTGTTGTCCTATGTTATCTACTGCATACTACTATAAAAGTTATCTTATAATTATGCTGAGTGTAATGGCTCTTTCTATAATGGAGAGGGGTATAAATCCTATAGGAATAGTTGCTGCTGAACTTTTTCCTACCAATGTTAGATTTAGTGGTGTGAGCTTATCACGTAACATCTCTTATGCGTTACATGGAGGATTTACTCCTATGATATGCACTTGGTTTACTATAACATTTCCTCAAATAAACTTTGCTGCTGGGCTTTATATAGTCTTCTGCTTATTGATCAGTGTGGTAGCAATATTGCAAATAAAGCCACAAGATAAAAAATTTGATTGGTCTTAGTTTTCTCTTATGTGATTTGATAGACCGGGAAAGGGTGTCATATCTCCTGTACTTGCGAATATGACCCTTGATGGTCTTGAAGATGTTATCTCTAAACACTTCGGAAAGAAGGGATCTGAAAAGCGCAAGAAATATGGTGTGCACATTGATGCTACTGCAAAAGGTAGACAAGAAGGCATCCAAATCGGACATGAAAAAGGCAGAGAAGAGGGCGAAAAACAGGCTAAAATAGCAGTTGCTAAGGAAATGCTTGCTGATAAAATGGATATTAATACTATTGCCAAATTTACTGGATTGCCAGTCAGTGAAATTGAAAAGCTTCAAAAATAAAACACTATTCATGATCTGAGACCTTGTTTTTGCTGGTTGTTCAATTGCTGTAGTATCTGTTCAGCAGAGTGGCAAAATAAGGTAGACGAGAAAAGACAACTATAGGAACAAATGGGTGTCATTCCAGTGCTTGACACTGGAATCCAGTCCTTTTGCACAGTTCCATCAAAAACGTTGTAGAGCGCTTTCGTGTTTACCAACTTAGTGCCCAATCTGGATCCCAGTGTCAAGCACTGGTGTCCGTTCAGCAGAGCGGCAAAATAAGGTAGACAAAGCAAGATAATAAAGATAATCATAGGGTAAATATGAGGTAGTATGGTAAACCTTTTAGAACTCTGCAAAAATTTACAGCAAAAAATAGAAAAGTTAGAAGCAAAAATAGAAAGATTGGAAAGAGAGAATGAAAGTTTAAAAGCAGAGAATGAGGCTTTAAAGATAGAGAACGCTGAATTAAAGGAAAGGCTAGGTTTAAATTCAAAAAACTCATCAATTCCCAGTTCAAAAGAATTATACAAAATGAAAAAGGAAAAGCCAAAAAGCGAAAGAAAGATTGGTGGTCAAGTTGGGCATAAGGGTAATTATCGTGCTAAAATGGAAGCAGATGAGGTGATAAAGATAGAGTTGTCACCTACTTGCGAATGCGGAGGGAAGATTGCAATATGCGAAAAACCTTATATTCATCAGAAAGTAGATCTTCCGGAGATTAAGGCTTATGTAATAGTTGGAACATGGCCGTTGTCAGAGATGCGGAAAAAGAAGGAGTAGCAAGTTACCAGAGGGTGTTACGCCAGATACATTTGGCCCAAGGGTTAAGTCAGTAGTTGCAGCACTCAGTGGGTTTTATAAAAATTCAAAGCGCGAAGTAGCTAGCATCATAAATGATATCTTCAATTTGAACATAAGCGTCGGTAGCATATCAAATCTTACTATTACCCACAAATATAGATGTACTTATGAATAAAGTATTACAATATTAGAGTTTGCAAATATTGATGGTATAAAAATGGCAAACGAGAGTAATGAGTGGGCTAAAAATGAATTTGGAGATGCTTCACTTGGAGATAAAAGATTGACCGAAAGATTAGTGAATATTGCTAATAGTGTGATAGGTTCACCTGAAAGCTCAATTAATGAGGCATGCGGAAGTTGGTCAGAAGCAAAAGCTGCATATCGTTTTTTTCAAAATGAGAACGTAAAAGAAGTTGATATTCTAGCTTCACACATTGATAAAACAGTTGAAAGAACAAAAGCTCATAAAAGAGTCCTTGTAATTCAAGATACAACTTATATTTCATACTCAAGTCATAAAAAAACAAGCGGATTGGGAAGTATTGCTGGGAAAGGAGGTAAAGGTACAGTAATGCATACAGCCCTTGCTGTTATACCAACCCTCATAAATAACTAGACAAATAATTCACAGAGCAAATGGTTTTGATCGAACTTTCCGTAATATCTCGAATAAATTCAGATACAGCATTTTCAAGTAATTTAATAGAGTCATACATCTTGTTCTTTATTATATTTTCCTTTAAATGTTGCCAAAATCTTTCCACAGGATTGAGCTCAGGCGAGTACGGCGGCAAATAAATTATGGTGATATTTTCAGGAGTTTTTAAACCTTTAGACCTATGCCAACTTGCGCAATCCATGATAAGAAAAGCTTCTCTAGTCCCCAAATCTTTCGACATCTGCTCCAAAAATATGTTCATGCAATCTGTGTTTACATGTGGAGCAAGTAGGCTAATATCCTCTCCATTCCTGGGATTTACAGCGCTGTAAAGATAGAAGTTTTCTCTTCCGATTTTTACTTTAACTTGTGTTCTTGAGCCCTTTTTAAACCATCCATGTCCAACTTTTGAGTGCGTTCCAAATCTCGATTCATCGAAAAAAAACCTCCTTTTTCCGGTTCTTTTCCACAATTTCATTGAGATTTTTTTTGAACTCCTCTTGTTTGTTTTTGTCTTGTTTATAATGTGCTGGACGAGGTGTGATATATGTAAATCCTAGCTTCTTCATAAGCCTTCTCGCCGTTGACTCACTTACTTTGATAGCTAACATTCCTTCAACTATACCTTGCAATTTTTTAGCAGTCAGATTTGCCCCATCTTCTTCTATTACCTCTCTTATTTTTTCCTTCTTCTCCTCGTTCAGTTTTGGTTTAGGTCCTCGCCCTGGCTGTATTGCAAACCCAATAACACCTTTTTCTTTAAATCTTGCAATCCATTTCATTAATGTCGTTCTCGTAATTCTATATATTTTAGCAACTTTTGAGATACCATACTCCTTTGCTGATATTATTGCTTGTAACCTTCTTCCTATCTCTCCTCTTATTCCATATTTTTTTAATTCTAACTTGCATTGATTATATAGTTCTTCTCCTATTGCTTTACTTTTTCCTGCCATAAACTACATATTTATTCTTTCTAGCCTCAATTATTTGTAGTTTTTACTATTTGTCTATCTATTAGTGGAGATTGGTATCACTACTTTCTTCTTGTCCTTTACAAAATCTTATACTTGTCGGCAATTGATCCTTTAATCCTACACTCACTTTAACTTGACTATCGTTACTTTTACCGCCTATTTTCAGCCCATCTTTTATGAGATATCCCGATAAATTTATGATCGTCGAATCAAACTTATGTAAGTTATTTGATGTTTTTTGGGGTAATAGCTTTTTAATCTTGCTCATCAAATCAATATATACTCCCTTAAAATATTCTGGATTTATAACTTTTAACCTTTTTGACAAACCACTGTATGTTACTGTACTTTTATCGCTATTCTTATCCATTATACACCTGTTTATTACCATTTCTAGCGCTCTTAGGCTTGTTTTTTGCCCCATTAATATTAACTTCATTAGACCTTTAAATATAATCTTGCCCAACAATTTAGTATTACATTTATCTACTTCACTTAATTTTCCTAGCCTTTCTAAATCCTCATCTTTTATTAAATTTAGTACTCTTTCTATTTGATCCATTATTGCCTCCATTTTCTTGCAATAATAGTTCTTTATGTCTTTTTTGTGTTACTTTCAACACTTATGCACCAGCCCCTCACAACCCCAGTTGCGGATTAATCAATATAGTAAAATCTAGAAATACAGGGCTTTTTAGGCTTCATGGAATATGAAACTAATGTGGAAAAGACGTGCACCAAGAAATTTATTGGAGACCTGTGCCTTGAATGCTCAAGCTCAAGTCTGTCTTTTAGGTAGCCAAAAACTGTTTCAATAATCGACCTTTTTCTTAAAAAAATCTTTTCTTCAAGTAGCATTAATGTGTTTTTCATACCTTTTTTTACTTTGGTAACGAGTTTTAGTCCTCTATCGAAGAGTTTTGCAAAGAGCTCTTTCTTTATATAGCCCTTATCACCAAACAAAAGACCAGTCAGTTTTTCAGTTAATTTTGGTACTGGTTTTCTGTCGTCAACGTTACCTTTAGTAAGTGTAACTCCTTGAATTTCACCTTTTTCATTAATTACCATATGCAATTTAAAACCAAAAAACCAGCCATATGTAGTCTTTCCAAGCTTTGCCAATCCTTTGAAAACTTTGTTTCTTGAGATTCTTTTTGGATGGCAAACAGCGATAGATGTTGCATCTATGTACGAAATCCCTGTCATTTTCGACTGCTCACATAGCCATTGCAAAAGTAATGCTAAATACCATAAAACCCTCGGTTTTAGCCTAATAAATCTACTATATGTTGGCAAATTTTGAAACTCAGATCCATATAGTGCTTTCAAATAATATGTATAGAAAGATTTAAAGTCCTCACATCTAGATTGTTGATAAAGTAAAATTATAGTAAGAATTTCAGAATGCGTAATCTCTGGCGTTCTGGTAGGTTTTTTACTGTTTGGCAGGAGTTTTTCTGCGAAATTTTTGTTTATAGCCTTGCAAAAATCGTCTACAAAGCAAAATAATTCTGTTACATTTTTATTCATGGGTAACCTCTCTACTTTTTGATAATATGTTTCCGGAGTTTACCCTATTTCCCTATCTTTTTCACTGACTTCTAATCCGCAACTGGGGTTCACAGAACTGTGCATGAACCTCTCGATTCACACAGCTCCCATTATTCAGTCCTTTGATTCCCATACTAGACTCCAGTGGTAGAAAGTATTCGGATTTCCTTTTCTCATTTTTCCTAGAAGTTTCCTCGCTAGTCTTTTTCCAATCTGATATTTCCTTTTTACCCACTTTTCTAGGTGCCTCTCTACATTATTAAGCAGTTTATACATCTCCGTTTGGTAAAACCTGCCATAATACTGATACCAGCCTCTGACTATTGGATTTACTTCCTTTGATATTTCCTCTAACTTTTTTCCTGTAAATTGGTATATTTTCCACGACCTTATGGTTTGAGTGATCTTTTTCTTGGCCTTATTGCTAATCGCAGGTAGAAATCCAACGAAATATTTCCCTATTTTACTCTTTGCTTCTCTAGGTCTAAAAGTGTACCCTAGAAAATCAAAACTTTGTTTAGGAAATGCATTCTTACTGTTGCTATTCTTACAATATACTACCTGTGTCTTTTCAGAATGCAACCTCAGTTTAAACTCAGCCAATCTTTCTTCGATCATTACTTTCATAAATTCTGCCTGCCTGAGAGTTTTACAGTGTACTATCGCATCATCTACATACCTCTCAAATGGTATTGTCGGGTACTTCTCTCTCATCCATTCATCAAATACATGATGCATAAATATGTTAGAAATGATTGGGCTTACAGAACCTCCCTGCGGAACTCCTTTATCCCTAACTACCCTACTACCGTCTGCTTGCTGAATTGGAGCTTTCATCCATCTTTCAGCATACAGTATGATCCATTTGCAGTCTGTGTACTTTTTGATAGCTTGCAATGCCAACTCGTGGTCCAGATTGTCGAAAAATCCTGATATATCAAGATCTATCACCCAATTGTACCTCCAGCATCTTTTGCGTGCTGTATCTACCGCATCCAGTGCTGATTTGTTTGGTCTATAACCATATGAATCCTCATGGAATTTTGTTTCTACTAGCGGCTCCAAATACATAGCAGCAGCCGTTTGCCCTATCCTATCAAATACTGAAGGAACACCTAAAATTCTTTTTCCTCCTCCAGTACCTTTCGGTATTGCTACAGCTTTTAACCCCAGTTGCGGATTAATCAATATAGTAAAATCTAGAAATACAGGGCTTTTTAGGCTTCATGGAATATGAAACTAATGTGGAAAAGACGTGCACCAAGAAATTTATTGGAGACCTGTGCCTTGAATGCTCAAGCTCAAGTCTGTCTTTTAGGTAGCCAAAAACTGTTTCAATAATCGACCTTTTTCTTAAAAAAATCTTTTCTTCAAGTAGCATTAATGTGTTTTTCATACCTTTTTTTACTTTGGTAACGAGTTTTAGTCCTCTATCGAAGAGTTTTGCAAAGAGCTCTTTCTTTATATAGCCCTTATCACCAAACAAAAGACCAGTCAGTTTTTCAGTTAATTTTGGTACTGGTTTTCTGTCGTCAACGTTACCTTTAGTAAGTGTAACTCCTTGAATTTCACCTTTTTCATTAATTACCATATGCAATTTAAAACCAAAAAACCAGCCATATGTAGTCTTTCCAAGCTTTGCCAATCCTTTGAAAACTTTGTTTCTTGAGATTCTTTTTGGATGGCAAACAGCGATAGATGTTGCATCTATGTACGAAATCCCTGTCATTTTCGACTGCTCACATAGCCATTGCAAAAGTAATGCTAAATACCATAAAACCCTCGGTTTTAGCCTAATAAATCTACTATATGTTGGCAAATTTTGAAACTCAGATCCATATAGTGCTTTCAAATAATATGTATAGAAAGATTTAAAGTCCTCACATCTAGATTGTTGATAAAGTAAAATTATAGTAAGAATTTCAGAATGCGTAATCTCTGGCGTTCTGGTAGGTTTTTTACTGTTTGGCAGGAGTTTTTCTGCGAAATTTTTGTTTATAGCCTTGCAAAAATCGTCTACAAAGCAAAATAATTCTGTTACATTTTTATTCATGGGTAACCTCTCTACTTTTTGATAATATGTTTCCGGAGTTTACCCTATTTCCCTATCTTTTTCACTGACTTCTAATCCGCAACTGGGGTCTTTTACAGGCTCTGGAAAATAACTTCCAGATGACATCCGATTCCATAGTTTGTAGAGATTATCTTTTAGATTTTCCTCAAACTTTGCTATCGAAACCTCATCCACACCAGCAGCTCCTTTATTCTTCGATACTTGTTTATAATACCAATCTCCACTAATAGATAGACAAATAGTAAAAACTACAAATAATTGAGGCTAGAAAGAATAAATATGTAGTTTATGGCAGGAAAAAGTAAAGCAATAGGAGAAGAACTATATAATCAATGCAAGTTAGAATTAAAAAAATATGGAATAAGAGGAGAGATAGGAAGAAGGTTACAAGCAATAATATCAGCAAAGGAGTATGGTATCTCAAAAGTTGCTAAAATATATAGAATTACGAGAACGACATTAATGAAATGGATTGCAAGATTTAAAGAAAAAGGTGTTATTGGGTTTGCAATACAGCCAGGGCGAGGACCTAAACCAAAACTGAACGAGGAGAAGAAGGAAAAAATAAGAGAGGTAATAGAAGAAGATGGGGCAAATCTGACTGCTAAAAAATTGCAAGGTATAGTTGAAGGAATGTTAGCTATCAAAGTAAGTGAGTCAACGGCGAGAAGGCTTATGAAGAAGCTAGGATTTACATATATCACACCTCGTCCAGCACATTATAAACAAGACAAAAACAAACAAGAGGAGTTCAAAAAAAATCTCAATGAAATTGTGGAAAAGAACCGGAAAAAGGAGGTTTTTTTTCGATGAATCGAGATTTGGAACGCACTCAAAAGTTGGACATGGATGGTTTAAAAAGGGCTCAAGAACACAAGTTAAAGTAAAAATCGGAAGAGAAAACTTCTATCTTTACAGCGCTGTAAATCCCAGGAATGGAGAGGATATTAGCCTACTTGCTCCACATGTAAACACAGATTGCATGAACATATTTTTGGAGCAGATGTCGAAAGATTTGGGGACTAGAGAAGCTTTTCTTATCATGGATTGCGCAAGTTGGCATAGGTCTAAAGGTTTAAAAACTCCTGAAAATATCACCATAATTTATTTGCCGCCGTACTCGCCTGAGCTCAATCCTGTGGAAAGATTTTGGCAACATTTAAAGGAAAATATAATAAAGAACAAGATGTATGACTCTATTAAATTACTTGAAAATGCTGTATCTGAATTTATTCGAGATATTACGGAAAGTTCGATCAAAACCATTTGCTCTGTGAATTATTTGTCTAGTTATTTATGAGGGTTGGTATAAGCAAGCGAGGAGGAGTTTCTCTTGAGATATACGTAAGGAAAGAGTTGCAGAGGCGATTAAAACTGCTTTTTAACAGGTTTAAAGACAGAATGATCAGAATTGGTGTTGACACGGAAAAGGACTTTTTCTTGATCGCGCGGCGGCATGTTTCTTTTCTTTTCAACAAGAAGTATGTTCGCAATAGGAAGGGGATAATGCGGGAGGTACGTCATATACTGTCTTGTATTAGAGAAAATCCATTTGATGTTCTAAAGGATTACGACAGGCTGTGCGAGTCTGATCCACCACCTTAGCCTATAAAAAAGAGTAAAAATACTAACGTTTCACCTAAAAGTGGTCCTCTTATTGCTTAATTGAAAAAAAACTCAATAAAAACTTGGTAACTATACAAGTTTTTACATAAATGGTTTTGTATTTACCATAAATAACTATAAAAAAATCCTTTTATTTTTTCTAAATTTAAAAAGTTATCTACAATACTATATATAAAAGTATATAATATAGTTTTTACAGTATATTCTTATTATAAAAGTCGAAAGTGCCCCCTATTTTAGTTGTAAAAGAAGAAAGAGTTATATGTGAGTTATTCACAATTTAAATATCTTCTTATTGCTTCTACTATGATAGCAGTGCTACTAGTTTTGGTTTCAAATGCTATTTTTCTTAGCTCCTGATGCAAATCAAGAGGCAACCTTACCGTCAGTCGATGCATTTGCTCCATTTTCTTAATGAAAGCATTTGCCCATTGATCATCCCTTGTACAACCTACCGCAGAGTTACTAGGTGTTTCATCCAATCTACTTTCTGAAACCTTGGGAATCCGTTTATTGGACATTTAAAACCTCTTTGTAAACAGACTCCATTTCCTCAATTGCTTTTGTATCAGCTGGTTTATATTCAATAATTGCCATACCTTTGCCAGAGGCACGTCGAACTGCAACTCGTTCACTTAAGAAATTATCGCACCTCGTTAGGTTATCAAAATCACTTAAGAAATCATCACAGTCCTCAATTTCCTTTTTAGCTGTAACTGGATTAGTACTTACTCTATTAAGTAAGACTTTTGCGCTCAGATTCCCCGAAACACTAGCAACTAAATTGCTAAGAGTTTCAAATGTCCACATATCAAATTCAGAAGGAATAATAGGAAATATAGCTAGATCAGCTAATGATAAAGCAGCTCTTAATGCTTCATTATCAGCACCACCTGCGTCAACAACAATATCTTGATATTTTGACTGTAAAGCACGTAATTCATTTCTAATTACTGTACCAACATTAATCGTTCGTTTGTCTAGAACCTTTTGACTACTGCCAACTCTCGGTAGATCGTCATTCTCATCTCGACGAGAGGCCCACAGAGTAGCTGTTCTTTGTGGATCAATATCATAGAGAAGAACATCCACTTTTTTAATAACACGCATCGTTGTTATATTTGTAGCTATAGTTGTCTTACCACAACCACCTTTCTGACCACCAACAACTATCAACATAGAAAACCTTCGAACTTTAACCTCACTATGATGTCAATGTGTCAGTATGTCAATGTGTCAGTATGTCAGTATGTCAGTATGTCACAAATAAGAGAAGAGGCTTATTCATCTAATTATCAACAAAATTGTGAATAACTAAGTATCACAAACACTCAAACAAGAAAAAGGTGCTCGTGCTCGAACGGAAACGGCATTTACAGCGTCATTCTTCAATACTGCAGGATTATACATATCTTCAGGACAAGCTATTCCTAGACGGTTTCTTTCACACCACCATATGATAAATTCACACCCAACATCAACTATATCATCCGTGCGCTGATTTTCAGCTTCAGTATGTATCTTTTCAAACTCATCAAACATCACATAATGAAAATCTCGATCTTCTCTCTCAAGAAATATATGCCCCTGTCCCACAAATTGATCACAAGAATGAAATACCTCATTCTTTGATTTTGCTCTTGTCGATCCATGAATTGTTGTATTTTGTAATAGCCTGTGTAAATCAGCTATAACTTTAAAACCTATACCATGTTTTTCCACTACCACAGCATGTAATCTCTGTTCGTACTTTCTCAAAAATTTATGAATATCCAATTCAATCGTAGCTGGGTCTAACTTTTCTGCCAGTAAATCCACCCATACTCCACACCGTTTTGGCTCATATGTAAAATCACTCTTCATAAAAAACGGCTGAAATACTCCCACCGCCGTTCTATCGAGTGTTTTAGTTGAACCACTGTTTAGATCTATAAATGCTACCAAATCTTTATCGCCAATTGTCTTATAAGCAAAATCAATCTTCTTAAAACCCCAGTTGCGGATTAATCAATATAGTAAAATCTAGAAATACAGGGCTTTTTAGGCTTCATGGAATATGAAACTAATGTGGAAAAGACGTGCACCAAGAAATTTATTGGAGACCTGTGCCTTGAATGCTCAAGCTCAAGTCTGTCTTTTAGGTAGCCAAAAACTGTTTCAATAATCGACCTTTTTCTTAAAAAAATCTTTTCTTCAAGTAGCATTAATGTGTTTTTCATACCTTTTTTTACTTTGGTAACGAGTTTTAGTCCTCTATCGAAGAGTTTTGCAAAGAGCTCTTTCTTTATATAGCCCTTATCACCAAACAAAAGACCAGTCAGTTTTTCAGTTAATTTTGGTACTGGTTTTCTGTCGTCAACGTTACCTTTAGTAAGTGTAACTCCTTGAATTTCACCTTTTTCATTAATTACCATATGCAATTTAAAACCAAAAAACCAGCCATATGTAGTCTTTCCAAGCTTTGCCAATCCTTTGAAAACTTTGTTTCTTGAGATTCTTTTTGGATGGCAAACAGCGATAGATGTTGCATCTATGTACGAAATCCCTGTCATTTTCGACTGCTCACATAGCCATTGCAAAAGTAATGCTAAATACCATAAAACCCTCGGTTTTAGCCTAATAAATCTACTATATGTTGGCAAATTTTGAAACTCAGATCCATATAGTGCTTTCAAATAATATGTATAGAAAGATTTAAAGTCCTCACATCTAGATTGTTGATAAAGTAAAATTATAGTAAGAATTTCAGAATGCGTAATCTCTGGCGTTCTGGTAGGTTTTTTACTGTTTGGCAGGAGTTTTTCTGCGAAATTTTTGTTTATAGCCTTGCAAAAATCGTCTACAAAGCAAAATAATTCTGTTACATTTTTATTCATGGGTAACCTCTCTACTTTTTGATAATATGTTTCCGGAGTTTACCCTATTTCCCTATCTTTTTCACTGACTTCTAATCCGCAACTGGGGTTCTTAAAGTCTTCCTGACGAAATATTCGCCATTTTGGCTCTGGAGGATCTTGCATATATTGCGACTGATAAACATAAGGCTCTGCTTTTTCCTTAATCCTTAGCTCCTCCATCGGCAGTCTGTTTTCATCAATGCTGGTGCCATCTTCTAGCACTGCTGGAATGATGATCTTTTCAAACTGTCGCTCTGACTTTTTATCCAAATAACCAAAGATGTCGTAAACACTAATTCTCTGTCCAATCACTAAAAATGGTGTGTCAGCAGTGTTGCGCCTTGAAGTTATGCATTGCTCAAACTTCTGACAGGCACTGATTAGTGACACTCGACTGTAAGCGCAGCTTGCATCGTGTAGATCATCAAGGATGATGCAGCCACCATACTTTCGACCTTCATCAAAATCAAGTGAGCTGTCCCCAGCTCCAGTACCTGTTACATGCCCTGATATTGAAAAGCCATTAACAAAACCTCCTTCTTTCGTTCTTATTACTCTTGTACTTCTGCGCCCAACTATTCTCACGTTGGGAAAAACTTGCCGATAAAATGGAGACTCAAGGACAATGTGCAGTTCATTCATCTTCTCACGCATTAAATCCCTTTGATGAGTAATGTACATAAATTTTGCCCTAGGATTGTTGCCAAGGGCAAAAGCTACATGAAAAACAAAGCCGAGCGTTGTTTTAGCGCAACGTGGCGGTATGTTCCACCACTGGCTATGTGCTTTTTCAAACACCAACCGATTAACACTGCTAAAGAGCAGCCACAGATAGTTTTTGCTACCATTCTCTCTCTTTAAATTGAGTCTAATGTTAAATACTCGTAGCATGCCTTGAAACGCAAAGAAACCAAAGTCTTTGCGGCATAAAACAATATCCTCTTGAGATAGCATTTTTCATCCTTTAAATTAATTTTAGCATACACTAATTTATTGAAAAATTCAGAAAAATGTTGTATAATTGTTACAGTAGTAGACTTTGGTAAAACTTATGGCAAATTCAGGCGTTAATATTAGTGAAAAAGTTTTAAAAGATCTTGCTCGTCTAGCTAAAGTAAAAAACCAATCAGTTCAAGAGCTAGCAGAGCAGTTTATACAAGAAGCAATTGAAAATGAAGAAGATATGGCGATAGCCAAACTCGCTGTTCAACGCGACACTCGAAATGCAAAATTCATTAGGCATGAAGACATCAACTGGTGATAATTACTTAATCTGTTATGAGGAAAATGTAGTTCATAAAGATATTCCAAACCTTCCTAAGACAATATGGGCAAGGATAAAAGAAATCGTAAAAGAGCGCCTTACACTTTCTCCTGAGAAGGCAGGGGATCCCTTGCTTGGTGAATTCAAAGGACACCGTAGAATACGAACAGGTGATTACCGCTTGATCTATCGAGTAATTAAATCAGAACGTATAGTAATAATTACTGCAATAGAGCATAGAGAATACATTTACGGAGATTAAAACATTCTATAAACATTAATATATTTTTATACACCACTCCTTCCTTTCTGAGTTAACTTCTCTACTACTAAAAAACTATTAAAAACAATCCAAGATAAATTAGACCCTCTATCCATGGACCGAAACCAAAAAACAAACCCAACACACAAGCCCAGAATATAAACATAAATCCGATATAAGTCCCTTCTGAAATCATTTTATCTCATATAATATTAATATTATACTATACATAGTATAAAAAATCAAGCTAAAGTCCTACCTACAGCTCCACCAAGTCCTCCTAGCATTTGATTCATAGCTACCCAACGATCATTTAAAGATTTTCCGTAAGAAGTATAACCACCACCTAGATTTTGACCAATTTGCCCGCCAAGCCCATGGGCGCCAATAAGACTTTGCAATCCACCTAAAGATGAACTGATAAAGTCGTTTAAACCCTTAGAGGCAAGCTCAGAGTTTAAACTTGCAACTTTAGACAGACCATAACTTGATCGATCAAGTCCGCTGGCACGTAAGTTGTTACCCAGCGCGGTATTCATTTGATTGCTGATGAACTGCTGATAAGGACCTTCTTTGTATTGCGATGCTATTTGATTGATAAATCCTCCGGGACCACCTTTCCCGAGGCCTCCAAGACTATCCATGAATTTATTATACCGACCATATAACTCTTTTTGTACTCCGATATTATTTTCAAATTGGCGATTAGCTTTAGAACTACCAAAAAGCCAATCAAATAAATCTCCAAACATTATTCCTCCCTTTTTATACCAGCAAAGAGTCCTGCTATGCCATCTGTCATATGGTCGTTCATCCCAGAAACACCAAGCATTTTCTTAATACGATCTTTCACAATTTCTTTACGTGCTGTACCAAAACATCTCTTTTTCAATGAACCACCAAAATAGCGTTTAACTTCACCCCTCCAGTGCAAACAAAATAACCCTTCTACCACCATTTGTAGCTTTTTATAATATGACATGTGGCTACCACGAATATATCTTTGCTTGAAAAAATACTGATTATCTTCTAGCAGTACTAAATCCATTTCTTGATTTCCAAATAGTAATAAATCAATGACTCCTCGATATTCATCACTAATCCGGCGCAATGTCTCTCCACTCAGCCGCCATTTTTCAACGTTTAAAACATAGCTACCACAATAAAGTGTATTGTCCTTCACATAGGCAAGACCAATGTTCTTGCCAAGATCAATGCTTAAAACATTTTCAGGAACACCTTTAAGTTTTTTTGGACATGGAAATTTTCGTATTTTAAGCTCCATCGCTACTCTTCTCCCTCAGCATTTTTTCTTCATGAGCATTACGCATCTGCTCCCGCAAAACAGCTAACTGCTCAGCTATTAAGTCAACTTTGGCTTTCAGTTCTGCAGCTTCTTTTTTTGTTTGAATCTCAAGTAATTTAATATCCTGTTCTGTTGGCTGCTGTGCTTGCTGTGCAGCTTGTGCTTGCTGCTGCTGACCAACACTCAGCACTTTATCACGTAAAATCTTACTGCTCACTGTATCTTGATTCAGGAGCATTTCCGCTATAAGTTCGATACTTATTTGCTGATTAGCAAGACCATTCGCACCAAGGTACTGCATGACATTCAGCATCAGTTCATTATCCTTTTCACGTTGTTTTTCTAAAGATTCACTGATTTTAATTTTCACATTTGTTTGTCTACTGAAATCAACTAAAATATCTAAAGTCTCATCATCTTGTGCTAATTGATACGGCAAAAGGGAAAGCAGGACTTTCCCTACTTGACCTAGAGTAATTTGATGAGCAAAATAGTAGGAAGTGACGCTACCTTCATTTTCCCTCAACTTGTCCCGCAAAGCAGCGGCAGATGAATATTTGCTGTCCTTCACAATGCTCGTAGTGTCACTCCAAATTTGCGACAACAGACTCAAAGCTTGCTGCATTAGTATTGCGAGGTTTGGATCAGAACCAGTTGGCGGTATAACAATAGGCTGCATACCATCAACCGGCGCATATTCTAGTAACAGTTCACGAGGATCAGCAAAGCGCTGAGCCTTATCATTGCTAACACTTGCTTGTGGCATTAAATAGCGATTTTGAAAGTATTTAGCACCATAATTTATCATTGCCATACAATGATTATAGGCTTTCTGTGCATAGTGACACACAACACCAAGTGGTCTTGTTACCTCATGATTATCAATATAATGAGAACAGCCACCATGAAATACCAGTGGTAAATGTCTATGACCATACAACTCCTTAGTTTCAAGAATTTTCTCATTTGTAAAGCGATAAAAAGTTATGCCGTCATTCTTTTTTAAATACAAATCAGTAACTTCAATATAAGGAACAGTATCTTTATCTTTAAATTCCAATTCGGCAATTTGCGAATAACCCATCTTTTCTAGGCTTGTTTTATATAAGCGATGAATAATACCACAGTAACGTCCATCACCCTTATGTGGCTCATTACTGTGTGGATCAAAAAAGAAACTTTCAGTACCGTTTATTGCTCTGATTTTAAATGTCAGTTCATCATCTTCAATATCTTCATTGTTGTAACCAAAACCAATATAGAGCGCTGAATAGCCACCGATAATTGCTTCTTTAAGTGCCTTACTATATTCCACATAGTGATCTTGACTAAAGATTAAATCAGTGATAGAGCCGTGCATAAACTGCATCACCTCAGGGTCAGGGCTTTCACCATTTACCTTTAGCTCTAAGTCATACTTTTTACCACGCACAGTGTTTAAAATCTTCTCAGCCATTGCAAATGTGACGTTAAAGACTATTGGTTCTGCACCAATATTTAGCAGCTCTCGCTGTTCATTTTCAGTATATTGCTGCCCCATGATCACGAACTTATGCTGCCGCCGTGCTTGCTCGATATTTTGACTCCAATAATCAAACCAGCTACTCCTCAGTCTTGTTAGATATTCGAGCTTAGTCATCTTCTTTCACTCGTCCACGCAATGCTACTTTACCACCACTCATCGCTGCTTTTTTGAGCATTTCTAAAATGAAACCACTTTGTTCTTCGATAATCTTGCCTTGCAGAGCTGACATTAATTCTCGTGTTACTGGATCTTTAGCAGAACCAAAAGAATACTGAGCAAATAACTTAGCAATTTTGCCATCTGCAAATCCATTGAGACCTATTTCTGCTAAAGTTTTTTTCACCAATTCCGCAGATAAATTACCAAACGATCCTGTTTTGTTAACAAACTCTGCTAATTTCTCTGAAGCAACAGGTGCTATAAACTTATTTCTAATAGCATCAGCATTTTCCAGTAAAAAACCTCTAATTACTTGGTCCTTAGTAAACACTCCATTATCAATGGCAATTTTTTCCGGTAATTCACTAAATATCTCAGCTACTTTTCTAACGTTCCCTTTCTCTAAGGCACTACTTGCACCACTTAGTAGTCCCATTGTTTTACTGACATTGGCACGTAGCAGTAAAAAGCGTTCTTCTAGTTTGCTTACAATATCTCTGATCTGATTTTCTGGTACATCATACTTTTTGGCTAAATTTCGAGAAGATTCCCTGAGTCCTGATAATATATCGGCAAATTCTTTGGATGTATAATTTCCATCTTTACTAGAAAACTTCTTTGCTAAATCCTTAGCAACAATTCTTTGAAAAGGATTGCTAGTTTCCTTAGTAGTACTCTTTAAGAACTCTCCCACATCATTTACTTTAATATTTGGTACGTCTTTTATTGCAGCATCAAAACCACGACTAACTACATTACGCACCGGCTCTCTGCCCTGTTTAAACAGACCTGTTACTGCTTTTCCACCTTTAGCTACCACATTACCCAGTCCATGAGCTGCCAAAATCAAAGGTGCATCAAAAAGGTCAAGGGAAAAAAGCCTAGTACTTTATCCTGGTTTTTAACTAGTAAAATACATTGTAACTAACAAAAAATTGAGTCATATCTTACTACTTAAAGAAATATAAATATTAATTATTATGAAAACAAGCAAAAGAAAGAAGATACTAGCAACGATATTACACATTACATATTTGTTTCTACAGAAGATCATAAATACTTAGTTAAAGGAGGTATAGGTACGTATTTAGGAAACTTAACTGAAAATTTGCAACATACTGTACCAAATTCAACAAAAATTATTTGGATCACTCAATCGCCTACTGAACAAAATTTCGTTGAAACACAGGATAATTTAGAAATACGTTACATAAGTAGAATTAAGGCTAAAAAAGAGTTAAATATTGTAGATTTCAGTTATATAATTGAAAAAGAAGTGATGAAATTAGTAAATAAAATTAAGTATAGACTTCCAAAGTATATTGTTGCTATAGAAGCTCCCGAATGGGAGGGGTTATTATCGAATTATTATAGGGCTGAAAGTGATAAGAACATATTAAAAATTACCAGGATACATACACCCCTTGCAGTAACAGCAGAATTAAATGACTTAAAACTTGATGAAATAAAAACGTTACAGATGCAAAAAGAACATAAACAAATGCTAAATAGTAATATCCTTTCTGCACCTACAAATTACATTTATAATTTAACTCAAGAAAAAGTCCTTAAAAATCAAGGGTTAGGAATTCCTCACATTATTGTACCAAATCCAATTGATGTAAATCATTTTTCTAAAATAAATAATACTAGAGCAGAAGCTGTTGATTTATTTAAAAAATATACTAAATGTCCAATCAATCCTGATGATTTTAATATATTTATTGTAGGGAGTGTAGAAAAAAGAAAAGGGGTTGAGATATTCATTGAGACAATACCCTTAATAATAAATCAAATACCTAATGCTCATTTTTATTTCATTGGACACTGTAAGGAGAATAGCAGTAGTTTAACAGCTAATAATAAATTTTCTGCCGAAGGGCTGCTATCAAGATTTGATGATAAGACAAAGCATCACGTTCATATAGCTGGTTACATAAATCACGATTTAATGCCAAAAATTATGCAGGCAGGGGATCTTTTCCTTATATGTTATTTAGGTGATAATTTTCCTGGTGTATTAATCGAGGTAGGGTTGTCGAAACGTCCTGTCATTGCTTTATTAAAAGGAGGGATTCCCGAAATGGTGAGAGATTCAGGCAAGAATACTTTATGTTTAACCATTAACGGAAATACTATTAATGAAATTGCAAAAGAATGTGTTTCAAAAATATTAGAATTTTATAAAGCCAAAGAAGCATTAAATTTAACTGAACATTTTTATCAACATCTTTTAAAAGAATTTTCGGGTACAAAGATTATTTCAACTTTAAAAGCTTTTTATAAAAGCAGAATTGATTCAAACTTATCCTTAGCAAAATAGTAATAAATATGGTACAAATAAATGTATATAATGTAAGTGATGTATTAAATTTTTTAAAGGATAATTATAGTCTCAAAGATATAGACTTGTGGCCCACTGACAAGGGGCTTGATAACACAGTTTTTTTCGTAGGTAACTTTATTGAGAAAAAGCCATTATATGTCTTAAAAATCGTTGAAACAAAGCATAAGTCTGATATAGAAAATTCAATAAGAATTTTCCAAGATATACCTAAGGAATTTACAAATTTAAACTACATCAAGTCTAATAATCTGAATTTTGTTGAAGACTTTGATAACAATAAAAAATGCGCGGTTTTAATGACTTATATTAAAGGAAAGGAACCAAATTTATTTACGTTTCCTGAGGTAATCAAGTATGCAAATTTTATAAAAGGATTTCATAATTTACAAACTGATTTACAGCCCGACAAAATCAATAAATTTATTGATAACGAATTTAAGCTAATAAATCAATATTGGTGCAATGAAGTCAAAGAAGGCGTTTTATTCCACTTTCCAAGCCGTAGCAAATTTTACCATAAAATGGTTAATTGCATATTAGAAGGTAAGAGCAAATTTACAAATTATATGTCTAATATACCTTGTTTGGTAGGCATAACACATAATGACTTCACAACTGCAAATGTTATTGAGGATCAAAACTTAAATTATAACATTATTGATTTTGATTCAATCGAACTTAAAGGATTTCAGTTAATTGATCTTTTACAAGCTGTTTCAAAGTCTCCTATATCAACAGATTCAAAAAAAGTTGAATATTTCCTTAAGTCTTATTTCAACACTTTAGAAGAAGGTTTACTACCAAAAAAAAATATAGAAAAGATTTGTGAATCATTTAAGAATTGGCAAATTGTATTTTCTCTCCGAGCAATGCTTTCGACAGATTATTATACTTTCAAAATTCCTAAATTGACTCCCGAATGGTCAAAACTGAACGTAGATAAATTATTATCTCATTTAGAAAAGGGAATTACAGAAAATATTACAAACGAGAAAAAGGTCTTATGTCATCATCTATAATGTATATATTTTTCAGACTTTCTATTTAATTTAATTGTATCAAGTGTTTGATGCATTATTCTGTTGTTAATTATATTTACCCAGTCTTGAATATTATTAGTACGAGTTAAGATTAAATCAATATTTTCCGTAATATAAGATTTATTAAAAAAATATAATTTATTGAGTTCTTGGGAAATAGAAAGCCTTTTTAAAGCTGGATCTTCTTGAAAATAAGCATTGATAGATTTTGTAAGTAATTTATTTTCTTCAACTTCTGTATCTGAGTATCTCAGTAGTATTTTTAATGTATTAAAGCTATAATACTTTTTCTGCCTTATATTAATTTGAGATAGTTCCTTGGGTCCACAAATACAAATTCCTATTTTTCTGTCTGAGTTCAAAAATTTTTCTATATCACTGTTCAATATACCATATGTCTCACAATTAATAAAAAATTGAGATTTTTGAAATTCCTCAGCAGTCAAATTTATTAAATATTTAGGATCATCATCTATTCTTTTTTCTCTACAAGTAGTTAGTGGAATCGTAAAATTCCTAGGCATAAAAAGCTTTGAACCTAATATATGAGCCAAACTTGATTTTCCAACCGTGGATACACCTGTAATAAAAATAATAGTCTTCATTTTATGAATTTACTTGCTATATGAACTATCGGAGAAATTTTTTTATAGTTTATAGTATCTATACTTTGCCATATACAACCATCAGAATCTTTTCCATCAGATTCTCGCTTTATTTCTCCTATGATTTCAATTTTGTATAAAACTGCTATATGTTTTAGACATTTATTTACATTGTCTTCATTATAATGATATAGGCTAGTAACTGTTTGGATTTGGTCGTATTGTTTCACTAAACAACCTGTTTCTTCTCTAATTTCTCTTACAAGCGCCTCTTCAAGCGTTTCAGCAATTTCTAGACTTCCACCTGGTAAATCAAACAACCCTTTGTAAGGACCTCGACTTTTTTTCACCAAAACTATACTTTTAGGTTTTAAAATTAAACCGTATACGCCTAAGTGAGAGTGATAAATAATATTATCTTTCATTAAACCAAAAATATTAGAGTTAATATAATAATCTAAAAAATCAATTATACAAAATAGTTGATTATAAATTTGCAACAAACTTCTTAATATACTCACTTGATATCGCATTAAACCAATTTGGCACGTCTTCAGTTTTCAGCATATCAAATGTAACTGGAGTATAGTCTAGCTTGTCATATAGTCTTTTGTATTCAATGCCAAGCGGACTAATACCCGCTCCATCAAGTGTGCGACCATCGCACTTGAGCAGATTTATCTTTTCCTCGTCGACTTTTGCACCTTTTGGGTAGGAAACTATTTCGCCAATATTATCGACAAACTTAAGACCATCAATTGCAAAAACTAGCTCATTGTAACTGTTATCAATGCTATATTTATTTTCTTTAAACGACGAAAACAACAAATTAGATTTTGCTAAATCAGAATTTTGTGTTGGATATTTAAAATCAACTGCATGTATTGGCGATGAGACTTCTGCAGAATAAAAATTTGTCGCTTTGAAATTAAATGTCCGATTCGGCGGCAACACAAACTGCAACGTCAAGCTTTGATCATCGCCAATATCTGCAGGTATTACAAAGGCAAGCAAACTTAAACTAGTGTAATAAACCTTCGGAGTATCAGAATCAATTAAAAATTGATCAATTGACATAACTTGCGGCGGTGTTGATGATTTTGAACCAAAATCACGAATTGCCTGTACATTAACTAATATATCATCACCACCTCCCCAAGCATAGAACTTCAGCCAAGCTCTAGCATTAGTTCCCCATAACGCATTAGAGCTCCTAAACGTTACAGCTTTCTGCAGAGGTGGTGTTGTTTCACTGGATTTTTCGCAAATAACGTTCAAATAAAAACGAGGATTGCCTTCACCGATTCGTTCAGCTTCAGTAATGTCTTTAATGAAAATCCTGTCTACATCAGTTCTATCTTGTATTGCTACTGAATCACCATAAGACCTTAAAAACTGCCATGAAAGCCCAGCAATCGGCACTTGCGAAAATTCAGGTGAAACATAACCAGCTCGATCATCAATTTGTAGACCAATATTAAACTGACCATCGATAAATAAGTTATCAGACAATATAGCTGTAGCTGGATCAGCTCTCTGTTGTTCTTGAAAGTACGGTAGATCATGAAAGATGAGTTCAGGAGCTACAGCATTGCCGTAATGGCACTTTAGTTCTACGGTGTAACGATCTTCAGGATCATCAACATCAACAAAGTAGTATAATTTATGAGGTAAAGCACCGTTTTCATCAAGCTGCAGTGGATTTGGTGCCGGTACGGCATTTCCCTCTTGGTTTTTATAATACGCATGACGAAGAGTTGTGGGACTTTTTTTATCATAGAAATACATCCAGTAGCCAGCCGCTGGCATACCTTCCTTGTTCTTGATAATATCTTGCAATACTATGCTTAGTATTAACCTTTGTGTCATTTCTCCCTAACATCAACAAAGACCAGTTCTAGTATATGCCAAATTATTAATAGTTTATTAACACAGGTGCACAAAATTCTCTTTACATATCATCAACTTTCTTTATTGAAAAATTCAGAAAAATGTTGTAAAATGATTACAGTAGTAGAATTCGGTAAAACGTATGGCAAACTTAGGAATTAACATAGCTCTTGATCCAGAAACTTCAAAATATCTTGCTGAATTATCTGAATTTACTAAGCAGCCTGCTCAAGAACTAGCAGAAAAACTGTTCAGAGAAGCAGTTGAACTCGAAATGGAGGATTTTTTAGTATCTAAAATTTCTGATGAGCGTGATGTTGAAGGTGCAAAAATGACAAAAAGTGAGGACGTAGATTGGGATACACTATTATCTTCCTAGACAATGTTCTTGAGAAGGATCTTCCAGATCTTCCGAAAACAGTAAGATTAAGGGTTATAAACGCAATAAATGAGCGGCTTACAGTTGATCCAATAAACCTTGGTGAACCACTATATTATGGCTTAAAAGGGCGTAGAAGGTTAAGAGTAGGTGACTATCGTGTAGTTTACAGAGTAAATCAATCAGAACATATAGTGGTTATCACAGAGATAGGACATAGAGATACCATTTACAAGAGGTAAGTACATTTTATAAACATTAAATATATTTTTTACGTAATCACTTTTCCTGTTTCAATTAGAGGATATTCTATAAACATTAAATATATTTTATACACCACTCCTTCCTGATCCATTCTCTACCTTAGGTGGCTTCGCTCAGCTCAAAAAAAACTCATTTTTTTGGTACACCCCCCTATAAATTATATATTATATATATATATTATTATATATATAATATATAATTAGGGGAGAGGCGACGAAAACAAGACTTAGAGTTTGAGGAGCCTCCGGTTCAAGGTAGAGAATGGATCAGGAAGGAGTGGTCAGGGTCGATGAAGACATCAAACCAATCATTGATTATTTTGAAGCTTATAAAAGCTACATCGATAAACTACTTGCAAACAACAATGAAATAGAAGGAATAACAACAGAGGCTTGACACCATAACTGGTGGCTTAAAAGAAGGAGAATTAACAGTGCTTGCAGCACGTACTTCAATTGGCAAGACTTCAATAGCACTACACATGGCTCTGCAAGCTGCAAAATTACTGAAAAATCAAGAATATGTCTGCTTTTTCTCACTTGAAATGTCAGCAAATCAGTTAATCAATAGAATGATTAGTATTGAAGTAAATGAAACAATAAACAATATTATCAAGAAACAAGATACAGAACTTCTACATCAAGGAATAAATCAAATAGTTTTTTTAAATATTCTCATCGATAATTCAGGAAATATGGATTTAAATATCCTAAAGAAAAAAATCTCATCAATTTGTAGAAAATATAAAATGAAGTGCATATACATTGATTACTTACAGCTACTTAGAGGATCGAAAGTAACCGAAAATAGAACTCTTGAAGTAACAGAAATCAGTAGAACTTTAAAAAACATAGCAAAAGACTTTAATGTTCCTATCGTAGCATTGTCACAAATAAGCCGTAAGGTAGAAGATAGACAAAATAAAAGACCGCAATTAGCAGACCTGCGAGAGTCAGGGAGCATCGAACAAGATGCTGATCTGGTGTTATTACTCTACAGAGAAAATTACTATAAAGCTGATTCTAACAACGACTTAGAGATAAACGTTGCAAAGAATCGCAGCGGGTCAACCGGAAAGGTTACAGTGCCATATCAAGTAAATACAGGGAGAATATTAAGTTGAAAGATCGCGGAAAATAGTGTATAATATTAATAATTTTCAAGCAAATCTCTTATGGTTTTTTCTAAATTTCTAGATCCAAAATGCGACTTAACGTTTAAAAGGATATTTGGTAACAAGGAAAATAAGAATATTCTTATTCACTTTCTTAATGATATTTTAGGATTTACTGGAGTAGATACTATACAAGAAGTTGAGTTTCTCAGCACCATTATGGATCCTGAGATTGCATCTGATAAGCAAAGTATTGTTGATGTTCTTTGCAAAGATTCTAGTGGTCACAGATACGTAATTGAGATGCAACTTGCTCGCGATAAAAGCTTTCAAGAACGTGCACAACTATATGCTGCTAAAGCTTATTCAAGACAAGCTGGAAGAGGTAACGAATATGTTAATTTAAAGAAAGTATTCTTTATTGCCATCTCTAATAATATTCTGTTTCCTGAGGAAGTTGAGTATATTTCTACTCATAATATACGAGAAATAAAAACTAATGGACATTACCTAAAAGGTTTTCAATTTGTCTTCATTGAATTACCTAAATTCAAAAAAGATAAAGTGGAACAGTTGGAAAGTACAGTAGAACGCTGGTGCTTTTTTTTCAAACACGCACAAGATACTACAGAGAAAGACCTAAAAGATATAGCAGAAAAATCTCCGATAATAAATCTAGCGTATGAGGAGTTAAACAAGGAACACTGGAGTGAGAAAGATCTGGTGGCATATGACGAAAGAATAATGGATCTACGAAAAGAAGAAGCCATTCTTGCATACAGACTTGAGACTGCTGAAGAGAAAGGTAGAACTGAAGGAAAGATTGAAGTTGCAAAAAACTTACTTAAAGCTGGCATATCTGTTGACTTAATAGCCGAATCTACCGGTTTTCCAATTGACGAGATCGAAAAACTAAAGTCAAAAAAATCTTAGGTTCTACTTTACACACTAACTAATTTATAGTAGAACTGTCCTTTATGCCTTAAAAAGCATAATCAACCTATTAGAAACAAACCTATGCAAGAACAGAAGGGATTAATTTTTCTTTGTTGTTGTGATTTCAATATTTCAGAAAAAACCGCGTAAAGCGCAATCTTACACTTTACACGGTAAAAATTTTCCTGTAGACTCCTGCTGCGAAACAAATTCTACACGCCCTATGCAAGACAGAGCAATAATAGAATATCAGAACGAAAAGAGTAGTCAAGCAAAAAAAAGCTTGACCTCGTATTATCGTATATCCCATAACTTTAATATACGTGGCAGCTCTCACGTAATTAATACCAATAGCAAACATGTCAGGGCACAAATTAACTCTAGAAGAAGAATAAAAGCGCGAGAGAAGTCAGTTGAGCGCAAGCTTCCAGTTAGAACTTTCGATGATGAAACGCGCCTTACTGCCAGTGAACTATTACAAGTTTTAAAAAATAAGGAAGTAAGATGGTTTAAAAATGGCACTTCTGTTCCTCCGGAGCATAGCACCTATCTTTCAGGACCTTTCAATCCGCACAAAGCAAAGAAAATCTTTTCCAGTTCAGCGCAGAAAGAAGCAGAAAGATACTTTGTGAAAGTGGTAAAAGAAAAATTTCGCGATTTAAAAACGTCAAAAGCGCCAGATGTTCTCGCAATTAGAGAAGAAGCGATAGAAAAAGTTTTTGCAAAATTCAAGAATCACGAAAGTATTAGATCAATAATGGTGTATGTTAAAAATCTCTGGGTAACCTTTGATGAGCATCTCTACAGCAGTATGAGTATGAAAGAAAAAGTCGACCACCACATCGATTTGATAATAAAAAACACTAGTGAGGAGAGAGAGGAAGAACTACTTACTAGAGGAAAAACGGCGGAGGAGGTATATCAAATTTTCAGGACGGTACAGGGATATAATCTATATCAAATAAGTCTGCTAATACTATTACCCACAAATAAAAACATAGTATTGTATTTACTCAAATAATTTAATTTTATTAACCTGAAAGCTTATTGGATTAAAATTATTAAACTAAGAGTTATAATTTTAGCAACTAAAAGCTGTAAATTGCACCATATAAACAGTTATTTCAAGCAAAAGTTATGCCATTAAGAGCTATGCAACAAACATTTATATTTGTGGGTAATAGTAAGGTTAGCGTGATATACCGCGGTAAAGAGTCTCAAATGCCTGCTCGATTTTTCGCCACCTGTATCATCAAGTCTTCTGCTGAATTCTGTGGTATCGTACTCATTAGACTTCTTTCAAAATTGAGGGAGAGAGAGTAAGATCAAGTATTTGGAAGCATGAAATATAAGGAAATAGAAAAGTTAGAAGGAGAAAAGTTTCGACGTTTAACGGGGGTAAAAAAATCAACATTTAAGAGAATGGTAGAAATTCTAGATGAGGAGGATAAAAGGAAAAAAGCTAGAAGTGGAAGAAAAAGCAAACTTTGTATAGAAGATAGATTACTTATGGCACTGGAATATATGAGAGAATATCGTACATATTTTCATATAGGACAAAGTTATGGCATGAGTGAAAGCAACTGTTTTAAAATAATAAGGTGGGTAGAAGACACATTAATAAAACATCCAGATTTTGCATTACCAGGAAAAAAAGATCTATTAAATAGTAATGTAGAATACGAAGTTTTGGTAATAGATGGAACTGAAACAGCAGTAGAAAGGCCAAAAAAAAGCAAAAGCGCTTTTACTCTGGAAAGAAAAAAAGGCATACTATAAAAACACAAATAGTAACAGAGAAGAAGAGTAAAAAGGTCGTATGTACATCTTTCTCCAATGGTAGAAAACATGATTTTCGGATGTTTAGAGAATCAAAGATAGCAATATTACCGCAAACTAAGATCCTAGCTGATTCTGGTTACAGAGGAATGCAAAAGATACATAAAAATGTTGAATTACCACATAGAAGATCAAAAAAGAATCCTTTATCAAAGGAGAAAAAAGCAGAAAATAGATCTCTCTCTATACGAAGAGTGGTAGTTGAAAACGTAATCGGCTTATTGAAAAGGTTTAAAATCATTTCTGACAGATATAGAAATCGACGAAAACGTTTTGGCTTAAGATTTAATTTGATTGCCTCTATTCACAATAGAGAGCTCCTTTCATGAATTTTGAAAGAAGTCTATTATCTCTGTTTTCTCTGTTTGCTTTGCCAATATTGACATTAATACCTCTTGTACTTGTTTTGGATTCATCTCCTGTTTTATAAATTCTTCTATCTTTTCTGGCATCTTTGATAAATTACATAATCGTATTAATTCAAGAACTTCAGTACGATAGCTGTCATTCTTGATTTTATTAGTTAAATTATCAGTTTCTAGGTCAGTTGTAGTTTTCTCGTTCATAGTAATACTCCTGTTTTTATTAATAGATGAAAGAATTGTGATTCCATCAGCAAGTCCTATCTCTATTGCTTTTTCTCCAAAATATAACCCTGCTTCGGTTGATTTGATTCTTTCCATGGACAAATTTCTGTTTCGTGCTATGAGCTGGACAAACATCTCATATAGGCGATTTACCTCTCCTTGCAAGCTTTCCAGACTTTCAGACGTTATCGGCTCATGCGGATTTAAATCGTTTTTTCTCTTTCCTGCAAATACTGTGGTATACTTTACCCCCTGTTTTTCATCAAATCCACTTTGATCAACGTGACTTGCTATTACTCCTATGCTTCCTACCCCAGATGTTCTGCTTACATACACCTTTTCAGCGCTAGAAGCTATAGCATACGCAGCAGAGTAAGCATCATCATTTGCTATCGCCACAATCCTCTTTTTTGTCCTTGCTTCGTAAATAAAGTCCGAAAGGTCGAATAAACCGTTTACTTCTCCTCCGGGGCTGTCTATGTCCAAAATTATTGTTTCTATTTCTTCATCTATTAAAGCTTCTTCTATCTCTTCACGTATCTTCTCATATGATGTCATCCCTAAAATATCGTCAAAAGCTTCTGAATTCTTCGTCAAGATTCCATGTATTGGTATTACTTTTATTCCCATTTCACTATTTCTTGTTACATGTTTTATGTTTTTAAACGTAGGGTGTTTTGCTGCTTGTAATGACAGTAATTCAAAACTTCTCGCCTCTATCATCATCGGCTTATTCATCCAATTTATTTGTGTCGTCATATGTTTTTAAAATTTTTTATTTGTGTCTGGGGCAATAAAAACCCTTTTGTCATAGAAATAGAATTTTATATCATTTCAGCATTAGAATTCACATCAGAATCAAAACTTAAGCCCAGTTCACTCGCACGTCTTTGGTCCTCAGCAATTTCTTGGTCGATTTCTTCTATATCGTAACCCAGCTCTGATACCACCTCTGACCTGCTCTTAAACCCATTTCTTACCGCCATTTGCTGTGCTTGCTGATCTTTCAGCGGGTCTACCCAATCAAATCCTTGTGGTATCCATTTTACTTCTTTTGCCCCTTTTTTTGTCCATTCTTCTCCTATATCGAGTTCTCCTGAGAGTAGGGCTAATTCTAACCACCTATCCCATACTGGACGGCAAAACTGAAATACCATTATATTATGCTGTAACATTCCGCACCTCCGCCGAAACTCTATTAACCCTGCTCTTATTGATGAATAATTGACACCACTTAGATCTCCTGTTAGCTGCTCATACGTTATCCCTGTGCCTACTGCTATTGCTCTGAGCTGCTGTTTCATAAATGCTTCATAACTTCCCCCAACATCTGATGGTTCTGAAAATTTTATGTCTTCACCTGGATCAAGTAATTGCATAGTCCCAGGTTCTAAACCTGACAGCGCTACTACATGTTCATTGCTTTCTCCTTCTCCTAAAATATTTGCTTCTGGATCGAGTCTGGTAATAAATCCAGCAAACATTGCAGCAGTCTTTTTTCTCACTAATTCTGCATCATCATATTGATCTAGTTCATAGAGCTTTAACAGTACACTGGACAACCATGGTACTCCTCGAATCTGCCCAGGTCTTAGTGGTCTGTAAATATGTAAAACATCATTTGCTGGCACTCTCACCGATTCGCCAAACGAGCCTTCTCCTGGATGTTCTCTAAACAGGTAGTACGCTTCTCTTTGCCCAAGTCTATTAAACTCAATGCCACTCTGAATTACATTACCATTGCCGAGCGTCTGATTGCTTTTATTATCTAAATGCTCTGATTCAAGTACTTGCAGTTGCAACGGTACACAAAGACCATCTTCTCGTTTTCTTGTTCTCAGCCGTACAAAACATTCCCCTCCCTCTATCATGCTCCTACAGACCAAAGCTTGTAACCCATAAAAATCATTTATCCCACTGCTGTCTGCTTCATCTGTCCATCTCAGCCATAACTCTTGCACTTTTTTCCGAAACTCTGCATCTTTCGCCTTTGACTGCGGCTTTATTCCTGTCCCAACAGAGTTACTTACTATCGTATCGATGATGTTTGCTGCATAGGAGTTCTTTCTTACCATGTCTCGAGATCGACTTCGTAAAGTTTCAAGTCTTTGAGACAGCAAATTGTTTATGCTTCCTGACTCTGGTTGAAAGTGAAAAAATCTTCTTCCAGATCCTCCTGCATCCCGGGCTGAGCTCTTGATTTTTGGTTTACGGAATAATTGTTTGAATGATTTCAATAACATTTAGCCTCTGATTGTTTCAATTATGCAGCAGCTTGTTGCACAAATAAATCTTTGCATACGTTTCAGGAAGTTATCATTTGGTTAACAAGTTGTTGAATTTTTATGCAAAAAGCTCCTGTACAAATTCCTTCTTACACTCTTTCATCTGTAGAAATCTTCTCTCTATAACTTGAATCTTCTTGAATACTTGGTAATTAGTTGACCAACTCTTACGTTTTTCTCCCGTGCTGTAACTTTAATTTCCAATAAGCATTCGCATCTGCTGTTGAAGCAAATCCTCTTTTTTTTAGATAATTTTCCCTGTGCTTAACCTAATATTGGTTGTCTTTCTTCTATACCAGGCTGTACAGTAGCATTCTCTAAATTTATACCAACTTGCCTCTCTGTTAACGCTTGTGCTAAAGCTTGCATACTTTGTTCTGATGATTGTACTAAAGCTCTTACCTCTTGCACTTCTTTTATACTTGATAAAATACGCTCTCCTAAGAACACTTCTGATAAAACTCCTAACCCTCGAGCTACCGCTTCTCTTAAATCTAATATCTTTTGTCTCACTTGTTTTAAATCTTGCAATTCCTGTTTTGGAGCTTGTTCAAAAATTTGTATCCTGTTCTCCAAAGTTTCTATCATTTCCTTTGACCCTTGCGATAAATTTCTTATCCACTGTAAGCTTTGGTTGAAATATACTCCTTTTTCTATTAATCCTTCTTCTAACAAACTCCCTATATTAGTTCATGTTTTTTTGTTAAAACATAACCAAGTTCACTGGCCTTTTTGCTTAAATTTTTCAATACTCTCTCCTTATATAGTTTCTCATAGTAGTCAATCCCTTTCTCAACATACTCTTGTCCATGCTTTAGCATACTGTAAAAGATACATGCTAATTTCCTTGCCGTAGCAGTAATCGCTTTTGGTGCACCTAGTCGTTTCTTTAATCTTCTACAATATGCACCTATTCCGCTGTTGCTTCTTGATACACAGTGAGCAGCCATTCGAAATGCATTCGCAGCACGATTAATGACTCTACACGTTCTTGTGCTAAACACTTTTTCTCCTGTAATTTTATTAGCAGGACTGAGTCCCAACCACGACGAAAAGTGCTTTTCTGTTGGCCATTTATTGTGATTTATACCAGTTTCTGAAATTATGGTTTGTATGCTTAATGCATCAAGTCCTGGAACTTTAGTGAAATCCATACCTGTTACTCTATGTAATTCCTCATGTATAGAAAAGTTTGGCCTGTTCTTTGTAGACCTATTCTTTATTTTACTACATTGCTTATTTCCACAGAATTTTGTTTCAAATGTTTTATAGTAATTCTCTATATTTTCATCACACTCTGCTATTTTTCCCTGGTAAATATTATATAGCTCAAGTTCTTGTTTTAATACAAACAAATGTTCTTCTCTATAGTCTCCTGTTAATGCTTTTGCTATAGTAGCTTTATCATTCTTTATATTCGAGCTTCTGAATTCAGCCAATTTCTCAGGATTTCTTTCGCCTTCAATTATAGCCTCAATGATTTTCATACCAGTCACTCCAGTAATATTGCTAATAACCTTGTGTAATTGAATATTCATTTGAATTAATGCTTTCTGCATACACAGAACATGCGTGGATGCACTCTCAGTAAGTTTTTTACGTTGCCGCACATAACTACGCAATACACACATCTGATTATCTGGTCTAAATGATCCACGAAGCAATCCGTAGCTATGCAATTGTTGAAGCCATTGGCAATCTTGAACATCAGACTTCCTGCCAGGTACATTCTTTACATGTCGTGCATTTACCAACTTGACCTCGAATTCATATGATTCAAGTATTTGAAATAAAGAAATCCAGTACACTCCTGTTGATTCCATTGCCACAGTTGTAACTTTGCACTTCTTCAACCAGCGTGCCAAATTATGAAGGTCTGCAGTAAAGCAGCCAAATTTCTGAACACGTTGTTTATCTCTTCCCTCAGGTACGCATACATAGTGTACGGCTGAACCAATGTCTATTCCTGATGCATTCGGATTCACTATTTCTAATTTACTTTTTGCTTTTGTCATGTCAAATTCCTCCTATATAACTTATAATGGAGAAGCGCTTCAGCTTGGGGACGGTTAGATTATACAATCTTCTAAGCGAGGTAGTCTAAAAGACTCCATCAATAGTTTAACCGTTTCCTCCAAAACCATGCTTGCTTACGGGCACTTATGGCACCATTGAATAGTCCGGTTATAACTGCAAAAGCGCTTCCACAAAATTATACTCAAAGACTTTTAAAAGCATAAGTAATGGAGTTTCTTCATCGTTTAACAGATTTTATCTGTTCGTTGCTTGCTTCCTCTTGATTGATTTTTTCGCTAATATGAACAAACCTGACTAATGAAGGTACTATTTTGCCTAACTTTTGATTCTCGTATATTTTTGTTAGATAGAGTATTTCCTCGTCTTCATAGCTGTCTTCCCTTACTATTACTGGTTCAGGTAATAAATCTACAATGTCAACTGATAATACTCTTGCTATTATATATAGTACTTCAATTGGAATAGAAATATACCCATTTTCATAATTGGTTACTTCTTGATATGCTAATCCGATTTTACTTGCCAACTCTGCTTGAGTACACCTTTGCATTAATCTACAATCTTCTATTTTTTGCCCTATTTTGTAGCGTATAGGACTAACATCACTTACAGAAACAAACATATACCTCAATTAAAAAAATAAACTTTTATGCAATTTGATCAGCAGATAAACCAACTATTTGCAAAATAATATCAATAGGAATTCCCCCTTTTACTAAATCCCTTCCAACTTTAATCCTTTCTACTTCTCTCACTTTCTCCTCATACCAACCCTCATAAATAACTAGACAAATAATTCACAGAGCAAATGGTTTTGATCGAACTTTCCGTAATATCTCGAATAAATTCAGATACAGCATTTTCAAGTAATTTAATAGAGTCATACATCTTGTTCTTTATTATATTTTCCTTTAAATGTTGCCAAAATCTTTCCACAGGATTGAGCTCAGGCGAGTACGGCGGCAAATAAATTATGGTGATATTTTCAGGAGTTTTTAAACCTTTAGACCTATGCCAACTTGCGCAATCCATGATAAGAAAAGCTTCTCTAGTCCCCAAATCTTTCGACATCTGCTCCAAAAATATGTTCATGCAATCTGTGTTTACATGTGGAGCAAGTAGGCTAATATCCTCTCCATTCCTGGGATTTACAGCGCTGTAAAGATAGAAGTTTTCTCTTCCGATTTTTACTTTAACTTGTGTTCTTGAGCCCTTTTTAAACCATCCATGTCCAACTTTTGAGTGCGTTCCAAATCTCGATTCATCGAAAAAAAACCTCCTTTTTCCGGTTCTTTTCCACAATTTCATTGAGATTTTTTTTGAACTCCTCTTGTTTGTTTTTGTCTTGTTTATAATGTGCTGGACGAGGTGTGATATATGTAAATCCTAGCTTCTTCATAAGCCTTCTCGCCGTTGACTCACTTACTTTGATAGCTAACATTCCTTCAACTATACCTTGCAATTTTTTAGCAGTCAGATTTGCCCCATCTTCTTCTATTACCTCTCTTATTTTTTCCTTCTTCTCCTCGTTCAGTTTTGGTTTAGGTCCTCGCCCTGGCTGTATTGCAAACCTTACTATTACCCACAAATATAGATGTACTTATGAATAAAGTATTACAATATTAGAGTTTGCAAATATTGATGGTATAAAAATGGCAAACGAGAGTAATGAGTGGGCTAAAAATGAATTTGGAGATGCTTCACTTGGAGATAAAAGATTGACCGAAAGATTAGTGAATATTGCTAATAGTGTGATAGGTTCACCTGAAAGCTCAATTAATGAGGCATGCGGAAGTTGGTCAGAAGCAAAAGCTGCATATCGTTTTTTTCAAAATGAGAACGTAAAAGAAGTTGATATTCTAGCTTCACACATTGATAAAACAGTTGAAAGAACAAAAGCTCATAAAAGAGTCCTTGTAATTCAAGATACAACTTATATTTCATACTCAAGTCATAAAAAAACAAGCGGATTGGGAAGTATTGCTGGGAAAGGAGGTAAAGGTACAGTAATGCATACAGCCCTTGCTGTTAGTACGGAAGGTTTGGTACTAGGAATATTGGATCAAAAGATTTACTCGAGGCCACCAATTTCTGAAGAAGAAAAAAGACTAAAGAGTCATCGTAGTAACGTTCATATTGAGGATAAAGAAAGTATGAAATGGCTAGAAAGCTTAAAGAAAACAAATAATATTATAGATCAGACCCAAACAGAGGTTATAACTGTATGTGACAGAGAAGCAGATATACATGATTTTTTTGAACTTGCACATAATCTTAACTCAGCAATTTTAGTAAGAGCTCGTCACAACAGAAATGTAAATAAAAAATTTATGTATACCAGGAATAAGCAAAAATTATGGTCATTTATCCAAGGTCTTCCTTGCACTGGAAAAGTAGAAGTTGAAATCCCTGCTAGAGATGATAAGCAAAAAAGGACAGCATTTCTAGAAATTAGATTCGGAAAATTTATGATGAGTCCACATGAAAGCCACATAAAATGTAAAGAAGGTCACATAAAATATAAACCAGCAGCATTATTCAGTCTACAACTTTACGCAATTCATGTTGTTGAAAGAAATTCTCCTCCAGGAGCAAGTCCGCTAGAGTGGATGCTTTTAACAAATCTTTCGGTCAGTACTTTTGAAGAAGCTGTTGAAAAAATTAGTTGGTATTGTTTGAGATGGAAAATAGAGATATTGCATAAGATTTTAAAATCTGGTCTCAAAGTTGAGGAATGTAGACTTGGAACAGCAGAAAGATTAATGAGGTATTTAACAGTCATGAGCATTATTGCTTGGAGAATTTTCTTTATTACATCAATTGCAAGAACTAACCCAACATTACCATGTACTGGCTTATTAGCTGAGGAAGAATGGAAAGTTTTATATGTTAAAATACACAGAAAACCATGTCCAAGTATAGCCCCTACTATAAAAGAAGCCGTTTCGTGGATTGCTCAACTTGGAGGTCATTTAGCAAGAAAAAGCGACCCAAAACCAGGACCAATTACTCTTTGGAAAGGGTGGAGACGTCTCTTTGATCTAGCAGAAGGATGGAGACTTGCTCATGAACCACATATTTGTGGGTAATAGTAAGATTGCAAACCCAATAACACCTTTTTCTTTAAATCTTGCAATCCATTTCATTAATGTCGTTCTCGTAATTCTATATATTTTAGCAACTTTTGAGATACCATACTCCTTTGCTGATATTATTGCTTGTAACCTTCTTCCTATCTCTCCTCTTATTCCATATTTTTTTAATTCTAACTTGCATTGATTATATAGTTCTTCTCCTATTGCTTTACTTTTTCCTGCCATAAACTACATATTTATTCTTTCTAGCCTCAATTATTTGTAGTTTTTACTATTTGTCTATCTATTAGTGGAGATTGGTATCACAACCTTCAAATAAAGATTTTATTAGTGCATTACGTAGTTCTTGGCTCTCAATTTCTTTGTATTCTTTGATCAAATCAAGCAGCTCATTTTCCACTGTACTACCTTCATCTTTCTCTATTAGTAGATCTGTAATATTAATCGATAACGCTTCTGCCATTTCATATAATTTATCAAGTGGAACAGCAGTCCTTCCTTGTTCATAGTTGCTTATTTCGTGACGTGTTGTATTCATTTTCTCTGCTAAATCCTTTTGAGTGTACTCTCTTACCAGTCTCCATTCTTTTATCTTTTTTCCTATTTTGTAGTAGATAGAACCAACTTTTTCTTCAACACATTCATCAGCAGACAGACCAATTGTTTTTGCAACAATATCAACAGAAATTCCTGCTTTAACCAAGCGCTTTGCTATTTCCACTTTCTCTGCTTTCCTGCTACTTTTCTCACTAACTTGAACAAATTTGGTTAGTAAACAAAACATCTTACGTAACTCTTGGTCATTAATCTTTTTATATTCTCTTACTAGATCTAATATTTCTTCTCCCTCATCTTCAAGACAGCTTTTTGATACAGGAATTAGATCCGTAATACTGATTGATAGTGCCTCAGCTATAGCATATAACCTTTCAATTGGAACTCTACGATTCCCTTTCTCATATTGCAGTATCACCCAATACTTTACACCAATTTTCTCAGCTAAATCTTTCTGAGTATACCCTCGCTCTAACCTCCAACTTTTTAATTTTTCTCCCACTTTATAATCTAGACTTTTTTCCACAAAAAGAACCTTACATATAATATTTTCTACTATAGCTCAGATATAACGGTAAGAAAAAACCTCTGGAACCTTAAAATTGACTGTAGACACATTAAAGTTTTCTAAAAGTTTCTTTACTACCTTCACGTATCCTATTTACCCACGGAGACAATACTTCATCATTGCTAACTTCTTTTATAGCATACTTTTCACTCCATATGCCACATCTAGTGAAATTACCTTTCTCTACTGCTTCTTTAAGTTTTACTCCTCCAAAGAGACAGTTTTTTCCTATTTCTTCACCTCTTTTTTGTAACTCAGCCCACATTTCCTTGTCTGCTATTCTCACTTGCACCTGATTTGCATCTTGGTACAATATGATATTTAGCTTGCCAATGCTTGTAGGAAATTCTAATACAATAGAGCTTCCATCTGACATATCAGTATAGTTTCTTATACCTCCCTTCTCGCTTTTAACCTCAACTGCATTATTGCCAATTTTTAAAATATTACTTCCTAACTCTCTCAGTATTTTGGCTACTTCTACTTTACTGTTCTCAGAAAATTCTATATACGATGTTGTATTATCTGCTTCCACATCTATCAATTCCCCTTCTTGAATAGCGCTTTCACCAATTTTTCTCAAATCCTCAAGCTTCTTGTCTATATGAGGCTGAACTTCTGGTTGTAGCTCATTATAGATTTCACCTATCAATTTATTCTGCAATAAAGTATCATGAAACTCTGCACCGCTTAGCATTAATTTACGTATTAGCTTTTTACGATCAGCCTTATCAAATTTATGAAAATGTGTACCTAATACTACATACTCTGCAAAACTCCATTCCCCGTCATCACATGCATTTATTCTTGCTCCTGAGGCTAGTACTTGGTCTATAGTTTTGTGCAATTCATTTACGTTTTTTGCCTCTACCACAGCACTCTTAAACCAGCTCAACTTTTCGCTTTCGCTTGCACTTGGCTTTATTTTTTGCAAAGCTGAAGCAAATGGATTTAACCCTTCTGGATAATCTGCTTGATTACTCAAAGGTTTTGTGCCATAAATATATTCAAATCCTTTCCCATAGTTGATTTGAACGTCTCTATTAGGAAAGGGCACTTCTCCAAGCTTTTTAGCCTTATTAATTTTGCTTACAAAGGTGGATTGCTCCTTAGTACGACCAATTCCTACAATAGCATTTAACATCTCACCTTTTGATAATCTATCAAGATCAACGTTTAACTCGTAAACACCCCCTCTTTATCACTAAAAGGTACAATTATTTTATTATTCATATTAGCCTCCGCTATTAAATATACGTTCTAAGTGTATAGTTGTTATACACTCTATAGAGGAAGAAATTAAAAAGCAATTTATCGAAAAGTTTGAAGCAAGCAAAAGACTCGGATGGAGTATTACAAGATCATGGATAATAGCGAATTTGTTCGTAGAAGGAGTGGAAAACGTGGAATTAATAGAGCCAAAAGAGGATGTTGTGGTTCTGGGGAATGAATGTGCAAATTTGAGAAATTTAAAGGTTGAGTAATGTTATTGCCACCAAATGCAACAAAACAGGAAAAAGCGCTAGTAGAAGCAATCGATTATAAAGTTGATCCAAGCAGGATAAGAGGATTTAAATTTAGCCTAGGGGAAAAAATATTGCCGTGGTTGGTTGAAGAATACGGGTTAGAAGAAATTCTACGCTGGGCAAAAGATAAAAGAAGAGCGATAAAAGGAGGATTTAAATTTAGCCTAGGGGAAAAAATATTGCCGTGGTTGGTTGAAGAATACGGGTTAGAAGAAATTCTACGCTGGGCAAAAGATAAAAGAAGAGCGATAAAAGAAGGAATAAAATTTCAGCGCTTAAGAGGAACACCTGCCTCACTGAAAATAGCATTAAAATGGGCAAATATAGAAGATATTACAATTATTGAAGAGCCACCCGGTAAACACTTTTTTGAGTTGCAAGTAGGGATAAGAGACGTACCAAATGATTTCTTTGTTGATGCAGTAGTAGAGCTGGCAAAACTATCATTGCCTGCAAGATCCAGATTGATGAGGATTTTTAACGATTATTACAACGTTGATAGGTTTATTTTAGATGAAAGTTTTTTTGGAAATTTGTTATCGGATTACTCAGGTGTAAAAATAGAAGAAGATGGACCAGTGTTATCATTTGGAAGAGTAAATTTTTTCAGGTCTAGTGGTCCAGTTATTAGGATTATAGAAAACTATCTACGCGATCATTATGAACGAGCTTTAAGCAATGATATATACCGGCTAGATGTAGCAATACTTGGAGAAACCGAGCCTCACACAAAGAATTATAACGGTATTTATGAAAGAAGTCATCAGTGGAATAATTTAAAAACGTTATATCCGCTACCACAGAGCTTATTACCTGAGATTAAGTTTGCAAAAGCGCAGATAGTATTATCAGATAGCTGGAACTTGGGAGAAATAAACGCATGTTTTCCGGTTGCGAGTGTAGAAGAATGTGGAGAAAAGTTCTATTTGAATGACCACAAACTATCTGAACAACTGTGGAATTTAAAATACAAGCCAATTTTAGAAAGGTTCAACGTTACCCATCATTACAAAGTAGAAAATTTTGCCGGTCAAAAAATCATAAGATTTGGTGTAGCAGAGCACAATGTTCATTATGAAAGCGAATTAAATTCAGAGCAAAAGGATTCAATACATGAACCGGAAAATTACATTTTAGTGTTTTACCCGGGAGTATTGAAGTGGCACGAACATCGACATTTGAACAGAAGTTGGAAAAATAGTCAAGTAATATCTATAATAAGTTAAGTACTTATATTTATATCCTCATATATTATATTAATAATAGGTTAAAGTGTATGAAATAAAAAGAAAAAGACTTGCTTTTTCATGCCAAAACGCACATAACTTAAATAGTAGCAAGTAAACAAAAAAAATTGATCTTGCACTAAAGAGAGCCAAATTGGCGTATGTTTTTATAGTGAGGTATGTATGAAGTTCAGTGAGGAAAAGAGAGAATCTTTTAGTAAGTCATTTTATGAATTATTAAAGAACTCGTTTAAGAATATTAATGAAAAAGATGAAAAAGGGGAAACGATACTACATAAGGCAGCAAGAATGTCGACAAGAGAAAAAGTAAGTTTTCTAGTCAAGAAAGGAGCAGACGTCAATGCAAGAGATAAAAAGGGTTATACACCACTACACTGTGCAGTATTTGCGAAAAGCTTAGAAAATGTAAAAGTACTGCTAAGGGAAGGAGCGGAAGTAAATGCCACTCAATATGTCAATGGATGTACGCCATTGCACTCTGCATGCAAAATAGGAGGAGCAGGAGTTGAAATAATAAAAGAGCTAGTAAAGGACGGAGCTGAAGTTAATCAACTGAATAAGTATGGTGCAACACCAATGTATTACATATGGGAAAGTGAAAAGTATCGTCTATGTGATAGCAAAGAGAGTGAAAAGGCGAGGAAATTCTTTGGAAAACAAGGAGAAAAGTAGAGAACTGACGTGCTATGGAATAGAGATGCTAGTGAGAGAAATAGCAGACATGTTGAATAGGAGTTATTTACCGGAGTTAAAAATAATAGAGATAGGAGAAATAAGGAAGAAAGATAAGTCACTAATAAAGGAAGAATGTAAAAATTTAGCAAGCAAAATAATGAGCCAAGTGAACGAAATGATAGATGAGGTGTTGAAGGCAGACTTAAGCAAGATGTGGTGAGAAGGGAGCTCAAAAAAAAGAGTTTGGTTGCGAAAATTTCAAAGGGAAAGTGAGGTATGTTATGTCAAGGAAAGAAGCAAGGAATGTTTTTGATAGGTTATTGAAAGCATTATCAGAAAACAGGTTTCAACAAATAAATGAAAAAGACGCAGCAGGTTGCACAATATTGCACCGAGCAGCACAGGTGTCAGAGCCAGAAGTAATAAAGTTATTAATAGAAAAAGGAGCAGGTACAAACGATAGAAACAATAGAGGCGAGACACCGTTGCACCTAGCAGCGTTTTTAGGAAGAAGAAAAAATGTGAAAGTGCTGATAGAAGGAGGAGCTACAGTAAATGCAAAATCAAACAATAAAGCAGTACCACTACACTTAGCCTGTTTAGCAAGAAGAATAGGAACAATAGAAGAGCTGATAAATGCAGGAGGAGATACGAGTACGATAGATAAATTTGGATGTAGCCCACTAAACTATGCAAAAATTTACCCGAAAGTGACAAGTTATTTAGAAAAGAAGGGAGTGAATATGAGAGATGTGGCAGTGATGTATGGAGAAGCAAACAAGGCAATAGAGGAGGTAATGGAGAAACGAAACGTAAATGAATTACAACTAGAGGAGGTAGATTTAACAAATTAAGCATACAGATTTATATCTTAATATAATATGTGGAAAAAATGTGTATATTTTGTAAAAAAAAACTTGCTTTTTATGCCAAAACAGCCCTAAGTGAAAAAGTAGCTGGTAAACAAACAAGAATTACCAAGCGCTAAAGTGAGCCAAATTGGAGCCACTTTACATTGTATTAATAGCTGAGGAACGTCATGGCAAAATTTAGTAAGAAAGAAAGAGAAGAATTTAATAATTCATGGAAAGAAGTATTAGATAACTCAATAGAAGATATTAATAAAAAAGACACAAAAGGAAGGACGATACTACATTACGCGGTGGGAATGCCAGATCCAAAAAAAGTGAAATTATTAATCAAAAAGGGAGCAGATGTAGATGCAGCAGATGCCGGGAAATATAGACCACTACACCTAGCAGTGATGGGGCAACGTCTAGAAAATATAAAAGAGCTGATAAAGGCAGGAGCCGATGTAAACGCAGTGGAACGAAGTAGCAAATTTGCCGCATTACACCTCGCATGCATGGTAAGTGAGGTAAAAATAGTAGAAGAACTAGTAAAAGCCGGAGCAGAAGTAGAGCAAAAGGATAAATTTGGCAAAACAGCAATAGACTTCTTTCAAAATTCATGAAAGGAGCTCTCTATTGTGAATAGAGGCAATCAAATTAAATCTTAAGCCAAAACGTTTTCGTCGATTTCTATATCTGTCAGAAATGATTTTAAACCTTTTCAATAAGCCGATTACGTTTTCAACTACCACTCTTCGTATAGAGAGAGATCTATTTTCTGCTTTTTTCTCCTTTGATAAAGGATTCTTTTTTGATCTTCTATGTGGTAATTCAACATTTTTATGTATCTTTTGCATTCCTCTGTAACCAGAATCAGCTAGGATCTTAGTTTGCGGTAATATTGCTATCTTTGATTCTCTAAACATCCGAAAATCATGTTTTCTACCATTGGAGAAAGATGTACATACGACCTTTTTACTCTTCTTCTCTGTTACTATTTGTGTTTTTATAGTATGCCTTTTTTTCTTTCCAGAGTAAAAGCGCTTTTGCTTTTTTTTGGCCTTTCTACTGCTGTTTCAGTTCCATCTATTACCAAAACTTCGTATTCTACATTACTATTTAATAGATCTTTTTTTCCTGGTAATGCAAAATCTGGATGTTTTATTAATGTGTCTTCTACCCACCTTATTATTTTAAAACAGTTGCTTTCACTCATGCCATAACTTTGTCCTATATGAAAATATGTACGATATTCTCTCATATATTCCAGTGCCATAAGTAATCTATCTTCTATACAAAGTTTGCTTTTTCTTCCACTTCTAGCTTTTTTCCTTTTATCCTCCTCATCTAGAATTTCTACCATTCTCTTAAATGTTGATTTTTTTACCCCCGTTAAACGTCGAAACTTTTCTCCTTCTAACTTTTCTATTTCCTTATATTTCATGCTTCCAAATACTTGATCTTACTCTCTCTCCCTCAATTTTGAAAGAAGTCTAATGTATTATGCGAGAAATAATAAAGAGATAATAGAAGTGTTAGAGAACGTAAAAATGGCAAATAAACAGAGGGAGTTTATAGAAAGAACAAGGGTTGTATCGGAAAGCACGGCAGCAGGTGTAAAAGAAGAGCTTGTGGATGAGAAAGTGCTATAGCGTTTAAAAATTCAGGTGATTATATGGAAAAAAAAGTAGAAAAAGAGGTAAAATATTTAGAGAAAAAATCGCTGGTAGAGCTGAGGAAAATATGGAAAAAGGTATGTGGGGAAGGGGCACCTAGACATTCAAAAAAGTATCTGATACCGAGATTAGCATATAGAATACAGGAGAAAGCGTATGGAGAAATGTCAAGAAAAGGGGCAAAAAGACTAGAATATCTAGCAGATCGACTAGAGAAGGGAAAAAGGATAAGTAGCGATAAACTGCCAGCAGCGGGAACAGAGCTGATATTAGAAAGGGGTGAAGAAACGCATGCAATAATGGTAATGGATACAGGATTGATCTACAGAGAAGAATTTTATACGTCGTTATCAGCGGTAGCAGGGAAAATAATGGGAATGAGTTATAACGGACCGTTGTTGTTCGGAATGCGTGATAAAAAGGGAAGTTGAGGAGAAAAAAATGTGTAAAGAAGTGAGATGCGCAATATATACGAGAAAATCAAATGAGGATGGGCTAGAACAAAAGTTTAATAGCTTGGACGCGCAGCGAGTAGCATGTGAAAAGTACATAAAGAGCAGAGAAGGCTGGGTAGCATTGGCCAAAAGGTACGATGATGGAGGGTTCTCAGGAAAAAACTTAGAAAGACCAGCGATAAAGGAACTATTCGAAGATGTAAAAGCAGGAGAAGTAGACTGCGTGGTAGTATATACGCTAGATAGGCTATCAAGAGAAACAAAGGACTGCATAGAAGTAACATCATTTTTTAGAAGGCATCGAGTAAATTTTATAGCAGTAACACAAATATTTGATAATAACACACCAATGGGAAAATTTGTACAAACGGTATTATCAGGAGCAGCACAACTAGAAAGAGAAATGATCGTAGAGAGAGTAAAAAATAAAATAGCAACATCGAAGGAAGAGGGTCTATGGATGGGAGGGAATGTGCCGCTTGGGTATGATGTAAAAGATAAGGAATTAATAATAAATGAAAAAGAAGCAAAGACGGTAAAACATATATTTGAGAGGTATATGGAGCTGAGATCAATGGCAGAATTGGCAAGAGAGTTAAATAGAGAAGGGCACAGAACAAAGAGATTTGAAGCAAAATCGGGAAAAGTGTATGGAGGAGAGATATTTAAAAAGGCAACGGTCAGGAGGATAATAACAAATCCAACGTATATGGGAAAAACAAGACATTACGAGAAACAATATGAAGGAAAACATGAAGCAATAATAGAAGAAGAAAAATGGAAAAAAGCACAGGAATTGATAAAGAATCAGCCATATAGAAAAGCAAAATATGAGGAAGCGCTGCTAAAGGGAATAATAAAGTGCAAGAGCTGTAATGCAAATATGACGCTGACGTACGCAAAAAAAGAGAATAAAAGGTATAGATATTACGTATGCAACAATCATTTAGTTGGAAAAAGCTGTGCGTCAAAGAGTCGGAATATAGTAGCAGGAGAAGTAGAAAAAGAAGTAATGAAGAGAGCAGAGCACCTATACAAAAATTGGCAAGAAAAAGCGGAAGAATGGAAAAATTTAAGTTTCAGAGAACAGAAAGAAGCAGTGAAAAAATTAATAAAGGGAGTAATGGTAAGAGACGATGGAATAGTAGTAAGTTCTGAATCAGGAGAGATATTTATACCAATGGGGTTAAAAAAGAAAGCAAACAAATGTGTGGTAATAGAGCCAGAAGGGAAAACAAATAATGCGTTACTGAAAGCAGTGGTGAGAGCCCATCTGTGGAAACGGCAGCTAGAAGAAGGAAAATACGAAAGTGTGAAGGAGCTGAGCGTTAAAATTAATATAGGTACAAGACGAATACAACAAATTTTAAGGTTAAATTATTTAGCACCAAAAATTAAAGAAGACATAGTAAATGGTAGGCAGCCAAGAGATTTGAAGTTAGCTGATTTAAGGGAAATACCGATGCTGTGGAGTGAGCAGGTAGAAAAATTTTACAAATTAGCGTCTTAAATTACACACATTAAATATAACAAATTTTAATAGAGATTATGAAAAAGATAAGGAAAGCTATTGCTAAAAAATTCAAAAATTGGAAGGGAACCACTACTGCTGATATGGAGAACTCTGATACGCCGGCAGATGTTGAAGAAGTTAAAATTGAAATAAAAAAGCAAACCAATACAGTTGATAAAGCTACGGAGACTGATACTCAGTTATATGAAGACATCAATAAAAGTAGTGAGACAGAACAACCAATATTTGAAAACAGCGAAGAAGTGCAAAATGATTCAACCGCTGTAGAGCCAACTTCCGTTGATAGAGAAACTAATGAGCAAGAGCCAAATCCCGCTGAAATAGAACTATGTTTTACCACAGATGAAAAAGACAAACCACCAACAAAAACAACGCAACAAAGCCTGGCTGGTGTTGTTGGTGCAGTGTTGTTGGTAAATTGTGTTGCATTGTATATCATGAAAATGCCTATAGTAGCAGCGGTTGTGGGAATAGTTGGACTAGCGTGTATAAGTTTTGCATTGTATCATGCTCTGAAGCCCAACACTAAGCTCGAGAAAATGGAAGACATAGAACAACTGGATCCACAAAATCTTAAAACTAGTGGTATGCTTGAAAGATCACAGGTGTCAAGTAATTTTTCAAACAAGATAATTTCTTTAGAAAAACTCCTAAGCTATTAATTTAATATCACCATAGGGATCTCCACCCTATAAATGGCCTACTCTTTGACTTGAAGCTTCCTTCTTTTTCGGCGAGTCTAAACTACCAATCGGACTCACAAGAGTAGATGGAACGCCTGATTCTTTCACTATACAACCTGATTGCTTAATAGTTTCAGCTAACTCTATGGGTATACTGCAGTTTCTTTCAAAACCTCCATCTTTTACAGCTTGTAAAACACTTTTTCCTCCTAAAAAGCAGCTTCCCCCTAAACTTGATTGATCTTTTAATTTATCGAACTTTTCCTGGCTCTTTTTATCAAGCTCTACTTTTATTCTATTACTGCCTTCATTACTAGGACTTAGATAAATACTAATCTTTCCTACTTCAGTAGTAAAAGACATTTCGATGCTACCTTCTGAGACATCTGTGTAATTTCTCTTTCCCCCTACACTTTCAACTCTCACTATGCTTTCTCCAATCTGTAATATGCTATTTTTTATATTTAGATTTTCACTCACCTTAATATTTACAACCTTCGCTACTTCAATGATACTGTTTTGTGGCCATATGAAAAAAACAAGATTGTTATCTACTTCCACTGTTATATCATCGCCTTGAACTTGTTCATTCTTGTTTATTATACCTTCATATGCTATACTTTTTAGTTCATTCTTAATTTTTTCGCATTTCGCAAAAATAGGCTCATCATTTCCAAACATAACTTCATCTAGCATGCTATGACTGTAAAAATCAGACTTTATTTTTGCACTTGCTGATAATAGCTTACTGATAACGCTAAATAAAACTTCCGTACTCTCTGTCCACTCATCTAGCACCTCTTCTCTATTGTATTTATATCGCGATCTAGTGGTGGGCGTTATACGCATGTTACTATTATCATCAGCAATATCAATTATCTTTTCTAATACAAAATTTGATACAGTGTATTCATAGTCACCACAGCATAAATTTAGCTTTATTTCTTTTTTCAAATATTCATCTATTAAGTGTTCCATACTCTCTAGGGCAGCCTTTGTAGGATTTTCGTGTTTACGTTGGCGAAACGTTTCTAATATGTTTTCCATCTTTCTATGAAACTCATCAATCAAAACTTTTTCGCTTTTAGTTAATAGTTTTCCTAACCTCATTAAAACTGAGTTTTCTGGAATAAGAGAATTTTCAACAACAGTATTTTTATCTGCAATACCGGACTCATCCCAGTAATCAGAATCATCACTTTGTTCTTGACTTGACGATACTGTACCACTTTCAAGAGTTTGCCGATCAAAATGTTTTGCATACAGTTCTTCAGTAACCGACCCACTAGGTGATTCTTCTGTCTCACTTATTTTGAGATTTATTTTTGCATTAGAAACCTGCTCAAGCCCTAAGATATCTCTAGTTGTCATACTTCCCCCATTTTATAAAGACATTATGTATAATACTTAGCACAAATAAAAACTAATGCAAGCATAACTTCTCTAACTTTTGTATTCTTTACTCCCACAAACTTCACTGACATTGACCTCTGAGCCTGCTATGCTTCTTTTCTTAACTAGCTATGCAACAAAGCCTGCCAGATTAACGACATTGAGAACTTCCACCTATTTTAGTACCACTATCATCAGAATGCAAAGAGTCCAGTGACTGACTGCGCGATATTGGCTGAATCCCATCTAATTTACGACTCGGGCCTGGCTGATCATCCGCTTGGTTTGTAGGCTGTTGCTGGCTAGATGAGCTACAACTAGGCTTGTTGCATTTTTTTTTAATACTTTCAAGCATTTTTTTTAACCTTTCCTCCCTTTCTGCACTGGCTGCTTTCTCACGTTCTAAATGTCCTATTAAAAACTCTGAATCTTGCCTACAAGACTCTGAAGCTTGTTCACAAAGCTCTGAAGCTTGTTTATAAAATTCTCCTTGCTCGCGAATTTGTTCGCACATCTCTGATACTACTTCATTCCGCTCCAAATGCACTTCGTAAAGTTGCTCATTGTATTGCCTCAGATCTTTACAAAATTCATCACCCAAATTTTTCATTGTCCTCAGAAAATTCATCTGCACTTCTGCAACTTTTTCATAAAAATCCTTTTCAGGCTGAAATTCCTTTTCTAGACAATTTGAGTATACATTGATTATTTGGACAAGTAATTGTAATGCATACTCTTTATCCAATGAGTTAATATGCAAAAGCTTGGCAGCTAATTTTCCATTTTCCTTATTTCCATAGCAATAATATGTTACAAGGTAATGAGAAAGTTCATGCAATGATAAAAAGCTATTTAAATTTCTAATAACCTTGTTATCAGCCACAGTTTTATATATCGTTTCATTACTAACAAGCTCTCTCCGCCTTTTTGTATTAACTATCTCATTACATATAGTTAAAATGTTAGTATATTCTATAAACGGTAAAGTAAAATCCTTCTCTGCTTGTTCGTAACTTCGTTTATCATTAATGCAATAAGAATATTCGTGATTTATTAAATGACCAGAAACTTTATTTAATATTTTACCCTGAGTTTTACACTCTTCTAACATCTGAGTTGCAATAGGTTCCATGCGATCATTTTTTTTGCATAGATCACAAAACAACTCTAGATTAGTACGCAATTCTTCATAACCAATTAAATAACTTTGAAAATAACATTCAGCATTATCTTTTTCTTTTTGGAAGTGGTCCACATTATTTGAGATAAAACCTTTCATGCTAGCTTGACTTGACCTTAAAAACCCATTGAGATCAGGCACCAACCTCTCGTACTTAATATGAGATAACTTGCCTAGCTTGTTTAGTACTGTGTAAGTTATGTTTTTTAATTTTTCCTTATTACCTAAAAAATCAACTCGTACTTTGCTAAAATAGCTGTATTTAAAATTATCATATTGGGAAAATTTTTCATTAAAATGCTTCAGTATACTTCGTATATCATTTAATTTTGCCTGCATTGCTTGAGCTTTTGGTCTTTCTTCTTCAGGTATACTGTGCCATTTTGGCGAGTTAGGACTATACATCAAACAAAGCTGTTTAAGTTTCTTGTCAACTTGTGTTTTAAAATATTCCTTGTGATCTTTTATGGTTTTCTTTCCCGCTTTAACGTTCTTTAGATCATCATCAAGCTCAGACAACACGTTATCAGACTTAAGTACTCTGAGTGTATCTTCCAAAGTCATATGGTCTATTACTGTTAAATCATCTTTCCCTTGTTCTCTTTGAGAATTAGATGCAGTAGGAATTTCTTTATCCTTACATCCTACACCTTGAGAATTAAGTGATACATTAGGAACTCCTTTATGTTGTGCACTTTCCATATTGACGCTACTAGCACCACCATTTTTATTTGGTAACATTTTACTACCCTCCTTTTTCCATTTAAAAAAATACATTAACAACAAAATAAGCAAAAGAACCACTAATGCTACAATTAATAAGAGGACTACAAGATCCCTATTTTTCACAAAAACCCCCTTATAACTATAACATTATAAATCATCTGCTGAGGTTATTACTTACGTGATTAGACAATATAGGCTCGTCTATATCAGAGCTTGGACCAGCATTCAATTTATCAGAAGACTCAGCTACTAAATTAGAGGCTTGAGATTCATGTACATCATGATTAATTGACCTACTTTCACTTCTTTCTTTATTAGTTTTCTTTTCTTGATTCTCCTGAAATCGTCTCATTAGCTCTTGTATTAACTCTTTTTGGCCCTCCATTAACTCTTTTTTAAAATCTTCCTTGTCTTGCTTCATTTGATTCATCCCTTCTTGATGTCTTTCCTCTGCTCTTTTCCTTTCTTGCTTCATTTGATTCATCTCTTCTTGATGTCTTGTCTCCGCTTCTTTTTTTGCTTTAGACGTCTCTCTTATTAACTCTTTTAAGTTCTCTTGTTCAACTTTATATCTTTTTTCATCTTCCTCCGCTTGCTTCATTAAATCTTTTATCCCTTGTTCCAACGTATTAATCAACTCTTGATCTCTTTTTCCAGTTTCTTCTCCTGTTTTAATTGTTCTTTCCAATAACTTTTGCAACTTTTCTGTTTCCTTTTGCAACTTCTCTCTTTCCTCCGTAGACTTTTCTCTCTCTTCTTTAGATTTGTTAATTGATTCATTAAGTTTGTCTGTTAGATTTTTGTTTTCTTGCTTTATTGCTGCGATTGCAGAATTACACTCCTCTTTAACCTCTGTCAATTGTTTTTCAAAACTTTCTAACATTTGCTTATTCTCAGCTTCTAATTTTGATATCATTTCTTCCTTCTGAGATATGGTATTATTTTGCACAGCTATAGCGTTATCCTTCTCAGCTACAACATCCTCTAGCTCAGCTATAGCTCGATTTCCAGTAGCACTACCAACAATACCACCTATAACACCACCAATAGCACTACCAACTGCAGCACCAGCAACTCCAGCAGCAATAACTGCAGTATCCACTCCAAACATATAACCTCCTCTTAAAAATAAAACCATTATGTATAACCAAACTGATCTAGTGAGTCAACTACTTTTTTTCAAAAAATATTTTAGCTAAAATATCACACCAATTAGCATCAAAAGAATTTGAATTGTTTACTTTCTTCAAAAACAGTACATATATTCGTGAGAGCTTTTTACGTAAAAGGGGTGTTTCAAAAATAAAAACGCAAAATTGTTGCAACAAAGCTAAGCGAGTTAGTTCGTATCTAAATGTGACCAAAATAGGCTAAAATAGCTGCTTTTACGATATAGCAAAATCACTATATAGAAAAGTTCGTGCAGGTTACGCGGTAGACCAACCCATCCCAAAACGAACACTTCTCACGGGTAGGGGTTTTTGGTCCTGGAAATGGTTGTATTATTTAAGTTTTTAATAAAATATATTGCTAAATCAGTAGTAATTCACTTAAGAAGAAATGAAGATTTTTTGCCTTAATCCTTTCCTTTAGCAAAAAATCTTGTAGAATTAAGTATTTTAGGGAGTGTGGTATGTTATCAGTTGAAGATATTGCAGTAGTAAAAATTGCTATTGAAATATGTAATAATCCTGAGCTAAAGAGGGAAATACTTTGTGCATCTGGGTCAGATTATGACATAAATAAAGGGAATTATCAGTATGGTAGCAAAAAACAGTGGAATGAAATAATAGAGAAAAAAGCAACGATAATACTAAGAAAACTAGACTTACCGAAAAAGTTGCAGGAAAAAGTAATGGGCATTGTCCCATCAGTTGGGATGAGAATGCTAACTTGGGCAGAATATCATGAAGGTACTCTTGGGTTTTTACGTGAATACAGTGTTAATTTTTTAAATAGTTCTTTTTTTACACAACAAGGGATAATCGATAATAAAAAGGCAGCAGAAGAGTTAATGAAGGACGAGAGCTTAAATATTAAGCAGAAATATAAGTTAGCTTGCCTTTATTGTCTTACAGATCATATTCCTGCTTTATACAGGCAAATGACGAAGGAGGAGTTTTATGATACTGAGAGACCTCAAAGGATCAGCCAATCAGAGTTAGTAAAATTTTGGTCTTATCATCTAATGGGTGAGATAGATAAACTAAAGGGGGAAAAAAACCTAGATCAATATAGACTTGAAAAAGCCGTAGAGAGTGGAAGTAAAGCAGCGGTTGAATATTGCTTAGAGAGAACAAATTTAAGGAGAAAAAAGGATGCTATAGTAGATGCTGCAGTGGAAGCAGTTAAATGTAGAGTTAGAGCAGGGCCATATACCGAAAAAGATCGGGTTGTTTTTCGAAATCAGAGATATAAAGATAGTGAGGAATCATGGGTGCCAAGTGATTACTATGTGGACATCTTGTCTTTTCTTTTATCAAAGATGGGAGAGGATCAACAGATAGAGTTTTTGAAGCAAGATATTAAAGGTGCTAAGTATAAAAGAGAATCCTTTGGAGACCAAAAGCGTTCCAGAGTACTAGAATATTTTTTAAATTGGCCGTATCAGGATTACTTTATGAAGACGGTAGGACTGATGTGGAAATTTCTGCCAGAAAGGGATTACGCTGTTTTATTACTAAGGATTTGTGATAAGATTGAGTCTAAAAAAGAGGAACATTTAAAATATGGTGAAGGGAAAAGCTACGATTACAGAGGACTTTTAAGGGAATTTTGGTACCAAAGTCCTGAACGTTATAAAAGGTATGTTTTTAGTAATCAGAAAGTGGATTGTGTAACTGATAGAGTCGTTACAACTGAAGCGGGTGTAGGATTATTGATTGAGTTACTTACCTTAAAAAATTTCACTTATGAGGATAGAAAAAACATCGAGCTAATTTTAGCTAGTGCAACTAGTAAAGAGAAAGAAAATATTCTCTCCTCTAAAGAGTGGAGAAAGATCTGTATTGGGCAGATGAAAGAAGAGAAATGGGAAACACTGAATAGGTTCGTACTAAACTGTTTTTTACCTAAGGAGGAAGAGGATAAGTTTAAGAGGGAATTGAGCTTTACAAAAGAAGCAAAGCGTATTTGCATTGATTTTATAAAAAATGATAAATGGAATGCAGCTGAGTCATTTATAAAGTGGAGTTCTTTACCTGAAGGAGAGATAAATAAACTGAAGAAAGAAATGATTTACTCTGAAGACGGGAGACGTGCATGTGTGGACCTAATTTCATATGATAAAAAGGTGAAAGCTGTTGATCAGTTTATCAGATGGTGTTTTCTTTCTGAAGGAGAAGTAAAAGCATTTGGAAAAGAGTTAGTTTTTAGTGATCAAGGAACTGGTAAATGTGCAAGCTTAGTAAAAGCAGGTCAACTAGAACTGGTGAGTGAATTTATCAGTTTTTGCCTTTCTTCTGAAGAAGAGGTTAGAGAATTAAAGAAAAAGGTGGCCTATAGATTTGGAAGTTCAGTTTGCAAAAGGTTAATATCAGACAGTGAGGGAGAAGAAATCTATGATAATCGAGGTTATGTAATTGGCACAAGGATTAAATTTAAAGGGGGTAGATGGGAAGAAGTTGAAAAGTTTTTAACTTGGTGTTTTTCATCTGAAGAGGAAATAAGTGAGTTTAAGAAAAATAGGTTACTTAGGGCATTTGGTAAAGAAATTCATTTTAAACTTATTGAATCAAATCAATGGGAAGAAGCTGAAACATTTTTTGCTTGGCTTGGTTTATCTGCTGAGGAAATAAGAGAACTGAAGAAAGAGACTCTTTTTAATTATGATGCAGCTAGTGAGATGTTCAGCGAACTGATGTATAGTAAAGAAGGTGATGAAAGATTTGTTGATTACGGAAGTAAACAAGAAGTAATTGAACTACTTTTAAGATGGTACTTAACCGATAAAGAAACAGTTCTCGAATTTAAGGATGAATTCAAGCATCAGTATCAAAATGTAACTGAAAAAGATGAAGCTGTCTTCAAAAATTTTGATCTGATGATAGAACAACGTTTGAGAGACTTAGATAAAGAGAAAATAGGAGTAAAGAGAAAATCTGAAGCTTTTTCCCCCAATAAAAGGCTTTGCAACTTAAAATTCGAAAATATAGGAGCAGAATATGGTAAATGAACTAGTAGAGCTATTGATTGGTGGTTATGGAATAGAAAGAGAGGATTTTCGAAAGAGGTTTCAAAGATTATTGAATAGAGTGCCACAAAGAGGGTCAACCACTAAACCAGAGTTTTCTACTTATTCCTTTCTTGGGTCAGTTTTAACACTTCCGTATACCAAATTAAAGGATGAGATTGGTGTTAAGGCTTCATCTGTAAAAATAACCAGTAAAGAAACAGTAAAGTTGGTTTTTAAAATTGAAAAGGATGGAAAGACAAAATTAGTGTTTAAAACTATCACTACTGTTGAAAGAATTGGAAATAAGCAGTACCTGGATATAAATGAATTTAAAGAAGCGTTAGGAAGTTTGGATTTAACTGGAGATGAATTGAATAACTGCGAAGTCGAAGGAGAAATAGTCCATATTAAAGATGGAGTAGTAAAGCTAGAAACATTGAAGGTGATAGAGAAAGGAGAATTAAATTCAGAAATACTTAGAAATCTTGGTCCTTTACCAAAGTATAACGAAGAAGAAGCAAGATTCAAAAAGGTGAAAGATAGTGTTATAGAGAAAGGTAATTTAAATAATGCGTTAGAGCAATTCTCTAAAAAAAGTTTAGAAGTAGGTCCAGGTGAATTATCCCCTAGCTCCAAAGGTGCAGAAGCTTTTTTTGAAAACTTAGCACAGGTATATAAAGCAGAAATGGTACTTGAGTCAGACAATGAAGATGTTGCGGATAGGAAGTTAAGATTAAGTAATTATGAAGCACCGATGCATGGATTCGTGTGTGGTGCACTAGCAATGAATTTTAGGTACGAGCATGCACTTCGTATTCGTCCTGAGCAAGCAGCCGGTAAAGGATTTGTAGATTTAGTTGTTGGTTCAAATGGTCGTGAATTTCGTGTTGAGCTCAAAGGGCATGAAAACACAGCTCAAAAGGCAAAGGATCAATCAGAAAAGGAGGGTTACAATAAAGCACCAATAATATTTAGCTTTGGAGAAAAAGAGAAAGCGAAATCTGTAACTATGGTATTCGCAAATCTGTGTTTAGATCCAAGTTCATCAGATGGATTACTGGTAGAGGAATCAAAAGTATCATCTAAGCCTGAAGGGTTGATAGAATTATTCAAGAAACATGATGGTGAGAATTTAAAAAAAGAACTAAAAAAAAAGCTCAATTATTTATATTACTCAATTTCTGATTCAAATGGTGGTGGTGAAAATACTAATTATTTAAGTAGATTAATTTTAGGTGAGTTGCTTTCTGATGGTAGTGGTTTGGAGAAGCATGTTTTTATCTATGGAAGTGAAGAAGATCATGTAGAACATACAGAGACTGTACTGAAGGGTAGAACAGTACCAGGTGAACGTCTTGTTACTTCAGCAAACACAAGGGGGGTTGCACTTGTGTTTAAATCCACAGATGATAAATCTTTTGTTGTAAATGTAATAGAAGACGCAAAATTCAGCAGAGAGAAGAGTATCCCATTGGATAGGATAGGTATTGACCATAGTAAATGCAAACAGGTTAACGTCATAGTAAATCCAGAAGCAAATGGTGGATTTGAAGTAAAAGGTGATCTAGGGAAATCTTATTACCAAGGCATAGAAATAGGTGGAGTTACTAACTTTGAAAATAAATATAAAGGCGAATTTAAAACAATTGAGTATGTAACTTTACAAGATATAACAGATATAACGCAAGTACGAGGCTTTCAAGAAGCTTTATTTCCTCTGAGAAAATTAATAACGTTAGAGAATCATTTTCAGGCAATACTACAAGGCTTGCTTTCAGCACAAAAAGGCGTAGAGGTGTGGGCAGAGCCTAATTACTCCAGCAAAGGAAGACCAGACTTATTAATATCACATAGAGTAGGGGATAGTAAAATTCGTGTAGCTGCAGTGGAATTAAAGCTTGCTCCTAAAGAAAGAGGGATTGACGAAAAAGTAGAAGAAGGTAAAGCTCAGCTTAAGGAGCGAGCAGATGGTCTTGAGGTAATTACTAAGGAAGAAAAAGTTGAAGCAGTGGTTTTGGTCGTTTGTTCTAGCGCAGAAGACAAAGATAAATTTATTACGCATTTTAGAGGAGAGGACCTGAGTGTTGGACATTCATCGAGAGGTTCCAGTCCTCAGAGGGCACCTTATAGCCCTATGCAGGGAGAGGTAAGCTCTTTAGATAAGACAGTTGAGTGGCAACATGAAATTTCAATCCATCAAGGTCCAGATGGATCAATATCCGTACAACCAGGACCATCAGGCTCTCAAAGTAATTCAGATAGATCGCCACAACATTCTGTACTATCACCAATTGATCAAAACAGTCCCTCGAAGAGATTATCAGCCGAAGGACTTAGACGAGCTGCTACATGTTTACCTTCCCCCCCTAAAAAGCCAAGATTGAGTAAAAGGGCAGCTATAGGGGATGGATGTTTACTAGATATGGATGAAGATAAGAAAGTGAACAAGGAGAATACAGGAATAGAGATTAACGAAGAAAATTTTGATGAGAGTAAGATAGATAATGAGAAATTAAGAGCATATCAAGAGGGAATAAAAGATGAAGGAAGTGAAATAAACGATCAATTGAATAAATTAATAATTGAAATTCAGCAAGCGCGGGCATTTAAGCATTTTAGTGATATCGGTAAGGCAGTAAAAGAAAAACTATTTCCTGCTTTGTTAGATGTGGATGGGATATCAAGTGAAAGTGCAAACTATTTTGAGCAGATGTGTAAACTCAATCTGTTGAGGATTATCTCACCAATTATTAAAGATGAGGATTTCAAAAGTCTTCTGTTTAACAATCCAGAAAAATTGGTTAAAGACCAGAGTCTATTGGAAAATGTCTTTGCAAGTGTTGAAAATCTTATTTCCGACAAATATAAGCAGCAGCAATTGCAATATGAGGATTTTGAAAATTTGGAAAATCAAATAAACGAAGAAATTTTAAATAAAAATGGAGAAACAGAAGTCATTGCTAACCAAGATGTAAGCAAAACTGATTTATCAAATTATGTCTTTGAGTCTGTAGGGCTAAGTTTGTTAATGGGTCAAGATATTGAAGTATCTACAGATTTACAAAAAAGGATATATTACGAAACACTGATTAATTTGGGTGCACTGATCCATGATCATAAAAATCATATTCAGATCACTCATAATGGAGGTCACCATACACCACGTATGAATTCTTTAGTAGAGAGTGTTAAAAGTAGCAAATTATTAAGCGTAGCGTACGACTTATACTACTTGCGTAAAAATAAAGGTGATGTTAATCAAAGTGACTTATATTCTAGTAAGATAAAAAATACAATAAGTATATATGGCAGCATAAATAGTGAATATAAGTTAAATGACATACATAACAAATTTGATATTGGTGAGTTTAAAAGTTACTTCAGTGAAGATGAACTTAAAAAGTTTGGTGCTGAATTTAAAGCTTATGATAAAGAAGTAATAACCATACATTCTACCCAAGTATTTACTAGCAGTAATGAAGTACATGTAAAAGTAAGAGATAATAATGGTGAAGTTAAGCAGTTAATAATAGGTAGTGTTGAAGGTATCAAAAATATAGCAAACTACAGTTATAATAAAGAAACTCTTGAGATTAAGTTAAAACTAGGAAACGGCAAAGAATATACTATAACACATGAAGAGGAAAAGATAGATGGAGAAGTAAAATACTACATAAATATTGAGGGTTATAAGACAAAAGTTGGCGATATAATTAAGAGTTTCACTAATCAAGAAAAAGATAATATTCGCCAGAAATTAGGCAAGCTACAAGATAAAATAGAATTATTAGAGATAAAAAGAGATATTGAAGTTATGGCTGATATTGAAGTATCAGATGAGAATTATATCCGTGAAGTAAGGCAAAATTTATTAGCGCAAGGGGTAAGTGAAAGTACCTTTAACCAACTTGAAAGGCATCTTGACTATGTTAATGAAGAAGTTTTCAATAAATATGTAAATGGTGTATCAAAGAAACTGACTGAAAAAAATATTGAATTTAGCAATAGCAAGTTCGATTTAGCAAAAGTGAAAGGGGCTAAAGGTAACAAGTTTTTTTCGATTATGGCTATCTATGATCTTTTTGATAGTACAAATGATGTACCAACACTTGGACGGTATGATAATGATGCTTTGAAAAAAATATTTGGTATAAACAGTATACTGGATGCTATGGATGACGTGAGAGAAAGCATTAGTGCTAGGTATATACGTCCTGATGGTACAGTGGTGACAAAGATTCGTCCCGACAGTGGAATGGGAAAGGTAGTCAGCAAAATACCGCAATCTATGCGTAAAGCTTTTGTCCGAATAATCAGTAACCCTGCAGTTCAAGCTATTACATTTGCAACTATTGGTTATCAATTTGGACACGGCGTAGATGCGATAGTAAAAGGCGATCATCATCCATTAAACTATTACTTTGCAACAAGTAATGGTATAAAACTTTTAAGTATGAGTATGAAGCCTATCAGTATGGGAGTTAGTGCTGCAGTAAAGGGTCTTGGTGTGACAACTAAAGCTTTAAGAGTGGTGTCTATAAGTAAGGTTTTAGGGAAGCTCTCAGTAGCTACCGGAGTTATCGATTCTGCAGTTACAATTGGCATAAACACATATGAAGGAGTAGAGTATGTAAAGGCAACAGCAAGTGAAATACTCCTGTCAAATGGTGAACAGCTTGAATTGTTTATTGAGCGTATCTTGAACACCATGCCATGGTATCAATGGATTATAGGGGGAAGACCTCGCAGTGATTATTATGAAAATGCTATAAAAATTAAAGGTTTTTTGGATTGGATCTTAGCAGAAGGAAAAGGGATACTAAGTTACTCTAGTGTGGCTACAACTGTTCAATGTTTAACTAGCGTTAAAGCAGGTGATTATAACTTAAATGCAGCCTTGCGATATTTACTTAAGAGAGATAATGATAGTCTAAATGCATATTTAACTAGTATTAAAAATCATTGTAGTGCAGCTTCAGTTTCTCAGTGTTTAGCTAGTAAAAGAGATAATGATGGTCTATCTGCAGTTGTTCAATATGTAACTAGTATTAAGGATGAGTACTCTGAGATTATTGAGTCCGATAGGTCACCTAGAGCGTATAATCCTGAGTGTACCACAAAATCCAAATATACTGGTAGCTCTCTTGGTGAAATCAGCAGCAATGTAGGGAATTTGTCTTCATTAGATATATCTAAAGTACTACCATTAGTAAGTTCTACTTTAGGTGGCAGAGAAGTTTATTTTGTTAATAAAGATATCAAGTATCTCCCTCATGTAACTTTAGATGAGTATAATGATGGTTTAAGAGTTGTAATGATGCCATCTAGTTTTCGCGAGGGTAGCTTAACATGTGATGATGTAATAAACGAGAAAGTTAAATCACATAGCTGGCCAAGCAAGTGTAATGATGGTAAAGTTTATAGAAATTGTACAAAAACCTTTACTCTTTCAGGAGAACCTTTCGTTTTTGCTAATGGACAAGCGAGTAGTTCGTTTCCAATACTATATCTATCAGTGCCTGGTTGGTTCATAGCAGCACAAAACCGTCCGGCAATTGTATATCTTCCAAAAGATGGGCTAAGTTGTCGTGGTTCAGAAAATCATGATAATGTCTTTATTATCAATTATAATACTTCTAGTTATATTTGGGGAGGAACGGCAAATAATACTATAGTAATGAATTACAATACCTCTGACATTTCCGTCAGATTACATACCGGAACTATTGATATTGCAGATTCACGAATAAGACTTGTTACTAATATATTCCGTAACTACATATATAATTACATCTCTCATTCTACAGCCAATCAAAATATTACTACTGGCTGCAAAACAAGATATGTTGATTCAGGAAAAGGTGGAGGAAATAATTCCATACAAAATTATGATGTTAACTGTCAAGACAAAGATTATGAAGTAAGAAAGGTTAACAAAAATGATGAACACCTTAGAAGTACAAAGCGAACAATATTCATCGTTGATAAAAGTAGTGGTAGTGGTGCTAATATAAGCTCTGATAATCTTAAATTAAAAGAAAATTTGGACGTAATATCTGTGGAAAATGCTGATGTTGCACAATTAAGAATAAATGAACATCAAAATGATTACAGATTGGACTTTATAGCTTGTAGCAAGGTTATAAGCGTTAATGTAGATAGTTTTGAAAAGTTAGTAATTCAACTGAAAAAAGTAGGAATAACAGAAATAATTACAATACAGGATAAATCCCTACTTGATATAATAGAAGATATGGCATATCAAAAACTAGGTCATGCAGGAGCTGATATTGATGATAAAATTATAGAAAATAGTAGAAAAAGATCAAAAGCAGTGATAACCGCAGATATTACAGGTTTAAAAAATACCACGGCTTATGCAGTTGCAAGAGATATTGCAGAGAGTAGTAATAACTTAGGTGCTACAGTATCTCAAATAGGGGTGATTAAAGGTGATACAATAGTAAACTATGCTGTTAATAACCTAAACCAAATTAAACTTATTACTAATAACGGTACTATTATTAGTGCTGAAAAACAACTTGAATACGATCGCTTCTTATTTCATTTTATAGAAAGTGGAGATGTCTATTTGGTCAACCATTTTCTTGATAAGGGTGCTAATCTTGAGGCTAAGAAAGGGAACATGACACCTTTAATGAGTACTGTTTTATCCAGAAGGAATGGAGAGATTATGATTGACCTTCTTCTTGATAGAGGTGCTAACATTGATGCTAAGAGTACTCATAATTGGACAGCTGCAGGATGTGCTGTTCTTTATAAAAGAGAGGATTTAGTCATTAAGCTTGTGAATAAGGGTGCTGATATTGGCTATAGAGATAATACAAATCCCACACTTTTAGATATAGCAAAGAGACTTGGTCTAAGAAGAATAGAGGACTTTTTAAGGGGAAAACAAAGTGAAGAACCTCTGAAACGTAAGCGTCGTCATCACCATAGAGACCATGATCGCCATCATTCATCACGTAAACCTCTTGCAATAGATTTAAGTAATCAACCTGAGGTAGCCGCAAGTAATGCGAATCAGAAATATTCATGGATAAATATTTTTGCTAATACTGTAGTAGGTGCTGTTAAAGGTGTTTCTCAGTTTATCTTTTCTCCTTTTAAGCCAGCTATAGATATGGGGCATTCTCAACCTTCTAAAGCTATAACAGCTCAAAGTATTGATACAAATAGTACACTTCTTTTGTTGGATGTATTCATAAGGAAAATTACAGGTCAAAAGTACGTTTCTACAGCGGACCAGCCTATATCTCTACTAGAAGCACAGGGGTACGCATTAAATATCATAGGGAGATTTGAGGAAGTAGTAAAGCAAACTGCATTAAAAAGTAGCATATCAATGCACCGGTTAGATATTGATTTTGTGAAAGTGCAAGAAGAGGTTACTAGAAAAATTACAGGTGGTAAATTTAGTGAGATTGCAGAGATTTTAAACTCATATGTAGAGAAAGCATGCCCTAGTAAAGAGACAGGATGTCCTGGTAAGTTAAGTCTAAAGAAGTTTGACAAATTTATGGCTGAGTTTAACAATGGACTAAATGCAGCACTAAATCAACCAATGCAACAGATATTAAGCAGGGATAGTACGTTAAAAGCAAGTAACGTAAAAGAACAACAAATAAGTTTGGAGCCTAGAAGTTATTTAAATGATACTTCCGTTCAAGTTCACTTAACTCAGACTAAAGGTTTAAGAAATCAAGGTAAGGCTTTAATTCCTTAGCTTTTGAATTTCATCAATGGAAAGTCCAGTTATTTCAGCGATAACATCAATAGAGACACCGGCCTTCAGTGAGTTTTTGGCCACTTCAATTTTTTCTGCTTCTCTGCCTTTTTCATGTCCGATTTGGATGCCTTCTTCTTTGCCGACGAGGATGCCTTCTTCTTTGCCTATGAGGATGCCTTCATGAAGTTTTTCTTCAAGGGTAGATAAATAATCATCGGTACGTTTCTTAGCTTGATCATAAGCAAGACGTTCTTCTTTACTCCAATTATATTGGTTTAACTCATCATAAGCCCTACCAATAATTACATCACTACCTATTATTTTTTTTAGATCATCTTCACTTGTTTCATCTGCGTGCTTAAAAAAATAGATCCATTTTTCAACAATATTTTCTAATTGATCTTCTTTTGTCTTATTAAACTTTGGTAGCTCTATAAAAGTGAAACTAAAGTCTTTGAGATCATGTTCAAAAGTTGTCTTATCAAAAGTAATATGATCAGACTTATAAGCCAGCTTATTAGGAAATAAGATAAAATCAGCAATAGCAATAAAGATAACCCCTTTAAGATCATGATACTGGTCACCTACATCAGCTTGACTTGAATAAGCTTTGGCAGCGTAGTATTGGGCACGTTTTTCAAAGCCCCTTGTTTTAGCAACTTGCATCTCAATGATGGTTTTGACCCCTGTAGAATCAACACAGAGAACATCAACAATGCTTTGCTTTTGAGAGGCAATGACAGGGTCTTGAATGGGACTGAGAAAGGAGACATCTTTAATCTTATTGTCATCGGTAAGACCTAGTATATCATTAAGAAAGTGAATAAGAATATCTTTGTTTTTTTCGGTACCAAATATTCTCTTAAATGCATAATCATTTCGCACATTGAGAAATTTCGAAAGAGCCATAACGAACTAACCTAGAAAGCATTAATAATTATACACAATTGTGAAGAAATATTCAACTCTTTTGTGTTTAAATCTTATTTTTTTAAACTTTGGGTATGTTAGAGAAAAAAACGACTGTCACAGATGGCCTAAGAATAGCATCTTCTGCTTTAGACGTAGTTCTGGTACATCTTTTACAACCTCTTCTGTAAAGCACCTTATAAGCCCAGGAGATGGATGTCACGAATTTGGAGCTGTAGGAGACATCAAATTAGTGTATAAAATACAACGACATCGTTTAAAGAAACTAGTAATCATTAATATCTTTACTATCTCATAAAAAAATAAATAAAAAAGATTGAAAAATTGATTTGACTTCATTTGAAAGCTATGGCTTTATGCCAATGCTGATAAAAAAACAGCAGTAAATATTAAAAAAAAGTTTGTTGTTAGTGAAAGGTAAATTATATGAATAAAAGTAAAGAAGAAATAGAATTCAGAATATTAGAAAGCAAAGGCAAAGCACTACTTGATCGTGAAATAATGGAAACGTTTCTAAGTGCAGTACATGAAAGGCCACAAGCTCAAGAAATTGCTAAAAATCTGGTGAATAGCTATACAGGAGTAGGAAAGATTTTAGGTCGAGAAATGGATGACCTGAAAGTTATAGAAGGAGTGACTGATTCTGCAGTAGCAATGATTATGTGCGTTAAGGAAACTCTAGAAAGGGTACTTAGAGAAAAGCTCAAAAGTGAGCCAATAATGGACTTACAAGGGCTAGTAGAGTACTTAAACGTAAGTATAGGTCACTCGGAAAGGGAATGTGTAAAAATATTGTATTTGAATAAAAGGCGCCAATTAATCGGAGAAGAATCCTATATTGGTGAAATGGAAAAAGCACCAGTATACATAAAGGAGATTACAAGAAAGGCATTAATAAAAAATGCAACATCAATAATAATGTCACATAACCACCCTGGAGGAAGTTTAGAACCATCAGAAGAAGATCAAGCAGTAACAAAGAGCTTAGCAGCAGCGTGTAGTACTGTAAGTGTGAGATTATTTGATCACATTATCATCACAAGTGGAGGCTATTTTAGTTTTAGAGAAAACGGATTGTTATAGCAGAAAGTATTTGCAAATCTACTCACTATAATTTATAATGAGTAATAGAGTGTATAAACTAAGGTTTGTATACTTAAAAAGTATTTTTAACATGGGGGTTATATGATTAGTAAAGAACGGAATAAAAAGACTAATGTTAATCACAAGAAAATATTTGGTGATCTTGAAGGCGTTGATATAAAGCAGCCTACTTTTGTAAGCAAAATTAATAAGGCTAAAAAGCTTGGAGAAGTGCCCTTTCCTAATAGAGACGTTCAAACCAACTACGGAAAAGGGCTCGACTACATATATGGTACAAAACCTTTAAATGATCAAGCAGAAGATTTAAATCCATTTGCTTCAGCTTTGCAAAAAATAAAGCCAAGTGCAGAAACTTTGAGCTGGTTAAAAAGTGCTGTAGTAGAGGCAAAGAATGTAAATGAATTGCACAAAGTTATAGACAAAGTACTAGCTTCTGGAGGAAGGCTAAATGCATGTAATGATGGAGAATGGAGCTTTGCAGAATATGTAGTATTAGGTACACATTTTCATAAATTTGATAAGGCTGATCGTAAAAAGCTAATACGTAAATTAATGCTAAGTGGTGCAGAGTTTCATGATACTTTATTGCAGAATAAACTGATAGGTGAAATCTACAACGAATTGCAACCAGAAGTTCAGCCTCATATAGACAAGAAGCTTGAGGATTTGAGAAAAATTGGTGAAAGCGCTATTCAAGAAGGGGAATTGATAGATGTGGAAGCAGATAATACAACATCGTATATAGAATTTTCTGAGAACAGTAAAGTAGAAGTAGCCAAAATACTGGAAGCAAAAAGAGGTTTAATTTTAAGAATGGGCAATAATGCAGTAGAGGTTAAAAGCGAGAAAGGAGATATAAGAAACTATACTGATATGTCAGATGGAAGCTCTATTGTATTAGAATTTCCTACGAGCATTGGTAAGCTAAATGTTATATTGTACCACGATGTAAAAAAATATGATCAAGTACAAGTCAGAGTAGAAAACAAGGAAATGTGGGCTGAGTTACAAAAAAGAGGTGAAGAAATTGGAAAAAATTGCCTTTTTGGGGGAGTAAAACTTAAAGAAGCAGTAGAGAGAGGTAGTTTCACTAGATGTGGCATATGGAGTGAAAAGCAGAAGGAAGTAAGTGAAAAATTGTTTTCATGGGCAGACAAAGTACGTGAAAATAGTAAAGAAACTTGTAGGGCACTTTAATTCATCTACAACCAATTTAAAGGTTCCAGGGTCTAGCTATTATATCTAGAGCCTTTGAGCTATAATAGAAAATATTATATGCAAGGTTCTTTTTGTGGAAAGAAGTTTAGACTATGAAGTAGGGCAAAAAGTAAAAAATTGGAGGTTAGAGCGAGGGTACACTCAGAAAGATTTAGCAGAGAAACTTGGTGTAAAGTACTGGGTAATACTTCAATATGAAAAAGGGAACCGTAGAATTTCAATCGAAAGATTGTACGCTATAGCAGGTGCATTGTCAGTAAGTATTACCGATCTCATTACTGCATCAAAGGAGAAAATCGGCTTTAAAAATGAGGAAGGAGAAATATTAAATCTAGTAAGAGAATATAAAAAGATTAATGATCAGGAGTTGCGTAGGATGTTTTGTTTATTAACCCAATTTGTCCAAGTTAGTGAGAAAAGTAGTAAAAAATCGGAAAAAATAAAAATTGCAAAGGGTTTGGTTAAAGCAGGAGTTTCTGTTGATATTGTTGCAAAAACAATTGGTCTGTCTGCTGATGAATGTGTTGAAGAAAAAACAGGTTCTATCTACTACCAAATAGGCAAAAAGATAAAAGAATGGAGGCTAGTGAGAGAGTATACTCAAAAGGATTTGGCTGAGAAAATGGATACAACACGTGATGAAATAAGCAACTATGAACAAGGACGCGTAGCTACTCCACTGGGAAAATTATATGAGATAGCGGAGGTGTTATCAATTAATATCATGGACCTGCTTGAACTAACAGAAGATGCAGATGATAAAATAAAAAATGAACTACCTGATTTGATTAAAGAATACAAAGAAATTGAGAGCCAAGAACTACGGTATGCACTAATAAAGTCTTTGTTTGAAGAGATACGGATTTGTGAGGAGAAAGTAAGAGAGGTAGAAAGGATTAAAGTTGGAAGGGATTTAGTAAAAGGGGGAATTCCTATTGATATTATTTTGCAAATAATCTGCTGACCAAATTGCATAAAAGTTTATTTTTTTAATTGAGGTATATGTTTGTTTCTGTAAGTGATGTTAGTCCTATACGCTACAAAATAGGGCAAAAAATAGAAAATAGTAGGTTAATGCGAGGTCATACTCAAATAGGATTAGCAAGTCAAATAGGTTTAACATACCAAGAAGTAAACAGCTATGAAAATGGGTATATTCCTATTCCAGTTGGAGTACTATATGTAATAGCAAGAGTATTGTCAGTTAATGCTGTAGATCTATTACCTAAACCAATAACAGTAAGAGAGTATGAAGATGAAGACGAGGAAATACTCTATCTAACGAAAATATACGAGAATCAAAAGTTAGGCAAAATAGTACCTTCATTAGTCAGGTTTGTTCATATTAGCGAATCAAGAGGAAGCAAGATTAGAGGTAGCAAAAAATCTAGTGAAAGAAGGGGTTTCAGTTGACATAATTTCCCAGGCAACAGGCTTATCTATTTACGAGTATGATAATACAGAGAAAGAAGTCTGCACTGATTCTATATATTACAGAATAGGGCAAAGAATAAGAGAATGGAGGTTGATAAGAAGATATACTCAAAAAGATTTGGCGGATAAAATTGATTTAACGCTCAAGGAAATATACGAATATGAAAAAGGATACGCTGCTATATCATTTGACAAATTATATCAAATAGCAGGAGCATTATCAGTGAATATTAAAGTTCTACTGCCTAAAACAAGAGAAAGCAAAAAGCTATTGAGTTTAATGGATGAGTACAGAGAACAAGAATCATTAGTCAAATCTCTATCTGAAGATATGAAAAGTGGCAAGGAAAAAGTTAAAAAAACAGAAAGGATCAAGGTTGCAAAAAATCTAGCAAAGGCAGGTGTTGCTATTGATATTATTGTGCGAGCAAGTGGTCTAACTGTTGATGAGTTGAGTGAGTGATGAAGTAATACCAACCCTCATAAATAACTAGACAAATAATTCACAGAGCAAATGGTTTTGATCGAACTTTCCGTAATATCTCGAATAAATTCAGATACAGCATTTTCAAGTAATTTAATAGAGTCATACATCTTGTTCTTTATTATATTTTCCTTTAAATGTTGCCAAAATCTTTCCACAGGATTGAGCTCAGGCGAGTACGGCGGCAAATAAATTATGGTGATATTTTCAGGAGTTTTTAAACCTTTAGACCTATGCCAACTTGCGCAATCCATGATAAGAAAAGCTTCTCTAGTCCCCAAATCTTTCGACATCTGCTCCAAAAATATGTTCATGCAATCTGTGTTTACATGTGGAGCAAGTAGGCTAATATCCTCTCCATTCCTGGGATTTACAGCGCTGTAAAGATAGAAGTTTTCTCTTCCGATTTTTACTTTAACTTGTGTTCTTGAGCCCTTTTTAAACCATCCATGTCCAACTTTTGAGTGCGTTCCAAATCTCGATTCATCGAAAAAAAACCTCCTTTTTCCGGTTCTTTTCCACAATTTCATTGAGATTTTTTTTGAACTCCTCTTGTTTGTTTTTGTCTTGTTTATAATGTGCTGGACGAGGTGTGATATATGTAAATCCTAGCTTCTTCATAAGCCTTCTCGCCGTTGACTCACTTACTTTGATAGCTAACATTCCTTCAACTATACCTTGCAATTTTTTAGCAGTCAGATTTGCCCCATCTTCTTCTATTACCTCTCTTATTTTTTCCTTCTTCTCCTCGTTCAGTTTTGGTTTAGGTCCTCGCCCTGGCTGTATTGCAAACCCAATAACACCTTTTTCTTTAAATCTTGCAATCCATTTCATTAATGTCGTTCTCGTAATTCTATATATTTTAGCAACTTTTGAGATACCATACTCCTTTGCTGATATTATTGCTTGTAACCTTCTTCCTATCTCTCCTCTTATTCCATATTTTTTTAATTCTAACTTGCATTGATTATATAGTTCTTCTCCTATTGCTTTACTTTTTCCTGCCATAAACTACATATTTATTCTTTCTAGCCTCAATTATTTGTAGTTTTTACTATTTGTCTATCTATTAGTGGAGATTGGTATAACAACTTGAATTCTGGATTAAAAACAGAGGTACTCAGAAATAATGTATTAAGATATAAGTAAAGGTAGTTGTTTATTTAATAAATCTATTTACCATCTCTGAAAATTTGCTTAGATTTCGGTTGTTCAACAGATACCTCTTCTAGCTTTTCTGGCTCAGCTTCTGATCTTACTGCTAATTTGCGTTGTTTGATAAATTTCTTTAACGTTTTTACTGCGATAAAGTTTATACTGAAAACACATGCAGAAGTTACCGCTAATGCTGGAAAAGGGGCCAAATTAAACATCGGCAAAATTGCCACAATCGTACCAGATGTCAGTAAAAGCGCTAACTTTTTGCTTCCAATGATCTTATTTTTTTTAACCTTTATTGGGTTTAATTTTTTTATTTTCCCTTTTAGCTTTTTGAAGCCTTTTTTGAGCGTATTGCCTCTTTTCAGCTCTTTTTCTACGGGTTTTGCTTTCTTTGTTTTTAAGCTTTTTATTTTTTCTTTTATTCCTTTTTTATCTTTTTTTACTTTAGAGGTTTTCTCCATCATCTTTAGAGGTTGCTCATGTAGCGGTTTTGGCTTATCGTTTGAAATTTTAGCTTCTTGGCCCTTAGTATGCTTTTTGGGCGAAACTATGTTTTTTAAACCTTTCTTTGCTTTGTGGTATAATTTCTTCAGTTTGCTTGGCATTTTTATGTAAATTAAGATACGATATCGCAAAATTTATCGATTACTTTTTGATTACCTTCTATCATTGCATTTGCCTCTTGCTGAAGACATTTGATATTTTTAGGTGTTACATTATCCATCTCAGCCGACGCTATTGTCAGTTGTGATTGTATTCTTATATATCTGTCGTCCATTACGTTACCTAGTTGGTAATTCACCACATCAAGGCTCGATGCAAACATCACATTTAGTAAAGGCTTTATCCAGGCTATCTTTCCTAATTTTCTGTACTTCATTCGATTAGATAGCCGACCTGTGCCAATTGACACCAGAACGATTTCTTCATTAGGGAAAAGTTTTTTGCTATTTGCATATGCACATGCCGCTGGGTTGTTGGCAAATACGCCGCCATCCACTAACACTCTTTTTTCTTGCTTAACTTCTAAATACTTAGGTGCAAAGTATGTTGGTGCTGCAGTTGTAGCTCTGAGTGCATCTTTCAACTTGATAAAATTTCTGTCTTCTCTCCAGCTTTTGAAGAAAAATGGAAAATTATTGTGGATATCATAACTTGTTATCAATACCTTGCTTAAAGTGTTTTTGAGAATATCGTCACCAAAATACTTCTCCAATATCGACTCGATGTTTTCATATGGGTATTGTGCACAGTTAAACCACGATAGTTATGCTCCGTACTCTTGGTAAAGCTCAACTAAATCATTAGCTGAATATTGAGGTTTGCCTTGATCATCTTTCTTGCACAACCCAGCTACAACAATTCCGCCTGTTGAAGTACCAGCCATTAGATCAAAGATTTGAGAAATAGGCTTCCTTGCTCTCTTTTCTATTTCTGCTAATATTATGGCTGGTATTATTCCTCTTATGCCTCCGCCGTCTACTGAAAGGATGTATTTGGTCATATTTATTGATTTTATTAACTTGTTCTCTTTTATCAGGTTGTGTTACTTGCCCAAAAACTACAGTCTTGTATCTTGAAAAAAGCATCTAATGCTTTAAGCTTAAGCACTAGGTGGAGAAGGGAAGAACTCTGTTACTGGCCTTAGATATAAAATCTGTCGGAAAGACAAGAGTTCCCTTCTCAAAAGGATAGGCTGGACGGTATCGTAGAAAGACCTAAAAGGTTCTAATTCTGTATTCACAAGGTTAGCCTTACTTTTCATTTTAAATAGTAACGTATGGGGTTATATATGATCAACAACTTTTTGGGCATAGATATATCAAAAGATCGCTTTGATGTTTTTCTCTCATTTGTAAGCAAAAAAGGAAAGCGTGAAGCTAGAAAAAGGAGCTTTAAAAACGATGATGATGGGTTTCAAGGTCTGCAGAGCTTTCTACAAAAACATAATGTAGAAGAAGTAAAAGCCTGCATGGAATCCACTGGCTGTTATAGTGAAGCTTTAGCTGAATTTCTGCACAACACTGGACATTTTGTTAGTGTTGTAAACCCTTATTGCATAAAATCTTATGCAAGGAGTAAGCTTGTACGACAAAAGAATGATCAGACCGATGCAGAAATTATCGCAGATTATTGCCAAAGACAGGAACCTACCCGTTGGACGCCACCTTCTCCTGAGTTAAAAAAATTAAAACATCTTTATCGTTGCTCGGTTGCATTAAAAGATGAATTGACATTAGTAAATAACCACTTAGAAAAAAAAGAGAGACTGCCTAAAGAAGTTGCAAATGCTTGGGAAGACCTTGCAATGAATATAGCTCAAAAAATAGAAACAATAAAAAACTCTGTACGTGAATTATTAAAACAGCACAAAGAATTGTTGGAAAATTTTCAACTTCTATTGACCATTTCAGGTATAGGAGAAGAATCAGCAACAGCGATTTTAGCTGAAGTTCCTGACATAGAAGCTTTTAGAAATGCCAGGCAATTGGCAGCATATGCAGGAGTTATACCACGAAATATAACATCTGGTTCATCTGTATATGCTAAACCCAGATTAAGTAAATCTGGTTCACAAATATTACGTAAGGCACTTTTCTTTCCTGCCATAGTAGCTAAGAATCACAATCCTATCATTATGAGTTTTTGTCAAAGATTAAAGGAAAAGGGTAAGCATAATATGGCTATCGTTGGTGCTGCAATGCGTAAGCTACTCCATATCATTTTCGGTATTCTAAAATCTAAAAGTGCTTTTAATCCTGACCATATCAAGAATTACAGGGCGAGGCGGTTGAAGGAGGGTTTAGTACTTTAAAATCAAAAAATGCGTCTATTCTATCTTATGCAAAATGGCATTTTACACAAATTTATTTAATGTAATTGGTTATGTATATGTTAATTTCTGCTGTCTTGTACATATAAAAATAATTTACTTATCAACATATACATTAACTATACTGCTACGCAGGACATGAATAGGAAGTATTTTTTAATTTCACAATACAGCTTAAGATTCAATTTTTATAATTTTCTTGTTGACTAGCGAGACGGTATCTTTCTATTAGTGAGATTGAAGAATGAAGTGGAAACCTGTGAACGGTTACCTTAGATTTACCTACAACTTGGTAACTCGTCATTCTGCTGCTTGTTAGCGGAATCTACAACGAGATACCGCACGTAGGGAGATCTCTACTGCTATTCCACGTCAAGAACAACCATAAGTTCATTAGGGTTCACATAACCTAAAGCATTTTTTGCTTGCTCATCAAGCAGATCTAAATCTAAGCTTTTTTCATATAAGCCGAATGCTTTGTTGTCCAACTTTTTCTTTTCAGAAGAGACATCCTTTAGCAGAAGTTTATTGTACTCGATTTCTTTTTTTAAGTCTATTAGCGTCAATAAGCCACGTTTACCTGTAATTGTGCTAATGCTGAAATATAATGTAAGAGAAGAAATGAGTAAGGCTGCGCTTAAACACAGTAACTTTTGCTTCTTTTTAGATATAAGCACTGTACTTTCACATACAAGAAATATATAACATGAAAAGGTGAGCAGAAAGCTAAGAACCTTGACGCGCTTTACACCTTGGCTTTACCTTATTTATAATGTAAATCTTACCACCCCTTTTCACAACTTTACAATTTTTATCTCTGTTGCGATGAGATTTTAGCGAACTTTTGACTTTCATATCTATAGTAAGAATTAAATTACCTTACATTATGATCACTTACAGAGAGTTAGTCAATTGATAAATTTTTCACATTTTATTAAAATATTGTATAATTGTTGCTGATACTTCTTCGATTGACTTTTGCGTGACATCAATAATTGGCCAGTTATTCTGCTTAAATAGTTCCTCTGCTTCTTTAATTTCCTTTTCTACTTTTTCAGGATCAGCATATATACTATTATCTTCGTTGTTAATTGAAGTAAGTCTATTTTTGCGTATTTCTATTAGCCTACTTACGTCTATTGTTACCCCTATTGTCAGTTTATTTTCTAATTTTGCTAAGTCGACATAAGAGGGTACCTCACTAACAAAAGGAATATTTGCAACCTTATAGCCTCGGTAAGCTAAATACATACTGGTGGGAGATTTTGATGTGCGTGAAACTCCAACCAAAATTATATCTGCTTTATCAATATCTTGAATATTTTGTCCATCATCATGATTAATAGTGTAGTTTATTGCCTCAATGCGCTGAAAATATTCGTTATTTATCTCAGTATGCAAGTCAAGCTTTTCGTCTTTTTCAATTTCAAGATAGGATGAAATTTCTCTAATAATATGTGATAATATTGCTCTATAGGGAATTTTCAACTTTATACAGTTATCTTTTAGATATTTTCTTAGCTCATCATCAGTAATAGTGCATATAACAAAATTATGCTCATCACTTTTCCTATTAATTTCCTCCAGAATTTTGTCAATCTGCTCCTCTTTTTTCACAAAAGACCAAACATATTCGATCGTTTCTATAGAACGAAAGTGTTTCAGAGCTGATTTTGCAACTGATATGACAGTTTCACCACTTGAATCTGATACTAAGTGTAGATTAAGTTTTTTAAGGGTCATCAACGTTATACTAAAAATAATAGCAAGCTACTCAAATTATGCTAATTTGTTGACCTACGTAAATATAGAAAAACTATCCTGTTGATAAAACTCAAACTAATTGGTAAATTCTTAACACAATTATTCTCAAAACGGATGTTTTTATTCAAGCCTACAAATTTCACTTCTCTTTCTAAAAAAGCACTACCTTGGATTGGGATTATTTGTTCCGCATGTTTTTTAATTGGAATGTCTTTGGCGTTATTCTTTTCCCCAGAAGATTATAAACAAGGAGAAATTGTACGAATCATGTACATTCATGTGCCTTCTGCATGGCTTGCTCTTGGAATATATGGACTCATTGCATCACTTAGTTTCATTTCATTGGTATGGAACAATAGCATTGCCAGTGTCTTGGCACATGCTGCTGCTCCTGCAGGGACAGTCTTTTCTGCAATATGCTTAATCACAGGTAGCATCTGGGGAAAAGGCACCTGGGGCACTTGGTGGGTATGGGATGCAAGGCTTACTTCAATGCTAATTTTGTTTTTCCTATATGTTGGCTACCTTTCATTGTGGAGCGCTTTTGATAATGAAGCAAGAGCAGAAAAATCAGCAGCAGTATTTGCCATTTTTAGTGCTATAAATATTCCTATAGTAAAATTTTCCGTGAATTTATGGTCTACTCTCCACCAGCCTGCAAGCATTTTGAGAAAAGGTGGAGTGGCAATAGAAAGTTCTTTGCTGTTGCCACTGGTTGCAATGTTTATGTTTTGTGCCACATTTTTTTTAGTAGTGTGGATACTGTATTCGCTTTACTTAATTAATTTATATAAGATAAAGAGAGAAATTAGTGTGCGGTATTAGATGATCTTGCAATTCTATAGAAAGAAGCATACAACTAAAATAGTTGCAAAAATCCTTAGCAGTTGATTTTCACAAAATGAATCTATGGTTAAAATAAGGTTACTTGCAGAATCAGATATCCAGCAAATAGTTACTAATTTTAAAAAGAATAATTGGCCAAAACCACCATCCACATTTGAAACTTATCTGAAAGAACAAGAGCTTGGTGAGCGTATTGCATGGATCGCTTTTTATCAAAATGAATTTGCTGGATACATAACATTAAAATGGTGTTCTCAATATAGACCTTTTCAGGATAAAAACATTCCAGAAATTATGGATTTTAACGTATTGCCAAACATGAGATGCAGAGGAATTGGATCAAAATTACTTAAAATTGCAGAAAAAGCAGCAGCTAGAAAAAGTAATACTGTAGACTTTCTGTTGTGTGCTCGTAGAGACAAGTCTGCGGCACTTGCGTTCTTTCGTAAAGCCTTTAGAGAGAATAACCTTCCTGAGAAAGTAGTAATTGATAAAAGCGGCAGTAATACTGCTGCTCTTGATGATTTGAATACAGAAATTTCTGAAGATTATGGTTTTTCAAATAAAATATCTAAATAATATTGTCGAACAAGATCATAGATTTATCAAAAAACGTTTATCTTTTTGTATAGAAATACTATATTCTTCACCTTCTAAGCTAAACTTGACTTCACTTTGATTTTGATCGATTGCACAAGAAATCACTGACCTCAATGATTTGTTATTTGCTCATTTTAATCCGTTTAACTTATACAAAAGTAAATAGCTATTGTATACGTCCCTAGAAGATTTAAGTAATTTTTGATTAATAGCCTGCTGAGTTAATACCATACCCTTCCTCACTTTACTTTATATACAATTAATAATAACCAGATTGAATTTATTAGTCAAATATTAATAGTGTATTATTTCGTGGCTTTTCACATAGATAAGGGGATTTAGAGATTTGAAACTAAGGTTAAATATTAATTCTTAACTTTTGAATTTCATCAAGTGAAAGGCCGGTAATTTCAGCGATAACATCTATAGAGACACCTGCCTTAAGTGAATTTTTAGCCACAGCTATTTTAGCCTGTTTCTCGCCCTCCTCCCTACCTTCCGCTCTGCCTTTTTCATGTCCGATTTGGATGCCTTTTTCAGTAGCATCATCAAGTTTTTGAGCGAGGACAGCCTGTTCATCAAGAATACGTTTTATTTCTTGTTCATAAGCAATAAATTCTTTTTCTGACCAGTTAAATCTATTTAGCTCTTCATAGGCCTTTTTAATTATTAGATCACTACCTATTATTTTTTCCAGCTCTTCTTCGCTAGTCTCATCTGCATATTTAAAGAAGTAAACCCATTTCTCGACTATACTTGAAAGCTGATCCTCTTTGGTTTTTGGAAATTTTGGCAATTCAATAAATATGAAGTAAAAATCTTTTAGATCGTGCTCATTAGTGTCTTCATCTCGAATAGTGTGCTTTGATTTATACTCAGACTTATCAGGAAATAAAACACAATCTGCTATAGCAATAAAGATAATTTCCTTAAGGTCTTGGTATTGATCACCTTTATCAGCTTGTCTTGAGTAAGCTTTAGCTGCATAGTATTGGGCACGTTTTTCGAAGCCTTTGGTTTTAGCGACCTGCATCTCGCAAACGTACTGAATACCTGAAGAATCTCTACAGAGGACATCAACAATACTTTGCTTTTTAGAGGCAATATCAGGGTCTTGAATAGTACTTAAAAACTCTATATCCTGTATTGCATTTTTGCCAGCAAAACCCAGAATATCATTGAGGAAGTGAATTAGGATATCTTTATTCTTCTCAGTGCCAAAGATACGCCGAAATGCGACATCATTCTTGGGGTCGAGAAACTTAGAAAGAGCCATAACGAACTAACCAAAAAAGCATTAATAATTATACACAATTCTGAAGAAATATTCAACTCTTTTGTGTTTAAATCTTATTTTTTTAAACTTTGGGTATGTTAGAGAAAAAAACGACTGTTACAGATGGCCTAAGAATAGCATCTTCTGCTTTAGACGTCCACTTAATTTCCACCATTCGCTTAAATGTTCCCTTTTTTACCCCTGCCTAAATTTCTCCCCTTCCAACTTTTCTATTTCTTTATATCTCATACCTTTAAATATGTGATTTTATACTTCTTTTCCCTTGTTTGTCAATTTTGAAAGAAGTCTAATAATAAATGTATATTGAAATACAGCAATAATTACGTTAGTTTAAAGAATAGTTTGATTAAAGGATAATTGTGCAAGAAAAAGATAAAAAATTAGCTTCTGATATTCTAAAAGAGGTTGCAGATACCAATAACAATAATAGCGATAAAGTAACTTTGTTTGACATTAAAACAGCTTTGCATGAGCGCGGTTTTGGTATTTTAATAATCATCTTCTCCTTGCCGCTATCGGTGCCTATACCGGTTCCACCTGGTTATACAACTATTCTTTCTATACCCTTAATCTTATTCTCGCTGCAGCTTTTATTTGGATTTGATTCTCCTTGGATGCCAAGTTGGCTAGAAAGAAGATCTTTTCAGCGTTCAACACTAGCTCTTGTGGTGGAGAAAACTTCTCCAGCATTAAAAAAAATAGAAAAGTTCATGAGACCAAGAATGTCTTTTATTTTCTATGGGCCCGGTGAAAAGATTTTAGCTTTTATAATGTTGCTTTGTGCGTTATCAATAGCTCTTCCACTACCTCTTACTAACTTCATTCCTGCAATTGGTACAACTCTTATTTCACTTGGTATTATGAGTAAAGATGGGTTTCTATCCATATTGGGAGTTTTAATATCATTGTGTGGGCTATTGCTTACTCTTGTTGTAGTAGTCAAAGGGCCACAACTTATCATTGGGGCATTTTCTTTTCTCAAAAGCTTCGTATATGGTTAGGCTTTACAATACCTTAACAAAAAAAAAGGAACTTTTTACACCAATCGCTAAAGATCATGTGAAAATGTATGTTTGCGGACCAACAGTATATGACACAGCACATATAGGCAATGCACGGTCTGTTGTTGTGTATGATGTGTTATTTCAGCTACTTAAGTTTTGTTATGGCAAAGTTACCTATGTGCGTAACATAACCGACATTGATGATAAGATAATTAATGCAGCAAGTGAGAAAAATAGCAACATAGAAAGTATAACCACATATTACATTAAAGCTTTTCATGATGATATGGAAAGCATAAATTGTAAAGAGCCAACACACGAGCCAAAAGCAACGGAAAACGTAGATTATATTATAGAATTAATTGAACATTTACTGCAATCAGGCCACGCTTATGAATCTGACAAACACGTGTATTTTAATATAGAATCTTACCATGAATATGGTGCTTTATCAGGAAAAAAAACTGATGAATTGGTTCCAGGTAGCAGAGTTGAAGTTAATGAAAATAAAAAGCACCCGGGAGATTTTGTGCTGTGGAAGCCTGCAAGTGATATTGACTACAAACTTTCAAGTTATTGGGATAGTCCATGGGGAGAAGGAAGACCAGGATGGCATATAGAATGCTCAGCAATGTCATATGCTTATCTTGGCAAAGATTTTGATATTCATGGTGGCGGCATAGATTTACAATTTCCTCACCATGAAAATGAAATTGCACAGAGTAAGTCTGCATTTGCTGGATCAATGTTTGCAAAATACTGGATACATAACGGCTTTCTTACAGTAAATGAAGAGAAAATGAGCAAGTCCTTATTTAATATAGTCAAAGTAAGGGATTTGCTAGATAGTGGAATAAAGGGTGAAGTAATACGCTATGCACTGCTCAAAACTCACTACAGAAAACCACTTGATTGGACAGAAAACGTTATTTCTGATGCACAGGAAACCTTAAATAAATTTTATCGATTATCACGTGGTTTAGATACAACAAATATTGATGAAAGTAACGCAGAGATTTCTAAAGATTTTATAGACGCTTTAAAAAACGACTTAAACATTCCTGAAGCTCTAGCTATATTACATGAAATGGCTGCAAAAATTAACAAAATGAGTAATGAAAGTGAAAAGCTTAAATTAACTGAGAGTTTTGTTAAGAGCGCCAGATTTATTGGTCTTCTTGAGTCAAGTTATGAAAAGTGGTTTGCTGTGGATGTAAATCATCAAGAAATAGAAAGGTTGATAGATTTAAGAAGAGCAGCAAAACAAAATAAAGATTATAATACTGCAGACAAAATAAGGGACCAGTTGAAACAAATGGGGATTACAATTTCTGACAATGAAGATGGTACAACAACCTGGTAAACTCATATGGAAAATTACTTTCTGTTATTCACAGATAGTCTAGTATCATCGTTAGTTTTACCCATACATCAAGGTTTTGTGTTCAATACGATGCTTTATTTCAGGTCGTATCACACTCCACTACTTATGTTATTTTTTGGAGTACTAGGATCAAGCCTTGGTGGAATAGTTAACTGGTACTTAGGTAGAATAACAATCTCTATACGAAAATCATACCACAAACTAGAGAACGAGCATAAAACACCAAAAATCGTAAGAAATCTACTGATTTGTGCAGTTGCATTACTTTCATGGGTGCCAGCACTTGGAAGTGTGATTCAAATTTTATCAGGTTATTTTAAGTTAAACCTTTATATCCTTGCCCCTTTAATCATTCTATCTAATTTCCTCTATTTGTTATATCTAATACTTACTTTTGGAGTATAACAGCTATAGTACTACAGTTATTAAAGCCCACTTCTGTCATCTTATGCTCTGACAGAAGCGGAGCTATAAATTAAATGCAAAATTTCAATAGTCACGCATGAGCTAAAAGCAATTCCACAAGCTCTTGGTGATTATTATTAGCTGCATAATGCAATGCTGTCTTTCCTTCATTATTTTTGGCGTTAACGTCCGCGTTGTTTTTTAGTAGTACTTTTGCTACATCAATCTTTCCATTCATAGCAGCAAGGTGTAGTGAAGTGTTGCCATCTTTATCCTTAGCATTAATATTAGCACCTTTTTGAATGAAATATTCTACTGTCTGAGAGAATCCATATAAAACAGCGCAATGCAAAGAAATTTCACCGTTTTTGTTCTCAGCATTAATATCAACGTTATATTTTAGTAGTATTTCAGCTACATCAACTTTTTCTTTTCCAGCAGCAAAATGTAATGGCGTATCATCATCTTTGTTCTTTGCATTAATAGCAACCCCTTTTTCAATAAGATATTTTACTACATCAGAGCTTCCATACAAGGCAGCACGGTGAAGTAAAGTCTCATTATGTTTATTCTTAACGTTAACGTTAGCACCATTATCGATGAGATATTTTATAATATCCAACTCCTCATGATAAACAGTCATATACAATGGAGTATTACCCCTTTTATCCCTAGCATTAACATCAGCACCTTTATCGACTAAATATCTCACTATATCCAATTGGCCATTATGAGCAGCAGCCTCATGTAACAAAGTCCAGTTATATCTATTTTTAGTATTAACATCAGCACCATTTTTAATGAGATATTTCACTATGTCCAAATTTCCACTTTTAACAGCAAAGTGTAATAAAGTATTACCAATTTTAGTCTTGATACTAAAATAAGTATCCTTTCTAACAAGATATTCCACTACTTTTAAGTTTCCACTTCTAGCAGCATAGTGCAACGGAGTTTCATTATCTCTGTTCTTAACATTAATATCAGCGTTATATTTTAGCAGTATTTTTACCATATCAACCTTTCCCTTCATAGCAGCAAAATGGAGTGGAGTGTTGCTATACTTATCCTTGGCATTAACACCAGCATTTTCTTGAATGAGGTATTCTGTTGTTTCCAACATTCCATTCAAATCATCTCCCCATAATAGACGGTTATTCTTGGCAATCAAGTGTAATGGTGTCCAGCCATGTTTACCTTTGGCATCAATATCACTACCACCTTCAACAAGACATCTTACTACCTTCAAGTTCGCGTACAGAACTGCCCAGTGCAATGGTGTTAGATCATTATTACCTTTAGCATTAACGTCAGCACCTCGTCTTACAAAATACCTTACCACATCAATCTCTCCCCTGGTAACAACCCAATGTAGTGGAGTATCACCATATCTGTCTTTAATATTAATATCAATTCCTTTACCAACAAGGTACTTTACCGCCTCTAGTTTTGCAAACCTAACAATCTCATGAAACATAGTTTTGCCATTGCTGTCCCTAGTACTAACATCAATACCTTTTTCTTTCATAATATATTTTGCTATATCAAAATTTTCGCTCTCAACAGCCCAGTACAACGGAGGCCAGCAAAACCAATCTTCAGTGTCAAAATTAGCACCCTTACCTATAAAATACTTTACTATGTCTAATTTTCCATACCTAACAGCCCAGTATAATGGTGTCTGATAATAATAGTCCCTAGTATCAACATTAGCACCTTTATCGATCAGGTATTCCACTATGTTCAACCATCCACTTCCAGCAGCTAAATGTAATGGAGTAACGCTATACTCACATTTAGCATTAACAACCCCTCTAAATTTGTCTGAATATTTTTCTTCCATATGCGTTAATATGGCCTTAATTGCTTTATAATTACCATTTCCCGTAAGTAAATGTAATGGTGTACTACTGTATTCACCGTAAGTGGAATTAAAATAAAAGTCACCAATTAACTTACCTTGTTTACTTACATATCTCCAAATAGATGTAGCATGACTTGCACTGTTTTGCGCCGCATTACCACTATTTATCAATTCTAGAGCTTTTCTGAGGGTTTTCTCTTCTTGTCGGTTCTCTTGTAATTTTAATCTTGTTACTTTCTGTACTAACCTATGGACATTTAATACACTTTGGTTTTGTTCATCGCCCACCATGGAATATCTCACAAGTAAACGGATGGCTAGCTTTAACTGCTTTTTCTTATAATCACTTACCAAATTTAAGAATATTTCTCTAGCGATTTTATCAGGTGCAAAATAAGCCAAAACATCTAAAATCTCTGAAGCTAATGGTCCATATTGTTCATCACTTCTTACTTTATCCATCGTAACTTCCCAAGCTGTAAAAGTTGTTTTAGTATAGTCATTATCAATTCCTTGAAATATTTTAGACTTAAGTAACTTCTTAGCTTTCTTTTCATACTCTTTTAGATAATAGACTTCTTTCAAAATTGTTAGAGGGAGTGTAAGATGAAGTATTTGAAAGAATGAAATATAAGGAAATAGAAAAGTTAGAAGGAGAAAAGTTTCGACGTTTAACAGGGGTAAAAAAAGCAACATTTGAGCGAATGGTAGAAATTCTAGAAGTGGAGGATAAAAGAAAAAAAGCTAGAAGTGGAAGAAAAAGTAAACTTTGCATAGAAGACAGGCTACTTATGGCACTGGAATATATAAGAGAATATCGTACATATTTTCATATTGGGCAAAGCTATGGCATGAGTGAAAGTAACAGTTTTAAAATAATAAGATGGGTAGAAGACATATTAATAAAACATCCAGATTTTGCATTACCAGGAAAAAAAGAGCTATTAAGAGTGATGTAGAATATGAAGTTTTAGTAATAGATGGAACTGAAACGCCAGTAGAGAGGCCAAAAAAAAGCAAAAACGCTTTTATTCTGGAAAGAAAAAAAGGCATACTATAAAAACACAAATAGTAACAGAGAAGAAGAGTAAAAAAGTCATATGCACGTCTTTCTCGAATGGTAGAAAACACGATTTTCGGATGTTTAAGGTAGCAGTATTGCCGCAAACTAAAATCTTAGCTGATGCCGGCTACAGGGGAATGCAGAAGATACACAAAAATGTTGTATTACCGCACAGAAAAACGAAAAAGAATCCGTTAAGCAAAGAACAAAAAAAAGAGAACAGAGCACTTATGAGCCAAAGGGCAATTGTTGAAAACGTAATTGGCTTATTGAAAAGGTTTAAAATCATCTCGGACAGGTATAGAAACCGACGAAAACGTTTTGGTTTAAGGTTTAATTTAATTGCTGCAATTCACAATTTTGAGCTCCCTACATGAATTTTGAAAGAAGTCTAATCACTAATTTCGAACTTCTCTGTTATTCTCTGGTCTTCGATATATGATACTGCTTGTTGTATAGCTAAAGGAAAGCATTGCAACCTTCTTACCAAATTTTCTATCTCCCGATCTTGCGATTTATCTTTTTTTGGTATATTAAATCCTTTTTTAACAAATTCTATAGCGTCTTTTAGTTCCAATCCCTCTAGTACTATAACATCTATCCCCTTCTCCAGTTCTTGATCATGTGAAGTAATCAAAATATGAGGCTTGTTAAGATCAGGAGATAAAGAAAATGGCAAAAATTTACCTATCTTTTTGTACTCTTGAACGTTATCGAAAATGAACAGGCTCCTCCTTCTTGCAAAGAAAGCAAATACTTCTCTAACAATAGTTTCTATCGTTTTGTCGTTTCTGTACTTATCTTTGGGAGAAATACCTAGTCTATTATCTCTAGCTAATCTCAAGAAAGAATCTTTCATAGTTTCAAAGTTTTCAGCGTCTATCCATATAACATTGCCGTCATAATATCTTCTATATTTACAAGCATATTTTCTAGCCAACTGGCTTTTTCCCATCCCCCCAGGACCACTAATAGACGTTATGTATGAAATTACAGCACCTTTGGGATCGCGTTGTAGCGAATCATGTAGCATTCCCAATTCCTCATCTCTTCCTGTAAATAGTCTGACTGGACCTCTTACATCAAACCAAATCGCTCCTAAAATTTCCTCTCTTATTTTTTCAAAAAACTCCTTTATTTCTTCATGTGATAGAAACTTTCCCTCTCTTGCTTTCATCCAATCCAGAACTTCTACCAGAAAGCGACTATAAACGTTCTTTTTATCGAGATTATTAAATTCTTTTCCCAACTCATTCTCAATGATTTCCGCTAGTTTTATCTCGTTAGGTTGATCTACTGCAAATACTAATTTATCAAAAAATTCCCTTATATTCTCTTCTAACTTGCCTTCATTTGTCATTCGCTCAAACTCACGTTGCCATACCTGATTTCTTTCCAATTTTCTTTTTGAGTTTTGATCTGATTTACCTTGAAGTTCTTTTATCTCCTTTTCCAATTCTTCTATTGCTTCTTTTACAGCACTCTTAAATGCCGGTTGCACTATTGAAATCATGTTATGTGAGTACAAGAGAACTTGTATCTCGTACCGCCGTATTTAAAAAAAATATCACTAGTGCTTATTACTTCAACTGCAATTTCTATTCCCTTGTTTGGTCCCGAAGTTTTTGCTTTCAACTTTTTTATTGTATTTTGTGTTGCACTTTGAGCTAGATCGAAACCGATATTAGTACAGATAGTAAAGTCCTTTAGGTCACCATCTGCAAAATCTGGATTAATTTTAATCTTTATACCAATCTCCACTAATAGATAGACAAATAGTAAAAACTACAAATAATTGAGGCTAGAAAGAATAAATATGTAGTTTATGGCAGGAAAAAGTAAAGCAATAGGAGAAGAACTATATAATCAATGCAAGTTAGAATTAAAAAAATATGGAATAAGAGGAGAGATAGGAAGAAGGTTACAAGCAATAATATCAGCAAAGGAGTATGGTATCTCAAAAGTTGCTAAAATATATAGAATTACGAGAACGACATTAATGAAATGGATTGCAAGATTTAAAGAAAAAGGTGTTATTGGGTTTGCAATACAGCCAGGGCGAGGACCTAAACCAAAACTGAACGAGGAGAAGAAGGAAAAAATAAGAGAGGTAATAGAAGAAGATGGGGCAAATCTGACTGCTAAAAAATTGCAAGGTATAGTTGAAGGAATGTTAGCTATCAAAGTAAGTGAGTCAACGGCGAGAAGGCTTATGAAGAAGCTAGGATTTACATATATCACACCTCGTCCAGCACATTATAAACAAGACAAAAACAAACAAGAGGAGTTCAAAAAAAATCTCAATGAAATTGTGGAAAAGAACCGGAAAAAGGAGGTTTTTTTTCGATGAATCGAGATTTGGAACGCACTCAAAAGTTGGACATGGATGGTTTAAAAAGGGCTCAAGAACACAAGTTAAAGTAAAAATCGGAAGAGAAAACTTCTATCTTTACAGCGCTGTAAATCCCAGGAATGGAGAGGATATTAGCCTACTTGCTCCACATGTAAACACAGATTGCATGAACATATTTTTGGAGCAGATGTCGAAAGATTTGGGGACTAGAGAAGCTTTTCTTATCATGGATTGCGCAAGTTGGCATAGGTCTAAAGGTTTAAAAACTCCTGAAAATATCACCATAATTTATTTGCCGCCGTACTCGCCTGAGCTCAATCCTGTGGAAAGATTTTGGCAACATTTAAAGGAAAATATAATAAAGAACAAGATGTATGACTCTATTAAATTACTTGAAAATGCTGTATCTGAATTTATTCGAGATATTACGGAAAGTTCGATCAAAACCATTTGCTCTGTGAATTATTTGTCTAGTTATTTATGAGGGTTGGTATTAGATATGAAACAAAATATTTTGGAACGCTAAATTCACCACTTTTATTTTTTGAAAGCAATTTACCTACACCGATTTTTTCGCATTCATTTTGCTTGTGTTTGTTTTGTATAAACCTATGTACTATTTTTTCATTTTTCCTATCCTGAAAAACAATATCATCAAAACCCGTAGCTGATTCCATTTCTGTAGCTAAACGGAAAGAATATCCAACATCTACTGCACGTTTGAGAAGCAGCATTACCCACTTTAGTTGGTAGATATCACCATGAAGAGACCGCTTTCTTCCCCAAGCAGGATAAGTTTCAGGCATCCTCAACCTCACATAATTTTAAAAATAGTACCAACAAATGGTAAAAAAGTTATATGTCATGATATACAGATATCGTAACAAAGACCTTGGAATATCTACGAGATGTGCTGTTATGTAAATAAAAAAATGTGACTAATTACTTAATCTCTCACTCAAAATTGAATTCACCACATCAGGGCTGGCTTTTCCTTTGGTAAGTTTCATAACTTCACCGACAAAGAATCCGTATAATTTTGTTTTACCGCTTTTATATTCTTGAACTTTATCTTGGTTGTTATTGACGATTGTGTCGATAACTTCTGATATTTGACCTCTATCGGTTATTTGTTTTAGGTCTTGCTCTTCTATAATTAAAGATGCAGGTTTGCCAGTTTCAAACATACTATCGAATACCTGTTTGCCAAGTTTAGCAGAGATCGTTCCATCAACGATAAAATCTAAGAGTTCGGACAAGGCATTGGCTTTGATTGGAGAGCTCACAATATCAATACCTGCTTTATTTAAACGACCGAAAAGCTCTACAGTTAACCAAGTAACCGCGAGCTTTGAATCATGTTTTTTTATCAATTCCTCAAAGTAATCAGCGGTTGCCTTATCGGAAGTAATAACGTTTGCATCGTATTCATTGATACCTAATTCCTCAATGTATCGCAGCTTTTTTTGATCTGGCAACTCGGGCAAAGATGATTGAATTAAATCAATTTTCTCCTGGCTTACCTCAACAGGCAACAAGTCGGGCTCAGGGAAGTATCTATAGTCGCTTGCATCCTCTTTGTTTCGCATCACTTTTGTTTTTCCCGAAGCAACGTCAAACAATAAGGTATCTTGACTTATTTCTTCTCCACTTTCTAAAATTTCAATTTGTCTTTGTATTTCATAGTCTATAGCTTGCACAATATGACGTATCGAGTTCAGATTTTTTATCTCACAACGAGTGCCAAATGTATTACTGCCTTTTAGGCGGACAGAAACATTTGCATCACAACGAAGTGATCCCTTTTCCATATCACCATCACACGAACCAGTGTAACGCAAAATCTGCCTCAATTTTTTCATGCATTCTGCAGCTTCTGCAGATGAACGGAGATCTGGTTCTGAAACAATTTCCATTAAAGCAACCCCTGCACGGTTTAAATCCACATAAGTTTTGCTTTCCTCATGAACGCTCTTTCCTGCATCTTGCTCTAAATGAATTCTCGCGATTCTTATTTCCTTTTCATTGTCGTTGATAAATACTCTACCATTTTTAACTATTGGCTCAAAAAACTGGGTTATCTGGTAACCTTGCGGTAAATCGGGATAAAAATAATTTTTCCGATCAAAGTAAGAACACTTATTAATTTCTGCAGAAAGTGCAAGACCGGTGCGTATTGCTTGTTCTACGCAGTAATAATTTAGTATTGGCAGCGTACCTGGCATTGCCGCATCAACTAGAGAAACTTGAGTGTTATGCTCAGCACCAAATTCCGTTGATGAGCTAGAAAATAGCTTCGTATTAGAAGAAACTTGAGCGTGCACCTCAAGCCCAATTACCGCTTCCCAATCCTCTTTCGTCATGTATTTTATTCAAATGATAATCTTAATATTCTGCAAAATTAACACAAAAAGTCAAAACAAAACTCATGTTAGCTAACAACCCATAGAAACGGATTAAATGCAAAACTTCCTTGACAAACTCCGCCAGCCCCCTTATCATGAAACTGAAGCTATTTATTTATCTTCGCAATCTCTGCAGTGGATTAATGACAAAAAACTTAATGTATTTGGCGTAAATCATGCTTAATTTTTGCACTATGTGCATTCTATGTCTTTATAAAATCTTCGGGTTTTTACCTATATAAGCTGAAACGCGCTTATAAGTCGTTTAAGACAGTAAAAGACGTCAAATAGACAAGGGAGAATTTGAATACTAGCCGCCCTAGGGTTTCTTTGCCTTTTTTTCCGCTCAGTAAATTTCTTAACGTTTATAATTTAGGTTAGTTGCATTTAAAAGCGGCTGAATCGTAGCGTTTAGAATAAAAAACGCCAATATTTTGAAGTACATATAAATAACTAGTCACCAACGGGGCTTCTTTTGCCTTTTTTTTCATTTGGTAAATTTCTTAACATTTATAGCTAACATGAACAAACATGTGAGAGTAACTTCCGCTAGTAGGGTGTCACGCACTGGGATGACAGGAAAAAGGGCTACCGTGTTGTAATAACAAATTCCAGGGGAGTGTTAAATAAACTGTGTCAAACCGAAAAAAAGTAATAAATTGATATAAAAAAATGGAGGTTTGACAATGAGTCAGAAAGTAGTAAACAGAACTACCGGAGTGGTAGATTATAAAGAATTAGAAACAAATATCTTGTCGTCTATACGAGAAGGTAGACCATTGACAGGAAGGGATGGTGTGCTAACACCATTGATAAAAAAGCTGCTGGAAGCAAGTCTAGAAGGTGAAATAGAAAATCACTTGTTGGCTGAAAGTGAAGAAAATAATCAAAGAAATGGGAGAAATGCAAAAACTTTACGCACAAGCGCAGGTTCATTTGAGCTTTTGACGCCCAGAGATAGGGAGGGAAGCTTTGAACCCCAAATAGTCAAAAAAAGGCAAACAACAGAGCTTGAAACGAAGATTTTGAGCACATTTGCCAGTGGTATGGGCTATAGAGATATAGCGTCACATGTAGAAGAAATTTACGATCACAAAATATCGGCAGCAGAGATATCCAGTATTACTGACAAACTGCTACCGGTAATCAACGAATGGCCGCTGCAGTCCGTATATCCAATAGTGTTTATGGTTTTTTAAAGTCAAAGAGGATGGACATTGCGTAAGTAAATGTATGTACAATATATTGGCAAAATGGCAGAAAAGAAGTCTTGGGCTTTTATTTGGCTGAAAGTGAAGTTCTGGTTGGGAGTGCTAAATGATCTCAAAGAAAGAGGAGTAGAAGATATCCTGATTGCCTGTGTAGATGGGCTAAAAAGCTTTCCTGCAGCGATAAATAGTGCGTTTCCTAAAGCAGAAGTACAGCTATGTGTGGTGCATCAGATACGCAATTCTCTAAAATATGTATCCAGCAAAGATGTGAAAGTTTTCATGAATGATCTGAAAAAAATATATCGTGCTGCAAGCAGAGAAATTGCCGAGAATTACTTACTTGAGCTAGAAGAAAAATGGGGCGAAAAGTATCCGTTAGTTGTGAAATCTTGGCAAAATAATTGGGAAAATTTGTCTGGTTATTTTAAGTATTCTGGGCCAGTTAGAAAGCTGATTTATACCACCAATCCTATTGAGGGACTGCATAGACAAATCAGAAAATTTACTAAAACCAAAGGTTCATTTACTAGCACAAATGCCTTGTACAAACAGGTATATTGTGCTATAAAAAAGGTAGAGCAAAAATGGACTATGGCTCTGCCTAATTGGGCTTTAACTATGTCTCAATTTGATGTCTTCTTTCCCGGCAGATTGAAAATTGAGTTGAACTGAAAATGCGGTTTGACACAGTTTATTTAACACTCCCGCACAAACACTACTCAGTGTTCTCTTGACTTGCGTCTCTTTAAAAATCCTTGAGTCATTATACGTACTTATGTTTTCAGGATTTGTAACATACGTGCCTTTAATTTCTTCAAGACGCTTGAAACTTATGTCATCGAACTCTTTTTGCAATTCATTGATATAACCATCATTAACCTGATACATTTTTCTCTCCGTTTCATTACTGGATTTATGTGTAACATACCAAACTGCAAAAGCTACTGCTGTAAATATTGTTCCTGCAACTACTATGTATAAAGCTTTATGTTTCTGTCACAAAAAGTGTTGTTGCTGCTACAGCACCTAGTAACAGTGTTGAATAACGAACAAATAGATCTTTATTGTATGCTTGTTTTAACTTCATTAAGTACCCAGTTTCACGAGGACGGTCTTGTGTGAAACCCCAATCAACACGGCTTTGCCAAGCTTGCCTTTCAGATACATAATGGTCTATTGGGGTTGCGCCATTGTTATCCTCTATCCAAGGGTCTGCTCCAAGTTCTACTAAGGCTAATATTGTTTTTTCCGAACCTAAATGTGCAGCTACATGTAATGAAGTCTGTCCAATGTTATTTGTTATATCAACTTTTGCTCCTTTTGCCGACAGAAACTTAATTGTATCCACTTGGAATAGCGAAGCAGCTTTATGTAGAGGGGTATGTCCCTGTGCGTTTTGGGCATTGACATCTGCACCATTATCTATCAGAAATTCTGCTATATCTTTATCACCTGCACTGGCAGCATAATGTAAAGGAGTAGATCCCATAGAATAAGGAGGATCACTCCTATTTTTTGCATTAACATTTGCCCCATTTGCTACTAATAACCTAGCTATCCTTATATCTCCTGCATAATGTAGAGGAGTATTCTCATCTTTATTACCTGCATTAACATTTGCTCCTTTTTCTATAAGTAGCTCTATCACTTCTACATTGCCTTTTTTAACAGCAAGGTGTAAAGGAGTTTCTCCACTTGCTTCAGCTTTTGCATTGATGTATGCTCCATTTTTCAATAAGAACTGTGCCACCTCTTTGCAATCATTTTCAACAGCTTCATGCAAAGAATTATGTCCACGCTCATTTTGGATATCAATATTTGCACCTCTGTCTTTTAGATACTTTACTATATTAAAATATTTACACCCAGCAGCCACATGCAGTAATATACCACCTTCCTTAAAATCATGGTCTAATGAAAACCCACTTTCCTTCCATGAGTCGTATTCCTTCTTACATGACTCATACTCATATTGACAAGAATCCCATTTGTCGTACAGTTCCTTCCTTTTCCTTTTAAACTCTTGTTTTATTGTTTCAACTATAACGTCTGAGGTTAAATCCTCATCATTATTTAATCTTGCTAATATTTCACGTACAAATTCCATGATACTCCCTCTCTTGTGACTAAGTATATTATCACTACTCTGTAGAATACAGTCAACTAAAAAGCATTTACTTTCTATATAAATTATGTAAAAAATATCCTTGCATTATACAATTGCACTGCTATAATGATGCCACTTGTCAAAAGTGAGGTGTTTTATGCATGCTATAGAGCAAGAACAACAAATTCTATCAGAAGAACTTAAATTTGATAAAAGGTTGAAATTAAGTAATGGTAGTCAAGAAAAGGATAATGATAGCAAAGAAGATGATAAAGATGATGGCTTTAAAAAAATAATAAAAGAATCAATACAATCAGCAGAAAGTTTAAAAGAAAAGCTTGGTGTCAAGGAAATTTCTTACCCTAACGATTATGTATTTGCGTCACTTGCAAATAGAGTTTATGAAGAAAGAGAAAATGTTAAAAGAACTAAAGACTTATACGGAAAAAAGTTAGATCAAGCATTAGGTAACTGGCAATTACTGACAGTTGCTGAAAATACAGATAATTTTAACGGTTATGTTGGTGCAGCATATTGGAATCCAGATACACAACAAATTATTATTGCACATCGTGGTACTGAGCCAAAAGATGGTAGTACAATTTTGGGCACAATGTTTACAAATGTTAAGGGTATTTTCTTTAATCAACATGCTCCTCAAATTGATTCTGCAGTTACATTTACAGATGAGATCATTAGCGCTCTAAAAGAAATTAACCAAGAAAGAGAGGATGATGAAAAAGAGAAACCATATATACAACTATTTTTTACTGGACATTCTCTAGGAGGATGGCTTGCACAGATTACCACTTTTACAGCAAAATATCTTATAAGCGATGGTAATAATTTTGTTAAAAATGGGAACTTTGAAGAAACTGGTTATCATGCAAGTGCGGTAATTTTTGATAGCCCAGGTGGCAGAGATATGCTGGTACGTATTCAAGACAGACTAATGAACCGCTATGGTCCTTCTTACATAGATTCTCTGGATGTTATACCAATCTCCACTAATAGATAGACAAATAGTAAAAACTACAAATAATTGAGGCTAGAAAGAATAAATATGTAGTTTATGGCAGGAAAAAGTAAAGCAATAGGAGAAGAACTATATAATCAATGCAAGTTAGAATTAAAAAAATATGGAATAAGAGGAGAGATAGGAAGAAGGTTACAAGCAATAATATCAGCAAAGGAGTATGGTATCTCAAAAGTTGCTAAAATATATAGAATTACGAGAACGACATTAATGAAATGGATTGCAAGATTTAAAGAAAAAGGTGTTATTGGGTTTGCAATACAGCCAGGGCGAGGACCTAAACCAAAACTGAACGAGGAGAAGAAGGAAAAAATAAGAGAGGTAATAGAAGAAGATGGGGCAAATCTGACTGCTAAAAAATTGCAAGGTATAGTTGAAGGAATGTTAGCTATCAAAGTAAGTGAGTCAACGGCGAGAAGGCTTATGAAGAAGCTAGGATTTACATATATCACACCTCGTCCAGCACATTATAAACAAGACAAAAACAAACAAGAGGAGTTCAAAAAAAATCTCAATGAAATTGTGGAAAAGAACCGGAAAAAGGAGGTTTTTTTTCGATGAATCGAGATTTGGAACGCACTCAAAAGTTGGACATGGATGGTTTAAAAAGGGCTCAAGAACACAAGTTAAAGTAAAAATCGGAAGAGAAAACTTCTATCTTTACAGCGCTGTAAATCCCAGGAATGGAGAGGATATTAGCCTACTTGCTCCACATGTAAACACAGATTGCATGAACATATTTTTGGAGCAGATGTCGAAAGATTTGGGGACTAGAGAAGCTTTTCTTATCATGGATTGCGCAAGTTGGCATAGGTCTAAAGGTTTAAAAACTCCTGAAAATATCACCATAATTTATTTGCCGCCGTACTCGCCTGAGCTCAATCCTGTGGAAAGATTTTGGCAACATTTAAAGGAAAATATAATAAAGAACAAGATGTATGACTCTATTAAATTACTTGAAAATGCTGTATCTGAATTTATTCGAGATATTACGGAAAGTTCGATCAAAACCATTTGCTCTGTGAATTATTTGTCTAGTTATTTATGAGGGTTGGTATTACTAGTTATCTATCTGCACCGAACTTAATAAATGCCTGCAAACCTCAGGTAGGAGAAGTGTATAGAATACACACAATTTTATCTGAAGAAGAGAAAAACCAGATGCAGGCAAGTTTAATACAGTATGTTCGTTTAGCACATAAAAGAGAAAAATTTAAAGAAGTATTTGACCCAGAAACTGGTAAGGTTAGTGAAGATGAAGAAGGTAAATTGAGAATAGAAAAAGTACGTGATTGGCCGCTGCTAATTGCAGAAGATGAGGTTGATAAAACACTGATTCGTGACAAAATTGAATTGGGTGCAAAGACACTTGCGGAATGTTTATTTCCTGGATTGGTAGTGATGGCTGCTAAGTTTGCGTATTCAGTGTATAAAAACAAACAATGGTATGATGAACTTAATCAAGAACTTAGCAGTTTTTTTACGTCAGCAAACGAATATAATAGTTATCACCTAGATGAAGAAAGTACACGTATTCAAGTTGGAGAGAACTACCATCGTGTCATTCGCTACGAGACTAAAAAGCTAGATAAAAATTATAAAAATGAACGTAGCCTCAATGCTTTTACACGACTTGAACGCCAGTTTCTCGAAACATATAAGTTGTTAGATAATCATCAGAAAGAATTACCGGATGAGTTTAAATTTAAAAACTTGTTTTCCTCCCTTGGACAAAACCAAGAACTGAAGAGGAAGACAATGGAAATGTTAGGGGATTGTACAATAAAGAATGGGGTTATATATTCAAAGAATTTGCAAGAATTTATCCCTTATATAAAACGTATGCTGCACTTTTTTCCAGAAATGAAAAGCGAAGTAGAAAAAGCTCAGCAAAGTCTTCCTATACATATACTGAGTACATTTTATCAGTCAGCATCCTCTTCATATGTAAAATCAATTAAGGATTCTTTGGAATTTGAAAATGACAACCTAAGATTAGATGCTTTTTTCAAAAGCAATGAGTTGAAAATTTTACATATAGTTCAGTCTAATACTTCTTTGGAAGCCACCAGAGTATATGAAACCTTTAAGATGGTAGAAAACTGCTATAGAGATGATGAGTATCATGGTTTTTTCAGTCTAGATAGAATTTCTTACTTAGGAGACTCTTTGTTTATTGGATTTCTGAAAAAGGTCAAAAATAAATATTTGCTAGTGGTTGAATGTGATAGTGATGAAGCAAAAGAATTCCTTAAGAAATTGTTCTCCGCTTTAGAAGATAATCATAACATTAAAGTCATTTTAGCAACAGAAAAAGGTAGCGATTTAAGCAAGTTTATCAGCGAATATGTGGTGAATAATGCGTCAAAATGCCGAGAGGAAAATAGCGAAGTTAAGTGGAATGATCTAACTCCTGATTCTCAGAGAAAACTTTTAGATAAGACAGTTGTTTTTCAAGGGAAGGAAGTTCCTTTAAACACAGTAGTAAATGGTAATGATGCTTTAATCGATCCAGAAACAATTGTTGAACTTTTTCAAAATAAAAAAATTGAAATAGGAAAACCACTTCCTAGCTTAGGTGAAACAGAAGGTTATTATATTGATCGTAAACTCGTTAAAAAAGTAAAAGTAAAAAAAGAAGTCTTGAAGGATGATAGTCTAACTGACTTATTTGCAATTAGCAATATCAATAAAGAGGAACTCTCAAGAATAGTAGGTGAGGAAAAAGTACGTAATTTTAGCGAAGAAGACCCTGATAGAAGTAGTCCTATTAGATTTATAACGTTGAGTGAAAATGCTGGAGAAAATTTTAAAAATTTGTGTGATGGATACTCAGGTCATACTATCCACTTACTTGAGAGAAAAAACAATGGAGATTTAATTTGGAGAAAATCTCATGGGAAAACTTTGTCCGGACTTCGCAGATATATAGAAAACTATGAAAGTGATTTACCAGATGATGCCTATTCAAGGAATAATACTTCTATAAAAATGGTTAATGTTAATGATATTAGTAATTTCGATGAGAGATTAATTGTCGTTGCCGCAGAGCCAGGAATGGGCAAAACAACAGCATTAACTCGTTTAGGAGCTCAAAGAGCAGATGACTCTAAATGGCTTATACGAATAAATCTAGTGGAGTATAAAGATAAACTGGAACAAGAGGGTTTTAGTGATGTTGTTAAATTCTTACATGAAAATAACATCGTATCTAATACACTAGCGAAGAAGTTATTGGAATCACGTCTGAATAATAGTGGCAACATAGTCTTTTTATTAGATGGTTTTGATGAAATTACTTCTAAAGGCCAAACGAACGTTGTAAATTTAATCAAGAAATTGCAAGAAACTAAAGTTGAGAAAGTACTAATATCTACAAGGCTACATCTTAGAAATGAGCTAGAGTATACACAGTCAGAGTGTGTTATACAGCTAATAAACTCTAGCAAAAAGCAACAAGAGGCATTTTTGCGTGGTATCTCTGATACAGAAATAAGACGAGTAAAACAAGGTCTTTATTTGCCTTCTTTTGAGGGACGTAGAGTTAAAATTAATGGTAAATGTGTGGCAATTACACATGGCTTATCCCAAGCTTTATTTTTACAGAGTGGCAAATCTTTTTTAAGTAATTTAGAAACTTCGGCTGAAATTTATGAGCGTATAGCACAAGGTAAACAGATATCTGAGAGAGAAGAAAGAGAAGTTTTTGCTTTTAGTAAATTACTTAACAATTTTGAAGAACAACGAGATTCTGCTACAAATAGCCTACCTTCAAGCTTAATTCATACGAAGGGCTACAAAACACTTAGTGATTTATCAAATTATATAGCCGGAATTAAAGGTGATTTTGCTATTCATTTAGTAACAAGTAATCATGTTGTTGCTATTTATAGAACTGGTAATAATTATGCCTATTTTGATAGCAATACAGCGTTTATTTCTGGGTTAAAAAGAGTTGATCAGCTTATGGAAGTTTTAAATAAAGCAGTAAAGTTTGCTGGCTATAAAGTAGAAGAAAAAGGCTTCCTTGTTGAACACTTTGACGTTGATAAAGCTAATAGCCAATTATCTAATGAAGATAAGAAAGTTTTAGCAAAAGAAATAAAAACAGAGCGTCAACTTCTAGCAGAGCAGGATGAGAAGTTTGGTCCTATTAAGTCAATGGTCAACAGAGTACAACTATATGACTTTGGGACTAAAATTCATGTAGAAGGTAGCGTACCGTTACTCATCAATGCTGATATGAATTTAAGTAGCAAAAAATTCCAAGATCATCTGGATAAAAAAGAAGTGAGTATAACAGCTAGAGGATATCTTGATCACTTAAAAGGTAGCAAAAATGCAGGGGAGGTAATACAAGCAACCAAATTAATTCCTTTTATAGGTTCAAAACGTGAAATCGAAGAAGCAGAGCAAATACGCAATCCAAAACGATCTTTATTAGAACAGTTGGTTAAAGGAACAATTAAGTATCCGTTCAGCAGAGTGGTTTAAGAAACGATAGATAGAAGATTGTGAAAAGGGTTTAGCCTCCTCTGTTTCCATGTTAAGTATAACGAAATTATTTGCTCAAGGAATGAGTTTCCTCGTTCTGATTGTGTAAAATATGAATTTTTGCGATAAACGACATAATGCCGTATTTGCCGTTCAGCGTGATTATTTGTCAGCGGCTGGGTCATCTAAAAATTTCCACATCATTCTTTCAGATTTCAAAATATTCTTTGCAACTCGAGACGCTCCAATTGCTTCAGGTAAGCGAGATATTTCCTTCAAATAATACCTTGTACGTTTTCGCAATTTCTTGGCACGTCTAATAAATCTTGAAATATCTATCTCATTTTTTAGTAAAGCTTTTTTCAGTGCAAATAACTCATTGGCTACATTTCTCAAGTAACAGCCCAGAACTTTAACTTCAAATTTCCAACTATGCGCTAATCTTTCAAAATCCCTTGATCCAACAGATTTGCCTTCTTTCATCAGCAAAGTAGTTGTATGCTGCATATCTGTCGGTTACTACCAAGCTATTACGATTGCAGCATACACTATTTTTTAAAACTTTCATTCCCCTTGACTCTGTCAACTTCACAAAACTTGCCGTATTGCTTCAACACCAAGCGAGTTTACCTTTGTTATAATGGCTCGTTTCATCAATATGTAGAACTTTTATCTCTTGTTCGATCTGTTCATACATTTTTTTGCATTTTGAAGCAACTCTATGTTCACTATTTGATATCTTACTATTACCCACAAATATGTGGTTCATGAGCAAGTCTCCATCCTTCTGCTAGATCAAAGAGACGTCTCCACCCTTTCCAAAGAGTAATTGGTCCTGGTTTTGGGTCGCTTTTTCTTGCTAAATGACCTCCAAGTTGAGCAATCCACGAAACGGCTTCTTTTATAGTAGGGGCTATACTTGGACATGGTTTTCTGTGTATTTTAACATATAAAACTTTCCATTCTTCCTCAGCTAATAAGCCAGTACATGGTAATGTTGGGTTAGTTCTTGCAATTGATGTAATAAAGAAAATTCTCCAAGCAATAATGCTCATGACTGTTAAATACCTCATTAATCTTTCTGCTGTTCCAAGTCTACATTCCTCAACTTTGAGACCAGATTTTAAAATCTTATGCAATATCTCTATTTTCCATCTCAAACAATACCAACTAATTTTTTCAACAGCTTCTTCAAAAGTACTGACCGAAAGATTTGTTAAAAGCATCCACTCTAGCGGACTTGCTCCTGGAGGAGAATTTCTTTCAACAACATGAATTGCGTAAAGTTGTAGACTGAATAATGCTGCTGGTTTATATTTTATGTGACCTTCTTTACATTTTATGTGGCTTTCATGTGGACTCATCATAAATTTTCCGAATCTAATTTCTAGAAATGCTGTCCTTTTTTGCTTATCATCTCTAGCAGGGATTTCAACTTCTACTTTTCCAGTGCAAGGAAGACCTTGGATAAATGACCATAATTTTTGCTTATTCCTGGTATACATAAATTTTTTATTTACATTTCTGTTGTGACGAGCTCTTACTAAAATTGCTGAGTTAAGATTATGTGCAAGTTCAAAAAAATCATGTATATCTGCTTCTCTGTCACATACAGTTATAACCTCTGTTTGGGTCTGATCTATAATATTATTTGTTTTCTTTAAGCTTTCTAGCCATTTCATACTTTCTTTATCCTCAATATGAACGTTACTACGATGACTCTTTAGTCTTTTTTCTTCTTCAGAAATTGGTGGCCTCGAGTAAATCTTTTGATCCAATATTCCTAGTACCAAACCTTCCGTACTAATACCAACCCTCATAAATAACTAGACAAATAATTCACAGAGCAAATGGTTTTGATCGAACTTTCCGTAATATCTCGAATAAATTCAGATACAGCATTTTCAAGTAATTTAATAGAGTCATACATCTTGTTCTTTATTATATTTTCCTTTAAATGTTGCCAAAATCTTTCCACAGGATTGAGCTCAGGCGAGTACGGCGGCAAATAAATTATGGTGATATTTTCAGGAGTTTTTAAACCTTTAGACCTATGCCAACTTGCGCAATCCATGATAAGAAAAGCTTCTCTAGTCCCCAAATCTTTCGACATCTGCTCCAAAAATATGTTCATGCAATCTGTGTTTACATGTGGAGCAAGTAGGCTAATATCCTCTCCATTCCTGGGATTTACAGCGCTGTAAAGATAGAAGTTTTCTCTTCCGATTTTTACTTTAACTTGTGTTCTTGAGCCCTTTTTAAACCATCCATGTCCAACTTTTGAGTGCGTTCCAAATCTCGATTCATCGAAAAAAAACCTCCTTTTTCCGGTTCTTTTCCACAATTTCATTGAGATTTTTTTTGAACTCCTCTTGTTTGTTTTTGTCTTGTTTATAATGTGCTGGACGAGGTGTGATATATGTAAATCCTAGCTTCTTCATAAGCCTTCTCGCCGTTGACTCACTTACTTTGATAGCTAACATTCCTTCAACTATACCTTGCAATTTTTTAGCAGTCAGATTTGCCCCATCTTCTTCTATTACCTCTCTTATTTTTTCCTTCTTCTCCTCGTTCAGTTTTGGTTTAGGTCCTCGCCCTGGCTGTATTGCAAACCCAATAACACCTTTTTCTTTAAATCTTGCAATCCATTTCATTAATGTCGTTCTCGTAATTCTATATATTTTAGCAACTTTTGAGATACCATACTCCTTTGCTGATATTATTGCTTGTAACCTTCTTCCTATCTCTCCTCTTATTCCATATTTTTTTAATTCTAACTTGCATTGATTATATAGTTCTTCTCCTATTGCTTTACTTTTTCCTGCCATAAACTACATATTTATTCTTTCTAGCCTCAATTATTTGTAGTTTTTACTATTTGTCTATCTATTAGTGGAGATTGGTATTAATTATGAAACAGAAGGGATATTTGAGAAATATTTTGAGCGTGAATTGAACTATATTACAAGAAATGTATGAATTTTAAAGATTTGCATAATGCAATCTGCACTACGCTGAAGAGAGAAATATCGTCTATACAGACATGTGAAATTTATCCATCGATAAGAAAAGAATTAGTAGCGCCAGCGTTATTTGTAGAGCTTGTGAGTTTATACCAATCTCCACTAATAGATAGACAAATAGTAAAAACTACAAATAATTGAGGCTAGAAAGAATAAATATGTAGTTTATGGCAGGAAAAAGTAAAGCAATAGGAGAAGAACTATATAATCAATGCAAGTTAGAATTAAAAAAATATGGAATAAGAGGAGAGATAGGAAGAAGGTTACAAGCAATAATATCAGCAAAGGAGTATGGTATCTCAAAAGTTGCTAAAATATATAGAATTACGAGAACGACATTAATGAAATGGATTGCAAGATTTAAAGAAAAAGGTGTTATTGGGTTTGCAATACAGCCAGGGCGAGGACCTAAACCAAAACTGAACGAGGAGAAGAAGGAAAAAATAAGAGAGGTAATAGAAGAAGATGGGGCAAATCTGACTGCTAAAAAATTGCAAGGTATAGTTGAAGGAATGTTAGCTATCAAAGTAAGTGAGTCAACGGCGAGAAGGCTTATGAAGAAGCTAGGATTTACATATATCACACCTCGTCCAGCACATTATAAACAAGACAAAAACAAACAAGAGGAGTTCAAAAAAAATCTCAATGAAATTGTGGAAAAGAACCGGAAAAAGGAGGTTTTTTTTCGATGAATCGAGATTTGGAACGCACTCAAAAGTTGGACATGGATGGTTTAAAAAGGGCTCAAGAACACAAGTTAAAGTAAAAATCGGAAGAGAAAACTTCTATCTTTACAGCGCTGTAAATCCCAGGAATGGAGAGGATATTAGCCTACTTGCTCCACATGTAAACACAGATTGCATGAACATATTTTTGGAGCAGATGTCGAAAGATTTGGGGACTAGAGAAGCTTTTCTTATCATGGATTGCGCAAGTTGGCATAGGTCTAAAGGTTTAAAAACTCCTGAAAATATCACCATAATTTATTTGCCGCCGTACTCGCCTGAGCTCAATCCTGTGGAAAGATTTTGGCAACATTTAAAGGAAAATATAATAAAGAACAAGATGTATGACTCTATTAAATTACTTGAAAATGCTGTATCTGAATTTATTCGAGATATTACGGAAAGTTCGATCAAAACCATTTGCTCTGTGAATTATTTGTCTAGTTATTTATGAGGGTTGGTATTAGAATCGGGAAAAGATCCAGGGACAGAAGAATTAGCGCTGAGAGCAAGATTTGAGGCAAGGATTGTAGTTGATGGAACAGTCGAGGATTCCTCGTTAGTTGTAAGGTCATTAGCAGCAGAAGTAGCAAGAGTAGTGAACAAGAATACCTGGGAAAAGAATGTATCTCCGGCTGAATTTCTTTCTGCAGAGCCAGATGGATTTAGACCCGAATTAGATGCATATTTGGTGTGGATGGTTGATTGGAGTCATCAGCTTCATTTAGGTAAATCAGTATGGGAAGAGGGGAAAATTAAACCACATAAAATAGCAGTGGGAGAAATGCATGTTAGAAAATAATTTTGCCATTGCAGAGTTACAGAGAAAAGTAGCGAATATTATTCGTATAGGTCTAGTAAAAGAAGTAGACTATGAAAAAGCAAGAGTGCGGGTAAAGGTAGGAGAATTTATAACTGATTGGCTTCCGTGGATAACGACAAGAGCAGGAGAAGATAGAAGTTGGTTTGCGCCGAATATTGATGAGCAGGTGATGGTATTATCGCCGATAGGAGAGTTGTCTTTGGGTGTTGTGTTACCAGCAATTTATCGGCAGAAGTATTTTCCCTCAGAATGCCGAAAAGATGCGCATATTTTTGAATTTCAGGATGGAAGCAAGGTATCATATGACAAAAAAGATCATCATTTAGAGATCACTGTAGCAGATAAAATAACGTTGAAAGTAGGAGAATCAAGCATAGAGATGACAAAAAAAGGAATAAAACTCAAAGCAAAGAGAATCGACCTTAATTAAGTATGGCTAGAGCTGTGGTTTGTATAGGGGATTATTGCAGTGGAATACCGGCACATGTTTGTATGAGTGGAAGTAGTGATGTTTTTAAGAAAGGAAGATCTGTGTGTCGAAAAGGTGATATTGTAATACCAATCTCCACTAATAGATAGACAAATAGTAAAAACTACAAATAATTGAGGCTAGAAAGAATAAATATGTAGTTTATGGCAGGAAAAAGTAAAGCAATAGGAGAAGAACTATATAATCAATGCAAGTTAGAATTAAAAAAATATGGAATAAGAGGAGAGATAGGAAGAAGGTTACAAGCAATAATATCAGCAAAGGAGTATGGTATCTCAAAAGTTGCTAAAATATATAGAATTACGAGAACGACATTAATGAAATGGATTGCAAGATTTAAAGAAAAAGGTGTTATTGGGTTTGCAATACAGCCAGGGCGAGGACCTAAACCAAAACTGAACGAGGAGAAGAAGGAAAAAATAAGAGAGGTAATAGAAGAAGATGGGGCAAATCTGACTGCTAAAAAATTGCAAGGTATAGTTGAAGGAATGTTAGCTATCAAAGTAAGTGAGTCAACGGCGAGAAGGCTTATGAAGAAGCTAGGATTTACATATATCACACCTCGTCCAGCACATTATAAACAAGACAAAAACAAACAAGAGGAGTTCAAAAAAAATCTCAATGAAATTGTGGAAAAGAACCGGAAAAAGGAGGTTTTTTTTCGATGAATCGAGATTTGGAACGCACTCAAAAGTTGGACATGGATGGTTTAAAAAGGGCTCAAGAACACAAGTTAAAGTAAAAATCGGAAGAGAAAACTTCTATCTTTACAGCGCTGTAAATCCCAGGAATGGAGAGGATATTAGCCTACTTGCTCCACATGTAAACACAGATTGCATGAACATATTTTTGGAGCAGATGTCGAAAGATTTGGGGACTAGAGAAGCTTTTCTTATCATGGATTGCGCAAGTTGGCATAGGTCTAAAGGTTTAAAAACTCCTGAAAATATCACCATAATTTATTTGCCGCCGTACTCGCCTGAGCTCAATCCTGTGGAAAGATTTTGGCAACATTTAAAGGAAAATATAATAAAGAACAAGATGTATGACTCTATTAAATTACTTGAAAATGCTGTATCTGAATTTATTCGAGATATTACGGAAAGTTCGATCAAAACCATTTGCTCTGTGAATTATTTGTCTAGTTATTTATGAGGGTTGGTATAACTCTGGGAGAGAAGCTAATACAAGGTTCAAACAGCGTATTTGTGAATGGTATTGGAGTAACGAGAACAGGAGACTTGGTATCGTGTGGTTTTAAAGTGATAGGTGTTAGCAAAAATGTATTTGTAGAATGAGAGGCATGAATGCTAGCACAGGAAAGGAATTAGAAGGAATAGAACATTTAAAGCAATCAATAGTTAGTATTTTAACTACTCCTATTAATAGCAGAATAATGCGGAGAAATTATGGGTCGAGGTTGTTCGAATTAGTTGACAAGCCAGTAAATCGTGATTTTACACTAGAAATTTACGCAGCAACAGCGGAAGCTTTGGAAAAATGGGAAAAAAGATTCAAACTCGAAAAGGTAAAAATCACAGAGGTGAAAGAAGGGAAAGTCACTATTGCCCTGGAAGGGATATATACACCAAATGGAGAAAATATTCGCTTTGACGTGGTTGTGGTATAAATATGGAGCAGCCAAATATTATCGAACCACTGAACTTTGAAGAGATTTTTGCTCGGATGAAAGAAGAATTAATAAGTCGAGATGAAAGTTTTACGGCACTAATTGAAAGTGACCCAGCGATGAAGATTTTGGAAGTAGCAGCATGGCGAGAACTTTTGCTGAGACAAAGAATAAATGAAGCAGTGAAAAGTAATTTACTGAAGTTTGCAATGGGAGAAGATCTTGATAATTTAGCTGAGTTTTATGGTGTAGAAAGGGAAAAAGGGGAAGATGATGAACGATTTAGAAAAAGAATTAAAGCAAAGATAGTTGGCTGGAGCACAGGAGGGAATTATCGGTTTCAAGCACTCTCAGCAGATACGAGAGTTAAAGATGCATTAGTAGAATCTCTGGTACCAGGAAAAGTACAAGTTTCAATCTTATCAACACAATTATCCACACTGCAAGAAGAATTACTAGAAATTGTCAGAAATCAGCTAAACAAGGAGGATGTGAGGATTTTAACAGATACGATTGAAGTGGTAAGTTGCAATATTATAGAAATAGATATTCACAGCAGAATGAGCATAAGTTCTGTAATATCAAAGGAGGAAATTAAGGAACAGTTCATTAAGAAGTTTGAAGCAAGTAGAAGGCTGGGATGGAGTGTCACAAGGTCGTGGATTATAGCGAATCTATTTGTAGAGGGTGTAGAGAATGTAGAATTAATAGAACCAAAAGAGGATGTTGTGGTTCTGGGGAATGAGTGCGCTGCCTTAAGAAGTTTAAATGTTGAGTTGAATTAATGCTATTACCGCCAAACGCAACAAAGCAAGAAAAAGCGCTGGTTGATGCAATAGATTACAAAGTAGATCCTGGTTGTATCAGAGGGTTTAAATTTAGCCTAGGGGAAAAAATATTGCCGTGGATAGTAGAGGAATATGGTCTAGAAGAGATTCTGCGTTGGGCAAAAGACAAAAGAAAAGCCGTAGAGGAAGGAATAAAATTTCAGCGCTTAAGAGGAACACCAGCATCGCTGAAAATAGCATTAAAATGGGCAAATATAGAAGATATTACAATTATTGAAGAGCCACCTGGTAAACACTTTTTTGAGTTGCAGGTAGGGATAAGAGACGTACCAAATGATTTCTTTGTTGATGCAGTAGTAGAGCTGGCAAAACTATCATTACCTGCAAGATCGAGGCTAATGAGAATTTTTAACGATTATTACAACGTTGATAGGTTTATTTTAGATGAAAGCTTTTTTGGCAGCTTATTATCAGACTATTCAGGTACAAAGGTTGAAAAAGATGGACCAGTATTGTCATTTGGTCGGAAGAACGCATTTGAGCTAAAAATCTTAAATCCAAGTTTTAAGTTTAGTACTTTTCGGGTTCATTATGAGCAAGCATTTAGTAATGACATATATCGATTAGATGTAGCAATACTTGGAGAAACCGAGCCTCACACAAAGAATTATAACGGTATTTATGAAAGAAGTCATCAGTGGAATAATTTAAAAACGTTATATCCGCTACCACAGAGCTTATTACCGGCAATTAAGTTTGCAAAGGCGCAGATAGTATTATCAGATAGCTGGAACTTAGGGGAAATAAACACATGTTTTCCGGTTACGAGTGCAGAAGAGAAAGGAAGTAAATTTTTACTAGGAAGTGATAAACTATCTGAACAACTGTGGAATTTAAAATACAAGCCAATTTTAGAAAGGTTCAACGTTACCCATCATTACAAAGTAGAAAATTTTGCCGGTCAAAAAATCATAAGATTTGGTGTAGCAGAGCACAATGTTCATTATGAAAGCGAATTAAATTCAGAGCAAAAGGATTCAATACATGAACCGGAAAATTACATTTTAGTGTTTTACCCGGGAGTATTGAAGTGGCACGAACATCGACATTTGAACAGAAGTTGGAAAAATAGTCAAGTAATATCTATAATAAGTTAAGTACTTATATTTATATCCTCATATATTATATTAATAATAGGTTAAAGTGTATGAAATAAAAAGAAAAAGACTTGCTTTTTCATGCCAAAACGCACATAACTTAAATAGTAGCAAGTAAACAAAAAAAATTGATCTTGCACTAAAGAGAGCCAAATTGGCGTATGTTTTTATAGTGAGGTATGTATGAAGTTCAGTGAGGAAAAGAGAGAATCTTTTAGTAAGTCATTTTATGAATTATTAAAGAACTCGTTTAAGAATATTAATAGACTTCTTTCAAAATTGAGGGAGAGAGAGTAAGATCAAGTATTTGGAAGCATGAAATATAAGGAAATAGAAAAGTTAGAAGGAGAAAAGTTTCGACGTTTAACGGGGGTAAAAAAATCAACATTTAAGAGAATGGTAGAAATTCTAGATGAGGAGGATAAAAGGAAAAAAGCTAGAAGTGGAAGAAAAAGCAAACTTTGTATAGAAGATAGATTACTTATGGCACTGGAATATATGAGAGAATATCGTACATATTTTCATATAGGACAAAGTTATGGCATGAGTGAAAGCAACTGTTTTAAAATAATAAGGTGGGTAGAAGACACATTAATAAAACATCCAGATTTTGCATTACCAGGAAAAAAAGATCTATTAAATAGTAATGTAGAATACGAAGTTTTGGTAATAGATGGAACTGAAACAGCAGTAGAAAGGCCAAAAAAAAGCAAAAGCGCTTTTACTCTGGAAAGAAAAAAAGGCATACTATAAAAACACAAATAGTAACAGAGAAGAAGAGTAAAAAGGTCGTATGTACATCTTTCTCCAATGGTAGAAAACATGATTTTCGGATGTTTAGAGAATCAAAGATAGCAATATTACCGCAAACTAAGATCCTAGCTGATTCTGGTTACAGAGGAATGCAAAAGATACATAAAAATGTTGAATTACCACATAGAAGATCAAAAAAGAATCCTTTATCAAAGGAGAAAAAAGCAGAAAATAGATCTCTCTCTATACGAAGAGTGGTAGTTGATACCAACCCTCATAAATAACTAGACAAATAATTCACAGAGCAAATGGTTTTGATCGAACTTTCCGTAATATCTCGAATAAATTCAGATACAGCATTTTCAAGTAATTTAATAGAGTCATACATCTTGTTCTTTATTATATTTTCCTTTAAATGTTGCCAAAATCTTTCCACAGGATTGAGCTCAGGCGAGTACGGCGGCAAATAAATTATGGTGATATTTTCAGGAGTTTTTAAACCTTTAGACCTATGCCAACTTGCGCAATCCATGATAAGAAAAGCTTCTCTAGTCCCCAAATCTTTCGACATCTGCTCCAAAAATATGTTCATGCAATCTGTGTTTACATGTGGAGCAAGTAGGCTAATATCCTCTCCATTCCTGGGATTTACAGCGCTGTAAAGATAGAAGTTTTCTCTTCCGATTTTTACTTTAACTTGTGTTCTTGAGCCCTTTTTAAACCATCCATGTCCAACTTTTGAGTGCGTTCCAAATCTCGATTCATCGAAAAAAAACCTCCTTTTTCCGGTTCTTTTCCACAATTTCATTGAGATTTTTTTTGAACTCCTCTTGTTTGTTTTTGTCTTGTTTATAATGTGCTGGACGAGGTGTGATATATGTAAATCCTAGCTTCTTCATAAGCCTTCTCGCCGTTGACTCACTTACTTTGATAGCTAACATTCCTTCAACTATACCTTGCAATTTTTTAGCAGTCAGATTTGCCCCATCTTCTTCTATTACCTCTCTTATTTTTTCCTTCTTCTCCTCGTTCAGTTTTGGTTTAGGTCCTCGCCCTGGCTGTATTGCAAACCCAATAACACCTTTTTCTTTAAATCTTGCAATCCATTTCATTAATGTCGTTCTCGTAATTCTATATATTTTAGCAACTTTTGAGATACCATACTCCTTTGCTGATATTATTGCTTGTAACCTTCTTCCTATCTCTCCTCTTATTCCATATTTTTTTAATTCTAACTTGCATTGATTATATAGTTCTTCTCCTATTGCTTTACTTTTTCCTGCCATAAACTACATATTTATTCTTTCTAGCCTCAATTATTTGTAGTTTTTACTATTTGTCTATCTATTAGTGGAGATTGGTATGAAAACGTAATCGGCTTATTGAAAAGGTTTAAAATCATTTCTGACAGATATAGAAATCGACGAAAACGTTTTGGCTTAAGATTTAATTTGATTGCCTCTATTCACAATAGAGAGCTCCTTTCATGAATTTTGAAAGAAGTCTAATGAAAAAGATGAAAAAGGGGAAACGATACTACATAAGGCAGCAAGAATGTCGACAAGAGAAAAAGTAAGTTTTCTAGTCAAGAAAGGAGCAGACGTCAATGCAAGAGATAAAAAGGGTTATACACCACTACACTGTGCAGTATTTGCGAAAAGCTTAGAAAATGTAAAAGTACTGCTAAGGGAAGGAGCGGAAGTAAATGCCACTCAATATGTCAATGGATGTACGCCATTGCACTCTGCATGCAAAATAGGAGGAGCAGGAGTTGAAATAATAAAAGAGCTAGTAAAGGACGGAGCTGAAGTTAATCAACTGAATAAGTATGGTGCAACACCAATGTATTACATATGGGAAAGTGAAAAGTATCGTCTATGTGATAGCAAAGAGAGTGAAAAGGCGAGGAAATTCTTTGGAAAACAAGGAGAAAAGTAGAGAACTGACGTGCTATGGAATAGAGATGCTAGTGAGAGAAATAGCAGACATGTTGAATAGGAGTTATTTACCGGAGTTAAAAATAATAGAGATAGGAGAAATAAGGAAGAAAGATAAGTCACTAATAAAGGAAGAATGTAAAAATTTAGCAAGCAAAATAATGAGCCAAGTGAACGAAATGATAGATGAGGTGTTGAAGGCAGACTTAAGCAAGATGTGGTGAGAAGGGAGCTCAAAAAAAAGAGTTTGGTTGCGAAAATTTCAAAGGGAAAGTGAGGTATGTTATGTCAAGGAAAGAAGCAAGGAATGTTTTTGATAGGTTATTGAAAGCATTATCAGAAAACAGGTTTCAACAAATAAATGAAAAAGACGCAGCAGGTTGCACAATATTGCACCGAGCAGCACAGGTGTCAGAGCCAGAAGTAATAAAGTTATTAATAGAAAAAGGAGCAGGTACAAACGATAGAAACAATAGAGGCGAGACACCGTTGCACCTAGCAGCGTTTTTAGGAAGAAGAAAAAATGTGAAAGTGCTGATAGAAGGAGGAGCTACAGTAAATGCAAAATCAAACAATAAAGCAGTACCACTACACTTAGCCTGTTTAGCAAGAAGAATAGGAACAATAGAAGAGCTGATAAATGCAGGAGGAGATACGAGTACGATAGATAAATTTGGATGTAGCCCACTAAACTATGCAAAAATTTACCCGAAAGTGACAAGTTATTTAGAAAAGAAGGGAGTGAATATGAGAGATGTGGCAGTGATGTATGGAGAAGCAAACAAGGCAATAGAGGAGGTAATGGAGAAACGAAACGTAAATGAATTACAACTAGAGGAGGTAGATTTAACAAATTAAGCATACAGATTTATATCTTAATATAATATGTGGAAAAAATGTGTATATTTTGTAAAAAAAAACTTGCTTTTTATGCCAAAACAGCCCTAAGTGAAAAAGTAGCTGGTAAACAAACAAGAATTACCAAGCGCTAAAGTGAGCCAAATTGGAGCCACTTTACATTGTATTAATAGCTGAGGAACGTCATGGCAAAATTTAGTAAGAAAGAAAGAGAAGAATTTAATAATTCATGGAAAGAAGTATTAGATAACTCAATAGAAGATATTAATAAAAAAGACACAAAAGGAAGGACGATACTACATTACGCGGTGGGAATGCCAGATCCAAAAAAAGTGAAATTATTAATCAAAAAGGGAGCAGATGTAGATGCAGCAGATGCCGGGAAATATAGACCACTACACCTAGCAGTGATGGGGCAACGTCTAGAAAATATAAAAGAGCTGATAAAGGCAGGAGCCGATGTAAACGCAGTGGAACGAAGTAGCAAATTTGCCGCATTACACCTCGCATGCATGGTAAGTGAGGTAAAAATAGTAGAAGAACTAGTAAAAGCCGGAGCAGAAGTAGAGCAAAAGGATAAATTTGGCAAAACAGCAATAGACTTCTTTCAAAATTCATGAAAGGAGCTCTCTATTGTGAATAGAGGCAATCAAATTAAATCTTAAGCCAAAACGTTTTCGTCGATTTCTATATCTGTCAGAAATGATTTTAAACCTTTTCAATAAGCCGATTACGTTTTCAACTACCACTCTTCGTATAGAGAGAGATCTATTTTCTGCTTTTTTCTCCTTTGATAAAGGATTCTTTTTTGATCTTCTATGTGGTAATTCAACATTTTTATGTATCTTTTGCATTCCTCTGTAACCAGAATCAGCTAGGATCTTAGTTTGCGGTAATATTGCTATCTTTGATTCTCTAAACATCCGAAAATCATGTTTTCTACCATTGGAGAAAGATGTACATACGACCTTTTTACTCTTCTTCTCTGTTACTATTTGTGTTTTTATAGTATGCCTTTTTTTCTTTCCAGAGTAAAAGCGCTTTTGCTTTTTTTTGGCCTTTCTACTGCTGTTTCAGTTCCATCTATTACCAAAACTTCGTATTCTACATTACTATTTAATAGATCTTTTTTTCCTGGTAATGCAAAATCTGGATGTTTTATTAATGTGTCTTCTACCCACCTTATTATTTTAAAACAGTTGCTTTCACTCATGCCATAACTTTGTCCTATATGAAAATATGTACGATATTCTCTCATATATTCCAGTGCCATAAGTAATCTATCTTCTATACAAAGTTTGCTTTTTCTTCCACTTCTAGCTTTTTTCCTTTTATCCTCCTCATCTAGAATTTCTACCATTCTCTTAAATGTTGATTTTTTTACCCCCGTTAAACGTCGAAACTTTTCTCCTTCTAACTTTTCTATTTCCTTATATTTCATGCTTCCAAATACTTGATCTTACTCTCTCTCCCTCAATTTTGAAAGAAGTCTAATGTATTATGCGAGAAATAATAAAGAGATAATAGAAGTGTTAGAGAACGTAAAAATGGCAAATAAACAGAGGGAGTTTATAGAAAGAACAAGGGTTGTATCGGAAAGCACGGCAGCAGGTGTAAAAGAAGAGCTTGTGGATGAGAAAGTGCTATAGCGTTTAAAAATTCAGGTGATTATATGGAAAAAAAAGTAGAAAAAGAGGTAAAATATTTAGAGAAAAAATCGCTGGTAGAGCTGAGGAAAATATGGAAAAAGGTATGTGGGGAAGGGGCACCTAGACATTCAAAAAAGTATCTGATACCGAGATTAGCATATAGAATACAGGAGAAAGCGTATGGAGAAATGTCAAGAAAAGGGGCAAAAAGACTAGAATATCTAGCAGATCGACTAGAGAAGGGAAAAAGGATAAGTAGCGATAAACTGCCAGCAGCGGGAACAGAGCTGATATTAGAAAGGGGTGAAGAAACGCATGCAATAATGGTAATGGATACAGGATTGATCTACAGAGAAGAATTTTATACGTCGTTATCAGCGGTAGCAGGGAAAATAATGGGAATGAGTTATAACGGACCGTTGTTGTTCGGAATGCGTGATAAAAAGGGAAGTTGAGGAGAAAAAAATGTGTAAAGAAGTGAGATGCGCAATATATACGAGAAAATCAAATGAGGATGGGCTAGAACAAAAGTTTAATAGCTTGGACGCGCAGCGAGTAGCATGTGAAAAGTACATAAAGAGCAGAGAAGGCTGGGTAGCATTGGCCAAAAGGTACGATGATGGAGGGTTCTCAGGAAAAAACTTAGAAAGACCAGCGATAAAGGAACTATTCGAAGATGTAAAAGCAGGAGAAGTAGACTGCGTGGTAGTATATACGCTAGATAGGCTATCAAGAGAAACAAAGGACTGCATAGAAGTAACATCATTTTTTAGAAGGCATCGAGTAAATTTTATAGCAGTAACACAAATATTTGATAATAACACACCAATGGGAAAATTTGTACAAACGGTATTATCAGGAGCAGCACAACTAGAAAGAGAAATGATCGTAGAGAGAGTAAAAAATAAAATAGCAACATCGAAGGAAGAGGGTCTATGGATGGGAGGGAATGTGCCGCTTGGGTATGATGTAAAAGATAAGGAATTAATAATAAATGAAAAAGAAGCAAAGACGGTAAAACATATATTTGAGAGGTATATGGAGCTGAGATCAATGGCAGAATTGGCAAGAGAGTTAAATAGAGAAGGGCACAGAACAAAGAGATTTGAAGCAAAATCGGGAAAAGTGTATGGAGGAGAGATATTTAAAAAGGCAACGGTCAGGAGGATAATAACAAATCCAACGTATATGGGAAAAACAAGACATTACGAGAAACAATATGAAGGAAAACATGAAGCAATAATAGAAGAAGAAAAATGGAAAAAAGCACAGGAATTGATAAAGAATCAGCCATATAGAAAAGCAAAATATGAGGAAGCGCTGCTAAAGGGAATAATAAAGTGCAAGAGCTGTAATGCAAATATGACGCTGACGTACGCAAAAAAAGAGAATAAAAGGTATAGATATTACGTATGCAACAATCATTTAGTTGGAAAAAGCTGTGCGTCAAAGAGTCGGAATATAGTAGCAGGAGAAGTAGAAAAAGAAGTAATGAAGAGAGCAGAGCACCTATACAAAAATTGGCAAGAAAAAGCGGAAGAATGGAAAAATTTAAGTTTCAGAGAACAGAAAGAAGCAGTGAAAAAATTAATAAAGGGAGTAATGGTAAGAGACGATGGAATAGTAGTAAGTTCTGAATCAGGAGAGATATTTATACCAATGGGGTTAAAAAAGAAAGCAAACAAATGTGTGGTAATAGAGCCAGAAGGGAAAACAAATAATGCGTTACTGAAAGCAGTGGTGAGAGCCCATCTGTGGAAACGGCAGCTAGAAGAAGGAAAATACGAAAGTGTGAAGGAGCTGAGCGTTAAAATTAATATAGGTACAAGACGAATACAACAAATTTTAAGGTTAAATTATTTAGCACCAAAAATTAAAGAAGACATAGTAAATGGTAGGCAGCCAAGAGATTTGAAGTTAGCTGATTTAAGGGAAATACCGATGCTGTGGAGTGAGCAGGTAGAAAAATTTTACAAATTAGCGTCTTAAATTACACACATTAAATATAACAAATTTTAATAGAGATTATGAAAAAGATAAGGAAAGCTATTGCTAAAAAATTCAAAAATTGGAAGGGAACCACTACTGCTGATATGGAGAACTCTGATACGCCGGCAGATGTTGAAGAAGTTAAAATTGAAATAAAAAAGCAAACCAATACAGTTGATAAAGCTACGGAGACTGATACTCAGTTATATGAAGACATCAATAAAAGTAGTGAGACAGAACAACCAATATTTGAAAACAGCGAAGAAGTGCAAAATGATTCAACCGCTGTAGAGCCAACTTCCGTTGATAGAGAAACTAATGAGCAAGAGCCAAATCCCGCTGAAATAGAACTATGTTTTACCACAGATGAAAAAGACAAACCACCAACAAAAACAACGCAACAAAGCCTGGCTGGTGTTGTTGGTGCAGTGTTGTTGGTAAATTGTGTTGCATTGTATATCATGAAAATGCCTATAGTAGCAGCGGTTGTGGGAATAGTTGGACTAGCGTGTATAAGTTTTGCATTGTATCATGCTCTGAAGCCCAACACTAAGCTCGAGAAAATGGAAGACATAGAACAACTGGATCCACAAAATCTTAAAACTAGTGGTATGCTTGAAAGATCACAGGTGTCAAGTAATTTTTCAAACAAGATAATTTCTTTAGAAAAACTCCTAAGCTATTAATTTAATATCACCATAGGGATCTCCACCCTATAAATGGCCTACTCTTTGACTTGAAGCTTCCTTCTTTTTCGGCGAGTCTAAACTACCAATCGGACTCACAAGAGTAGATGGAACGCCTGATTCTTTCACTATACAACCTGATTGCTTAATAGTTTCAGCTAACTCTATGGGTATACTGCAGTTTCTTTCAAAACCTCCATCTTTTACAGCTTGTAAAACACTTTTTCCTCCTAAAAAGCAGCTTCCCCCTAAACTTGATTGATCTTTTAATTTATCGAACTTTTCCTGGCTCTTTTTATCAAGCTCTACTTTTATTCTATTACTGCCTTCATTACTAGGACTTAGATAAATACTAATCTTTCCTACTTCAGTAGTAAAAGACATTTCGATGCTACCTTCTGAGACATCTGTGTAATTTCTCTTTCCCCCTACACTTTCAACTCTCACTATGCTTTCTCCAATCTGTAATATGCTATTTTTTATATTTAGATTTTCACTCACCTTAATATTTACAACCTTCGCTACTTCAATGATACTGTTTTGTGGCCATATGAAAAAAACAAGATTGTTATCTACTTCCACTGTTATATCATCGCCTTGAACTTGTTCATTCTTGTTTATTATACCTTCATATGCTATACTTTTTAGTTCATTCTTAATTTTTTCGCATTTCGCAAAAATAGGCTCATCATTTCCAAACATAACTTCATCTAGCATGCTATGACTGTAAAAATCAGACTTTATTTTTGCACTTGCTGATAATAGCTTACTGATAACGCTAAATAAAACTTCCGTACTCTCTGTCCACTCATCTAGCACCTCTTCTCTATTGTATTTATATCGCGATCTAGTGGTGGGCGTTATACGCATGTTACTATTATCATCAGCAATATCAATTATCTTTTCTAATACAAAATTTGATACAGTGTATTCATAGTCACCACAGCATAAATTTAGCTTTATTTCTTTTTTCAAATATTCATCTATTAAGTGTTCCATACTCTCTAGGGCAGCCTTTGTAGGATTTTCGTGTTTACGTTGGCGAAACGTTTCTAATATGTTTTCCATCTTTCTATGAAACTCATCAATCAAAACTTTTTCGCTTTTAGTTAATAGTTTTCCTAACCTCATTAAAACTGAGTTTTCTGGAATAAGAGAATTTTCAACAACAGTATTTTTATCTGCAATACCGGACTCATCCCAGTAATCAGAATCATCACTTTGTTCTTGACTTGACGATACTGTACCACTTTCAAGAGTTTGCCGATCAAAATGTTTTGCATACAGTTCTTCAGTAACCGACCCACTAGGTGATTCTTCTGTCTCACTTATTTTGAGATTTATTTTTGCATTAGAAACCTGCTCAAGCCCTAAGATATCTCTAGTTGTCATACTTCCCCCATTTTATAAAGACATTATGTATAATACTTAGCACAAATAAAAGATAATGCAAGAATAATTTTTCTAACTTTATTATTTTTAGAGATTTGTGCTCTCTTTCCTTCTATACCCATTTTAACTTCACCGACATTGACCTCTGAGCCTGCTATCTTGTTAATTAGCTATGCCTGCCAGGTTTATAGTCTGCTGATATCACTATCGCTAGAATGTAAAGAGTTCAGTGTCTGGCTACGCAACACTGGCGGTACTTCACCTAACTTACTGCTTGGACCTGGCTGCTTGGTTTGCAGGCTTTGTTGACTAGATGAGCTACAACTTAGTTTATTTTGTTGTTCTTCTTCAATATTTTCAGGTACTTCTTTATTTATCTTTTCTTCCATTTTTACAATTCTTGCTTTTGTACGTTCTAAACGTCCTGCTAAAAATCCTGAAGCTAGTTGATAAAATTCTGAATCTTGCTTATGAATTTGTTTATGTAGCTCTAAGTCTGCTTTATGCAGTTCCAAGTTTGCTTTATGCAGTTCCAAATCTGCCTCAAAAAATTGTTCGTGATATTGCTCCAGCTTTTTGCAAAATTCGTCACATAAACCCTTCATTGTTTTAAGAAACTCCATCTGCATTTCTGCAATTTTTTCATAAAAATCCTTTTCAGGCCTGAACTCCTTCTCTAGACAATTTGAGTATACATTAATTACCTGAGCAAGTAACTGTAGTGCATATTCTTTATCCAATGAATTAATATGCAAAAGCTCAGCGGCTAATTTCCCATTTTCCCCATTTCTATAGTAATAATATGTTAAAAGATAATGAGAAAGTTTATGCAATAATAAAAGATCACCTGAATTTCTAATAACTTCATTATCAGCTACAATCCTATGTATCACTTTATTACTTATAAAATAATTAACAATTGGAATTTTGCTACTAGCCTTTCTCAACCATGATACTTCCTTATTAATTATCTCATTACATATGGCTAAAATATTAATATACTCTATAAAAGGTAAAGTAAAATTCTTGTCTGCTTGCTCATAACTTCGTTTGTCACTAATGCAATAAGGATATCCGCGATTTATTAAATGAACAAAATTAATTAGCACTTGACGTTGCAACTGACTTTGATTTAAAAAATCATTAACCTTAGTTAGTATTCTACCCTGAGTTTTACACTCTTCTAACATTTGAGTTGCAATAGGTTCCATGCGACTATCTTGTTTACACAGCTCACAAAACAACTCTAGATTAGTACGCAATTCTTCATAACCAATTAAATAACTTTGAAAATAACATTCAGCATTATCTTTTTCTTTTTGAAAGTGATCCATATTATTTGAGATAAAACCTTTCATGCTAGCTTGACTTGACCTTAGAAATCCATTGAGATTAGGTACCAACCTCTCATACTTAATATAAGATAACTCGCCTAGCTTGTGTAGTACCATGTAAGTTGTGTTGTTTAATGTTTCCTCGTTACCTAAAAAATTAACTCGTACTTTGCTAAAATAGCTATATTTAAAATCATCACATTGGGAAAAATTTTCATTAAAGTGCTTCAGTATACTTCGTATGTCATCTAATTTTGCCTGCATTGCTTGAGCTTTTGGTCTTTCTTCTTCAGGCAACTCATGCCATTTTGGCGAGTTAGGACTATACATAAAACAAAGCTGTTTAAGTTTCTTGTCAACTTGTGTTTTAAAATATTCCTTGTGATTTTCTATAGTTTTCTTTCCTTCCTTAACTTCCTTTAAATCATCATCAAGATCAGACAACAAACTATCAGATTTAAGTATCTTGAGTGTATCTTCCAAAGTCATATAGTCTATTACTGTTAAATCATCTTTCTCCTGTTCTCTTTGAGAATTAGATGCAGTAGGAATTTCTTTATCCTTCATATCAATATGTTCTACACTTTCCATATTAGCGCTACTAGCACCATCATTTTTATCTGGCAACATTTTACTACCCTCCTTTTTCCATTTAAAAAAATACATCAACAACAAAATAAGCAAAAGAACCACTAATGCTACAATTAATAAGAGGACTACAAGATCCCTATTTTTCACAAAACCCCCTTATAACTATAACATTATAAATCATCTGCTGAGGTTATTACTTACGTAATTAGACAATACAGGCTCATCTATATAAGAGCTCGGTTCAGATATCACTACAATATCATCATCCAATTCATCAGAAGACTCAGTTGCTATATTAGAGGCTTGAGTAGCACCATTTGTCTTATGCAAGCCTTGTGTTGCAGTAGTGTCACTATGTTGCGAATTTTCTGTTACAGATTGTTCGCTATAGTTATCTGCCCCTTGCAAGTTTTGTATTGCAGCATTTACGCTTGGTAAATTAAGAATTGTGTTCATTTTTGTAAGCAAATCTTGATTGGCCAACTGAGTTTCATTCCTGTCATTATCCATTTTTTTTATTAATTCTCTTAACTCTTGTTTTTCTTGATCAGATCTTTTAATTAACTCTTTCTTATCCTCCTCAAACTTTTCCATTAAATCTTTTTTTTCTTGCTCTATTTTATCAATTATTTTTTTGTTTTTCTCATCCATTTCTTGTATCAGAACCTTTAAGTTCTCTTTTTCCTTTTCAGATTTTTCAGTTGACTCTTTTTTATCCTTCTCAAATTTTTCCTTTAACTCTTTTTTTTCTTTCTCCATTCTATTAGTCAATATTAGGTGTCTTTCCTCTACTTCTTCTTCTGCCTTAGCCATTTTTTTCATTAAATCCACTAGCTCTTTTTTGCTTCCCTCAGAGTTTTTCATTAATTCTATTTTTTCTTTCTCGAGCTCTATTTTTTCTTTCTCAAGCTTTTCTTTTTCTTCAACAGTCTTCTTAATTAAAGAAGAGTATTTTTCTTCAACTGCCTTCAGCTGCTTTTCAAAACTTTCTGACATTTCTTTATTCTGATTTTTTAATTCTGATACAATTTTGTTGTACTTAGAACCAGCAGCTGAAGCTCCAATCGCAGCCCCTGCTCCTGTTAATAATGCACCACCACCAATTATTGCTGCTCCAACTAACATAGAATACCCCCTCGGTAACAAAAACAAATATGAGTCAATGTAACATAATAAATTTATAACGCAACTACTTTTGAAAAAATATTTTTAGCAGAAACATAATACAAATTAGCGTCACAAAAGTTTTAGTTGTTTACTTTCTTCAAAAATAGTACCTACCTTCGTGAGAACAATTTAAATAAAAGCGGCGTTGTGAAAATAAAAGCCTGAAATTTTTGCAATAAAGCTAGGTACGTTAGTTCGTATATAAATATGGTGAAATGGACTAATATAGCTAGTTTTAAGATATGGTAGAATCACCATAAAGGAAAGTTCGCACGGTACGCTTGGTAGACCAACACATCCCAAAACGAACATTTCTCACGCTAGCTGGTTTTGGTTGCTGGAAATGGCCATATTATTTAAGTTTTTAACAGTATATTTTGCTAAATTAATAGCAATCCATTTGAGAAGAGGTGAATCTAAATAGCAACTTAAATGTTAATTAATCACTAGTATGTTAAAATAAATAACTAATTGTGAGGTTGACATGGATATAGCATCCAATGGATCGCTTGAAAAACGCTTGAATCTAGAAGATAATAGTTCTCTAAGGGTTATTACTAGAGAGCCTATTCACACTTTCGATCAAAGGGAGTTATTAGATCAGTTGAAGAATCAATTACCTAGTGGCTTTAAGATAGGAGCCGCTGTAGGTAAAGGAGATTGTTTTTTTGATGCCATGGCTCAGCGATTGAATGAACTAAAAGAGCAAGGACTAGTTACAAGTAGTGAAAAATTTAACGTAAAGTTTTTACGGGAAAGTTGCAAAAAGTATGCACAGAATAAACTACAGGATGACAGTTCGTGGTTGAAAAAAGCTTTAAGTCGAGAAACTGAGGATATTGCAGGATATATTCCACGTATTGAATTTACTGCAAGAGATATCGAAAGTGCGAATCCTATAGAGGTATTAGGGTTGAAAAATGCTATATGGGGAAGAACTGAAATTGAGGGAAAAATTATATGTGAAGAGTACAAAGTTAAAATTAAGGTTATAGAGTTAAGAGATCAACAAATAGAAGGGTTACATGTTACTACAGATGAGATAGGTGCAGGTGATAGTGTTGTATATATAGTGAATTACAGGAACCATTTTGTACCACTTCTTGATAATATTGAAAAAAATATTGAGGAAAGTGAAAAAGTTTCTATAGAAGAAGTTTATGGTATAGATGGAAAGGTTTATACAAAAGGAAAATTTCAAACCGAGGGAATTGGAAATATAATTCGGCAAGAAGATCAGCAACTTTTTCATAGTGGCAATCGTCAGCTAAAAGTTTCCGTCAATAGTCCAGTATTCTATTATGACAAGTTTAATAAATGTGATTTAGAGAGTGGTGGCAGGTCTTTGAAGAAAAAGTTCGATGAAATAATTAAAGATTTAGAGGAAAATAAACTTACACATCAGGGAAGTATAAAGCTCATATCTAGTAAGGGAGGCATTAAATATCTTCGAGCTAAATTAAGTGATAGTGACAGGTTATTATTTACGAGTATAGAGCATAATGGCAAAGATGTCTTTGTTATATTAGAAGTAATACCAAATCACGATTACGAGAACTCACGCTTTCTTAAAAGTACAGAAAAAACAAAAAGCATAGAAATAAAAGAAACAGAAGAAGGGATCATTGAAAAATCTTCTGGTAATGTACATAATGTTGAGATTAAGGATCTTCAACGAGCTCATTGGTTAGGTAAACTTCTTACTTTCAGTGCAACTCAGGAAGGTATAGTAAAAGATGTCGAAAATTATAAATTACCATTAGTTATTAGTGGAGCTGCTGGAAGCGGGAAGACATCAGTGGCTTTGGAGAGCCTCAAAAAGATGCAGGAGAAATTTGAAGGAGGAAAAATTCTATATATTACCAAATCCAAAAATCTTGTAAAAGAATCAAAAAAGTTACTTGAATACGAATGCTATGGTAAAACTGCTGATGAATTCAAGATTGTTGCCCCAGAAAAAATTGAATTCTTATCTCTTCATGGATTTCTTGAAAAGCGAACAGAAGATATAAAAGGAAAGAAGCCGATTGATAGGAATAAGTTTTTTTCATGGTTTGATAAAATATGCAAGCAAGATAAATTTAAGGAGTATAAAAAAGACGGAGATAAAATATTCGAAGAATTTACAGCTGTGATAGGTGGAGGAGGCTTATTAGAAGAAGAAGGGAAAAATCAATATGTTAATTTAGGATATAGACAATCTATATTTCCTAAGAACAAAAGGCACAGTGTTTATGATTTTTTTGAAGAATACAAGAAATTTATAGAGGGAAGTTCAGAATATTACGATACTAGTCTCATTGCTTATGAGTGTGTTAAAGAGGTACAGAAAGTTTATGATGCAGTTGTCGTAGATGAGGTTCAGGATTTGACTGAAAGCACGTTGAGTTTAGTATTGAGAAGTTTAAAAGATGAAAGTAAGGGTAATTTTTTATTATGTGGTGATGTTAATCAAGTAATACACCCTAGTTTTTTCTCTCCATCTAAGTTAAAATCTTTTCTCTGTCAAAATAAATATATAAGACAAGGGTCAGAAGTTTTTTATACTCTTGAGAAGAGTTATCGTAATAGTGAGCAAGTTACTGAGGTAGGTAATCGTATACTACATCTTAAGAATTATTGTTTTGCTCCAGAAGATAGGATAACAGAAGAGGAAAAAAAGCTTTTTTTTATGGAGAGTGATACTGAGAATAGAGGTAATGTCTGCTTCGTTACTAAGGATAAAGAACAAGAAATGGCAGGAAAAGTACCTGGGTCGATAAATTGGGCTGTTTTAGTTCTGGATGATGAGAGTAAGGAAGATGCTCGTAAATTGTTTAGTACTCCACTTGTGTTCAACATACATGAAGCCAAAGGCTTGGAATTTGAAAATGTGATTCTTTATAAGTTTATGTCCTGTAAGGCTTATAATGGAATATGGAATATAATAAAAGATAAAAAGAAGATTGAAGATCCTATTGGTAAAATCCGTGATTCCTATGATAACAAGGAGGTTAATACTTCAAGAAATAAGAATAAGGAAGATAAGTCTTCTGAGGAATATAAATTTCATATAAATGCTCTATATGTCGGAGTTACTCGTTCTGCTAGCAATCTCTATATTATAGATGATAAAAGTAATTTATTGAAAATAATAGAACCGAAGGAAAAGGGTAATGTGAATATTAAGAAAGAAGAATCTAGTCCTGAAGAATGGAGAGATATGGCGCTAAAGTTAATAGATGAAGGAAACGTAGAGCAAGCTAAAGATATAGCAATAAAAAAGTTGCTGGACAAAAAAGAATATGTTGAGAAGATCATAGGTGCGTTAAATCATCAAAAATGCAATAGAGAAGAGGTTGAAAAATATACCAAGGAGATCATGGATGCATTAGAAGCTAAAGAACGCCATGTGGAGGTTATTGTAACACAGTCTCCTTTAGACAAGTCTTGTAGTGTTGGAGATACTGTAGTTTTTGAAAAAGTAAAAAAACAGTTGGAAGTGGAAAAAGAGTTAGTTGTTGCTTCTCAAGATGATCATATTGAAGCACCAAAAGATGAAGGGATAGATATTAATGCAAAGGACTTAAAAGGGTGGACTTCTTCGCAATTAGAAAGAGAAAAGAGTGTTGCGAAATCAGAAAAAAAGAGAAAAGATCTTGACCAAATAATTAAGGAAGAAAAGGACAAAATTGCTAGCAATTTAATGAAATCCATGAAGTCAGGGGAGTTTATAAGTTTTAAAGATGATATGATTAAGGAGATTTTTATTGAGTATTGTCCTCTAGAACTATTAGGCAAAGCGATTATAAATACATTAGAATCTAAAATTGAGGGGAAACATACAGCATTTAATCACAATCGTAGAGATGGAAGTTTATCTCAGGAAGAAATCACAAGTGAATTAGCAGACATTCTTAGTAAGAAGAAGCATTTGGCTAATGGAAAAAAAATTGTGGATAGCACAAGAAGATTTATGGAAGGAATGTTTATAGTAAGCACAGAGTTGTTAAATCAAAAGCAAATAAGCAGAGACACAAAATATCGTTTGCAACAATTAGAGAAAAAATCTATAGATCTTGTGAGAAATATAGAGAAAAACATAACAGAACAATTTAAAAAACTTGTAGATAATTATTCAGAAGAGGAATTAGATTCAATTCTTAGTGAAATTTGTCGGGGATTAGAAAATAATAAAGCGAAATTAGAAGAGTGGATAAACCAAGAAGAACAAAAATATAAACAAGAGTATGAGCAAAAAGATGATAGAATGATGGGCAAAAAAATGCAAAATATGTTAAAGAAAAGTAACATCGATCTTTTGTCCTGCTTTGCTCCTAAAGACGTTGTTGATTACATTGTACAAGTAGTAGAATGTTTACCAGAGGGGAATCTTATGAAGATCCGCGTTGGTAAAATGGTCTGTGAGCATGAGAATTTGAAAGAGAGATGCCAAAGTTTTCTTTCAGAAAAGTTTAGTTTATCTCAATTTTACAAGCTCAAAGATGAAGTTGTGGGCGTTACAGATAGATTTTTCAAACTATGTAATACATTTCATCTCCTGAGTACTGAGGATTTACTAGTTTATCTCCTAAGTACTGAGGATTTACTAGAAGGAAATGATCTGGATAGTCTCGAAATTTTAGAAGAAGGGAGTGAAGCACATTCTGAAGAAACCTCTCGGTCTAATAGTAACCTTAGTGGTGTTTCTGTTTCTGGTCATTCCATTCAAGTTAGAGGAGAATGTTCAAAGCAGAAATGAGATAAGATTATTTAACTTATTAACCTTTTTATTTCATCAAGGGAAAGTCCGGTTATTTCAGCTATAACATCGATAGAGACACCTGCCTTAAGTGAGTTTTTAGCCACTTCAATTTTTTCTGCTTCTCTGCCTTTTTCATGTCCGATTTGGATGCCTTCATGAAGTTTTTCTTCAAGGGTAGATAAATAATCATCGGTACGTTTCTTAGCTTGATCATAAGCGAGACGTTCTTCTTTACTCCAATTATATTGGTTTAACTCATCATAAGCCCTACCAATAATTACATCACTACCTATTATTTTTTTTAGATCATCTTCACTTGTTTCATCTGCGTGCTTAAAAAAATAGATCCATTTTTCAACAATATTTTCTAATTGATCTTCTTTTGTTTTATTAAACTTTGGTAGCTCTATAAAAGTGAAACTAAAGTCTTTGAGATCATGTTCAAAGGTCATCTTATCAAAAGTAACGTGATCAGACTTATAAGCCAGCTTATTAGGAAATAAGATGAAATCAGCAATAGCAATAAAGATAACCCCTTTAAGATCATGATACTGGTCACCTACATCAGCTTGACTTGAATAAGCTTTGGCAGCGTAGTATTGGGCACGTTTTTCAAAGCCCCTTGTTTTAGCAACTTGCATCTCAATGATGGTTTTGACCCCTGTAGAATCAACACAGAGAACATCAACAATGCTTTGCTTTTGAGAGGCAATGACAGGGTCTTGAATGGGACTGAGAAAGGAGACATCTTTAATCTTATTGTCATCGGTAAGACCTAGTATATCATTAAGAAAGTGAATAAGAATATCTTTATTTTTTTCGGTACCAAAGATACGGCGAAAAGCTATATCATTGCGAGCATCAAGAAACTTCGAAAGAGCCATGAGAAAAAAACCTAGAAAGCATTAATAATTATACACAATTCTGAAGAAATATTCAACGTTTTTATGCTGAAGTCTATTAAAGTTAGCTAAATTTCAAGAGTTGGCAAAAAACTACCTTCATAGATGACCCTAGAATGCTATTACGCACCTTAGACGTCCCTTTCTATATCTTTTTATCACCCTTCTGTAAAGCACCTTGTAAGCCCAGCAAATGGATGCGATGAGTTTGAAGCTGTGGGAGACGTCAAATTGGTGTATAAAAATACAACGACATCGCTTAAAGAAACTAGCAACTATTAATATCTTTACTATCTCATAAAAAAATAAATAAAAAAGATTGAGAAATTGATTTGACTTCACTCGAAAGCTATGGCTTTATGCCAATGCTGATAAAAAAAACAGCAGTAAATATCTAAAAAAAGTTTGTTGTTAGTGAAAGGTAAATTATATGAATAAAAGTAAAGAAGAAATAGAATTCAGAATATTAGAAAGCAAAGGTAAAGCACTACTTGATCGTGAAATAATGGAAACGTTTCTAAGTGCAGTACATGAAAGGCCACAAGCTCAAGAAATTGCTAAAAATCTGGTGAATAGCTATACGGGAGTAGGAAGGATTTTAGGTCGAGAAATGGATGACCTGAAAGTTATAGAAGGAGTAACTGATTCTGCAGTAGCAATGATTATGTGTGTTAAGGAAACACTAGAAAGGGTACTGAGAGAAAAGCTCAAGGGTGAGCCAATAATGGACTTACAAGGGCTAGTAGAGTACTTATACCAATCTCCACTAATAGATAGACAAATAGTAAAAACTACAAATAATTGAGGCTAGAAAGAATAAATATGTAGTTTATGGCAGGAAAAAGTAAAGCAATAGGAGAAGAACTATATAATCAATGCAAGTTAGAATTAAAAAAATATGGAATAAGAGGAGAGATAGGAAGAAGGTTACAAGCAATAATATCAGCAAAGGAGTATGGTATCTCAAAAGTTGCTAAAATATATAGAATTACGAGAACGACATTAATGAAATGGATTGCAAGATTTAAAGAAAAAGGTGTTATTGGGTTTGCAATACAGCCAGGGCGAGGACCTAAACCAAAACTGAACGAGGAGAAGAAGGAAAAAATAAGAGAGGTAATAGAAGAAGATGGGGCAAATCTGACTGCTAAAAAATTGCAAGGTATAGTTGAAGGAATGTTAGCTATCAAAGTAAGTGAGTCAACGGCGAGAAGGCTTATGAAGAAGCTAGGATTTACATATATCACACCTCGTCCAGCACATTATAAACAAGACAAAAACAAACAAGAGGAGTTCAAAAAAAATCTCAATGAAATTGTGGAAAAGAACCGGAAAAAGGAGGTTTTTTTTCGATGAATCGAGATTTGGAACGCACTCAAAAGTTGGACATGGATGGTTTAAAAAGGGCTCAAGAACACAAGTTAAAGTAAAAATCGGAAGAGAAAACTTCTATCTTTACAGCGCTGTAAATCCCAGGAATGGAGAGGATATTAGCCTACTTGCTCCACATGTAAACACAGATTGCATGAACATATTTTTGGAGCAGATGTCGAAAGATTTGGGGACTAGAGAAGCTTTTCTTATCATGGATTGCGCAAGTTGGCATAGGTCTAAAGGTTTAAAAACTCCTGAAAATATCACCATAATTTATTTGCCGCCGTACTCGCCTGAGCTCAATCCTGTGGAAAGATTTTGGCAACATTTAAAGGAAAATATAATAAAGAACAAGATGTATGACTCTATTAAATTACTTGAAAATGCTGTATCTGAATTTATTCGAGATATTACGGAAAGTTCGATCAAAACCATTTGCTCTGTGAATTATTTGTCTAGTTATTTATGAGGGTTGGTATTAATGTTTTAACAGAAGGGGCGCCTGGGTATTGTCATTTTCCAGAGTATCCACCTGAGTACTTTAAACAATTAACAGCAGAGCAATTAATCACCAAGGTAGTAAAAGGGTATACCAAGCAAGAGTGGCAAAAGATAAGAGACCGAAATGAAGTACTAGATTGCAGAGTTTACGCAAGAGCAGCATCAATAGCACTGGGAATAGATAGATGGCCAGAGAGTAAATGGAATAGTTTGAGTGAAAAACCAGAAAGTAAAAAATCAAAGAGGATAGTGAAAAGTAAATGGATGAAAAATGTATAACGAAGAGTATTTGTCTCAAGTTGAACAAGCAATAGACTTCTTTCAAAATTCATGAAAGGAGCTCTCTATTGTGAATAGAGGCAATCAAATTAAATCTTAAGCCAAAACGTTTTCGTCGATTTCTATATCTGTCAGAAATGATTTTAAACCTTTTCAATAAGCCGATTACGTTTTCAACTACCACTCTTCGTATAGAGAGAGATCTATTTTCTGCTTTTTTCTCCTTTGATAAAGGATTCTTTTTTGATCTTCTATGTGGTAATTCAACATTTTTATGTATCTTTTGCATTCCTCTGTAACCAGAATCAGCTAGGATCTTAGTTTGCGGTAATATTGCTATCTTTGATTCTCTAAACATCCGAAAATCATGTTTTCTACCATTGGAGAAAGATGTACATACGACCTTTTTACTCTTCTTCTCTGTTACTATTTGTGTTTTTATAGTATGCCTTTTTTTCTTTCCAGAGTAAAAGCGCTTTTGCTTTTTTTTGGCCTTTCTACTGCTGTTTCAGTTCCATCTATTACCAAAACTTCGTATTCTACATTACTATTTAATAGATCTTTTTTTCCTGGTAATGCAAAATCTGGATGTTTTATTAATGTGTCTTCTACCCACCTTATTATTTTAAAACAGTTGCTTTCACTCATGCCATAACTTTGTCCTATATGAAAATATGTACGATATTCTCTCATATATTCCAGTGCCATAAGTAATCTATCTTCTATACAAAGTTTGCTTTTTCTTCCACTTCTAGCTTTTTTCCTTTTATCCTCCTCATCTAGAATTTCTACCATTCTCTTAAATGTTGATTTTTTTACCCCCGTTAAACGTCGAAACTTTTCTCCTTCTAACTTTTCTATTTCCTTATATTTCATGCTTCCAAATACTTGATCTTACTCTCTCTCCCTCAATTTTGAAAGAAGTCTAATAAAGAAGCTTCAGAGTGGCAAAAGAGTAGTATCGATTGCGTATGGTGACCATGTGGTTAGGTATGGAGAAGTTCAGATAAAAGATCTATTGGATTTAAGACAACGCATTAAATCTGAATTGAAAATCGCAGGTGTGAAGCCAAAAAGAAAGATTGTTATTTCAACGAATAAAGGGATCATATAATGATAAAAATCGTTGAAAGGAACACCATGACAAAAATTGTAGGAAAAGAATATACAGAATTTTTAGAGCAGTTGAAAGAACATATTGCTACTAGTCGTTATAAGGCAGCAAGAACAGTAAATAAAGAACTACTACTGCTTTATCATTATATTGGAACGCGGATTCTAGAAAAACAAAAGAGTCAGGGTTGGGGATCTAAAGTAATTGAGCAGTTAAGTAGAGACTTAAAGGCTGAATTCCCTGAAATGAAAGGATTTGGTATTGCTAACTTGCATAATATGAGGCGTTTTGCGGAGATTTATCCTAATCCTGAATTTCTCCAGCAAGTTGCTGGAATATTACCATGGTATCATCATGTCGTTTTAATGGAGCGAGTAAAAGATCACGAAGCAAGGCTATTTTATATAAGAAATGCTTCAGAGTATGGTTGGTCACGCGCTATAATGATACATCAAATAGAACTTGGCCTTCATAAACGGCAAGGTAAAGCAATTACAAATTTTAAAGAAAAACTGCCTTATCCAACATCAGATCTAGCAAATCAAACTCTTAAGGATCCATATATTTTTGATTTTTTAAGTATAGGCAAAGACGCTCATGAAAGAGAAATAGAAAAAGGGTTAGTGGCACATATTGAGAAATTCCTACTGGAACTCGGCGCTGGTTTTTCTTTTGTTGGGCGCCAATACCATTTAACAGTTAGACAAAAGGATTACTACTTAGATCTCCTATTTTATCACTTAAAGCTTAGGTGTTTTGTAGTAATAGAAATTAAAGCAGTTGAGTTTGAACCAGAACATTCTGGAAAGATGAATTTTTACTTATCAATGGTTGATGACTTGCTAAAACACTCAACAGATAACCCTTCAATAGGATTAATTTTATGCAAATCTAAAGATAATGTACTTGCTGAATATGCACTCCGAGACATGACCAAACCAATAGGTCTTGCAGAGTATCAAATCACTGAAAATCTACCAGAAGAGGTAAAAACAGCTTTGCCAACAATAGAAGAGTTAGAAGCTGAGTTATCAAAAGTTTCAGACAAGGAAAAGTAATGCTACTAAAATCATTCAAACAATTATTCCGCAAACCAAAGATAAAAAGCTCTGCATGGGATGCAGCAGGTTCAGGAAGAAGATTTTTTCACTTTCAACCAGAGTCAGGAAGCATAAACAATTTGCTGTCTCAAAGACTTGAAACTTTACGAAGTCGATCTCGAGACATGGTAAGAAAGAACTCCTATGCAGCAAACATCATCGATACGATAGTAAGTAACTCTGTTGGGACAGGAATAAAGCCGCAGTCAAAGGCGAAAGATGCAGAGTTTCGGAAAAAAGTGCAAGAGTTATGGCTGAGATGGACAGATGAAGCAGACAGCAGTGGGATAAATGATTTTTATGGGTTACAAGCTTTGGTCTGTAGGAGCATGATAGAGGGAGGGGAATGTTTTGTACGGCTGAGAACAAGAAAACGAGAAGATGGTCTTTGTGTGCCATTGCAACTGCAAGTACTTGAATCAGAGCATTTAGATAATAAAAGCAATCAGACGCTCGGCAATGGTAATGTAATTCAGAGTGGCATTGAGTTTAATAGACTTGGGCAAAGAGAAGCGTACTACCTGTTTAGAGAACATCCAGGAGAAGGCTCGTTTGGCGAATCGGTGAGAGTGCCAGCAAATGATGTTTTACATATTTACAGACCACTAAGACCTGGGCAGATTCGAGGAGTACCATGGTTGTCCAGTGTACTGTTAAAGCTCTATGAACTAGATCAATATGATGATGCAGAATTAGTGAGAAAAAAGACTGCTGCAATGTTTGCTGGATTTATTACCAGACTCGATCCAGAAGCAAATATTTTAGGAGAAGGAGAAAGCAATGAACATGTAGTAGCGCTGTCAGGTTTAGAACCTGGGACTATGCAATTACTTGATCCAGGTGAAGACATAAAATTTTCAGAACCATCAGATGTTGGGGGAAGTTATGAAGCATTTATGAAACAGCAGCTCAGAGCAATAGCAGTAGGCACAGGGATAACGTATGAGCAGCTAACAGGAGATCTAAGTGGTGTCAATTATTCATCAATAAGAGCAGGGTTAATAGAGTTTCGGCGGAGGTGCGGAATGTTACAGCATAATATAATGGTATTTCAGTTTTGCCGTCCAGTATGGGATAGGTGGTTAGAATTAGCCCTACTCTCAGGAGAACTCGATATAGGAGAAGAATGGACAAAAAAAGGGGCAAAAGAAGTAAAATGGATACCACAAGGATTTGATTGGGTAGACCCGCTGAAAGATCAGCAAGCACAGCAAATGGCGGTAAGAAATGGGTTTAAGAGCAGGTCAGAGGTGGTATCAGAGCTGGGTTACGATATAGAAGAAATCGACCAAGAAATTGCTGAGGACCAAAGACGTGCGAGTGAACTGGGCTTAAGTTTTGATTCTGATGTGAATTCTAATGCTGAAATGATATAAAATTCTATTTCTATGACAAAAGGGTTTTTATTGCCCCAGACACAAATAAAAAATTTTAAAAACATATGACGACACAAATAAATTGGATGAATAAGCCGATGATGATAGAGGCGAGAAGTTTTGAATTACTGTCATTACAAGCAGCAAAACACCCTACGTTTAAAAACATAAAACATGTAACAAGAAATAGTGAAATGGGAATAAAAGTAATACCAATACATGGAATCTTGACGAAGAATTCAGAAGCTTTTGACGATATTTTAGGGATGACATCATATGAGAAGATACGTGAAGAGATAGAAGAAGCTTTAATAGATGAAGAAATAGAAACAATAATTTTGGACATAGACAGCCCCGGAGGAGAAGTAAACGGTTTATTCGACCTTTCGGACTTTATTTACGAAGCAAGGACAAAAAAGAGGATTGTGGCGATAGCAAATGATGATGCTTACTCTGCTGCGTATGCTATAGCTTCTAGCGCTGAAAAGGTGTATGTAAGCAGAACATCTGGGGTAGGAAGCATAGGAGTAATAGCAAGTCACGTTGATCAAAGTGGATTTGATGAAAAACAGGGGGTAAAGTATACCACAGTATTTGCAGGAAAGAGAAAAAACGATTTAAATCCGCATGAGCCGATAACGTCTGAAAGTCTGGAAAGCTTGCAAGGAGAGGTAAATCGCCTATATGAGATGTTTGTCCAGCTCATAGCACGAAACAGAAATTTGTCCATGGAAAGAATCAAATCAACCGAAGCAGGGTTATATTTTGGAGAAAAAGCAATAGAGATAGGACTTGCTGATGGAATCACAATTCTTTCATCTATTAATAAAAACAGGAGTATTACTATGAACGAGAAAACTACAACTGACCTAGAAACTGATAATTTAACTAATAAAATCAAGAATGACAGCTATCGTACTGAAGTTCTTGAATTAATACGATTATGTAATTTATCAAAGATGCCAGAAAAGATAGAAGAATTTATAAAACAGGAGATGAATCCAAAACAAGTACAAGAGGTATTAATGTCAATATTGGCAAAGCAAACAGAGAAAACAGAGATAATGAGTACGATACCACAGAATTCAGCAGAAGACTTGATGATACAGGTGGCGAAAAATCGAGCAGGCATTTGAGACTCTTTACCGCGGTATATCACGCTAACCTTACTATTACCCACAAATATAAATGTTTGTTGCATAGCTCTTAATGGCATAACTTTTGCTTGAAATAACTGTTTATATGGTGCAATTTACAGCTTTTAGTTGCTAAAATTATAACTCTTAGTTTAATAATTTTAATCCAATAAGCTTTCAGGTTAATAAAATTAAATTATTTGAGTAAATACAATACTATGTTTTTATTTGTGGGTAATAGTAAGCACGCTAACATAAGCCGCGGTAAATAAGTGTTCGAAATGTGCCAGAATAGGCAATTACAGATCTTTTACTGCGGCGTATAACAGCTACAAACACGGCGGTAAACAAGTAGCCAAAATTATTATAAATCTTTTACCGCCGCGTATCAAACATGGCGATAAAATTAAAGAAAAAAAGGAGCAAAAATGACAAGTATAACTGAAGCAAATAACTTAGGTGATCTTCTGAAATATGAGGCATCAAGTCTATATTCAAGAGACCAAATAACAGTAGCAAAAGGTCAAAATATTAAGCTTGGTGCAGTAGTTGCGAAGAAGACAGACGATGGTTTTATTAGGGTACTTAATCCAGCAGCAACAGATGGCACACAAACAGCGATAGGTGTAATAACAAGTGACGTAAATGCAATAGAAAATACCAAAGCAGTAATCATTACACGTATAGCAATGTTAGCGGATCATGCAGTGGTGTGGCCAGCAAATATCACTGAAGAGCAAAAAGCTGCAGCAATAAAGCAACTTGAAGCGCGTGGTATTATCATCCGCAAAGGTGTCTAAACTTCAACTCATACCAATCTCCACTAATAGATAGACAAATAGTAAAAACTACAAATAATTGAGGCTAGAAAGAATAAATATGTAGTTTATGGCAGGAAAAAGTAAAGCAATAGGAGAAGAACTATATAATCAATGCAAGTTAGAATTAAAAAAATATGGAATAAGAGGAGAGATAGGAAGAAGGTTACAAGCAATAATATCAGCAAAGGAGTATGGTATCTCAAAAGTTGCTAAAATATATAGAATTACGAGAACGACATTAATGAAATGGATTGCAAGATTTAAAGAAAAAGGTGTTATTGGGTTTGCAATACAGCCAGGGCGAGGACCTAAACCAAAACTGAACGAGGAGAAGAAGGAAAAAATAAGAGAGGTAATAGAAGAAGATGGGGCAAATCTGACTGCTAAAAAATTGCAAGGTATAGTTGAAGGAATGTTAGCTATCAAAGTAAGTGAGTCAACGGCGAGAAGGCTTATGAAGAAGCTAGGATTTACATATATCACACCTCGTCCAGCACATTATAAACAAGACAAAAACAAACAAGAGGAGTTCAAAAAAAATCTCAATGAAATTGTGGAAAAGAACCGGAAAAAGGAGGTTTTTTTTCGATGAATCGAGATTTGGAACGCACTCAAAAGTTGGACATGGATGGTTTAAAAAGGGCTCAAGAACACAAGTTAAAGTAAAAATCGGAAGAGAAAACTTCTATCTTTACAGCGCTGTAAATCCCAGGAATGGAGAGGATATTAGCCTACTTGCTCCACATGTAAACACAGATTGCATGAACATATTTTTGGAGCAGATGTCGAAAGATTTGGGGACTAGAGAAGCTTTTCTTATCATGGATTGCGCAAGTTGGCATAGGTCTAAAGGTTTAAAAACTCCTGAAAATATCACCATAATTTATTTGCCGCCGTACTCGCCTGAGCTCAATCCTGTGGAAAGATTTTGGCAACATTTAAAGGAAAATATAATAAAGAACAAGATGTATGACTCTATTAAATTACTTGAAAATGCTGTATCTGAATTTATTCGAGATATTACGGAAAGTTCGATCAAAACCATTTGCTCTGTGAATTATTTGTCTAGTTATTTATGAGGGTTGGTATCAACTTAAATTAATAGGGAAAACAAGGGGAAAAAACATGCAAAATCCATTTACAAATCCAGCATTTAGTATGACAGCATTAACAAATGCAATGAACATATTGCCGATAAATTATGGTCGAACAGAAAATTTGAATTTATTTCCAAGTAGGTCAGTAAGATTTCGTCATATTACGATAGAAGAACATCATGGAGTTTTAACTTTATTACCAACACAAGTGCCAGGAGGACCAGCAACAGTAGGAAAACGAGGAAAACGGAAAATAAGAACATTTACCATTCCACATATTCCTCATGATGATGTAGTGTTACCAGAGGAAGTACAGGGAATAAGGGCATTTGGGTCAGAAAGTGAACTTAAAGCGCTGGCAGATGTAATAACTGATCATTTGCAGCTAATGAGAAATAAACATGCAATAACGTTGGAGCATTTGCGAATGGGAGCGCTGAAAGGGATTATTCTGGACGCAGATGGCAGTGAATTATTAAATCTGTACAACGAATTTGAAATAACACCGAAAGTAGTAAATTTTGCGCTAGGAACAGCAACCACCGATGTAAAGCGTAAGTGTTTGGAAGTATTGCGGCATGTTGAAGATAACTTAAGTGGTGAATATATGACCGGGATTCATGCACTGGTAAGTCCTGAGTTTTTTGATGCATTAACTTCTCATGCGAAAGTAAAAGAAGCATATGAAAGATGGCAAGAAGGGGCAGCTCTGAGAAACGACATGAGATCAGGGTTTACATTCTGTGGAATAACATTTGAGGAGTACAGAGGACAAGCAACCGACCCTGAAGGAACCGTAAGAAGATTTATAGAAAGAGATACCGGACACTGTTTTCCACTTGGTACAGCAAGCACATTTACTACATATTTTGCACCAGCAGACTTCAATGAAACGGTGAATACTCTTGGACAGCCACTATATGCAAAACAGGAGCCAAGAAGATTTGATAGAGGGACCGATTTACATACTCAGTCAAATCCTTTACCAATGTGCCACAGACCAGGAGTGCTAGTAAAAATTAGTTCTAGTTGATGAATATAGGAAAACTATTGGAAGATTGTTTTGAGCATTTAGGAGTGGAAGCCACATATTGTAATAAAAATAAGGAGAGTATTCGTAAAATAAAAGTGCTAATTAAACGTCCCGATACTACGTACTCTTTAGGTGCAGATGGAGCATTAACTCAGCAAATTGCCTCAATAGAGATACGCAGTGAGGACGTTACTTCCTTTAGCATAGGTCAAGATTGAAAAAAGATTCTACAAAATTTTTGAACCACCGTTAAAAGATTCTTCGAGTGAAATATGGAAAATTGAGGGTGTGCCGTAGGGACACAAAGAATGCTTAAAAATGAGCAAACTAAGTGCAAAGCTGCACAATAGATGAGGGTGGGCCCCTCGAAGTCGGTTTGCAAGAACAGGCTTCAAACAGCCATAAGCTGCTGTGGTAAAGAGCCATGGTAGTGAGCGTTATGGAAAAGATGCAATTATGCATCATGTGTAAAATAGAGAGGCGAATGAAAATGAACCACTGATGAAGTGTCGAAATTCCAAAGACGACGTCAAAACCATGGGCTCCTCAATCTCTTGGGATAAACCTATCAGGAACTTGTTTACTGGATAGGTGGCGTCCGGCATAGAGGTGGCGTGAATCTATTTAAGGCTATTGTGTGGAACTGCGGGAACCTGTCGTTTCGATGATAAGGGAGAAGTCCAAGGAGCTAAACTCTAAGGATGAGAGTACCGATGCGAAGAACAGGGGCGGATCAGCTCGTAGTAGTGAAGAAGTTTCTGTAATGGAAATGGAGCGAAGGGGCTGGGTTATTTAGTTTTAATTATTTATCAACCGAAAGGGGAGGAATTAATGAGTAAAACAAAGTCTTTTGACATACCGAAGCAGCTTATTTGGAGAGCTTATAAACAAGTATCGAAGAATAAAGGAGCTGCTGGTGTGGATGAGGTTTCGATAGCAAAGTTTGAGGAAAATCTAAAAGATAATCTCTACAAACTATGGAATCGGATGTCATCTGGAAGTTATTTTCCAGAGCCTGTAAAAGCTGTAGCAATACCGAAAGGTACTGGAGGAGGAAAAAGAATTTTAGGTGTTCCTTCAGTATTTGATAGGATAGGGCAAACGGCTGCTGCTATGTATTTGGAGCCGCTAGTAGAAACAAAATTCCATGAGGATTCATATGGTTATAGACCAAACAAATCAGCACTGGATACGGTAGATACAGCACGCAAAAGATGCTGGAGGTACAATTGGGTGATAGATCTTGATATATCAGGATTTTTCGACAATCTGGACCACGAGTTGGCATTGCAAGCTATCAAAAAGTACACAGACTGCAAATGGATCATACTGTATGCTGAAAGATGGATGAAAGCTCCAATTCAGCAAGCAGACGGTAGTAACCCCAGTTGCGGATTAATCAATATAGTAAAATCTAGAAATACAGGGCTTTTTAGGCTTCATGGAATATGAAACTAATGTGGAAAAGACGTGCACCAAGAAATTTATTGGAGACCTGTGCCTTGAATGCTCAAGCTCAAGTCTGTCTTTTAGGTAGCCAAAAACTGTTTCAATAATCGACCTTTTTCTTAAAAAAATCTTTTCTTCAAGTAGCATTAATGTGTTTTTCATACCTTTTTTTACTTTGGTAACGAGTTTTAGTCCTCTATCGAAGAGTTTTGCAAAGAGCTCTTTCTTTATATAGCCCTTATCACCAAACAAAAGACCAGTCAGTTTTTCAGTTAATTTTGGTACTGGTTTTCTGTCGTCAACGTTACCTTTAGTAAGTGTAACTCCTTGAATTTCACCTTTTTCATTAATTACCATATGCAATTTAAAACCAAAAAACCAGCCATATGTAGTCTTTCCAAGCTTTGCCAATCCTTTGAAAACTTTGTTTCTTGAGATTCTTTTTGGATGGCAAACAGCGATAGATGTTGCATCTATGTACGAAATCCCTGTCATTTTCGACTGCTCACATAGCCATTGCAAAAGTAATGCTAAATACCATAAAACCCTCGGTTTTAGCCTAATAAATCTACTATATGTTGGCAAATTTTGAAACTCAGATCCATATAGTGCTTTCAAATAATATGTATAGAAAGATTTAAAGTCCTCACATCTAGATTGTTGATAAAGTAAAATTATAGTAAGAATTTCAGAATGCGTAATCTCTGGCGTTCTGGTAGGTTTTTTACTGTTTGGCAGGAGTTTTTCTGCGAAATTTTTGTTTATAGCCTTGCAAAAATCGTCTACAAAGCAAAATAATTCTGTTACATTTTTATTCATGGGTAACCTCTCTACTTTTTGATAATATGTTTCCGGAGTTTACCCTATTTCCCTATCTTTTTCACTGACTTCTAATCCGCAACTGGGGTTAGTAGGGTAGTTAGGGATAAAGGAGTTCCGCAGGGAGGTTCTGTAAGCCCAATCATTTCTAACATATTTATGCATCATGTATTTGATGAATGGATGAGAGAGAAGTACCCGACAATACCATTTGAGAGGTATGTAGATGATGCGATAGTACACTGTAAAACTCTCAGGCAGGCAGAATTTATGAAAGTAATGATCGAAGAAAGATTGGCTGAGTTTAAACTGAGGTTGCATTCTGAAAAGACACAGGTAGTATATTGTAAGAATAGCAACAGTAAGAATGCATTTCCTAAACAAAGTTTTGATTTTCTAGGGTACACTTTTAGACCTAGAGAAGCAAAGAGTAAAATAGGGAAATATTTCGTTGGATTTCTACCTGCGATTAGCAATAAGGCCAAGAAAAAGATCACTCAAACCATAAGGTCGTGGAAAATATACCAATTTACAGGAAAAAAGTTAGAGGAAATATCAAAGGAAGTAAATCCAATAGTCAGAGGCTGGTATCAGTATTATGGCAGGTTTTACCAAACGGAGATGTATAAACTGCTTATACCAATCTCCACTAATAGATAGACAAATAGTAAAAACTACAAATAATTGAGGCTAGAAAGAATAAATATGTAGTTTATGGCAGGAAAAAGTAAAGCAATAGGAGAAGAACTATATAATCAATGCAAGTTAGAATTAAAAAAATATGGAATAAGAGGAGAGATAGGAAGAAGGTTACAAGCAATAATATCAGCAAAGGAGTATGGTATCTCAAAAGTTGCTAAAATATATAGAATTACGAGAACGACATTAATGAAATGGATTGCAAGATTTAAAGAAAAAGGTGTTATTGGGTTTGCAATACAGCCAGGGCGAGGACCTAAACCAAAACTGAACGAGGAGAAGAAGGAAAAAATAAGAGAGGTAATAGAAGAAGATGGGGCAAATCTGACTGCTAAAAAATTGCAAGGTATAGTTGAAGGAATGTTAGCTATCAAAGTAAGTGAGTCAACGGCGAGAAGGCTTATGAAGAAGCTAGGATTTACATATATCACACCTCGTCCAGCACATTATAAACAAGACAAAAACAAACAAGAGGAGTTCAAAAAAAATCTCAATGAAATTGTGGAAAAGAACCGGAAAAAGGAGGTTTTTTTTCGATGAATCGAGATTTGGAACGCACTCAAAAGTTGGACATGGATGGTTTAAAAAGGGCTCAAGAACACAAGTTAAAGTAAAAATCGGAAGAGAAAACTTCTATCTTTACAGCGCTGTAAATCCCAGGAATGGAGAGGATATTAGCCTACTTGCTCCACATGTAAACACAGATTGCATGAACATATTTTTGGAGCAGATGTCGAAAGATTTGGGGACTAGAGAAGCTTTTCTTATCATGGATTGCGCAAGTTGGCATAGGTCTAAAGGTTTAAAAACTCCTGAAAATATCACCATAATTTATTTGCCGCCGTACTCGCCTGAGCTCAATCCTGTGGAAAGATTTTGGCAACATTTAAAGGAAAATATAATAAAGAACAAGATGTATGACTCTATTAAATTACTTGAAAATGCTGTATCTGAATTTATTCGAGATATTACGGAAAGTTCGATCAAAACCATTTGCTCTGTGAATTATTTGTCTAGTTATTTATGAGGGTTGGTATTAATAATGTAGAGAGGCACCTAGAAAAGTGGGTAAAAAGGAAATATCAGATTGGAAAAAGACTAGCGAGGAAACTTCTAGGAAAAATGAGAAAAGGAAATCCGAATACTTTCTACCACTGGAGTCTAGTATGGGAATCAAAGGACTGAATAATGGGAGCTGTGTGAATCGAGAGGTTCATGCACAGTTCTGTGAGGGGCTGGTGCATAAGTGTTGAAAGTAACACAAAAAAGACATAAAGAACTATTATTGCAAGAAAATGGAGGCAATAATGGATCAAATAGAAAGAGTACTAAATTTAATAAAAGATGAGGATTTAGAAAGGCTAGGAAAATTAAGTGAAGTAGATAAATGTAATACTAAATTGTTGGGCAAGATTATATTTAAAGGTCTAATGAAGTTAATATTAATGGGGCAAAAAACAAGCCTAAGAGCGCTAGAAATGGTAATAAACAGGTGTATAATGGATAAGAATAGCGATAAAAGTACAGTAACATACAGTGGTTTGTCAAAAAGGTTAAAAGTTATAAATCCAGAATATTTTAAGGGAGTATATATTGATTTGATGAGCAAGATTAAAAAGCTATTACCCCAAAAAACATCAAATAACTTACATAAGTTTGATTCGACGATCATAAATTTATCGGGATATCTCATAAAAGATGGGCTGAAAATAGGCGGTAAAAGTAACGATAGTCAAGTTAAAGTGAGTGTAGGATTAAAGGATCAATTGCCGACAAGTATAAGATTTTGTAAAGGACAAGAAGAAAGTAGTGAAGATATAGCATTAGTGAGAGCAATTAATGAAGCTAAAGTTGAAAAAGAGGATATTTTATTATTTGATAGAGGAATCAGAAAAGTTGGAACTTTTGCCGAATTTGATGAAAAGGAGTACAAATTTATCACAAGAGTTAAAGTAGGAAGAAAACATGATGTTATAAGCAGGAACAAAGTTATAGGAGAACAAAAATCGGATGGATCAGAGATTTTAGAAGATATAATAGTTAATCTTTATCGTGCACGAGGTAAAGTGGCAGAAAAGCATGATCTACGGCTAATAAAAATCAGAAATAAAATTGGAGATGAAATATGGTTTTTGACAAACTTGTTTGAAATGCCAGCTTATGAAGTAACAGAGCTATATAGGCGCAGATGGGATATAGAAGTGTTCTTTAAATTTATAAAGCAAAATCTTGGATATAAGCACTTTTTAAGCCATACTATGAATGGCATGAAGGTGTATATTTACATGATTATTATTACGGCTTTGTTATTTCTTGTTTATAAAATCAAAAATAATCTACATGGGTTCAAAATAGCATTACTGCAATTCACATTGGATCTAAATGACTCTTTTATACGTTCGATTGTTTTACTGTCGGGAGGTAATTTACATGCCGTCAATCACCTTATATCACGCCATTTTTGATACTTTCAACACTTATGGGGGCTGGTGGGGAAGTTCCACCGGTCTACTCGTCCAAGTTTACAGCAAGTGCAATTAATTGACAAAAACTTGACATTTATTATTAATATGTTTAAAATTAAATATTAATATTTTTTTTGAGTTAGTCTTATGCATCGAATACAACAAACGAAATCAAAACAACTTTTGGATAACATTAGAGAGGGAAAGGAAGAAGAAGTCCGCGAGTCAATAATAGCTGGAGCTCATGTTAATGCAGTAGAAGAATATAAGAGGACTACTTTACATTTAGCTGCTGAACAGGGCTATAAAGATATAGTAACAGATCTATTAGAAAAAGGGGCTAATGTTGATCAGAAAACACCTAATGGGTATACTGCTTTACATTTAGCTGCTGAACAGGGCTATAAAGATATAGTGACAGCTCTATTAGAAAAAGGGGCTAATGTTGATCAGAAAACAGCTCGTGGATATACTGCTTTACTTTTTGCTGCTAAAAATGGCTATAAAGATATAGTGACAGCTCTATTAGAAAAAGGGGCTAAGGTTGATGAGAAAGCAGCTAATAGGTATACTGCTGGGTATACTGCTTTACTTTTAGCTGCTGAAAAGGGCTATAAAGATATAGTAACAGCTCTATTAGAAAAAGGGGCTAAGGTTGATGAGAAAGATAGTTCTGGTATGACTTCTTTATACTATTCTACTGAAAATAATAATGTAGAGATAGCAGAAGCTCTAATAAAAGCAGGAGCAGATGTTAGTGCAAAAAACAGTTCTGGTGTGACTCTTTTGTACCGTGCTGTTTTACATGGTTATGCAGATATAGTAAAACTTCTAATAGAAGGGGGGGCTGATGTCAATGTATTTTTGGGTAGTACTACTCTTTTGAATGTTGCTATTGTGAATAATAATACAGAAGTAGCGAAAGCTCTAATAAAAGGAGGAGCTAATATTGATGTAAGAGATACTCTTTCTAATTTGCACATTGCTGTTTCTAGGAATAATGGAGAGATAGTAGAAGCTCTAATAAAAGCAGGGGCAGATGTTAATGCAGAGGATTTGTTGGGAAATGTTCCTTTACAGGAGAGCGAATTTTTTACAGAAAGTTATAACCTAATAATAAATCATATAGCAAGACTAGAAGCTGCTGATTTATATGTAAGTGAAACAAATTTACAACAAAAAAATGAGTTTGTAAACACTTCGCGTGAGAGATATAACAATTACGCTCAGCGGTTTCAAAACTGTAAGGACGAAATAAAAAAGCTTAATAAGCCACTGTATGACTTTTTTAAAGGAAGCGATGTTAATGAACTAGCTAGCATGTGGAAAAAAAATAAAGATATACGTAATAAGTTTGATAACCAAGAAAGCTTGAAAGAACAGTACCCAGAGTATGCTCATATTTTAATTAATAAAGCTAATGAAGCAGAAAAAGAAATTTTCCTGCATAACCATAGACCATTGATTGATTTTCTATCAACCCATTATAAAAGTAATTTTCAAGCAATGTCATTTGCTGGTATAAGGAACTTTTTTGAGGTGCACAAAAGTGACCTTGAAGAAAAAGGAATAGGAGTGCGAAATAATACACTAATTTACTTTGCAGACTTCGAAAACGTACAAGAAAGAGGTATTCCTACACTAAAAGTAAAGACATTTGTAGAGACGATTAAAAATAAATGTATAAAGAGTAACCTTGAGTGCCCAAGAATTGAACAAACTCAAGGAGCTAGTCAGTCTCTTAATTAAAGAGGGATACATGGAGGCCTGCTGCGAAAACAAAATCGAAGTTTTTTTTAGGATTCAAAAAGTAACTTGGTGTTTTTCACCTATATAAAGTACTTTGAAACGGTATTTTTTAAGGTAATTGCTATAAAAACAGGGACTTTCCTTCTACAGAAGTTCTGAAGTTTTCACAGCAGACCAATGCATTCCAAAAAAACTTATTCTCACGGGTAGCGGTTTTAGTTGCTGGGAATAGCTAGATCATTTAAGTTATTAGTAATGTATGTTGCTAAATTAATGGCAATTCATTTGGAAATAACAGAGAAGCTTACGATAGTTTTATATTCTAATATGAGAATAAAATACCGAAACCCACATAAAAAATTCTTGCACTCCTAATTTTCCAGCTTATCATATAACAAGCTTAGCATAGTGGGTTTGATATTAACAAGAGTAATAAGGAGCCTTTATGCTAGAAGTACAGCATCCAGTGGATTATTTTAAAAAAGAAAGAGAAGTTAATGAGCCAGTAGAAAGAGAGCAGTATACAGAACAAATTAGTAAATCCCATAAATTTGAGCGTAACCGCAGAGTTAATACGCGCTTACCGGAAAATTTTGAAATAGGGAAAGCAGTAGGTAGAGGAGATTGTTTCTTTGATGCAGTTGTTCAAGGTCTTAAACAGTTAAAACCTGAAATGGACTTCACTGTAAAGTCTTTAAGAATGGTTTGTAAGGAATTTGCTCAAAGCCAATTAGACAATGGTTCATCGTGGCTTACAAAAGCTTTAAAAAGTGAGACTGAGCCAATTAATGAGTATCTCCCACGTATTGAATTTACAGTAAGCGAGATTGATAAAAACCTGGAAGAAGTGAAGTTGCTACAGTTAAAGTCGCCAATATGGGGTAGAACAGAGATTGAAGGAAGGATAATCTGTAAAAAATATAGTATAAAATTACACGTTATTGAGAAGTATAACGTGGAGGGAAAAGAAATATGGGCTCATCAAATTGTAGATGAATCCGGCTCGAAATCTATAGGTGATATAAATTATGATGAAGCCAATACAATACACATAATAAATAACGGAAACTCACATTTTGAACCAATTCTTAACACTAGAAATACAGCTCAAGTTTCAAGTATAGACGAAAAAGATGAAAATCCTGAACCAGTGGAAATTGAGCAACCAGGAACTTCAGAACGAGCTGGTAAAAAAAGGCCTTCCATTGGGGAAGAAGATCAGTCAATGGTAAAAAAAATAAATCTTTTATCTCAGGAGGAAGATAAATTAGCACATGAATATGTTAAATATTTTATTATAGAATTTCAAGTTATTATAAAATTTTACAAGAATTATCAAGGGAAAACGTTTTCGGAAATGGTGAATATAGGTGAAGCTAAACGCGTAGTAAGTGAAATATTTTCAGGAGTGGTTTCAGCATTACCTGGAATATTTACTCATGACACACATAAACACGGAGCAATACCTGCAATGACAGCTACTAGTAAAAATATCTTCTTCCCTTATGTTAATTTTATAATTGAAAGCTTTCTTGGCGATAAAGAGCAGAAGATGAAAATCAAAAAAAAATTAGAAGCTATAACCAAAGATAAAAGCGATGAGGATTTAAATAAAGAAGTACTAGAAGCTGCAGCTACAATTTTTTACATGTATAAAACCACTTTGTTAGAGAATGACGATAATGTGGAAAAATTAGCAGAAGTAGCTGTAAATAAAATTATATCTTATCTTAAGGAAGATACAGTAGGCGAAATAGGGAATATTGAAAATGTAATACTTACGGCCATTAAACAAAAAGGTGAGTTAGTAGAGGAGCATTTGAAAGTATATGATGAGCCAACAGATCCTTTTACAATAGATGAAATAGAAAAAGTAACAAGATTGAAAGAGAGTGTGCTTTCTGAACTTAAACCTAATAAAGCCCTTGATAAAGTTGAAGTTCAGAAAATAGTTGAGGAGGTGCTAGAAAATTTCTATAAAAAGACAAAATCAGAAAAACAACCACCTAAAGGTACCATGTTTGATTTAAACAAGCCAATAGAAAATTTTACCGGAAGAAAGAAAGATTTGGAGGATTTGCATGAGAAATTGTCAGGTCAAAGTGTGACAGCAATAGTTCAAAAAATTTCAGAATTATCAATCAATTCACAGACTTCAAACTCAGGGAATTTGGGCTCAAATGGTCAGCAAGCTTCCGTTAGTGGGTTAGGAGGAATAGGTAAAACTCAACTGGCTCTGAAATATGCTGAAAAATATTCTACAGACTATGATAATAACGTTATATGGATAAATGCTCAAGATATTTCTGGTTCATTTGAGAGGTTGGCATCTAAATTAGGGATTACAAAAAAAGACGTGGATGATGATGAGAAAAAAACTCACGATTTAGCTCAAGAAATATATGAGCATTTTAAAAAAGCAAAAAGCTTATTTATTTTTGACAATGTTGAAAATTACCAGCAGATTGAAAAATATTTGCCAAAGCAATTTGTAGGTAACAAACCAAGTATTTTAATCACGTCCAGATATAGAAATTGGGAAAATACAAGAGTAGAAGTTCTTGATCTTGATGTGTTCACTCTTGAAGAAGCCAAAGAATTTATAAGGACAAAGCTAGAGATAGCAGGTGGTGATAGTTTACAAGATAAAGAAATAAACGCATTAGCAGAAAAGCTCGGAAGACTCCCGTTAGCACTTGCACAGGCGGTAGCTTATATTAAGCAGTCAAAAAACATAAATTCTAAATTTGGAATCAATGATTATTTAGCAATATATGATGAAAAAAACAAACAATTACTTGGGAGTGATGCGCTTGAGAAATCTAATGATCCATATACTAAAACAGTCTTAACAACTTGGCAAGTTACGCTTGATAAGATAAAAGAAGAAGGGGTAGATGGACAAAAAGCCATAGAGATTTTAAACATTATGGCTTATTTCAATCCTGACGAAATTTCTAATAAAATATTTTTACAATTGGAAAGTTCTGGAAACGTAAATAGAGCCATTCAGCTACTTAAAGATTATTCAATAGACTTCTTTCAAAATTGAGGGAGAGAGAGTAAGATCAAGTATTTGGAAGCATGAAATATAAGGAAATAGAAAAGTTAGAAGGAGAAAAGTTTCGACGTTTAACGGGGGTAAAAAAATCAACATTTAAGAGAATGGTAGAAATTCTAGATGAGGAGGATAAAAGGAAAAAAGCTAGAAGTGGAAGAAAAAGCAAACTTTGTATAGAAGATAGATTACTTATGGCACTGGAATATATGAGAGAATATCGTACATATTTTCATATAGGACAAAGTTATGGCATGAGTGAAAGCAACTGTTTTAAAATAATAAGGTGGGTAGAAGACACATTAATAAAACATCCAGATTTTGCATTACCAGGAAAAAAAGATCTATTAAATAGTAATGTAGAATACGAAGTTTTGGTAATAGATGGAACTGAAACAGCAGTAGAAAGGCCAAAAAAAAGCAAAAGCGCTTTTACTCTGGAAAGAAAAAAAGGCATACTATAAAAACACAAATAGTAACAGAGAAGAAGAGTAAAAAGGTCGTATGTACATCTTTCTCCAATGGTAGAAAACATGATTTTCGGATGTTTAGAGAATCAAAGATAGCAATATTACCGCAAACTAAGATCCTAGCTGATTCTGGTTACAGAGGAATGCAAAAGATACATAAAAATGTTGAATTACCACATAGAAGATCAAAAAAGAATCCTTTATCAAAGGAGAAAAAAGCAGAAAATAGATCTCTCTCTATACGAAGAGTGGTAGTTGAAAACGTAATCGGCTTATTGAAAAGGTTTAAAATCATTTCTGACAGATATAGAAATCGACGAAAACGTTTTGGCTTAAGATTTAATTTGATTGCCTCTATTCACAATAGAGAGCTCCTTTCATGAATTTTGAAAGAAGTCTAATGATTAACGAAGGAGCTGCACAGGATAAATCAAATGTTCACAGACTAGTTCAAGAAGTAGTGCGTATAAATTTAAAGGATGAAAATAAAGAAAAAGACATTTTAGAGAAGGCTATTGAGATACTAAATAAAACTAAAAAAGGTGGTCCTAAGACACGTCATCAAGGTGATAAACCACTTAGCAAAAGTAATGAGATTCATGCAGCAATTGTTTGCCACTATGCAAGTCAATATCCAGACTTAGAAAATCAAGTGAACGTTCTCTTTGGTGATCTTCACGGTAGTCATATTTTAACTTATTTTGCTAAAAAAGGTAATCGTAAACTGTTATCGAAGATTTTACAGAACGATGAAGTAAAGAATAGTCAAAAAGCAAAAAACAAAGCTTTACTTCAAGCTAAAAATTATGAAATTGCAGAAATTTTAGTAAGTCACGGAGCAAATATTGATGATCTTGAAATCACAAATTTGCAGAATCCACATATATTGAGAGCCTTATTAAAGGCTGATAAGATTGATCAAAAAAAGAAAAATAAATATTTATTTGATACTGTTTTCGAAAATGAATCAAAATTAGTAGAATTGCTAATGAAGTATGGAGCAGATCCTGATGCAAGAGCTGAAGCTTACCTAGAGAGGGATGATGATCAATCACCTATTCTTGATAAAGATGATACAATCTTAGGTGCGGCTAGTAAACTTCCCAAAATTTCTAAAAAAATTATAAGTCTGCTTAAAAAGGAAAAATATAGAGACTCAGATGATTCACAACATAGTTCTGAAAGTAAGGATAAAACTTCTGAAGAAGAGGAATTACTTGAACTCTCAACTCCAACAGAGTGTTCATCATCACAAAGAAAAAAGCGAAGTGCTAATGACATCTGTTGGGAAGATGCAGACGAACCAGATAAAACTAAGTCACATTTAGGGAAGGTAGGTAAAATTTCTCACAAACTAAATTCTGGACTTATGATAAAAGATATTGGTGCTGACATTATAAATGGCAATTATGAAAATGTTGCAGTAAATCTTGGTTTAATAGGTGGAGGTCAAGTATTCGGAAAGGCAGCTGACAAAGTTCTCGCTAAAGGAGTTGCACTTGAAGCTGACAAAAAATTACTTGGTAATTCACTAAAAGCAGCATCTCCTTTTCTTAAACGTGGAACAGCGGGTTTTTTTGCATATGACCTAATAAATCAAATAAGAGAATATAGAGATGGCAATAAAGATGCGCTGTCAGGAATAATCTCAAATGGAATTTTTGTAGGCATGGATGCAGCAGAAGCAGGAGTGGAAGCTGCAGAGTTCTTAGAAGTAATAGAAGGGGTATCAGAATTTACTGGACCAATTGGCGAAGCAATAGGAGCATCGATCTTTCTGGAAATGGAGATTGATCATGCGAAAAAGCAAGTTGAGGAGATTGAAAAACATGTTCATTTAACTGAAGAAGAAGAATTGATACCAATCTCCACTAATAGATAGACAAATAGTAAAAACTACAAATAATTGAGGCTAGAAAGAATAAATATGTAGTTTATGGCAGGAAAAAGTAAAGCAATAGGAGAAGAACTATATAATCAATGCAAGTTAGAATTAAAAAAATATGGAATAAGAGGAGAGATAGGAAGAAGGTTACAAGCAATAATATCAGCAAAGGAGTATGGTATCTCAAAAGTTGCTAAAATATATAGAATTACGAGAACGACATTAATGAAATGGATTGCAAGATTTAAAGAAAAAGGTGTTATTGGGTTTGCAATACAGCCAGGGCGAGGACCTAAACCAAAACTGAACGAGGAGAAGAAGGAAAAAATAAGAGAGGTAATAGAAGAAGATGGGGCAAATCTGACTGCTAAAAAATTGCAAGGTATAGTTGAAGGAATGTTAGCTATCAAAGTAAGTGAGTCAACGGCGAGAAGGCTTATGAAGAAGCTAGGATTTACATATATCACACCTCGTCCAGCACATTATAAACAAGACAAAAACAAACAAGAGGAGTTCAAAAAAAATCTCAATGAAATTGTGGAAAAGAACCGGAAAAAGGAGGTTTTTTTTCGATGAATCGAGATTTGGAACGCACTCAAAAGTTGGACATGGATGGTTTAAAAAGGGCTCAAGAACACAAGTTAAAGTAAAAATCGGAAGAGAAAACTTCTATCTTTACAGCGCTGTAAATCCCAGGAATGGAGAGGATATTAGCCTACTTGCTCCACATGTAAACACAGATTGCATGAACATATTTTTGGAGCAGATGTCGAAAGATTTGGGGACTAGAGAAGCTTTTCTTATCATGGATTGCGCAAGTTGGCATAGGTCTAAAGGTTTAAAAACTCCTGAAAATATCACCATAATTTATTTGCCGCCGTACTCGCCTGAGCTCAATCCTGTGGAAAGATTTTGGCAACATTTAAAGGAAAATATAATAAAGAACAAGATGTATGACTCTATTAAATTACTTGAAAATGCTGTATCTGAATTTATTCGAGATATTACGGAAAGTTCGATCAAAACCATTTGCTCTGTGAATTATTTGTCTAGTTATTTATGAGGGTTGGTATGACTGAGGGAGTTAGGGCATTTTTTGGCATGGCACCTTCAAAAGAAATTGAAGAGCGAATGGAAGTGAAAGAGCATAATAATCAATTAGTCAAAAATGCAATTGAATTTTTAAAGAATAATACTGATTTTGCTAGGTATGTTTTTCCAAGTATTAAAGAAAAAAAAGAACAATTTCTACGGTCTCTTCAAGGGAATAAATTATCCGTAGATGATTGTAAACGTTATACATGCAAGTTGGAATACGAGAAGAACATAAACATGCTTCCTAAACCTTCTGATCAGCTCCAGGTGACTCGTGTATATAATGTTACATTTCCACTCTTTGAAAGTAGCTTTATAGATTTAAGAGAAAAAGAAAGATATATAAAAATCAGTGATAGTGTACCAGATGAAGGAAGCTTATTTTGTGTTGAAGGAACAGTAAGTAAAAATCTAATGATTCATGTTTACACACATGTGGGGATGATACCTATTGAACACACAGCAGTAGAACCTGGCTCATCAAAAGTTAAATTTCTTTGCGAAGGTGCCGTAGGTGTCGAATATAAGACTAACAGAACAGGTAATAAAACTCTAATTGCATTGGACGAAGGAATAGACACTGCTATTGGAACACCTGATTCTTCTAATTTTTTTATCGTGAATAACGGTTATAAAAATTATACTGGAGGCAACAAAGATGATGCATTTATTCTGCAAGCAAACAATATAACAGGAATCCTTAATGGAATGGGAGGAATTGATACACTAGACCTCAGAGGATTTGGTACAAAAAACAACGAGTATGCATTAATAGATACACAAGGATCTGTGTGTAGTAGAAATGATGAATATAGTGAGTCATATGAATGTACGTATAGACTTAAGACAAGTTATATAAATCAAATTTACGGAAGGAAAAGTAAAGCAGATAGAATACATTTCGTTGAAAATCTAGAGTATGTGGATGGCCTAGGTGGTGAGAATAGTAATAAGCAAGATTATGTTAAAATTCCTTACGACTTAAATAAAAATCCAACAGTTGTACTCAGAGGTTACACCAAAGTGTTTTTGCTTGAAAAGAGCAATAAAAGTGTAAATTTTATAGATTATATAATTCCTAGAGGTGAGCATAGTGAATCATCTGTTTCATTTTCTTTTAAAGGACCAATTCAACATAGGTTCCATTTTGACTACTCTATTTCAAATCTTAGAGAAATTAATATCGGGAAAGATGATATCACTTTCAATTTTTTTGATCAATCAAAAGAATTCAATGTAACTTTAATAAATTCTTACGACAATTCAAGAAGAAAATATACTGACTTTCCAGTAAATGCCAGGTACCTCTTTCAAGATAATACAGAAGTCAAAATATTAAATAGAAACAATTTTTATGCAGAGCAAAGCATCAATAAGACAGTTGAGGAAACAATTAGTGAATATGCAGCAATTGCAAATCGTTTAAAAATGACTATGCAATTTACATTGCCTAATAATGAAACTGTATTAGTTGGGCATGGTGCACATGAAGTTATGCATAATAATCCACTGTATAAGAGTCACTTAGTGGGTAATGGTGGTGAGAATGTGTATGTCATCACTTCAGCATTCGATACTGCTATACCTGAAGTAACTCTTTACAATTTGAATACGGGAGATTTTACAGATACTCTTGATTTACGTAAAGTAATTGAACAAGCCAAAATAGAATGTCCTGAGTCACAAGTTTCATCTAAAATTTATAAAGATGATAATGATTTGATAATAAAATTATACTCTAATCACTACTTCTCGTCTGGTAGGTGCATAGACTTATCTTCTGAATTTCTAATTTCTAGTGTAATACTAAAAAATGCGTTGCTAAATGGATGGTATAAAGAGCTACGTGTGGTTTTAAATAGCGGACCTATGAAGATTAAAGGTGATCGTCACCCGTGGAACTTAGAGGCACTACCTTTAATATTTGATAAAGATAAAGAAATTATAGTAATCACTCCTAATGATATTGAAGAAGAAAATGAAATAGTTATCAAAAAAGAAGTAGGTAATTACACTTTTGCTCGCTTAAGGAATGACTTAATAATTACTAATGTGTTTGATCAAGGTTTAGAAGAAAGTCAACATTGCACTATCCTACTTAAGGACTTTTACCAAGAGCAAAAAATGCGAACATTATCAATAAAATTCGCTGATAAAGAGATAAACTTGAGGCAACATGAAATGCAAATAAATAACGCAACAAATTTCGATGCTTTACAGGAAAAGCATAAGAATGTTCGTGGTATTATTTTAAATACAACGGGTTTACAAAAGACTACAACTACTGTAAACCCTGAAATTAGTACACATCATATTAGACACAAGCATCACAATTCCTCATCACGTAATCGTCGTGCTATCGATGAGAACAGAGAAGAAAATGTAGTAAGTGCAGCAACAAAAACATCTTCATGGATAAATGTAGGCATTTCTTGGTTAAAGAAGCCGATAACTAATACTTACGCAGCTGCTAAGGGTGTCTATTCAAGTTTTGCTGATTATGTTAGAAGTGGGGATCTTCGTCGAGATTGTGTTAATTATTTCAATGTAAATCTACAACAAGTAGATGAAAGACAAATGCCTGGTGCTTTTAAGCTTGATGGTAAAGAAACAGCAGCAGAAACAATATTCAAAATGGGGGAACATTATTTTTCACAAGTTGACAATGGTACAATAACGTTACTTGATTTATTAATTAGAAAAATTACAGGTCAAAAGTACATTTCTACAGCAGATCAGCACATATCATTAATAGAAGCGCAGAGCTATGCATTAAATATTACAGAGGGACTTGAGAAAGCAGTAAAGCAAGCTGCTTTAAAAAGCGGAATGTCAATGCACCGATTAAATATTGATTTTGGGAAAATACAAAAAGAGGTTACAGGAAAAATTATGGGTGGTAAAGTTAATGAGATTCCAGGGATTTTAGAATCGCATATAGAGGAAGCATTGCCTAGTAAAAAAGCAGGGGATCCTGGTAAATTAAGTCCAAAGAAGTTCAATAAGTTTATGACTGAATTTAATAGAGGACTAAATATAGTACTAAATCAATCAATACAACAGGTGTTAAGTAGCAGGGACAGTATATTAGAAGTTAGTGATGAACAAATAAGCTTAAAGCCTAAAAGTTATTTAAATGATACTTCCGTTCAAAGTCATGTAACTCAGGACAGAGGTTCAAGAAATCAAAGTAAGGCTTTAATTCCCTAGCTTTTTGATTTCATCAAGTGAAAGGCCGGTGATTTCAGCGATAACATCTATAGAGACACCTGCCTTAAGTGAATTTTTAGCCACTGCTATTTTAGCCTGTTTTTCGCCCTCTTCTCTGTCTTTTTCTTCGCCGATTTGGATTGTATATTAAATCAAAGTCGCAAGACTATAATGAGCAAGCTGTCAATTGGATTGATTGATAGAAATCGTAGGCATCTCAGTACACTCCTAGCTTTAAAAAATGGAGTACGAACGGTAGGGGGATCTAAAAGATCGAATCACAATCCTGTACAGCATTTACATTATTATTTGATTATATTTATAGGTACAAAAATGGCTAGAACAGTTTTTATGGGTATTGATGTTTCAAAAAAAACACTTAATCAACAATAAACATCAGCGTATAGAAAATGCAGAGAGAGCTATATCTGAGTTTATAAAGTCGAAAATGGCTAACGTATTTGTTAAGTTATGTGTAAACAGGTGGTTATGAAAAACTTGTAATAAAATTGTTACAAGAACATAATATAGCTGTTCACAGAGCTCACCCAAATCGGGTATATGCATTTGCAAAAGCCTGCAACCACTTTGCAAAAACAGATAAATTAGATGCAAAATTACTAGGCTCTGTGGACAAAAAATATGAAAAGAGAGAAAAAGATGGTAGTTTAGCCTAATGTGTACAAAAATGGAGAAACTACCATATGCAATATTACATCAAAGAGGAAAATTGGAAACAAATTTTAGAGTTCATAAAAAGCGTAAAAGGAATGCACAGCAAAGATGAAAAACGTTTAAGAATATTCATAGAGGCAGTGTGGTACATAGTGCGAAGTGGTTGCCAATGGAGACTTTTACCAAAAACTTATGGTAATTACAGGAGTATACATAAGCGATTTAAAAGATGGTGTGAAAGAGATGTTTGGGAAAAATTGCTTGAATATACTAAACAGGAGCCTGATTTAGAAGTTGCTATAATCGACGATCAGAGCCCATCCATGTTCAGCTGGATATACAAAAGACTCCAAGGATCAAGAAGCTTTAGGAAGGAGCAAAGGTGAACTAAAATACATGCGCTTGTTGATGCACTTGGAAATCCACTTAAATTTACTCTGACTCCCGGTCAAAGAAATGAAATTACGCAGGCACAGGTGTTAACCGAAAGTATCTATAACTCTACTGTAGTAGCTGACAAGGGCTACGATAGCAATGCCTTTGTTACAAGTCTTGAAGACAAGGGATGTACAGTAGTTATTCCACCAAAACGGAATCGAAAAGTGCAAAGGCATTACGATGAGCATATCTACAAAGAACGTCATTTGATTGAGTGTTTTTTTGGTAAAATTAAAAATTTTAGGCGCATTTTTTCCAGATTTGATAAAACTGCTGAGGTTTTTATGGGTTTTCTCAATTTTGTTGGAGCTCTTGTATGGCTTCTCTAAAATTTTGTCCACAGAGCCTAGCTACTTCGCGCTTTGAATTTTTATAAAACCCACTGAGTGCTGCAACTACTGACTTAACCCTTGGGCCAAATGTATCTGGCGTAACACCCTCTGGTAACTTGCTACTCCTTCTTTTTCCGCATCTCTGACAACGGCCATGTTCCAACTATTACATAAGCCTTAATCTCCGGAAGATCTACTTTCTGATGAATATAAGGTTTTTCGCATATTGCAATCTTCCCTCCGCATTCGCAAGTAGGTGACAACTCTATCTTTATCACCTCATCTGCTTCCATTTTAGCACGATAATTACCCTTATGCCCAACTTGACCACCAATCTTTCTTTCGCTTTTTGGCTTTTCCTTTTTCATTTTGTATAATTCTTTTGAACTGGGAATTGATGAGTTTTTTGAATTTAAACCTAGCCTTTCCTTTAATTCAGCGTTCTCTATCTTTAAAGCCTCATTCTCTGCTTTTAAACTTTCATTCTCTCTTTCCAATCTTTCTATTTTTGCTTCTAACTTTTCTATTTTTTGCTGTAAATTTTTGCAGAGTTCTAAAAGGTTTACCATACTACCTCATATTTATACCAACCCTCATAAATAACTAGACAAATAATTCACAGAGCAAATGGTTTTGATCGAACTTTCCGTAATATCTCGAATAAATTCAGATACAGCATTTTCAAGTAATTTAATAGAGTCATACATCTTGTTCTTTATTATATTTTCCTTTAAATGTTGCCAAAATCTTTCCACAGGATTGAGCTCAGGCGAGTACGGCGGCAAATAAATTATGGTGATATTTTCAGGAGTTTTTAAACCTTTAGACCTATGCCAACTTGCGCAATCCATGATAAGAAAAGCTTCTCTAGTCCCCAAATCTTTCGACATCTGCTCCAAAAATATGTTCATGCAATCTGTGTTTACATGTGGAGCAAGTAGGCTAATATCCTCTCCATTCCTGGGATTTACAGCGCTGTAAAGATAGAAGTTTTCTCTTCCGATTTTTACTTTAACTTGTGTTCTTGAGCCCTTTTTAAACCATCCATGTCCAACTTTTGAGTGCGTTCCAAATCTCGATTCATCGAAAAAAAACCTCCTTTTTCCGGTTCTTTTCCACAATTTCATTGAGATTTTTTTTGAACTCCTCTTGTTTGTTTTTGTCTTGTTTATAATGTGCTGGACGAGGTGTGATATATGTAAATCCTAGCTTCTTCATAAGCCTTCTCGCCGTTGACTCACTTACTTTGATAGCTAACATTCCTTCAACTATACCTTGCAATTTTTTAGCAGTCAGATTTGCCCCATCTTCTTCTATTACCTCTCTTATTTTTTCCTTCTTCTCCTCGTTCAGTTTTGGTTTAGGTCCTCGCCCTGGCTGTATTGCAAACCCAATAACACCTTTTTCTTTAAATCTTGCAATCCATTTCATTAATGTCGTTCTCGTAATTCTATATATTTTAGCAACTTTTGAGATACCATACTCCTTTGCTGATATTATTGCTTGTAACCTTCTTCCTATCTCTCCTCTTATTCCATATTTTTTTAATTCTAACTTGCATTGATTATATAGTTCTTCTCCTATTGCTTTACTTTTTCCTGCCATAAACTACATATTTATTCTTTCTAGCCTCAATTATTTGTAGTTTTTACTATTTGTCTATCTATTAGTGGAGATTGGTATTACCCTATGATTATCTTTATTATCTTGCTTTGTCTACCTTATTTTGCCGCTCTGCTGAACGGACACCCCATTGAGATTTTTTGTTACTGCTGGGCAAAGGTCAGATTATGTAAAAGCTTTAGATCTGATAGAAGGCAAGAAAATGGCAGCACTTATTGCCGATAAAGGATATGATGCAAACTATATGATTGAGGCAGCGCAAGCTGTAAATGCTGAACCAGTTATTCCAGCGCGTTCCAATAGAAAAATACCGAGAGAATATGATAAAGAACTATACAAGGAAAGAAATTTAATCGAAAGAATGTTCAACAAAATCAAGCATTTTCGCAGAGTTGCCACTCGTTATGATAAACTAGCCATAACCTTCATATCTTTTGTTCACATTGCTGGCATTTACCTTTGGTTAAAATAAATGTCGACACTACCTAGTACAATTGCACTATCTGTAAACATACATTGCTTTAGCTATATGTCTAATTTCAGAGATTTAGCTAGCAATCACTCTATTCCTACCACTGTTTTTTGCTTTATATAAATATTTGTCGGCACGTACTATAAATTCTTTAATATTGTCAAGGTCAGATTCTTGCATTTCTGCAATTCCAATGCTCACAGTTACATCGTGGGTTGTATTTTTATCCGCAGGTATAAAAGGTTTTTTAGCAATAATTTTTCGTATTCTCTCCGCAATAGTATACGCATCTGATGTATCGGTATCTGGCATTACAACAACAAATTCCTCACCACCAAATCTAGCTAGTAAATCTGTCACTCTGATATTTTCAGAAATTCTTTTCTGTATTTGCTTTAAAAGTTCATCTCCAACACTATGCCCAAAACTGTCATTCACCATCTTAAAATAGTCTATATCAAGTATCATAAGAGACAACCTTCTATCCTTTTCCACAGAGTCCTTAACAATGTTTCTTAAGTGTGCATCAAAATATCTTCTATTATAACAGTTAGTTAATGGGTCCTTTATAGACATTTCCGCATTATTAAATAAATTCATTCTCAAGGCATCTTGATATCTTTTGCGTTTTACTTGCGAATTAACCCTTGCTATTAACTCACCCTCATCCAAAGGTACTGTTAAATAATCATTAGCACCTACATCAAGTGCTTTTACTAAATTGTTTTTATCATAATCCTCAGAAAGAATTAGAATTGGTGTATAACGTGTTTCCACCTTACTACGAAACCCAGAACATAAACGCAAGCCGTCAGTTTTTGAAAACTGCATATCAGAAATGATCAAGTCGTAATTATCCTTAATACCAACCTTTAATGCCTCTATTGGATCACTCAGTATTTTAATTGACCTAAAGCGTTGCTTTAGTACATTATATATTTGCTCTGCCTGAAAGACATCTTCATCTACAACAAGTATGTTAGCATCAAAGATCTGATTAGAATAATCCATAATACTACTTCCTGCTACTCCACCAATCTCAGCATTAGTTTCTCCTCTTAAACGCAATTCATCGATAATCATCTTTAAGCGTGTGAGAGACTTAATTCTCGCAGATAAAGCAGTTTCATCTATTGGTTTAGTCAGAAAGTCATCTGCGCCAGCATTAATGCCTTGCACTCTATCGTGAGTGTCATGCAGCGCAGTCACCATGATTATTGGAATATGGGTTGTTAAGGGATCATTCTTTAGCTCCTTACAAACTTGAAAGCCATTCATCTTTGGCATCATGATATCAAGTAATATAATATCAGGCTGCTGTTTTGCTACTAAATCCATGGCTTCCTCGCCATCATGGGCTACGATAACCGTATAGTACTCTGCTTTTAGTCGAGCTTCTAAAAGCTTGATATTAGATAGTACATCATCTACTACTAGAATCTTCGCTGTCATTATCTTTAGATGTATTATCTATATCGTAAGTAGGATAAAGCTTACCATTTTTACCAACTATGTAATTTACTTTCTCAGTATTATACTCTTTATATAAGTCTTCAATTCCTGCGTCTTTCAATAACTTCCTAGCTTTTGATTTTATAATCATAAGATACCTATATGTATTCCTAATAAGATCAATAAATACAGGCACCTTATTTCTATCAAGAACAATTATGCTCACCAAAGCAACGACCAAAATTTCTGAAAGACCTACATTGAACATTTTTCCTATGAAGCAAGTACTTTAATCCTCCTGATTATAAATATTAATTTGCTTAAATCAAGTTTAGAAGCAACCATCTCATCTAAAAAACTATTATAACGCTCTATGTAGTCTTTATCATTACAAACCCAGGTTTGAACCTTATTTTTACGGTTGTCAGTGGATTTTATGACTTTAACAGCTAGCTTATAATGATAATTGCTTAAATCGTCCAATAAATCATTAATTAAGCTGCGATCCCAATAAGAAGAGCGGCTTTTCATCTTGATGGCAATTGTTCTAATAAGATCGAATCTTAGCAGCGACTTTAACTCAAAGTATATTTTACCAGCATCAAGAATGGGTAAAGATGTCTGTTCAGCAACAGATATAATATCTAGTGCATAAGTAAGAACGCACAGGTCAGCAATCTTTTTTGCTAGATTTTTATCTATATTAAGCTCTACCAAAGAAGTGTATCCATGATTATAGACCTTTAACAGGTGTTCATCTAAAACATTAGTTAAGTTCTGGCCTAAAGTTTCAATTGCATCTTTAAATTTTGTAACATCATCCAGTTCTATAAAGCTAAGATTTTTTACTAACCAAAACGATACTCTGCCAATAAATTTCTGCACATTTCTCACTATTTGCAAGTATGAGTTAATATCAATTTTTCCATCCAATTCATCAATTTTCTGCCACAGGTTATTTAAATCATATAGGTGGTTAACAACGATATATATGTTAACTGCTTCGTGTACCTTAATTCCAGTATTCTCAACTAAATTATTAATAAATATACAGCCCATCCTATTTACTACATCATTTGTAATACAAGTGGAGATAATTTCTCTACGAAGTTGGTGTTTTAATATGAAATCCTTAAACTCTATTACCATCTTTTTAGGAAAATAACCCAGCAAATAGTCATTAGATATAAGATCTTTTTCAGGCAGATCAGAATGTATAATTTCATTTTTTATCGCCGTTCTAGCATAAGACATTAGAACAGAGAGCTGAGGAGAACTGAAACCTTCTGCACCAGTTAACATCCTTGCTACCTCTTCGTCAGCTGGAAGAAATTCTACGCTTCGGTTTAACAGCCCAGATTTTTCTAAACTGAGCATTAACCTATGATCCTGCTCCAATCTCTCTTTAGCTTGCAAACATTCAAGGAGTAATGCTTTTGTTTCAATTCTGTTGTGGTCCTCAAGCACCTTAGATGCAACTTCATCCACCATGCTGGCTAGTATTTCATTCCTTTTTTCTAAAGAAACACCTCCTGCTTTCATAGCCGAAACAAATGCAATTTTGATGTTAACCTCAAGGTCCGAACATATCACTCCGGCTGAATTATCAACAAAATCTGCATTGATATGTCCACCTCTTTCAGCATATTCTATTCTCCCAAGCTGTGTACAACCAAGGTTCCCACCCTCTATAAACATGGAAGCTCTAATATCCTTACCATTTACTCTCAGCTCATCGTTTGCTTTGTCACCGACCATGCTATGATTTTCACTCTTTGCCTTAACAAACGTGCCAATTCCTCCGTTCCATATAAAATCCACTTTTGCTTTCAACAGATATCTAATTAAGTTGCTTGGAGATAACGTATCTTCTGTTATACCAAAGCATTTTTTCATTTCTTGAGAAATGTTTACTTGCTTGCTGCTACGCTCAAATACCCCGCCACCCTGAGAAATCAAATCTTTGTTATAATCCATCCAAGTTGAAAATGGTAATTCAAAAAGACGCTTACGCTCTGTGAAACTCTTTCCTGCATCAGGATTTGGATCAATAAAAATATGCATATGGTTAAATGCGCCGATTAAATGTATATTTTTTGAAAGCAGCATACCGTTTCCAAATAGATCGCCAGCCATATCTCCAATCCCAATTACAGTTACATCTTGGTAAATATCCTTATTCATTTTCCAAAAATGCCTCTGTGCTGCAATCCATGCACCTTTTGCTGTGATACCCATCTTTTTGTGGTCATAACCTGCTGATCCACCAGATGCAAATGCATCATCAAGCCAAAAATTATACTCAGAGGCTATTTGGTTGGCATAATCAGAAAATGAAGCAGTGCCTTTATCTGCCGCAACCACCAAGTATGGATCGTCTTCATCATACCTAATCACATCCTTTGGTGGAATTATTTTACCATCAACTACATTATCAGTAATATCAAGCATTCCTCTGATAAAACCCTTATAGTACTCAACACTTTTCTCTCTTAAAATATTCTTATCTTTATAAGCTTGCTTTATTACAAACCCACCCTTTGCGCCAACAGGTACAATAACCGCATTTTTTGTCATCTGAGCTTTCATGAGCCCCAAAACTTCAGTGCGAAAATCTTCCGTCCTATCCGACCATCTTAAGCCACCACGGGCTAATTTCCCTCCTCTTAGATGTATTCCTTCAAAAAGGTTTGAATAAACATACAATTCACAATATGGGCGAGGATCAGGTAAATCATTTATTTTACTTGAATCAAATTTTATAGATAAGTATGGCTTATCATCTTGATAATAACTGGTCCTTAAAATAGCCATTATCAAGTTAAATATCGAGCGTAAAACGTAATCATGTGAAACATTGCTGATCTCTTTTAGAAGTTCCTCAATTTTTTCTCTGAAAATGTCCGTGGTTTCTGCTCTATCAATGTCTATGTTAGGATCAAATCTTGCATGAAATAGTTGTATCAAATACTTTACTACTTTTGGATGCTCTGAGACTACTTTTTGGATATATTCTGGGTTATAATTAAATGACGTCTGCTTTAGGTAAGCACTGAGCGCTCTAACCAGAAACATTTCTTTCCACTTCAGCCCAGCAATAATAATCAAGCTATTGAAATAATCATTTTTAATTTCCTTTCTAAACACTTTCGCAAGTGTTATTTCAAATTGCTCTTTTAGAGTAATGTTGTCTATTAATTCATCAACTCTTGACAACACAAAATGATGTATCCATATTCCACCGTTAATTTCTATATAATAGCCATTATGAGATAGAATCTTAGCTCCCAAATTCTTAGTGATCCTTAATATCTTCGATAATTCAAGGCCTCCATTGCTTGGAGTATAAACCTTTAATTGATAATTAAGATTATCACGAGTAAGTCTTAAATCGACCTCGCTAACTCCTTTCTTCCTCACTATCTCCAATTTTTTCATATCGTAATATGCATCATGAGGTTCGAAACTCTCTTGATAGCTTATTGGAAATGCCTTGCAATAACGGGTGAATATATCCTCAACAGTGCTAAAAGTATTATATAAATTGTCTATAAAACGATCTTCCCACTTTTCCGTAATGTTTCTTAATTTGTTTTCGATACGCAAAACTTCATCATCAAGAACGCTAGCATTTTTGGTCTTTAGCACTACATGCAATTTCATCAAATCATATTCATTGATAATGTGATTGTTATAAATATCTGAACTTCCTGCACTTGTCTCATCCTTCAATATGTCACGTATCTTGAACATTAGCCTAGCGCTAGCATAACGCATTGGTATCAGCACTATGCAACTAATGAAATCCCCTACTCTTCTTAAAAATAATCTGACCCTTGGCCTAATCGCAAGAGACATGATCGAAATGCAAATTTTAAATAATTCGTCTTCATTTGATTGGAATAATTCATCACAAGAGAATGTTTGTAAAATAGAAATTAAAGCCTTGTTATTGTGGCCCCCGGTTACAAACCCTGCATTTTTTTCTATAACTTTAACTTTCTCTCTTATGATTGGAATAGTTCTAATATCTTGGACCTCCGCTACAGAAGTAAATAGCCCGAAAAAACGCCGTTCCTTTATCACATTACCCTGGCCATCAAATTCTTTTACTCCTATACAATTCATGTATGTACGCCGATGAACTATTGAGATTAGATCTGATCTCAATATGTATAGATAATCAAGGTTTGCAGAAGGAATCAACGTACTTTGACCTACTCTCATCAGGCCAAGGTCCTTTTTGCTATCACAGATGAGTTTTTCATCTTTACCAGCAATATATTCTTGATAACCTAGAAATACAAAATTATTGTTTTTTAGCCAATCTAAGAAATCCTTTCCTGGTGTCACTTCAGCATCAGGCGCTGGCTGCTCGACGGCAAAAAGAAGACTTTTTGCTTCATCAAGTTTCTTGAGCATTAAGTGCCAATCTTTCACAACGCAATTAACTGCTTTCAGCGTTTTTTGTAGAGATTCTTTTAATGTATCAACAAAACTGTCACTTATACCTTTGATAATTACATATATGACTGACTCTTTGATTCCATTGCTTTCTTCCAAAGGGTAAATCTCGTCTATTAGGCCCTCTTTTCTTTGGATATTAATTATGCTATTACTGTAATAGCATATGGTTAAATTGTGCGACTTAATAGTTGCAATAACGGAGTCAACCAAAAATGGCATGTCATCGTTTGTTATCTTAATCGTGGTAAAATCGCCTTCTATTCCTGGTATATCATTCATATTGCTTACTACTAACTTACTTTCATCTTTCTCTTTTTGAGAAACGAAATTGTAAGCATCGTTTACAATATACAGCAAAAACTTATCATTGGCTTTTAGGTCACTTTTATAAACAAAATTATAAAAATACTTAATAAATTTTTTAATTTTTTCTTTATCTTGCTGATTTTCTTGATCAGCTAACTTAAATAAAGACTCAGTGTCAACATTATGATCTATACACATTCTTTTTAACAAAAATACACAGCGAACTTAAACCTTTTTAACTAAGATTTCATTATCAAGAGCGTACACTATTAGTTCATCATTTTCTACTACTTCCCCTGATAAAACTAATTTAGCTAAATTATTTTGAATACACTCTTGTATAACCCTTTTTAGGGGCCTTGCTCCATATTCAGGGTCATAGCCAGTTTGTGCTATTAGTTCTTTAGCTTCCTGCGACAAACTTATACTCAGTTTACGCTTAGCAAGTGTTTTTTGTAAATAAGAAAATTGAACATCTATAATTTTATAGATGTCACCTCTGGTTAAACTGTGGAATATAATAATTTCATCCAGCCTGTTTAAAAATTCTGGACGAAATGCCGACTTAACTATTTGCATCACTTCATTTCTTACAGAATCAACATTCCCTTTTAGCATTATCTCAGCGCCAAGGTTAGAAGTTAAAATCAGTATGGTGTTGCGAAAATCAATTAATTTGCCATGACTATCAGTAAGTCTACCCTCATCCAAGATTTGCAGCAATATATTAAATATATCTGGATTTGCTTTCTCTATTTCATCAAACAGAATAACCTGATACGGCCTTCTTCTTACTGCTTCGGTTAACCTGCCACCTTGCTCATAGCCAACATACCCTGGAGGCGCGCCAATTAGCTTTGAAACAGAATGTTTTTCCATATATTCTGACATATCAAAACGCAAAAGCGCTGATTGATCGTCAAACAGAAATTCAGCAAGAGCTTTCGCAAGTTCGGTTTTACCAACCCCAGTTGGGCCTAAGAATAAAAATGAACCGAAAGGTCGATTAGTATCTTGCACCCCAGAGCGAGAGCGCCTAACTGCATTACTTATCGCTCCTATTGCATCTTTCTGCCCTATTACTCTTCTTTCTATTTCATTCTCCATGTTAAGAAGTTTTTCCTTTTCGCTGTGCATCATGTTATCAACTGGAATTCCCGTCCACTTTGAAACAATGTTTGCAATGTCATCTCCAGTCACTTCTTTCTTTAAGAAACTATCAGTAACCTTTTCCTGATTTTTTAATTCATTCTCAAGCTGAGGGATCACACCATACATCAGCTCTCCTGCCCTTCCCAAATTCCCACTCCGCTGAGCCAATTCCAGCTCTTTTCTGGCGTTATCTAATTTTTCAACTGTTTCTTGTATTCTAGCTATTTTATTTTTTTCCATCTGCCATTTGCTGTTTAAGTCAGCAAATTTACTGTTTAGATTTTCGATCTCTTCATTTATCTTTTTTAAACGCTGTTTAGAATTTTCATCACTTTCTTTTTTCAAAGCCTCTGCTTCAATCTTTAGCTGTATAACCTTTCTCTCAAGTTCATCAATAACTTCAGGCTTGCTATCCATTTCAATTCTCACCCTACTTGCTGCTTCATCAATCAAATCAATTGCTTTATCAGGTAAAAACCTATCTGTTATATATCTATTAGACAACGTTGCAGCAGCAATTATTGCACCGTCTGTAATTCTTATACCATGATGCACTTCATATCTTTCCTTCAAACCCCTGAGTATTGAAATGGTATCAGTTTCAGTTGGTTGAGAGATAAACACAGGCTGGAAACGCCGTGCAAGTGCAGGATCTTTTTCTATATGTTCACGATATTCATCTAAAGTTGTGGCCCCTATACAGCGAATTTCTCCACGCGCAAGAGCAGGCTTTAGCAAATTTGAAGCATCCATTGCACCACTTGTTGCTCCTGCTCCAACTAAAGTATGAAGCTCATCTATAAACAAGATAACTTTTCCCTCCGCTCTCGAAAGCTCATTAATAACTGCTTTTAACCTTTCTTCAAATTCTCCTCTAAACTTCGTTCCAGCAATTAATGCGCCAAGATCGAGGGCTAAGACCTTTGCATCACGCAAACCAAGTGGCACATCGTTTGCAACAATTCTATTTGCAAGCCCCTCAACTATTGCAGTTTTTCCAACACCAGGTTCACCGATCAGCACTGGATTATTTTTTGTCCGCCTCAGTGATACCTGCATAGTTCTTCTGATCTCTTCATCACGACCAATTACAGGATCAAGCTTTCCTCGCATAGCAAGCTCTGTAATATCCTTTGTATATCTCTTAGCAGCGTTCAATTTTTCCTCACTATTTGGCGAGTCTGCACTGCTACCTTGCCTCATTTCTGCGATAACTGAATTTAATTTTTGCGGTGTAACACCACTTTCTGCCAGAATTTTGCCTACAGTATCATCTTTTTGTGCAGTGAGGCCCTGCAACAGACGCTCTACGGCAACAAACGAATCTTTATTCCTCCGAGCAATACCAATTGAATCTTCAAAAACTTTTGCTATTTCTCTTGAAAGTTGAAGGCCACCACTTCCTGGACCTTCAATTACTGGCAACTTTTTTATTGCGCTATCCACAGTATCAGAAATACTTTGCATATTTCCACCACAAGCGTTTATCAAATCCTGAACGAAACCTGATTCATCTTCAAGCATCACTTTGAGTAAATGCTCAGGCATAAAAATCTGATGCCCAGCTCCCAACGCTTTCATCTGAGCACTTTGAATTAGACTTTTTGCTTTTTCGGTAAATTTATTTAAGTCCATAACACCAGTTAAATTCGTATTTGCTGATGTATATAACAACTGATTTCATAAATTCAAACCTAAAGTTGCTTGTTGCTAAGTATAAAATTTAAAACTTTCTTAAAAAAGGAACTATAGCTGACCAAGCAAGGTTTCCCTACGTCATACCACCGCGGCGCTAACTAGTAGCAGAATGACGGCTTATCAAATTATAAGTAAACCTAAATTACTTTAGCTATAAAAGTCTAATTTTGCTTAGTAAGTACGCTAACTATGAAACAGTCTATATTACCATCAAAAACAGAATTTATATTACCCATTTCATGTCCTGTTCTTAGATCCTTCACCATTTGATATGGATGCATAACGTACGATCTGATCTGATTACCCCAACCTATATCGCATTTTTTACCATATTCTTCAGCCATTTTCTGTTCTTTTTTTTCCAGTTCAATTTGATATAAACGTCCTTTGAGCAATTTTAGCGCCTCATCTTTATTTCTGTGTTGAGAACGACCATTTTGGCATTGAACTACAACACCAGTTGGAATATGCGTAATGCGTACCGCACTTTCAGTCTTGTTCACGTGCTGACCGCCTGCTCCAGAAGCTCGGTAGGTGTCGATTTTTAGATCCTTTTCATCCACAGCAATATCAATTGAATCCTCTATCACTGGAGTTACTCCTACACTTGCAAAACTGGTATGACGTTTACCATTTGCATCAAACGGCGATATTCTAACCAGCCTGTGAATTCCACTTTCACTTTTTGCCCACCCATAAGCTTTTTCTCCAACGATTTTTATCATTGCAGACTTTATACCAACCGACTCTCCTTCTAATTTTTCTACAACTTCAACTTTAAAGTTGTGATAAATTTCTGCCCACCTTATATACATGCGCATCAGCATTTCAGCCCAATCATTGCTCTCTGTTCCACCAGCTCCTGAGTGGATTTCTAAAAAGCAGTCATTATTATCTGCTTCGCCAGTAAATAAGGATTCTGTTTCTTTACACTTGATTAATTTTTCTAACTTTACCAGTTCATTTTCAACTTCAGAGAAAAATTCTTCATCATTCTCATCAATAGCAGACTTCATTAAGCTAATGGCATCGTTGTAATCGCTTTCTAGCTTTGAAAACGACTCTATGTCATGCTTAATTTTAGAACGTTCTTTTAAAATTTCTTGTGCCTTTTGATTGTCTTGCCACAGATCATCATTCGACGCTTGGGAGTCCAGCTCTTCAAGACGCAACTTTAATTTTTCTATGTCAAAGACACCTCCTGATAAGAGAAATACTTTTATTTAAGCCTTGAAAGTATTCAAGAATTTCTGAATAAGTTTTCATTATACTTTAGATTTTAATATATTTACTATTACTAACAATAACAGCAAACAAAATAGAAATTTAACCATATAGTAGTTAATTTGAAATAATCTTATTATACTTTAATGCTCAACAGAATCAAGCACGTATATTTAAGGGTAAAATAATGAATATTAAAACAAGTTCTCATTATGGTTTAGACAAAAAGGCTATTGATGACTTAATAGAGTCACTCGATAATCAAGAATTAGAAAATGTTCGTAATATTGTAAAAACGATAGATAGCGTTCAGTTAGCTTATTTTTTATCTACTTCAATCAGTGATCACAGGGAGAAACTAGTTAATATCCTCGATCAACATTTGTTAAGTGATGCCCTAGTGCATGTAGTGCCAGATTTACAAATAGAGATCATAGAAACATTGGGAATAGAAAATACAGCAAAGTTACTAATGCTCCTTGATGTAGAAGATATAGTAACCATAGTAAAAGATTTGGATAGAAAGTCTGTAGAGAACATACTTTACTACCTGCCCAGCAAGACTCAGAAATCGGTAGAGGAGTTGCTCTCATACCCAGAAGAAAGTGCAGGAAGGTTAATACATAAAGATATGGTTATAGCTCCATATTATTGGACAATAAATCAACTGACAGAATTTTTGTGCAACTATAAAAAAATACCAGAAAATTTTTACCAGATATTCATTATCAACTCAAAATTAGAGCCTATAGGCAGTGTTAATTTAAATAAGGTAATATCTCACTCAGGAGACACAATAATAAAAGAGATAATGGATCATGACATAAAAATCATTAAAACTGGAGTAGACCAAGAGGAAGTAGCAAGAATATTTAAAGATTACTCTCTATTATCGGCTCCGGTAGTAAATAAGAATGGTAAAATTATTGGTGTGATCTTAATTGAAGATGTGATAAAAGTTGTTCAACAAGAAACAGAAGAGGATGTACTAAAAATAAGCGGTGTATCTTCTAAAGCCGATATAAATGCCCCTATACATAAAACTATAATTAAAAGGCTACCTTGGTTACTGTTTAACCTCTTAGCTGCAACAATGTGTTCCATAGTAGTTGGCTTTTTCGATGATGTAATAAAAAATTTTATAGTACTACCAATAATCATGCCGATAATTGCATCAATGAGTGGAAATGCAGGATCCCAAACAGTAACGCTAACCATCCGGGCAATCGCAACAAAATATCTAACTGAGCAAAATGCAAAAAGAATACTTGTAAAAGAATTTTTAATAGGTCTTATAAACGGGATAATTTTATCTACTATTTCACTTGTAGTATTAGTAATTAGATTTCACAGTTTCAAAGTGGAGATGATTTTTGTGGTCTCCATGATTATGATGTCAATTATTGCAACGTTCATTGGAACTTTCATTCCTATAATGCTTCACCGTTTAAAGTCCGATCCTGCCGTTTCTTCTTCAATCCTAACATCGGCAACAACTGATATTCTCTCAGCTCTTATATTTCTTGGTTTAGCTACGATCTTTTTATTAAATAGCTAATACTATCTATAGCTATACCGCCGCGGTATCTCGGCATAGATTCCGCTAACAAGTAGCGGAATGAAGGTTTTTCAAATTGTCGTAAGTCAGTTTAGCTATAATATCAAATTTCACCAACTATTTCTTTCTATTAAATAAGAATAGATTACCTATACAAAAATAGATTGGCAATATTTCAAGTCTGCCAAGCAGCATTAAAAACGATAGAAATAATTTTACTTCATTACTGAAAGAAGAATAGTTACCTGAAGGGCCTATTAAATTACTAAATCCCGGGCCAGAATTTGTAAGCGTTGCAGAGACTGAGCTGATGCTAGTTATAAAGTCTGCATTGCTTAAGTAAGACATCACTACTGATGAAATGGTAAACGTTAACATGAAAATTGCAAAAAATATAAAGACAGAATAAACTTCATCATTCTCCAGGGTTTTTCCATTGAATTTTACTCTATTGTCTGCACCTGGGTTTAATAAAAGGTAAAAGTAATTTCTTATAGACCTTAAAAGAACAATCAAGCGGAAGATTTTGACACCACCACTTGAAGAACCACTACATCCACCAACAAAGGTGAGAAAAAAAGCTAAGACTGAAATGAAACTCCAATCTATATGATTACAGATTGCATAACCAGTTGACGTAATCAAGGAAGCGATGGTAAATGTGCTGCATCTAAATGATGATGACACTCCTAAATCAACATTTTTATACAACCAAAAACAAGCAAATAAAGATGAAACAATAGCTATCTTAATAAAGTAAGAGACCTGCTCATCATAGCAAATGTCTAATCGTCTTATAATTTTTAAATAGCTAAGAAAAGGCAGAGAACCCAAAATCATAAAAATGATCGTTATGACTTCTAACATAGGGTTATTATAGTACCCTATAGAATCATTATAGTTAGCAAATCCACCAGTTGATACAGCGGACATTCCGTGACATATTGCATCAAACAGTGGCATACCAGCTAGATAATAGGAAAATATGCATAACAAAATTAAGCCATAATATATTGCCGTAACATGAATCACTACACTTCGCGTATTCGGCAATTTTCTTTTGGTGGCATCTGAATATTCAGAATAAAGTAAATTATTTAGGCTGAGAATCTTAAGCATAGGGAAAACTGCAATTCCTAAAGTGATTACACCAAAACCACCTATGCCATGTAGCATTGCTCTCCATAGCAGTACTCCTGGAGATTGTTTTTCAATATCATTAAATATAGTTGCCCCTGTGGTTGTGATGCCAGATATCGTTTCGAATAATGCATCAATATAGCTCAGATTATCAAAATAGAAAGGAATAGCTGCAAACAGAGACAAGGCAATCCAGGTGCAACTAGTAATCGCAAAAATTGCCGGCATGCCATTTAATTTACCGAGTAAAATAAAAATTACGCCAGATGTGCAGGTAATTATGAACCCAGCGAGAAAATTTTTCCATTCGTAGCTGAGATACTTATTGGTAACAGCAGGAATAAGCATTGCTAAGCTAAACAGCAATAGGAATATTCCCACAATAAATACAATTGAACGTAAAGTTTGTAAACATTGATGATTTTTCATAGAGTTACTTTCCAGAGCAAAAAGATATTACACTATATCATAAACCTTTGCTGAAGCTTTTTTCATGTCTTCACTTGAAAGTGGGATCAGACCAAGCCTAGATAGGTACCCATCTTCAATGCCGATCGAATCTATAATTTCTTTTATGAATTCTCTTAATCCATCAACAGTATCTAAGTGTTCTTTCTTTATATAAAGGTATAGAGGTCTTGCTAATATATATTTTCCCGATGATATATTTTCGTAAGTTGGCTCAATTCCTGCAATTGTGCTTCCTTGTATTTTATCTTGATTCCTCATTAAAAAGCTAAAACTAAATATCCCTAAAGCGTTCCTGTTACTTTTCAATTTTTGTATTATTATGTTTTCATTAATTCCAACTTCTATATACCTTCCGTCATCCCTTATATTACCACATGCTTTCTTTCTTTCTTCCTGATCTTTATAATTCTCTTTGAAAATTCTCGAGTTCATACATGAGTATTGATCAAGCATAATAGAATTAACCAAAGTTTCGTATGTGCCTGTATTTTGATGTGGACCATAAATTTCAATTTCTGTTTTTGGTAAGGCTTGATTTACACCAGACCAAAACTTCTTATTATTTTTTACTAATTTATCATTTTCTTGAGAATATGCAGATAAAGTTTCAAATAAGTCCTTCTTTGTAAAATCAAATCTATGGCTTTGATTTGAATTTGCAATGACAATTCCATCATAGCCAATGATGATCTCTATCACTTCATTAATTTTATTCCTTTTACATAGCTCTCTTTCTACTTCCTTCATAGGGCGAGATGAAGTGGTGATGTCTGGCGTGTCTTCCCCTATTCCTGAGCAAAACATTTTGAACCCTGATCCACTTCCTATTGATTCTACAACTGGAGTCTTAAAAGAGAATACACGATTGAACTCCTCGGCTATAAACGAGATAAAAGGAAAAACGGTTGAAGATCCAACAATTCTGATGTATTTCCTGGCATCAGCATTTGACAGCGGCGTGAATAATACGAATACAAAAATCAGAAGAAAATTTCTAAACATTGTTTTTAGCTAAGAACATAAATCTAATTATTATAACAAAAATCAAACTGAAAAGCTTTAATTGCATGCTACAGTTTACATTTAAATTTTATTTTATATTATTGTAAGTATTACACAACTTTAAGGGGCAATTATGGCAGTTATGCCAGATAAATGGATAAGAGAAAAAGCTGAAAATTTTGGAATGATAGAGCCTTTTGTGGATCACAAAAGCAGCAAAGGTGTCATATCTTTTGGACTATCATCTTATGGGTATGATGCAAGAGTGGATAATAAATTTAAAATTTTTACTAACGTTAATTCAGCCATCGTGGACCCTAAAAATTTCTCTGAGAATAGTTTTATAGATAAAGAAACAGACGTATGCATAATTCCACCAAATAGCTTTGTGCTTGCAAGTACAGTGGAATATTTTCGTATACCAAGAAATGTACTGGTCATTTGTGTTGGTAAATCAACTTACGCAAGGTGTGGAATTATAGTAAACGTTACTCCCTTAGAACCTGGATGGGAAGGTCATGTCACACTCGAATTCTCAAACACCACTCCACTTCCTGCAAAAATTTACGCTAATGAAGGCGCATGCCAATTCGTATTTTTAAGCAGCGAAAGTGAGTGTGAAAAATCATATGATGATATGAAAGGAAAATATATGAATCAGCATGGTATCACTTTGCCGTTAGTTAAGTGATTACTTTAGGTAAAGCGTGATATTGTTTTATTGTACTGAAGATTACTAAAATGAGTTTTAACTAATTCGTCGCATTTTTTATCACCTAAAACTGCACGTGCAGGGTGGTTTTTAAATGGCTCGACATAGTTTAAAAAGAAACCTGTAGAAGGATTACTTAAAGCTTCTGCAACTTCTTTTTTTTCTTTATCATTGGAAAGCTGATTAAATAGTTCTTCTCCCTTTTTTTGCAGCTCATTTTCAAATTCCTGCTTTATAGTATTCTTATCTGCTTTTTGCAAGAAGGAAAACTCTTCAAAAGTGTACAAGGAAGAGACAATACTGTTGAAGGTACCAGTAAAACATGCACTTGAACCACGACCACCATGCACTCCGTATTCTGTTTGCGATTCTACTAAATGTTTAACCAGTTGATATTTTCTCTGTGATATGCGGGTATTAATAGCTATATTATTTGCTCCAGTTTGATCGTTGCAAGCCTTCCAAGCTAAATTTAAAACTTGCTTCAATGTTAACCCGCTTCCACTATGTGTATCAGGGTTATTTTTTATACGCTCCAAGCACTCAAGTGCATGTTTTTTCTCATCTTCTGTAAGTTGATCTTTATCTGCAGCTTTCTGCGCACCATTTGCTATGCACTCTAACTGATCAATAAATCCTTCTATTTCCTCTATAAACTTATCATCAACATCAGGCTCGCCATAGTTTTCTTTTAGCTTTTGAACGTTAATATTAATTGCATCATTTACATTAGTATCATGCGTTGTTTGTGGAATACGTGCTGCCTCCATAAATGCTTCAGCTCTTTGCTCTAACCATTCCGGCATTTTGCCTCCTGCAAAAAGATATAGCTTAATCAACACCTTGGCGATTAAGCAAAACACAAAAAGAGAAATAAGAAATATTATCAAAAGTACTACAGATAAACCTATGATTAGCCACCTTACAGGAGCTAGCAGAATTTCTTTTGCTTTTTTTAATTTTGACGGTCTTTGTATGTTGTCTGGTGTATTTACTACTGCTGGCATAATTAGTTTAAGTTAATATCAATATTATTAATATACTATATTTTTTCTTGTTTTGTCAACCCAAATTTCTACTTCCGCACTTTTTCATTGTTGCTTACAATGATTATAGCTACACGATTCACTCATGTATTTTTCTTAATTAAAAACCTCAACTATTTATTGTAAATTATTGAATTTCTTATCATAGTATCTGTCATCCAAGTAGCCCCTTTCTTGTCATCCCAGTGTCACGCGCTACCGCGGACTGTACCGTTTTTGTCATCCTATGGCTTGACCATAGGATCTATTTTAAGAGTAGATCCCAGTGTCACGCTACTTGGATGACAAAAAAAGGATGCTACTCGGATGACACCCTGACAACCGTCATCCCGCTGCTTGTTAGCGGGATCTATGTTAAGAGATACCGCGAATGAATCGCGGTATGACGTAGGACTGCTGTCATCCCAGTGTCATGCACTGGGATGACACTAATAAAGGAGGATTATCATGTCCACAATAATTTTATCATCAATTTTCGGTCAAGCAGGCAGCATTTTTGGGCCAATTGGCCGGATTATCGGCTCAGAACTTGGTGCTCTTCTTGGTGCACAGCTAGATGGGGCAATGTTCGGCCTTGAAGCCGAGCAGAAAGTAACGCATGGTGCGAGACTAAAAAATCTGCAAGTTCAAACCTCAACCTACGGCAGAACGATACCAATTATCTATGGCACTGCTCGCATTGCAGGGAACATTATTTGGGCGCAGCCAATAAAAGAAGAGGCGATAACCACCAAAAGCAAAATTGGAAGAGGTATGAATGTTGAGTATAATTACTATGCAACGCTTGCAATTGCGATCTGCAAGGGGAAAGTAGAAAAATTAAACAGAATCTGGGCAGATACAACATCACTTAGCTTTGATGAAATAGATTATACTTTTTACAGCGGCAGAGAAGACCAAAATCCTGATCCATTCATATCATCAATTGAAGGAGAGGGAAATGTGCCGGCTTATAGGGGAATATCTTACATAGTCATCAAGAATTTTCCTTTAGCAGACTATAATAATCGTGTTCCGGTATTTACATTTGAAGTGCGGACTGCAGTAAAGTCAAATGAATTTTCAGTAGCGAAAAATATTCGGAATATCAATATAATACCAGGCTCAGGAGAGTTTGTATATGATACAAAAATACAGAAGAAAATCGCGCAAGAGAAAATAAGCAGCAACCAATATATCCCATATGGACTGGCACAAAGGGTAAATCATAATAATCACACTAAAAAGAGCGATGCAATGCTTTCTTTGGATCAATTAAAAGAAGATTTGCCAAATGTTGAGTGGGTATCGGTAGTAGTCAATTGGTTTGTGAATGATCTGAACATTAAAGATTGTAAAATATACCCTGCAGTTGAATTTCAAGATGATTCTGCAGTTGTGCCTAATAATTGGCAAGTAGGAGGTAGTACCAGAGATAATGCTCAGCTAATTTCAAAAGATGCGAGTGGAAACCCAAGGTATGGTGGCACAGTTAGTGATGCAGCGCTGATAAGATATATAGAAGAGTTACGCAGCAGAGGCTACAAGGTGATGCTCTATCCAATGCCCTTGCTTGACACAAAGAACAAAGAGTGGCGAGGAAAATTGAGCGGGACCCCTGGGGATATAAGTGATTTTTTTGAGAATCAATATAACAAATTTATAGAGCATTATGCAAGCATTGCCAAACAAACTAAAGTGGAAGGGTTTATCATCGGATCTGAATTTGCGCAACTTACCAAAATTAGAGATGAACAAGGGAATTATCCTGCAGTGGCAGAGCTAGTTAAGCTTGCAAAGCGAATAAAACTTCAGCTTGGAAAAGAAGTAACGGTAACTTACGCTGCTGATTGGAGCGAATACCACTCATATGATGGTTGGTATAATATGGATGAACTGTGGTCTTCAGAGTATATCGACGTTGTTGGCATAGATGCTTATTTTCCACTAACTGATGGGCCAGAACCTCCTTTTGGCTATTCTGCGGAAGATGTAATGGTGGGTTGGAGCAGTGGAGTGGGGTATGATTATTTCTATGATTACTCAAAGAGTGAGCCTGAAAAAGTAAAGTATAACGACAGCAGGTATGCGTGGAAAAACATAGCAAAATGGTGGAGTGAAACTCACATAAATCCAGGTGGTAGTAAAACGAAATGGCAACCAAAAATGAAAAAAATATGGTTTACTGAGTATGGATTTCCCAGTATGAACGGCTGCACTAATGAGCCAAATGTGTTTGTTGATAAAAACAGCATAGAGAGCAAATACCCGCGATATTCAAACGGAGAGGTGAGCTTTCTTTCGCAAAAAATTGCAATTGAAGGAACGCTAAAGAAGTGGCAAAGCTCGGAAATGGTAGAAAAAATGTTTCTCTGGGCGTGGGATGCAAGGCCATTTCCTTATTTCCCCAATTTGTGTGATATGTGGACTGACTGCCATAACTGGCAGACAGGCCATTGGATTCAGGGAAAGCTTTCACAGCTTAATATTTCCGATGTTTTATCGGATCTATTACAAAAAGCAGGTTTAAAAAGCGATCAGTTCGATATAAGCAATGTCAAAGGGTTATTGTCTGGATATGTGATAAACGATCAGCAATCCGTACGTTCAATTATTAAAATGCTGCAAAGTTGCTATTTTTTTGATGTGGTTGAACAGGGCTCTAAACTGAAATTTGTCCAAAAGGGCAGGGGAGTTACAACTGTAGTGCCAATTGGTGAAACGGTTTTCAGTAACAATTCAAAACTTGCTAATATCAGTCAATTAGATTTAAACAATAAAGTTAACGTCGTTTATTTTAATCGCAATTTTGGCTATCCAATTGATGTTAAATACGCTGAGTTGCCAAAGCAAGGCACTGCTATAACAGTTGAAATACCGCTCATTATGGAGGAGGGAGAGGCGCAAAATATAGCTGAGGTTTTACTTTATTCTTCGTGGCAAGAGAGAAATATATACAATTTCAAGCTGTCGATAAAATATGCGTGGCTTGTGCCAAGTGATGTAATAACGATTTTAGACGGTGAGAAAAAGCATACGGTGAGAATTATAAAAACAAAATTTGAAAGCATGTCGATTCAAGTAATTGGTGTTGGCTATGATCGCTCTATATATAAGCTTTCTTTTCCTTCAACAAGGTCACTTATGCTGAAGGAATACCCTCCCTCTCACGTTAGCAAAACCATCATAGAAATGATAGATTTACCGCATGTTAAAGATAATACCACAAGCTTTACTTTAATTAGCGAGGAAAAGAATTGGAAAGGAGCAACACTCTTTATTTCGTACAACGATAAGGATTATAAGCCTATCGCAAGCACAAACAAGCAGTCTACTTACGGATATGTAATGGAATCTACCGACGAGGGGCTTGTAATAGTATTACGTTTTGGTAAGCTGCTAGGAATTATCGATTCAAATTCAGCATTAATCGGAAAAGAGATAGTGAAATTCCAGAGTGCTGAACTTATAGATAAAAATAAATATAAGCTTAGTAACCTGATTAGAGGGCAAGAAGGCACTAAAGAGCATGAGCATATAGGAGGTGAGAAATTTACCTTACTTGATGATTCAATAATATCTTTCGAAGTGCAAAGGGGGAAAAAGTTCTTCCTTAAAGCAGTTACTTATGGTGATTCATTGGATAACACGGAGGCGAAGGTCCTGATGCTCAATATTTAAACTTAAACTTGAATAATTGAAGATAAGATATTGAAATTCGTACTTTTAGCTTAAGATCCCAGTGTCAGCTACTCGGATGACAAAGGAGGGCAGTGTCCGCTACTCGAATGACATCGTTTACTATGTAACATTGTACTTATACTAATGAAAAAAATACATTATAATTAAGTATATTTACCAATAAATCATTAAGTGAAAACAGCTCTTTCGCAAAATATCATCTCTCTTATTATGATATTGTCTGTAGCAATTGTCGATATGGCAACTGATTTGTACTCAGTTGCACTACCAAGCATTGCCAATTATTTTAAAGTAGAAGGCAGTGTAGTGCAGCTTACAATTAGCTTAAATCTAGTTGGATTTGCGGTATCTGGATTAATTTATGGTCCATTATCGGACCATTATGGTAGGCGTCCAATGATGCTGATTGGTATGACAATTTTTACTTTGGCAAGTGTCATGTGTTATATAGCCGACAGTATTGCGCTCTTGATACTAATTCGCTTTATACAAGGAGCTGGAGCTGGTGTTGCAGGTGTTGTTGGGTATGCAGCAATAAGGGATATGTACTCAGGTAGTGAATACTCAAGAGTAATCTCAAAGTTAAATATGGTAGTAGCGCTTTCACCTGGAATAGCTCCAGTGGTGGGCAGTTATATAATTTCACATGGGTATAGTTGGAAATTTTTGTTTTTTATTATATCACTTACGGCAATTGCTATGCTTATTTTTATTTACTTTAAGTTACAAGAAACACTCACTGTAGATAAAAGTAAAGCCAGTATTAATATCTTCAAGCAATATATATCAATATTTAGAAATTATCGTTTCCTTGGGTTTTCAGCCATTCATGGATTAACTTTCATGTGGCTTTGGGCATACATTGCTAATTACCCGTTTATATTTGAGTCAATGGGTGTTGAAGTACAATATTTTGGCTATCTCATATCAATCATAGTTATATTTTACATAATTGGAACTTTAATCAATAGAAGGTATGTACCAAAAATAGGGGTTAGCAAGATGCTAATAATAGGTTTGGTGTTACCGATAATATCTGATAGTTTATTGGTATATTTTTACTCTATAAACAAATTAAACGTATTTATTCTTCAAACTGTTTGGATTCCAGCCAATATTGGGCTTGCATTAATAATAAGCAATAACGTAACTTCTGCTTTAGAAACGATCAAAGGTATAGGGCTTGGTAGTGCAGTCCTCTCATTCTGCAATATGATGTTTGGGGCCATTGGAATATATATAGTAGGAAAATTTTTTCGCTATGGTATTTTACCAAATTTACTATTAACAATAGTATGCTCTACAATTGCGATTCTTATGTACAGCCGGCTCAAATGTACTGAAAAACACGGGCATTATTTGCGTGATCCAGGAACATAGAGTTCATGGGTTATTAATGATTTTGCCGTGATAATATAATTTTATAGGAGGTGTGGGGTGAGTAATATAAGTATTAAAGAAGAAGGAAAATTCTATGCTAAAAGTAAATATTTTTCTGGTAGCCAAATATTAAACCATGATTACCAAGATAAACTAACTAACATTGTGATAAACTCTCATTGCTCTCTAAATGGGGGTGAAAGAATGAATTTAGCTAACAATATTGATCAGGTTAGAAAAATCTTCTCGGGACACACTGACAATAATATCAAGAGTGTGTGGATCGATATTTTTGATATTACAAATCTTGATACTGACAAGTTCAAAAAAAGAGAAATAGAAGGCGGTCAAGAGAAGTACTGGAAGAACAGTATTCATGTAAGATTTGGAAGCGTTCAAGATAAAGTATTAGTTTACTCATGGCTTGATATCGATCAGTTTAACCAAGATAAATGGAATAATCTCTTATCACAACTTGATAGAAATCATAAAATAGATTTAATAGGAACTGGACCACTTACATTTAAATATAAAGACTTTAATTATCGTGTATATCCTCCACTCTTTGTTTCTTCGGATGATGAGAAATCTTTCCTTAACAACCCCGAAGTTTATAACTTCTCACCAACAGAAGTAAATAAGATTATAGAAGATATCAAAGAATCTCATCAATCAATAGAAGAGAAAATTATTAATCATTATCGATCATTAGGAAAAGATTTTGTTAAAAACGATCAAGGTTACATACATATAAGGGCTGGTATCGATGAAAAGAATGTAAAGAATTTTACTGATGTATCCTACACTAACAGATCTGATGGTATTGATAACAACCCGATAAAAGAGGCCTTTGTTAAAGAAGAAGAGCTTTACAAAGGGGGTTTACATGAAGCTGTTTACACGAACAATGAACATCTTTTAAAAAATCTCTTAAAATTTTCATCTGATGGTGTTAATGCAGTAAAAGCAAATGGCAAGACTCCTTTACATTTAGCTGCCAAATATGGCAGAAAAGATATGGTGGAAATGCTATTAAATAAAGGGGCGAAGGTTGATATAGCAGATAGCCGCGGCAGGACTCCTTTACATTTGGCTGCTGTAAATGGCCATAAAGATGTGGTAGAAGCTCTATTAAAAGCAAATGGAATCAACGTTAATGCAGTAGATGAAGATGGAAAGACTGCTTTCGATTTGGCCACTGATGACAAAATAAAAACTCTATTGCAACCCACAGAAAAATCTAATCCAGTGGATGAATCACTGAAGGATAGTGAAGGGGTTCAAGAAGAAGAAGAAGAGGAAGAGGAGGAGGAAGAAGAAGATGTTGCTCCCACAGAACCTGCACAGCCTGTTTCCACAGGACCTGCACAAACAGAAGAACAGCCGAGCTCTTTTTTTGGTAGTTTGTTTAGTATACTTATGAAGCCTTTTTCATTAATTGCATCATTTTTTGGTGGGTTTTTTTCATGGTTGTTTGGATCTGATGAGCCAACACAATCACTACCTGAATCTGACCAAGCAGTTGTGTCAGAACCACCGAATAATCAAGTAGACAATGACATAATATAGCTAAAGTATAATAGTTTAGACTTGATAGGCTAACGCATACCTTTTTAAAACACTACTACTCTCTGGCATAGATATTCCCTCTAAATTAAGATTAAATTAACAAATACTTATTATAACAAAGTAGTGTCTTCTTGTCAAATTAATCATAACTTAATACCCAATCAATATCCTTTCCACCAGTTCTTTTACTGTCGGTACGTAGCCATTCTCATAAAATGGGTCTTGCTTAAATTTGTACACATTGTGCCCGGAAAACATGAGTTCGTTCTCAATATCACCATCGTGTATAACGTTTTGCAGTGTTTTTTGTATGCAAAAACTCCGTGGATCTGGCTTTCGTCCTGTTGAATGGTCGCCATGATCCTTCCAATTGCTAAACAAACAATGGCTCAAACATCCCATGCAATTGATTTGATCTTGTCTTATCTCCGCAAATTTATCCGGTGTCACAAAAATAACAGTTGAATCTGGAGTTTTCATTGCTTCTGTATATCCTGCTTTAGTCCATACGTTTGCCAGCTCTTTGTCTTTTGCAGTAAGGTAAATCTTCCTACCTCTGCTACCCATTGCAAATTCACTACTGAATTCTTCGCTGGCATTTTCTGAAAACTTTATTTGACGTGAATTCCGTTCCTGCAACTCACGTATGAAGTTATTTTTTACTGCAGATGAGTAAAACCCTGTTGGACTGAATTTATTTAAAAATACATCACCTTCTTCTAAAGTGAGTAGCTTCTTTTTCCACTCTGCAGAAATTGGGCTTTCTTTCGTCAAAAGTGGACGAGTACCAAACTGAAAAGCTATTGGTCCAATTCGTAGGTTATCAAGCCAATGTTCCCAATCTTTCAAATGCCACACTCCTCCTGCCATAACAATTGGTGTTTCTGAAAGACCGATCTCGTTCATGAAAGACCTAAGTTCTGCAACTCTTTCAAATGGAGCCTGTGGTAATTCCGGGTTTTCACTATTACTGAGTCCATTGTGCCCTCCAGCAAGCCATGGATCTTCATACACTACTCCACCAAGCAAATAGGAAGATATTCTTTGGTAAGCACGCTTCCATAACGCTTTAAAAGCACGCACCGATGAGACAATAGGGTAATAATAAACCTGATATTTAGCTGCAATCTCTCCAAGCCTATAAGGCATACCAGCACCGCAGGTAATGCCATGAACTAAGCCTTTTGCTTTTTCTAATATGCCATGAAGCACGCGTTCTGCTGCTCCCATCTCCCAAAGCACATTCATATGTACTCTTCCATGGCCTTTTGATATTTCATTTGCTATTTTTGCCTGACTAATTCCAGCTTCAATACTATACTCAATCAATTCACTATGCTTTTCATTTCTTGTTTTGCCTTTATAAATTAGTGGCACTAACTCGCCATTATCATCAATAAGCTTAGCATTTGCACCAGAAAATGTACCCACAGCATCTGCTGCAGCAAATGCTCCGCTTGATCTTCCATCACTAACTGCAATGCCTTTGCCGCCCTCGATGATTGGCCACACTTCCTTTCCTGAAATTACTATCTTTTTTATCTTATTTTTCAAAACTTCCTCGCAATCTTTCACTCTATTTTACTTAATTACTAAAAAAATGATAGCTGTTTATTTTTTCTTGTATCATTAAAGCTTCTATAGCTACTCATGCTGTTGTAGTTTGAGAGCAGTTCCCATCGGAAGGGTGTCATTCCAGTCTGGAATCCAGTTTTTGATCAAAAATGTTGCTATAGTGCACAATCAATTTTCCTGGATCCCAGTGGGCTTTGTTGCATAGCAACTGAAAAAATCTGGTGGCTACTGACAAAATTCATTATAAAATAGCCATTTAACCTTGAAAGAAAAAATATGCCACAAAAAATGAGGGTCAGTAACCATAGCGAATATAACAAATTTCTAGAAAAAAGAGGAAATATTTTTCATTATATCAACGAAGCCATAGAAAAGTGGTACGAGAATGGTTCAAAAATACCAGGTGGCAACAATATTTATAGCGATAAAGTTGTAATTTTGGTGCACATAATAACTTGTTTATTTAGAATAGGCCTGAGTTGGGTTTATAGCAGGATACCTTGAGCAAATTGGGAAAAATTTGCAAGTTATCAGCTATTCACAAGCATCAAAAGAAACTCAATATTAAGATCAATGATTGCAGAAAATAATATGGAAGATATCGAAATTGCTATAGACAGTACAGGAATTAGTATATACAACAACACATAGCAAAGAAAATAGCGAAGATAGAAAGTATCGCAGCTATGAACAGACAAGAAAATTGCATGTAATGTTGAATACAAACAGCAAAAAAGCCATAGCTGTAAAATACAGTAACGGTGTCTACTCTGATCACTATGGAGCTTGTGATTTGCTAAAAGAAGTTGATTTTCAGTATGTCATAAAAGTACTATATGCAGATAGGGCATATGACAGAGAAAAGCTCTATAAGCTGTGTAATCAATATGGTATAAAAACGAAAATTCCTCCGAAAAACAACGCAGCAGAGCATCCAAAATTGGATTATATGCTTGATAGAAATGCCGCTATTCAGTTAATGAAATTACATGGTGAGAATGGTATAAAAAGATGGAAAGAAGAAGTAAATTACGGAAAAAGATCGTATATTGAAGGATTTTTCTCAAGGTTGAAGCGAATATTTGGGTTTAGTTTTAGGAGCAAATCTGAGATTAATCGTGAGAAGGAACTGCTACTCAAGTGTTATTTGCTTAACAAATTTACTGATGGCTAAGTTTGAGATAGCTTCATGAATTTATTGTACGTTACCTACTATCCGAAGAGCGATGCAACAAAGCCATCTGGAATCCAAAAAAAAGGATGATGTCATCCCAGTGCTTGACACTGGGATCTATTTTGCATGTAACTCCAATTGTGTTTTGGCATAAAACGCGACGCGTATTAGACTTATTTGCAAGCAAAGCTTGCTAGATCCCAGTGTCAGCTACTTGGATGACACCGTCTTGGATGGAAACCAGTGTCACGCACTGGGATGACATTATAGGGGACTAGGATGACATTATAGGGGACTGGGATGACATTATAGGGGACTGGGATGACATCATCGTAAAGTGAACCAGTGTCAGCTACTTGCATAGAAAATGTTTATGACTAATTTTTAGATCAAACATGGAATTTCGACAAACTTAACTTTTTTGTGAGACTGTTCAGCAATAATAAATAAATTAGGTGTAAAGGTTATGGCAATAGAAAAGGAAAAGTTTTTTTTAATAATACGAGAAGTAAGTGAAAGCAAAGACTTAAGCAGTGATAATGTATTAAAAAAAGTACGAGATAAATTAAAAGAAAAGAGTGATGAGAACGGAATAGATTCTCCATATACAATAGTATATAACATATTTAAATCTCACAGTTTTTATAAAAACCACGAATTTAAGCTGCAAATGCCAGATGGCACTACAGCACGAGGTACATTATTACATTTTGCTGTACAATGCGGTAATGCACTAATGGTGAAGCTCCTACTGGAAAATAAAGTAAGTGCTACTATGAAAGATCACTCTGGACTGACTCCTTGGGACATTGCTACTTCGAATAGTAATCAAGAGATAAAGCAGCTTTTACTAGATGCTAAAGCAAATCTTAAATTAGAAAAGAATAAAGACAAAACTCCAGAAGATTTAGTTGTGAACAGAAATAATGCAACTGCTGCACTAGAAAGTGTTAATAAACGGACCTCTTTTGATGAAAGTAGTGACAGTACAGTAGATGAGCAACGCCAAAGTGTTAAGGATATGATAAAAAATTTTGAGTTACCGCAAAAAATAAATGCTATATGTAGTAGTAAACAGACCTCTACCTCTTTAAATGAAAGTAGTAGTAGTGACGACAGTGGAATATGTACTGAATCAGAAGGTGAAGAAGACATTGATGCAAAAAATGAAGAATTGAAAAAATTAGAAAAGGAACTAGCAGAATCAAAAAGTTGTATAGCTGAACATGAGACTACATTGGAAGCACTGAAGAAACAAAACCAAAAAGAGAGTGAATCACTAAAACGAAAAATACAAGATCTAGAAAGTAAAAACACAACGCTTAAGGATAAATTAGACAAAACAAAAACTAAAGAGGTGTTACTAGAAAAAAAGCAAAAGGAACTAAAGAATGACATAGCTGGGCAAGAGGCTAGGCTGGACACACTGGAGAAACTCAATGAAGAGAATCAATCACTAAAACAACAAATACAAGATCTAAAAAGTAAAAATACAACACTTAATAGCGAATTAGAAGAAAACGAAAATAAGCATTCTAAAGCAGAAGTGTTGTTAGAAAAAACGCAAAAGGAACTAGAAGAATCAAAAAGTTGCATAGCTGAACATGAGACTAAGTTGAAAGAATTCAATGAAGAGAAAGAATCACTAGAACAAAAAATAAAAAGTCTGGAGAATGAAAACACACCACTTAAGGGTGAACTAGGCAAAACAAAAACAAATGAAGTGTCGCTAGAAAAAGTAGGAAAAAGACAATTTTCCCCAAAAGTTGCCTATGCGAGCCTTGCAGCTATGTTAGTAGTAGGTGCTGCTCTTAGTATTGCTTCCGGATTGTCTGCTCTATTAATAGTTGCAGCTTCTGTGGTATCTGCACTGATAGCAGGTGGCATTACATACGCAATGTCAACAAAACCTGACACTGAATTGAAAGAAGTGGATATAGGTTCAGCACAACGTGGTGTTTGTAAAATTTAATTTGTACACTTGCTATAGATTCCAGGGCGTAACGCTGGAATCTAGTAAAAAGTATTTGCAAGTTACACAGTAGTGTGAATTTTTTACTTCGGTAGTTTTTCATTATCATTATAATCATAATAGTAGTTGAGTTTAATTGATATGAAAACTTTTACGAAAAATTTTAAAAATAACGAAAAAAAGCTAGAGGAGTTTGATAAGGAAATTGAAGATATAACAACTATAGCTCAAGATAAATTTGCACATGAACTTGAAAATATCGCATATGACAGTGTGCAAAAATTTCGCAGTCTGCTTGCTAAAGAGTTAAACTCCATCTTCAATAATATTCATTCTCAAAATGTTAATCTACTAAAATCCAGCCTAGTTGAATATGCTATAAGTTCAAATTTTATCAACAAAAAAGGAGAAACAGCTTTAATACGTTCTCTTCTTAATATATTCATACGATAAAGCACTCAGAGTTGTTGCTGCGCCAATCTAACTTAATGTTGCATGCAAGCTGTATAGCTAAAGTAAGTAAGATTTGCCCCACGATAAACGAGGTAAACCTTACTTATTCTAGCTATATCAAAAAGGAGGGTTATCATGTCAACAAGATCTACTTCACCAAGAATACATGTGCAACGTAAATCTAATACCAACCCTCATAAATAACTAGACAAATAATTCACAGAGCAAATGGTTTTGATCGAACTTTCCGTAATATCTCGAATAAATTCAGATACAGCATTTTCAAGTAATTTAATAGAGTCATACATCTTGTTCTTTATTATATTTTCCTTTAAATGTTGCCAAAATCTTTCCACAGGATTGAGCTCAGGCGAGTACGGCGGCAAATAAATTATGGTGATATTTTCAGGAGTTTTTAAACCTTTAGACCTATGCCAACTTGCGCAATCCATGATAAGAAAAGCTTCTCTAGTCCCCAAATCTTTCGACATCTGCTCCAAAAATATGTTCATGCAATCTGTGTTTACATGTGGAGCAAGTAGGCTAATATCCTCTCCATTCCTGGGATTTACAGCGCTGTAAAGATAGAAGTTTTCTCTTCCGATTTTTACTTTAACTTGTGTTCTTGAGCCCTTTTTAAACCATCCATGTCCAACTTTTGAGTGCGTTCCAAATCTCGATTCATCGAAAAAAAACCTCCTTTTTCCGGTTCTTTTCCACAATTTCATTGAGATTTTTTTTGAACTCCTCTTGTTTGTTTTTGTCTTGTTTATAATGTGCTGGACGAGGTGTGATATATGTAAATCCTAGCTTCTTCATAAGCCTTCTCGCCGTTGACTCACTTACTTTGATAGCTAACATTCCTTCAACTATACCTTGCAATTTTTTAGCAGTCAGATTTGCCCCATCTTCTTCTATTACCTCTCTTATTTTTTCCTTCTTCTCCTCGTTCAGTTTTGGTTTAGGTCCTCGCCCTGGCTGTATTGCAAACCCAATAACACCTTTTTCTTTAAATCTTGCAATCCATTTCATTAATGTCGTTCTCGTAATTCTATATATTTTAGCAACTTTTGAGATACCATACTCCTTTGCTGATATTATTGCTTGTAACCTTCTTCCTATCTCTCCTCTTATTCCATATTTTTTTAATTCTAACTTGCATTGATTATATAGTTCTTCTCCTATTGCTTTACTTTTTCCTGCCATAAACTACATATTTATTCTTTCTAGCCTCAATTATTTGTAGTTTTTACTATTTGTCTATCTATTAGTGGAGATTGGTATAAGCCTGAATCTTTTCCAGTTACTTTAGAAGAGGTTAAATCTTTTTTACGTATTGAGAACGACCAGGATGATAAGTTGATTTCAGATCTAATTTTTATGGCAACTGATTATGCTGAGTGGCATATGGAAAAGTCACTGGTGAAACAAACATGGCAAGTTTCATATGAAGATTATGTACCTCGTAGGATCTATTTAAGCTATGGCCCTGTGAGTAAGATAGTATTGGCTACTGCAATGATGTCTAAAGGTCAAGAGAAGAGAACACTTAAGTATTATTTTAGTGATGTAGGGGGCTACGTTGAGTTTTTCAATTATTTGAATAGACTTCTTTCAAAATTGAGGGAGAGAGAGTAAGATCAAGTATTTGGAAGCATGAAATATAAGGAAATAGAAAAGTTAGAAGGAGAAAAGTTTCGACGTTTAACGGGGGTAAAAAAATCAACATTTAAGAGAATGGTAGAAATTCTAGATGAGGAGGATAAAAGGAAAAAAGCTAGAAGTGGAAGAAAAAGCAAACTTTGTATAGAAGATAGATTACTTATGGCACTGGAATATATGAGAGAATATCGTACATATTTTCATATAGGACAAAGTTATGGCATGAGTGAAAGCAACTGTTTTAAAATAATAATACCAATCTCCACTAATAGATAGACAAATAGTAAAAACTACAAATAATTGAGGCTAGAAAGAATAAATATGTAGTTTATGGCAGGAAAAAGTAAAGCAATAGGAGAAGAACTATATAATCAATGCAAGTTAGAATTAAAAAAATATGGAATAAGAGGAGAGATAGGAAGAAGGTTACAAGCAATAATATCAGCAAAGGAGTATGGTATCTCAAAAGTTGCTAAAATATATAGAATTACGAGAACGACATTAATGAAATGGATTGCAAGATTTAAAGAAAAAGGTGTTATTGGGTTTGCAATACAGCCAGGGCGAGGACCTAAACCAAAACTGAACGAGGAGAAGAAGGAAAAAATAAGAGAGGTAATAGAAGAAGATGGGGCAAATCTGACTGCTAAAAAATTGCAAGGTATAGTTGAAGGAATGTTAGCTATCAAAGTAAGTGAGTCAACGGCGAGAAGGCTTATGAAGAAGCTAGGATTTACATATATCACACCTCGTCCAGCACATTATAAACAAGACAAAAACAAACAAGAGGAGTTCAAAAAAAATCTCAATGAAATTGTGGAAAAGAACCGGAAAAAGGAGGTTTTTTTTCGATGAATCGAGATTTGGAACGCACTCAAAAGTTGGACATGGATGGTTTAAAAAGGGCTCAAGAACACAAGTTAAAGTAAAAATCGGAAGAGAAAACTTCTATCTTTACAGCGCTGTAAATCCCAGGAATGGAGAGGATATTAGCCTACTTGCTCCACATGTAAACACAGATTGCATGAACATATTTTTGGAGCAGATGTCGAAAGATTTGGGGACTAGAGAAGCTTTTCTTATCATGGATTGCGCAAGTTGGCATAGGTCTAAAGGTTTAAAAACTCCTGAAAATATCACCATAATTTATTTGCCGCCGTACTCGCCTGAGCTCAATCCTGTGGAAAGATTTTGGCAACATTTAAAGGAAAATATAATAAAGAACAAGATGTATGACTCTATTAAATTACTTGAAAATGCTGTATCTGAATTTATTCGAGATATTACGGAAAGTTCGATCAAAACCATTTGCTCTGTGAATTATTTGTCTAGTTATTTATGAGGGTTGGTATAAGGTGGGTAGAAGACACATTAATAAAACATCCAGATTTTGCATTACCAGGAAAAAAAGATCTATTAAATAGTAATGTAGAATACGAAGTTTTGGTAATAGATGGAACTGAAACAGCAGTAGAAAGGCCAAAAAAAAGCAAAAGCGCTTTTACTCTGGAAAGAAAAAAAGGCATACTATAAAAACACAAATAGTAACAGAGAAGAAGAGTAAAAAGGTCGTATGTACATCTTTCTCCAATGGTAGAAAACATGATTTTCGGATGTTTAGAGAATCAAAGATAGCAATATTACCGCAAACTAAGATCCTAGCTGATTCTGGTTACAGAGGAATGCAAAAGATACATAAAAATGTTGAATTACCACATAGAAGATCAAAAAAGAATCCTTTATCAAAGGAGAAAAAAGCAGAAAATAGATCTCTCTCTATACGAAGAGTGGTAGTTGAAAACGTAATCGGCTTATTGAAAAGGTTTAAAATCATTTCTGACAGATATAGAAATCGACGAAAACGTTTTGGCTTAAGATTTAATTTGATTGCCTCTATTCACAATAGAGAGCTCCTTTCATGAATTTTGAAAGAAGTCTAATGCAATAAGAATTGATGTTGTATACGAGGCTGGCTATGACAATGTTCCTGAGCAGATAAAACTAGGTATTATGCTGCATGTTTCTGCTATTTACAAAGATCGTGAATCGGAGGTAAGTAGCCATTTGTCTGAAGTGAAGAAGGTGTATTCTCCATTTCGCGAACCAAAGGTTGTTTTGTAGCTCTTTCTTGTCATTCAAACTGGGCTACTACGTCATACCGTTACGGATAGATCCCGCTAACAAGCAGCGGGATGACGAGGTATAAACCTTATCGTCATACCGCGATTCATTCGCGGTATCTCTTAACATAGATCCCGCTAACAAGCAGCGGGATGACGAGTTTCTATATATCTTTCGAGGGTTAATCATGGAAAAAATTCAAGCTATAAACGAGTTGTACAGTAGCATTTATGCAGCATTAAAAGCAAACTCTGATTTAAGGAAATATGTTACTAACATTTATGACTACTTACCTAAACAGGTCACCATTCCTTACCTAAGATTGCGCGTAGTGAATTATAATAACCTGCATATGCTGTCCAATTTTGCTACAAAGGCAAGATTTTCATGCGACATATATACTTATCATATAGACAGTATGTTTGCCATTATAAGGCATATTAACTTGATACTTAAGAGTATTAAATATTCTGATAATGAAACTATTTTGGAAAGTAATTGTACTATGAGTCAGCATGATGAAATTTTACATTCAACAATTAATTTTGATATTTTAATGAAAGGAGGCGATAATGAGCAAATTACAGCTAAAAATTAAAGATCATGACAATAATTTTATCGTGTTAAATAATATACGAAACCTAAGGTTTACTTTGCGTAATAACAGAGAAGAGGTAAAAGATATTTCTTCTTTTGGTTGGAGAAAAGTATTGGATTCTGCTGGAAGCAGACATATTACGATAAAAATTAATGGAATTTTAGACTCTGTATTAGCTGATGAATTATTACGTAATTCTGCTATGCTAAACTCTAATAATGATTATGAAATTAGTTTTAATGCTAAGGAAAAGATAAGGCTTAAGTGTTCAGTTGAATTGTATGAGAGGTATTATGATCCTGTTACTTTTGACAGCTTTACTGTCGTTTTAGCGAGTGCTGAAGTTGTAAACGCTTTTCATTAATGTTAATTTAATTTTTTCGTATACAATAGTAACTGGTGGGAATTTTAACTAAATTAAAAAAAATCATGAACGACAAAGACCTTTTCGAGGAAGACGGTGATAATATTGAAGAAAATAACGATGATAAAAGAGAGAAAAGTTTAGAAAATGAAAATCAGCAAGATCAAGAAGCACAACACAAAGAGGAAGATAAGCAATACATAATACAGTATATTCAAGACTATTTGAAAGTTTTTGAGGATATTCTAAATCAGATCGACGAAGGAATTGATAATTCGGATAGTTACGAAAGGACTATGCAAATAAAGCGAAGCATAGACAGGCTCATAGAGACTTTATATAGTCAGGCTGCATCTGAAGATATTGATGCAGAATTTGAAACCACAAAGCATACTCGCGATAAATCAGAATCTATGAAAAGAGTTAGAGAGAAAAGAAGGAAGCAAGTGATAGAAGAAGTGTTAAGTAGCATGTTTGCCCAGCAACAAAAGGAACTAATGAACGCTAAACACTTAAATCATGGACATGAAACAGCACATGATGATGAAGCAAAAAAACGAGTGAAGTCTTCAATCAGGGGAGTGTTGTTTTCGGTGATTGCTCATAGGATGGATCCAAGAAGGAGGGCAGGGGAAACTGCTGACGGTAACGAAAAGCAAGCTCATATATATGGCAGGGAAGCAGTTGGTGGAGCTTTAGGTGCATTGTTAAAAACATTTTTAACAGCAGTTGCTGCTGTTGTGCGTGAAATTGCTAAACCACTTCAGAAGCAGGAAACATCTTTTGCAAAACAAATTGAGGAAAGCAGAAACGCAGATCCACAAAAGGGTCGATCTGTGTAGACTTACTCTCTGATTTCTCTCTATCTTTTAGGTCAAAAGTTGTAATACTTAAAAATAGGATTGAACAATTGTGTGTATAATTATTAATGCTTTCTAAGTGGATTTCTTATGGCTTTTTCTAAGTTTCTCGATCCAAAATTGGGCCTAACATTTAAAAAAATATTTGGTACTGAGAGAAATAAGAATATTCTTATTCATTTTTTGAACGATATTTTAGGGTGTACTGAAGTTAATACTATACAAGAAATAGAATTCATCAGCACCACTATGAACCCTGAAATTGCCTCTGAGAGACAAAGTATAGTTGATGTTCTCTGTCAGGATTCTGTTGGTAACAGATTTGTGGTCGAAATGCAGCTTACTCGCGACAAGGGCTTTGAAAAACGTGCTCAATATTACGCTGCCAAAGCTTATTCAAGACAATCTAGTAGATACGCTAATTTACAGAAGATTTTCTTTATTGCAATATCGAACTGTATTTTATTTCCTCATACCAACCCTCATAAATAACTAGACAAATAATTCACAGAGCAAATGGTTTTGATCGAACTTTCCGTAATATCTCGAATAAATTCAGATACAGCATTTTCAAGTAATTTAATAGAGTCATACATCTTGTTCTTTATTATATTTTCCTTTAAATGTTGCCAAAATCTTTCCACAGGATTGAGCTCAGGCGAGTACGGCGGCAAATAAATTATGGTGATATTTTCAGGAGTTTTTAAACCTTTAGACCTATGCCAACTTGCGCAATCCATGATAAGAAAAGCTTCTCTAGTCCCCAAATCTTTCGACATCTGCTCCAAAAATATGTTCATGCAATCTGTGTTTACATGTGGAGCAAGTAGGCTAATATCCTCTCCATTCCTGGGATTTACAGCGCTGTAAAGATAGAAGTTTTCTCTTCCGATTTTTACTTTAACTTGTGTTCTTGAGCCCTTTTTAAACCATCCATGTCCAACTTTTGAGTGCGTTCCAAATCTCGATTCATCGAAAAAAAACCTCCTTTTTCCGGTTCTTTTCCACAATTTCATTGAGATTTTTTTTGAACTCCTCTTGTTTGTTTTTGTCTTGTTTATAATGTGCTGGACGAGGTGTGATATATGTAAATCCTAGCTTCTTCATAAGCCTTCTCGCCGTTGACTCACTTACTTTGATAGCTAACATTCCTTCAACTATACCTTGCAATTTTTTAGCAGTCAGATTTGCCCCATCTTCTTCTATTACCTCTCTTATTTTTTCCTTCTTCTCCTCGTTCAGTTTTGGTTTAGGTCCTCGCCCTGGCTGTATTGCAAACCCAATAACACCTTTTTCTTTAAATCTTGCAATCCATTTCATTAATGTCGTTCTCGTAATTCTATATATTTTAGCAACTTTTGAGATACCATACTCCTTTGCTGATATTATTGCTTGTAACCTTCTTCCTATCTCTCCTCTTATTCCATATTTTTTTAATTCTAACTTGCATTGATTATATAGTTCTTCTCCTATTGCTTTACTTTTTCCTGCCATAAACTACATATTTATTCTTTCTAGCCTCAATTATTTGTAGTTTTTACTATTTGTCTATCTATTAGTGGAGATTGGTATCAATTATATATCTAGTCATACCATAAGAGATGATGAAACTAATGAGCACGACTTACAAGATTTTCAATTTGTATTTATCGAACTACCTAAATTTCCTAAAAACAAAGTAGAACAATTAACAAGCACAGTAGAGCGCTGGTGCTTTTTTTTTAAGTACGCAGAAGAAACAACAGAATTGATGTCAATGCCATTGTTAAGTTTACTGGCCTTTCCATGAGTAAGATTGAAGAGTTAAGTGAAAATCTGTGAACAGAATACTATCTATCGTCTCTCACACCGCTTAGCTGAGCCGACAATGGCGTCAACTTAAGGACATTTAGACTTCTTTGTTGAAATAAAACAGCAACAAAAGTGCTATTTATTGCAGCTTTTAGGTAATTTAATGGTAAAAATTTTAGAGAGAAATTTTATACACTATCACCGATATTTTTCCTTAAGTTGACGCCATTGGCTGAACGGATACCTCGGTCAAAAACTCTATTTCTCCATTGGCTAGCATCCTTTTAGAGCTGCTATCAGAAAACAGGTTATGTGGAAATCTTAAAATATTTCTTGTTCGCCAAGCAAAATAAATACATTCCTGCAAACAAGCAGATACCCAATATCGACGCATAAGAAAACTTAAAAATCAAATCCCTAATGTATATTGATAAGCATTTACCTGCAGAAAATTTGTATAGTAATCCAACACATACAACGGCACTGTCAACCATTGATGCTATAATTAAAGTAATGAGATTTGCCATATGAAAATTCAATTTGGACCTCAATTTTTCAAAAATAATTATGCTTGAGAGAAGAGATACTAAAATTGCAGTATATGAAATCAATATCATCAAATTAAAACTTTGCCATTTAAAAAGACAGCATATCACTGTACACACTATTAAGCTGTATGTAGCTTTGCTTCTGCCATAAAATTCAACCATTGAGTTTACAACTAAAGCAGCTCCCACAAATAAGGCAGCACATATCATCAATTTATTTGAAGTGTTGAGTAAAGAAAGACTTATAAACAAGAGTATCGATAAAATAGACATAGTTACCTACCCAAATTTAATAATATACGTTCATTTTAAGTAAATATTGCACATAGTGGAAGAGTTATTTAGCATAATCAAAAAAAATATTTATAACTATTTCCCAAATCTTTCAGATCTACTTTTAAAACATCCTTTATGTTTAGCACCTTTTTCTCTGTTACTTTACCAATACATGAATAAACCGCGCCTTCAAACAATTCTTCAAACCTCTTCTGGCTTTGTGGTGCAATAGTAACCAAAATTCTACTTTGCGATTCAGAAAACATTATTATCCGATTTATTATATCTGTATTTTGTGTTTCTCCTATTGGCACTAGTGAAAGGTCGATTTCAGCGCCAAGATCTCCTGCAATTAGCGATTTTGCCAGAGCAATAATTAATCCGCCTAAGTTTGGTGCAATTGCAGAGGCAATTATGCCATCTTTGATTGCCTGGTTGTAACGCTCATACAACTTCCTAGCGCTCTTTGCATCAACTTTTGGTACGTTGTTATTACCTATTCCACTGTATAGCTGATATTCAGATCTACCAAGCTCATCGTGGGTTGTACCAAGCACATATATCAAGTCCCCCGGCATTTTTACATCAAGCGATACCGCATTTTCAATATTTTCTATAATTCCAATTGCTGAGATGAGTAATGAAGGTGGTGCAGATATCATCACTTTCTCGCCATTTTCATCATATCCCTTAAAGTCGTTAAACATACTATCTTTTCCGGATATAAATGGCGTTTTAAATGCAGTTGCAAAGTCGTAACAAGCTTCCGCAGCTTTCTTTAGTTGCCACAACCTTTCTGGATTATAAGCATCACACCAGCAAAAATTATCGAGCAACGCTAGATGATTTATATTTCCTCCTGCAGCTACATAGTTGCGTATCGCGGTGTCAATTGCACATGCTGCCATATGGTAAGTGTCAATCTCTCCATAACTTGAGCCAAATCCTTGCGATTTTACAACACCTTTATTTGAAGAAAGGATTGGCCTTGAGACAACAGCTTCACTACACACTCTTCCCTTACCTTGCAGTGGTTTCAGCACTGACGACCCTTGAACCTCATGATCATATTGCACCACTATGAACTCTTTGCTGCAAATGTTTGCTCTGCTCAGCATTTCTTTTAGTTCAATTGCTAAAGAAGGCGAACTTGTTGTCATTCCAGCGCATAGCGCTGGAAGCCCCTTAGACCACGGTTTCGTCTGTAAATGCACTTTAGGATTACCATCATGCAGAAATTCAGTTCCGATATCCATTATTACTTTCCCTTTAGAACATTTAACAACAGCTTTACCGCTCTCATTGAACTCTCCAATTACGCTGACTTCCACATCATGTTTTTTCATGATTTGCTTAAATATAGGGAGATTTTCTTCTGGCACTGCTAAGGTCATTCTCTCTTGTGATTCTGATATCCATATTTCCCACGGAGCCATACCATCGTTTTTAAGGAGAACCTTGCTCAAATCAACTTCAAATCCGTCTTTTCCCATTTCACCAATAGACGACGACAGCCCACCTGCTCCATTATCTGTTATTGCATTATAAAGACCAAGATCTCTTGCTTTTATGACGGCATTGGATAATTTTTTTTGTGTTATAGGGTCACCAATTTGCACAATTGTTGAAGGGCTGTTTCCCGATAAAGCCTCTGAAGAAAACGTTGCACCGTGAATTCCGTCCCTTCCAACTCTTCCACCAATAATTACGATTTTATCGCTGTTTTTAGGCCCTTTGATGTGTGAAGGTACATTATTTATACTGCGCGGAATAATTCCGACACTGCCAACAAAGACCAGCGGCTTGCCACAAAATCTATCGTCAAAATATACCGATCCAAGTTGTGTTGGAATACCAGAGCAGTTACCAGCAACATTAACGCCATGGATCACTTCTTTCATTATATATTTTGGCGGTAAGATCTCATCAGTGCGCTCTTTATCCCTATAAAATTTGCCCTTTGCTTCTTTGGCAAAGCAAAAATAATAGGTATTCATTATAGGCTCTGCGCCTTTCCCGAAACCAACTATATCACGATTTACTCCAAGCACTCCGGTCATTGCTCCACCAAATGGATCAAGAGCTGAAGGGCTATTGTGAGTTTCAACTTTGTCTACAATCAAGTAATCGTCATCAAAAATTATTCCTCCTGCGTTGTCGGAGAAAACTGACACGCATATGTCAGAATTTATCTCACGCGTTGCACGCTTAATATAATGAGCATATAGACCGTCTTTTATTTCATCAATAGGGGAGCAAAAAATATTGTGTTTACAATGTTCAGACCAAGTCTGTGCCAGAGACTCAAGTTCAATATCATATGGATTTCTACCAAGTTTTTTAAAGTAATCCTTTATAGCTTTCATTGCTGCCAGCGAGAGCCCTAAAGTGCCATTACCATCGATTCCATCTCTGCTGATTTTCTCAAGTTCTTGGTCACTTACATTTAAATCAACAGATTTAGCTCCATTGCTACTTGGTGTTACTCCAGTGCTTTCTCCTGTCATCTCAGCCTTTTTTTCTGTCATCCCAGCCCCTTCTTTTGTCATCCAAGTAGCTGACACTGGAATCCATTCTTTTTTTTCCTGGTCACGCGCTGGAATGACACCGGAGTGGGTATTTAATGACTTATATTTACCATAATATTTCCAGCTATAGTTCTTACAGATAAGTGTGCAATACTCAGTGATAGGGTTGAATTCTTGCTTTATATAATCTTCGGTTGGCATGCTTCCTTTACCCAAAATCAATTTTGAACTTCTTACCTTAATCTCAATTGGTGTCATTCCAGCCCTTTCGTCCGTCATCCCAGTGCCCAGACACTGGGATCTAGAGATTCCAGCGTCGCGCGCTGGAATGACAGAGGGGGAAATTTGCATGACAGATGGATCGATATAGCCTTTGCTTATTAAATATTCTCTAACAATTTGTTTCACTGTGTTGCCTACATTGTCGGTCATGCCAGGTAAGAAGCTTATTTCCAAGCCCCACTTTGCTTGTGGTTCTATGAAATCATACGGAACTTCTTCAAGGTTTTTATTGTAGGAATAATAACGGCAGTCTTGTATGACTTTATTATAAAATAGCCCGCAAATTTCTTCATATAATTTGGATGGTAATCCTTTGCGTATGTAAATCGAGTAAACGTTAACTAACCATCTGCGGCCAATTTGCTCACATTTATTTAAAACTTCTATTCTAATGTTTGTCATGTAATGTTATAAAAGATTTTAATATATAATAGCATATAAGCACGTTTATATTTTGAATAATTTCTATACAATTAAATATTGTATTAATTGTTACTGTTAGTGGGAAGAGTTTTTACCGTTAATGTGGATGAATCTCTTTTTGATGTGCTGGTTCAGCACATATTTTCTGAATATGAAAGAGAAAAAATTCCTGAAGTAAAAATCATACTTCCTTGCAAGAGGGATGTAATAGCGCTGCTGAGTGCATTCAAGAATCATAACGCTAAAAAATGCATAATTTTGCCAGAGATAGTTTCGCTAGAGAACATCGATGAGGAGGATTTAATATTAAATCTTGATAGAGTCAAAGTTATCAAGCCAACAAAAAGGACGCTGCTACTCATTCAATTCATATTGGAATGGAATAGAAAAAATAACGACAATTTTCCAATTGATTTAGCTTATAGCCTGCCATCACTGCTTCAATCTACCCAAACAACGGATTGTTATCAATTTGATGAGCATTCAAAAAAAATAGAGAATTTCATAAGCTTACTTATTGAGACTTGGAGTAAAACTTTAAAAGATTTAGAAGTAGTAGAAATATTAAAACATAAGAGTGATTACATAAACAATATGATAATCTCTTTACAAAAAGACCAACATATAATCTTTGTTGGAATTGGAAAGGATAAGTCGTTAATTAAGGCTATATATGATCTGCCATTTGGAAAAATAATTTTGCCTAACCTGAATTTGAAAATTAAAGAGAAAGACTGGAAATTGCTTGATAAAAAACACTATCAATATTGCCTGAAAGATCTACTCGATTATCTAAATGTAGATAGAAGAGATGTTAGTTTTCTGCCAGAAGCACACATTGGTGTCATTCCAGCGCGTGACGCTGGAATCTATAGATCCCAGTGTCTGGGCACTGGGATGACAGGAGGTTCTGCGGAATATCTTGATTGTATCTTTGATACAACTGCCGATCTGAGCAAAATTGGTGGTAGATCAATTGAAAATATTGAAGTCATCACTTGTGATTCCAGAGAGGAAGAAGCACAAGTGACATCATTAATTATAGAAAATGAAGGTTATGAAAATGTTTCTTTGGTCGTCTTTGATAAATTACTTGCAGCTCGTATAGCATGTTTATCAAGGCAACACAGTGCCATACCGGAAAATTACCCTTATATAACGCTTCTGCTTTACAGTATCGAAGTTTTGACCTCAAATTGGAGCAGTGTGTCATTACTTTCGCTCCTTAAACATAGGTTAGTTAATTTTGGTTACACTCAAGAAGAGTACTCTCAGATTTTATCTGAATTTGAAATAGAGATATTACGCAACTTTAGTACAAATGGCCTGAGTGATATTATAAATGCTATCAATGCCCATAAAAAGCTAAAATATAAAGAAGATATATTAGTTATTATCAGTAAGTTAGAGGCTATACTTAATCTTTTACTTAATTCTATAAATTGCCCTATTTCTGATATGGTGGCAACTCATTTGCAGTGTATTAATATGCTATCTGGTATAAATTTTTCAGAGCTAAACAGTGAAATAGGTAATTTTACCTGTAATTTCTCAAATGCATGTGAAGGTGTAGGAATTAAATGCTCCTTAGAGTTATATAGCCAAATTCTGACCTTATTTTTAGAGAAAGAGTTTTTCTCTGTAGCAAGTGACTTGAATAAATTCAGCTTATATCACAACAAAGTTGTAATACTTGCTGGATTTAATGAAGCGCCAAGCTTTCAAAGTCCGCTTTTGAATGCACTTACGAGAGAAAAATTTAACCTTCCTTCTGCGCAAGAAGAGCAGGGGTATTTTTTGTATATTCTGCGCAATTTGTTTTGCACAAGTAAGGTTTATATTACAAGATCGCTAAGCCATAGAAAACCAATTCTATTGCAGCGTTTGGAAATTCTGCTCAAGGAGGGGAAGCAGCCGTATCGTGATTGGCTAAGGATATTAAATACGCCTGAATGTACTGTTCCATGTACTCAGCCTATGCCAAAACCTCAAACCGAAGTTAGAAAAGAAAAAATGCAGGTGATGTCTTGCAGTGCAATAGAAAAGCTAATTCGTAATCCTTATTCATTTTACGTTGAATATATACTGGGCCTTAAACAATTAAGAGACTTGAATTTTAAGCCATCAATATTGGAATTTGGCACTATGGTACACAACATTCTTGCAAGATATTTACGCAACAAAAAGTCGCTGATGAGCATTGCACGAGAAGCATTCTCGACTAGTCAGTTTAATTTTTCAAATATGTGGTGGGTAAGACTGCAAAGGATTTTTGTCGAATTTGATGAGACTCGAAGCAATTATGTTGAGTTGGAAAAGAGCTTTTCCTGTCCGATATTCCATATTGGTGTCATTCCAGCGCGTGACGCTGGAACCTATATTTCTTGTGATCAGTATGAAACTGCTTGGATGACAAATAGAGATCTTATCCCTCAAGAAATTTTACTGACAGCAAGATGTGATAGAGTTGAGTATCTACCAAGTGGGCAAGTAGCAATTATAGACTATAAGCTTGGTACACCACCTTCCAATGAAGAAGTAATGTCGGGATTTTTTCCGCAATTAATTTTACAAGCCTTAGCGGTAGAACATATAACAAAAAGAGAAGTTTCAGAACTTGCTTATTGGAAACTTGATTATGATAAAATAAAAGTTATTTCTTTACGAGATTATAGACAAAAAATGCGAGAATTTCAGAATGATTTGCCAGATTTTTTATCTAATTATTTAAGAGATACTATTCCCTTTATTGCCTCTCCGTATTTCGATAAATTCCTAAGGTTTAACAGCTATAAACAACTAGAAAGGGTAGGGGAGTGGTTGTAAATGGTGTCATGTGTGGTAACAGGGTAAATAATTTTATGCGAATATTTCAAATTTAAGCATACCAATTGCAGTAAATTTGTTCATTAAGTAGCATTTTATACTCCTGTAATTGCCGTAAATTCTCGGCAAGAGCCGCCATTGGCAGCTACTTCGGACTATGTACCAAACAATTTTAATCCTATAATCCCGAATGTAACTAAAATAAAGCAACTACACTAAAGTGCAATAGATCTCTCTTTCGAAATTATTTTGAAAGTTAATATCAAACTTAAAATAACATCCTAAAAAACTTTTCTACGAAATTCAATTTCTGCACGTCATTTGCTGCATAAAGTGGTGTAGTTTGTTGTTCAATGCCTGGTATTTCTACAAAAACTTTGCCCACTTCTTGACCTTTTTTAATTGGTGCAGGTATCATATCTTTATATTCAATACGCACCTTAATTTGGTCATGCAATTTGCGGTTGTAAGTTATGGTAACATCGTTTACAACTGTAATAGGCACTTTTTTATCTTTTCCATAGAGAACATTTACTTCCTCAACTACGCTATCCTTAGCGAATATTTTCTTGGTGTTAAAATGATTTAAGGAGTATTGTATCAGTCTTTTTGCTTCTTCTATTCGCTCTTTCTCAGTGTTTAAACCATTTACGACAGCAAAAATTCTCCTATCATTTCGTTCTGCAGATGCTACAATGCCGTAACCGCCAGCATTTGTATAACCGGTTTTTAAACCGTCAACCCCAATATCGTGAAAAAGTAGAAGATTTTTATTCTTTTGTACAATTTCATTATATGTCAAATATTGTTCAGAAAATAAATCATAATATTCAGGAAAATCGGTGAAAATCCTTTTTGCCAGCATTACCAAGTCTTTTGCACTCATAAAATGATCTTCATCTGGCCACCCGCTTGAGTTGACGAAATGACTGTCATTCAGATTCAAATTTTGTGCAACCTCATTCATTTCAGCCACAAAATTCTCTTCTGATCCTGCAATGCCCTCGGCTAGTGTTATGCAGGCATCATTACCTGAAACTATTGTAATTCCTTCAAGTAATTCTCTCACTGTAACAAATTGACCTTCTTTCAAAAACATAGAAGAGCCTTTTCTTTCCCACGCTTTTCTACTTACTCGAAATTTATCCTCCATGTGTATTATTCCAGCTTTTAGATAATCGAATGCTACATATAAAGTCATTAGCTTGCTCATTGAAGATGGGGCCATTTTTTCATCAGAATTATGGTCAAAAATGAACGAGTCTGAAGCCAAATCTAAAACTACTGCTTGCTTTGCTTTGGTTCTAAACTGGTATGAGTATGAAGAAAAAGGAAGTATAAAAACTAATAGCAAAATTACCAATCTGCTTAACATATCTATAATTTTAAATTTATAGTGTACTAATTAATAGTATAACTTTACAGGGGCATTTCAATAGATCTCTTGCATAAAAATTCCTTTTTAGGTTTTTTTTGCCTTTTTTTTCGTTTGGTTAATGTTTATACGGAAAGTGTCATCCCAGTCTGGGATCTAGACTGCAAGTAATGCATTGGGTTTTGTGAATATGGGTTTTGCGTTATAGAATGAAACACTTTTGGTGAATTTGTAAAGAAAACTAGATCCCAGTGTCACGCACTGGGATGACATCATAGAGGCACTGGAATGACAAAAAAGAGGCTGCTCGGATGACAAGAAGAGGGCGCTGCCATCATAAAGGAACCAGTGTCAGCTACTTTCATGACACCATTTACTGTCTTTAAAAATTTACAATTGTGCGTCATGCGTTTTATTAAATATTTTACTTAAAAATCTAATTTCTTATTATACAAGAGATAAACAAATTCATTAATGATGAAAAATTACAAAAAGGGGCATAGAAAGCGCCTAAGGGAGAAAATTATTTTAGATAATGGACAATCATTACTTGATTATGAGGTTTTAGAGCACATTTTATATTCAGCATACAGTAGAATTGATGTAAAACCGGTGGCAAAGAGTTTGATAGAAAATTTTGGCAGTTTGAATAAAGTTTTTAATGCTGACCTGGAAGCGCTGCAAAACGTTGATGGTGTCAGCAATGCAGCGATATCTGCCATCTTTTGTGTAAAACAAGCCTTCGTTCGCTCTGCAAGAGAAGAAATAAAAGACCTGCCTATAATCGATAACTGGGAAAAATTGCTTGATTATTTAAGAATAAGTATAGGAAGCCTCAATAAGGAAAATTTTCGCGTCATCTATATGAATAAAAAGTACCGTCTAATAGCGGAAGACCTGCAAAACATTGGTACAGTAGATCAAACTCCTCTTTATGTCAGAGAGATCATCAAGCGCGCACTTTTGATTGGTTCAACATCCATTGTAATATCTCACAATCATCCAAGCGGAGATACACAACCTTCAAATAGCGATATATCTCTCACTAAACAACTAGCAGAAGCTTGCCAAAGTATAGGAATAGAATTAATAGACCACATTATTATTACATTCAGTAGCTATTTTAGTTTCAAGGAAAATAGGTTATTGTGAAAGCTTTTATAGCTACAGTAACTTAGGACAATCGTCATCCCGCTACGTGTTAGCGGCTAAGAGATACCGTGACGGGATGACGTAGGGGTTGCCGAGAACTTGTCATTCCAGTCTGGAATCCAGCCTTGCCGTAATCTCATCAAGAATATTGTGTTTTAACATAAAACGGCTACTTTTATACCTTAATAAAATTCCTGGATCCCAGACTAGGATGACAAGAAAAGGGCACTTGGATAACAAGAAATGGGATGGAAGATAGTAGTGCAAAAAGCCTCTTATAACTTACTTTTAAGTAGCCTAACCCATGCGTGCCAATCCCTCTCACCAAGATTGCTTTCAAAAGATAGGAGATCCTTTACAGCTTTTGAGCAAATTTCTTCACTTGGAATTGATAACTCCTTATTCATTGCTAACGCTAAACATTGAGTTTTGCACGCTTGTTCTAAATGATATGTGTAGAACATTGCTTCTTGTATAGTCCGACCACACGTTATGGATCCATGATTACGCATTAACATCACAAAATTCTCTTTCAGGTCAGCTATTAGTCTCTTTCCTTCTGCATCAGAGAGTGCCAGGGAGTTATAATCATGGTAAGATATTTTATTATAAAAGTGCAGTGCCCATTGACTTGTAGGAATCAGCCCATCTTTGAGAGAAGAAACTGCCACAATAGAGGGTGTATGCAGATGAAAAATTGCTTGAATGTCTTTTCTTGCTTGATAAATAAAACCGTGGATTACATAGCCAGTTTTATTATATTGATATTCTGTACCCTCAATTACATTTCCATCAAGTGATACTCTCATCAATGAATTCTCATTTACTTCACTAAAGCGTATACCAAATGGGTAAACATAAAACGACTTTTGATCTTCAGAACGTACCGAGAGATGAGTGTATGTATGGTCATCCAGCTTAAGGTAGGACAAAATTTGATAGGCGTAAACCAGATCCCTTTTTACTTTGCTTTCTGTTAACATCACTGTTAAAATCCTCTGAAGATTTATACACGAAAAAAGGCTTGTAGTAAACTAATAAGTCTATGCCACTCCGTCTTGCTTTCTGAATACCAAACACTTTTGTGTTGTAACTTGCTTAAAAATAGTTATCGTTATTATATAGAGTTTATCTTTCTAAATTACATAATATCTTAACCATAAAAATAATTTTCTATATAATGTTTCATATGTTTGAAAGCTTCATTTTTATGTTATTATAAGTGTAGATTTTAATATTAAAGATAATATGGTAAATATTAATACAGAAAAACAGCTAACAGGATTTTTCATATACCTCTCTGGTCTTTCAGGAAGTGGTAAACTTTCCACAGCAATAGAATTATCCAGTATGATAGACGCATTAATTGTAGATAGTAGCTTCTCTAACAACACTCAAATTTGCTCTATATACAATGGTGTCTTTGAACATGATAAAATTCCTAAAGAAGTTCAAGAGAGAATATATGGCATTACACAAGTTATGCTTCAGGCAATAGAAAATTATCCAATTGATTCAAAAAATTACATATTTATTGATGAGTTAACAAAAAATAATGACCAGGATATGAGGATGTATGACTTAATAGTAAGGCTTAGTAAAAAAATGGGCACAGAAATCCTTCCTGTAGTACTCAGGTGCGATTTACTGACATTACAAAAGCGTATTGCATTAAAAAAGCAAAGAAAAAATAGGAGGGTGATTAATGTAAATAGCGTTATAGAGAAATTGAGGACTAACGATTCATTTATACCACCTGGTACCATAGAGATAGAAAATTCAAATATGAGTATAAAAGAAGTAGCTCAAGAGATAGTAAACCAGATGTACAAGCTTAGCCAAATTGCGTGTATGCAAAAGAATAATCTATAGCAATTTCATATACTGAGGCTCATTTAAATATAGAGCCTCAACTTCATTTAATTTTTGCTTGTTCTTCAGTCTATAATGAACTAATAGTCCTGCATGGCTAGCATTTAAATTGTAGTCCATATATGTAATTTCTGCTTCCAGACACTGATCGTAATGCGCTGTAGATGGATCTGATAATGGCAATAAATTGAAATCAAATAACTGCGTATAAAACCCTTGAGCATTTTTGATTATAGCTCTGATATTTTTTTTGCTATTTGTACAAAGCAAAGATATTGCATAGGCTTGAACTTCCAGCGCACTAACTCCGTATAACGGCTTATTTGTAGCAAGATTTATACCTTGTGCAGCTGATATACCAACTCTAATTCCAGTGAAACTTCCTGGTCCAACTACTACCGCTAAATGGTCTATTTTATCGTAGTTATAATTGTGCTTATTAAATAAAGTATTTAAAGTTTTAAAAAATGATTCTGCATGACTATTGCTGGTGGAATTGCGCTCTACAAAACAATTACCATCATAATCAACTATTGCTATTGAACTACCAATACCTACAGTATCAATCGCTAAAATAGACATTACTTAAGCTTATCATAGAGTTTTGCAAACATCATAGTAAAGGCACCATTACCCATAACATTTGCTGAAGTGATTATTGGATCAAACACTATATACAATGCTGTAATTAATGAAAGCATTTCTGGAGAGAATTTGAGATATTTCTCAAGAATAGGTAGCATTACCATAATTCCCCCTGCCGGCACTGCAACGATAGCAAACTTAAATAACAAAAAATAGAGAAGAAAAGTTACATAGTCTGTTGTGTACAATGAATAACCAGAGGCAATTATCATTGATAATATTATAATAAAAAAGCAATCACCTACTAAATGAAAGCTAGCAGTTATTGGTACAACAGACGATGCTATATCAGGTTGCTTTACATTTTTTTTGCTTCCTTCAAGAGTAAGCGGCATAGTTACATTACTAGACATTGTGCTCATCGCAGTAATAAATGCCGGTATCATATTGCCTATACTAGCTATCCAGCTTGTGATCTTGAATGAATTTGCTGCTCCATATAAGAGGAAAACATAAAGGTAGGTTGCAGATGCTATAATAATGAAAATTATTGAGTAATCCTTAAATATTATAGATAAAACTTGATCATGCTGCATTTTTAAAGCAAGCCCAAGTACAAATATTGGAATAATCGGCGTCAAAAACGTCTTCAAAATAAAGAGAGTTAAATCTAACATTTTGTTCGAAAGCTCTTTGCTTTTCTTAGGTAGCAATGTGGACACTACTATGCTGGATACAAATCCACAAGCAAGGGCATAAAAATTAGAAAGGAGTAGCGGCAGCCTAAACGACCATAAAGGAACAATTGTTTCTTCATACGTTATGTCTTGTATTGAATGAGTGTTTTGTATGATAAAATGTCCAACAGAATAAGCTATTAAACTTGAAGCCAGATTCGATAAGAAGATCATTATAATAAGTAATAATATAAACTTTATAGCTGACTGCTTAAGATTGTTAACACTGCTAAAGATTAACGCAAAAATAACAAAAGGCATTATAAATAGCAAAACCTCTTTTATACTAAGGCTCACTGAGTACAAGAAGGTTTTTATTTCCATTGGAACTAAATGACCAAAGAATGCAGCTGAAGTGATGACCGTGAGTAAGATTAGTAGTTGTAGCACGTTCTTATATACCAATTGGGAATGTTCTATGGACATATATATGGTAAGTTAGTTGTTAAGTAAAGCAAAACTGCCTATTGCTAAGAAACATTATGAAAGACAAGCAGCTTTTCCGCGCGTACAGTTTTGATTTTAGTCCACTAGGAAAGATGTTACCCAAGTAGCATGACATTTGTATCTGGAATCTATTTTGTACGCAATTCCATGATTGAATTACATTTTCATGTGAAATGTGACGTTCACAACATTCATGCAGCTGCAATTACTTTACCTATAGAATAAAGTCCAGTGTTACTTCACGCCAAATGTGGTGGTACTGAGTAGGCAAGCCGGTTAATGGGCTACATTTATATACTGCACGCATTGCGTTATCTGCTATCGACCTGAAAAGTGGATTATTTCGATAGGAATCACTGTCTGCTACATCGGCCATAATTATCTCACCTTGACTGGATAACAATAAGTTGATTTTTATACTAAAATTTTCTTTGTAAGCTATGCTTTCAGGAATGCTCCAGCATTTTGTAAGTTTGTCTCTTATAGAGTTAATAATTTCTGTTACAACTAATTCATCCTTTTTGCTCTCAACGCTTTTTTCGTTTCCTACTTCATTTTTTGCCTCTTTAACATCCCTTCTTAGTTTCTTCTCTACACTTTTTTTTCTTTTTGGAACAGGAATGAATTCTTTACCCTCGTTAATAATGGCTTCTTCTTGCATTTCGATAATTTGCCTCGGTTGTGTTACAACAGTGTGCTCAACCAATTCTTTTTTCCTTTGTGGTATAGGAACAACTGACGTATCATTCGTTTGGGCTTTTGTTGAAGGTAACGAAAAAAGCAGAAAACAACATGAAGATAAAAAAAGAATGTAATTAGAATAGAAAAAACGCATATGTTAAGCAGCTTGTTTTACTGGTTTAAAGCTAATATTGCATGTAAAGTCAATATATTTTAGTTGATGGACAAGTTTGAAGTAAATAAGGAATCCCTTCAAAGTTGCAGGCAAGCGAAAGATTGCCTTCTCGACAGACAAAGGACACCATCTTGGATGGAAATAACGTCACGCGCTGGAATGACAAAGAAGAGTGGGCTTTCATATGGTTATACAAGAGGTCTACTGAATGTAAACCAGTTTCTCACACACACATTTTACCACATGATCGGCGCTGATATTAAAATGCTCATAGAGTGTTTTATAAGGTGCTGATTCTCCGAAGCTTTTCATGCCAATAAATATACCGTTTGAACCTATATATTTATGCCAACCCATTTCACTTCCGGCTTCAATTGCAACTTTGATGCTGTCATTATTTAATATCGCCGCTTTATATTCATCACTTTGCTCGTCAAAAAGCCTCCAGCATGGCATAGAAACAACCCTTGTACCTATGTCTTTTTCCTGCAATTTCTCCCTTGCTTCAACTGCAATTTCAACTTCAGATCCAGTAGCAAATATTGTCACTTTTAATTCTTTTGAACATTCACACAAAACATATGCACCAAACTTCGATAGATTAGCAGATTGATCGATATCAAAATGCATGTAACTTACGTTTTGCCTTGAAAGCGCAAACAGTGCAGGTGACTCTTTTTTTTCGAGTGCAATGCTAACACACTCTAGAGTTTCAACTGCACCGGCTGGCCTAAAAACATACAAATTTGGTATAGCACGAAGAGAGGCTAAATGTTCTATTGGCTGATGAGTTGGGCCATCTTCTCCCACTCCAATTGAGTCATGAGTCATGACATACATAACCTGCTGTTTCATCAAAGCTGAAAGACGTATAGCAGGACGACAGTAGTCGGAAAATACCAAAAAAGTGCCGCCATAAGGAAGAATCGCGCCGTGAAGTGCCATACCATTCATACATGCTGCCATAGCGTGCTCTCTCACTCCATAGTGGACATAAGAGCCATTATAATTATTGCTATCTATTACCTGCATGTGCTCATATTTAGTGCAATTTGACCCGGTAAGATCAGCAGAACCGCCGATTAATTCCGGCATATGTTGTGTTAAAAGTTCCATTACTCTGCCAAAAGAAGATCGAGTAGCTTCGTTTGGCATTAGCTCACATATTTGTTTCTTCAGGTCAGCTAAAACACCAGCGATATTATCTGGCAGACGTTTATCTAACCGTCTTTGAAGTTCTTTATTTTCACTAGGTTCCAGTGTCACGCACTGGAATGACACCGAATTGTTGATATTATCCGGCAAACGCTGTTTTTGAAGTTCTGCGTAATCCTCTGTTATCCCAGTTTCACTCTTTGTCATCCAAGTAGCTGACACTGGTTTTTCTTCTTTCCTGGTCACGCGCTGGAATGACATCGTGTAATTTTGTTTTGCTCTCTCAACAGTTTTCTTCCAGGCGTTTTTCACATCTTCTGGTACATGAAATGGTTCATAATTCCAGTTTAATTTCTCTCTCATCTGTTTGATATCTTCCTCCGAAAAAGCACCACTGTGAGCAGAGGATGTGCCAGCACGGCTTGAAAATTTTCCGATAATGGTTTTGCAGCAGATCATTGTAGGTTTATCAGACTTTTTTGCTTGCTCTATTGCAAGGGATATGGCATCAAAATTATGGCCATCAATTTTGTCAACATTCCATCCATACGCTAAGAAGCGTTTCTCTACATCATCAGAGCAGGAAAGGCAAGTAGCGCCATCTATAGAAATATCATTGTCATCGAAAAGGGCTATTAATTTATTCAATTTAAGATGCCCAGCAAGTGATGCTGCTTCATGGCTTATTCCTTCCATAAGACAGCCATCCCCTAGCATTACGTAAGTGTAGTGATTGATTCTGAATTGCTTTTTAAGGATTGATTCAGCAAGTGCCATACCAACAGCAGTGGCAAACCCCTGACCGAGCGGGCCTGTTGTTGCCTCTACTCCGGAAGTCAAGCCAAACTCTGGATGACCTGGGGTCTTGGATGTGAGTTGCCTGAAATTCCTTAGCTCATCTATGCTAATATAACCTGTCAAATATAATATTGAATATAGTAACATTGACCCATGACCGTTTGATAAAACAAAGCGATCCCTATTGAACCATTTAGAATCATCAGGATTATGATTCAGATATTTAGCAAACAAAACAGTTGCAACATCTGCCATGCCAAGTGGCATACCTGGGTGCCCAGAGTTTGCTTTTTGTACTGCATTAATTGATAAAAAACGGATGGCGTTTGCCATAGATTCCAAAGGTAGATGATTCATAGAAAAACTTAAAAATAAAGTATAAAAGATTATATCAGCAAAAACAAGTTGACACTGAGTGCTAAAATCCTTAATAATCTAAAGTTAAATCGTGAGAGTTTTTATATGACAACTGTTATCACTAGAAAGTATAGGATTAGCCGTAGACTTGGTGTAAATTTATGGGGTAGAGCTAAAGACCCAGTAAACAAAAGGAAATACCCTCCAGGTCAACATGGTACTCTTGGATTTAAGAAGTTATCTGACTTTGGTAAGCAGTTTGCTGCACATAAGAAATTTAAGTTTTACTACGCGATTTCAAGTAAGCAGCTCAGACGTACATTTTTAGATGCTTATAACAGAAAGGGTTATACGGCTGATAATTTTATCGGTATCTTAGAATCGAGATTAAGTTCTGTCTTATACCACTCTGGTCTTGTTCCAACAATTTACTCAGCAAAGCAGCTCATATCTCATAAGCACGTTACAGTTAATGATAAGGTGGTTAACATATCGAGTTATCGAGTGAAACCAGGTGATATAATAAAAATAAGAGAAAGGGCAGCAAAAATCCCTATAGTAGTAGAGACTGCGCAAAGACAAGAGCGCAAGGCCCCGGATTATTTAGAAGCAGATAGTAAAGAGCATTCAGTGAAATATTTGAGGTCGCCTCAATATTCTGAGGTTCCTTATTCAGCAGACATGGAAGTCAATTTAGTAATAGAGTTTTACTCTAGATAGATAAAAAAAGCCCGTGTGGCGGAATCGGTAGACGCAGCGGACTTAAAATCCGTGGGTTTTGCGACCTTGGGAGTTCAAGTCTCCCCATGGGCACCAATTTAACTTAGCAGATAAATACAAAAAAGTATGAAATGGCTTGATATAGAAGATATTGTAGAAGCTCTGGAGGAAAAATTTCCAGATGAGAATATAATTAGTATCAGATTCACTGAGCTTAAAAAAAAGGTCTTGAGTTTAGAGGAATTTGATGATGATGAAAAACGCTGTAACGAAAAAATACTCGAAGCCATTCAAGCAGCTTGGATTGAGGAAAGATTAGCAATAAACCATACGCAAACGTGATTTCTATTGCAATTATTGCTTTTCAGAAAAATATTAGTAGCATTAAACAACAGCTTGATATTAGTTTTAATTCTTTTACAGAATTTGGGAACTGATTTTTAAACCAAGTATATTGACGTTTCGCATAGTGTCTTGTGTTTGTTTGAGCAATTTGTATCGCTTCGTCTAAATTAATCTCACCTTTCAAGTATTTTATAATTTCTGGCACTCCGTGTGCTTTCATAGCTGGCAAATGTGGAGCTAGTTTCATGCTAAGTAGCTTCTTTACTTCATCAATTGCTCCATTTTCAACCATTGTAATGAAACGAGAATTTATTTTTTGATATACGTTTTCACGCTTAGGCAAAATTGTGTGTATCTTAAAATTATTGAATAAGGGGGGCTGTCTATGTTCTTGCCACACAAAAATTGACTTGCCAGTTTCGGTGATAACTTCAAGTGCCCTTGAAAGGCGATGCAAGTCATTCATGAATATTTTACCCTGAATTTTTGAGTCTTTACTTAGCACTAACTTATAGAACTCTTCTTTACTTAAATTTTTGCTTAATTCACTTACATTTTTCCTCACTTCCTGACTTATTTGTGGAATTGATGATAAGCCCTTGATTAAGCTGCTAATGTAGAGCCCACTTCCTCCAGTGATGATAGGTATTTGAGCATTTTCTAATGCGTGATTAACTTCTTTTTCTAAATCCTCTAACCATAGACCCACGGAATAATTTTCTTTTGCTGAAACATAACCATATAGTTTATAAAATTCTTCTTGCTTTGGCGGTTGAGCAGTAATTATGGGAATTTCTTTGTATACCTGCTTTGAATCACAATTTATTATGCTGATATTATTATATTCTTTTATCAAGTTATCACACAATTCTGATTTACCTGAGGCTGTAATTCCTGTAATAATTACTATATTATTTTTCATTTATATTAATTTAATTAACGTATGATAGAGTGTAGTAAAAATTTGGTTCCTACAATCTAAAATTTGGAGATTTTTATGGCAGAAAAAAACGATAATGATTCATTTGCTAAGCGTTTTGCAAACAGGATTTCTAATAATGGAAATGCTTCAGGAGAAGGTTTTTCCAGCAAGTATTCATCTCAAAACACCAAAGAACGTGCATTAGGGGAAAAAGGAAAAATTTCTGAATTAGCAGGCAAAAAAACCGAATCTAAGGAAGCTTTTTCTGAAAGCGGTGGTATCAAAAGCAAAAGCAGAACTGTTAATGAAAGATCTTTTGCTGATGCAACAAGAAGAAGTAGATCAGATCTCATATATTTAGTCCGTGGTAAAGATCGTGGAAAATCAGCGTGGCATTATGTACTGGTTGATAAAGAGAAAAGAGAAATGTTTCTAGCAAAAAGCAGAACTGGTTCTATAGATGTTGCAGACTATGGAGAGATTTTATATTCAGGATGGGGAGAGGATCCACCACAGGCAATAGTTGATAAAATCAATGAGGAGTTTGGGTTGTAGCAAATCTGCATAACAAATGGTAAGCTGCGTTGTATTATATTCACAAAAACTAGCAGTTACTATATAAGATACAATGCAACACTAGTTGTTATGAATAAGTTTTTAGCTGTATGATATCTAAAATAATAAATGCAATACAGAATAACTTGTTAGTGTGTTTTCCAACAGAAACAGTGTATGCTCTTGCTTGTAGTGCACTCAATAATGAATCTATAGGAAAAATATATCAGATAAAGAAACGCTCTCAAAATAAGCCTCTCTCCATATTTGTTAGTGATATTTACAATTTGACAAAAATAGCAAAGCTAGAGAAAAAGTATATTGGTTTAGTAAATCACTTTTCTCCTGGACCAATTACCTATATTTTACCACTTAAAAACAACAATATATTGCCAAACGAGTTCTTTAAAGACAGTATAGGCATCAGAATCCCTAAGCATCCTATTGCAATTTCAATATTAAATAAACTGAAAGTTCCAATAGTTGCAACTAGTATAAATATTTCAGGAAAAAAAAGTGTATGTAAGGCAGACGATATACCACAATCCATTAAGCAACATTTATCTGTAGTGATTGAAGATGATGAACTAGTTTCTGGTACAGAATCTACTATTATTGACTTAACCGAAGATAAGATTAAGGTTTTAAGGGAAGGTGCAATTTCATTACAAACAGTAAACAACGCATTTTCAAACTAAGATCTATAGGAGAAAGAATGAAAAAAGTAATAGGTCACAACCAAGCCAAAAAAAAATTAATGAACAACTTGTCTGTTCAGTCTTGGCTGATCTGTGGTAAAAAAGGTATAGGAAAAGCAACACTTGCAAAATCCTTCTCCAATTGGTTACTCATAAAAAGCTATAATGAAGTAGCATTGGACTTACACCTTATTGAAGGTGATACTATCGGAATAGAAAAAGTCAGAGAAATGAAAAACTTTCTACACTTAAGTCCTATTCAATCAGAACACAAAATAGCTATAATAGATAGCTTAGAGGCAATGACTAATAACGCTAAAAATGCAATATTGAAAATATTAGAAGAGCCGCCAAAAAATTCTAAGATATTTATAATTAGCCATAAGCAATATGATATACAAACTACTATCTGGTGTAGGTGCTTCCAGCTGAATTTACTTCCACTTACTTATGACGAAACAAAGCAAGTTGCTTCATCTCAATGTAAATTTGATGATCAAACGTTTGACGAAATGATTACTTTATTTCCTGGAACGCCAGGAATGATAATAAATGCAATAAGTAGTGATGCTTATGAAGCATACAAATGCTTTTATAAATTCCTTCATGATTTAAAGAATCCCAATATGATTAATAAAGTAATTAATAGCGAAATCGAACTAGAATTAGCATCATATATAATTCAGGCCTTCATTTTAGAAAGCATAAAGAGAGAGGTAAATGATGTTGAAATTCTGCTAAGTCAGTGGAAAAAAATAGATGAACTTTTTGTTATTGCTAAGCAACTCCACTTAGATAAAAAGCATGTTTTAGCTAATGTAGTGAATATCATGACATAAGTTTACAAAGTATAATACTTTTAACATAAATTCATGATAAAATCCTGTTAATTTAATTCTTGAAGTATATAATTTGACTGATAATAAATTAACTGTATGGCAATCAATAGAAGTTTTGACAAAAGCCATACTGAACATGCAGAAAGAATTAAGCTTAATTAAGAATATAGCTTCAGATCAAGACATCACCTTAGAAAAAGGAAAGGAGTTATTAAGTGGCATTTATGAAGCAAATTTTAAGCTAAACAAGGCAATCAATATAGCTACTTTGCCAAAAATTGGCTATCATATGCTAAATGGTGAGCTTGTTGTACGCAATCATATCACGGAAGAGGAAGTAAAGATTCCTAGAGATTTTCATTACCTTAAAGTTGTTAAATCCGATCACGATGATTATAAATTAACGTTTTGTAATTTTTTAGGTAATAGACTTCTTTCAAAATTCATGAAAGGAGCTCTCTATTGTGAATAGAGGCAATCAAATTAAATCTTAAGCCAAAACGTTTTCGTCGATTTCTATATCTGTCAGAAATGATTTTAAACCTTTTCAATAAGCCGATTACGTTTTCAACTACCACTCTTCGTATAGAGAGAGATCTATTTTCTGCTTTTTTCTCCTTTGATAAAGGATTCTTTTTTGATCTTCTATGTGGTAATTCAACATTTTTATGTATCTTTTGCATTCCTCTGTAACCAGAATCAGCTAGGATCTTAGTTTGCGGTAATATTGCTATCTTTGATTCTCTAAACATCCGAAAATCATGTTTTCTACCATTGGAGAAAGATGTACATACGACCTTTTTACTCTTCTTCTCTGTTACTATTTGTGTTTTTATAGTATGCCTTTTTTTCTTTCCAGAGTAAAAGCGCTTTTGCTTTTTTTTGGCCTTTCTACTGCTGTTTCAGTTCCATCTATTACCAAAACTTCGTATTCTACATTACTATTTAATAGATCTTTTTTTCCTGGTAATGCAAAATCTGGATGTTTTATTAATGTGTCTTCTACCCACCTTATTATTTTAAAACAGTTGCTTTCACTCATGCCATAACTTTGTCCTATATGAAAATATGTACGATATTCTCTCATATATTCCAGTGCCATAAGTAATCTATCTTCTATACAAAGTTTGCTTTTTCTTCCACTTCTAGCTTTTTTCCTTTTATCCTCCTCATCTAGAATTTCTACCATTCTCTTAAATGTTGATTTTTTTACCCCCGTTAAACGTCGAAACTTTTCTCCTTCTAACTTTTCTATTTCCTTATATTTCATGCTTCCAAATACTTGATCTTACTCTCTCTCCCTCAATTTTGAAAGAAGTCTAATGAGTTTTTTGAATATAAAAAGTATGATCCACAATATTCTGGTATTTCAGATGAATATAAATTTGTGGATTTTGGTAGTATAAAAAAGACTCATAATCTAGAATTTAAGGAATATGTTGGTCATGCACCTAAATTTTTTGCTGCAGAAGGTCCTATTGAGCCTGGATCCCAAAACCATGTAATTGATCTATTTAGGCTAGTCAAAAGTGGTAAAGTGGGAACCTTCGCTGATGAATTTGGTTATTTTGATGATCAAAATAAATTACACTATTATAATTACCACAAAAGTGCTGAAAGTAATATTTACAATCCTGAAAATTTCAGTGTAAAAATGATAAATATAGATGTGAGCAAAGTCGATAAATTCTACCTCATTGCAGAACAAGGTGATATAATCATTCATCCTATTTGGGAAAATTTAGACATATTTTAAAGTTTTTTAGAGTTATTGTCATTATAGTTAGGTCTGGTAGCATTGTGTTATGGAAGATAAATTGCTTGAATCAGTAAAAAACAAAAGTTATTTCAGTAAAGCAGTCGAATGGTACTGCCATAGATATCTGTTTTGTGCAGCAGAAAGATCTTGGATGGCATTAATAGTATCGCTTCTCCTAGTATGCTTATGTTTATTAATATTAAACATATACCTGTTATTTCCTGTTAAAAAAGATTTAAATTTTGTGAAGTACATGAACCACACAGAAGATGAGTTCTCTGCAATGCATAAGCTTAGTTTCAGTAAAAAGGAAGATGAATACACTTCCACAGCGAGGTACTTAATGAGTAAATACATCGAAATATATGAGTCCATTAAGATCGTTGAACCAAAGTACCAAGAAAATTTTATAAGAAACAATTCTATACATAAAATCTATCAAGGCTTTCAGGAAAAAACGAATAATGAAGCTGTTTCATCCAAAAGAAAAATTACCAACATAAACGTAATAACATTATCTATTGACCGATCGACCAAGGACCTAGTTACATTTGCTGGAAATGCTACTGTAGTTTTTGCAACCGAGCAAAATAAGGAGGTGAAAAATCAGGCTGTTGAGATTAGCTTCACTTTGTCGAATATAAAAGCAACTCTGGCTGGTATAATACCATTTAAATTTATTGTTAATGGTTATAAATACAGATAATCACATTTAAAATATTACTACACATTAAACTTAAAGTGCATTATATCACCATCTTGCATGATATAATCTCTGCCTTCAAAGCGAATTTTTCCTGCGTCTTTACAAGCCGGTTCACTTCCATACTTTATGTAGTCTGCAAAGCTTATAGTTTCTGCTTTTATAAAGCCTTTCTCAAAATCAGTGTGGATTACACCTGCTGCTTTATCGGCTGTTGACCCTATTTTTACTGGCCATGCACGTGCTTCTTTGGGGCCCACAGTAAAGAAAGTTATCATACTCAGCACTTCATACATGATACGCGCTACTCCATCAAGGCCTGATTCTTGTAAGCCAAATTCTGATAAAAAACTCTGTTTTTCCTCTTCGCTATCAAGGTTTGCAATATCTGCTTCGAGTTTTGCTGAAATGCAATAAAATTTGCTTTTATTTTCTTCTGCCATTTTTTCCACCCTTTTAGATAGTTCATTACCAGTTATGATATGCGTATCTTCAACATTACAGACGTACATAACCGGCTTTGTTGTTAGCAATTGAAGCGATTTCATCTCATCTCCATCGATATTCTCCAAATTTCTTGCAGGTTTACCTGATTTTAAAGTAGCCAGTACCTCTTGCATTAGCTCAAGTTGTTTCTTTAGCTCTTTATCACCTTGCTTTGCTTTTTTTTCCAACTGAGGAAGCCTTTTTTCTATGCTATCAATATCAGCTAGGATTAATTCCATTTCTACCACTTCAGCATCTGATATTGGATCTATTTTACTGTGTACGTGGCTAATATCGTCATCCGTAAAGCACCTGAGCAGATGAACGATGGCATCAACTTCTCTGATATGGCTTAAAAATTTATTGCCGAGCCCTTCACCCTTGCTTGCGCCCTTTACAAGACCTGCAATATCTACAACTTCTAATTGGTTGTAGATTACCTTCTCTGAGCCTGCAATTGCTGCGATTTGCTTCAAACGCTGATCTTTTATCGAAATCTTGCCTATATTTGGCTCAATTGTGCAGAAAGGATAATTTGCAGCTTCGGCTGCACTTGACTCTGTAAGCGCATTAAATAAGGTTGATTTTCCTATGTTTGGCAGTCCAACTATGCCACAGTTAAAGCTCATATTTGCTATTTAAAATTATAATATTGCACAATTTAAAAATTTCTGCTATACTTAATTGGTTACTTATTGACAGTTTTGTTGGTATAGTAATATATAGCTTAAATTAAGGTAAAAATTATGCTTCATTCTAGGAAACGGAAATTACCAACTAATAGTCAAGTAGTTAAATATAATACTACAGGTGATGGCAATTGCTTTTTCCATGCTACGTTTGGTGATAACAGTTCCGGTGTATATAGAGCTAAAAGAGCGCAAGATATGAGAATGGAATGGCACAAATTTTTAAGTCAGTTTACATCTTTAGATGATGCAAGTATGCCAGCTCCTTTAAGAGATCAGCTAGAAAAGGTTTTTAATATGTTTTTAGACAAGCCAGGAGATTTAACTGGTAAGTCTGATAAAATAAAGGAGTTGGTTGAGCAAACAAAGAGGAAAATTGAAAATGCTGAAGGTAATGTGAAGAGGTTAGTAAGTAAAGCTGTTAGCAAACTTAATATATCACATGATCAAGCTATAAGTGATTTAGGAGAGTATGCAGAGGCTCTTCATGGCCTTGGTGAAAATGAGTACAATGCACAATATAACAGTGAATTTATTACACGCTCATTTCTTAATAACTCTGAACTCTACCAAGCTTATCTTGAAGCAATAAAAAGTCAAAGTTATTTTGTTTTCATTGAGGAAGTTCAGATATTAGCTTCTTTAGCTAATATTGAAATTAATGTTCATTATAAAGGTAACAATAGCAAAGAGCAACAAAAGTTTGAACCAAATCCTGAAATGATAAATGATGATAAAATGAATAAGCTCTTGGATCGTGATGGTTATAAAATAGATGAGTTATGGGGTAATAAGGAGCGAGAAACAATATATCTTGAAAGTGGTCATTACTCTAGAGCTAAAGTTATCACTAAGGAAATTCAAGAACAAGAAGATTTCCTATTAGCAAAAAAACTTCAGGTAGACGAGATCTTAGAATATTGTAACGTTTCAAAAGACAACCCTAAGAGAGCAGAGGTTGAGAAGAGATTTGATGAGTTATTGACAGAAAATGCTGATGGAGAAATTAATGTTGTTATAGGGCAGTGCGTTAGTGATATAAAGCAGCACATAGAGCAGCAAAACCCTTCAAGTTTACTAAGTTCAAGATGTGGTATGGAATCGATGACAGAACAACAATTTCATCCACAACAAATGCTTGTACAATAAATCTTCATAGCCCCATATATTTCTACATGGGGCGTTCTGTAAAAAATTTTTCAATTTATACTGAATAAATCATAAGAGTGTGGTTATGCTTAATTAATGATTTATTGATACTTTTATCGTACAATAATATATAGCTTAATATTTTGAGGGTTAAATTTATGAACTCAAATCAACAACTAATAATAGACTTACATGAAATTGAAGTCAATACAATTAAAAAAGAAAAAAACTTTGATTTCAGAACTGCTTTAATACAACTCTTCAAGTCTTTATATGAATTGTTGAGAGGAAAGCAGAGCATTTCTAAAACAGACTTAGCTAATGCATCAGAAAAGGAAAGTAAAAGGTTAGGATTAGAAGGTAGATATAACTGGAGTGAGATTTTTGATTTAGAGAAAGGAGTTACTGAAAAGGCAGAAAAACAAAGTGATAAAGAGCAAAAATTAAATAAACCTGATAACTTCTATGTAGGAAAGGCAATCAGTAATGGAAGTTGTTTTTTCGATTCGTTTAGGCAGAGTCTAGAGCAGCAAGCAGGAGTGCAAGTTACTATAGAGCAGTTAAGGAATGACTGTAAGAGATTTGCGCAGAACAATCCTACAGAGTGGTTTATAAGTAAAATTGGTAATGACTTTGATGAGGTTAAAGGTAAGTTCGTAAATCGTGGAATTACGTGTGACCAGTATGTCAATAGCATTGAAAAGAATGAATTTTGGGGACGTTCCGATATCGAAGGTAGAATACTTTGCGGAAAGTATGGTGTAAAATTACATGTTGTAGAGAGTAATCCATTGCATGCTCATGATAACCGACAAGATCCATTTTTGCATCAATTGATAGATAGTTCAGGATCGAAAAATGTAGGTGAATATAATAAAGTTGATTATGACAATAGTAGTGTTTTGCATATAATAAATAGGGGCCATGCACATTTCGAACCACTGCTTAATAGATTAGCAAAACAAACGCAAGAGCACCAGGATTTCTTGCTTGCAAAACAACTTCAAGAGCAAGAATATGCACAGCAGCTTCAAGAAAGAGAAGATTATTCACTAGCAATGAGATTTCAAGAGCAGCAGGATTCTTTGCTTGCAAAAGAAGTTCAAGAGCAAGAAGATCTCCTTTACGCAAAGCAACTCCAAAATCGGGAGTTTTCACTTGCAAGGCAACTTCAAGAGCAAGAGTATGCACAGTCTCTTAATCCAAGATGTAGTATGGAAGAAGTAAAAATAGAAGATCAGCAGCAACAAATATCCGTAAAATAAACTTCATAGCCCTGTATATTTTTATATAGGGCTTTTTGCTTGCATTTCATATAATATGAACTGCAGCATATACTAACTAAATGCAAGTTGACCATGAAACTAGTTTAATCATCGATGCCATAGAGAAATTTGGTGGTGAGGCTAGGCTTGTCGGCGGGTGTGTGAGAGACTCAATTTTGCAGCGTGACGTTCACGACATCGATTTAGCTACTAATTTGCTTCCCCATCAAACGATTAAAGCACTAAAACTCCGTAATATAAAAACTATTCCAACTGGCTTAAAACATGGAACTATCACTGCTATCTTAAATCAGAGGTCTTTTGAAATTACAACACTAAGACATGATGTGAAATGTGATGGCAGGCATGCGAAAGTAGAATTTACCAATAATTGGCAAGCTGATGCTTCAAGGCGCGACTTTACATTTAACGCTCTATACGCAGATAAGCATGGCCATATATATGATTACTTTGGTGGTATAGAGGACTTAAAAGCGCAAAGGTTAAGCTTTATAGGCAACGCTGAAGATAGAATTAAAGAAGACTATCTACGTATTTTAAGAGCGTTTCGTTTTCATGCAAAAATATGTGTCAGAGATTTGAGTGATGAAATACTAAGCGTATGCAAAAAGCATTCGCATATGATCCAAAACCTCTCTGGAGAGAGAATAAGAGATGAAATACTTAAATTGCTGGAGTGCAATGATCCTTTTCCAACACTTAAGAGCATGCAAGAATCTGATGTGTTACAAAAAATTATTCCAAAAGAAGTAAAATGTGAAATTTTGTCATCAGTGCTTCTTATCAACACTGATGCATTAGTAAAATTAGCGTTACTTCTTAGGACTACCAAAAATGACAGGCTAAGTCTTGGAGAATATGTAAGCAAGTTTCTACGTCTTTCGAACAAGCAAAAGAAAAAGCTGCTATTTTTACTATCCAACGATATCAAAACAGAACTCTCAGAAAAAGAGCAAAAAAAATACATATCTTTATTTGGTAGAGAATTATATTGTGATTTAGTAAAAATTTGTGGTGTTGAGTCTGGAGAAAATGTTGATGAATACATTTCATTTGCTAATACATTCAATATTCCAAAATTTCCTTTATCTGGCGATGATTTAATAAGTATAGGCCACCAGCCAGGAAAAAGTTTAGGTAGAAGTTTGGAATTACTAAGACAACATTGGGAAGACAGCTCCTACACTTTAACAAAAGAGGAGCTGGTGCTTTATGCTAAGGGTCTACTTTAGGCTACTCTCTGAGCATTCAATAAACGTACGCTTACAGTATTAGTGTGACTCATCAAGGAATTAGGTGTGTATTCTTTTTTAGCTTTTTCTGTTAATTGGTATTTATTTTCTTTTCCTGGAATTCGGCTACACATTTTCTGGTCTAAAGATAAAAATTTATCTCTTATACTTGATACTAGCTGTAACTCTTGAATCTTATCTGAAAAAAGTTTCATTCTAGTTTCTGCTGACTCTTCTATAAAAATTTCTTTATTTTTTCCAGGGTCTAATTTTTTAACCTTATCTTTTAAGATCTCCCTTGCGGATTTTTTCAAATTACTTTCTAATAATTCAAGCAGCTTACTGCTTTCAAATTTACCATGATTTTGATTTAATAGAGACTTTATAGTTTCATCAAGCACGTTATGGCAAAAGTGTTTTTCTTTAAATTCAGGAAAACCTTTTTTTAACTCCTCGTTTTTCCTAGATAAAAAGTTATTGAGATTCTGATTCCCAAAAAGCTTAGAGAAAACCTTTGAAACGTTTGACTGAGTTGATTTCATAGAACCAGTAGTTGATTTTGCAGTACTCACTGTATCTGGTGCTTTAGCTTCTGTTTGTTCTTTAGTTTTTTCATCAATATCTTCTAACCTTTTATCAACATTCTTTAACTCTTTTTCCAAATTTTGTTGTTCTTGATTATTTAACAGTTGTTGTGTCAAAATTTTTAATTGTTCTTCCATGTTTTCTTTTTCTTTCTGTAGTTTCTTAATATCAGTTTTTTCTGCTTGCTGCTGCTCCTTTTGTAACTGCTCAATCAACTTCTCTTGTTCTGCAATCTTTTCTCTGGCTTCTTGTAATGCTTCATCTGATTCTTTCTTTAATTCTGCCTTTAGTCCTTCTATTAAGTCAACTTTTTTTCCCTGTAGTTGTTGCTCTTGATTATTTATTAATAGCTCTTTTTCTAACATTCCTATCACATCCAAAAAAACTTTCTTTAAGCTATCATCTATTCCAGCTAATTCCCATTCTTTACTTTCTTCTAATGTCCGTACTTGTTCTTGCAACCTAGCAACCTTATTTTCTAAGTCCTTTTTCTCGCTTACTACAGTGCTTAATTGACTGCTTAAATCTTTCAATTTACCTTCTAAATCAATTTTTCCTTCCTCCAGTTGTTGTTTGGATTCCTGAGCACTTTGTAGTTGTTTTTTCAGATTCTCCACTTCAGCTTCCATTTTCTTTTTATCTTCATCTAATCCTTCATTTAACCGCATTAAATTACTTATTTTCGTGTCTTTTTCTTCTGCATCTACTGAAAGCTTTTCTGTTTTATTGGCAAATTCTGTACTGCGCTCAATTAATTCTTTGTTCAGTTTCAATATCTCCTTAGATTTTTCCTCTAATTTTGCTAAAAATTCTTCTCCTCGTTTTTTTGCAACTTCTGCCAATTCTCTATAATTCCTTTCAAGTTCTGCAAGTTTAGATCTTAACTCTTTATTTTCCTCTTCTAAGAAGTCATCTCCTAATTGTAAGTCTGCAATCTGCTGTGCTTGATCATCACAGAGCCTAATAAACGCTTTTAGTGCCTGACTTACATCCTCTAGTTGTTCCTTTAATTCTTCATTCTTATCCTCCAATGCCTTTTCTTTTTCAGATTCTAAATCAGCTCCAATATTTTTATCCGTTGTTTCAACACACTCGGTCTGCATTGTCGTATCTTGAAATGTAGTTTCATTCTTACTTATTACTTCACTCTGGCTCCCTTTTTCTGCAACCTCAGGTTTTAAGTCAGCTCCAATATTTTTATCCGTTGTTTCAACACACTCGGTCTGCATTGTCGTATCTTGAAATGTAGCTTCATCCTTATTAGTTTGAACCTTTTCATCTTCACTCACTATTTCACTTTGGCTCTCTTTTACTGTAACTTCAGGTTTTAAATCAATTTGAGCACTTTCATCTGTTGTTTTATCAGTCCGAATTTCATCACTTCCAGTAGCTTTATTGTAATATAGAATATTTTCTGCCCATTTGTTCCATTTCTTTGGCAGTATTCGTCCAATTGTTTTTAAGTACAACCAAGAAAATACAGTAGACCAACTGTATTTTTTTTCCTTTTGTTTAATATTAGTTTCATAATTAACCGTATTGTTAGTATTTAGCATAAAATTACCTTAGTTTTTAACTTCGATTTACAGAAAATTTTAACAGTGATAAAGTTATATATATTAGTATAAATGTTAAATAAATACTAACGCAGGTGTCAAATTATGGTAAAGTCTTTACACTTTAAGCAGAAATACACATGTCTGCAAGTGCAGCATTTGCTTTTCCTATCGCTCTTACTAACATTTCCTGTTCATTGTTCTGATTTTTTACATTGATTACCTGAGCAGCCAAGTTTGCAGGAAAAGTGACTAAACTGACTTCCCACAATTCCACTTGTTTTAACACTCTAGCTCCGCTTTTATGATCAACATCATACTCTATAGGTATATAGCCGATGGAAAGTCCATTAATAGCTCCAGTTTTAAGCATTAAATATACTTCCTCTGCTTTTTGGATACCTAAAAGTAAATGTCCAATCATGTATAGGCCAACATCATTCTCATGAATATCTATGATACTACCTATAGGTTCACCAGGATTGTGCTGCCAAAGAAGTTTTATCTTGTTTTTACTTAAATTTTTCTTAAATGCTCCAGGCAATATCAGATCATTTTGTTTATCAACTATGTTAAAAACGCTAGCATAACCAGAAAATACACCGTTTTCTCCTATGCTTTTTATTGACAATGGTGAATAGAGAAATTTCTTATTCATAAAGCCTCCTGTAGTATTGGGAATTTTGTTTCGCAATGCACTGCGATATAATTCTATTATATGCAGCGCTCTAAAAGGGGGAAGCACTTTTCTTAGTTACTAAAAACGCTAACTGGAATCCAGATTGGACACTGGGTTATAAAATTCTACGTCATACCGCCGCGGCGCTAACAAGTAGCGGAATGACGATTGTCAAGGTGTCATCCCAGTGCTCCTATAATGTCATCCCAGTGCGTGACACTGGGATCTCATTTCACTCTATAATAGCAGTGCTCCTTTCTTGTTATCCCAGTAGCCTTCTTTTCCTGTCATCCCAGTGCCCAGACACTGGGATGACACCTGTAACCCTACGTCATACCGCGATTCATTCGCGGTATCTCTAGATCCCGCTAACAAGTAGCGGGATGACGATTGTCGTTTAGCTATGAATATTAAGAAATTTACCAAATGAAAAAAAAGGCAAAAGAAGCCCTGGGGTTATTATCTGCTTTAAAATATTGGCGTTTTTTATGTTTTAAACGCTTGACAAGCAAGATTTAGCTGCTTTTAATTGCAACTAACCTACGCTGCAAATGTTTAAGAAATTTACCAAGCAGAAAAAAAGACAAAGAATCCCCGAGTTAGCTAGTCTTTTACTATCTCTGTCAAGTATTGGCATTTTTTGATGTCTTGTAACGCTTTATAAGCGCGTTCAGCTTATTTAGATAAAAATCTAGATGTAGATGAAGTTTTGTAAAGACATACAGTATCTATATACTGCAAAAAATTAAACATAAGACGCCGATACATTAAGTAATCCTTACCTTTTAATCTGCAGATTGGCGAAAGCAAATACAATAGCTTCAGTTTCATGATAAGGGGACTGGCGGAAGCAAGTTTTTAGCCCTGTCTCCTTGCTATAATGTTCATATCGATAGAAAAGCAAAAGAATAAAATGAAATATCAAGCGATATCCTCTATAATTAAATTTTTTGAATGAAGAGATGACAATTCGTGTAGGGATTAATGGTCTGGGTAGAATAGGCAGAGGCGTATTGCGTGCTATTTTCGAAATAGAAGAATATAGCAAACAAATAGAAGTTGTAGCTGTAAATGGATCACTCAGTGCAAAGCAGCATGCACATTTGATTAAATATGATTCTGTTCATGGCAAATTCAGTGGTGATATTGATTTTAATGAGTCTGAAAATTGGCTATCTATAAATGGCAGAAAATTTTCTTTATATAGAAAGCGGAGCCCTGAAAATATTCCTTGGAATGTTGATGTAATACTTGAATGTACTGGTGCATTTAACAAGCGTGAAGAAGCAATAAGGCACAATGCAGAGAAAGTGATTGTCTCTGCTCCAGTTCCGGATGCTGATGTCACTATAGTTTATGGTGTGAATAACGATATGCTCGAAAAAGAGCATAAAGTGATATCAGCAGGTTCTTGCACTACAAATTGCCTTGCTCTAATTGTGAAAGTCCTACACTCCAATTTAGGTATAAAAAGCGGTTTTATGACTACTATACATGCCTACACGAATGATCAAAATATTCTTGATGGTAATCATAAAGATTTGCGTAGAGCAAGAGCTTGCGGATTATCTATGGTGCCAACTACAACCGGGGCAGCAAAAACAATTGGTTCTATAATTCCTGAATTAAAGGGCAAGCTAGATGGCACTGCCGTCAGAGTTCCAGTTAGCAATGTTTCTATGGTTGATTTTAAATTTACGACTGATAAGAAGGCAACAGATGGAGAAATAAATGAAATGTTTAAAAATGCGGCAAGTAATGTGCTCTCCGTATGCGAGGAACCTTTAGTCTCAATAGATTTTGTGCATAACCCTTATAGTGCAATTGTGGATTTAACTGGTACATATGTTACAGGTGATATATGCAGGGTTGCAGCGTGGTATGACAATGAGTGGGCTTTTTCGCTGAGAATGTTAGACATAGCATTATTGAGCCATAGTAAAGTATGAATGAAAACTCGAACAAATATGCTTCATTTTATGAGCACTTTGCGGAACTCAGAAAAAGAGTTATCTTTTGCTTTCTATTTTTTTGCGTTGCTTTTGGTTTTTGTTATTACTTTAAGGAAAATATATACCGTTTTTTACTTGCACCTTTAATAGAAGCAACAAAAGATAGCGAAGGTTTTTCTTTAATTTACACAGACTTAACAGAGGCATTTTTTGTGTATCTCCGAGTTGCAGTAATGAGCGCACTTTTGCTCTCTTTTCCTGTGTTTGCATGGCAATTCTATATGTTCTTAGCACCTGGGTTATATAAAAGTGAAAGGGCAGTGTTGTTGCCATACTTAATTGCAACACCGGTTTTATTTGTAACGGGAGCTACTGTAGTCTATTACTATATATTTCCTTTAGCCTGGAAGTTTTTTATCAACTTCGAACACAGTGGTAAATCCTTCGATATACCGATAGAGTTTATGCCATCAGTTAGCGAATATTTAGACCTCGTTCTCCAATTTATGTTTGCATTTGGCACTGCATTTCAAATTCCAGTAATACTCACATTGATGGTGAGGGTAGGGTTACTCACTACACAAAGTTTATCAAATAAACGCAGAATCGCGATAGTGGTAATTTTTATTATCGCTGCAATCTTAACTCCACCTGATGTGTTAAGCCAAGTAGGGCTTGCAATACCTATGCTAATTCTATATGAGTTGTCCATTCTGATATGTAGGTATATTGAGAGGAAAGCAAAAAATTCTGATAAATAAAAAGCCATTATAGCTGTCATTCCAAGAAAATTACATAATATACATTATGGAAAATAAAGTCACATAACATAAGAAGCAACGCTAAAAATAAAATTACATAATAAAGAGCTATTTCAGCAAAGTTTCAAACAAATAAAGTTCATTAGCCTCATAATTGGCACTTTACAAGTTAACGAATTATTATGATTTTTACCAAGATAATAATATAGTAAGGTTTGGTAGTGAGGTATCAAAATGGGAAAATACACTAATGCATGGTTTTATAAGAAGACTGACCATCACGATTGTGCAAATGATGGCACTTGCGGGCAATCTATAAAGGATTTTAGGATTGGTAATTCTGACATTTCTTTCCACGATAACTATGGAAGAACGATCGCACAGATACCTAAGTTGCCTAACGGAAACTCTATTACATACCGTAATAATTTATATAAAACTGCACAATCAAAAAACTTTGGTGAGAATACAAGATACGTAAGATTACAAGATGTATTACCTAATCAATTCAATTTTGAATATGGAAAGTTGAATTGCGTAATACATTATGACAATGTATCGCAACGGGAGCAAGATCAAATAAAGCTTGATATTCAAAATGCCTATGAGGCATATAAAGCAAAGTTTTGTATTGCTAGTAATACTCAAGTCATCGTGCATACCTATATTTTTAATAATAAAGATGATTATAGGGGATATGGCACTTTGGTTCCTCAGTGTTCAACATTTCAAGATATGATCAATAACTCTGGTGGGATGACAAATGGAGAAAGCGTATTGCTCTATAAAAAACCCCAGTTGCGGATTAATCAATATAGTAAAATCTAGAAATACAGGGCTTTTTAGGCTTCATGGAATATGAAACTAATGTGGAAAAGACGTGCACCAAGAAATTTATTGGAGACCTGTGCCTTGAATGCTCAAGCTCAAGTCTGTCTTTTAGGTAGCCAAAAACTGTTTCAATAATCGACCTTTTTCTTAAAAAAATCTTTTCTTCAAGTAGCATTAATGTGTTTTTCATACCTTTTTTTACTTTGGTAACGAGTTTTAGTCCTCTATCGAAGAGTTTTGCAAAGAGCTCTTTCTTTATATAGCCCTTATCACCAAACAAAAGACCAGTCAGTTTTTCAGTTAATTTTGGTACTGGTTTTCTGTCGTCAACGTTACCTTTAGTAAGTGTAACTCCTTGAATTTCACCTTTTTCATTAATTACCATATGCAATTTAAAACCAAAAAACCAGCCATATGTAGTCTTTCCAAGCTTTGCCAATCCTTTGAAAACTTTGTTTCTTGAGATTCTTTTTGGATGGCAAACAGCGATAGATGTTGCATCTATGTACGAAATCCCTGTCATTTTCGACTGCTCACATAGCCATTGCAAAAGTAATGCTAAATACCATAAAACCCTCGGTTTTAGCCTAATAAATCTACTATATGTTGGCAAATTTTGAAACTCAGATCCATATAGTGCTTTCAAATAATATGTATAGAAAGATTTAAAGTCCTCACATCTAGATTGTTGATAAAGTAAAATTATAGTAAGAATTTCAGAATGCGTAATCTCTGGCGTTCTGGTAGGTTTTTTACTGTTTGGCAGGAGTTTTTCTGCGAAATTTTTGTTTATAGCCTTGCAAAAATCGTCTACAAAGCAAAATAATTCTGTTACATTTTTATTCATGGGTAACCTCTCTACTTTTTGATAATATGTTTCCGGAGTTTACCCTATTTCCCTATCTTTTTCACTGACTTCTAATCCGCAACTGGGGTTATAAAAACGCCTATATGGACAACGTTTTAGCCCATGAATTTGGTCATGTGTTTCAATTTAAGCTTTCCGAAGCAAAAGTAAGAGAATTGGACTTTGTAAATAGTCAGCTGATGGCAAATGCAATTGGACTTGAGGTAGAAGAAAAAAATTATAAAGCTATTTGCAAGCAGATGGGTGTAGATGAATATGAAAACCGTGGATGGATATTTAGTTTTAAATACAAAGGTACAACTTATAACGTAAGATGCAAGGACTTTTCAGAAGAAGAAAAACTTCAATTTATCAAAGACATTAAGAACTCTCATGAATCGCTCGTTAGTGAATGTGATGGATTGGGGAACGAGAATACAGTTTTATCGATTCACGTTGATGAAAATAAGGAGATAAGTCGAATGTATTTTCAAAACTCCGACAAAAATATATTCAAACAGCTAGATAAGACATTTATAAGCAGAAGTAACCCTGAAGAAGAGGCGGAAGAATCAAATGAAGTAGAACAAAGTAATGTAGAAGAAGAAAAAAGTAACCAGCAAGACACTCAGCAACCCAGTAATTTCTTATCCAATATTTTTTCAGCAATTAAATCCATTATTGGTTCTATCTCATCACTCTTTTCATGGTTATTTGGGTCTAAAGAGAAAGAACAATCTGATAACAATTCTTCTTTGCTTAACTTATCAGAAGAACAATCTGATGATAATCCTTCTTTGTTTAAGCTCGATGCTAATGAGTTAGATCACGAAGTTAAGCCTGATGCCAATGAGTTAGGTCACGATGTTAGAGATCACTTATCAGATCATTATCACTCACCTGATGAGTTCATGTAGTGTGACTATTTTATAGCCACTCCCCTACCCTTTCTAACTGTATATCCTCAGCAAATATAGAGAGGCTAAAGGGAGTGGCATCACTTAAATAATTAAATGAAAAATCAGGCGGATCATTCTGAAATTCTTGCATTTTTGGTCATGTCAAACCAAATTTTTTTCATACCACTTTAATTGCTGACAATAGCCTTGTTAGTTTTTGTCATAATGCGATCAAACACTCCCAATAACCTCTTTAATAGGTTTGGAGTTAGCGAAGAGATAAGATCAACAGATACGTTATTGTTTTTGTCATCACCACTTGCTTTATAGTCTATTGAAATGATTCCCCTACTTTTCCCGCCAGTAAGAAGTTTCCCAATTATAGGAATTTTTAACAAAGATTTATTAATTGAATATGCTGGTATTACTTGTCCTTCAACTTGGAATTTATAATTTCTAATGTCAAGCTTACCGCTAGTGCTAATGCCTAATTCCGCTCCTTCAAGCCAAGATTCTTCAATTTCGACAGAGCCGTCTTTGTATGAGAAAGGTGCATTGCATTTATAAAAGTATACACCTTCATTTTTTATGGCATTTACAATGCCAGGCAATGAAGACATCGACAATAAAGTAGTAAGTAGTGGAGCATCTTTGATGTAGAAATTGCTAATGGATAACGTACCGTAATGTTCTCCACTTTCTCTCTGAGGAGAGAGATAAAAAGACAATTTGCCGTTTTTAATTGATTTACTAATGCCTAAGGAACGCGAAAGTATACCTGCATTATCCGCATATATTTCGAGCCCTATTCCACTGTATTCTGCTAGTATGTTGCTGCTATCTTCTAGAAACTGTCCTGTAAATTGACTTCCATTGCAATTACCTTTAGTACAGGTTACATTCAGCTTAGCATTTTTGATAACGATGCCTTCTTTCATAATTACATTGTCAACATTCATACTAATCTCTATATCTTTGTTTAATCCATTACTGTTTTTGCCAAAAATATCACTCAAATTGATTTTCTCACCATAAATAGTTATGGCATTTTTTTCCTTACCTGATTCAATTTCTATACTAAAATCATTATCAGGCAATTTAAAGCTACTAGAATTTAAATATAAATTGCCATTTTCTACTCTTCCGCTGAATTTTATATCTAGGTCATTTCCTACAACATCTAATTTGTCTATTAATAATTCACCTGCTCCTTTTAACCTTGTAGAAAACAAAATTTTATTGTGATCTTCAAAACGATTTTTCCACCCTAAGTAGCTTGAATGTGATTCAAATTCTGATAAATCTATATCACCATTAACATACCCCGTCTTATCTTGATTTATCACTGACTCTAAATTTGCACTGACATAGCCACTATCAAAATTAAATATTTGAGCAGGTAAATCTCCGGTCAAATTCCAGGCAAAACTTTCATTCCTATTGCTACTTTTCAGGTCAAATAATAGCTGTGTGTTATTTACCATACCACTACCATTTAAATCTATAAAGTCACTGCCAAAACTAAGCTTAATATCATATTTACCAAGACTTGCATTATAGACGGCCAAATTGTCAATTTCAGAATGAAAATTGGCCGAAAAATCTACTTTTTTGTCATCAACGTTTAGATTAAAAATGCGAAAATTAAATACGGATTTTGCCATTCCACTTACTTTATCCCTTTCAACCTTCACCACATCATCGAGCTTAAATCTTATAGGCTCATATAAACCATACGCATCACTTACAGCTTGGCCATTAATGGTTAGAACTGAATTTTCCTTATCGAGAGATTTCATTTCAATATCACCACCATTAATAGCGAAATTCTGAAACTTAGCGCTATTTACAGTAATTTTAAGATCGTTATTCTTGATGATCAAATCACCCTTTAATTCCTTTACTTGCTCAAAATCTTCATCAAATTTTACGCTACCGTTTTCTATATCAGCAACTACTACGATATCTGACAGATCGTCATCAACCAAATTGTTAATTTTGCCATTGAAACTTACAATGGTATTTAAAACATCCCCATCAATATTATCACAATACCAGCTTTTAAATTTACTATTTACTACACTATCTGGTACATAAGTACATAAATCCTTTGCAGCAAACTTACTAATATTAATTCTAAGCAAAGCATGGCTTGTACTAAAGTTCATTTTGCCTATCAAAGAAAGATACATACCATTTAATTTAAAATTGAAGTTTTTTACACTAATAATTCCATCACTATACGTTAAATTTATATTTACATTAGTTAAGGCCAAATTTTTGTTCAAATAATTTTCTGTATTCAATACGTATATATTTCCATCTACAATTTCATCCTTTTTATTAATTTTCACTGAGAAGCTTCCTTTGAATCCTATATTTTTGTCCAAATTGTAGCTTTTAACTAATGTAGAAAACTCGCTCAATAGTCCCAATTTTAGATTATAAAATGTCCCGTACACATTTAACAAATTGTTGCGATTTTTTATTGTAATTGATAAATCATCCAAAAATCCCTTTCCATCTTTTGTATTCACATGAATATCTAAAACATTAAAATCTTCCCCCTTCCCTATATATAATTTATCAATAAAAAATTTATCTTCTGTGCCTTTATTAATAGCGATGTTAGTAAATTCAATTTTTGAATCCGCATTTAAGTCAAAAAAAAATTCCCTTACTGTTTTTAATAGATTTTTTGCACTGCTTTCTGTCATCTTGAAATTCTTCCCTGTCATCCCAGTATCTTTTTTTCCTGTCATCCCAATATCTTTTTTTCCTGTCATCCAAGTAGCTTGACTACTTGGATCCATACTTTCTTTTTTTCTAGTCACGCGCTGGAATGACACCGAAGGAAGGCGGTTATTACTTAAATAATGATTATCCAAAAGGTCTAATGAGTTTTGCGGATTAACATTAGTTTCTTCTCTCTTGATATATACATGCACATTATCAGCTGAAACCTGAGAGAGATTTGTGCTAGCTTTAAATAAGGAACTTAACTTAAAATGTACAAAAAGCTCAGGAACTTTTATAGTAAAATTAGGATTTGCTATTGCCAAATCTGTAATGACTAAATACGGATCTTTACTACCTTTCTGCCAAACAACTGAGGTATTCTCCATATTAACGCTTGAGCCAACAAATATCTTTGATATTTTATGTTTAACATAAAAATTAATATAATTAATATTGATTTCTAAAGGACTCTCACCCTTAAAAAAGACAAATAAGCAGAATACAAACAATAGAACTATGGAAAGTGATATAGTGATTTTTTTAAGCATCGATTATTGCTTTTCTTGCTAAACTATCAGCCTCCTCATTATACTTATCGCCACTGTGTGCTTTAACCCACTTCCAATCAATTTCGTGTTGTGAAGCAACGTTGTCTAGCTCTTTCCACAATTCCATATTTTTTACTGATTTTTTATTACTTGTTTTCCAGCCATTCATTTTCCACTTATTTATCCATTCTGTTATGCCATGCTTAATATAAAGACTATCCGTATATAAATTAATATTACAAGAAAATTTCAATACTTTCAGCCCATTGATCACCGCTGTTAACTCCATTTTATTATTTGTGGTATTTTCTTCTCTACCATAAACATCTTTTCTATGATTTTGAAATAATATAATCGCTGCCCATCCTCCCGCTCCAGGATTACCAGAACACGCCCCATCCGTGTATATTGTCACTTCCTTTTTATTCATCTTTAACTATATGAATTAATAAAGTATATAGTTGCTTTTATGAAAGTACAATTTCTAAAGGTAGTTTACTTTAAATTTTATTATAGAAACAAAAAAAAGTGTGACAACGAGCATTACCAAAAGGAAAAGTAAAAAATAGTTTTTGTGCTTTTGCCGTTCTTTCATAATTAAAATAAATCAATAGAACAAAAAATAATGCTAACAAATAGAAAGAATAGATAAGAAATTGAATAAGAAAACATTTTTTTCTGTGAGATGTGGTTCTTGAATCTGAGAATTGATATAGCGTACCAAATAAAAACGCACCCTTCAAAGGTTGCCATGCTTAGATAAAGTAAAGCCTTTTTCAAAAATAGAGCTGGAAGCAAGCTAGTTAGCACCAGCAACACACTATAAATTAATATATATTTTCTTGTTTTTTCCGGACCATAAACAATATTGAACATTGGAATCGATGCCTTTGCATAGTCTTCAGACTTATTTAAAGATAGGGCCCAAAAGTGTGGTGGAGTCCACATAAAAATTACTAAAAATAAAATGAAACTTTCCCAACTTACAGAATTAGTTACAGCTGCCCAGCCAATCATTGGAGGAAAAGCACCTGCTGCACCACCGATAACGATATTCTGCGGAGTACGCCTTTTTAGCCAAATTGTATATACGAAAACGTAAAATAATATGCTAACTGCAAGCAAAGCAGCAGAAATATAATTTACTGCTATTGCCATGATAAATACTGACAATATTCCAAGAGTTATACCAAATTCAAGCGCACTTTCTGCAAGAATTCTGCCTGAGGGTATAGGGCGGTTTTTTGTCCTTTCCATGAGCAGATCTATGTCTTTGTCATACCACATATTGATAGCACCTGCAGATCCTGAGCCAAGAGCAACACATATAAGAGATATTAGTGCTAGAAAAGGGTGCATACTACCTGGTGCAGTAACCATACCAGCAACTGCAGTAAATACCACAAGATACATTATCCTTGGCTTCAGCAAACGCCAAAAATCCAGTATTGTTGATTCAACATTTAGCAAAACACTTGTGTACATTCTATTTTACCACTGGTGGCTTTTCGAAAGTATGAAAAGGCGGTGGTGAAGATACCGTCCATTCCAAGGTGTCACCTTCCCAAGGATTATCTCCAGCTTTCTTGCCCCATTTAAAGAGATGTATAACTATAAACACAAAAAACATAACTGAAACAAAGGACATATATGAGCCAATTGAGGATATGTAATTCCAAGGGATAAACGCATCAGGATAATCAGGTATACGTCTTGGCATACCAGCTAATCCCAAGAAATGTTGAGGTAAAAAAGTGATATTGGTGCTAATAAAAGTAAGCCAAAAGTGGATTTGACCTAAGCGCTCATTATATTGTTTACCCGACATTTTACCAATCCAATAATAAAAGCCAGCAAAAGCTCCAAATAATGCAGCAAGTGACATGACATAATGGAAGTGAGCAACAACATAGTAGGTATCATGCAGAAGCTTATCTATTCCACCATGAGAAAGAATTATTCCCGTTATGCCACCGCCAACAAACATGAAAATAAAACCTAGTGCAAATAGCATAGGGGTTTTAAACTCAATTGCTCCGCCCCACATAGTTGCAATCCAACTAAAGACTTTTACACCAGTTATCACACCGATAAAAATTGTGGTGGTGCTAAAAAATGCAGCAGCGTCAGCACTAAGCCCAACAGTGAACATATGATGAGCCCAAACCATAAAGCCAAATACTGCTATACCTATCATTGCATAAACCATCCCTATGTAACCAAATACAGGTCTGTGAGAAAAAGTTGATACAACCTGACTTATGATGCCAAATGCAGGAAAAATAATTACGTAAACTTCTGGATGACCAAAAAACCAAAATAGATGTTGAAATAACACAGGGTCACCGCCACCGGCAGGATCAAAAAAGGAAGTACCAACATTGCGATCAGTAAGAAGCATAGTTATAGCACCGGCAAGCACTGGTAAAGCAACAATCAACATAAATGCTGTTAGCAAGACAGACCAAACAAACAGTGGCATCTTAGTTAATGACATTCCTTTTGCGCGCATGTTAAATATAGTAACTATAAAGTTGATCGCCCCAACAATTGACGACATACCAGCAACATGAAGTGCAAGTATAGCAATGTCAACTCCTGCACTTGGATGGGACATTACCTGTGATAAAGGTGGATATAAAGTCCAACCCGTACCTGCACCTTCTCCAGCAAATGCTGAAAGAATGAGCAAAATAAAAGATGACACTAATAACCAGAAACTTAAATTATTCATACGAGGAAATGCCATATCGGGTGCACCGATCATAAGAGGCACAAACCAATTACCAAATCCTCCCATGAGGGCTGGCATTATCATAAAAAACACCATTATCAATGCATGGCCTGTAATCATTACGTTATATAATTGATAGTTATTGTTAAGTATATTAATGTGCATTAGCTGAGTACGAATAATCACCGATAATAATCCACCAATAATTCCAGCTAATATGGAAAAAATAATGTACAGTGTCCCTATGTCTTTATGGTTGGTGGAAAACAACCAACGCTTTATGCCCTTTGGTGCGTTACTCATATCTATACTCCAAATTTAACTCACTAATTTTCTATTTTCGATCCACTTATTAAAATCTTCTTTGCTTACTGCTTCAACAACAATTGGCATAAATCCATGGCCTTGACCACACAATTCGTAGCACTGCCCATAATAAACACCAGGCTTTTTGATATTAAACCACGCTTCATTTAGCCTACCTGGTATCGCATCAATTTTTACACCAAAAGCCGGTACTCCCCAACTGTGTATCACATCTCCTGCTGTAACTTGTAAACGAACGTTAGTATTAACGGGTAAAATGATGTTGTTATCAACAGAGAATAGCTTTAAATCTCCTTCGATAAAATCTTCTTTTCCCTTAATATAACTATCAAATGACACACCTTGATATTCTGGATATTGGTAGCTCCAATACCATTGATGGCCAATAACTTTTAGTGTTATATCAGCTTTCGGTATTTCTTCCTGTAGCTTCAGTAATTTAGCGTTTTCAAAGGCTAAGATTCCAACAATAATCGTTGGTATAACAAACCAAATAATTTCTAAAGGAACACTATGGGTAGTTTTACTTATGTTTGTTACTTTGCTTTTACGAAAGCGAAACGCTATATAAGCAAGCAGCGCCCACACAAAAAGCATTATTGCAACCATCACAAACATCACAAACGAATGTGACCTAACTACAGCCTCCATTACTTCAGTTGCAGGAGGAGGAAATCCAAATTGCCAGGAAGTAGGAGCAGAGGCAACAGATATATTTGAGTAAAATATTATCAATAGTGCAAATAACTTCACCATATCTTTTGTTTGTTTGCTATAAAACTAAATGATATACTGTATAATAGTATATATAAACTTACTATGCAAATAGAGATTAGTGATAGTTAATAATTTTTTAGCATTCAACAAGTATAATAGTACAATACTAATTTGAGGAAAAAAGCATTTACATAAATCTATTGTAAGTAAAAATATTATAATATTTTAAATTAAGTATTTACTTTAAGTAAATTCTATAATAAGTTTAATAGTGTCTGTTACTGCTAATAACCCTCTAGCCTCACACCTAAAAGCAGTAACAGACACTATTAAACTTTATGACAAATTTGCTTGTCTATAACTTGCAAGATCAAAATCTTACAAGTTCCTTTATTTTATTATACATTGCAGTTTGTTAATTAACTTTTAATGCCTATGGTAGCATTTATTGGACCAAAGGTTTATGCATTAATTATAAAAAAACACACTATTTGTATAGGATATTGTTTGAATTTCTTTTTTGGTTCATCAACATCTGGTAGTCTGCTAATGCTGTAGCAACGATGTAGACTAGAAGTGTGGGATTGAGGTTGTAGATCTAATGGCAATCTTACTATTACCCACAAATATAGATGTACTTATGAATAAAGTATTACAATATTAGAGTTTGCAAATATTGATGGTATAAAAATGGCAAACGAGAGTAATGAGTGGGCTAAAAATGAATTTGGAGATGCTTCACTTGGAGATAAAAGATTGACCGAAAGATTAGTGAATATTGCTAATAGTGTGATAGGTTCACCTGAAAGCTCAATTAATGAGGCATGCGGAAGTTGGTCAGAAGCAAAAGCTGCATATCGTTTTTTTCAAAATGAGAACGTAAAAGAAGTTGATATTCTAGCTTCACACATTGATAAAACAGTTGAAAGAACAAAAGCTCATAAAAGAGTCCTTGTAATTCAAGATACAACTTATATTTCATACTCAAGTCATAAAAAAACAAGCGGATTGGGAAGTATTGCTGGGAAAGGAGGTAAAGGTACAGTAATGCATACAGCCCTTGCTGTTAGTACGGAAGGTTTGGTACTAGGAATATTGGATCAAAAGATTTACTCGAGGCCACCAATTTCTGAAGAAGAAAAAAGACTAAAGAGTCATCGTAGTAACGTTCATATTGAGGATAAAGAAAGTATGAAATGGCTAGAAAGCTTAAAGAAAACAAATAATATTATAGATCAGACCCAAACAGAGGTTATAACTGTATGTGACAGAGAAGCAGATATACATGATTTTTTTGAACTTGCACATAATCTTAACTCAGCAATTTTAGTAAGAGCTCGTCACAACAGAAATGTAAATAAAAAATTTATGTATACCAGGAATAAGCAAAAATTATGGTCATTTATCCAAGGTCTTCCTTGCACTGGAAAAGTAGAAGTTGAAATCCCTGCTAGAGATGATAAGCAAAAAAGGACAGCATTTCTAGAAATTAGATTCGGAAAATTTATGATGAGTCCACATGAAAGCCACATAAAATGTAAAGAACCCCAGTTGCGGATTAATCAATATAGTAAAATCTAGAAATACAGGGCTTTTTAGGCTTCATGGAATATGAAACTAATGTGGAAAAGACGTGCACCAAGAAATTTATTGGAGACCTGTGCCTTGAATGCTCAAGCTCAAGTCTGTCTTTTAGGTAGCCAAAAACTGTTTCAATAATCGACCTTTTTCTTAAAAAAATCTTTTCTTCAAGTAGCATTAATGTGTTTTTCATACCTTTTTTTACTTTGGTAACGAGTTTTAGTCCTCTATCGAAGAGTTTTGCAAAGAGCTCTTTCTTTATATAGCCCTTATCACCAAACAAAAGACCAGTCAGTTTTTCAGTTAATTTTGGTACTGGTTTTCTGTCGTCAACGTTACCTTTAGTAAGTGTAACTCCTTGAATTTCACCTTTTTCATTAATTACCATATGCAATTTAAAACCAAAAAACCAGCCATATGTAGTCTTTCCAAGCTTTGCCAATCCTTTGAAAACTTTGTTTCTTGAGATTCTTTTTGGATGGCAAACAGCGATAGATGTTGCATCTATGTACGAAATCCCTGTCATTTTCGACTGCTCACATAGCCATTGCAAAAGTAATGCTAAATACCATAAAACCCTCGGTTTTAGCCTAATAAATCTACTATATGTTGGCAAATTTTGAAACTCAGATCCATATAGTGCTTTCAAATAATATGTATAGAAAGATTTAAAGTCCTCACATCTAGATTGTTGATAAAGTAAAATTATAGTAAGAATTTCAGAATGCGTAATCTCTGGCGTTCTGGTAGGTTTTTTACTGTTTGGCAGGAGTTTTTCTGCGAAATTTTTGTTTATAGCCTTGCAAAAATCGTCTACAAAGCAAAATAATTCTGTTACATTTTTATTCATGGGTAACCTCTCTACTTTTTGATAATATGTTTCCGGAGTTTACCCTATTTCCCTATCTTTTTCACTGACTTCTAATCCGCAACTGGGGTAAAGAAGGTCACATAAAATATAAACCAGCAGCATTATTCAGTCTACAACTTTACGCAATTCATGTTGTTGAAAGAAATTCTCCTCCAGGAGCAAGTCCGCTAGAGTGGATGCTTTTAACAAATCTTTCGGTCAGTACTTTTGAAGAAGCTGTTGAAAAAATTAGTTGGTATTGTTTGAGATGGAAAATAGAGATATTGCATAAGATTTTAAAATCTGGTCTCAAAGTTGAGGAATGTAGACTTGGAACAGCAGAAAGATTAATGAGGTATTTAACAGTCATGAGCATTATTGCTTGGAGAATTTTCTTTATTACATCAATTGCAAGAACTAACCCAACATTACCATGTACTGGCTTATTAGCTGAGGAAGAATGGAAAGTTTTATATGTTAAAATACACAGAAAACCATGTCCAAGTATAGCCCCTACTATAAAAGAAGCCGTTTCGTGGATTGCTCAACTTGGAGGTCATTTAGCAAGAAAAAGCGACCCAAAACCAGGACCAATTACTCTTTGGAAAGGGTGGAGACGTCTCTTTGATCTAGCAGAAGGATGGAGACTTGCTCATGAACCACATATTTGTGGGTAATAGTAAGAATGGCAATAGAGTATGCTTACGAAATGCAACACTCCTTTCTTTTACTATTTTATAACTTACTTATTTTAAGTGTCAGATCAAACTTATTTAATACATGAAAGAAGTTTATTCTTTTTGCTTCTAATTTTTCTATTTTTTACTGTAAATTTTTGCAGAGTTCTCTTACACTCACTCTTTGATTACCTTTTTGTCTTGCTTTGTTTATCTATTTTAATGCTCCACTAAACGGGTACCCAATTGTTCAACGCTATCAATTTCAATTTGTAAAGTATCCTTTATAAACCTATCAGCCTGGTCTGCACTCATAAAAACTGTATATTTATTAGGTATTAACCTTTTTACAGTAGCTCTAACTTCCTTATCACGTGATTTAAGAAGCTCATCAATTTCTTTGTCCTTCAGATGAAATGTGCAATTATAGCTATGCTTTTTGAGATCCAGAAATTTAGCAAAGCTATTACAATCGTTCTCATGGTGAAAGGTTACATTTATACCTACTATTTCGTCCTTTTCTTGCAACTTTCCATTTTTAGCTATCTGTGCCTTAGCAAGCGCAACTGTAGGTTTATGGCCATAATTTGCTCCAATAACCCTTCTTATTGAATGTTCTATTGCCATTTTTTGCACTTTGGGATTTTCATCGAACTCTTTCAAAAAATTAAGGTGTAAGTTAATATATTCAGAGTATTTCAACCTGTGTTTTTTATGTATAGTTGGTTTGCAGGGCAGTTCATTTGTAGGTGACTTATAGCTTGCAAGAAGCAACTTTTGTTCATACTGTTCATTGCATTCTTTTACTCCTTTAAAATGTCTTTCATATTGAGTTAATCCATCTTCTCCTTTTTTCTCCATCCTTTTTAAGAATTTCTCTACCGGCTCTTGGTTGGCTGAAATAATTTTGCGTATAAACGGAATTTGTTTTTGCAAGCTAACCCAATACGGTAAGCAAACAACTTTCGCATCTTTCGAAAATAGACCTTCTAACTTTTTCACTGCATTGTATAAATTTGCTGATTCTGGTTTATAATGCCCACTATTGTTGTCTATATAAGTTATTTTACCATTTACCACTTTTATTAAACCAGAACATAAAACTGGCCTACCACCTGCAAGAGTTGAATGACGATAAGCCCACTTGCTTTTATTAACATTAATATGTTCATGAGTGACTAGCTTTCCATCAAGCGTGATCACATAAGCTACACAACCTTTTTCTCCCTTACTAATTTTATCAGTTGTATCATATAATTTGCCTTTAAAGCCTTTTAACTTATTACCTTCTATTTCTGGCATTAAGTCTATGTATAATTTTCCTTTATAAGTAATTTTAGTATGTTCTATTTGATCATCTGGAGTAAAATACTTAACCTTTGTATTAGTTCTAGGGATTTTTCTTCCTTCGACTCCAACTTCTGGAAATAAATTATAGCGTGGAAAAAAATACGTAAATTTACTTTCTATCCAGTGTAAAATTCTGTTTATAGTACCAAAAACTTTTTTGTTACCTAAATCAATAGAGAGTTGCTGTTCTTTTGGTACTGTTTTATGATTGGACTTTGTACCAGATTTGCCAAATTCTCTGGCAGCATATTTAAACTTTTCTAGTAAATATTCCTTACGCTCTTTTGATACTGACATTTTTACCTCACCAACTATTATTTTATTTTATATTATTTTAGATAAAAAGTCAAATTTTTCCTTAATATGTTAATAAAAGAAAAAGCGGCAGCAAGCAGATAAGCTATATATAAATATTAAAAAAACGTGAATCTTAATCACAAATGCTAGATCTAAAACGTCTAGCTCTTGAATGGTTATGTAAGAAGTCTAATCTACTTTCAATTCCTCAGCATGTAAACTGCGTGGTAAGGACTCTAACTCCTTTGCAGCACTTAAACTTTTATTTTTTGCATGTATACCAAGCTTATTGAATTCTCGAGCAGCAGGAAACACTCTTGCTTCAAGCGAACCAGCAGTTTTATTATAATGATCAACAGCACTTTTTAAGCTCCTGCGCAAATTATCAAAGTTTTCACCCATTGTGCAAATGCGCTCATATAAAATATGACCTAGTTCACTGATTTTCTTTGCATTTTCAGCTATCATCTCTTGCTTCCATCCATACGCTATTGCTCTTAGCAACGCAATTAGAGTGATCGGTGTTGCAATGATCACTTTTTTCTCCACTCCAATCTCTATCAAAGCAGGCTCATATTCTAGTGCTGCGCTAAAAACCCCCTCCCCTGTTAAGAAAAGCACCACAAGTTCTGGCGTATTTTCAAATTGATTCCAATACTCTTTTTTACCCAAGTCATTTATGTGTTTTTTTATTGCCAGGGAATGATTCTTTAATTTCTCCTTTTGTATTTGCAAATCATTTTGTGATATAGCATCCATGTAAGAATCAAGCGGCACTTTAGCATCTATTATTATTTGCTTTCCAGATGGCATTTTAATTATTAAATCAGGACGCAATAAATTATCCTCGTTTTTATCAATCACTGAGGCTTGAGTAAAAAAATCGCAATATTCAATCATCCCCGCTATTTCTACCACTCTTTTTAACTGCATTTCACCCCACTTTCCTCTGATGTGAGGTTTTCTCAGGGCATTAGCAAGGCTAGAAGTTTGGTTCATCAGCGCTCCAATTTGCTCCTTTAAACCTTCATAGGCCCCTACCCTCTCTTTTTCCAGCTCACGTATTTCACTGTCAAATTTTTCTAATTTTTCTTTTATTGGAGTTACAACTTCGTTGATCGTTGCTTGTCTTTTTTTGAAATCGCTTTCCGTTTCTTTTAATTTACTATCGATTACTTCCTTTGCTAAGTTCAGAAAATTATTGTTATTTGTTTGCAAAGCATCAAGAGAAAGTGCTTTAAAAGTGTTTGTTAATCTCTCCTCTGCTTTTGTTAGTAACTCTATTTCCTTTTTCTTTTCCTCACGTTCTTTTTGCAGAGTCACTTCAAGCTCTGCTTTTTTGATCTTTAAATCAACTATTTCTTCATTCTTCGTAAGCAAACTTTGCTTTGTTTCTTGCTCTAATTTACATAAATTAACTTCAAGGTTTGCTTTCTCTTTACTCAATTTTTTATTCTTTTTTATGATAATACAGAGAAATAATAGTAAAGAGAGGCTAAGAACTATAGAATTGAAAAGCATCAGAATAAAAGAACTGTGTCTACAATTCTATATGATTTTTGTGTATATAAGAAAGAAAAAAAGAGCACCTGAAGGGGTGCTCCTTTTTGAAAGGTTTACTATAGTGGTTACTAATTAACGAGAATGATCATTACTAGCGGCTTGTTCTGCTATTGATTGAGTAAATAATGAGTTCGGTGCCACCTTGCAAAACAGCATTTCTCTTTCCAAGCTTGCTCTCGAAAGAAAGTCAGATATCTCTGGAAAAAACTTCAGCTTTGCTCCCTCTGGAATAACAATACTATTACCTTGAGATTTATTTGGCACTGCAGATGGTGTAATAGTTGTATAATTGTTAACCACTTGTTGTGTCGTAGTAGTATTGAGCTTAGGTCGTCCCAACGCTGTACCTTCAAATGGCTCGTTAGATATACTATCTACTTTAACCGTTGTTACATCATCTTTTAATCCTAGCATTTCTTGTACATCTTTATTTACAGGGTTCTTTAAAGGGTTCTTTAAGTTGCTATCCAAATACTCACCATTTTCGTTCTTCTTTACTATCGACGCTATAGGTACAGAAAAAATACTAGTAGGTTCTCCAAGAGTATAGCCAACAACACGGTATTCATCTTTACCACACTTTATATATATAAGAAGTTCAGTAAAAGATTCATTTGCGTTTACATTATGACTTTTATAGTCCTGAACCACTAAAGCTTGCTTTAAACTTAGATCTATGCCATTTAAAGCTGTGTTAAGCTTAAGCTCGCCTTCTTCACGTTTATTAACTACAGATTCTTGAGATTTTTCATCCAGTGTTGGTTGAGCAGGCTCTTGTGTTGTAGTCTTAAGGGGCTCATATGGCAGCGGTGTTACAGAGCTATCATCACTAGGAGTTTTTAGACCTTCTGGCTCTACTGTTGGTGTTGGCCTGCTAGGAGCAGGAGTTTTTGGTGTTGTGTGATCTTTTGATTGATCATTTGCTTGAGTAGGTTCATGTTCCTTATTATCTGAACGCCCCTCATGCTGTGATGTATTTTGTTTTGCTTTACCACCAAATAACCACTTCCAGCCTGATGAAATTTTTCTTGCAACCCATGAAATTCCTGTGTGATCAGCAATCCACTTAAAAAACTTTTTTATACTTTTCCACATACTTTACTCCTTAAATTAATAATAAACTAACTTAATTATCTCGTAAATAGTATAACATGTCAACTATTTTTTACTTTAAAGGGAAAATATATGGTATAAGAAGAAGTAAAAAGGTTTTGAAGGCGGTGCTGTTGAAGTTTTTAGTACTTGCTCGCAACTTTCAACAATTTAATAGCGCTGGTGTTTACAACCTCTCCGCCAACACGCTTAGTGACAAAAAATCTAACGTAAGGCTTATTCGTATAAGGGTCTCTTAATATTCTCATTCCTCTGTTGTCTACAATCTTATAAGCTTGTTTGAAATCTGCCATCGCAATTACTGGTAGCTGATTGTTTGGCGCTGGTGGCATATCGGCAGATTGATATACTGGTATCCCCATTAAAGTATCTGGGGCTTTAAGCGACAAACTTGGCTGCCAGAGATATTGACCCTCTTGAGATTTTAGCAGCCTAATGTTTTTTAACGTACTTCTGTTCATCAAAAATGATGCATTTTTAGAGTAATACTCATTGAGAGAATAGTACAATATCATTATTGAATCGCTATCTAATTTTTCAGTTTTAACTTGCTCTATTTTATTGTAGCCCTTTCCATCATCATAAGCTAAAATTCCTTTGGGTTGAAAAGTACCCTCACCCTTAATGAAGGCTTCGCTTTCTTCCTTACTAAAAGTCTCGGCAATCTTTTCCACCAGCCAACTTTCAACATCAACAAACGCATCATCGAGTAACTTTTGTGATATTTGTGGTTGAGCATATAACTCGTAAGTCGTGATGGAAATCTTTTGGATTTTGGGCGTGTCCGTATCTTTTGCAAAATCATACTTAGACTTATTGCCACCGTCCTCATCATCTACTGTTTCACTGCTCCAACCTGCACCGGCGCGGTCAAAATCTTCTATAATGTAATCCAATGTTTCAGTAGAGATTCTTTGACTGGAGCATATTTGTCGCATTGGAGACGAATCAGTTACGCGCTTGTTTATGCGTTTTACAATATGCGGAGTAACTAGATACCCTCCGATATCATTATCATCCCCACTGAGGGTTTTGTGTGATAAACCGCCCTTGCGGATATAATCAGAAAAATATTTATCGCTTGTGCTAAAATCTGTATTTACTTCTGGACGTTGAGCTGCAGTTTCGATCAAGTCTAAACGCTCTTTGCAACTATCAATGGCATTATTTACCTTGCATAGCTGCTCAATTGTTGCAGAATCAGCATGCCCTTTGCTTTCAATTTCTTTTAGTTTGCGATCATTTATTAATTTAAATTGCTCCCATGATGAAGCGAGTTCATTAATACGGTGAGCGATATTGGTAAGTGACATAATAGCCTCCTTTGAAAATAAAATGAAAATGGAAAATTAGTTAGCATTAGACTTCTTTTGAATTTTACAGGCAACTGTGCTGTAATTTGAAGACAACAACCCTGTTGCTACAATAACAACTACACTTCAGCATGAAAAAAACCGAAGAAAACTTATCTGTTGAAAATGTAAATCGGAAAATAGCGTGGCACTTTGTGCCACACTTAGTACTGTAAGCTCAACCCAGCAATTAAATTAAGCGAGGTAAAACAAAAGATAACAACACTATATAATGTTCGTTTTTTCATGTCAAGCACTTTTTTTATCTGCTTCAAACTTTTTTTTATCTGCTTCAATTAGTAAGGGATTTCAATATTAATTCTGCACTACTTGCAGCTTTTGTAATGGGTCTGCCAATGACGATATAATCAGCTCCTGAATTTATTGCTTCTTTTGGTGTTGCTGTCCTTTTTTGGTCGTCATGACCTGGATCTATACGAATTCCTGGAGTAATAATTTTAAAGTCTTCACCGCATTCTCGGCGCACTTCTTGAGCTTCTAGTGCAGAACAGACTATTCCATGGAGTCCAATCTTTTTTGCAAGCCTTGCAAGCAAAATTACCTGTGATTTTGCCTCTCTTGCTACTCCAAGCTCGTTTAAATCCTCATTGCTCATACTAGTTAGCACTGTCACTCCAATCAGCTTTATTTTTGTGCCTTGCACTACACTTAGCGCTTCTTCAAGCATTTTTGTCCCACCGCTGATGTGCAGAGTTAACATTTCAACGTTCAGAACTTTTATTACTTCAACTGTTTTAGCCACAGTGCTCGGAATATCATACAATTTCAGATCTAAAAAAATTGGTACATTGCATTTTGCAACTTCTTGCACTCCAGAAAGACCTTGAGCAGCAAAAAATTCTAATCCCAGCTTAACCATGCCAACTTTACCACGCAGAGCATTAGCTAGAGAAATAGCCTTATTTAAGTCTTGTGTATCCAGTGCACATATTATTGGGTTCATTATCTTGCATGATTTATTTTATAATAAGACTAATTTGTTGTATTGTCAAGTTCTACATTCCGAAATTGACTGCGTTTACAACGTTCTGTCCACGGTAAATCTGGCAATTTGGTCGGAGTGGATGAGCGACTGTTATATCCAGAATCTTCCTCGGATCCATATCCACGATCTCCTGCATGTAAAGGAACAGATGTTTCGTCTAGCGATGATGCATATACAAGATCTTCCAGCGAAGAAGAAGGCGTTTTGTCTGGCAAAAGCCGTGCAATTTCTTTTTGTAACGCAAGCTTTAATATTTGAGTCGTGTTTAATACTGCTTTTTCATCATTATCTCCTGTTGGTCCTTCTATTTGGTCTGTTATACAGCTTATCAACAGTTGCATAAAATTTACTTGTTCTTTCTTCTCTTTCAAAAAACCCTCTTCAAGTTGTTCTATTTGACTGTCTCGTTCTAAAAGTGAATTTCTTAAACTTTTTACTTCATTATTACAATCTTTTCTTATCCCATCTAACTCAAAAGATTGATTTTTAATTAAACCATTTGCTTCATCTAACTCTTCGAATTTCTTTTTTAATTCTTGAGATAAGTTTTTATTTTTCTGATTAGTTTCTTTAAATCTACATTGTAACTCATCTAATTCCGCATAAAGTTCTTTTTGTCTTTTATGTAATTCTTCTTTTTTATTATATAATATATTTTTTTCTTTACATAATTTTTCTATTTCCTTACATAATTCTTCTTTTTCTTTAGATAATTTTTCTATTTCCTTATGCAATTCTTCATTTTTTAATTCTGCATGTTTATTATTATCTATTTTCCTTTTCAATTCCGTTATGCGTTTTTCTTTTTCAGCTAGATTAACTTCTTTTTCTTGTAAATGTTCACACAAACGCGTGATTTTACAAACTAATTCTTCTGCTTGCTCACTAAGTCCATCTTTTTCCTTCATTATTTTTTCTAATTTGCCTGTTATTCTAAATACACGGTCTATTTTAGCTTCTAATTTTTGCTCTAAAGATTTTTTTTCTTCAAGAAGAGATTCTCTCTCAACTTCTGACTCATTTACTTTCTGATTCAATTTTAGAGTTATTTTATTCAATTGTTGTTCTGCATTATATAACTCGTTCATTTTACCTTCCAGTTCTTGCGTTCTGGCAATTAACTCCCGAGCTTTCTGGTTTAATCCTTGTTGTGTAACAGTTTGTTCTTCCTTTAACTGATCTATTTCCTTATTTAACCTATCAATTTTGCTTTCTAAATTCTGCTTTTCTCGAGTTAATTCATGTTTTAATTTTTCCACTTTTTTGTTTCCAGCTTCTTTTTCCAGAGTTATTTTATTTTCCAACTCTTGCTCTTTTCGAGCGAATTTACTTCTCTCAACTTCTAGTTTCTTATTATTGCTAATTATTTTATACGAAAGTGCAAGCACCAAAACAGATAATGCAGCTAAAGCGAGAGTTAGAGGAAGAGGCACATTAGAAGTTACAATAAGCGCTAAAGATGTAAGTAACGTTAAGGAACTAGCTATAAAATAAAATGCATTAGCTTTTTTAAACAAATTATCCCTCTTCACACACACAACTTCGGCAGTCTTATATATATTTGTTAAGATTCTCTTATCTGTGGAGGTCTCTGCACTTACATTGTTAAAATGCGATAGAATTATTTGTTGAATCTCTCAAAGGCGATGAATGAGAGCTGCTGAAACTTGCATCAGAACTTTTTTGATCTTGTGGCTCTGAGTTTTCTTTAGATATAGATGAATTAGAAGATTTTTTGTTGTGAAAAGTTTCTCTTGTTTTTGGTGTGGATGTGTAAGGTGGTTTTGGTTTCGAAAAAGAGCTTTGACTTGCACACCCTCCTTCAAATTCTAACAATTCACTGCTTGTATCCTTTATCATTTCCAGTGAATTAACTATTTCTTGTACTATTTTTTCTTGTAATGAACTTTGTTCCAGCGTGTTTAGCATTTCCTCACAGTTGTTAATACTTTTGTCGAACCTCTCTTCCACTTTTAGAGATTTATCAAAAAGAGCTTTATCAAAAAGAGATTTATCAATATTAGAATTTTCAGATGAGTGCTTTTCGTTTTGTTTATGTAAATCAACATTTTTACTTGTTATATTGAAGCTTGCCTTCAGATGTTCTATTTCTTTTTCTACTTTTTTTTCCATCTCTTCATTTTTATTTTCATCTCCCCCTTTCCCTTCTGATGCATCATATAGTTCTTCTTGCGGTTCCTCTGACCACTCCATTTCCTCATTTAGCCTTTCAACTTCGCTTTCCAAATCTTGTTTTTCTCGAGTTAATTCCTCCACTTCTTTGTTTGCAGCTTCTTTTTCCAGAGTTATTTTATTCAATTGTTGTTCTGTATCACGTAACTTCTCTTTTGTACCCTCTAATTCCCGTACTTTGGCAACTAACTCCTGATCTTTCTGATTTAATTTCTTCTGTGTATCAGTTTGTTGTTTCTCTAACTGTTCAACTTTACCTTCTAAACCTTTCACCTTTTGCTCTAACTCAGCTTTTTCCTTCTGCAGCTTATCAAGAGTATTTTTATTGACGGCTTCTAATTGTTCTTTCTCACCATTTAACCCTGCAATTTCGCTTTCCAAATCTTGCTTTTCTCGAGTTAATCTATTTGATTGATTCTTCACTTCTTTATTTACAGCTTCTTTAGCTTTTTCTCCCAGAGCTATTTTACTTTCTAACTCTTGTACCTTACTCTCTGATTGTTGTTTTAACTCTTGCTCTTTTTCAGCAAATTTATTTCTCTCAGCCTCCATTTTCCTATTCTTGCTAATCATCTTGCATGAAAGTGCGAGTATCAAAGTAGATAGTATAGATAAACTCAAGGCAACAGGAAGAGCTACATTAAAGGCTGCAATTGGAGATAAGAATGCAACATAAGGAGCAACAGCAAGTGTCCCAGATGCAAGCAATGCCAAAGTAGCAAGAGTACCAGCTATAAGATATGGCGCATTAGCTTTATTATATAGATTTCCCACTATCGTTCCCTCATAAGTAAAGCTATCGTTATGGTAACGCTCACATTAAAGGAAGTCAAACTAATTTCACATAAAAATCAATATAAATCTATATTCACTATGTATTTCTCGTCTTCAGTTTCAAGCTCAGACTGCATCCACTCTATCGTTTCCGCATTGCAAACTGCCTGCAAATCATCCTGTGCGGATTGATCCAACTTATCCTCTTGTACGCTCGCTTTTATCATCAACTTTTTTATCAGATGCTTAACTGATACATTATTATCTGCCTTCATCTTTCTGATAATGTTTAATATCTGAATAACATTATCTCCCATTTCCTCTGAATATTTATCGTAGATAAGCTCTTCCTTACTCGGCCAATTACTTTGATTGTGTACAGAATTATAACTATATAACAGGTGGTATATCTCTTCCGTAATGTACGGCAGAAAAGGTGCAAATAACCGTAAAATAATATTCAGTACATATGCCAAACTTTGCTTTGCACTTAAGTTTGCTTCGCTGTTTACTTTATCTCCATATGCGCGCTTTTTTGCTAATTCCAAGTAGTTATCACAAAAGTCTTTCCAAAAAAATTCCTCTATTACGCCCAAAGCTTCACAATATTCAAACTGCAATAGGTTGTTCGTTGCCTTTTCTATAACTCTGCATAACTTAGACAATATCCACTTATCCATTGTCTCGTGAGCAGAATTTATGCTCAATGCTTGATGTTTTTCGATGAACATGGAAACAAGCTTGCTGGCATTCCAAAGTTTTGTAATGAGGCGCTTGCCAATTTTAAAGATATTTTCAGAGTAGACTGTGTCAACCCCAAGTCTTGAGTTCGCTGCCCAATAGCGCACTACATCAGCTCCATAAGTTTCAAGCATTACATGAGGAGTGATGATGTTACCTTTTGATTTACTCATCTTTTTTTTATCATCGGCTAAACACCAACCGCTGATCATAATGTTTTTCCAAGGTAAAGAATCTGCATGATAATGCGCTTTCAAAATCGTATAAAAAGCCCAAGTTCTTATTATCTCATGGCTCTGGCTGCGCAGATCTGCAGGAAATATTGTATTATAGCGATGATTTGGTAAGCTGAGCTCACCATTTACTGCCAGTGCACTTAGTTGAGGAGTAATTGAACTTGTGGCCCAGGTATCCATTACATCTTGATCTGGGATAATCTCTTCTTTGCTATACCCTTTTGGCAAATCTTTGAGTGGATCTATAGGTAGGTCCTTTATCTCAGCTAGAATAATTTTACCTTCTTCTCCCTTACGTTTTGAATACCATACTGGAAATGGTACACCAAAATAGCGCTGTCTTGAAATGCACCAATCCCAACTTAGCCCTTCTATCCACACTTCCATGCGTTTACGCATAGTAGCTGGATGCCAGTTGCATTCTTTTACTTTATCTAATACTTGAGCTTTTTGCTCTAAGGTCTTGATAAACCATTGATAAGTAGGTAATATCTCAAGTGGTGCACCAGATCTTTCTGCGCACTTAACAGAATGAGAAATATTAGTGCTTTCTATCAAAAGTCCTCTTTCAGTTAGAACTTCAATTATCCGCTTTCTTGCTTCTTTAACCCTTAGTCCATTTATTTCATAGATTCCAGTGTCAGCTACTTGAATGACATCATTCAGGTTCATCCTCCCATCCTGATTGATGATAATTTTCATCGGCAGATTATGCTTTTGCTGCCAATATATGTCGAGCTCATCACCGAATGTACAACACATAACAAGCCCCGTGCCTTTATCTATTTTTACCTTATCGTCAGCTATTATTGGAACTTTCTCCTCTGCTATTGGCACCACGGCTGTTTTTCCGATCAGATGAGTGTAGCGTGCATCTTCTGGATGACAAAAAACTGCAACGCATGCGGGAAGTAACTCAGGTCGCGTAGTTGCAATATTGATCTGCTCATTTTCTTCAGTAGAGAAAACTATCGTGTTTAAGGATGACTCAAAAACTTTATCTTCTATTTCTGCTTGCGCAATTGCGGTTTTATCAACCGGGTCCCAAAGGATGGGCTGCATTTTTCTATATGCATACCCTTTATTATATAGATCAATGAATGACATTTGTGAAAGCGTCACAGTTTCCTTGCTGATCGTGTGATATTCCAAATTCCAGTCATAACTAATGCCAACTGATTTAAATAATTCCTTGAATTCTTGCTTTGATTTCTCAATAACCTCATGGCACATCTCTATAAATTTTTCTCTGCCAACTTCTTTTGCACGGGTTTTATAGGTTTGTTCAACCAATCTTTCAGTGGGGAGGCCGTTATCATCAAACCCAATTGGATAAAACACATCTTTGCCCAGCATGCGTTGAAACCTGGCAATAAAGTCTGTGTGGCAATAGCTGAATATATGGCCAATATGGAGTTTTCCCGATATTGTCGGTGGAGGTGTGTCTATAGTGAAAGTGTTATCCTTTTCACCATTCCATTTATAAACTTTACTGCCTTCCCACAATATGTTGTATTTTTTCTCAATTTCTTGAAAGCTGTACTTTTCTTCTAACATAAATATTTCTCAATTTTAAGCTTTAAACTATAGCTAGCGCAGCCCTACGTCATACCGCCGCGGTATCTCTTAGCATAGATCCTGCTAACAAGTAGCGGGATGACGAGGTTATCGTCATACCACCACGAACCGTCATACCGCGATTCATTCGCGGTATCTCAGCCGCTAACACGTAGCAGGATACTTAACCGTCATACCGCATAAGTGTTGAAAGTGCAATCACACAAGGTGATTAATGGTATGTAAATCTCCTCTTGATATCAACCTTCGTTGTTGGGAAAGCAGATAAACCACGTCGAAAATTCGCTTAAACCTTCTAACCACAGGCAAAAAGGCGCTTTTTTAATTTATTTTATTACCATTGAAATTTACGCCGTTAACCACCTTATATAATGCCACTTATAGCACTTTCAACACTTATGCGTCATACCGCGATTCATTCGCGGTATCTCTTAGCATAGATCCCGCTAACAAGCAGCGGGATGACGATTATCGGTAAACCTAAATTACTTTAGCTATAGCACAATTAAGTAAAGACGGCTACGCCAAATTTTTACAAAAATAACACACTATGGAAAATATTACTTGACGTTAAGTTTTAAAGGCATTATACTGCCTAAATATTATTTATATTGAGGTCTAATATGTCACTAAAAGAAAAGATAAAACAAGTACTAAATCAAATACCAGGATCACAAAATTTGGACATGGAAGACACAGCAGTTAAGATAGTGAACATGCTGAAAACTGAAGAGCTAAAAGCTGAAGCTAAAAATGAACTTAAAGCTGATGAGGCAACAAAAACGGCTGCAATAGATGCTCTAAAAGCTGATGAGGCAATAAAAACTGAAGCTAAAAATGAACTATCAAATGAAATGCAAGAAAAAGTAAATAAACTTGAGCAGATAGAGAAGGAAAAAACAGACTTACAAACTCAATTGGGTGCAGCTAATACGCAAAAAACAGAATTAGAAAAACAATTAAGTAAGAAAGGCGAAGAATTAGAAGCTGAAAAGCAGAAAGCCTAGAAGGAAAAAGCAGAATTACAAACTAAATTCGATCAAGAAAAACAAGCACTAGAAGCCAAAAACAAAACAACTGAGCAACCAAAACAAAGCAATGGAGCGAAGTATACCGCTACTGTTGGTATGGGTCTTGCTGCTGGGTTGGTAGCATTTACTGCACTTGAACGTACAGTGAGATTAGAGATGTTAGTAATGGTTGGTATAGCAGTGGCATCCGCACTTGTAGCCGGTGGTATTACATATGCAGTATTACCTAGTACTCAAGTAGATGGAGCGAAAGCACAAGAAGTAAGTGAGAATGGGAAAAAGAAGTAAGTAAATAAAGGTGGCTTGACACAGTTTATATGTGTCAAGCCAAATGGTTATGTATTAATCTTTTTTCAGCATTTTTACTATGGCTCTTTCTAAATTTCTCGATCCCAAGGATGATCTGGCGTATCTTTGGCACTGAAAAGAATAAAGATATTCTCATTCACTTTCTCAATGATATATTGGACTTCACTGGCAAAGATGAAATAGAAGAAATAGAATTTTCAGCACTATCATGGATGCTGAAATTGCCTTTGATAGACAAAGTATAGTTGATGTTCTTTGCAGGGATTCTAGTGGGTCCAGATATATCATTGAGATGGTGCGACCTGAAAGTCATATTGTTTGAAGGGAGCTTCAGAAAGAAACTGAAAGAGTTCTAAAACTTATTAAACCAGATGTCACCTAACCCACTGTTGTATGACAAAAGGAACAGAGACACTATAGAAAGTCCTGCAACAAGTCATTAATTGCAAAAATTTAATATAAATTATAAAATAAATCCACTGAATAAAAAATATATGCTAATTAGTACAACATCAGAACTGGAGAATATATGTGAAGAGTTAATAGCAAAAAAGCCGAAATTTATATCAGTTGACACGGAGTTCATTAGAAATAATTTAACCTACTACCCAAAATTATCGTTAATTCAAATTTCTTACGGAGAGAAGAGTTTTATTGTAGACGCATTAGTGCCAGAAATTGATTTATCATTCATTAAGAAAATAATGCTGAATCAAGAAATAACTAAAGTGTTTCATAGCTGCCGGCAGGATATAGAATCCTTACTCACTGTGTTTAAATGTATTCCCACTCCCATTTTTGATACCCAAGTTGCCGCTATGTTTTGTCATTATTATCATGACTTTATTGGTTACTCAAAAGTAGTAGAGCAATATCAAGGAGTAGTGCTGGATAAAATTAAAGCTAAAAATTCAGATTGGTTAAGGCGTCCGTTGTCCGAAGATCAGTTAGATTATGCAGTAAACGACGTGGTACACCTATATGACCTATACCAAATATTGTGCAATAAACTTGAAGAAAATAATAGGATGGGTTGGTTTCAAGAAGAGATGGAATCAATAGTTAATATAAATAAGTATTTACATAGTCCAAAAAATGCATGGAAGAGAATTAAATTTAATTATGAAGCAAATCCAAGATTGGTATTAACTGTTAAAGCAGTTAGTGAGTGGCAAGAAACCTTAGCACAGCGCTATAATATGAACCGTAATAAAATAATCAATAATGCTGTAATAGCTGATTTTATTGAAAAAAATGTAGAGCATGTTGATGAGATTTTAGATGATCTCAAGAGGAATACAAAAAATATAAAAGATGCGGATTTACTAGAGTTTGTGAATATTTTTAATGAAAATGAGAGAAATTGGATGCAGCAAAACAACACCTTATCGAGTAATTATGACAAATCTGTATTTGATATACTCTCAATTATTTTAGATAGTAAATGTAAAGAAAGTAACATATCAAAGAAATTAGTTTCTTCAAAAGATGAGTTAACCGGGTCAATATCTGGGCAGATAGATAAACTATTCAAGGGGTGGAGATACGATTTTTTTGGCAGGTCAGTTGAATCATTTTTGAACACAAGCTCAAAATTTGAGATTTCAGCAGTGAAATCCGCAAATAATACAACTAAAATTCGGAGTAATTTGGTGGAGAATAACTGTTGCTAAAGTAACTTAGATTTATCGACAATCGTCATTCCGCTGCTTGTTAGCGGCCGAGAGATACCGCGGCGGTATGACGTAGAGCTACGTGTTTAGGTTTAATGAATCCACTATTTTTTTTACTTGAGAAAAAACATACTCTTTGCTTACGCTGGCATCGATGGTCAAGTCACTCATCTTCCTTTTCTCCTCAATAGATAACTGAACATTGAAGATTAAATTTAGCTTTTCTTTATCTATATTACGTTCGTTAAGTCTTTGAGCTTGCACAACGCTATCTGCATGAACAAAAACAATAAGGTCACAGTATGAATGAAATTTTGTTTCTAATAGAAGTGGCACATCTAAAACTAAAAGTTTTCTATCGATCTTTTTTTCCTTGGCAATAAAAAATTCTAATTCACGCAGCACAGCAGAGTGAACCAAAGATTGAAATTGTTTCCAATTTTCATCATAGGCTAAGAAATATTTAGACAGTACTGTTCTATCTATTTCACCATTTACTACCACTCCAGGAAAATTTTTTTCTGCATAACTTATTATGTTTTTATCCACTTTATAAAGTTGGTGTACAACAGAATCAGCATCAAACACAGCAGCACCAAACTCTTGAAAGCAATTAGCTACAAAGCTCTTTCCTACCCCAATTCCGCCTGTTAGACCTATGATCATATAGCAAAATGCATTAACTTCTTTTGAAACTATAGCTAAGGTTTCTCTATATATATTAACTAGATTTTCTAGATCCCAATGTCAAGCACATAACTATACGAACATTGATTTGCGAAAGCAGTGTGTTAAATGTTATAGCCGATTTTGCCTCAAACACAAAGATGTCATCCAAGTAGCTGACACTGGGATGGCTTTGTTGCATCACACTTTATGAGATGGTGATTTATGGTAAATTCATGTAACTATCTCAAATTTAGCCATACCAATATCAGTGAATTTATTAAGCAAATAGCATTTAGTTCTTTTTCTCGATTTATCTCAGATTTATTCCTAGGCTCTGTGGACAAAAAATATGAAAAGAGAGAAAAAGATGGTAGTTTAGCCTAATGTGTACAAAAATGGAGAAACTACCATATGCAATATTACATCAAAGAGGAAAATTGGAAACAAATTTTAGAGTTCATAAAAAGCGTAAAAGGAATGCACAGCAAAGATGAAAAACGTTTAAGAATATTCATAGAGGCAGTGTGGTACATAGTGCGAAGTGGTTGCCAATGGAGACTTTTACCAAAAACTTATGGTAATTACAGGAGTATACATAAGCGATTTAAAAGATGGTGTGAAAGAGATGTTTGGGAAAAATTGCTTGAATATACTAAACAGGAGCCTGATTTAGAAGTTGCTATAATCGACGATCAGAGCCCATCCATGTTCAGCTGGATATACAAAAGACTCCAAGGATCAAGAAGCTTTAGGAAGGAGCAAAGGTGAACTAAAATACATGCGCTTGTTGATGCACTTGGAAATCCACTTAAATTTACTCTGACTCCCGGTCAAAGAAATGAAATTACGCAGGCACAGGTGTTAACCGAAAGTATCTATAACTCTACTGTAGTAGCTGACAAGGGCTACGATAGCAATGCCTTTGTTACAAGTCTTGAAGACAAGGGATGTACAGTAGTTATTCCACCAAAACGGAATCGAAAAGTGCAAAGGCATTACGATGAGCATATCTACAAAGAACGTCATTTGATTGAGTGTTTTTTTGGTAAAATTAAAAATTTTAGGCGCATTTTTTCCAGATTTGATAAAACTGCTGAGGTTTTTATGGGTTTTCTCAATTTTGTTGGAGCTCTTGTATGTCTTCTCTAAAATTTTGTCCACAGAGCCTAGTTGTCACTCTCTAATCCTGCAAATTGGCGTACTATACTAGACTTCTTTCAAAATTCATGAAAGGAGCTCTCTATTGTGAATAGAGGCAATCAAATTAAATCTTAAGCCAAAACGTTTTCGTCGATTTCTATATCTGTCAGAAATGATTTTAAACCTTTTCAATAAGCCGATTACGTTTTCAACTACCACTCTTCGTATAGAGAGAGATCTATTTTCTGCTTTTTTCTCCTTTGATAAAGGATTCTTTTTTGATCTTCTATGTGGTAATTCAACATTTTTATGTATCTTTTGCATTCCTCTGTAACCAGAATCAGCTAGGATCTTAGTTTGCGGTAATATTGCTATCTTTGATTCTCTAAACATCCGAAAATCATGTTTTCTACCATTGGAGAAAGATGTACATACGACCTTTTTACTCTTCTTCTCTGTTACTATTTGTGTTTTTATAGTATGCCTTTTTTTCTTTCCAGAGTAAAAGCGCTTTTGCTTTTTTTTGGCCTTTCTACTGCTGTTTCAGTTCCATCTATTACCAAAACTTCGTATTCTACATTACTATTTAATAGATCTTTTTTTCCTGGTAATGCAAAATCTGGATGTTTTATTAATGTGTCTTCTACCCACCTTATTATTTTAAAACAGTTGCTTTCACTCATGCCATAACTTTGTCCTATATGAAAATATGTACGATATTCTCTCATATATTCCAGTGCCATAAGTAATCTATCTTCTATACAAAGTTTGCTTTTTCTTCCACTTCTAGCTTTTTTCCTTTTATCCTCCTCATCTAGAATTTCTACCATTCTCTTAAATGTTGATTTTTTTACCCCCGTTAAACGTCGAAACTTTTCTCCTTCTAACTTTTCTATTTCCTTATATTTCATGCTTCCAAATACTTGATCTTACTCTCTCTCCCTCAATTTTGAAAGAAGTCTACTGTCTGCGTTTCAGCTTATATAGGTAAAAACCCAGAAATGTTGTGAAGACATAAGGTGCACATAGTGCAAAAAATTAAAAATAAGACGCCAACTACGTTGTTTTCTTGCTGTTTAATCTGCACAGATGAAGATAACTGAATACCTTCACTATCATGATAAGAGGACTGGCGGAAGGAAGTTTTTCGTTTCTCACGCAAAAACTATGCAAGAAGTCTTTTAAGATCAATCACTTATCTTCAAAGCTTGAATAAAAGCATTCTGTGGAATATTTACGTTCCCTATAGAATGTAACCTTTTTTTACCTTTCTTTTGCTTTTCAAGTAGTTTCATTCTTCGCGTTACATCCCCACCATAGAGTTTAGCTGTTACATCTTTTCTATATGGGTTAATCGTTTCTCTGGCAATAATTTTTCCGCCCACTGCCGCTTGAATCGCGATTTTGTATTGCTGACGTGGTATTAGATCCTTCAAGCGTGCACATATTTCACGCCCCCTTTTTTCTGCCCTACTTTTATGAACAATACAAGCCAGTGCATCTACGGGCTCTCCATTAATTAAAAAGCTTAATTTATCTATTTGGCTTTCCTGATAACTGGAAATTTCCCAATCCAAACTTGCATATCCTTTGGAAATTGATTTTAATCGATCATAAAAGTCAAAAACAACTTCAGACAGTGGTAATTTATATCTTAATAATGCTGTTGTTGTGTTACCAATGTAAGATAAATCCTCCTGTTCTCCCCTTCTTTCTTCACATAGAGATAGAATCTCTCCCAAGTATTGGTCAGGGACCATTATGGTTGCGGTAATCCATGGTTCTTCCACAATTTCAATTTTCGTTGGATCTGGCATATCACTTGGGTTATGAATATTCAAAACTTCACCACTTCGTGTTGTAACCCTATATATCACACTCGGTGCAGTTGCTGTTAAGTCTAAATCAAATTCTCTCTCGAGCCTTTCTTGAATAACTTCAAGATGCAACATTCCCAAAAATCCACAACGAAATCCATAGCCTAGTGCATTTGAAGTTTCAGCCTCGAAGGTAAAACTTGCATCATTTAAATGTAACTTTTCTAGAGCTTCCCTTAAATATTTAAAATCATCCGTTTTGTGAGGGAAAATGCTACAAAATACCACAGGATGCACTTCTTTAAATCCAGGAAGTGCTTTACTACAAGGTCTCTTTTCCTCAGTGATAGTGTCCCCTACCTTGCAGTCTGCTACTTCCTTCATTGAAGCAGTTATAAAACCAACTTCACCCGCTGAAAGCTCACTCGTCATAACTTTTTTAGGGGTGAAAATACCGATATTGTCTATCTGATATGTAGCATTATTAGACATCATAACAATTCTCATGCCTTTTTTTAGCACTCCATTTTTAACTCGCACTAAAATTACTACTCCTAAGTAAGGGTCATACCAACTATCAACTAAAATTGCTTGCAGTGGAGCATTTACATCACCTTGAGGAGCTGGAAGTTTTGCTACTATTGCTTCCAGTACATCTTTTATTCCAAGTCCAGTTTTTGCTGATATTAAAACTGACTCACTTGCGTCAATGCCAATTACTTCCTCAATCTGGAGTTTTACCTTTTCTGGATCTGCAGCAGGAAGATCAACTTTATTGAGCACAACTATTATTTCATGGTTGTTGTCAATAGCTTTATATACATTTGCAAGGGTTTGTGCTTCAACGCCCTGGCTACTATCCACCACTAAAAGTGAACCTTCGCACGCTGCTAAGCTTCGACTTACCTCGTAAGAAAAGTCAACGTGACCTGGGGTGTCCATGAGATTTAGGCAATATTGATTACCGTCGTTTGCCGTATAATTGAGTTTTACCGTCTGTGCTTTAATTGTAATGCCACGTTCACGCTCTATATCCATTGAATCGAGTATTTGATTGATCATTTCTCTTGCTTCAAGGCCGTTACATTCCTCTATTAAACGGTCAGCAAGCGTTGACTTACCGTGGTCTATATGCGCTATTATTGCGAAATTCCTTATGTTGTTCATTTATGGCCTACTATACTTAAACTATTTTACATTTTAAGTGCTGTGAGGGCAATTATTTATATTTAATATGTTAACATCAGAAGACCAGCTACAAAAGACAAAGAAATACTAAAAGTGGTAGAAAAAATACGCTAATTCCATCATGAGGCGATCCTTTCTTGAGGCAAAACTTGATCAGCTGATGATTGGTCAAATTTGCTACTCACTTTACTCGAATCTTCATGCCCCTGCCGATCATTATTCTGTTTGCATCTCTTTACTGCATCAGCAAGACTCAAGCACTCGTCATTAACTTCAATCCTTACATCTTTATTTTTTTCCAAATCTTCATCGGCTGGTTTATCACCCACTATTTTAATACTGCCATCGTTATTAGCACCTAATGTAATGCTACATTCTCTTTCACCTACATACCAATGAAACTTTATTACATATTGAGCTGTAGTACCTAAATCATAGTACCTTACTCTTTTATCACCTATATGGCCTTTTATAACTTCTTTCTGACTACCATTTAATATTGAGAAACCAGCAATGTTGTTTTCTGTGCAGAATTCACTATTTAAAAACTCACTTATTTTAATACTCGCGTTTTCATTATTATTATCTTGTAGTTTAATTATTGCACACAGATCACCATCCTTATACTTTCCAATTGATACTCCATCAATAGTATCGTTTTCTATGTACTTACTAAATTTGGTTTTAGCTTCTTCCTCTAGTTTACTGTATTCGTTTTCATTAGCATCGTCATGATGTTCGTTTGCATCATTACCTTGATTCGTTGCACTTTGTTGCTGTTGCATTTTTTCTAGCTCTTCTTTCATTTTCTCCTGAAGTGATGTAATTTCATTAGGTGATATGATTTCATCAGCACTGATAATTTTATCAGACAATTTTTCATCTAATTCTTTGATTAAAGTTACTATTTTAAAAATTAATTCTAAGTTTTCATGATTTACATTAATTTGTTCGTTATTCAAGTTATTCTTGTTGTTATCCCAATCAATAGAAATGTTAGTAAATATTGCATGAAGCCCTTTATAAATAGCTTTCAATTCATCTAATTCCTCTTTTTCCAAGCCTTGGCCTGTTCCATTTTGCTTGATATTATCAACATAATCATTAATTAGCTTTATTTCTTCAGGATCCATAAGGACATCCTGTAGTTTTTTATTTGTTACTATATCTTGTATTTTTTGTTTTATTGCCTTACCTTGACTGTAATTCGTTGCACTTTGTGGCGATTGCTGCTGTTGCATTTTTTCTAGCTCTTCTTTCATTTTCTTCTGAAGTGATGTAATATTACTAAGTGATACATCTTTATCACTATCAATAATTGGTTTACACAAATCGTCATTATAAAATAGCTTCAAAACTTCTACCACTGCGCTTAAGTTTTTATAAGCTACTTCAATATTATACTTGTCACTCAAAGGCTCATTGTTAGCTAAAGAGTGTTTCAAGCTATCCCAACAATCACTTTGAATAATTTCATATACTCCTTTAAACCTTTTGTAGATATCCTTAAGCTCTTTTATTATTTCTTCTTTTTGATCTTGACCCTTTCTAATTAGCTCCAGACTTTCTTTAATATCTTCAACCAGGTTATCATGCATAGACGATTTTATTACTGACTTATCCTGTATCGATTTGTCTAATCTTTCCTTTATACCTTGAAGTTTTTTCAAAATTTCACTAGTCATACGCTTTCCCTCACAAGATTATCTAACATTATATACATAAACATTAGGAAATTTTCAACATATTTATGCATCTTCTATTACTCCTTCAACATAGACGACACTTTTTTTGAGTGAGAAATCACTTTATTAACCATATAGTTTTCATGATTATTATCTATTTTAGGCAACTCATACAGATAATTTACCATCATTCCAGCCGACTGACTAATACCTTTTTCAGAAGTATCCGCCATCCAGTCTAATTGTTTTATCGATGCACCATTGCTTAAATGGAAATGCGCCACCTGGTCATAAGCATTTCCATTGCTATTATTTACTTTTAGTAAATAATATGCACATAGTTTAAGCATGCATTGTTTAGTTTCATTTGTACATTCAATGTTAGTTTTTGCACTTTCTAAAATTTCTGCACTAGATTGTTTTATATTTAGTTTGTTCAATAAAGTGATATCTTGGTTTTTCAGCCATTTCGTAAAGCCAGGTATTGGAGAAAGAGTTGCGTATGTTTTTATACTTTTAAACTCCTGTGATAGCTTTTCTACAACCCTTTTGATCAAAAAATTACCAAGGCTGATTCCAGATAACCCTGCTTGAGTATTTGATATTGAATAGAATATAGCAGTGCTCGCACTACTTGGATCATTTGAAGGTACCGACTCATCTAAAAGGTGTTGAATACTATCTGCAATCTTATCCACCAATGCAACCTCTACAAAAATTAGAGGTTCGTTTGGTATTTTGTAATAGACTTCTTTCAAAATTGAGGGAGAGAGAGTAAGATCAAGTATTTGGAAGCATGAAATATAAGGAAATAGAAAAGTTAGAAGGAGAAAAGTTTCGACGTTTAACGGGGGTAAAAAAATCAACATTTAAGAGAATGGTAGAAATTCTAGATGAGGAGGATAAAAGGAAAAAAGCTAGAAGTGGAAGAAAAAGCAAACTTTGTATAGAAGATAGATTACTTATGGCACTGGAATATATGAGAGAATATCGTACATATTTTCATATAGGACAAAGTTATGGCATGAGTGAAAGCAACTGTTTTAAAATAATAAGGTGGGTAGAAGACACATTAATAAAACATCCAGATTTTGCATTACCAGGAAAAAAAGATCTATTAAATAGTAATGTAGAATACGAAGTTTTGGTAATAGATGGAACTGAAACAGCAGTAGAAAGGCCAAAAAAAAGCAAAAGCGCTTTTACTCTGGAAAGAAAAAAAGGCATACTATAAAAACACAAATAGTAACAGAGAAGAAGAGTAAAAAGGTCGTATGTACATCTTTCTCCAATGGTAGAAAACATGATTTTCGGATGTTTAGAGAATCAAAGATAGCAATATTACCGCAAACTAAGATCCTAGCTGATTCTGGTTACAGAGGAATGCAAAAGATACATAAAAATGTTGAATTACCACATAGAAGATCAAAAAAGAATCCTTTATCAAAGGAGAAAAAAGCAGAAAATAGATCTCTCTCTATACGAAGAGTGGTAGTTGAAAACGTAATCGGCTTATTGAAAAGGTTTAAAATCATTTCTGACAGATATAGAAATCGACGAAAACGTTTTGGCTTAAGATTTAATTTGATTGCCTCTATTCACAATAGAGAGCTCCTTTCATGAATTTTGAAAGAAGTCTAATGAAAAAAAGCAAAACAGAGACGATCAGAGTCTAGTCTGTTTTTTAGGTCGCCCCAAGAGGAAATTTTATGCACAGCTTCATATTTTATAAGTTTTTCTAGCAATGATGCAGGTGAATCCCAGGTGATTTGACGAAGATCCAACAGATCAACATCAACCCAATTACAGAGTATATTTTTTAACTCGTTTTCTAGTGGATTCAAGCTTCTATATTGGTTCTTTAGCTTAAGCACATCAGAACGCATATCAACAATAAATTTGAGGCCTTCTGGTAAAGAAATAAACTGTTTCAGTATTTTAGAACGTGGCGATTCAAGGATTTTTATCAAATCTTGTTCAAATTTATAGTTTAACTCAGGATTCTGACTCTCCTCATATTCTTTAATTTTCTCATCTATTTCCGTTTTATTCGGATTAAATTTTTCTGCCAGGGTTTGCAGAAACTTTATTTTACCTTCCTCTGATAAGCTTAAGTACAAATTACCAAGAGATACAGCATTTTTACGTGCTGAAACCTCCCCTCCCTTTGGATTTAAGCACTCATTCATCTTCAAGACTAAACTATCGATATCGCGACTGTTGCTTAAATCAGGACTGATGTTACCAATCCACGATCTTACAGCATCTGCTACTCCACCTAGTATTTTAAAAAAGCTTCTTATCGCTTTTTTGTCTTCAACTTTCACTACATCAGTTTTTATCAATGATTCTTTCGTCATAGATTCCCTTTATTATACATGGCTAATGCAAGTCAGGGTCATACCGCCGCGGTATCCCGCTAACAAGCGGCGGGATGACGGTTGTCGGTAAACCCAAGTTATTTTAGCTACATATAGCTTAAGTTAAAGGAAAATTTTAGCTACATAGCAGGCACTATTACTGGATTATTAATAATTCAGTAATACAATAGACTTCTTACACTACCTCCCAAGCCACAATTGTCATTCAGTAGAAACGAAAAAATTGCTTTACAAACTCTGCCAGCCTCCTTATCATGAAACTGAAGCTATTTATTTATCTTCGCAATCTCTGCAGTGGATTAATGACAAAAAACTTAATGTATTTGGCGTCTCATGTTTAATTTTTCGCACTACGTGCATCGCATGTCTTTAAAAATTTCTGGGTTTTTACCTATATAAGCTGAAACGCGCTGTTTAAGACAGCAAAAAACGTCAAATTGACAAGGGAGAATTTGAATGCTAGCTACTACGGGGTTTCTTTGCCTTTTTTCCTGCTTAGTAAATTTCTTAAACACTTGCGGTGTAGGTTAGTTGCATTTAAAAGCGGCTAAATTGCAGCGTTTAGAATAAAAAACGCCAATATTTTGAAGTACATATAAATAACTAGTCACCAACGGGGCTTCTTTTGCCTTTTTTTTCATTTGGTAAATTTCTTAAATATTTATGGCTAAAGCAACTTAGGTTCACCGACAATCGTCATCCCGCTACGTGTTAGCGCCGCGGCGGTATGACGGTTCGCGGTGGTATAGCAATTCGTCATCCCGCTACGTGTTAGCGGGATCTCTTGTTAGCGGATGAGATACCGTGAATAAATCACGGTATGACGGTTCGCAGCGGCATGACGATAACCTTGTCATCCAAGTAGCTGAACTGGGATGACAGAAGAAGGTGCTGGGATGACATCATAGGGGCACTGTCGTCATAAAGGAACCAGTGCCTGCTACTTGGATGATACCTTCTTTCTACTTAATGCAAGAAGTCTATTTACTTCTTAACTTGACGCACATGATGTCTTGCAGCATCATCTACTGCTTCTAAATAAACCATCGCCAAACATATACCACTGTGTACTTCTATAGATAACTTATTGCCTAAACTTCGATTAAAGCAAGAATTCTTTCCCGGAAAGGTAAGCTTATTAAGGTGCAGTTCCCATTTTAATCCTTTGGTTGATATTTGAGCTCTTGGTATACCAAGTAAAGATATTTTAGTATTTTTTGGCAAAAAAAAAATGGGTAGTACCTTTTTGTAAGGTATAACCTACCATGGGAGGTGAAGGTGTGTAAAAGATACTACCTGTACTTAGAAAAACGTTAATATTTTGTAATATGTGATCAATTGCTCCTCCAGTAATACCTGTTATTATCGATGGCAGCAACTTCATTGTTTTTAAATGGGCTATGGCTTTAGAAAAGTCGCAATAATCTTGATCAGGTAGATGCACTGTATTTAAATTAGCACGTAAATCCGGATTTACGCTATCTAAATCTCCTATTACAAGATCAGGCTGCACACCAATTGACACAAGCCGATTTGCTCCTCCATCCACAGCAATAATAGGTATACCTTGTTTAAAAAACGATGAACCCGGTATTTCTCCATTTAACACTACAATAGAACGATATTGTTGCTGCGTACTGCAGCGTAAAGTATTATGATAAATTGCCTCGTGTAGATTTTGCATCGTAATAACACTTTTGAATAATTGATATTATACTGACCGCTGATTCAGCAACACTGCAAAACACCCCAAGAGTTGCACCATGACAAACAGCATAGCCAAGCCAAGACAATGAACAAATAAGATAGCTCACCAACATTAGCATTGACACATCATGAGTAAGTTTAGTGACATATGCTTTATATACTTGAGGTAATAATCCAATGATAGTTGTAATTATCCCAATGAAGCCAAAGAATTTTTCAACATTTATGTACATACACCCTCCTACACTTGCTTTAACAATATCAGGTTCTAAGTTTCGTACTCTCAGCGTTTTAACTAACGTACATGTTTCACCATAAAGTTATTTAGTCTGTTAATCAAGAATTAAAAGTACCCATATGTTTGTTGGGCTAATTATTATCCAAACTAATCGTTGGTTGTGCATCTTGCTCAGAGATTAGAGCAACCAACAAATTATTTATCAATTGAACCTTTTGCTTGCCATCTAATTGTAAGCTTTTGTTTTTTTCAAAATGAGCTATTACTTCCTCGATAATTCCTATTGCGTTTTGCACTATAAGCTTTCTTGCCGAAGTGATAGCATGTGCTTGTTGACGCCTTAACATTGCTTGTGCAATCTCGGACGAATACGCCAAATGCGATATTCTTGCTTCTGTAATCTCAATTCCTGCAATATCTAATCTTTGTTGTAGCATTGACTGCAATTCATTCGAAATTTTATCAGAATTTTTACGTAAAGATTCCTCATCGCTTTCGCTATCATACGGATAATTGCTTGCTAATTCTCTTATTACCGAATCGCTTTGCACAAAAACAAATTCATGATAGTTACTAACACTGTAATGTGCCTTTGCAGGACTGCTCACTCTCCAAACAATTACTGCAGAAATCTCTATTGGACTTCCATTTGCATCATTCACTTTTATTTTTTCTGTGTTGATATTTTGAAATTTTAGAGAAATGACATGTTTGTTTGCAAATGGGATTGTGATAAACATTCCGGATTTAAAATAAGTTCCAATATAATGACCAAGAAACTCTATCACTCTTGCTTCATTTGGCTCGTTAATAAAGCAACATATAGGCATTATAGATACTAAAGCAAGAAAAATAACTGCCGGAACTGTAAACTTTGGAAATATTAAAGAATCTAAAATTATGGAAGAATCTAAAATTATTGAAGATAAAAATACAACTAATCCCAATATCAAGAAAGGAAACAAACTTAATTGACTTAATCTTTTATCTTGTACCATAACTATTTTACCTTTAATGCTTTTCATAAGATGTTATTGTATAGCATTTTACATTTGACCATGCAACAATCAAGTTATTTTTACCTAATCCAGCAAATTAGTTAATAGTCTTAAATTTTTCCCTTAATTAAAAGTTTTATCGTGAACTATTTTATCCACCTCACCCATAAGTCGCTTAAATTCTTTCAGTTCATAGTCAAGTAATTTTACCTTAACTTTATGTGCTATCGTAAGCGGATCGATGTGTTTGCCGTTATATATAACTTCGTAATGTAAATGGGGTCCTGTTGCAACACCAGTGCTACCAACATAAGCGATGACCTGCCCCTGCTTTACTTTAGAGCCTAACTTTATATCACCACTAAATCTACTTATATGCGCATAACAGGTTGAATATTCATTTTTGTGTTTTATTTTGATATAATTTCCATAGCCACCGTTCTTTCCTACATATTCTATCACACCCTCTGCAGCAGCATGTATAGGAGTGCCAAGTTTAGCTGCATAATCCACTCCTTTGTGAAAAACAATTTTACCGCGAATAGGGTGCTTTCTATTGCCAAATTTTGAAGATATACGATAATCTCCATTTAAAGGATTTGCAAAAATTTCGCCATCTTTTAAGCTTATTCCTTCTTTATTAAAATACCTTTCTTTGCCGTCTTGCGATTTATAATGATATAAACTAATAGCTTTCTTGTTTATTGTCAGTGAAGCATATAAAATCTTTTCTTCAGTCTTCTGATTATTAGGCAATCTCTCAAAAAGAACCTCTAATTTACTCTCTGGCACAATGTCTTTTTTAAAATCAACACCAAAATCTTTATATATGTTGATCAATTTTACCACTGTATCTGGCGCCAATCCTTCCGTGGCAAAAAAAGAGGATTTTATGTCACTAGATATGAATAACAACTTTCCATCACTTTCTGTCGTCAAAGTAGCTTTTTTTTTCCTGATTCCATGCTGGAATGGCTGTGCAAGATCTGTTGATGTTTCAGTAGCATATGCTGGTAAAATACAAAGCAATACAAATATTACCAGCCTCATAGCTTATCAACAAAAGTAAAATTACCTTCCACATACTGTACATCATCATTATCTTCCAGCTCTTCAACCAATGCAGATAATTTATCAATCAACTCTTTATCGCTAATTTCAATCAGATCTTTTGGCTGCCATGAAAGACGAGCAAATTCTGGCTCTCCGAATTTTGCATAAAAGGCATCGCGTACTTTACCAAAATCTTTTATTTCACAAGTTATAACGTGTAATCCTTCTTTGTCATTTTCCTCAACGTTCAATACTTCTAATTCGATTCCATGACTGAATAAATCGTCAAAATTCGCACTCTCTGCTTTATAGACAATTAAACCTACATGATCAAAAAGGTAACTAACGCTTCCTGTTTCTCCTAAATTTCCACCTTTGCGAGAAAAAATATAACGCACCTCAGAAGCAGTGCGGTTGCGATTATTAGTCAAAGCATGGACAATGAGTGCAGTGCCAGAAGGCCCATGACCTTCATATTGGATTTCTTCGTAATTTTCTCCAGCAACGTTACCGGTTGCATTTTTTATTGCTGTTTCTATTTTATCTTTTGGTAGATTTTCCTTGCGTGCAGCAAATATAGCAGAGCGAAGGCGCGGGTTGAGTTCGGGATCGGGCAGCCCTTGCTTTGCAGCAACTGTTACTTCTCTAATCAGCTTCGTAAATTTTTGAGAGCGCTTTACATCCTGAGCGCCTTTCCGATGTTTTATATTTGAAAATTGTGAATGACCAGCCATATTCAAATAGTTAAAAACCTAATTATATATCAAAGCATAGAAAAAACTAAAGCAAATTTTCAAGCCTCCGGCTTGGCATCTTGCAGGTTTTCTGCTAATAACATACTTTCATACTGCTTAGCTTCTAAGTCAAGGCCAATAGCTGAATAGGCTGCTATTAAATAGTTAATAGATTTAGAAAAATATTTAGAATCTTTATAGCTTGCCATATTCTGGAAACGCTTAATTGCTGCCAAATATTCACCACGCCTCAGGTAAAATTTACCGATAGAGTACTCTTTTGTTGATATATGCTCTGTGATTAGTTTTGCTTTTTCCTTTATCTCGTCTATATATTCGCTGCCTGGAAAGAGATTAATGTACTCAGTGGCTAGCTCTAAAGTTTTATATGCAGTTTGCTGTCCAAGTTGCACTTTATTAATTTGCATGTAATAAGATAATACTCTTAAGTAGTATACATATGGTAAATCTTCACCATTTGAATAAACATATATATAATCATCCATATCACTTGCAGCACTGCTATAGTTACCCATATTATAGTGAGAGACCCCAGATAATAATTTTGCTTTCATTGCCCAATAAGAAAAAGGATACAAATCCTCTATCTTATGAAATGCCCTAATAGCTTGTTTATATTTTTTCTGGTCAAAAAGTTCAACTGCTTCTTCATATAGTTCAGTTTCAGTTTTTTCAAGATCATTCGCATACGATTGCGTAAAGGAGCAAATTAGGAAAATAAAGCACGTGATTAAAGTCTTATACATAAGATTTTTTTCGATCAAAATAAAGTATAGACTAAATATTATCTAAATAAACAAATTTCTTAGGCAATAGCCGGCCCTTCTTCTTTATAACTACGGTCAGAACTACCTGCATTTCTTGATTCACCTCTTCCTTCCACTTTTGGATCTTTCAGCGTCTTGCTGTAGGAATGTATAGTTAATACCTGTACAACCATAAAAAGTGCAATACCTATCAAGCCTAAAGTAGGTCCAACAGCAGGATTTAAGGACGATGCTAATGCCATTAACATTATCCTTCTTATTAAAAATATAGAAGAACCAGCAAGCGCCAATCCGGCTACAGACATATTGCTAGTTTTCTTGCTAGATTTCTCATCAAGATTAGATTTTTCTGTTTCCTTTTTCTTATTTTTTTCATGCTCATTAATATAAGAAGCAAGAGTTGCAAGAAAAGCAATTGCATTGGCAAGAAATAAAATTGCATCCTCTGCTGCTTCAAGTGAAGATGTTTCACCCATTATCATACCTACAATAACCAGTGCAGTTGTTATAGCTTCAATATAGATCAAACACTCACTTATACTAGGAGAATCATGCCCTTTTCTCTCTACTTCTTCCCCATTTTCAATATCCTTTAACTCTTGTTCTTTTTGTGCTATTTTTCTATTATTGTAAATTAAATATAGCGTACAAATAAGAGATAAGACTGTAAAAGGTAATATAGTGTGGCTTAGCGCGCCACTTATCACGCCAAGTAATACCTGATCGCTACATATTTTTTCCAGTTCAATAGCCATAAATAATGCAAATGGAACCATTGTTACCAATGATGCACATTGTCTATATAGCTCTCTTTTTTTTAACGTTAATAACTCTTGCTCAAGCTTCTTCTTTTTTTTTGTTTCTTCTTTTTTTAATGTTGATAACTCTTGTTCGAGCTCCTTCTTTTTTTTTGTTTCTTCTTCTTCAATCCCTAACCAAAAATCTTGAAAAAAATCTTCCATTTCAGGATTTTCTTTAATTCCTGGTTCTTTAGAACGAAACTTAGTCTCAGAGTTATCTGTAATACCAATCATACAAACCCGATCAACTTATGAACTAATATATTATACAGGATTTTAACTATTCAGTCAATATTGTGAAAGTATTAACCACTTTTGTACATTAATTGCTTTTTAAGAAATTCAGTCAATCTGTTTGATGCCGGTTAGGATATAATTATAGCCCGACCACACAGTTATAACAGCTGCAACCCATAAACAAATCGCACCTGTTGCACCTGTATATTGAGTTGCTTCATAATCACTCATTATTAGTGCTACTACAGCAACCATCTGTAGAAATGTTTTAATTTTTCCAGCTTTGCTTACAGGCAGACTAACGTTTGTAGCTATAAGAAATTCCCGTAAACCTGAAACCAATATTTCCCGACAGACAATGATAATCGATGGTACTATTGTAAAATCATTTATCTTATGCTGATAAACCAGCATAATTATCGTTGAAACCACTATTAATTTATCAGCAATTGGATCAAATAGCTTGCCAAACTTTGATTGGACTTTCCACGCACGCGCCAGGTAACCATCAAAAAAATCCGTAATGCATGCAAATATGAAGATTGATATTGTTATCAGACCTGCATATTTATTTTCTATATAAAAACTTAATATTATTGCTGGTATTGCAAGTGCACGAGAAATCGTAAGCAAATTAGGCAAGTTCTTCTTAAGCATATAATACCATTTTACGTAGTAGGTAAACTTATACAGAAGTACAATAGAGTTCACAAGCTAATAGTTTACAATTGAACATTCATAAAAACTCCATATACTTAAAAAATACAAGCTTAAAATATAAGGATGTAATGATGAATGATGATTTAGATAGTACCACAAAACAAGAAGCACTTAAGTATCACAGTAGAGGTGGCAACCCTGGTAAAATTTCAATTATGCCAACAAAACCTTTATCTACCCAGTATGATTTGTCACTTGCTTATTCCCCTGGTGTTGCAGCTCCGTGTCTTGAAATAGCTAAAAATCCTGAGGTTGTTTATGATTATACGGCAAAAAGCAACTGTGTTGCTGTCATTTCAAATGGCACTGCAGTGCTTGGACTTGGTAATATCGGTCCTCTTGCTGCAAAACCTGTCATGGAAGGCAAAGCTGTTTTATTTAAGCGTTTTGCTGATATTGATGCAGTTGATATAGAAGTTGGTACAGAAAATATAGAAGATTTCATCAATGCAGTAAGGTATCTTGGGCCAAGTTGGGGGGGGATAAATTTAGAAGATATAAGATCTCCCGATTGTTTTATAATAGAGAAACGCCTGAATGAACTGATGGATATTCCAGTGTTCCATGATGACCAGCATGGAACTGCGGTGGTTGTTGCAGCTGGCATAGAAAATGCTCTTGATATCGTTGAAAAGAAATTAGAGGACGTTAAAATCATTATGAATGGTGCTGGAGCAGCCGGTATTGCATGTTTAGAAATACTAAAGTCCATGGGCGCTAAAAATATAGTGCTGTGTGATAAGCAAGGAGTAATATACAAAGGTAGAAACGAGGATATGAATGAGTGGAAGGAAAAATATGCAATTGATACTCCAGAACGTTCTCTACTTGATACAATAAAAGGCGCTGATGTATTCATCGGACTATCTGCAAAAGATGTGTTAAACGAAGAGATGTTAAAGAGTATGGGCAAAGACCCAATTATTTTCGCTCTCGCCAACCCCGATCCAGAAGTAAGGCCTGAGCTTGCCAAGTCTGCGCGACCTGATGCAATAATTGCAACTGGTAGGTCAGATTACAACAACCAAGTCAACAACGTAATGGGTTTTCCTTATATATTTAGAGGGGCACTTGATGTACATGCAACAACAATAAATGATGAAATGAAAATTGCAGCTGCAGATGCAATAGCAAAGCTTGCCCGTGAGCCAGTACCAGGTGAGATATCTGCAGCCTATGGCGGTCGTAAGATGAGCTATGGACGTGAATATATAATACCTACTCCATTTGACCCAAGATTAATTTCTATAGTAGCTCCTGCTGTTGCAAAAGCCGCAGTTGATTCAGGTGTTGCAAGAAAGGCAATACAAGATTGGAGTAAATATGAAAATCAATTAAAATCTCGTCTTTCTAATATTCTCAGCACGCTGAATTTACTATCTTCACATATGTAATTTATTGGATACAAGTTAAAAGTGATAAACCAATCCAAACTCTAAGCCATATATGCCAAACCTATTGGTAATGGTTGCAGTTGTTGATTCAATACGTGCAGTTTCATCAACTTCACTAGACTTCTTTCAAAATTCATGAAAGGAGCTCTCTATTGTGAATAGAGGCAATCAAATTAAATCTTAAGCCAAAACGTTTTCGTCGATTTCTATATCTGTCAGAAATGATTTTAAACCTTTTCAATAAGCCGATTACGTTTTCAACTACCACTCTTCGTATAGAGAGAGATCTATTTTCTGCTTTTTTCTCCTTTGATAAAGGATTCTTTTTTGATCTTCTATGTGGTAATTCAACATTTTTATGTATCTTTTGCATTCCTCTGTAACCAGAATCAGCTAGGATCTTAGTTTGCGGTAATATTGCTATCTTTGATTCTCTAAACATCCGAAAATCATGTTTTCTACCATTGGAGAAAGATGTACATACGACCTTTTTACTCTTCTTCTCTGTTACTATTTGTGTTTTTATAGTATGCCTTTTTTTCTTTCCAGAGTAAAAGCGCTTTTGCTTTTTTTTGGCCTTTCTACTGCTGTTTCAGTTCCATCTATTACCAAAACTTCGTATTCTACATTACTATTTAATAGATCTTTTTTTCCTGGTAATGCAAAATCTGGATGTTTTATTAATGTGTCTTCTACCCACCTTATTATTTTAAAACAGTTGCTTTCACTCATGCCATAACTTTGTCCTATATGAAAATATGTACGATATTCTCTCATATATTCCAGTGCCATAAGTAATCTATCTTCTATACAAAGTTTGCTTTTTCTTCCACTTCTAGCTTTTTTCCTTTTATCCTCCTCATCTAGAATTTCTACCATTCTCTTAAATGTTGATTTTTTTACCCCCGTTAAACGTCGAAACTTTTCTCCTTCTAACTTTTCTATTTCCTTATATTTCATGCTTCCAAATACTTGATCTTACTCTCTCTCCCTCAATTTTGAAAGAAGTCTACTGTTTTCACCGGCAGGAGTATATTTTTCACCAGCTAGTATCTTTATTCCTGGTACAATATCTTTAAATTGGTTATCAAGGATACCAAAATAGCGTAAACCAGCAAACGCTTGAGTTTGTGCTGTAAGTTGGTAATTGACACCAAGTTTGGCTTGATAAGCCAAGGCATATCTGGTTTTTCCTAGAAATTTAACCTTAGTTACACCTGCACCAATACCAACATATGGAGTGAATGGTATTTCTGCTATGTTAAAATCATGATACATATTGATCATTCCAGCTAAATTATTAAAACCTTCATTTTTCATCTTAAATGCAGCTCTGAAGTTTGCTTCAGCACCACAATTTTCTTGAATGTGAATATCAACCTTTCCACTTCTCCAAGGTGAATTGCATGCCGCTCCAGCAGACATACCATCATTACGACGAAGTTCAATATATCTTGCTTTGTTTTTATCTGAGTAATCTTCATCATACAAGTTAGTTTGAGAATATAAGCCTTCAAGCTCAACTCTCATATTTTTAAGTAAATATCCTATTGCAGCACTACCGGCAAACCCTGGAACATATTTAGGACTGTATCCAGCTTCAATTCGCTCCTTCTTATTAAAACTAAAAACCCCCTCTGTTATATTGTCACCTGCATCTTCTTTTCCTTTCAGAGAGCCTATTGCATTGAAGAATGCTCTAAAATAGTTAGCTTTGGTGTAAACATTCTCTAAGTTATTTATTTTATCATCGTAAGATAAGCACCTAAATGAAAAAGTTAGCAAAACCAATAGATATGTGAATTTAAATCTTTTGCCCACCACAGAGACTCCCTGCATAATTTGTCATTCCATTATTATAGTATGCTCTATTTTTTGTGATAGCAACTTTTTATTGCGCTCAATCGTTTTAGATTTATAATGAAAATTTAAAGCAAATTAATGACTATTGCAATTCACGAATTAGAAAGGATCATCAAACAATCGTTCCCCGACGCTGATATAAAAGTTCATGACCTTGCTGGAGATGATGATCATTATCATTTAAAAATAACCTCCAAGCGCTTTCTCGGAAAGACAAAAATAGAACAGCATAAAATGGTATATAAAGCTCTGGAAGGTCAGTCTATACACGCCTTGCAACTGGAAACTAATACTTAAAAATAAGGTGAATTTATGAGCAATTTTGAACAAATAAAAAAAAATATAGCAGAAAATGATGTAGTATTGTATATGAAAGGCACTTCTGATTTTCCTCAATGCGGATTCTCTGGACTCGTCGTGTCAATCCTAAAAAAATTGAACGTGAAGTTTAAGTATATTAACGTATTGGAGAATGATGAAATACGTGAATCTATAAAAAAGTTTTCTGATTGGCCAACAATTCCACAATTATATATAAAGGGAGAGTTTGTCGGTGGCTGCGACATAACCCGCGAGATGTACGAAAAAGGTGAATTACAAAGCTTATTAAAAGAAAAAAAAATTGTTGAATAAGACCTCAAATTCAGAAAGACTTAGGCTTCAACCTTATCACCAGGCTTAACAAATAGGTGGCCCAATACTATTAACTTTATGGGTTTATCTTCGTTATTTGCTACTATCCAAACCCCATCGCTCTCATGATCAACAATTTCTATTGGTGCAAATACTACATAATTATTGTCGTCAACAATCTTTATTCCAAGAGCACCTTCGTCACTTAAGCTCAGGGCTGAAGAAGGAACTTTATATGCAAATCTTTCGCCTGAAGGTAGCCTTACGTTGGCAGTTAGTCCCTGCAAGGATATCATTTTATTATTAGTTACCTTTACTTCTACCCTATAAGACCCAGTTTTAGGCTCAGCAATTTTACTAATAAAACTTACTTCACCTGCCAATTCTTTTCCGTCCAGCAAATTAATTTGAGCTGTGCTGCCTAGCTCTATTTTATTTACTTCATTTTCCGAAACATATAACACTACAAGAATTTGATCGAAATTAACCACGTCAGCTATTTTTTGCCCAGCATTAACAAAATCCCCTTCATTTGCATTGATTTTATCAATATAACCATTTATAGGAGATGTGACTGCAGTATTTTCTAAATCCAATTCTAGCCTTTTTAGGTCAGCTTTTGCACTTTGTAACGCAGTAAAAGCTGCTTCTACTTGTATTTGTGCTCCATAGCCTTTTTTATTCAGTTTGTGAGAGGAATCATACTCAATTTCACGCTGCTTTAATAAAGCTTTGGCTTTCTGAGCTTGCTCAATCCTGTCATAATCTTCTATCTTTAACACTACATCATCTCTTTTTACCTTTTCACCATCAGGTAAATAAATAGCAATAATCTTACCACTTATTTTTGAGACAAGGCTAGCTCTATGTAAGGGATTTACTGTACCAGAAAAATTTAAATATATAGTGCGGTTTTGCGGCGCACATTCTTGAGTTTTTACTGAAAAGTTACTAGTTGCATTATCACTATAAACCGCCTGATCTTTTTTTAAAAACGCACTGCTGATAAAAAACAGTAGAATAAAAGCAATACTGGAAATGATGATTACTTTATTTCTCATCTTTAAACAATAGAATTTGTTAACTAATTTTGTTAGAAACAACTGCATAAATTTTCGAAAAGACAAAAATTCTTCCAGTTCATATTCTTCTCACATACATATTATGTGAGATAATGTGAGATAATGTGATAAAAGTCAATAGTAAGCTTTATATGCACAGCAGAGCTAACTACAAAAATTATACATTTTCAAGTGATACTGAGCTATATCAATCTGACTTTTGAAAAAAAAATTTTAAATAAAGACATCTCTTTATAGTGTCACAAAAAATTTATTACTTTTATTTTGCTCCTAAGATCATTGAAAAACCCCTATGCAGAACGGCCTATTGTTTCTTCGAAATTTGAGGCTCTTCTTAATGTTTCACGTTGTGCATGGGAAATCTCTTTTTTTTCTCCGTTAGATTGACTCATTGCTTCAGAACGCATCAGTTTTCCAGATCTTTTAAAATTTCCTTGTTCAATAGCTTCACAAAAAGAGAGGTCTCCAAACTGGAGATTTCTCCCTATTTCCTTTTTTTCCTTCGCACTCAATTGATTGAATTTCTCTTTATCATTAACTTCTATTTTTATTAAATTTTTATCTTGTGTATCAGGATACATTGTAATCATCAATTCTCCTAAACGGCTATGCAAACCTAATCCTATGCCAGCATCTGAAACATCTGTATGATTTATTACGCCATCTTTTTTTATCTCGAACTCAACTTTATTAAATTCACCAATTTTTACTATATTGCCACCAAATGCTATTTTTCCCTGATTTAACCCTAAGCTTCTAGCTCCATCTAAAATTTTCGCAATATCCACCATACTATCCGGCGAATACTCCAGGTAGAAAGCAGTGTTACGTATTTCTAAATTTTGCAACTTACCTTGAATTGCTGTGCTTTCGGCAATTTTTTTAAACCTATAAAAACGCTTTTTTTCAGCTTCTTTTATACTTTCTTCGTAATCATATTGAGTAACCATATTTACCTATAACCCTTAATATAACCCCAGTTGCGGATTAATCAATATAGTAAAATCTAGAAATACAGGGCTTTTTAGGCTTCATGGAATATGAAACTAATGTGGAAAAGACGTGCACCAAGAAATTTATTGGAGACCTGTGCCTTGAATGCTCAAGCTCAAGTCTGTCTTTTAGGTAGCCAAAAACTGTTTCAATAATCGACCTTTTTCTTAAAAAAATCTTTTCTTCAAGTAGCATTAATGTGTTTTTCATACCTTTTTTTACTTTGGTAACGAGTTTTAGTCCTCTATCGAAGAGTTTTGCAAAGAGCTCTTTCTTTATATAGCCCTTATCACCAAACAAAAGACCAGTCAGTTTTTCAGTTAATTTTGGTACTGGTTTTCTGTCGTCAACGTTACCTTTAGTAAGTGTAACTCCTTGAATTTCACCTTTTTCATTAATTACCATATGCAATTTAAAACCAAAAAACCAGCCATATGTAGTCTTTCCAAGCTTTGCCAATCCTTTGAAAACTTTGTTTCTTGAGATTCTTTTTGGATGGCAAACAGCGATAGATGTTGCATCTATGTACGAAATCCCTGTCATTTTCGACTGCTCACATAGCCATTGCAAAAGTAATGCTAAATACCATAAAACCCTCGGTTTTAGCCTAATAAATCTACTATATGTTGGCAAATTTTGAAACTCAGATCCATATAGTGCTTTCAAATAATATGTATAGAAAGATTTAAAGTCCTCACATCTAGATTGTTGATAAAGTAAAATTATAGTAAGAATTTCAGAATGCGTAATCTCTGGCGTTCTGGTAGGTTTTTTACTGTTTGGCAGGAGTTTTTCTGCGAAATTTTTGTTTATAGCCTTGCAAAAATCGTCTACAAAGCAAAATAATTCTGTTACATTTTTATTCATGGGTAACCTCTCTACTTTTTGATAATATGTTTCCGGAGTTTACCCTATTTCCCTATCTTTTTCACTGACTTCTAATCCGCAACTGGGGTTTAATATACTATATAATTATACTAATATAAGTGTAAATTTTCTTTTAAAGTATTAAGCCAGCAGTTCTGTATTAGAGATCCGTGAATGGTTAATTCCATATTTAGCTTCCTATTTCTTTACACTTTTGTGCTAACTTTGTACATCCCTTTTATTCTCATGAACGGTTACGCATAAATTCCGTTAAAAAGCAGCAGAATGACAAACAATCTAAAAATAATTAACTGTAGCAGTCTACTTTTCAATAAATTCCATTTGCATTTCTTGTATATTACTTTCTATTTGCTCTATTTGTTCTATCAACCTTTCTTCTAAGTCAAGATTACCGCTCAGCCTCGCTTCGGTTCTTTCTTTTCGTAATGCATTTAATTCTTTTAGTAACACTATATTATTCCACACAATTTCTGCAGACTTTCTCTCGCTTAATTGACTGTTTAGTACGCTAGTTTTTTCGAATACATACTTTATAACGTCAAACTGTTTCAATTCTTGCTCTTTATCGAGTTTGCTTTTGTTACTTATTACATCAATTACACGCTGTTGTAATCTTTTCATCTCATTAGTAAATTCAAAATGAGAAAATTGCTCAAAAAATATAGGACGGTTCAAGATTTCAGGAAATTCTACGGCTATACGCAAAATTATGGCCTGATTTTGCTCTGCTTCAATTAGCTCTGGAGATTTGTTATGAAGATACTCACCTTTTGTTGCTCTAGTTTTACTATTAAAAATCTGTTTTTTGAAGCTACTTCTTAGTTCACTAGCCTTATTGTAAAAATAATCTCTATAATACCGTCTAATACTGCTGTTACCGATAGCATTGACATATTCCATGAACTTGTGCTCAAGAATTGAATACTTTTCCGGAGCAAGTTTTTCATAATTTTGCAAATTGCTATCGATTATGTGATGCCATAAATATTCAGAATGCAGTTTTGTTGAATGGTCAAGAGCAGTCAATACGTCTTCTTTCTTGTATTCCAGTTCGTTACATATATCGTATGGATCCTTATTACTCGGCAAAGTCACAAACTTTAACGTGTATCCAGGCTCTAATATTGGCAGAGCAAGTTCTGCAACTCGAGTAGCAGCATGACGTCCAGCACTATCTCCATCCATACAGATGGAGATTTCTTTAGCAAATCTCCATAGATTTTTTATCTGTTCTGCAGAAATTGCGGTACCAAGTGGAGCAACTGCATTACTAATTCCTGCTTGATGTAGCGCTATAGCGTCCATATATCCTTCAATAACAAATATGTGCTGTTTTTTACGTATTTCGCTTAAAGCAAAGTTTAATCCGTATAAATTTTCCCTCTTCTTGAAGAGCTGACTCTCTGGGCTGTTTAAATATTTTGGCTGTTGCTCAAAGCTCAGCGCACGTCCACCAAAACCAATAACCTTTCCTGTAATGCTCTGTATAGGAAACATTAGCCGGTCATAAAAATAATCATGAAAATTTTTGTTTACTAATCCAATATCAATTAAAATTTTGTCTTCAATACCTGAAGAGTTTAAATACTCTTTCAAACCAGAGCTTGGTGCATAACCTATTCTAAATTTATCTATGATTTCAGGTGAAATCCTGCGCTGCTTTAAATAATCTACAACGCCCTGATTTTTTTCTGCAAACCAATTTGCAGCTAAATCAAGCGCTAAAAATAGTTTATTGTCCTCTTTTGTAATACTAAGACTTTTGGGCAGTTCAACACCTGTAACCGATGCTAATCTTTCCAATGCTTCTTTAAAGCTTAATCCTTCAGTTTGTGAAATAAATTCAAATGCATCACCACTAGCTAAGCAACCAAAACAGTAATATAATCCTTTAGTATTGCTCACCGAAAAAGATGGGGTTTTTTCGTTATGAAATGGACAGAGTCCAACAAAACTATCTCCTCTTTTTATTAGCCTGACTTTTTTACCTACTATGTCAGATAATAATAATTTTGATTTTATAATATCTATATGATCCATCTTGTTAAATTAGTAGTAGGATAAAAATTATATAGAATTTATGCACATCTGACTCGAAATTTATTTCAAGCTTTAGGACTCCCGAAAGATCAGGAGTATTAAAACGGCTTGACAGAAAGATCAAAATAAATTACCCATATAAATATCCTTAAGTTATGCAAGATCAATTTTTTATATGTCAGATATAATATCAATTGCCTCAGATCATGCTGGTTATGAATTAAAATCAGAAATAAAATCCTACCTGGAAACCCTGGGTTACACAGCGGTAGATCAAGGCTGCACTGCTCAGCAAAAGTGCGTGGATTATCCAGACTATGCTGCCAAAGTTGTAGAAGATATAACAAGCAAAAAAGCAAATTATGGGGTATTAATTTGTGGTACAGGTTTGGGCATGAGTACTGTGGCAAATCGTTTTGAAGGAATCTACGCTGCTTTATGTAACAGTGTTGAGATCGCAAAATTAGCTCGCGAGCATGGCAACGCAAATGTACTGTGTCTTGGTGCAGAGTTTACTGCGAGTGGATTAGCAAAAGACATAGTCAAACAATTCCTCGAAACAGAATTTTCAAAAGAAAGCAGACATAAAAAACGCCTTGATAAACTCGGCAACATAACCTCTAAGAAAAAAAAAACAAAAACTTATAACGAAGATGAAATATCAAAATTCGCTAAAATAGCAGGCCAGTGGTGGGATGAGAACGGCAAATTCAAACCATTGCACATGATGAATCCTGTTAGAGTATCTTACATTATTGAGAAAATAAAAGAGTTAAAAAAATGCAATTTAAAAGAATTATCATTGCTTGATGTTGGATGCGGTGGTGGCATTTTATCAGAGTCAATGGCACGTGTTGGCATTAACGTTTCAGGAATAGATGTATGCGCAGAAAACATAAAAGTGGCACAATCACATGCGAAAAAAGTAGGGCTTAATATAGAATATACGCACACCAGCATTGAAGAGCTAAGCAATGACAAGAAGTACGACGTGGTTCTGTTGATGGAAGTAGTTGAACATGTGGATAATTTAGAGCTTTTCATGAAGAAAGCAATAGAGCTGCTAAAACCGGAGGGGTTAATCTTTATATCCACAATAAATAGAACTATCAAATCCTTCTGCCTTGCAATAATTGGTGCAGAGTACATATTAAATTGGCTGCCAAAAGGTACACATAACTGGAACAAATTTCTCAAACCGTCAGAAATTGCAAATCACTTAAGAGAAAATAATGTAATATTACAAAACATGGCTGGCATGGAATACAACGTAATAAAGCGTGAGTGGAATCTAACTAAAGGAGTAGATGTTAATTATATACTTTGTGGTTTAATAGTCTATTGATTTTTACCACTAGTGCATATACGATAAAGCTTTAAGCACTGCATAATGGAACAATTCGAGAATTTTTACATCACCACGCCAATATATTATGTAAATGACAAGCCGCATATCGGGCATGCATATACTTCTCTTTTGTGTGATGTTGTGGCAAGGTTCATGAAACTAGCTGGGAAAAATGTCAAATTTACCACCGGCACAGATGAACATGGACAAAAAATAGAAAAAGCAGCTAAAGCAAAGGAAATGCAGCCAAAAGAATTTACAGATGAAGTAAGCGTTTCATTTAAAGAATTAGCTAAGTTCATGAATTTTGAGTATGACGATTTTATTCGCACTACGGAGGAACGTCACAAAAAAGCAGTGGCAGCTCTATGGAATAGGCTCGAAGAAAGGGGACAGATATATTTGGATTCCTATTCGGGTTGGTATTCAGTTCGTGATGAAGCATTTTATCAGGAATCAGAGCTGATAGATGGCAAAGCACCAACAGGCGCTGAAGTTCAGTGGATAAAAGAAGAGAGCTATTTTTTTCGCTTGTCAAACTGGCAAAACAAATTACTGGAACTCTATAAAAATCAGCCAAATTTTATCTTTCCTGAGAGCAGAAAAAATGAAGTGATATCGTTTGTAAAATCGGGACTCACTGACCTTTCAATCTCTCGTACTAGTTTTAACTGGGGAATAAAAGTACCAGGTAATGACAAGCATATAATTTATGTCTGGATAGATGCATTAACCAATTATCTTACATCAATAGGTTTCCCTAGTACTGAAGGTGAAGAATATAAGAAGTTTTGGGCAGAACCACCATCTGTCATCCCAGTACTTGATACTGGGATCCAGAAGAAAACACAGACTCCAGCGTTATGCACTGGAATGACATTAGAACGCTCTTTCAACGTTCATGTAATCGGCAAAGACATATTGCGTTTTCATGCCGTATATTGGCCGGCAATTCTCCTTGCAGCGGATTTGCCACTGCCGAAACAAATTGCAGTTCATGGTTGGTGGCTAAACGAGGGAGAAAAAATATCCAAGTCCCTTGGTAACGTCATAGATCCAATCGGCCTCGCTCAAGAGTTTGGTGTTGATCAATTACGCTATTTTCTCCTTCGGGAAGCAAGTTTTGGCCAGGATGGCAACTTTAGCAAGAAGAATATGATCAGCCGCATAAACTCAGAACTTGCAAACAATATAGGCAATTTAGTACAAAGAACAATTTCATTTTTACACAAGCAATGCTCTGGAGTTGTGCCAACAGTTGATCGAAATCTACTCAAAGATGATGAGAGTTTGCCAAATTGTAAGTCCATAATTGATCAAATCATGAATCATCTTGCAAGGTATGAATTTAACCAGATTATACTTCTAATCATCAACATCTCTTCTGAAGCCAATGCTTATATAGATAAAAGTGCACCCTGGACACTAAGCAAAACTGATAGAGAACGCATGAATTTAGTAATTTATAAGCTACTGGAATACATCAGGATAATTGGCACTTTATTGCAGCCAATTGTCCCGAGGTCAGCGGAAATGATACTCGATCAATTGCAAATTCCAAAAGAGCAACGTGATTTAAAATCTCTGTGCAACACGTACGTAAGTTCAGGCACTACACTGCCTAAACCTACGCCGTTCTTTTCGAAGTTTGATGTTAAAGTGGAGAAATAGTTTTTACACTATTTCTCCTGGATGAGATTATCTCTAGTTAACGACAGTGCACACCGCTGTCTACATATTCAAGTTAGGTGCAGGTGCCTTAGTTGTCTTTAGCAGAATATGGTTTAGTAACATCAGCACCTCCCACTACTACTTCAGTCATTACTGACCTAGCCTTTTCTAGTCCCCATGCAAACCAGCCTTGACCATTTTCTTCTTTAGTTGGCTGACTTTTTGGGCTAGAAATCTTAGGATCTTTTTCATCACCAGATTCTTCATCATAAAATACATCCTGATCCTCAGAATGATCAGGTTGCTTAGGAACGTCGTTATCAATATTTAAATAATCCAAACGAGTTGGTTCTTGCATATTAGGTTTAGATCCATCTTCACGCTTAAACTGCTCTTCCGGACTAGAAACCTTAGTACCATGAAATCTACTGTATAAGCTGCTTCCAACGCTGTTAAGTGCTCCTTTTGTATACTCAACTGATGTACCACAAAAATTTTTTAATTTATTTCCAATACCACTAAGTGCTCCTTTTGTATACTCAACTGATGTGCCATAAGCATTTTTCGCACTACCTACGACATTTTTTAAGTCATTCGCAACATCACTACGGCGCCGCTTAATAGTACTATGAACCCCAGTTGCGGATTAGAAGTCAGTGAAAAAGATAGGGAAATAGGGTAAACTCCGGAAACATATTATCAAAAAGTAGAGAGGTTACCCATGAATAAAAATGTAACAGAATTATTTTGCTTTGTAGACGATTTTTGCAAGGCTATAAACAAAAATTTCGCAGAAAAACTCCTGCCAAACAGTAAAAAACCTACCAGAACGCCAGAGATTACGCATTCTGAAATTCTTACTATAATTTTACTTTATCAACAATCTAGATGTGAGGACTTTAAATCTTTCTATACATATTATTTGAAAGCACTATATGGATCTGAGTTTCAAAATTTGCCAACATATAGTAGATTTATTAGGCTAAAACCGAGGGTTTTATGGTATTTAGCATTACTTTTGCAATGGCTATGTGAGCAGTCGAAAATGACAGGGATTTCGTACATAGATGCAACATCTATCGCTGTTTGCCATCCAAAAAGAATCTCAAGAAACAAAGTTTTCAAAGGATTGGCAAAGCTTGGAAAGACTACATATGGCTGGTTTTTTGGTTTTAAATTGCATATGGTAATTAATGAAAAAGGTGAAATTCAAGGAGTTACACTTACTAAAGGTAACGTTGACGACAGAAAACCAGTACCAAAATTAACTGAAAAACTGACTGGTCTTTTGTTTGGTGATAAGGGCTATATAAAGAAAGAGCTCTTTGCAAAACTCTTCGATAGAGGACTAAAACTCGTTACCAAAGTAAAAAAAGGTATGAAAAACACATTAATGCTACTTGAAGAAAAGATTTTTTTAAGAAAAAGGTCGATTATTGAAACAGTTTTTGGCTACCTAAAAGACAGACTTGAGCTTGAGCATTCAAGGCACAGGTCTCCAATAAATTTCTTGGTGCACGTCTTTTCCACATTAGTTTCATATTCCATGAAGCCTAAAAAGCCCTGTATTTCTAGATTTTACTATATTGATTAATCCGCAACTGGGGTTATGAACGCGCCCACTACTGTAGGCTTCTGCTACATATGCAAATACTTCTTTGATATCCTTTATTGCTTGCGGAACAAAAGTTTTCTTGTGTTTAAGTTCTTCTATTTCTTTTTTTTGATTATCAATCTCCTCATTTTTTTTATTAATTTCAATTTTTTGCTTAGAATTTTCCTCCTCTTTAGCTTTTTCTTCATCAAGCTGATTCCTCGGGTTAAAAATGTCGGTACTTTTCTCAGCTAGTTGAGCTTCTTTCTCAGAAATTATTTTATCTTTAGCTTCTACTTTACTTTTTTCATCAGCAAGCTGAGCTTCCTTCTCAGAAATAGTTTTATTCTTACTAACTGCTGCATACGAAAGTGCAATAGCTACAGCAGAAAATACAGCACAACCAATAATAAATGGAAGGCCAACACTCAAGGCTGCAACTGGAGCTAAGAAACCAATATAAGGAGCTACAGCAAACACTCCTGATGCTAGTAAAGTTAGAGTAGTCAGAGTTCCAGCTATATAATAGGGTACATTAGACTTCTTTCAAAATTCATGAAAGGAGCTCTCTATTGTGAATCTTACTATTACCCACAAATATAGATGTACTTATGAATAAAGTATTACAATATTAGAGTTTGCAAATATTGATGGTATAAAAATGGCAAACGAGAGTAATGAGTGGGCTAAAAATGAATTTGGAGATGCTTCACTTGGAGATAAAAGATTGACCGAAAGATTAGTGAATATTGCTAATAGTGTGATAGGTTCACCTGAAAGCTCAATTAATGAGGCATGCGGAAGTTGGTCAGAAGCAAAAGCTGCATATCGTTTTTTTCAAAATGAGAACGTAAAAGAAGTTGATATTCTAGCTTCACACATTGATAAAACAGTTGAAAGAACAAAAGCTCATAAAAGAGTCCTTGTAATTCAAGATACAACTTATATTTCATACTCAAGTCATAAAAAAACAAGCGGATTGGGAAGTATTGCTGGGAAAGGAGGTAAAGGTACAGTAATGCATACAGCCCTTGCTGTTAGTACGGAAGGTTTGGTACTAGGAATATTGGATCAAAAGATTTACTCGAGGCCACCAATTTCTGAAGAAGAAAAAAGACTAAAGAGTCATCGTAGTAACGTTCATATTGAGGATAAAGAAAGTATGAAATGGCTAGAAAGCTTAAAGAAAACAAATAATATTATAGATCAGACCCAAACAGAGGTTATAACTGTATGTGACAGAGAAGCAGATATACATGATTTTTTTGAACTTGCACATAATCTTAACTCAGCAATTTTAGTAAGAGCTCGTCACAACAGAAATGTAAATAAAAAATTTATGTATACCAGGAATAAGCAAAAATTATGGTCATTTATCCAAGGTCTTCCTTGCACTGGAAAAGTAGAAGTTGAAATCCCTGCTAGAGATGATAAGCAAAAAAGGACAGCATTTCTAGAAATTAGATTCGGAAAATTTATGATGAGTCCACATGAAAGCCACATAAAATGTAAAGAAGGTCACATAAAATATAAACCAGCAGCATTATTCAGTCTACAACTTTACGCAATTCATGTTGTTGAAAGAAATTCTCCTCCAGGAGCAAGTCCGCTAGAGTGGATGCTTTTAACAAATCTTTCGGTCAGTACTTTTGAAGAAGCTGTTGAAAAAATTAGTTGGTATTGTTTGAGATGGAAAATAGAGATATTGCATAAGATTTTAAAATCTGGTCTCAAAGTTGAGGAATGTAGACTTGGAACAGCAGAAAGATTAATGAGGTATTTAACAGTCATGAGCATTATTGCTTGGAGAATTTTCTTTATTACATCAATTGCAAGAACTAACCCAACATTACCATGTACTGGCTTATTAGCTGAGGAAGAATGGAAAGTTTTATATGTTAAAATACACAGAAAACCATGTCCAAGTATAGCCCCTACTATAAAAGAAGCCGTTTCGTGGATTGCTCAACTTGGAGGTCATTTAGCAAGAAAAAGCGACCCAAAACCAGGACCAATTACTCTTTGGAAAGGGTGGAGACGTCTCTTTGATCTAGCAGAAGGATGGAGACTTGCTCATGAACCACATATTTGTGGGTAATAGTAAGATTGTGAATAGAGGCAATCAAATTAAATCTTAAGCCAAAACGTTTTCGTCGATTTCTATATCTGTCAGAAATGATTTTAAACCTTTTCAATAAGCCGATTACGTTTTCAACTACCACTCTTCGTATAGAGAGAGATCTATTTTCTGCTTTTTTCTCCTTTGATAAAGGATTCTTTTTTGATCTTCTATGTGGTAATTCAACATTTTTATGTATCTTTTGCATTCCTCTGTAACCAGAATCAGCTAGGATCTTAGTTTGCGGTAATATTGCTATCTTTGATTCTCTAAACATCCGAAAATCATGTTTTCTACCATTGGAGAAAGATGTACATACGACCTTTTTACTCTTCTTCTCTGTTACTATTTGTGTTTTTATAGTATGCCTTTTTTTCTTTCCAGAGTAAAAGCGCTTTTGCTTTTTTTTGGCCTTTCTACTGCTGTTTCAGTTCCATCTATTACCAAAACTTCGTATTCTACATTACTATTTAATAGATCTTTTTTTCCTGGTAATGCAAAATCTGGATGTTTTATTAATGTGTCTTCTACCCACCTTATTATTTTAAAACAGTTGCTTTCACTCATGCCATAACTTTGTCCTATATGAAAATATGTACGATATTCTCTCATATATTCCAGTGCCATAAGTAATCTATCTTCTATACAAAGTTTGCTTTTTCTTCCACTTCTAGCTTTTTTCCTTTTATCCTCCTCATCTAGAATTTCTACCATTCTCTTAAATGTTGATTTTTTTACCCCCGTTAAACGTCGAAACTTTTCTCCTTCTAACTTTTCTATTTCCTTATATTTCATGCTTCCAAATACTTGATCTTACTCTCTCTCCCTCAATTTTGAAAGAAGTCTATTGTTTTTACTCATTATGATTATCCCTCACATATTATAAAATATAATACCATATAAAGGATTTTTAAGAAGTTATCAAGTTAAATTTTGACATAAAAGGAAATAATTAATGAACTTGGAAACAAGAACCAATTCACATGCAACACATGCGTAAGCTTAGGCATTACGCTGCCTAAACCTACGCCGGTTTTTTTGAGGGTTGATGTTTAAAGAATCCTTGGTGAACCATTATGATAGGCTAAAGTAGGAAGTGCTTTAGTTAGTTTTTTTAATTCAACAGAATCAATAAAAGTACCTTGTTGTTTTGATGTGTTTATACCATTACCCACACTGGCGGAAGACAGATTAGCAAAAGTACTTTTATTATCACCATCCACAGAAGAAAACTCACGTTCAGCATACTTATCTTGAGAAACAGTAACATTATCCGGAATAGTTGTTTGATTTGATCCAACAGTCTCGCTGATTCTCGCAGGTTCAGTGACATTTGATGTAGCAAATTGGTAACCACTATTATTGCCTTCATAGAATAGATTGGAAAGAGTATCACCATCCATAATTTCTTCCGTAGTTTCTGATTTATGCAAATCCTTAGACCATTGAGGCTCATCTTCTTCAGATATACCGAAATTATTTTCGGCAAACTTTTTAGGATCAGCTAGTTTTTTGCTAGCCTCATAAATCTGACTTTGCTTAATCTGTTGATCAGTAGGTCTGTAATAAACAGATGATGAGTTCGAGATTGATACACCACTTTCAGTACTATTAGTAGAATTGCCTACTGCATTAGATGAGTTGCCAGCAACACCCAATCCTCTATTGGCAGCGATATATGTTGCTGTTGCTAATAATCCTGCTCCTCCTGCTATCCAGCCTGCTGTTTTTAAGCTAGGAATCCAATTACGTGCCTTCTCTTTACCCCATACAACCCAGCCTTGATCATCTTTATATGGAAGTGTAATAACGTCAGGAACTGAACTCAATTTATACGGAAGTTCAATAACGTCAGGAAGTTTCCCCTCATCCTTTAACTTTGCCCTTTCATTTGCTTCTTCTTTTTTCCTTTCAGCTACACGACTTTCAAAATTTTTATACGGAAGTGCAATAACGTCAGGAACTGAACTCAATTTATACGGAAGTGCAATAACGTCAGGAAGTTTCCCCTCATCCTTTAACTCCACTCTTCCATTTTCTTCTTCCTGCTTCCTTTGAGCCACACGACTTTCAAACTTCTCTTGTTGAGAAATAATATTGTTTTTGCTAATCATTACAGCTGAAAATGCAATAGTTGCAGCAGAAAATACGGCAAGGCTTACAAGGCCTGCAATAAGTGGAAGACTCGCATTAAAAACCGCAACTGCAGTTAAGACACCAACTACTTCAGATGATACCAGAGCTAAAGTAGCCAGAGCACCAGCTACAAGATAGGGTGCGTTAGTTTTATTAAATATATTTTTCATTATGTACCTCACTAAAATTAATAATTTACTATTAAAAGTATAGCATAAATAAAGGTAATGTCAATTTTATTAATAAATTAGCAAACTATAGCGAGTTGGCAAAAGATTGCTACACACTATGCCTCTCCGTATAATCTTTAAATGCACCTCGATTAGAGTCAAAATATAGCTTTACACTGCCAATTGGCCCATTTCTCTGCTTTGCAATAACGAGCTCTGCAATGTTTCTAATTTTTTCCATTTTCTCTTGCCACTCTCGATGTTTGTTGCTTCCTTCACCTGGTTGCTTTCTCAGTTCGTAGTATTCTTCTCTATAGAGGAACATTACTATATCTGCATCCTGCTCTATGCTTCCTGAATCACGTAAATCAGAAAGTTGTGGTTTTTTGTCATCTCTCTGCTCAACAGAACGAGAGAGCTGAGATAGTGCAACAATGGGAATATTTAGCTCCTTTGCAATTGCTTTCAAGCCCTGCGTCACTTCCGAGATTTCTTGCACTCTATTTTCATTACTCCTTTTTGTTGTTCCTCTGATTAGCTGCAGATAATCAATGAATACCACTTCTACATTATATAATTGATACAGCAAACGTATTCTGGTGCGAAGTGCGCTAATTGATAGTGCAGGGGTGTCATCTATGAGGAAAGGCAGTTCAGATAATTCTGTACTAGTATTGATAAATTCATGCAATTCAAAATCACTAATTCTCCCAGTTAATGCTTTATAATAACTAATCCCTGAATCTATAGTAATCAATCTTGCAGTTAATTGCTCTGCTGACATTTCAAGTGAGAAAAACGCTACATGGTGTTGTTTATCTGCTCTTTTTTGCAAAATCTTACAAGCATTAAGTGCGATGTTTAGCGCCAATGCTGTTTTACCCATAGAAGGCCTTGCAGCTAGAATTAACAGATCAGATTTCTGCAAACCACCAAGAAGTTGATTTAGATCTTGAAGTCCGGTTGTAATGCCTAGCGCCTCTGGATTATTTTTCAGTGCGCTGATCTTCTCAACTACGTCTTTAATTGAACTTGCAAGTTTTATATATGTTTTCTCACCTTGTTTTTTTACTGCCAAATTGAACAATTTTGTCATTGCTTGTTCAATTTGCGCCTGCGCAGGATTTTCAATATCGTAGTTGTAGCTATCACCAACTATTTCTTGCCCGAGCTTAATTAAACATCTCCTTAAGTAAGTATCACGGATTATTCTAGTCAAACCGTGGATATCTAGTGCAATACTTGCCTTCGCTGCAAGCTTCGCTAAGTACTCTACCCCACCACATTCGGTAAATGCTTGGTCGTTCTCAAAGAACATTTTAAGGCTCAGTTCATTGGCAACTATGCCGTGTTTTCTGGTTTTGGATATTTGCGTAAAAATACTTTGATGCAGTGGATCATAGAAATTTTCTGCTGTAATTGTGTCTTCAACTGCATCACAAATTCTGTTATCACGAATCATTGCACCAATAAGCATCTGTTCAGCTTCTAAGTTATGCGGTAATTTACATATTTCTTTATCTACATTTCTTGACCCCAAGAAATCAGCTAATTCATTCATTTTGAGTTTTGAGGGTAACTGTTGATTATTGTAGAATATTCAGTCCTTATTTGAAAGATAAAAAAAATTGACTAATCCTGTGTTGCCTATAGCATTAAAACTTAATGCCCCTGTGGTGGAATGGTAGACACGGCAGACTCAAAATCTGCTGCTTGCGAAAGTGTGCTGGTTCAAGTCCGGCCAGGGGCACGTTAAATATTGGAAAGTGTATATATGTTACATAAATTTTTTGATCGTTTATTCTCTATTTTTTCTTCTATAAATGTTATTCAAAAGGTGAAAAAGGATGAAAATGGGATATGTTATGTAACGGGCCTCAGGCGCTATATATCAGTATTGCTTGATTTGATTATTATCGTTTTGTTCTTGCAGTTTTGCAGCCAAGCCTTAAATCAGCTCTTTATGAACTCAGAGGATAGCAAAATATTAAGTCAAATTGCTGCAAAATCCCAAATGCAAGTGCCACTTTCTATAGAAGAAAAGGCAATGCAGAGTAGACTTGGTAAACTGTGGATCCTAAATCAAATAGTCCAGTTTATTATGCTCTTTTGCTATGTAATATATATGTGGGTAAAGTTTGCTGCTACACCTGGAAAACTATTATTTGGGCTCAGAGTTGTGGATGCACAAACCTTCGGAAAAATGACTTTAAGGCAAGCAACCAAGAGATTTTTTTCCCTCATACTATCAGTTGCACCATTATTCTTGGGCTTTTTATGGTCAAATTTCAACAAACGCTGCCAAACTTGGCACGATAAGATCGCAGGCACAGTGGTTGTCACGAGTAAAAGCCTCAGAAGGCAGAGCTAAAATTACTTGACAAACTCCGCCAGCGCCCTTATCATGAAACTGAAGCTATATTATTTAACTTCCCAATCTGTGCAGATTAAAATGACAAGAAGACTTGTATTTGGCGTACTATTGTTTAATTTTTGCACTATGTGCATACTATGTCTTTATAAAAATTTTGGGTTTTTACCCACATAAGCTGAAACGCGCTTATAAAGCGTTTAAGACATCACCCAACGTCAAATTTTAAAATAAAGAGTGGAATAACTAGCTACTCCGGGGGTTCTTTGTCTTTTTTTTCTGCTTAGTAAATTTCTTAAACATTTATAGCTTAAGTTAGTTGCGTTTAAAAGCAGCTAAATTGCAGTGTTTAAGACTTTAAAAACGCCAATACTGAAAATAGACAATGACTAGGGCTTCTTTTGCCTTTTTTTTCATTTGGTAAATTTCTTAATGTTTATAGCTAAAGTAACTTAGGTTCACCGACAATCGTCATCCCGCAGCGGGATCTCTTGTTAGCGGATGAGATACCGCGGCGGTATGACGGTGTAATGATGGTTAAGTAATTCGTCATCCCGCTACGTGTTAGCGGGATCTATGCTTTGAGATACCGCGGCGGTATGACGGTTCGCGGCGGCATACCTACCCCATGAGAACTCTATTTTTCATACCACTCATTTATAAGTTTATTGACATCAGAATTTACAAAATTCTTTAGTGGCTGTCTGATTTTTATCTCAACATTTTTAGGGATGCACCTATCCTTACATATCGCGTATTTTATATGAAAGTTAAGGTCAATGTACTCTTGATTTAAAAATATGTTCATTTTAAAGGGAAATAATACCATATTCTCGTATACGTTACTTACAAACATCTCTCTCCCTACTTTATCTTTATGCTCCTTTGGAATAGGCCAGTGAATATTTATATTTGATGCGTTACCTTTGTAACTAATAGACGTGGGAAGGCCGAAATCTCCAGGATCTTTATAATATATATGCCAGCCTGGTTCTACTGTAACCTTTATTGCACCTTTAAGAGTGAGGTTTGCTTCATTTATCTCGCCAATAAGTAAATCAAATTTTGCAATTTCCTCGTCAGCATATAGTTGGGTGCAAGAAAAAAATAAAAACAATATTAAATATATATATATTTTCATTAAGTTAAATTTCTCCTTTTATAGAGAAAGTGATTTAGATTTTAATTATTATATTTAATAGCATTATATAGATTATTTATTAATATAGCATTATTCTAATATATACAACTGTAATATAAATGGGTGAAAAGAATAAGTCATTGTGGAAAACACATATAGCTAAACTGACTTACGACGATTTGAAAAACAAAAATTCGTCATTCCGCTACTTGTTAGCGCCGCGGCGGTATGACGTAGGAAAACCTTTCTTGGGTTAGCTATAGACAACCACAATATAAAGGGATAAAACGGATGCAAACAGTAGTGCCTTTCTGCACCAAACGTATTACCTTTAATGAATAGTAAAATGTGAGATTTTTTTTGGAACTACCGTGGAGCAATTGCTCCACGGTTTCACTCTATTTAGAATCCACCCATGCCACCCATTTCTCCTGCACCCATAGGAGATGAAGCATTTTCTTTGCTTGGTACATCAACTATCATAGATTCAGTAGTGATCAACACACCCGCAACAGATATCGCTGTTTCAAAAGCAATGCGCACCACTTTTGCTGGATCGATCACACCAGCTGTAAATGCATTAGCATAATTCATAGCCTCAACGTTGTATATAAGCTCTTTATCATTCTGCTTAATCAAATGGTCAATGATAACAGCAGACTCAAGACCAGCATTTTTAACTAACCTTCTAATTGGAGCACTGAGAACTTTCTTGATAATGTTTATGCCTATTTGCTCTTCGTCACTTGCACCTTTTAATTTGTCGAGAACAGATGAAGCATAAAGAAGTGCAACTCCACCACCTGGAACTATGCCTTCTTCAATTGCAGCTCTTGTTGCATGCAGCGCATCTTCAACTCTATCTCTACGTTCTTTAACTTCCACTTCAGTTGCTCCACCAACTTTTAGCACAGCAACACCACCTGATAATTTCGCTAAACGTTCTCTTAGCTTTTCTTTATCATAATCAGAAGTTGAAGTTTCAATTTGAGATTTGATCTGCTCGATTCTAGCTTTTACACTGTCAGAATCGCTATTTTCGCTGACAACTGTGGTATTATCTTTAGTAATTTTAACATTTTTAGCAGTACCAAGATCATCAAGTGTCAGATCTTCCATCTTGATTCCAAGTTCATCTTTTATGACGTACTTAGCACCAGTCAAAGTTGCTATGTCTTCGAGCATCTCCTTTCTTCTGTCACCAAAACCTGGAGCTTTTACTGCAGCAACTTTTAAACCACCACGCAATTTATTGATAACTAAAGTGCTTAATGCTTCACCTTCGATATCCTCTGCAATAATAACTAAAGGTTTACCAGATTTAACAATAGCTTCAAGAATAGGAAGTAAAGGTTGAATAATATTTAATTTTTTCTCTGTAATTAATAAATAAGGGTTATCAAGCTCCACGATCATTTTTTCATTATTTGTAATAAAATACGGAGAGAGATAACCGCGATCAAATTGCATGCCAGTAGTCAGCTCAACTTCTAACTCTTTTGAACCTTTACTTTCTTCAACAGTTATTACACCCTCTTTTCCAACTTTTTTCACGGAATCAGCGATACTGTTACCTATATCCTTATCACCATTTGCAGAGATTATCGCAACTTGTGCTACTTCATCCATTTTCTCCAGAGAAATTGTACGAGACATTGACGTAATTTCCTTTAATATTACATCTTTTGCCTTCTGTATTCCGTTTTTAATACCAACACGATCGTTTCCAGCAGCAATTGACTTTGAAGCTTCCATTATCATATTGCTAGTTAGTATTGAGCACGTTGTTGTACCATCACCAACTTTGTCGTTACATTGAGAACAACTTTGGGCAAAGATGCTTGCTATTGCAGCATTTAGTGGTTTTTCAGGCTTGATACCCTTCATTACCTTATAACCGTCTTTGGTGATTTCCGGTGCACCATAGGGTTTATTAATCCCTACTGTTTTTCCCCTAGGTCCAGCAGTTATTGCCACCGTTGAATCCACTATTGCTGCAACTTCACGAAAGGCTTCTTGCAACTGCTCACCTGATACTACTATATTAGTCATTTTTATCACCCCTTAAATTAATAAAAAATTTAGAAAACTACAATAAAATCACTTACAATGCACTGTATCGTGCTTTGTTTTAGTTTAGTAAAAATAAAGACTACTTAATGACAGCAAGTATATCGGACTCCTTCATCACGATAAGCTTTTCGTCATTATGTTCTATTTCTGTGCCAGCCCATTGACGATAGAACACTTTATCACCAACCTTTACAGTTAAAGCTACGCGTTCACCGTTTGAGTTGCGTGAACCTCCACCAGTTGCTACAATTTCACCTTTAGTAGGTTTCTTTTCAGCACTTGATGGAAGCATAATTCCACCCTGCTTTTCCTCGCTAATAGGCTTGATCAGCACGCTATCATCCAATACATTTAAACTTATACTTGACATTTGCTTTTCCTCTCAACAAATTAACCTATAACTTTATATATATACTCGTAAGTTAGATTTCAAGGGCTGGAGTTTGTAAAATATGCACACCAAAAGCAGTTTCTATAAAGAGACTAATGTTATATAATAAAATTTAGGTTTATTTATAGAGATTTCATGAGTTATATACCATTCTTAAGTCGCGGTGTGATAGTGCTATATGGGCCTGACACTAGAGATTTTCTGCAGGGTATTATAACCAATGATATTAATAAGTTGGATAGCCAAAAAGCCATTTACTCTTTATTACTTAGCCCTCAAGGGAAATATCTATATGATTTTTTTCTTATTGAATATGGTAAATACACCTTCTTGGAGTGCGAAAACATACACTTGCAGCAAATAATTGAGAGACTAGATTTACTTAAAACTTATTTGAGGGTGAAAATTAAAGACGTTAGCGCACTGTATAAGGTTGGGGTTTTGTTTAATACTAAGTTAGCGGAGTGTAGTAGTAAGTCACAAGTTATTTTTCAAGATCCAAGGCACAAGCTGCTAGGAATGAGGATCATACATAAAGATGAAATAAAAGAACCGGTTGGAGATTTTATTCAGTATGAAAAAGTTAGAATTAAAAACCTTGTCCCAGATGGAGCAAAAGATATGGTGCAGAATTCATCATTTCCGCTGCAATATTTAATCGATAAGGCAAATGGTATAAGCTTTAATAAGGGGTGTTATATAGGTCAGGAAGTCGTAAATCGAATGAGCAGACAAGAAATATTCAGAAGAAAACTTTACCTTGTTGAGGGAGAGAACACACTTCCTGATATTGGCGCTAAAATGACAAATGAAAACAATGAGGAAATAGGGGAACTGCGCTCTAGTGTAGACAACATTGGACTTGCATTGCTTAATACTGGAAAGAGTCACGCAAATTTATATGCTGGTGGGGTCAGGTGCGTTAAGACGTTGAAGTCTTAATATTTTGCCACTTTGCTGAACGGATACCAAAACCTTCTATCTATTATTTCTTAAATCACTATGCTGAACATATACAAAAAAATAACTAAAGTGCATGTAGCAGTAATAACTGGAGGTAAAACTAGAAGAATTGGCGTTTTTTTAATAAAGTAATTCTGAGAAGGTTTTAAGAAAAAGGCGTTGTAAATTATCGGTAAAAAGTACAGAGCGTTGAGTATAGTACTAACAATTAACACTAGAGTTACAAACACAGAAAGTATTACATTGCCAGAGTTGAAAACAGCTTGAAAAATGAGAAATTTACCCCAAAAAGTCGGAGCAGGCGGTACTCCTATCATAGACAATGCACCTATAGCAAATGCCGTCATGCTAATTGGCATACTGCGTCCTATACCGTGAATTCTATCTATATATTTCTCACCTGTTTTCGTTATTATTGCTCCGGCAATGAAAAACAAAGTGATTTTTGCAAATGCGTGGCAAACTAATTGGAAAATTGCAACCCTCATGCTGAATTCACTAAAAATTGAAGCGAACAATATAATATATGACAACTGAGAGATGGTAGAATAAGCGAGCAATTTCTTTAATTCTTTTTGCTTTAATGCAATCAATGATGCAGTAATAATAGTAAATCCAGCAGCGTACGGAAGCCACCCTCCAGCGAACCAATTTTGCTGCATAAAACGTTGCATGTTATCGACACCAAAAGTGTATAATATAACTTTTATGATGATGAAAACTCCGGATTTCACAACAGCAACAGCATGCAGTAGCGCACTCACAGGAGTTGGTGCAACCATTGCTTTTGGTAACCAAAAATGCATTGGCATTAATGCAGCTTTTCCTATTCCGTAAATCAGCATAGCAAAACACACTGCAATAAAAGTGATGAGTGAAGTATCAAATTTGAATATTCCACCACTTACAAAGTCTAAAGTATGAAATTCATTATATAAAAGGCCTATTGCAGGAAAAAATAATACCAAAGAAGAGAAAAATAGCACACCAAAGTAATAGCGTCCTGCAATCATTGATTCATTTGTTGAGTTGTAAGTAACTAAAGGGTACGTACTAATAGTTAGAAGCTCATAAAAGACAAATGTAGTAAGCAAATCTCCAGAAAAAGCAATAAACATTGCACAGCTAATCGATATTGAAAAAAAGCATAGAAAACTTGAGTGATTGCTATCAGCATAGTTATTCTGCATATAACATATTGCATATATACTGGTCAGCACCCATAAAAACGATATTAATAAACTGAATATCACTCCACTAGACTCTAGCTTTAAACTAATATGCAAATTATTACCAAAATCCATGAGAATAAATTGAGAAAGATCACCAAATACCAAAGATAAAGTGCATAGAGATGTATACACAAACAGAAGCATAGAAGAAGCAACAGTAACGCTACTGCTTACTTTTGGCCATTTACTAGTAAAAAAAATAGCTAATGCACTTAAAAGCGGAATTAACGCAGTAATTAATAAACAATTCTCAGTAATAAAAAATGGTAAGAGAAGAGGCATTAAGATATACGGTAAGATGATTGAGATATAGTCCATTAAATTTTCTGCTTAGGTAAAGCTAGAATTATACTAAAATCATAGAAAAACCGCTATGTTTTTTTAGTTGTTGCGTATGCTATAGCTATACCTCGATTCATTCGCGGTATCTTGGCAATAGATCCCGCTAACACGTAGCGGGATGACGGTTGTCAGGGCAGTGCCCCATAAGTGTTGAAAGTATCAAAAATGGCGTGATATAAGGTGATTGACGGCATGTAAATTACCTCCCGACAGTAAAACAATCGAACGTATAAAAGAGTCATTTAGATCCAATGTGAATTGCAGTAATGCTATTTTGAACCCATGTAGATTATTTTTGATTTTATAAACAAGAAATAACAAAGCCGTAATAATAATCATGTAAATATACACCTTCATGCCATTCATAGTATGGCTTAAAAAGTGCTTATATCCAAGATTTTGCTTTATAAATTTAAAGAACACTTCTATATCCCATCTGCGCCTATATAGCTCTGTTACTTCATAAGCTGGCATTTCAAACAAGTTTGTCAAAAACCATATTTCATCTCCAATTTTATTTCTGATTTTTATTAGCCGTAGATCATGCTTTTCTGCCACTTTACCTCGTGCACGATAAAGATTAACTATTATATCTTCTAAAATCTCTGATCCATCCGATTTTTGTTCTCCTATAACTTTGTTCCTGCTTATAACATCATGTTTTCTTCCTACTTTAACTCTTGTGATAAATTTGTACTCCTTTTCATCAAATTCGGCAAAAGTTCCAACTTTTCTGATTCCTCTATCAAATAATAAAATATCCTCTTTTTCAACTTTAGCTTCATTAATTGCTCTCACTAATGCTATATCTTCACTACTTTCTTCTTGTCCTTTACAAAATCTTATACTTGTCGGCAATTGATCCTTTAATCCTACACTCACTTTAACTTGACTATCGTTACTTTTACCGCCTATTTTCAGCCCATCTTTTATGAGATATCCCGATAAATTTATGATCGTCGAATCAAACTTATGTAAGTTATTTGATGTTTTTTGGGGTAATAGCTTTTTAATCTTGCTCATCAAATCAATATATACTCCCTTAAAATATTCTGGATTTATAACTTTTAACCTTTTTGACAAACCACTGTATGTTACTGTACTTTTATCGCTATTCTTATCCATTATACACCTGTTTATTACCATTTCTAGCGCTCTTAGGCTTGTTTTTTGCCCCATTAATATTAACTTCATTAGACCTTTAAATATAATCTTGCCCAACAATTTAGTATTACATTTATCTACTTCACTTAATTTTCCTAGCCTTTCTAAATCCTCATCTTTTATTAAATTTAGTACTCTTTCTATTTGATCCATTATTGCCTCCATTTTCTTGCAATAATAGTTCTTTATGTCTTTTTTGTGTTACTTTCAACACTTATGGGCAGTGCCCCTATGATGTCATCCCAGTGCCCAGACACTGGGATCCAGAAAACTTAATTTCAACCAAGTGGCTGCATAATAAAGGCTGGATTCCAGTGCCAAGCACTGGAATGACAGCAATCTACGTCATACACCACGAACCGTCATACCGCGATTCATTCGCGGTATCTCGGCATAGATCCCGCTAACACGTAGCGGGATAACGAATTTGTCGTTTTTCAAATTGTCGTAAGTCAGTTTAGCTATATAGATAGCATAAAGTCAACTGCATAAATTGAAACAATATCTGCTAGATGCAAATTACAACAAATGCAGTAGCGTAATCTCCATCGTCACTTAAAGAAAGGTGAATCTTGTAGTCCTTTGAGATGAAATCCTTTCTGACAGCAATATATGGTTTTCCTCTTACATCGCTGTATATTTCTATATCTTTCATTATAATGCCCTGGCTAAATCCAGTACCTCGTGCTTTAACAAAAGCTTCTTTTGCTGCAAAGCGTTTGGCAAAATACCTTGCTCGCATTTCTTGACTATTATACTTTCTACTTAGCTCTATTTCTTTTTCAGTGTAGATTCTATTGAGAAATTTTTCCCCGTATTTTTGTAATATTCTCAATATTCTTGGTATATATACTATATCAGTGCCAATACCGTATATCACTTTGCGCTAAAGCGATTTATTGCTTCTTCAATCTGCATTTCCTTTACCTCTCCAGTTGCTCTATTTTTTATTTCAACTATATTTTCACTTACCGCTTTCTTTCCGACAATTATTTGCCACGGCAAGCCTATCAGATCCATTCTAGAAAATTTTACTCCTACACTTCCTTCCGTATCATCGTAAAGCACTTCATCGCTTTTCAAAGCTTTGTATATTTTATCTGCAGCCTCCGGTACTTTCGTTTGTAAATTGATTAAACCAATTCTAAAAGGAGCTACTGCCTCTGGCCAGACAATTCCTTTATCATCATGAAAAGCTTCTATTATTGCGCCGACAAGTCTTGAAACCCCAATGCCATACGAACCCATATGTATATTGACATTTTTTCCATCGTGTGAGGTGACTTTTGCATTCATAGGCTTTGAGTATTTATCACCAAAATAAAAGATATGTCCTATCTCAATACCCTTACTAACATTTAACTGCTCTTGCGGCACAAGGCAAGTTTTAGGGTCGTGCATATCATCTGCAACTGCGTATATACTCTTTAAACTTTCAACATCTTCACTTTCCAGTAGTTCAGAAAATTTATTGTCATAATATAAAGTGCTCTCACCAGTGTTTGCCAATATATGAAACTCGTGGCTCAAATTTCCTCCAATTGGCCCGGTGTCTGCTCTCACTCCAATTGGAGTTAGGCCCATGCGTTTGAAGATTTTTATGTAAGTTTTGTACATCAAATTATATGAATTCAGTGCACCTTCGTAATCCACATCAAAACTATACGCATCCTTCATCAAAAATTCCCTGCCCCTCATAACACCATAACGTGGTCTTACCTCATCACGGAATTTCCACTGGATATGATACAAACAAAGTGGCAAATCTTTGTAACTCTTTATCACATCTCTAATTAGATCAGTTGCTACCTCCTCATGAGTTGGACCGAAAAGCATATCTTCCTCATGCCTATCCTTTATGCGTAGCATTTCCTTACCGTAATCATCATAACGTCCTGATTCTCGCCAAAGACCTGCTGGTTGCACACAAGGCATTAATGCTTCAATTGCACCGGATTTATCCATTTCATCTCTGATAATGTTTTCAATATTTTTAAGCACTAAAAGACCAAGCGGCAACCACGTATAGATGCCAGATGCTATCTGCTTTATTAAACCCGCACGTAAAGAATATTGATGGGAGATAATTTTAGCATGGGCAGGTTTCTCCTTTAAAGTTGGCAGATAATATTTGGATAAACGCATATAATAGATCTGATTGCATTAAACAATCTTAATACAATCAGACCTGTAGGTAAACTTATTTTGAAAAAGAAGGGAAATACCATACACTTCTCTTCTTTTACGTCCAATTTCCAAACATCTTAGCCCTTTCCTTAACAGAAAGAGTAGATGGATCTTTCACCTCACTATTCACTGGGTCCACATTATTTACTTGTGATGCAGGAGGAGCTTCAGGTTTATTTTTAGGCTTAGGCGATAACGGTGGCTTTTTTGTATTTGGTTGGTGGCTTGGCGGAGCTGCAGTTTTAGGATATTGTTGATCATCATCAGATCTATAACCACTCTCGGGAGTGCTTGTTCCTTTTTTATTGTCTAGTTGATGTGTATCTTCATCGCTCCAATCCTGTTCAGACTCTTCACTGCTATTACTTGACACACTATCACTACACTTCGTGGTGGTGGGATCATACCTGATATTTTACTGAACGCCCCGTCCAGGTTACTTGGCTGTTGTTCGTTGTCCTCTTGCTCTCCAGAAATTGCTTTCCTTCGTATTGCGAGCTCTTTGAACAACTGATTCCTAAAATCTTCTGGTTGCTTGCCATCTTCCGGGGGGTGTGGATTCTTCAGTAGTAGTGTTTTTTTGTGTAGTACCATCATCAATAGTTTTTAACTTAATACCTTCTATCTGTTCAAGCAGAGTAGGATTACCATTCTCAGGTTCACCAGCCTTCTTCGGTGCACCATTCTTAGGTTGCTCCGTACGCTTGGGAGCTATAAAAAAACCCGGAGGCGGAGGAGGTGGTAGCGGCGGTGGACTTGGATTTGGTTGTGTACCCAATGTTACTGGAGGCGGTGTAGGAGTAGACACATTTGATTTATCCTCCACTTCTGTCTGTGATCCACTATCTTGCTTAATAAGCTCTTCTCCAATTGGTTTATTCTCCAGATTAGCACAATTTCCACACACAAGTTCTTGAGATGCAATATGGCCGAATTCCTCTCCATCAAGACCTGCTTCTTTCTTACTGTCAGCTCTAGAAACGGCTAGTCTAATGAGATATATTGTTGAAATCAATGCAACAGCCGTAGAAACAGCAAAAATTGCTAAAGGAACTGCTGCAATAGGACCAGAACCAGAAACTGCTATAATAACATAAGGAAGATATTGACCAGATATGAAACTAAATATAGATAATGATGAAACAACAATTAAAGGTTTCCATATAGTCCCCTTAGTTTTCTGACTATCTTTTAGCAATGGAGGATTATTGGATGCCAGCACTGTTTTTACCCCGCTTATTAACAATAATTTAATAATAACCCAATTAATAATTTTTGTCAATAATTAATTATGAAAAATAAAGTTACAATTTGAATAATAGCAATAATAGACTTCTTGCATTAAGTAAAAGGTGTAGCCGTGGTATCTCCGCTAACACGTAGCGGGTCAGGCTAGCCTGTCATCTAAGTAGCCCTTATAATGTTAGCCCCTCTTCTGTCATCTAAGTAGCTGACACTGGGATGACACCATTCTTTTTTCTGGATTCCAGACTGGAATGACATCATAGGGGCTCGGATGACACCGTCTTGGATGGAAACCAGTATCAGCTACTTGAATGACATCATAAGGGGCTACACCAGTAGTTAATCTCATGTTGAAAAATCATTTTATGATCTAAATCAGTTTTTTTACAGGTAACTTCTAAGCTTATCAATTTTTCCAAGATCTTCTTAAGTTCTGAAAGTTGCAAACTTTTCAAATGAGATTTAAAGCTCTGCAATTGTTTAAAAAACAATGGAGGGCTTAGCTGATCAATTGCAACCTGCTCACTCATTCCACCTTGCACTGACAGCAAAACGTTTTCAAGACGCAAAAAGTAATTTGATATAATACGAATCAGCGCTATCGGTGAAAAATTTTCTTGCGATATCAATGCATCAGAAATTCTAATGAAGCGCGACATATCTTTACTTGCTATGGCAGAGCATAGATCATCAAGTGTAGCATAGTCGTTGCCGGAAGTTGAAAAGCATAATTCTATATCAGTAAGTTTTAGGTCTTTTCTCTCCCCTAAGTACAAAACTAACTTTTCAAGTTCTGAGCATATAGGCAGCTTGCTATGATTAAAGTAAGATTGCAAATGGTAGATTATCTCATTTGTGCATTTTATATCATTTTGTTTTAAGTAATTTGATATAATGTCATAAAGATTGCTGTTGCTGTCCTTATAGCAAGCAATCACACCAAAAATTTTTGAACTCTCCATATAACTTTTAGTCGCAGAATTGTGTGGAAGATCACTTGCTACCATCATTACATAGTGACCACTTGCGTTATAATCCAATACATTTTTTAACTCTTTGGATATACCTCCACTCACATTTATCAGCTTAATTAATTTTTTGCTGGTAAACATCGAAATGTTTGCCAATTCAGAAAATAGTAAACCGGGTGACTTGTTCACTATTGCAAAATCCATCACCTGAACTGAATACTCATCCAAACTGGCAATTATTTCTTGTACATAAAAACCAACCCTACTGTTATCACTTCCATGAATTAACACACCACTTAAAGCGTCAGGTTTCTCTAGGAATCTTTTAACTTTGGATGGTGTAACCCTCATGCCACCTATATGATATCATTCTCATTTGATTGTACATGAGTATCCAAAGACTCTGAGTTTTCTTGCACAATATTGTGTACATCATTTGCTGTACTTTGCAGATCATCTGCCGTACTCTGCACATTATCCGACTCTTCTGTTTTTCCTGTGATATAATTATAAAACTTTTTCACAGGTTGAGATATATATTTGGAAAAAAATCCTTCTTCGCTCATATTGCTTACTCCATAAAATTAACAATTTATTACTAGCATATAAATAATAATATAGCAAAAACTATTTTGTGCTAAGATAGTGATGTTTTATAATGAGTGTATTACAAAATTATTAACATTCGAGACCAAAATTAAGCCAACCTACTTAATACTAGCCTTATAAAATAAGCGACAATTAAATATACTGCTGCAACAAGTATAATTGCAGGTCCAGTTAACAAATCAAAACTTGCAGATAACATGAGACCCGATATCCCAGAGATCACAGAAAAAACTGTTGCAACAATAATCATCTGCATTGGAGTTTTTGAGATGAGCCTTGCAGATGCTGCTGGTATTAGCAAAAATGCAGCAATGAGTAATATTCCTATTAGTTGGGCAGCAATTGCTATAAATATAGCAAGAGTGATTAAAAATTCTAGTCTAACAAAATTAACATTAATCTTCTCAACTACTGCTAAATCTTGATTAATTGAAATCATTAACCAATAACGCCATCTAAATATTAATATCAAAGTAACTACTGCAGAGGTTAAAAAAATCAATACTATATCACTCTGATCGAGCGTTAATATATCACCAAACAGTGAGCTAATAATACTATTATTGCCCGATGGAAGAAAAGACATAAGTATTAAACTCGATGATAAAACTACATTGGTAACAATGTTCAATATCGTATCAGCAGAATATAATCTGTTAAAATTAAGAGAAAGCAGTATTGCAAACGCAATTGCAATGAGCATTATGCTAAGCGATGGGCTAATCTTAAAAATTAAAGCAAGTGCAACACCAAGCAATGAAGAATGGGACAAACTATCACCAAGATAAGATAACCTTTGCCATATCATAAACGATCCTAAAGCGCCTGTTACTAGGCTAATTACGACTACTGCAATTAGACTGTTGATGAAAAAATCCTGGGTAAACATGCTATATGGCTATTAGATAACTGACAACAAATCTATCTTCGGATATTAAAACGTTATGGGTTCTGCATGCTGCACTGGTTGTCATAAATTCAAAATTTAAACCTTTTTGTTCCATAAGATAGGACTTCACTGAAGAACTTAGATTGCGTGTTTTACCAGTACCTATTAACAAAATTTCTATTTCCTCTGTTAAAAAAGATTTAAAATTATTTATATCACTTTCTTTCAATTTAATCACCTTTTCAGGAAAAATTATAATTGAGCCGCAATATTCTCTATTATTCACTAAAAATTTTCCTTCCCTATAACCATTTATAAGATTTTTCTCCTTGAGAATTAAAGGAGTTATATCCATAAAGTCAAACTATTAATTGAGTGTTGCATACCCACCATTCTGGTTGCTTTTTTCCGATATTAACTGCAGCAGCTTTTGCATTTTCCTCACTATCGAATATTCCAAAGCATGATACACCACTGCCTGACATGCGAGAAAGTATAGAGCCTTCTTGTGACTCAAGTGTTGATATCACATCCTTAATTTCAGGAACAAAGCTTATTGCTATTTCTTGAAGATCGTTTCTCGTCTCTTTAAGAAGCTTTAATAAATCCTTCTCAGTGTCATCGCTCCACTCAATTGGCTCAGAAAATTTTCCTTCATGTTTTGAAAATACCTCTGGTGTACTCAAAAACTTTTTTTTCGGTTTCACAAGCACCACATTCGTGGGTAAAGAGAACTTTTTAATGTGGCACAATTCTTCACCAATACCTCTAACAAAAACAGGCTTACTATCTACGCTTGCTGGAACATCAGCGCCAACGCTTAGGGCTATTTCATTTAAAATCGTCCTATCAACCTCCCACAGCTTCCCTAGCGTGCGTATCACAGCTCCAGCATCTGAGGACCCGCTACCTAGTCCTGCAGCAATTGGTATATTTTTTACAACCTTTACAGTGACTTTAGTGCGTACAGGAGCATGCCTAAGCAGCAGATTAATCGCTTTCGTTACAGTGTTATACTGGTTATTTATTTTAGACTCGGAGTTTATAAATTCAACTGTAGAGTTATCGTACCTAGAATCCTTCTCACCTACTTTTATTTCCAAAAAATTAGAGAGATTAGCAAAGACAAATAAACCTTCAATCAAGTGATATCCTGTTTCCTTCTTATTTACAACATGCAAAAAAAGATTGATTTTTGCAGGCGCCTTTACACAAAAACTTTTCATTATATATCTTCACTAAGATTATTTTTACATTATATGTATAATGCTATTCTAGTCAACTTTTATAAGGTTTTCGCACTTCTGATGAGATCAAATGCCATAAATCCTAATTTCTCTGTATGGGTAAATGCGTCCGCTGGTACAGGCAAAACAAAAATCTTAATAGACAGAGTATTGAGACTTTTATTAGAAAACAAAAGAAATATTCTTTGCTTAACGTTCACCAATGCTGCAGCAAACGAGATGGAGAATCGCATTCACAGCATACTCAGTAAGTGGGCAATATGCTCAGAGAGTGAATTAATAATGGATCTGGAACAACTAGATTTTTTTCCGATGTCATCCCAGAGTTCCCTTTTTTGTCATCCAAGTAGCACAACACTGGGATCCCAGCACCCCTATTTGTCATCCCAGTGCGTGACACTGGGATCTCAGTACCCCTACTTGTCATCCCAGTGCGTGACACTGGGATCTCAGTACCCCTACTTGTCATCCCAGTGCGTGACACTGGGATCCAGAAAAAATAAAGATTATTTAACCAAAGCAAGAAGGCTTTTCTCTGAACTGGAAAATCTTGGTCTAACTATACAAACCATACACGCTTTCTGTTACAAATTAATTTCCAATTTTCCCATAGAAGCTGGCATCGCCCCAAATTGTACGCTGAGTGAATGTAAAGAATTACATTCCATCATATTCAATAAAGTGCTTCATAACGAAACTGTGCAGGATGATATCAATCTTATTGCAACTGAAATTGATGAAAATAAACTACGCGATTTGCTTTATACTTTATGTGTAAAGAGATCGATGTCAGCAAATGATTCAGAATATATCAAAGATAAACTCAATGCTCCAGATGGAATTCATGACTTACAGAGTGAAACAATTGAGCACGTGGGAAGACTAGCCGAGATATTAAGTGAAGGCAGTAAAAGAGATCAGAGTTATAGTGCAATGCTTTATTCTGCTGTCATTCCAGCGTGTGACGCTGGAATCCAGAAAAAAAGAACCAGTGTCAGCTACTCGGATGACACCGGAATGGAGCGGAAAGATACCAGAATAGAGAACCTAGCCAAGGTATTTCTCAAATCAGAATCGCACGAAAAAAAGAGCATATCATCCATTGCAACAAAAAGTATTTTGGAGAGATTCAAAGATGCAGAGCAAATAATAGAGAACGTTCAGAATGTAGTGTTTACTCATATAAGAGACATGAATTCTTATCAAATATTCAAGAGAACCAGTAGCTTACTTAGTATATTTAAAGTATATGTTGATCTATACAGTAGCGAAAAATCAAAAAATGCACTGCTTGACTACAATGATATAATTGACTTAGCAACAAATCTTCTCAGCGACCCAGATCATAAAGATTGGATATTGTTTAACTTGGATCAAAAAATAGATCACATTCTTGTTGATGAGGCGCAAGACAATAGCATCAGTCAATGGAAAATTATAACAAATCTCTGCGATGAATTTTTTGCCGGCAATGATGAAAAGCGAACCTTATTTGTAGTTGGTGACGTAAAACAATCCATATACAGATTTCAAGGAGCAAATCCCCATCTATTCAACTACATGCAACAATACTTTCATACGAAAACTGGTGGCAGAGATTGGGTATCATGCCAACTTGAAAAGTCATTTCGTTCAACTCCAGAAGTTTTGATGCTTGTAGATAGAATATTTAACAACTTCCGCGCAGAAATATCTTTTAATGATAATGAAATAAAACATGTTCCACATAGAGAAAATGACCAAGGATATATTGAAATTTGGCCAGCATTACCAAGGCGCAAAGAGAAAGAACAGCAAGCTTTACAAATTCCTCTGACATGCAAGGAAGGTTATACAATAGCAGATCGATTACTTGCTCAAACAATAGCTAACAGAATTCACAATTGGTTAAACGAAGGGCGGATTTTAGTCGCTAAAGATCGCCATATAGAACCAAGAGACATTATGGTTCTGGTACGACAACGAAACGTGTTAGTTGATTACATAATAAGCGAACTTAAAAAAGCAAACGTGCCAGTTGTAGGACGGGACTATTTTAGAATTATGGACTATATAGCCGTGCAGGACTTAATAGCTTTGGCCGAATTTTTACTCCTTCCGGCAAATGATTTAGCTCTTGCAAATGCTTTAAAATCACCGCTATTTAATTTCACCGAGGATGATTTATTTAACATTGCATACGACCGTAAAGAGCATTCACTATGGGAAAGACTTCAAGATTATCATAGGGTTATCTATAGTGAATTAAACTATCTCATTAACTTATCTCGCATAGAGTCTCCTCTTGCACTATTTACACATATATTGCGTACAGGTAAGAAGAAATTTGCTGCAAGGCTAGGTCTTGAGTGCTTCGAGGTTCTAGACGAATTTATGAACCTTGTGTTGCAATGTGAAAACCCATCTCTTCAAGCATTTGTTCAGTGGATCAAGGAGAATAACCCGGAGATTAAGAATGATATGCAATCAGAACGCAATGCTGTGCGAATAATGACAATTCATAAATCAAAAGGTCTGCAAGCTCCCATAGTATTTTTGGTTGATACAAACACAGTGCCAAGAAATAGTGAAAGCATTATCTTTGATGGAACAGAAGTGCCATTTTGGTGTGGAAAAAACAACAACGCTTATTGCGATCAAGTAAAAAGAGAGAAAAAACTAGAGGATTACAATGAATATTTGCGTTTATTATACGTAGCACTCACGCGTGCTGAAGATGAGTTATACATCTTAAGTAAAGAGCCAGTGCAAAAGGGCTCTTGGTATGATCTAATCACAAGATATGGAGAACAGTATGAAAAGAAACAAGCATACTTACAGCCAATATTTAAAGAAAAAGTTGAAGTGCTATGTGTGAACGCAAACTACCCTTACATTTATAAAAAACGTGATTATTTTGACGTTCCGGTCATTTCCCTTCCGCCAGCTTTAAGAGAAGTTGTTGTAATTGAAGAAGAGAGTAAACAAGAAGAAGGATTTACCCGAGGAAAAATCATTCACAGCATATTGCAGTATATGCCCAAGATAGAAAAAGAAAGGAGAAAAAATTGGGTCAGAAAATATCTTGACAATATAAACACCAGTGAAGATAAGGATGAAATTTACAGTAAAATATTGGCCTTTAATGAAAAATATAGCTATTTGTTTGATTTGGAAGGCAAATCAGAGATTACACTGAGTGGAATAATTGATGGCAAGTCAGTATTAGTACGACTAGATAGGCTATGCATAACGCAAGACAAAGCAATCATAATTGACTACAAATCACACCGTAACGTTTCTGTTTCCTCATTAAATGAAATAAAAAAGCAAATGTTGACCTATAAAACCTTAGTGCAAGAAATATCTCCAAACAAGCAGGTAGAGTGTGTGGTCATTTGGGTAGAAGATTTAACTCTGCAATCTGACTTTTGATGAAACTTGATTGCAAGAAATAGCTACTACGTCATACCGCGATTCATTCGCGGTATCTCATCCGCTAACAAGAGATCCCGCTGCGGGATGACGAATTACTATACCGCCGCGGTATCTCAGCCGCTAACAAGCAGCGGGATGACGAATTGCTTAACCGTCATACCGCCGTGGTATCTCAGCCACTAACACGTAGCGGAATGACAGCAGTCCTACGTCATACATAGATCCCGCTAACAAGTAGCGGGATGACGAATTGCTTAACCGTCATACCGCCGCAGACCGTCATACTGCCGCGGTATCTCAGCCACTAACACGTAGCGGAATGACAGCAGTTCTACGTCATACATAGATCCCGCTAACAAGTAGCGGGATGACGAATTGCTTAACCGTCATACCGCCGCAGACCGTCATACTGCCGCGGTATCTCAGCCACTAACACGTAGCGGAATGACAGCAGTCCTACGTCATACATAGATCCCGCTAACAAGTAGCGGGATGACGAATTACTCAATCGTCATCCCGTCACGGTATCTCTTAGCCGCTAACACGTAGCGGAATGACGAATTACTCAACCGTTATCCTGCTGCTCCTTTCTCGTCATCCCGCTACGTGTTAGCGGGATCTCAGCATAGCTATCTTAAAGCTAAGTAATATAAGTCAACCCAGCTAGGATTCTTTTGATTGATCAAATTAATTTTCCATTGCCTTGGCCATTCTTTCAGGCGCCTTTCTCTTGCAATAGCTAAACTTATATCTTCAAACTCTTCAAAATATACAAGTTTATTTACATTATATCTTGATGTGAAACCTGAAACAATTTTGTTTTTGTGTTCCCAAATCCTCTTGATCAAATTTGCAGTTACACCAATATATAATGTGCTATTAGCTTTATTTGTAAGTATATAGATATATGATAACTTCATCTTAATCGTTTATAGCTAAAGTAACTTAGATTTACCAACATTATACTACACCATCGTGCCACAATAAAACTTACCGTCATACCACCGCGCCGCTAACACGTAGCGGGATGATGAGCTTATCGTCATGCCGCCGCAGTATCTCTTAGCATAGATCCCTTACTTAACCGTCATACCGCGATTCATTCGTGGTATCTCAGCCACTAACACGTAGCGGGATGACATCATCCTTTTTTTGGATTCCAGTGTCATCCCAGTGCTTGACACCCATTTGTTCCTATAGTTGTCTTTTCTCGTCTACCTTATTTTGCCACTTTGCTGAACAGATACAGATAAAGAAACTTACATTTCAATTATTTTACAATTTCTGTATAATCTTAAAAACTCAATTAGTATATTATGAAGATAATAATAGGTAGTGCTAGTGAAGGATTAGGGAAATCAGTAGTTAACCAGCTAGATGTTCAACCATCCTCTGCTTGGATATCAAAGTTTGCTGATGGTGAGGTCAATGTAGAAGTAGCAAATGATCTATATAATCAAGAAGTATACATAGTACAATCTCTTTCTCCCCCTGTGAATGATAACCTTATGGAGCTTCTGCTTATAATTGATGCAGTAAATAGGTCAGGAGCAAAAAGAATAACGGCAATTATTCCTTATTATGGATATAGCAGGCAAGATAGAATTATCAAAAACAATAATATGCAATCTGCTTTAAGTGCTAAATTAGTTGCAAATCTTATTCAAACTGCAGGTGCAAGTAGTGTTGCAGTTATTGATTTGCACTCAAATCAAATTGAAGGATTCTTTGATGTACCGATAACTAATTTGAACTGTTTTGAAGCATTTGTTGACTCTATACACACAGAAAATTTGGCAATTGTTGCACCTGATGTTGGAGCAATCGGCAGAGCACGTGCTTTTGCGAGGGCTTTAGAGGAAAAGTACAAGATGGAGCTGAGTGATAAGATTATTGTAGTAGATAAATATAGGGAGAAAGCAGGCACATCTCAAGTAATGAACATAATAGGAGAAGTTGCAAATAAAAATTGTGTCATTGTTGATGATATAGTTGACTCTGGTGGAACGTTGTGTAATGCAGCTCTTGCTTTAAAAAATTGCGGAGCAAAGTCTGTAATTTCATGCATCACACATGGCGTGCTTTCAGGAAGTGCAGTTGAGAAAATCTCTTCCTTTTCTTTAGATAAATTAGTGATTACGGATACCATACTTCACAAACTTGAAAAAACTGGTAAAATAGAAGTTGTTTCGGTCGTAAATATTTTAACTCACTTCATCCAAGGAGGTAAAGATGCCAACTAGATCAACAGAAGATGTTATTACTTCACTAATAGAATTTGCAAATAAGAGAAAAATAACAATTACCAAGGAAGAAATGCTTAAAATTGCACAGCTTGTAAGGATTAAGTTATCAAATGACGAGATTGATCACTACTCCAAAGAACTGACAATGCTGGATTGGATACATAATACTTTATTGCAAGTTAATACTGAAGGTGTTTCTCCTATGCGTTATGGCAGTATAGACAAAGACATTCATGTACGCGATGATGTTATAAATTCTCAAAACATAAAAGAAGAGATATTGTCCAATACAAAACCTGAGCATGGGTATTTTGTAGTGCCAAAGGTTATAAACGATTAAAATAGGGCTCATATCAAACCTATAATAGATCTACTTTCAAAAATAAGACCAATCCGGTAAAGAAGCATTTGTGGGAGTGGAAACCATTTTTTGATTTTTCTTTACTAAGTCTACTAAATATAGTTTAGAGTTGCTTGGTGATTCTGTTCTTGTGAAAATGATTTCTCTGCCACTTGGTAGCCATGCCGGGGATTCAATTTTATGCCCCTCTGAAAGCAGACGTTCTTCTTTGCCATCTGGCTTCATAACTCCTATGTAAAATTTTTCCGACTGAATCTTTGTAAAAGCTATCAGATCTCCTTTTGGCGACCAAACAGGCGTAGCATATCTTCCACTTCCAAAACTAATTCTTTTAGGTTTTTTACTTTTGTTAGTAAAATCAATAACGTACAGTTGCTGACTCCCACTTATATCAGAACTAAAAACCATATATTTTTGATCTGGAGAGAAGGAGGGAGAAGTGCTTATAGCTGAACCTTTAGTAATTTTTTTTGTCCGTTTACTGTTTAAATCTAAAGATAATATATTCGTTTCACCACCCAATGAGTGGGAAATTAAAAGAGATTTACCATCAGGAGAAAATCTAGGAGCAGAAATAACTCCTTCAAATGTGCTGATTATTGATTCAGTGTTATCTTTTAAATTTTTTAATATTATATAACTTTTACCATTTGCGTATGAGATATAAACAATATTCTCCCCATTCGGCGCAAATCTCGGTGTTGACACAAATCTATCGCCATTTGTTAAGTATTTTATATTACTCCCATCTTGATTCATCACAGCAATTTTACGTACGGATTTATAATTGCTATCTTTTTCTTCAGCAATATACGTGATTTTTGTGTTGAAGTGCCCTTTCTCACCAATCAATCTATCATGTATCACATCCGAAACGAGGTGACCAATTTTTCTCCAGTCTTTTGCTGGAAAAACAACTGACTGAGTAAGTAATTCTCTTTTTGTAAAAGTGTCAAATAAACGAAATGATAGCTCTAATGTACTACCAGATATTTCACTTAAACTTACTGTGACTACAGTATCGCTTTTCCAAGATTCAGCTTCCGCGCCACGTTTTACATTAAATAAGCCACAATTAGATAAATTTGTTCCAATTACCTTTGCAATATTTTCGCTTAATTCGCTTTCCAGTGCTGTTTTACACGTACATTTAGATACAACAAGACTGATGTTACCAACACTGCTTTTTTTTATATCAACATATAAAGCAGCTTTTGTAAAATAAGGAATAAATAACGAAATAAATAACACCAGCTGAACGAATAACTTCATTCATTTCATACCTGTTCTATCTGGACTTCAATTATAGGCCTTTTTAGTAAATATTCCTTTAAGATACTAAATATTGAACTCTCAATCTTATTTCTTATTTTTTTTGTCGGCTGTAAACTAAACGCTGACTCAACCTTCTCTATGATCCTTTGCACAATGACTGCATCTTCTTGCGCTTCGAAAACACCTGGTGCAAATACTTTTGGCTTAGCAAGCAATTTATTTTTCTTGTTTACAACTGCTGTCACTACAATAGCTCCAGCATCTCTCATTTTCTTACGCATTTTTATAACACTGCACTCCGGATGACGTAGCAACATACCATCAATACCAAAGTAGTCAACATCGATTGAATTAACTTTTTCTCCATTCTCCAAATTAACGATATCACCTGGTGCAATCATTATTGCTTTTGCCACACCGCACTCTTTAGCAAATCTTACATGTGCATGCGTGTGAATATATTCGCCGTGAACTGGAATAGACATCTTCGGTTTTATTAAAGAATACATTTCCTTTAACTCTTCTCTTGTTGGATGCCCAGAAGCATGAACATGCTCTGTTTTTTCAGTAACAACTTCTACCCCCATCTCAATAAAGGCATTGAGCATGTTGTGCGCACGAGTTTCATTTCCAGGAATAATTTTTGACGAAAAGATTATGGTATCACCTTGCTGCATTTTAAATGCTTGATGACTCTTAGCAGCAAGCCTTGAAGTTGCTGCCAGTGGCTCACCTTGACAACCTGTGCAAAGTAGCACCAGTTCTTCCCTTGGAAAATTTACTGCTTCCTTTGCTTCAAGAAACTGAGGAGAATCAGTTAAATAACCACTATCTTGCGCAACTTTCACTATTCTCCATAAAGATCTACCAAGTAAAACTACTTTTCTATTTAGTGCTTTTGCAGCTTGGCTTATCGTTTCAATTCGTGCCACATTTGAAGCAAATAGCGATACAGCAACTAATTTTTTAGACCGCTTTATTATGTTATAAATATTATTATAAATTTCACCTTCTGACTCAGGGTGATGCTTGCTTAATATATTGGTTGAATCGCAAATTGCTGCAAGCAGATTACCTTTATCGCCAATTTCTTTTAAACGCTCCATATTGGAAGTTAATCCAACAACAGGTTTTGGATCAAATTTCCAGTCTCCAGTATGAAGTGCACTACCCATTTCAGTGCTAATTAATATTGAATTTGCCTCAGGAATTGAATGAGTTACATTTATAAACTCAACGGTAAAAGGACCCAAATTTATGCTGCTATTTATGTCTACCTCTTTCACAGGTACCACATCTTCCAATCGAAACTCCTTTAGTTTCTCCTTGAGAAAATTAACCGTAAACTTTGTTGTATATATGGGGCACTGCAATTCTTCCCACAAGTGGGGCACTGCACCGCAGTGGTCTTCATGTGCATGTGTAATTATTATTCCAAGCAAATCTTTTTTTCTTTGAGCAATAAAATCTATATCAGCAATGAGCAGCTCAATACCTGGCATAGTTTCATCTGCAAAACCGATACCAAGGTCGATCATAATCCACTTGCCTTGGTAATGATATAGGCTAACGTTCATCCCGATTCTTCCTACTCCCCCAAGCGGAAGAAATAAAAACTCATTTTTGTTTATATTCATTAATTTTAAATTATTAAAACTCGAGAATAGCAAAACTTCGGTCTTAAATAAAGAAATTTATTGCTTTTACATAGTTTTATAGCTAACCCAAGAAAGGTTTCCCCACGTCATACCGCGATTCATTCGCGGTATCTCAGCATAGATTCCGCTAACGAGTAGCGGAATGACGAATTTGTTGTTTTTCAAATTGTAGGTAAACCTAAGCTACTTTAGCTATAAGGAACTGAGAAGTTTCTGTTAGCTAATTATTGTTAAGTTTTCCATTAATAAGATCAAAGAATTGCAGGATTAAGTGTAAACAGTTACTCCCTCATGTCATTTAGCAAATTTCTTATTTTTTTTTTACTTTACTAAAAAACCCTTCAGATTGCTGTTGTACATTTGCATTTTCCTCTTCTTCAAGCGCTTTTAATAGTTCAATTTGCTTTTTAGTTAAATTTTTTGGATTTAAAGTCTCAACTATTACCTGTACATATAAATCACCACGAGCATATGAGTTCATATATGGCATACCCTTCTCCTTACAACGTAACTTGGTACCAGTTTGAGTGCTCTCTGGAACTTTTACTTTTATTTTAGCTCCATCAATTGATTGGACATCGATTTCACCACCAAGCACTGCTAATGTCATCCTTATAGGCACTTTACAGTGTAAATCTGCTTTATTTCGAGTAAAGATTTTATGGGGAACTATTTTCACGTATACGTATAAATCTCCACTTTTTCCACCTCTTGCTCCAGCTTCTCCTTTACCACTTACCCTTACCTTAGCTCCTTCTTCTATGCCTTTTGGAATTGAAACATATATATTTACTTCATCTCTTCTACGTCCACTTCCACCACATTTCTTACATTTATTTTGTATTATTTCTCCTTCCCCATAGCATGTAGTACACGTTCTTTCGATGGTAAAAAAGCCTTGCTGAGTTCTAATCCTACCGCTTCCCTGGCATGTGTGGCACTGAACTGGTTTAATTGCTCCTTCGCCACCTGTGCCTTGGCATGCATCACATTTTACATTTGTCACATAATGTATAGGTGCTTGTATTCCTTTAAATGCATCTTCTAAGGTAACTTCAAGATCATAACGTAGGTCTGCTCCAGATACTCCTGTTGTGCTCCTCTTTGCTCTTGATCTACTTGCACCACCACCGAATCCTCCACCAAAGAAGTCATTGAATATGTCGCTAAAATCTCCTGCAGAGCTGAAGCCTTGAAACCCACCAGAAGCACCTTCGTGGCCATAACGATCATAGCCTGCCCTTTTCTCAGAGTCAGACAGAACTTCATATGCAGCTGTTACTTCTTTAAATTTTTCCTCTGCTTCTTTATTGCCAGGATTTCTATCAGGATGATATTTCAACGCTAATTTTTTATACGCTTTTTTTATCTCATCAATACTGGCATTTCTTCCTACCTCCAGCAGATCATAGTAGTCTTTTTTGCTCATATATAATAGTTTAGTGTTTAACCTTTAAAGATAGGTATTGCATATATTAATTTCAAGTGTGACTTCTGTTTCCTATAAAATGTGGTGCACCCTGAGCGACTTGAACGCCCGACCTTTTGATCCGTAGTCAAATGCTCTAATCCAACTGAGCTAAGGGTGCTTTCACAAAGTTAACTTTAGCAGGTTTTGTAGCTTGATTCAATTAATTTGGCTAAAAATAAAACTGTTAATTTTTATCACCCTGCAAAAAATTGCATTTGCTTTCTTAAGAATCATTTTATGGCCAAGCCCACACCTATACGAACATTTGCTTTTGTTAAGTACAACAAATGGTCAGCGCGTGACGCATAACTGTACGAACATTTGTTTGCGAAGAAATGTTATAGTCAGTTTTGCCTAAAACACAAAGGTAGTGCCCAGACACTAGAATCCAGACATTTTGATTGTAAATAAGTATAACTGAGCTGGTAAGCATAGAAAGCAGCTGTCTTATGCTAAAAAAACGTCTTTGATGAGATTGCGTGGAAATCTGTGAGCGGTTACAAATAATTCACCATTTTCTCTGGTTTCACTATCTTTTCAAACTCCTCCTCAGTGAGCAGTTGAAGTTTTGCTGCTGCTTCTTTTAAAGTGATATTTTCTTTATAAGCAAGCTTTGCTATTTTTGCTGCATTGTCGTACCCTATATGCGTATTTAATATAGTGACCAACATCAACGACTGGTTCAGTAAATCTTTTATCCTCTCTTCATTTGCCTTAATACCAATTACACATTTTTCTGCAAAATTTAAACTTGCGTCAGCTAAAAGTCTTATAGACTGCAAAACATTGTAAATTATCACTGGCTTAAATACGTTCAGTTCAAAATGACCACTTGAGCCACCAATTGTTACAGCAACATGATTTCCCATAACTTGAGTGCATACCATAGTCACCGCTTCACACTGAGTTGGATTCACTTTACCTGGCATAATTGAAGAACCAGGCTCATTTTCCGGTAACATTATTTCCCCAATTCCGCATCTTGGACCAGAACCAAGCAGCCTTATATCATTTGCAATTTTCATTAAACTGACTGCTACTGTATTGAGTGTTCCACTGAGCTCAACTAAAGCATCATTTGCTGCTAGCGCTTCAAATTTATTACCTGCTGAAGTAAATGGAAGATTAGTGATTTTTGCAACTTCTCTAGCAAAATCTTCAGCAAAACCCTTTTTAGTATTGAGTCCCGTGCCAACCGCAGTACCACCTTGTGCAAGCTCGTATATATCACTTAAAGTTGATTTTACTCTCTCTATCCCCTTTTTAATCTGGGCTGCATAGCCAGAAAACTCCTGTCCTAGTGTTAGGGGCGTTGCATCTTGCAGATGAGTACGTCCTACTTTTATTATATTTTTAAATTCCTGAACCTTATTATCCAGCACCTTATGCAATTTTTCAAGATTTGGAATAAGCAAGCAGTTTATTTGCTCTGCTGCTGCTATATGCATTGCTGTTGGAAAGGTGTCATTTGACGACTGACCATAATTCACATGATCATTTGGATGTATCGGAGATTTACTACCCAAATTACCACCTAAAATCTCTATTGCACGATTGCTGATCACTTCATTCATATTCATATTAGTCTGCGTTCCAGATCCGGTTTGCCAAACAACAAGCGGAAATTCATTATTAAATTTGCCATCTATTACTTCCCTCGCGGCTGTGCAAATTGCGTCCCCTACCCTATCATCTATACCACCATGTTTTATATTAACACGCGCTGCTGCAAGTTTTACTATTGCTAATGCTTTAATCAGAGGCTCTGGCATTTTTTCTGTGCCAATCTTAAAATTTTCTAAAGAACGCTGAGTCTGCGCTCCCCAGTAATGTTCACTTGGTACTTTTACTTCTCCTAAGCTATCTGATTCTATTCTCGTCTTTCTATCCATATTTTCCTCCTGGTGTTATGCAAACTGGTTCACCACATAATTTTGCCATATGAATATCTCAATTTCTTGGTTAATTAAATCATACTAGATCCAAGTAGTCAAGTGTACGAACATTGCAATTTTCAGGTAACTTGCAGGGTAGATGCAAGTAGCTGACACTGGGATTTGTTGTAAAAACAAATGTTCGTACAGTTGTGCGTCACGCGCTGACCATTTACTGAGCAAATCACCTTCAAAAACAATGTTCGTACAAATATATTCTAGTTACATGATAAAATAAATGAAATTCACATCTTAAAAGGATCATATACATCGATTTCCTTAGGATTACTCTTTTTCAATTTTTTACTTAATAATCTCAAAATGGGCTGTAAATCATCATTAATTGATAAGCACAGCACTTCTTTATTAAGATAATTAGCTAAGTGATTCTTCTTTTCCAGAATTTCTGCTTCCCTCAATAAGTCGCATTTGTTTAGTACTAAAATTTCTTCTTTTTTAACAAGATCGCTATCGTAAAGCTCCAGCTCATTATGTGTACAATTATAAGCTGCTATCACATCATCGTGAGTTACATCAATTAAATGAAGTAAAATTTTACACCTTTCTATGTGCTTTAAAAATTTATGTCCGAGTCCAACTCCAAGGTGAGCATCGGTGATTATTCCAGGAATATCTGCTATTACAACTTCGCTATCATCCACTTTTGCCACGCCTAAATGAGGTCTTACGGTGGTAAATGGATAATCGCCTACTTTTGTATCTGCATTCGAGCAGCGAGTCAAAAATTTTGATTTACCTGCGTTTGGCATGCCAATAATTCCAACATCTGATAAAACTTTTAGTTTTAATAATACATGTTTTTCTTCGCCAGGCTGACCGTAAGTAAAATGTCTTGGTGCCTTATTAGTAGAAGATTTAAAATTAGTATTTCCAAGTCCACCTTTTCCACCCTGTGCTACTTGAAATTCCATACCAGGCTTGTCAAGGTCTACTATTATCTCTTCACTTTCTTCATCAATTATTTGTGCACCAACTGGAACTTTAAGTATAACGTCTTTCCCTGCTGTGCCAGATCTATCCCTGCCTGCACCATTTTTCCCACTATCTGCTTTAATGTGTCTTCTATAACGAAAATGAAGCAAAGTGTTGAGATTAGCGTCGCTGATGAAAACTATGTTTCCACCCTTTCCTCCATTACCACCATTTGGACCACCAAATTCAACGAACTTTTCTCGACGAAAACTTGCACAGCCATCACCACCGTCACCGGCTTTTAAACACAATTTTACTTCGTCTATAAAACCCATGCTAACCCACGATAATATTTAGCATCCTTTCCTAACGTGCTTTCTATTCTGATTAGCTCGTTATACTTCGCGAGTCTATCAGAACGCGATAGCGATCCGGTTTTTATTTGTCCGCAATTTGATGCAACTGCTATATGAGATATTGTTGTGTCTTCTGTTTCACCTGAGCGGTGAGAAATCACAGCTTTGTAGTTGTTTGATTTTGCCATTTCAATTGCATTAAACGTTTCTGTTAACGTCCCTATTTGATTTGGCTTGATCAGTACAGCATTTGCCATTTTTTCCTCTATTCCTTTGCCTATCAGTTCACAATTTGTAACAAATAAATCATCCCCAACCAATTGAATTTTACTCCCCAATTTTGCAGTAAGTAATTTCCAACCTTCGTAATCGTCTTCACTCATTGCATCTTCTATAGAAATTATTGGATATCTTGCCACAAGGTCACAATAATATTCGGTTAACTCTTCTGAAGTAAGCCCCTTACTTTCAAATTTGTAAATTCCATCTTCATAAAAAGTAGATGAAGCAACATCAAGACCTAGTGCAAAATCACATTTTGTTGAATAACCTGCTGATTCTATAGCGTATATGATCAAGTCAAGTGCTTCTTCAGTACTTTCAATATTTGGTGCAAAACCACCTTCATCTCCTACATTTGTGCTATAACCTTTTTTCTTAAGAATGCTACGTAAGTTATGAAACACCTCCGCAGACATTCTGATTGCTCCACTGAAAGTCTCAGCACCGACTGGAAGAATCATGAATTCTTGGAAATCGAGCTTATTGTCTGCATGTACTCCACCATTAATTATGTTAATGAGCGGAACCGGCATAACACTCGTCTGCTCTTCCCCCAAATATCTGTAGAGCGGCACTTTAAAACTGTTTGCTGCTGCTTTTGCAACTGCAAGAGACACACCCAAAGTTGCATTTGCTCCAAGTTTAGATTTATTTTTTGTTCCATCCAGTTCAATTAATGCTTTATCAATTGCATTTTGGTCTGCTGCATTCATTCCAATGATTTCATCTGCTATTATCCCATTTACAGCTTGAACAGCTTTCAGCACTCCTTTACCACAATACCTTTTCTCATCTTGGTCTCTGAGTTCCAAGGCTTCTAATTTACCAGTTGAAGCTCCAGAAGGTACAGAAGCCCTACCTATTGCTCCATCACAGAGTTCAATTTCCACCTCAACAGTGGGGTAACCCCTGCTGTCTAAAATTTCTCTTGCAAATACATTGTTGATTATCTTATTCATTGCATTAAACCTTACCTTCCGCAATAAGTGCTGCAGTTTTCTTTGCCAATTTAGCTATATTACTACCAGCACCAATAAATAATACTATATCACCTGGACTTGTCGAATCACTAATAAAATGTGAAATGAGCAAAGCATCATTCATAATTTTTGTGTTATTAAATCCATTACTGATTAAAGCTTTTTGTATATCATCAATTCCACAACCAGGAATGGGCTTATCTTCTGGGGGATGAACAGGAGTGAGGATGACATAATCAAACATCATGAAAATTCGTATGAATTCATCAAAAAAATTACGAATGCGAGCAAAACGAAGTGGTTCGATAATTCCTATTACTTTTCCTTTAGTAATCGAACGTGCAGCCGTTAAAGTTGCATATATTTCATTTGGATGATGGGCATAATCCTCAATTAACTTAACACCTTTAATATCGGCAATCAAAGAGAATCTTCTTGCTACTCCTTGAAATTCCAAAAGGCCTTTTTTAATCTCTGCATCGCTAATCCCGAGTTTTATTGCAACTGATATTGCAGCTAAGGCGTTACTGACTTTATGCATCCCTATTGCGTTTGATAGTACTACGTTTTTTATTCTGTGGTTATTGTCAATCAACACATCAAATTCCATGCTGTTAGCATGCTGCTTAATGTTGCTGGCTCTTATGCTACCATTCTCAAATCCAAACGTTATAGAATTACTCGCATCATAATCGATGTCTACAGAATCAGGTAAAACTGCAGAACCTGCATTATTCACAAATTGGGAAAATGCATTTTTGATATTATCAAATGTGCTGTAATAATCTATGTGGTCATTGTTGATACTTGTTATGACAGCAATCTTTGCAGGAATTTTTAGCATGGTTCCATCAGACTCATCAGCTTCGATTAAAAAAATGTTACTCCTTCCAAGTCTTGAATTACTCTGATACGAATTTAGTATTCCTCCTACAATTACAGTCGCATCAATGCCAGAATGATCAAAAATGGAAGCAATCATAGCGGTTGTTGTTGTCTTTCCGCTTGAACCTGAAACCGCTATTACACACCTATCTTTCATAATTTCAGTAAGTATGTCTGATCTATGCAAAACGATTTTATTGTTATTTTTTGCCGCAATTAACTCCACATTATCAGATTTTATTGCAGAAGAATGTACGACTATTTGAGCTTGGCTTATATTATCAGCATTGTGACCAATGTGAACTTTTATACCCAGCTCTCGTAATCTATCCACATTATTGTTTGATTGTGCATCACTGCCTTGAACTTTGTAATTGGAATTATGGAGAATTTCAGCAATGGCACTCATTCCGATTCCACCTATACCAATAATATGTATTATTCCTTTTTGAGTTTTGTTAATATTTAGCAGTAGATGTTTACTCATTACTAAATTTATTATAGTATAATTTAAAATCCTCATAGTATCGAACGCTCTTACCGAATACAATGATAAAAAACCTAACCTTTCTATGTCTAACATTTGTTTTGATAAGCAGTTGCAGTTTTAGCAACAGATTTAACTGCACTGCAGGTCATTATAAAATTGGCAGCAGCTACACAATAAATGGTATAACTTATTATCCAAAAAACTGTAAACACTACGAAGAGATAGGGATAGCGTCGTGGTATGGAATAGAAGATCATGGCACGCTTACAGCAAATGGTGAAGTGTTTAACCGTCACTTGATCTCTGCAGCGCATAAGACTTTGCCCTTACCCTGCTTTGTTCTTGTCACTAATTTAGAAAATGGAAGAAAGCTTGTTACAAGGGTTAACGATAGAGGACCATTTATTGAAGGCAGAATAATAGACTTATCAGAAAAAGCAGCTCAAGTCTTAGGATTTCATAAATCTGGGCTTGCAAAAGTAAAAGTCCAATACCTAAGAAAGGTGTCAGAACAATTGATACAAAATACTCCTCATTACCGAAAGCAGTATGAAAAAGAAATACAGAAACGTCACCCAAAACAAGACAGTGCAGAAAGTAAGGGATATGTTGCATTTTTTAAAAGTGCTCAGGCTGCTAAATCAGCTGCATCAAAGCTTCGCAATCAAGGAATAAAAAATGTTAGATTGCTTTTTAAGAACGATCAATATTGCGTGAAAGTGAGTTATAGGTAGTGGTGTGTATCTGAAAGATTGCAAAGATCATGTAAATTTCCACCTTAATTTAAACAATACTGTATCTTGTATTTTAAAATGTGATACATCCAAGGTTTTATAATCAAAATAAGGTAAGCAGTCTTAGATTTCAAACTACTTGGGTGACAGATGTTCTTGACTTATGCACTTTATGCTCCTAAAATTTTTATTTTCAGCTCTATCTATAATGTCAGTAGCGGTATTAAGTATATTTCAAATAATATTGGTTGTTGTGTTAGTAATTTTAGTGCTCTTGCAGCCACCTGGAAGTAGTTCGTTAAGTGGTTTTAGTAATGTACAACAAGGAGTCAATTCGATGATTCCAGTGAAATCTTCTGAAAACCCGCTCAGCAGAATAACGGCTATTGTTGCTGGATTGTTTATTATAAACACATTGCTATTGTCAGGATTATGTTCAAAAGACGTACATAAAAAATCGATTGCAGAGAAGATTATATTAGAAAAGAAGCAAGAAAGTGAATCTACTTCTGTTCCATTTGAAAATTAATGAAGGAAGCTAAATTTATCTTTGTCACAGGTGGAGTTGTATCGTCGCTTGGTAAAGGCTTAGTTGCTTCAAGCGTTGGTGCGCTTCTTCAAGCTTATGGTTTTAAGATCCGTATCAGAAAACTTGACCCGTATCTTAACATTGATCCTGGGACAATGAACCCAACTCAGCACGGAGAGGTATTTGTTACCGAAGATGGTGCTGAAACTGATTTGGATCTTGGGCATTATGAGCGTTTTACTGGAATTAAAGCAACAAAAGATGACAATATAACAACTGGTAAGATATATCATGAGTTATTGAAGAAAGAGAGGCGTGGTGATTATCTGGGCAAAACTGTGCAAGTCATTCCTCATGTGACAGATTTGATCAAATCGTTCATTTTTAATGGTACGGAAGGTTTAGATTTTGTAATATGTGAAATAGGCGGAACTGTAGGTGACATTGAAAGCCAACCATTTTTGGAGGCTATACGCCAAGTTAACTACACATTAGGAAAACAAAAAGTTATCCTTATTCACTTAACTTTAATACCATATCTTACCGCAGCGCAAGAATTAAAGACAAAACCAACGCAGCATTCAGTTCGAGAGTTAAATTCCGCGGGGTTACAACCAGATATTATATTATGCCGCAGTGAGAAAGAAATTTTCGATAATCAAAGAGAGAAAATAGCTAAGCTTTGTAATGTTTCTTTGTCCAATGTGATACCTGCTCCTGATGTGAGTCATATATATGAGTTACCGGTGTTGTATAGCCAATGTGGGCTTGATACGCAAATTTTGGAGCACTTTCATTTAAGTGAGCCAAAACCAAGCTTGATTGAATGGGATCAAATAGTGCATTCCATAAGGCACCCAACACAGGAAGTTACTGTGTCTATGGTGGGAAAATACACCGAATTCCCTGATGCGTATAAATCACTGGTTGAAGCATTAAATCATGGTGCGATTAGTAATAAAGTCAAAGTAAGGATAAATTGGGTTAACTCAAGAGAGAAGGAAGAAAAACCTATAAATGAAAAGCTTATAGGGGAGAAGTTACAGAATTCTCATGCAATTCTTGTCCCAGGGGGATTTGGTGATGACGGAGTAGAGGGTAAAATATTAGCAATAAATTATGCCCGTACAAATAATATCCCATTTTTCGGAATTTGCCTTGGTATGCAGCTTGCAATTATTGAGTTTGCTCGTAATGTTGTTAAGCTTGAAGATGCACACTCTGAAGAATTTCGTAACTGTAAACATCCAATTATTAAGTTAGCTGGCGATCAAGATGACGATCTTGGTGGAACCATGAGACTTGGAGCATACAAATGTAATATAAATGCAAGCTCTAAAATGATGGATGCATATAGTAACACTACTATTTCAGAAAGACACAGGCATAGATACATAATCAATTTAGATTATAAAGATGATTTGGAAAAAAATGGGCTGCTATGCAGTGGCATATCAGAAGATGGAACATGTGTAGAGGCAGTGGAGTTAGAGAGTCATCCGTGGTTTATTGGTGTGCAGTTTCATCCAGAGTTTCAATCAAAGCCGTTTTCTCCTCATCCTCTTTTTGTATCATTTATTAAGGCAGCAGTTGATAAAATTTAAAAAAGAAAAGGAAAGTGTTTAAGTATCAATATATGGAGCTTGCCATAGAGCAAGCCAAACTCGCTCAAAAAAATGATGAGGTGCCCATAGGTGCTGTAATAGTGAGTGGAGACAATATCATTTCTTCTGCACACAATATATCCAATGATCCAACTGCACATGCAGAGATGTTAGCAATCAGACAAGCATTTTCAACTTCCACGCTTTGTGATGCTGAGATGTACGTAACATTAGAACCATGTCCGATGTGTGCTCAAGCTATTTCCTTTGCCAGAATTAAACGATTGTACTTTGGAGCTTATAATCCAAAAGGTGGAGGAATTGAAAATGGTGCTAAGATATTTCAATTTTGCAGCCATATACCTGAAGTTTATGGTGGGATATTAGAAACAGAATGCTCTTTTTTGTTAAAGGATTTTTTTGAGAAACTAAGAACCTAATTAGATTTCTCTGTCATTCCAGCGCGTGACGTACAACTATACAAACATTGTCTCACCAGCAGGGTGTCATCCCAGTACCCCCTATCCAGTGCTTGACGCTGGTTTCTATCCAAAAGGGCAGTGCCTCCTTTTTTTGTCATCCAAGTGCCCAGACACTGGGATGACATCATCCTTTTTTTGGGATTCCAGTGTCAGCTACTTGGATGACACCCTACTTAACCGTCATACCGACGCGGCGCTAACAAGAGATCCCGCTGCGGGATGACGAATTGCTATACCGCCACGAACCGTCATACCGCCGCAGACCGTCATACCGCCGCGGCGCTAACAAGAGATCCCGCTGCGGGATGACGAATTGCTATGCCGCACGAACCGTCATACCGCCGCAGACCGTCATACCGCCGCGGCGCTAACAAGAGATCCCGCTGCGGGATGACGAATTGCTATGCCGCACGAACCGTCATACCGCCACAAACCGTCATACCGCGATTCATTCGCGGTATCTCAGCCGCTAACAAGCAGCGAGATACTATACCGTCATGGTATCTCTAGATCCCGCTAACACGTAGCGGAATGACGAATTGCTATGCCGCACGAACCGTCATACCGCCGCAGACCGTCATACCGCGATTCATTCGCGGTATCTCCCAGCATAGATCCCGCTGCGGGATGATGGTTGTTGTTTAGCTATAAATGTTAATAAATTTACCAAACGGAAAAAAAGGCAAAAGAAGCCCTAGTCATTGTTTATTTTCAGTATCGGCGTTCTTTAAGTCTTAAACACTGCAATTTAGCTGCTTTTAAACGCAACTAACTTAAGCTATAAATGTTTAAGAAATTTACCAGCAGAAAAAAAAGACAAAGAATCTCCGGAGTAGCTAGTTATTCCACTCTTTATTTTAAAATTTGACGTTGGGTGATGTCTTAAACGCTTTATAAGCGCTTTTCAGCTTATGTGGGTAAAAACCCAAAATTTTTATAAAGACATAGTATGCACATAGTGCAAAAATTAAACAATAGTACGCCAAATACAAGTCTTCTTGTCATTTTAATCTGCACAGATTGGGAAGTTAAATAATATAGCTTCAGTTTCATAATAAGGAGGCTGGCGAAATGTGTCAAGGAATTTTTATGGCCTAGCGCTACCGGCGGTTAACATCCTACATTCATTCTACTACAACGCAAGAAATTCGTACAGTTGTGATGGTATGACGTGAAGAGATCTGAGCAGATTTTCAATCAGAAAAAACAGCCAAAGATCTCTCTAAGATGTCAGTTTCTTTTGTATCTTCAACTTTACCGTCCTGATCAAATGAAATTTGCAGAGACTTACTGCTATACTTCCTTTTTCCTAAGAAGTTAGCTTGTTTAATTTTATATGAGACATAGTACCAAACATTGTCATCAAACTTTGATACTAATGTTGGTGATCCTAAAGTGTGAACCACTTTTTCTTTATCGTCACCTACTTTTATCTTGCTCCACAATTCAACACTAATGCCAGGAGCTCCGTGATTATGAATAGTGTGAGTGCAGCTTATTAAAAATAATAAAACAAAGGATATTAATACTCGCATTTCTGTTGATAAATTACTTGAAGCTATAATACACTAATAAATTATCTGCCGTCAAATTTCAAAAAAGTTAAATTGACTGATTCTCAATATCACTTAATATAATATTTACTTTAGAAAATAATAGGTGTCTTATGTCATTGTTAAAAGCAGATCCAATATACAAACCTTTTAATTATCCTTGGGCTTATGATGCGTGGCTGCAGCAACAAAGAATCCATTGGATACCTGAAGAAGTTCCGCTCGCTGATGATGTAAAGGATTGGAAAACTAAACTTTCAAGTGTAGAAAAAAATCTACTAACCCAGATCTTTAGATTTTTTACTCAGGCAGACATTGAAGTAAATAACTGCTATATGAGGCATTATTCAAATATATTTAAGCCAACAGAAATATGCATGATGCTTGCAAGCTTTTCCAATATGGAAACTATACACATTGCAGCTTATTCTTATCTTTTAGACACAATTGGCATGCCAGAAAGCGAGTATCAAGCATTCTTAAAGTATGATGCTATGAGAAAGAAGTATGAATACATGTTAGAATTTGAGGAAAGCAAAAAACACGATAAAAAACATGTAGCTAAAACTCTAGCAGTGTTTGGTGCATTTACCGAGGGGCTGCAGTTATTTGCATCGTTTGCAATTTTGCTCAATTTTCAACGCTTTGGAAAAATGAAAGGCATGGGACAAATAATTGCCTGGTCAGCCCGTGATGAAACTTTGCACACCAATTCAATTATCATGTTGTTTAATACATTTATTAAAGAGAATAATGAAATTTGGGACGACGAGTTTAAAGAGGAATTATATTCTGCATGTCGCACTATTGTTGAACTTGAGGATGAGTTTATAAAGCTTGCTTTTGATTTCGGAGATGTTGAAGGGCTATCCGCAGAAGAAGTGCGCAATTACATACGCTACGTAGCAAACAGACGGTTAATGCAATTAGGTCTTAAGTCCATATATGATGTCAATGATAATCCTATTCCGTGGCTTGATGAAATACTAAATGGCGTGGAACATACGAATTTCTTCGAAAATAGAGTAACAGAATATAGCCGTGCAGCAACTCAAGGCACATGGGAGGAAGCTTTTACTGAAAACGACACAAACAATAAATAAGTGCTAATTTCACTCTTCTTTGTCATTTCAGCACTCCTTTCTTGTCATTCCAGCGCGTAACGCTGGAATCTAGAAAAAAAGAAGAATCTGTACCGCTAATTTGATGATAGGCAAGCAGTCCGTTATAGTAATTGAATCATAAGGTAAAAATCCTACCGTGTTTTCTTAAATTCTCATTGACATGATATAGTCTAACTATACACTGTGATGAATTTTTATGGTTTGTACTAGAAGAATGTTCAAAGCAATATTAGAAGAAGTTAATAGTAGTCCAGATCTGAGTAAGGAAAATTTAATTGATAGAATTAAAGATAAGCTGCAGCAGGCAAATCAACTTATATATGGTGATTGGGAAAAAAGCAAATTTGATATTAAATTATCAACATCCAAAAGTAGCAAAACTTCTGCTAAATTATGGTGCAGACCCATCATTTATTCATAGACCTAAAGCTATAACAGCAGGAGTTGCTGTGGGTATATTAGCTGCAATTGTTACTCCATTAGCACTCATTTATGCTACTGCATTACCTGCACTAGCAATAGTTGGAATTACTGTAGCATCTGCACTGATAGTTGGTGGAATTTCCTACGGGGTTGCGTATAAGTCGTCAGAGCACTCATTAAACAGTAAGCTAAGTGAGGTTAGCTGCAGTAATGTTGATGGAAATAAACAAACTGTACAACCATAATTACTAATTCACCACAGTAACCGCGCCGTGGCAGTGTTTGTATTTCTTTCCGGAGTTGCAAGGACATTTGTCGTTTCTTGAGACTTTGGGAAGTCTGCTATTTCTAGCAGAGTGTAACCTATTGCCTATTTCTTGGTTATCTACCAACTTAAAGTGTGCTAAGCGGTGAATGGTAAGTTCTTTCCACTTTTCAAGCATTGACTCAAACATTAAGAAAGCTTCGCGTTTAAATTCATTCAGTGGGTCTTTCTGCCCCATAGCACGTAAGCTTATGCTTTGTCTTAAGCTTTCTAAAGTTGAAAGGTGCTCCCTCCATAAATGATCAAGTGTCATTATCATCATTTGCTTCACTATCGTATTCCACAAATCTGTAGTTTGCTGACTATTGAAATATTTTTCTTTTTCAGCAAAGAATTCCTGTATCTTACCATTTATATAATCCAAAGCTTCTTGTTTGTTCAAAAACTTTGCTAAATCTTCTTTATCAAGCGTTATTCCATACCTTGTATGGAATTCTTTGATTATATCTTCAATATAATCCTCATAATAGCCACTTTGGATTATACCTTCTACTATGCTCTCATTTACTTCGCTATATACTTCAAGTAAATCATTAATTTTATTGCCTAAGATATTGTTTCTCTGCTTAAAAATAACTTTACGTTGGTTATTGATTACGTCATCAAACTTAAGCAAAGATTTTCGCACATCATAGTTTCTAGCTTCAACTTTCTTTTGTGCCTTCTCAAGTGCTTTATTAATCCATGGATGATGAATAGCCTCGTTGTTCTTTAACCCTACTTTTTGTAAAAAGCTTCTCATTCTATCAGAGCCAAATATTCTCATTAGGTCATCTTCAAGCGATAAAAAGAACTTAGAAAGCCCAGGATCACCCTGACGGCCAGAACGGCCACGTAATTGATCATCTATCCTCCTACTTTCATGTCTTTCGGTTCCAACCACACATAAACCACCAGCTTTTATAGCAATTTCCTTATCTTTTTTTACTCTTTCGACTATTTCTTGATATTTTTTTTCTCTTTCATCATCATTTTTTATCTTCTTTAGCTCTACCTTTGCAATCATTTCAGCGTTTCCACCAAGCTGAATATCAGTTCCACGTCCTGCCATGTTAGTTGCTATGGTGATATTGCCTGGCACCCCAGCTTGTGCTATTATGTACGCCTCTTGTTCATGATAACGAGCATTTAGTACTGAATGCTTAAGAGAATGACTTTGCAAAAGCGCAGAAAGCTTCTCAGAGTTTTCGATGCTTACCGTGCCAACAAGGACCGGTTGAAGGCGTTTGTGGCATTCTTCTATAAACTTCAACACAGCATTAAATTTTTCCTTTTCTGTACCGTAAATTTCATCATCAATATCAACTCTTTTTACAGGTACATTGGTTGGAATTTTTACTACATTTAGTCTGTATATATCGCGAAACTCTTCTGCCTCTGTTGCTGCTGTTCCAGTCATTCCAGAAAGTTTATTGTACATACGAAAGTAATTCTGAAATGTGACTGAAGCTAAAGTTTGGTTCTCATGCTGAATTTCAAGATTTTCCTTCGCTTCAAGTGCCTGATGAAGACCATCGGAATATCTCCTGCCCTCCATCATACGCCCAGTAAACTCATCAATAATCACTACCTTGCCATCCTTTGCTATATAATCTTTGTCAGCAGTGAACAGCTTATGTGCACGCAATGCTTGGTCTATGTAGTGAGTCATTATCATATTATTGGTATCATAAAGCGAAGAATTTTCAGGAATGAGATTATATGACTTCAGTAGTTCTTCCACTCGTGAAATACCATCTTCAGTAAGGAACACTGCCCTACCCTTCTCATCCACCTCATAATCGGAGTCAACTAATTTGGTCACTATTTTATTGATATGCTTATATATCTGATTGTTTTCCTCAACTGGGCCAGAAATAATCAGCGGAGTGCGAGCTTCATCAATGAGTATTGAGTCCACTTCATCAACTATTCCGTAGTGAAAGCCTCTCTGAACCATATCTTCTTGAGAAAATTTCATATTGTCTCGCAGGTAATCAAAGGCGAGCTCGTTATTTGTGGAATAAACGATATCTGCACTGTAAGCCTCTTTTCTCTCTTCATCTGTCAAGTTATTCGTAATAAACGCAACAGAAACTCCAAGAGAATTATATAATTTGCTCATCCATTCTGTGTCTCGTTTTACAAGGTAGTCGTTAACAGTTACGACGTGCACGCCTTTCCCTTCTAAGGAATTTAGATATGCTGCTAAAGTTGCAACGAGTGTCTTTCCCTCTCCTGTTTTCATTTCTGATATCATGCCATTGTGGAGCACCATTCCACCAATTAGCTGAACATCAAAGTGCCTCATACCAAGAAATCTTCGCGATGCTTCACGCACAACTGCAAATGCGGGTACGAGAAGATCATTTAACGTTTTTCCATTTTTCAATTCTTGTTTGAATCCTTGAGTTTTACCAGCAAGCTCCTCATCAGATAAACTCTGCATATCAGATTCCAATGCATTTATTTGCTGAGCAATTTTCCTAAAGGATTTTATTATCTTCTTGTTTGTTGACCCAAATATCTTTCTTATAAAAAAGAATGACAACGTAAAAATAAAAAATATAAGAATGGCTGTCAAAATTAGCGGAGAATCTAGCATAAACTTAAGTAACGTCTTATTTAATATGAGATTATATTACTAAATGCAGCCTACAGCAATGATATATAATAGCAAAGGAGTGTAAGAGGATCAATAGAAGGCTGTTTTTTTTCTCATATGTACTTTAGTACAATTCATCAACTTTTGAAATCTTCTCCTTGTTCAGTGATCCCAGTGCACACGACCTACTGATAGCCGCTTTACCAACTGAGCTATGGGATCATGTTTAAAATCATACTTCCAAAACTAATCTATTTGGATCTTCTATATAATTTTTTATTTTAACAAGGAAAGTCACTGCTCCTTTGCCATCAACTATTCTGTGGTCATAAGAGAGAGCGATATACATCATAGGTCTGATCTCAATTGAGTTGCCCACGGCAACTGGCCTGTTTTGTATTGAATGCATTCCAAGTATTCCAGATTGCGGAGGGTTTATTATCGGAGTGGAAAGAAGTGAACCGTATACTCCGCCGTTTGAGATAGTAAATGTTGCACCTTCCATTTCTGACACTTGCAGCTTACCCTCGCGTGCTTTTTTACCAAGTGCAACTAAGGTCAACTCAATTTCGGCGAATGACATCTGATCGGCACTCCGAATAACTGGCACAACAAGGCCTTTGTCAGTGCCAACAGCAACGCCTATGTCATAGTAATGTTTATATATGATTTCATCGCCTGAGATCTCAGCGTTAATTTCAGGAATCTCTTTCAGTGCTTGGACTGCTGCTTTTATAAAAAACGACATAAAACCAAGTTTTATTCCATATTTTTTTTCAAAGGCGTCCTTATATTTTGCTCTTAGATCCATGACATTTTTCATGTCAATTTCATTGAACGTGGTCAGTATTGCAGCAGTATTTTGCGATGCCTTCAAACGAGCGGCAATTACTTGCCTTATTTTACTCATTTTTACTCGTTCTTCTTTTCGCTCTCCACTCGCTGTATTTCTTGGCAGTTCGTATTGCTTTATTGTAGGCTGTTCTGCTTTGTTCATATGACCTATTACATCTGCTTTTGTTATTCTATCTCCCATGCCAGTTCCTTTGACATTTTCTGCATTAATTGCATTTTCTTCCATAATTTTGCGAGCTGATGGAGCATCTTTTTTGGCAGTTTTATCTTCTTTTTTTGCTTCCTCTTTTACTTCCCCCACGGAAAGCTTCGCTAACAATTGATCAGGACTTATCACATCATCTTCCTTTACAAGAAATTCAGTTATTTGCCCTGAAGCTTCTGCAGTTAATTCGAGTGCTGTTTTATCAGTTTCAATTTCAAAGATTAAGTCATCTACTTTTACTGCTTCACCAATATTTTTCTTTATTTTTACTATACCTTCCGTAACTGACTCACCACCTAGAGTTTTTGGCGCTCTGATTTCTATAATTTTGCTCATAAAACAACTTCCGTATAAAACTTTCTATAGATTTATACATGAAAAGAGACGTGTAATAAACTAATAAATTTATTTAGGTATTAGATCTTTTATCATTTATAGGGAATAGAAACACAAAACTTCCTTCCGCCAGCGCCCTTATCATGAAACTGAAGCTATTTATTTATCTTCGCAATCTGTGCAGGTTAATGACAAAAAACTTAGGGTATTTGGCGTCTCATGTTTAATTTTTCGCACTACGTGCATCGCATGTCTTTAAAAACTTCTGGGTTTTTACCTATATAAGCCGAAACGCGCTGTTTAAGACAGCAAAAAACGTCAAATTGACAAGGGAGAATTTGAATGCTAGCTACTACGGGGTTTCTTTGGCTTTTTTCCTGCTTAGTAAATTTCTTAAACACTTGCGGTGTAGGTTAGTTGCAAGTTAAAAGCAGCTAAATCGCTCTTAATCAAGCGTTTTAGAATAAAAAAAACGCCGATATTTTAGTACATGGTAAATAGCCAACCACCACGGGGCTTCTTTTGCCTTTTTTTTATTTGGTAAATTCCTTAATATTTATATGGAAGATGTCATCCCAGTCTGGAATCCAGGAAAATTGATTGTAAACGAGCAAACATTTTCGATAAAATTACCGAAAAGCTGGATCCCAGACTGAGATGACACCGAAGGGGCTACTTAGATGACACCCTGACAACCGTCATCCTGCTGCTTGTTAGCGGCCGCGCATGAACGTTCTCAGAAGCCCTATTATTCTACTAATATCTCTCTCTTTCCTGAATAATTTGGAGCACTGACAATACCTTCCTTTTCCATTCTTTCAACGATATTTGCAGCTCTGTTATAGCCTATTCTAAGCTGCCTTTGAATGTAACTGGTTGAAACTTTTTGATCCCTTTGAATAATGGCCACTGCTTGATTGTAGAGGTCATTTTCTTCATCCTCTGTTTCATCACCCAATTCCGTAGAAGAATTTTCATCTTCTTTGGTAATTTCCTCCATGTAATTTGGCTCACCTTGCATTTTCAAATGATCAACTATATCTTGTACCTCATCATCGCTCACAAATGGGCCGTGAATTCGAATAATCTTACCACCAGAGGCCATATAGAGCATATCACCCATACCAAGCAATTGTTCAGCCCCTTGTTCGCCAAGTATTGTGCGGCTATCTATCTTAGAAGTAACAGCAAAACTGATTCTTGTTGGAAAGTTTGCTTTTATCACACCTGTTATCACATCCACGGATGGACGTTGTGTTGCCATTATGATATGTATTCCTGCAGCTCTGGCCATTTGCGCCAAACGCTGAATAGAGCACTCTATCTCTTTGCCCGCAACAAGCATCAAATCTGCCATTTCATCTACAATCACTACAATATACGGAAATGTCTCCATCTTGATTGGTATTTTTTCAAACAAAGGTTTGCCTGTTGTTGAGTTAAAACCTATCTGCACAACGCGCTCCAATTCTGTTCCACTGTTCATTGCTTCTGTGATTTTTTGGTTATAGTTTATTACATTGCGTACATTTAAATACGACATCATGCGATAGCGATTTTCCATTTCTTTCACTATCCACTTAAGAGCAATAACAGCCTTTTTTGGCTCTGTTACCACTGGCGTTATGAGATGTGGTATTGCATCATATATTGAAAGCTCAAGCATTTTGGGGTCAATCATTATCATCTTACATTCATCAGGACTGAGTCGATAAACGAGTGAAAGAATCATAGTGTTAATCGCAACTGACTTACCTGACCCTGTGGTTCCAGCAACAAGCAAGTGAGGCATTTTGGTTAGATCTGCAATAATTGGTTTTCCGCTTATTTCTTTGCCAAGCGCAATTGGGAGATTTAAGCTTGCATTTTGGTATTCTGGTGATTCAAGCAAATCACGCAGCATTACGAATTCTCGTTCCTTGTTCGGCAACTCTATTCCCATAGCATTTTGCCCACGAATTATTGAAATACGTGCAGAGAGTGCACTCATTGAACGTGCAATGTCATCTGCAAGGCCAATTACTCTTGCAGATTTCGTGCCAGCTTGTGGTTCAAGTTTGTATAAAGTCACAACCGGCCCATAGCATACACTGATAATTTTTCCTTGCACGCCAAAATCACTCAGGACTTGTTCCAGCAGAGATAAATTTTTATTGCTCTCCATTTCATTCAGCTGCTTTCTCTGCAAAGACTCTTCTGCTTTAGAAAGTAAATGGATACTTGGAAACTCGAACTCACTAGAAGGTTTAAAAATCTCCTCGGTAGCTTTTTTCTGTTTTTCTTTTGGTTGTTGTTTAGTGGTGATTTTAGTTCTATGTTTTTCTTCTACTACTAATGGTGCAACTGAATATTCAGCAGTTTTATGTGATCTGAGGAATGGAACATTTACAAATAAGCAAGCTATTTTTTTGAATAGGAAAAATATAGAGTAAATTGTTCTCTTCCAACCAATTAGTCCTACAAGACCTATTGATGTTACTATCACAAATATATAAAACGAGCAGTTATGAATTAGTGTATTACCTATTATTCCACTGTGTCTATACCTTGCAGTGATACCGAGCGAAAATTGTGGTAGTATAGCACATATCCCTAAATTGATTAATATTAAATAGAGAATTTTCAGCAGCCTTTTTGCTGGCCTAAAGATCAACAAGTAAACTATGGTTGTAGCTATTGTAACACTAGTTAATCCGAGAAATTGAACCAATATATCAGCTAAATATGAACCTACTATTCCACCTAAATTTGTCACTTTCTCATTTGTAGCTGTGTTTAAGGAAGGATCTTTATAGTTGTAGCTAAAAACTGATATATATACATATATTAAGAGCGATAGATATACTGCTGCTTTTAGATATCTTTTTAGCATCTACTTAAAAGTAGTAATTCATTGTATATTGTACAAAGCGAATTGCTATTAGCAATATCATTATAGATAAATCTAATCCGTTGAACGGTGGTATGTATCTTCTGATAATTTTTAGTGGTGAATTGGTTCAAGATGTGCATTATGCTGCTGACAGTTTCATTATATATGTTCACCATATTAAGTTTAATCAGCCAGTTTAGGATAACCCAACATATTAGAATGAAGCTATAAAGATCAAGTAACGTGTTGAGTAGATATATGACTGGATGCATAGCTTTGCTTTTTTCAATAGAGTAACCACTTCTTTTTTTATTTTCTCTCTTTTTTTCTCCTATCTCTACTTGCTATGCAACAAAGCCGGGTAAGGTCACTATATCTTATAACAATTCCAGACTAGATTATTTTCTTGCAGCGAATAAGTGGAAACTTTTCGCTTAACTGTAGAGTAGAAGAGAGCTCACTAAAAAACTTTGCTAGTGTATCATCTTGAGGCCTATGGTATATGTCGCTAGAAACTCCTGATTGAATAATTTTACCATTTTTCATTACGTAGATAAAATCTGCAACTTTCAATGCTTCTTGCGGGTCATGAGTTACCATTAGCACAGGGATATTTTTACTTCTAAAAAGGGACAATATATGTTGTCTTATTCGGCACTTGAGCAGTATATCTAAATTAGAAAATGGTTCATCTAGCAACACAACATCAGGATTTTGTGCCATCACTCTTGCTATTGCAACTAATTGTTGCTGTCCTCCAGATAAAGCGTTAGGGTACATATTTTCATATTTTTCTATATTGAGTAACTTCAAGATTTCCAATGCAATAAGGTGCTTTTCTCTCTTGGAAAAGCTGCGGATAGCAAAGGTTATATTTTCCACTACTGTTTTGTGAGGAAATAATGCAGAATGCTGAAAAATCAATCCAATATTTCTATGCTCTATAGCAACTGATGCTTTATTGCTTGCAACTAACCTATCATTTATAAAAATGGTTCCAGATTTTGGATTTTCTATCCCCGCAATTAACTTCAAAATTGTTGACTTGCCACAGCCAGAATGCCCCAATAAACATGCAACATTTCCTTTTTTTACTTTAATGTTTATATTGCTTAAAACAAAGTCGTCTTGATTGTTATAAAAATAACCAATGTTGTTAACTAGCATTAATCTTACTTAAACCATGTTATTAAATATAATAGCATTATACTCAAGAAGTACAGAAATGTTTTGTCGTCATAAATTGGTTATGCAAGAAATCTAGTAAAGAGAAGGATTTTTTGCTATAACTTTACATAAATGATAGGAAACACGGGACTATAGCTCAGCAGGATAGAGCGTTGGACTCCTAATCCGAAGGTCGTGCGTTCGAATCGCACTAGTCCCACCCGTTCAAACTTTTCTCTATAGTGTTTAGTATAACATAAAACCAGCCACAATAGCCTATTTTAACCACCTATATATACAGCCTTTTTGTCTAATTATTTGCCCAAAAATTCCTATTTTCTTCATAATCTGTTGATTTTCTAACAATATTAAATGTGACCTTACCCACCACTGAATTGAAATAAGTAGCTACCCAAAGTTCAGTACAACATGGTGTTTGTAAAACTTAATTTGTCGCTTCCTAGTAATTCTGATATAGTTACTTTAGTTAAAGTCTACAAAAGTTTATAAATGGCAACCTTAAGTGTAAGAGAAGCTTTATGCACAGCAATTAGAGAAGAAATGCAAAACGACCCTGATGTGCTTATCATGGGTGAAGAAGTTGCAGAGTATGATGGTGCTTATAAAGTAACGAAAGGATTACTGAAAGAGTTTGGAGAAAGTAGGGTAATTGATACACCTATTACCGAACATGGATTTGCTGGCCTTGCTGTTGGAGCAGCATTTGCTGGATTAAAGCCAATAGTCGAGTTTATGACTTTTAATTTTTCTATGCAGGCTATTGACCAAATTGTGAATTCCGCAGCAAAAACGAATTATATGTCAGGTGGGCAACTTGGATGCCCCATAGTATTTCGTGGACCAAATGGCGCTGCAGCAAGAGTTGCTGCACAACATTCTCAATGCTTTGCATCTTGGTATTCGCATATACCGGGATTAAAAGTGATAGCACCTTACTTCGCCTCCGATTGCAGAGGTTTGCTTAAAGCTGCAATTCGTGACCTGAGTCCGGTAATATTTCTAGAAAACGAAATAGCTTACGGACATGAACATGAAGTTTCTGACTCTGAGCTGTCAAATAAAGATTATCTACTTGAGATAGGCAAAGCTGCTGTTATACGAGAGGGAAAGGATGTAACTATCACTGCTTTCTCACTGAAATTAATGGACGCTTTAGGTGCAGCAGATTTACTTTCGAGTGAAGGTATAGAAGCTGAAGTTATTGACCTTAGAACCTTAAGACCACTTGACACTCAAACTATTATTAACTCTATTCAGAAGACTAATAGATTAGTTAGTGTAGAAGAAGGATGGCCATTTGCAGGAATAGGAGCAGAGCTGTCAGCCGTTGTCATGGAACAAGGATTTGACTACCTTGATGCTCCAGTTATACGTGTAACTGGCAAGGACATCCCCTTACCTTATGCTACAAATCTGGAAAAAAAAGCATTACCACAAGTGGAAGATATAGTTGAAGCCGTGCGTCAGGTCTGTTTTAGAAAAAAATAACCCTATTAGTTCTTTTTTGTGTCTCCTGTTCCACATTGGTCCATCAAAGAAGTATTTCCAGTGCCGCCTATACCACCCATTACTTTTGTTACAATAGTTTTAGCACCGAAAAATACAGCACAAAATATACCGAGTGCAAAAAGAGCTGGCCATGGCATTCTACCAAATATCGCAAGCAAAGCTGCACCTATTATCACTACGGTCATAAGCGGTCCGCCTATTCCCCAAACGTAGCCAATAATATTACATATTACTTGAGCAGTTGTATCGTCATTGGCGTTAGCAGCACTCCCAACATGAGAGAAAGAAATAAATAATACTATAAAAAGAATATTAAAAACTTTCCTAGGGTTCATCCCTATACCTTAAATTTAGATATTGCAATTATACCTAAAATACTATAATTTTTAGTAAAACTAGCATAAAGATTAACGGTGCCACGAAAGTAGTTAACTGCACGAATATTGTGCTACCAGGAGGGCAATGCTCCCTTCTCCTGTCATCCAAGTGCCCTCTTCTTGTCATGAAAGTAGCAGGCACTGGTTCCTTTATGACGGCAGTGCCCTCTTCTTGTTATCCGAGTAGCCCCTATAATGTCATCCCAGTCCCCTATAATGTCATCCCAGTGCGTGACACTGGGATCTAGCAAGCTTTGCTTGCAAATAAGTCTAACACGCGTCGCGTTTTATGCCAAAACACAATTGGAGTTACATGCAAAATAGATCCCAGTGTCAGCTACTTGGATGACATCCTACTTAACCGTCATACCGCCGCGGCGCTAACAAGAGATCCCGCTAACAAGCAGCGGGATGACGAGATGCCACCGCAAACCGTCATACCGTGATTTATTCACGGTATCTCATCCGCTAACAAGAGATCCCGCTGCGGGATGACGATTGTCGGTGAACCTAAGTTACTTTAGCCATAAACATTAAGAAATTTACCAAACGGAAAAAAAGGCAAAAGAAGCCCTAGTCATTGTTTATTTTCAGTATCGGCGTTCTTTAAGTCTTAAACACTGCAATTTAGCTGCTTTTAAACGCAACTAACTTAAGCTATAAATGTTTAAGAAATTTACTAAGCAGAAAAAAAAGACAAAGAATCCCCGGAGTAGCTAGTTATTCCACTCTTTATTTTAAAATTTGACGTTGGGTGATGTCTTAAACGCTTTATAAGCGCTTTTCAGCTTATGTGGGTAAAAACCCAAAATTTTTATAAAGACATAGTATGCACATAGTGCAAAAATTAAACAATAGTACGCCAAATACAAGTCTTCTTGTCATTTTAATCTGCACAGATTGGGAAGTTAAATAATATAGCTTCACTTTCATGATAAGGGGACTGGCGGAGTTTGTCAAGTAAGTTTTTTCGTTTCTTACGGCTACACGCTACCAAAAACTGGTTTTTTATATGGTTATGCAAGAAGTCTACTATAATGCTAATACCAACCCTCATAAATAACTAGACAAATAATTCACAGAGCAAATGGTTTTGATCGAACTTTCCGTAATATCTCGAATAAATTCAGATACAGCATTTTCAAGTAATTTAATAGAGTCATACATCTTGTTCTTTATTATATTTTCCTTTAAATGTTGCCAAAATCTTTCCACAGGATTGAGCTCAGGCGAGTACGGCGGCAAATAAATTATGGTGATATTTTCAGGAGTTTTTAAACCTTTAGACCTATGCCAACTTGCGCAATCCATGATAAGAAAAGCTTCTCTAGTCCCCAAATCTTTCGACATCTGCTCCAAAAATATGTTCATGCAATCTGTGTTTACATGTGGAGCAAGTAGGCTAATATCCTCTCCATTCCTGGGATTTACAGCGCTGTAAAGATAGAAGTTTTCTCTTCCGATTTTTACTTTAACTTGTGTTCTTGAGCCCTTTTTAAACCATCCATGTCCAACTTTTGAGTGCGTTCCAAATCTCGATTCATCGAAAAAAAACCTCCTTTTTCCGGTTCTTTTCCACAATTTCATTGAGATTTTTTTTGAACTCCTCTTGTTTGTTTTTGTCTTGTTTATAATGTGCTGGACGAGGTGTGATATATGTAAATCCTAGCTTCTTCATAAGCCTTCTCGCCGTTGACTCACTTACTTTGATAGCTAACATTCCTTCAACTATACCTTGCAATTTTTTAGCAGTCAGATTTGCCCCATCTTCTTCTATTACCTCTCTTATTTTTTCCTTCTTCTCCTCGTTCAGTTTTGGTTTAGGTCCTCGCCCTGGCTGTATTGCAAACCCAATAACACCTTTTTCTTTAAATCTTGCAATCCATTTCATTAATGTCGTTCTCGTAATTCTATATATTTTAGCAACTTTTGAGATACCATACTCCTTTGCTGATATTATTGCTTGTAACCTTCTTCCTATCTCTCCTCTTATTCCATATTTTTTTAATTCTAACTTGCATTGATTATATAGTTCTTCTCCTATTGCTTTACTTTTTCCTGCCATAAACTACATATTTATTCTTTCTAGCCTCAATTATTTGTAGTTTTTACTATTTGTCTATCTATTAGTGGAGATTGGTATAAGATAACTTTGCAAATTGAAGTAATAACGTTATAATATCATATTGTTGATAAGTATTTAAAGTGTGGTAAAAGATACTAGGGATAAGGTTATAGCTCTTGGAGCAATCGGTGCTGTAATTGGAGGCATTGTCAGTCTTGCGCTAAATTTAATAAAATTGATAGGGATGGTTATTGGTTTTGCACTAAGTCTTGTGGGAATTCCTGTTAATTTCATATTAAGTTTAATAGGCCTAAAGGTAGCTCTTGCTTGTCTTGTGCTAGGCTTAATTGGAGCTATTATCATTAGTAGGCAAGTAAAATCACCTTTAATCAAAAAGATAATTGTTCCGCCTATTATTATTTGTGGAATAATTTTAATAGGATACGTTGCTGGCTTTGTGTTGAACTTTATTAGCTCTTCACCTTTGATTATGGGAGGAACGATTGGTTTTATATATCCGGCGCTGCTTATATTGCTTTCAGTACTTTTGTCGCGTAATCCTGATAAGGAAAATGGGATTTTCGGTGAAGTCCTTAAAGATAGTAAAGCATTTTTTATAAAGTTAGGCATTGTAACAGTAATCGGTACAGCAGTTGGAGTTGGTCTTGGCGTTGCTGTCAGTGCTGTTTTTCCTAACGTAATGCTTGGAATGTGGTCGATAGCTTTAGCAAGTGCAGTAATAGGAGCGATAGTGTTCCCAATAGAAATTTTTATTGGTAACCTGTCTGCAATTAACAAACTGGGAACTTTTATTGCTAAGCTTATTACTCCTTCTTCAAAAGAAAACAAACCAAGCAAGTCATTGGGTGAAATACTTGCTAATCTAGCTGAAGAAAACAAATCAATGAGTGAAGTACTTGCTAGTCTAACATCTAGTTCGTCAAAAGAAAATAAACCAATGAATGAAGTACTTGCTAGTCTAGATGAAGGAAACAAACCAAGTAAGCAATTGAGTGAAGTACTTGCTAGTCTAGATGAAGGAAACAAACCAATGGATGAAATACTTGCTAATCTAACATCTAGTTCGTCTGCTGCATTTTCAACTCGATAGTTATAACATGCGGAACTAAGAATTTTTAGTTGTGAAGACGCGTATATTATGTATAATGTTTTTAAATAGTATTAATTTTGGGGTAATATGACTGGCACAAGTGCGGCACCAAATAAGTTTTTAGGAGAAGATCCAAAGGTAGAGACTGTAGGGCAGAAAGTAAGAGATACAACACAAATAAAACACTCTGTCGAATTTCTAAATGGCGATAATGACACTATTAAGGTGATTGTAAAGAAGATTGAAGAAAAAATAAAGGGATCTCAGCCTCTGGGTGAGGCCGATGTCGGCACTGATGGAGTAGATGCTAAAATTAAGATAGAATCTGGTGAAAAAGATGATGTATACAACATTAAATTTACAGATATTACAATTAAACCAGTTCAAATTCAAGATAAGAAACGGATTGAAGAATTAGCTGCATTCAAAGCACTATCAAATACACTTAAGGAAGTGCGGTTATTTGCATGCAAGGTGAAGGTAGATGGCAAAGAAGAATATAAATTTGGAGCAAAGTTTGGTGAAGGTGAGAAAGAGTTTACCATAGGTGGAGATAATGAAAAGTTACCATATAGATCACAAGTAAGTGCACTAGAAGATGGTTTTGATAAGCATTTAGCATTAATTGCAACAGCAACAGGGTCTGGTAAGACCATAACAAAGCTCATGTTTGCTCTTGTAGCAAAATTACGTGGAATGGATGTTGTATCGGTTACTCCCCGTGCTGATTTGGTAGGGCAAGAATATGAAGAGCAAAAAGGAGCTGTATCAAAGCTAAGTGGCGTTAACCATAATGGTGATTACGTCAAAGAATACAAGCACAATGTTGTGGGTCTCGAGACTTTCTTTAAGAACTCAAATGAAATATTAGATTTTAGTAAATTTTCCAAGCTGCTGAAAGATGAAAAAGCGGAAAATAAGGAATTTAAGGTGGATTTGAAGAACAAGAAAATAACAATTGGTAGAGACATCCAGATCTATGAAGATCGCTATACGATTAGGGGCAAGGAACATAGGGAAAGTATTTTTAGTGACCGCAAGCTACTCTTGATGCTTGATGAAGTGCAGGATATGGTTGACAAGGGAGAAGCATATTATAAAACAACCCAGCTTTTGCTATTGCTTGCACATTGGAAAAAAATAAACCTGGTAATAACAACAGCAACTCCTCCTGTTTGGATGAAGGACTATATAAGAGAGGAAGAAAAAAAGAAACCAGCAGAGGGAAGAGCGCATATTGAAGCTCAATCGTTGCAGCAAAAAATTATGTTGGGTATTGGCGCGAGAATTGATGTTGAAGTTTGCAAGAATGTAGGAGATAGTGATTTTGTTAGTAAGTATGTAGAATATCATAATAAGGAATTATTAGAAAGATCTGAGGGTGATAAATATTATTATTACAAACCCAAGAAGGACAGTTCTAATATAGAGGAAGAGATAAGGAAGTACATCATATGGAATATGCAGAGTGTACGTAATAGAATGACTCTTGCGTGCATGGATTCTGATCAATCTAAAAAGCAGTTGAAGGAGTGCTTGTGGAAAGAGAAAAAAAGTTCAGAGATAGGGAAATGTCTTTATAATAGTAAGTCATATGATTCAATCAGTGAAGTAAAGGAAAAACTTTTAGGTCAGTTTGGTCAAGAAAATGGAGAAGCAATTGATAAAGTTCTCAAAGATTTTGACTATAAAGGCAGCATTGTTGACAGTGGTACATTTGCCGTTGAGCACGGGATTATTAACAATGTCATATCGTGCATAACTATTACACAAGATGAACTAAAGAAAGGTAAGTTGGAAGATAAGCTAAGTGAGCTCGATAATCAACGGTTCTCAAATATAGAATCATTCAGAAAAAAAGTTAGAGATGAGATTGAAAAACTTAAAGATAACGATGATAAGAAAGCTCACGAAAAGATAGAGGAATATGTTGAAAAACTGAATATCGACAACGATGGATATAAAAAAGATATAAAATCAGCAATGAAAGCTGTATGGAAAGTATTGAAAGAAAGCGATGATAAAAGGTTAAATGAGTTGCTAGATAACCATAATCTCAGCAAAGAAATTCACAGAATGATGCCACCTAATTTGGGTTCCATGTTTGTGTACGGATCCATACTCAGTAACAGTGATAGAGATATTCTTAATATTCTTGAGGAAAATAGAAGTACTTTCTTCAGATACCTCAAAGAACACTATGAAATAGACGGAGCATTGGCAAAAATAGAAGAAGAGTGTAACGCACTGTATCTAGACTATAAAGAAGCAAAGGATGATGCAGATAGCTATAAGGAAACAAAACTGAAGCCAGCTGAGAATAAGTTTAAGGAAGCAGAGAGAAAGCATACCGCATGTCAAGAAAGAATAGAAGAATTAAAAAAGGGGATAGAAAAAGCAAAAGGTGCGGATCGAAATAAAATTGAGGAGATGAAGAAAGAGTTAGGAAAAGCTACAGCAGAACTGCCGCGTTTACAGAAAGATGAAACGGAAGCCACAGGCAATATGGAAGCCTGTCGAATTGTATATGATGGTAAAGCAGAAAAAGTAAAAGAAGAGAAAGGAAAACTAATTACTGAATTTAGAAAGATTGAAACAGAGTTTAAAAGTAAAGAAAATTATCCATTAAGGGAATTACGAAAAATTTGTGAAGAGTTATCTGTCTACGAGGCTCAAGGTAAAGATGAATCCACCGGTGATAAATCATCAAAAGATATAGAGACTAAAGGCATAAATGAGTCCACTGGTGATAAATTATCAAAGGCGGGTCTTGTTGGGTATTATTTCAATTGGGAAAGGAAATCAGGTTATAATAACCAAGTACTGCATAACGTTCTTATGAGAGAGACGATGGAAGATAATGCAGAAAATAAGAAGCAGTGCGTGGGTAGGGGAGGTAGGAAGAAAGGTCCTATTATATCATTATCTTATGTTGATTCTGCAAAGATCAATAGTCCTGGTACAGTAAAGAATCAGTTAACAAAGGGTGATCCTTTTGACTCTCTTAAGGAGGTAAAGCATAAAATTGATACGAAGAAGTATGCTGAAAGGATGGTTGAAAAAATCGAGGAAGTTGTTAATTCTAAGTATCCAAAAAAAGAGAGTGAAGGGACTAAGGAAGAAACTAAGTTTATTAATGAGGAGGTATACAATGGACTGATTGGAGAGACTTTTCAGCACATTTTGGATGTGCGTCATGAGATTTATAATCGCAGTGGATACAGCAACGAAGCAAATAAATGCTTTTATCAGGTTTTAAAGTCTGCAACTTCTACTTTGAAAAAACAACTTGATCAAAAAGGAATAGTAGTAGGAGATTGTGAAATTGAGCTTGGAATTAAAATTCTTGAGAAAAAAATAGGTGAGCTGTCCGAAAAATATAAGAATTCTTCACGTGACATTGAAGGTAAACAAGAAGAAAAAGATAAGGTTAGTAACAAACTGAAGATAGAAGGAAATTTTTTAAAGGTTATTATCATCAAATTTTGTACCCTGGTGCTACGTTTGTGGTATTGGAGATTCACCCTTGACGAGTCACAAGTGAAAATAGTTTTAGAGAAAGAAGATAAGCTTACTTTCAAAGAAAGAGTTGGCCTTGTCAGGGAAGAAAATAGGACAAAAAAAGAAGAAACAGCTCTATTAAAAGTGCAGAATAAGCAGAATGCGGAAATAAAAAGTTCTGAGGCAAAAAAGGGACGTCTTCAAGAGCAGTATAATAAAATGCATCAATTTATAGGGATAAAGGAAATCAAAGGTAATGTGAAACAAAAAGAAATAACAGATGGGTACAAAAAGAGGGTAAAAGAAGAACAACTTGAATACATTGCATCAGAGTTAAAAGAAGTGCAAAGTCGTTTGCATAAAAATGAGAATGATGTGAAAGTGTTTAATGAGCTCAATAGTAATACAACCTCAGAAAAGAGTAATGATAGGGATGTAACAATCTTAGAAGGCCGTATGGAAGCTCTCAGGGGGGAATTAGAAAAGATTGTTGATTTAGCTAAAACTAAGGATGTCTTAGTACTTCTAGAACGTTTAATCATACAAGAGCCATTAGCGAATAATCTGGAATCATTCGCAAAAGGGATGGAGGTGATAGCAATAAGGCTGCACAGTTATGAGTTGATGAATGATGATGATAAGAAAAAAATAATAGATCAAATTAATGATCTGCGCAATGCAAACAACAGTGAGAAACAAGAAGAACAGGCCAAGAAAATAGTTGAACAGCTATTAGATTGCATGAATGTGAAAAAGGAAGTTAAAACTTCAGTGGGCCTGAAAGGTACAAAAGGAGGTAGAACTAAATTTGAGAAGTTGTACAATACAATAGAGCATAAAATTAAAGATCTCAGCAGTACAGATCTTGCCAAGTGCAATCTTGGTGATGCTCAAAGTCTGCTCAAGTATTTTGATGACTTTGCAGATGAGAAGAAAAAGATAGAAGAATTGCAGAAGAAAAAGAAGCAGTTAGAAGATGAAAAAAATGAGTTATCCGATGATGCAATACTAACTGATATTTGCAGAAGATTGAAAGTATCTGAGAGTATCAATAAGAATTACGATGTAAGAAGGGTTGTGTGGCTGGGTGCAGTACTTACTGAATTCTTGCCAAAGCTTCAAGGTGAAGACAATCTTGATCTCAAGGTGAAGTATCTCAGCTCCCCTATTTTCTTAGAGCTCTTTACTAATATCGTGGCACCACTTGCTAATGAAGGAAATCTCAAAATAGCACTCGATATATTTGACAAAAGTGGCAATAGTTCAAAAGACGGTGCAGAAAAAATCTGTGAATTTTATCAAAGTTTGTTAAGTAAGGATTCTGATAATATAAAAAAGAAAATTAATGAGGATTTTGATAATGTGTTAAAAAATACAGCACAATTGTGTGTGTTAATTGTACTTACAAAGTTCAATCATCACGCTAATGCTGCTAGCAAGGATCTTGATCTTATAAAAGATTTAACGCTTGGTTCTCTTGATCCGATGGGTCTTCTGAAGGAGAATTTTGCTAACAATAACACTGATAATGAGGAAAAAAATATATTACAAGATATTGCAGAAAAATTTTTCTCAAAGAACCAGACTACAGAAAAAGCATTTGAATATCTAAAGGAACATAATCCTATGAGCAAAGGAATTCGTGGTAAGCACTTCAACACTGGAACAACTTTATTTACAACGCTTAATGCAATAATGAGAGGGGCAGCTGTTGTGGCAGATTACAAAGCTCATAGTGGAGATAATCAAGATAGCATGTTAAACAAAGCACTTGGGTTTCTTGGCAATAGTAGTATTAGAAGAGCGAAAGAAGAAATTGCAAGATTAGGTAAAGATGTACATAAAGAGGTTGCAGAAAAATGTATTTATGAATATTTAGAGATGTTAAGAGCAGGATTAAATGGTCGTAATTACTCTCCACCTCAGGAGCCTGGTGATTTGCCGGAAACTTCGCTTAATGCTTGCCATGTTCAAAAGTTATCGGAAGATTATAAGAAAGCATCACAAGGTTCACTCCCTGCAAGCTTAATAGCTTCTCCAGATGCTGAAAAGTTGGATATAGTTCAGGAAAAAGTTAAATTGGGTGGAATTGGTAAATAGTTGAACTGGCCTTCTAAAGTATGCGCTTAGTAGTGCTTTCTATGAGAAAAATCGTATTATCCATTCCATAAAGCTTTATGAAAGATCCCATTCTTGGGCCGGTTTTTTGGCCAAGTAATGTTTCATATAATAGCTGAAACCAATCACGTAAGTTGGTGTAATCATATTTTTTTCCAATAAAAAATACCTGAGATTGAATTTCTTCAGCAGTAGCAGTTATAGATAGAGAATGTAAAGTGTCCTTCAAATCTAGTAACGCTTCTTTCTCTTTTTCATTTGGAGTTTTATACGATTTTGTTGGTTTGATAAAATCGTGGTAATACTTTACTGCAAAGTCTGAAAGTCTATCAAGCATTTTATTATTTTCTGGTGTAACGTTCGGTGCATAAGAGGATATAAAACCCCATAAGATCTCTTTGTTTTCAGCATTACAAGCTGCTGCTAGGTTTAAAAGTAGTGAGAAATTTATGCCTGAAGTTTCTATATTTGGAACTTTGCCCTGGTGAATGTGCCAAGCAGGATTATTTATATCCTTTTCTTTGTTCTCATGATAACGCTTAACAAACTCTAGATACTCATCAGTTGATTTTGGTATCACATCAAAATATAAACGTTTAGCTTTTTTAGGACTCTGAAAAATGTACAATGCTAAGCTCTCTGTTGGTGCGTAAGTTAACCACTCTTCAATTGAAATGCCATTTCCTTTTGATTTTGATATTTTCTTTCCTTCTTTATCAAGGAAAAGCTCGTAGCAAAACAGAAGTGGTGGCTTTTCTCCAAGTATTTCACATATTTGACTTGAAAGCACAGCAGATGGAGTTAAATCTTTTCCATGAGCTTCGTAATTTACTCCAAATGCGGCCCACCTCATTCCCCAATCAGGTTTCCATTGCAGTTTACATTTTCCTTTTGTTACCGGAACTTCTATTTTTTCCCCGTTTGGATCTTCATACGTGATTGTTCCTTTATCTGTATTTGTTTCAATTACTGGAACTTGTAAAACTTGAGAAGTTTTTGGGCATATTGGCAAGAATGGACTATAAGTATGCTGCCTTTCTTCCCGAAATGATGGAAGCATTACGTCCATTACTTTATCATAATTTTTCAGCAAGAGTAAAAGTTTTTCATCGTAAATGCCAGATTTATAACACTCTGTTGCACTCCTAAATTCGTATTCAAATTCAAACATATCAAGAAATTTACACAACAATGAATTCATATGATGGCCATAACTCTGATGAGTGCCAAATGGATCAGGTATCATAGTTAGTGGTTTATTTAAGTGCTCTCTTAGCATCTCTTGATTTGGCACATTATCTGGTATTTTTCGCAAACCATCCATATCATCTGAAACTGCAATGATTTTGGTTTTTATACCAGGAGCTATTTTTTTTAATGCATTTACAATAACTGTAGTGCGGAAAACCTCTCCAAAGGTTCCTATGTGGGGTAAACCAGAGGGTCCATAACCAGTTTCAAATATTATTTCTTTTCTATTCGGAAATTCTTGCAATATTTTTTCTGCTTCTTGAAACGGCCAACTTGTCATTATCTGGATTAAATAATGTATCTTAACTTAAAGTGCTACTAGTTTCAATGGATTTTTAATATAATGATATAGTATTAGTTATTATTAGAAGGTTAAAGATATGTCCACAGGTAGTATACAAACAGATCAATTATTCAAAGGTCTTACAAGACCTGCAATGCTCTTTGGTGTGAGTTATATGTTTGCAATATTAAACGTCCTGATTTGCATGCTAATTTTCATTAATTCAAATGATTTAAGAGTGATTCTCTTAATGTTACCAGGTATACATGGACTTGGTTATATAGCTTCTGCAAAAGAACCGTTGTTTATTGAATTATTTATGGTAAAGTTAGGAAAATGCTCAAGGTGTTTAAATCGTTTTTATCATGGAGCCAATTCTTATGATATTGCTTAATGTTGTGTGATGCTGAGGTTTAGGGCTGTTCAATCAAAGAATAAATCTACTCTGAGCAGGGAAGTTCACGCTGCTGAATTTATTCCTTATTCTTGCTATTGGAATAGCACAACCTTGATGACAAAAGAAAATTGGTTGGTTAAGGTTATAAAATTAAGTGGCTTTGCATTTGAAACCGCCGATGACGAGGATTTAGTAATACAAAATAATATCAGGAACCAGATGCTAAGAAGCATTTCATCTCCGGCATTTAGTTTGTATTTTCATACTATCAGACGTAAAAAAAATATTTTTTCTGATGAATTTGCAAGTCAAGGTTTGCCGAATTTTTTCGCTAATCACGTCAATCTAAAATGGAGAGAAAAACACGCAACAAGGCAATCATTTATTAATGACCTATACATTACGATTATCCGTAGAGCGGACACAAAAGGAGTAGAATTTTTATCACATCTACTAAAAAAATTCGGACATGTAACTTCAAAACATGCTTGGGAAAGTGATATGCGTGCTACGTATGAAGATTTAGAGGAAACGACAAATCGTGTAGTGACAAGCCTTAGAAATTATTCGCCTAAAATTCTTGGAGTAAAAGAAACTCCCAATGGCCTATTTTGTGAAATAATGGAATTTTTATCCAGAATTGTAAATTGTGGCTTCGTTACAAATACACTTTTTCCGCTGAGAACTGAAATATCAACGTATTTGCCAGTACACAGATTGTTCTTTGGTCGCAAGATGATACAGGTTGTGACTCACAATGAAAGCAAATATGCTGGAATAGTTAGTATAAAAGAGTATGGAAATAATACTTCTGCAGGAATGCTTGATTCGTTTTTACAACTTCCTTACGAGTTTATAATTACGCAATCTTTTCAATTTATAAACAGGCAAATGGCGATTGGAAAAATGCAGATACAGCAAAATCGAATGATACAGTCTGCAGATAAAGCTGTTTCTCAAATAGCAGAAATTTCTCAAGCACTTGATGACGCAATGAGTGGTAAGATTGCATTTGGTCAACATCACCTGACTATTTTATGTATAGCAAAAAGTCCTAAATCATTGGATAATGCTCTGTCATTGGTAGAATCTGAGCTTTCTAATTGCGGTGTTTACCCTATTCGCGAAAGAGTTAACCTTGAACCAGCATTTTGGGCGCAAATTCCTGGTAATTTCGATTATATAGTGAGAAAAGCTACAATAAGTAGTCTTAATTTGGCTGGATTTGCATCTCAACATAATTATCCTACTGGCAATAAATTCAATAACCACTGGGGAGATGCAGTTACAGTTTTTGACACGACATCTGGTACTCCATTTTTTTTCAACTTTCATATAAGGGATGTTGGGCACACTATGATAATTGGCCCAACTGGTGCTGGTAAAACTGTTTTAATGAATTTCTTATGTGCTCAAGCGATAAAATTTTCTCCAAGGATATTCTTTTTTGACAAAGATCGCGGTGCAGAGATTTTCTTAAGAGCACTTGGTGGTATCTATACTGTAATAGAACCAAGAACTAAAACAAATTTTAATCCTTTGCAACTTGATGACACTTCTGATAATAGAACATTTTTAATGGAGTGGGTAAAGTCTTTAATTTCGGTATATAATGATAAATTTACTTCAGAAGATATTGCACGAATTAATGATGCAATTGAAGGAAATTTTAAATTAAGAAAAGAAGACAGGTTCTTGAGAAACCTTGTACCGTTTTTAGGGCTTGCAGGTCCTGATACTCTAGCTGGAGCAATATCTATGTGGCATGATAATGGTTCTCATGCTGCAATATTTGACAATAAAGAAGATTTGCTAGATTTTTCACGAGCAAGAGTATTTGGTTTTGAGATGGCTAGCTTGCTCAAGGATCCTGTTGCCCTTGGACCAGTATTGATTTATTTATTCCATAGAATTAGTATATCTCTTGATGGCACTCCATCTATTATTGTTCTGGATGAAGCATGGGCGTTAATCGATAATCCGGTTTTTGCACCTAAGATAAAAGACTGGTTGAAAGTGCTGAGAAAGTTAAATGCTTTTGTAATTTTTGCTACTCAGAGTGTTGAGGATGCAAGTAAAAGTACTATTAGCGATACGCTTGTACAACAAACAGCGACACAGATTTTTTTACCAAATCTGAAAGCTACTAGTGTCTATCGGGATGTTTTTATGTTAACTGAACGTGAGTATATATTAATTAAGCACACAGATCCAAGTACTAGATTCTTTTTGGTGAAACAAGGAGTTAATGCTGTGGTAGCTAGAATAGACTTAAAAGACTTAGATGATATAATCAACGTATTATCTGGACGTGCAGAAAGTGTCATACTGTTACATGATATATTAAAAGAAGTTGGGGACAACCCAAAAGTATGGTTGCCTATATTTTATCAGAAGGTAAAAAATGTTTAAGACTAAACTGTCATTGCTATTAATTGCGATATTTTTACTAAATATAGACTTTTTACTCTCATATCCAGTGCTTGCAGATGGAGTAAGTGGTACTGACAAGACAGAATTTGTTAGCAGATTTAATTCCACTGGCAGCTTCAGTCGTGCCTCTAATCCTGATTGTGGGGCGTTTAAAACAGCTGCAGCACTTGCTGGAATAGCGATTGCTGTTGGCGCAATATTTACTGGCATTGTCTTAATCGTTTCTTCTGCTGGTTTATTTACCGCTCTTGTTATTGTTGGCATGATAGCTGCAATTGTTGGAGTCTGGAAAGCTATAGGAGGACTTGTTGTTTGTGAACATAGTTTTGTTAGACACCCAGTTGCACGTGACCATGATGGAAAATATAAAAACTTTAAATTAAAAGATACAGGTTATAGTGTCTACACAGATAAAAATTATCAAAAAGAAGATGAATATTTTTCTGCATTACAAGGAAAATCAGGAAAAGATGGAAAACAAACAGAAAAAGAGATTTTAGACTCTAACAACTCGGATACTATGAATAACGAATATAAGAATTATTTTTGGCCAAAAAATGGTGTGCAATACAGTGAATATATAGAAGTATGTCATCGAAACCCTTTAACTTTTGGTAATCTTTTTGGAAATATAGACTTTGATGTTAGGGAGAAAGACACTGGATATGAAGGTGGGTCATGGTCACCGAAAGTTGATGGCGCCCTAGAATGTAGAGTTCTTAAAGCTGGGCAAAGCGAAACCATACATGGGTCAACATTTAAAGCAGTGAGAAAAATGGGCAGGTTGTGTGTGGAGCTGGGAAGTATGAGAATGCTTGGTATCGAAATGACTCCTTGGCCGCAGGGGGTTGATATGGGGTGCACGGAATTGCCACCTGATCCACTTGCTCCTATGTGTGAAAAATCTGTGATGATATTCAAAAATAAAGATGGCACAGGGAAAGAAGAAGTTTCTATTGGTAGTGATAATAACCATAAAACTATTATAAGAAATAAGGAAAAAGAAGGAAAAATTTTTGTAGGTTACGACAATAAAGGCTGTTTTAGCTCGTATGTCTCTGAAGCTTGTTACAATCAGGCAGGGAGTAAATCATTAGCTCCTATTCCCGTAACTTCTATGATAGTGCAATGCATTAAGGAATCGTTAGATAATTTAGTTGCAGGTAAAGGTGCACCAAATGGTGAGAGTTTTATATCTGTAGCACAGAAAAGGCTGAAGAACGCTGTAACTGCTGTTTTGGTTCTAGCTTTAGTACTGTTCTCTATAAAAGCCATGTCTGGTGGAGTTCAGAGACCTCAAGAAATGTATATGTTGATCATTAAGTTTGCTTTAGTGATGTATTTTACAACTGGTGATGCCATGCAGAAGCACTATGGGTATTTGACGAAGCTTTCAAATGGTTTGTCAGAAATAGTATTGAAGGCATCATCTGAAAGCAAAGGTATATGTAACTACAAAGCAGAGGATTATGAATACGATCGTGCAGGAAATAAGGTATCTTACAGTTATCTTGCTCCTTGGGACAGGCTTGATTGTAGGATTCTATTCTATTTAGGAGCACCTTTAGAAGGGATTGGTGGCAAAATTGGTACCGGAGGTGTTGTAACATTAGCAATCTTGCTTGGTACTGCTCCTGTTTTGTTAGTTGCAGGTTCGATAATCGGTATTATTTTCGCTGGTGGACAAATTTTAGTAGCTCTTGTCTGTATATTTATGGCCGTTTTGATGATGATGGTTATTTTGTGGCTGTGCTATGTATTTATTTTATCTCTAGTTGCTTTAAGTGTAATCATCATTTTATCACCTTTGTTCATTCCTATGGTTTTATTTCAACATACCAAAGGATATTTTGACGGCTGGGTGAAAGAGTTGATTACCTATAGCTTATACCCGGTTATGCTTTTTGCGTTTTTGTCCTTTATGTTCATAGCATGTGATAAAATCTATTTTAAAAATTTAAATTTTGACAAAGAAGAGATCACAATATTAGACAATAAAAAACAGTGGTTCAAATTGAAAGATGGTGAATGTGATAACAATGAAACTACTCTAGCGTGTATGATGCAAAACTACAGCTTTAAAAAGAGCACTATACTTGGTCTATTTGATTTTACATACATGGAATTTGGCAGCTCTCTCATCGGAGAATTATTAAAATTGTGTCTAGTGTTATTCCTCTTTTACCACTTTTTAAACATTCTGCCTAGCATGGCTGCTGAACTTGCTGGTAACCATAGAGCAGCACTCGGTTCTGGTAGTACACCTGCACAAATGGTGAACAAAGCTTTATCTGCTGCTAAAGCTGCTGCTGGGGATGTTGGTGAAGTTGCTAAAGCTGTTGCTGAGAAGGCAAGAGGCGCTATTGGAGGAGGAGGTGGTGGTGGAGATGGAGATAGTGGTAAAGGTTCCAGCGAAACTGTTAAATAAGGTGGCGGCGATGCTAGTTAAGGTAAATAACAGATGCTTAAACGTTTAAGTAACCAAAACTTGGGTAAGCTATGCATAAGTTTTGTGGTACTTTTTTTATTGTCTGGATGCGGGGAGGATCACTGTATTAAGCCAGAAAATTTATCAGGTTTGCGTGAAAAACTAGATATAGTGTCAACAGAGCAGAAGTGGGTTGACTCTGGTGTCTATATCTCAGATAGAATAAGAGTAACAGAAATTAATATAGTGCCTAGCAATATTAATTTTTGTCCTAAGCAGTATGCAGATTTTGCAATTAGATCTGGAACAAATTCCGTTACATTACCATTTGCACTTGAAGCTGGTGATACGATAAGCTTTAGTGTTATTGGAAGTAAAGTATGTAAAGATAAAGAGAGTGAGACAAAAATCAGGTATGTAAAAATTGATGAAAAGTGCAGCGAGAAAGAAGAGGAGTATTTTGCACATGTTTTAAATCGAGAAGAATGTCAGGATGGAATATGTCCTAACAAATTCATGATAGGCAGCGCAAAGTGGCTGTCCGGGCAAGAGTACTGGAGTTCAAATTTTTCGAAGTCAGATCAAGATGAAAGAAAAAAGGAAATTAAAAGTATTATCAACTCTATAAAACAAGGAGAAAATATAGATTGCAGCAAGCTTTCAGATAGCAGTGCAAGTAAGATAGATACGCACATTTTAAATCTTGCATGTCAAAACATGTGTTATTATCATAACCAAAATTGCGTTCAGATAGAGTCTAATACTGTAGATGATGGCCGTGTGGCTAGAGAACTTGCTAACGCTTTAGCTGTTGGTAACGATGAAGCAAGTAAAGGAAAAGCTATCAAGAAGACTGTGGATCGTATAAGAGAAAAGGGGGTAAGTACTTACATTCCATCATTAGTAGTGTCAATGCAGGAAGAAGATTTTGAACGTGTGAGAAACGATGGTATACGCACTAACTATGATCATGAAGTGAAGGGCAATCATCACCAAGGTGAGAATTTAACTTTCACCCTTGGTACTGGAGGCAAGGGTGGTTTCAATATAAGAGTAATAAAGAACCACAGTCTAGAAAATAGTTTATATATAAGCGTTTCTGATAAATTTCCTGAGCGTGAGCCCGATGAAAACCAGGGAGATATACTCGTAGACATTAGCAAAGTTCATGATACTGAGTATATGGAAGGCTTAAAAGAAAAGTTAAAAGACAAAAGTGGCACCATATATTACGGAATAAGAGACCATGGCTGCGATTACAAAAATGAAGGTCAGTTTAGCATTAACCTAACAACTAAAGAGCCACCTACAAGAACTTTTAGTGCAATATATAATTTCTTTGATGAAAAAGTGAAAACTGCATTTTTTGGTTCTAGTTATAAAGACTCTAACGCAATTCACTCTGATACTAGTCCTGTAAAGTCTCTCTACGAAAGTTTTATAAAATCAAGCAAAACAAATACCATTAGATCCACGATAATATCACTGTTAGTATTATACATAACCTTATACACCCTTTACTACTTTTTTGGTTTAACTCATATTTCTATATATGAGTTTTTAATTATATGCGTAAAGATAGGAATCATCGTCCAGCTATTGCAGGATAATAGCTGGAATTTTTTTTATAACAATGCATTCTCTATGCTTATTAACACTCCAAAACAACTAATAGAAATAGCAAATTTTAGAGGTACGACATCAAATGTTTTTGAATTCCTTGATTTGCCGCTCAATAGGTTCTTGTCATCGCATTCAGTATTGTTAATAGTATCTCTTATATTTTCTGGCCCTTTGGGCATTGTATCTTTTTGCTTGGTGATTTGGGGGTTAATCACAGTGAGCTTATCTATTCTCAACGCCTTATTTTCTTTTATTACATCTATAGCAATAGTTGCGTTACTGCTTTCTTTAGCGCCTATTTTTATTATTTGTCTTTTATTTGCGTATACTAGGCAGATGTTTCACAACTGGGTTAAAAATTTAGCAAGGTTTGCAATTCATCCAGTAGTGCTTTTAATTTTTATATCACTGATAAGTCAGGTTATGGATTATATTGTGTATTCAGTGTTTAATTTTGAGGTCTGCACTACATGTATACTTAGTATTAATCTAAAGATTTTTAACCCTTGTATTTTTTATGGTTATGCTTCCAAATATACACCCAATATTACCGCTATGATGGCTTTTGTTATTTTGGGACACGCTATGAAAGCTTTAGTTGAAGCTTCTTCGAAAATATCTGACTCGTTGTTTGGTGTTTATGTGCAAAACGAACTTGGAAAAGAATATCAACAAAGCTTAATGGGAACAGTAGGGTTAGATGAACAAAGCGCTCAAAGAAGAGCAGGAAGTGCTTCTCAACAATCAGGTACGCCAAGTCAAAGGCCTCAAATACCGCAAAGGGCTCAAGGACCTCAAGGGCCTAAGATACCAGGGGGCTCATAATGATAAGTAAAAGATCGTTATTATTTATATTATGTTTCGCAATCACTGGTTGTAACATGGATTGTGTCGAACCTGGGTTGCAGAGCAGAAACACCAGCGTTAATGTGGATGTTCCAGTTCATAAAGCAGATAAGATCCATTGGGTTGATTCTGGTCAGGTAATTAGTAAGGGTGAGGAAATCAAATTCACCCTCGATGGATCAGTAAATTTTTGCCCTTCTAAAGAAGGCAAAAATCCAAGGAAAGTAGTTGTACCTGCTGTGTTTTGTGCTGATGGTTCAATACCAAATTACAGTAGTAAGTTAATTAATAATTCTGGTCTTGACGAACAAGAAGTGTGTAAGAATGTAGGGTTCGGAAACAGTCAATCCTATAGTAAGAGACGTTATGTTGATACTGGAATTAAAGTAAATCCAGGTGATAAGTTAAGCTTCAGCTTAATCCCTAGAGAGATGACAATTGATTATGATAATCCGGGAGGAAAGGGAATCAGCTTTGATGACAATTGTTATAACACTCAAGAAGGAGATAAAAAAGCTACAATAAAAGACATGCTCAATGGAGGAACGTTCTTTTGTGGGAACAATGGTAAAAGGACTGAAGTAAAATTTCCTCAGCTTAGCAAAGAAAACATGGAAGAAAGAAAAGTGCTAGTTGGCAATGGCTACACTCCATATGATAATAAGGTGCATTTTAACTTCAGACATATTGACGAGCAAACAGGAAAGCCATGGATGAATGGTGCGTTATTAGATTTACGACGAACTAAGATAGGATTGGACGAATTATGTAATGGAAAAAACTGCGATTTTAACGAAATAAAAAAGTACAGCTCTTATGAGCTTAACTGTTACTATCAAAATATGTGCTATACTAAAGAGGGTATAAGTCGTCCGGGGAGTTGCGTCTCTTCTATAAGGTATAAGAAGTACGATAAAGGAAATAGATGTGATATGTATTCTCACCTTAAAGAGGTTGAAGATAAGCTTAAGCAGATTAACGTTGATTTTACATCAAACACTGAAGAAGATATTTCCTGGGCTGAAGCTCTTGTTGCAAAAATTGGCGGCAGTGACAACAAAGATGGTGGTGCTAAGGGTGCTCAATGTCTTCCAAAGGAAAAGGGTGCAGGCGAAAGTGATAAGCGAAAAGGGTATGATTATGTGCGTAAGTGTTCAAAAACCAGTGATGATTTTGAGGATTTTTCTTTAAGGTTGAACCATGATTATGAAGTAAATCAAGGTATAAAGTCCGGTAGTGATGTAATGCTTGCTATAGCAAGTAATGGCAAATACTACCTTCATAGAGGTGGGTACCATGTTAAAGTGACTAGATCATGTCAATACATTAATGGCGAAAAACTGTATATGTATTTGGGTGATGAGCCACCTAAAGATTTGCATGGTGTGGGAACTAATGATTTCAAAGTGGTAGGAGTGAGAAAAAGAGTAAACGGAAAAGATGAGTACACCATATTAGATGTAATAAACGGAGAACACTTTCAGAACGGAGAATCTAAGAAGATATATTTTGGTATTGATGTAAGCAATGTGGAGAAAGATGACATTACAGACAAAAATGGCAAATATTACGAAAACAATAAGTACACAGTAAATTTATTTCTAAAAAGAAAAATAAACGATTTTATTTCATCGAATATAAACAAGATATTTGATTTTATAACAGCAGGAGGTGGAGACACTGTTAAAGATTTATATGAAGGATATAGAAAGGGCCTGTTTCAAGGAGTAAGAGCTTTACTTACTCTATACGTTATATTTACTGTTGTTGGCTATATGCTTGGAACAATACAGCTAAGTAAATTTGATTTCATTGTAAGAATGTTCAAGATAGCATTTATAGCTTTTGCCTTTAGCGATAGAAGCTGGGAACTTTTTGGTACAACTTTGTCCAAACTTTTCGTAGGTGGTAGCATTTATTTAGTTGATAGCTTTTCTGGCTATGTAGGAGAAGGGGGGAGAAAATTTGCATTCTTAGACTTAACAGTAGGAGTATTATTCACAGCAGAAACATGGCTGAAGTTTTTATCGTTAATGCTCTCTGGTCCTTTTGGCTTTATTGCATTTTTGACAATACTCTACGCTACTTATGTGTTCTTAGAATGCATTGTTAGCGCTACGTTTAAATATGTAATATCTACTGTTCTAGTGGCGTTTTTACTGTCATTAACACCTTTGTTTATCGTGTTTATTTTATTTCAACAGACTAAGTCCTTGTTTGATAATTGGATAAAAACGCTGGCTCACGTTGCAGTACAACCAGTTATTTTATTTTCATCTTTATCTCTTTTAAATCAGCTGATGTATTCAGTTTTATACAACCTCACAAATTTTTCTGCATGCTATCAATGTTTAATTAGCGTAAATTTCTTATCGTATGATCTATGCCTAATGAAATCAATACTACCTCTTGGATACAGTCCTGGCACTAATGTTGATGTTGCACTCAGTACCGGAGAAAGAGCTAGTGGACACTTTGCAGCATTACCTATAGACCTAATCCAGGCGTTTATATACCTCATTATTGCCGGTGCAATGGAAGCTTTTGTTTCTATATCGGAAGCTATGGCACAAGCACTATTCAGCTCTGGTTTTGGGGTTGCTGGCAGTGTTGGTCAAGTTGCTCGCAGTGCATCACAAGCTATACTGTCAACCGTTGGCCTTGATGATAAGACCCAAGGTATGATACAGAATGTCAAGCAACAAATGAGTAAAGATCGGGGAAAAATTGAGGCTAGATTACCTGACACGCCAAAGCAACCAGACAAAAAAGAAGATTCTAAAGGAAGTTCTGATAAAACAACAGGTGATAGATCTAAAACACTAACACAATTAGATCAGCAAAAAAATCCTGATGAAACAATAAGAAGTGACCCTAGTGCTAAAGCTAAAAACAAGGAAAAAAATGGAGAGGAGTAAGATATAAATGATGTTATGGAGTAACTAATTAAAAAGATATTTTAAGTAAAGTTTTAGAAATTTATTCTGTATTTGGAAAAAGTTTAGATATGCAATCACGTTTAGGCAAATGTTGGTTTAGGGTATTACTTCTTGCAGCTTATGTGCTGATAACAGGCTGTGGCAACAAGAACGACATGCCTTTTCCAAGGTGTATATCTGCTGACTATTTTGGTCCTGAACCTATTGCAGTAAGTGCTCATTTTTCAAGAGATCATGATGCTTTTATTCCAGAAGATGGAGAAGTTATTGATCCTGAAACTGGCGAAATTAATTATGGTTTTCACCCTAACCAAGTGGTGAAGTGGAAGGATACCGGACTTGAAACCAATGGAGATGATTTGATAGTGCGAGTTAATGGTGCATGGATATCTTGGGGTAATAACAATAAGAAAAAATCTGGAGGTAATTATAATTTGCAAAGTTTGGAGCAATTAAGATATGCAACTAAATTTGAAGGCAGGTCAAGTGATAATAGTCTACCTGACTTTCACTTAATTTGTAATGATTATAAACTTAGTACACAAAAACTTCCAAGTAACCCTAGTGTAAGTTGCAATGTGAATTGTAAGTGTATTAATGAAGATAATAACGCAAAACGTGGTGCTCCGTGTTGGTTTACTAATGGTTATGGTGCCTACTTTTTATTTAGAAGAACTTTTACAGATAGTGATGGTAACAAAACCATAGAACCAGATCCTAACGGAAGTCTGAAATCTATGCGCAATCCTGAATCTCCCACTGTGCATCTAGGTTACAACTCCACAGCTGAGGGCGACAATGGACTTTTTACTTTAGACAAAAATAGCACTAGATTAAAGGACAGAAATTGTGACTCGGTGGGATTAAAAAAGGGATGGAAAATATATGTAAAAATATTAGATAGATATTACTTAGATAATGCAGGTGGCTACTCTTTTGAGTTCTTAAGTGGAGTGCAGCAGCCAAGTAGTTTTGGGTTTTTTGATTACATTTATAACTATCTAAAATGTGTATTATTGATTAACGAAAATTGCGAAAAGCATTTTAACGGTGACGATCCTGCAGCTGCACAAGCTATGTTCGAAAATATAGCTGAAAAAAGTACGAGCTTTCACAATTTTGTTCTTTCCTTGCTTGTTCTATTTGTAATGATTTCATCGCTTCTTTATCTTTTTGGCATGATACAAGAAACTAAGCATGATATGCTCATCAGAATGATGAAAATCACTTTAGTAATAGTGCTTATATCTCCTGGAAGTTTTAGGTTTTTCTATGATCATTTTCTTGTTTTATTCGTCAAAGGCCTTGAACAATTGATAAGCATAATTACTAATTTTGCTCCCAACATGAACAACGGAAGTATTGCTCAAGGAAACGAAGATCGTGTTAAGTTGTTTAGCTTCATGGAAGATATGTTCAATAAGTTTTTTGCTTATTCTGTTTGGAAGAAGTTTGCAGCGTTTTTACATTACCAAATGTGGGCAAGTCTTCTTATGATACCGGCAATTTTCATAGGGATAGTTTTATATTTCTTGCTGTGCTTATATGCTTACATAATATTTCTCTCTGGCTTTATGGGTATAGCTTTTCTTATAGCTATCATGCCATTGTTCCTGATCTCTATTTTATTCTCACCGCTGAAAAGTCTATTTGAAGGTTGGATAAAATTCTGCATCAGCTTTTGTTTACAGTCGATTATGATATTTGCTCTCTTGTCATTGTTGGCTTCGATGATAATGAACACCTTTTATAGGCAGTTAGGTTTTACTGTATGCTACAATAAATGGTTTGAGGTAAGGTTATGTGCTCCAAAATGGGTGTTTGGCGGTTTTTGTATCGTTGATAAGCAGTATTTTGGTTGGACCCCAGGGCAAATTTTTGTACCTTACACTATCGGAGAAGCTTCTTCACTTAACATAGACAAAAGCATAGAAGGCATAGAAAAGATAAGCAGAGAAGGTGGTACAATAAAGTTTACTGGAGGCGCTGGATATATCCTTCTTCCACCGGATTATATTGAAAAAGGGTTTCGTTATATAGATTATCCTTTCTTTAATCCAATTCCTGGAACTCAAGACAATCCAGCAGACCATTATATAGCAGAGAGTGATATGGTAGTTAGTAATGGCTGTAGTGCAAAGGATCTAGTACGCTTAACAAATAGTTTATCCCATGCATCAGAAAGGGCTGACATTTTATCGTTGATAGGTAGTATAGACAAGAAGATAGGTGGTGAGATAAAAAGGCGTTATTGTTTATCTCAACAACATGAACAAGAATGCAGAAATTATGAGAAAATAATAGGCGAACACAGACAGGGTATCATTCGACCAAATTTAAAAAGTGAAATAAGGTCTTTAGTGCAAGGTATCATTACACAAGATACAAACTGCCAACCACAGGATTTCTATAGAGTAAATAAAAAATACCAAGAAAATAGTGATTACCAAAGGGTGCAAGACATACAGAGAGGTTATTTAATCAATGCAGGGGAAATCTTTGTACTATTCTTGCTTTCATTTTTAATGTTCTCCTTACGCACGTTCGTACAACAAATGGGCTCAAGTATCGCTGGTGGTGGATACAGCGTCTACAATATATCTAGTATGTATTCTAAGCATTCTCCAAGCGCTACTGCAAATCGCGACCCAGATGCGTCTTTTGTAAGTCAAATCTTATATTCTGGCAAATCAGTAGTGCAAGATGCTATTGGTGGAAGACTAGAGTCTCTAGGTAAATTTGCTACTGGGCTCCCTAATCAACTAGCCGGAGGTACAGCTAATTTATTAGGCAGGATACCAAGAGTTGGAGGAGTGCTGAAATACGCTATTGATGTGCCGCGTAAATTTGTGGGTGCTACTATTGAAGCAACAAAATTTATGACATCGCCTAAAAATGACGTCGATAAGCTTGAGAAAAAAATTTACAAGGCATTTGGAGTTGATGAAGAAGATATTACACACAGAAGAATTGGTAAATATTTGGATTATTATAAAGGGTATGTAGGATCACACTTGGGCTATACGATAGAAGATGCTATGAAGTTTACTTGGAAGCATGGCCTTGATTCTATAGGAAAGCATGGCTATGATCATAACCTACTCTATAGAGCAAAAGAATATAGGAGAGAGTTTTTAGAGAAGCTTCATGATCACACTATCGGTCGCAAGAGAGAACCAGAAAAAGACAAGCTTGATCAACCGGTCAGAAGGAAATTACCGGAACCAATGAGGAAACCAGATGCAAAAGGAGAAGAGGATTGAAGATGAAGACTAATAAAAATTTCAAAGGCCTTGATTATTATAAATTGCAGCAAGACAAAGATGGTAACATAAACTTAAATGACTATGATGACATTTTAAATGCGCGTAGGGCAAGAGTGGATCTACTGTTAGATAACACACCAGAAGATAATGTCGACCTTGCTAAATTAAATAAAGCTTTGGGTAAAAAATTCACAGATAATCATGAATTATTATCCGAATTTAATAAGGAAGATCAAGAAATTGCGCAAGAAAGGCTTAAGGTGTTTAGTATTTTAGAAAGCCTTGAAGACCTTGAAAACGTGAAAAGTGAAGATTTATTAGAGGTTAGCTTATTACTATCGGATCTTAGCTTCATAGAGAGAAATGTTGTACTAAACACCGATCAGAATTCTGATCTAGCAGGATTTAAAAACCTATTTATTGAAAAAAAAGCATCTGGTGAGGAATATAGTAATGAAGAATGTAAAGGCTTCTTAGATGATATAGATAAAATCAACACCATAATTAAGTTAGAATTAGAAAGCAGAATTGAAGGGATCAATCACGATGAAGGAAATAGTTATGGTGATTTACAAGATGAGATTGGTCAAGCAATTAATGCAGCAGGCAAATCAGAAAAAAATAACTGATGGTCTTGTGTTTGTATTCTTCTTGTAAGTAACTCTGGTAGCTTCAAACTGCTAAAAGCCATATTGACATTAATCTTATAGTATAAATAATTAATTGTTTTGGAGCTTATTTAATATGCTACGCATTATTGCAGGCAAATATCGCGGAAGAAAAATAACTACAGGCAAGCACTTAGCTGCACGACCAACTATGAGTATTGTTCGAGAAGCAATATTTAGTATACTTTCCTCAAGAAAACCTATTTATAACTTGAATGTACTTGATTTATTCTGCGGAAGTGGCTCTTTTTCATTTGAAGCACTTTCTCGCGGCGCTAAACATGCATTCATGGTAGATTCAGACTATCACAATTTGCAACTGCCTAAAAAAACAGCAGAAGATTTTGGAATTACAGGCGATGTCACGCTAATTTGTTGCAGTGCTAACTGCTTACCAAAACCTATTTCAAAGTGCAACATAGTTTTTATAGACCCACCTTATAATAGTAATTTAGTTGAATCAACGTTGAATGGATTAGCTCACTCAGGCTGGTTAAGCAATGATGCATTGATAATTCTAGAGATTAGGAAAAACGAAGGTTTTGAGTGCAATAAAAATTTTGGTGTAATTCTGGAACGTACTTACGGTATAGCAAGAATAATTTTTCTTTCTCTATTAACTTAAACTTGTATATGCTTTTCATTGATGGGTTTCAGTTCTATTTTCGTCAATTTTCCGAAGAAACCACTTTTTCTGTACTTCTCTAGATCAAAATTTTTATTAAATTCAGAGTTTATTAAATATTCACGTGCTTTTTCAATAAACTGCCTAACCTCTTCTTTGTAGTTTGTTCCATTATTGTTATCCTCACGGTAAATAAAATGTTCTTCGTGATCAATATGAATATTTGTATTCTTACAAGGTATTGCAGGATCATGTTCAAGTGCTATATTTCTTCTTAGCCTTTCTTTGGTGGATTGATTTTCAAGTTTACCAACAAGTTGCATTTCCTGTGGAATCACAGTATCGCCTTTCCTGCCAGCAATTAAGACAGGGCATTTTGTATCCTCTATAATTTTTCGTGGATTAAAATCTAATTCACATCTCCCAAACCAACGATTCAAGAGCATTGAGGGAAGCCATTTCACTAAACTCTTAGGAGAATCTCTGACTGTGTCCTTAAGTGAACTATAAGAATTATTGTGAATTAGCGTTAAATGAATGCCCTGATCTTCAAATCTTTTTAAAACTTCTGTTGCAACTCCTCCTCCAAGAGAATTAGTATCCAAAATTATATCGTTTGGATGCACACCTTGTACAAGTAACATATTAACCATTGCCATTCCAGCCTGAACTAACTTTTCACCGTTTGTTAGAAATTCATATAGTGCTACAACCTTTTCTCTTTTCAAAAAGAATTCAATAATATCTTCTATATCTTTGTTTTTTTCTGATTCTTGATCACAAGCTTCTACATCTATTTCCGAATCTTCACCTATAAGTTCATTTTTAAAGCATTTTATCCACTCAGGACTGAATTCATTTTCCAAAAAGCTTTTCATTTTATGTATGACAAACCTTTCCTTAACAAAATTAAAAAATACCCATAAGCAAAGTACGACAAAACATATGGTAGCCAAAATTGATAGCACTACTGACGTAAAAACTAATCCCGTAAGCACCTTTTTTGATTTTTGATTCTTGTATGCCAAGTATAACGACACAATAGAAGCAGTGGACAATATAGCAGAACATAACCATAGTGATACTATTCTCCTATTGAATTTTTTTTCTCCAGCTTTTAATTCTTCCTGGAAGAATTGTGGATTAACAATTCTAGAGAAATAGGGATAGTCAAAATAATGCTTAACTAACTTACTTTCTTGCCCCTTAAGTGCATTTTTACCAAGAGCGTTAACCTTAATACACCCAAGTACTCCAAAAAAGTTTATCACGTGTTTTGTATTTTCCTCTGGCTTGATATTACCATCAGTGTAATAAATAACTCTCATTTTATCGTTAATGAATATTTAGTTACTTTAACATAAAAATTAAAAAAAATCAAGAGAAATCAAAAAACTAGTATAATAAAAGACCTATAAGAAATTTCCTATGATTCCTTTTAAGCGAGTTTTGAATTTTTGAAATGTCATGACATTGTTGATACGTTTGTCAAGAAACGATAAAGTATCCGCAAAATCTTCTGAATAATCATTGATAAAAAAAAGTATCGTACTTAAGTACACTCCAGCTAATATTGCTCTTTTTGTATAGTAGTTAAAATCTGTTGATTGATCATGAATGCCATACCAAATCGCGCTAACAGTTCTGTATAAAAGTTTACTAGAGAAATATGTATTTTTTGGTGATACAGAGAATAACAAAACATTTTTTAAAAGTTCTCTATAATTCGGTAGCTTAGTGTAGTTTGAAAGGCGTATTTGAATAGCTAACTTTACTCGCTCTCGCACTTTCATGTTTTCTAAATTAGAATTTCTTAGTTCAGCTTCCATTGAGCTATTTAAGTCCTCTGCTATGTTCTCCAAAACGCTATATATTCCACTTTGGAATTTGCAAAAGCTATTAGCTAGATTAAGGTCTGTGCACACCTTTAATAGGGTTGCATCGCTTATCCCTTCAAATGGAATAACCCTAATTAGCTTATCTATTATTAACTTTATTTCATCCTCTTCCACGCAACATTATACTAAACAACATGTGTGATTGTACCTGAGATTTTCAAACATTCTACAAAATGCTTCGCCGCGTTCCTCGAAATTTTTCCATTGATCAAAAGAAGCACACGCAGGAGAAAGTAATATCGTTACTTCTTCTTCGCTATTTATGGCCTCTTCAAAAGCTAGTTTAAGTGCGTTTTTCAAATTGCAACATTTCACAAAATCTACTTTATTCTCCATAACATTTGCAAAAACTTCAGTTGATTCCCCAATAAGAAAAGCTTTTCTAATCCTTGTGAAATGCTTGCTTAATGATTCTATTCCACCTTCTTTGCTTTTTCCACCAACGATCCAATTTATGTTTTCATAAGATAAGAGCGCCTTTTCGCTCGACTTGGCATTAGTTGCTTTGCTATCGTTTACAAAAAACACATTTCTTATTTTGCCAAGCAGTTCATTCCTATGCCTCAGTCCTGAAAAGGACTTGATTCCATTGATAATAGTGTTGCTATCTACTCCAAGTAGCTTACATACAGCATATGCGGCTGCTATGTTTTCTGCGTTGGATATTAGGTTTATTTTCATGTCACTTACTGATAAGCTACGATTCTCTAGTTTTCCAGTGCCTGGGCACTGGAATGACAAAGAGGGTGACATTGAAGCTGAGATTGGAATTTTGTTTCCAGTGAATTTGTTGAATATATCAGCGGTAATCTCATTGTCACATCCTATCACAGCAATCTCACTACCGTTTATCAGTTTTAATTTAGTTGCTATGTAGTTCTCCATACTTCCATGCCTATCTATGTGATCTGATGTAATGTTGAGCAATACTGCGATATCCACATTGATTTCATTCATCAGCTCCAATTGAAAAGAGGAGAGTTCGATTACATAAATTTCTGCATCTCTTTCTAGATCCAAAACAGAAACGCCTAAATTTCCACCAATAGCTACTTTTTTCCCTGCAGATTTTAATATGTGCCCTATTAGTGATGTAGTGGTTGATTTACCATTTGTTCCTGTGACACCTATTACCTTCTGGTTTGTAGTTTTAGCTTCAAGAAATAGCTCAATGTCTGATTTTATTTTGCAATCAAAGCTTCTTGCAAGTTTTACTATCCAATGCAGCTCTATTGGCACTCCAGGGCTTAAAACCAATGCACTGATCTCATGCCAATTATATCCCTTGGGATGAATAAAATTACATTTTTTATACATCATTTTTGCGTTTGCTATTTGCTCTTCATGATCATCCCATGCATATATTCTTGCACCACTCTTTATTAGAGCATTAATGGCGGATAACCCAGTTTTACCAAGACCAAAAACCGCGACGTTTTGATTTTTATATTTGTTTAGTTGCACTGCTAGATAACTTATGCGAACCATTTTATAAAGATATCGTACAAACTACAACAGACTTCTTGCATAGGTCTCAACTGACCTTACCCAGAAAAAGTAGAACCTTTGAAGTGGTTGACTAAAATAGACTATTCGCTAGATTCTGTGGACAAAATTTTAGAGAAGCCAAATGAGAGTCTACACGAAATTTAAAAAGCCCATAAAAACTTCAGAGAAAGCGAGAGAAAAGACTTTTAAGCCTCTTGTGAGTAACTATTTATCACGCAGTTGATCTATGGATATAATACTACCATTTGATAATTTTTCAGTACATTTTTCACTTTTGTATTCTTTATCAGAATCGATACTGATTTTGTCAAATATTAAAACATCTCCTGAAATTTTATCACGAAACTCACTAATAGCAAAAAACGGTATAGTAATTCGCTCTTGTTTTCCTTGAAAACTCAAACTAACGCTAAATTTATCCTCAGAAACTTTTAAATCATAGAATTGATGCTGTAATATGATAAGCATTTGAGTAGGGTATGACTTTTTCAAATAATCTGGTATGGTCACACCATTAAAATATGTGAAAAATAATATTTCTAAGTGAGGGGTAAAACCATTACCTGATATAACATCTAAAGCCTTTTTGATAACTTGAAACTTAACAGAATTAAGCAATTTTTTGTAATCTGTTTGCTCCATACAACTTTCACATACGTAAATTTTTGGGGAACTTCTGTTACCCGGCGTTCCCTGAACCGTGCTTATAGCAATGAAGTTATAGTGCTTAAATTAAGCAGCTATTGCAACATTGTCTTCAGCAGCAAAATTATCGTTTGCATTTAAATTATGAACTCTTAGCGGTGGTGTCTAACCGAGCAAAGCTACCATCTTTACTATGCATGTCGATCCTTATTCGCCCCCATATAAATTAAAAAACATGGTGGAGGCGCCGAGCACTGCCCTCGGGTCCAATACACCTATTACAAGGTAATTTTATTGCTATAGTACACAAAATATACATAGCTATTATATAGCAACATTAAATAAATGTCAAGATATTTGAGCTTCGGTTGATTGATAGCTAAAACAAAATTCAGTAAAAAATTACTTCGCCTGTTTATCCTAAGGTTCACTTTTGATGGCAGAAACCTAATGATCCAGGATATACTCCTTTGTTAAGGGAGATTGAGCATTTTCGAATATTTCTTGAGTGCTTCCAGACTCAATAATTCTGCCATTATGAAAGAAAATTACACTATCAGATAACTTTTTAGCTTGTTTCATTGAATGATTTACCATAATTATGGTAAATCTTAATTTCAGCTCTTGTATAAGATTTTCGATTGCATTGGTTGCCATTGGATCAAGAGCAGAGCACGGTTCATCCATTAATAAAATAGTTGGCTTCACTGCAATTGCGCGAGCGATGCATAGCCTCTGTTGTTGGCCACCGGATAAATTGAGTGCGCTATCTTGCAATCTGTTTTTTAATTCTTCCCATAAACCAACCTTGGTTAAACTATTTTCCACCATCTCATTCAATTTTTGCTTATCCTTCGCCATACCATGCAATTTTGGCCCATAAGCAACATTATCATATATTGATTTTGGAAAAGGATTTGGCTTTTGAAATACCATGCCAACTTTTGCTCTGAGTAGCACAACATCCATATCGCGTGAATATATATCACCCAGCCCATCGATATCTAATTCACCAACAGTTTTGCATCCAGGTACATAGTCATTCATACGATTAAAACAACGCAAAAATGTCGATTTACCGCACCCTGATGGTCCGATAAAAGTAGTAACTTTTCTTTTATAAATATTCAAATTTATATCGAATAAAACTTGCTTAGAGCCGTACCAGAGATTTAAATCTTCAACAGAGGCACGTGTATCGCTCATATCACATCCTGCATTGAATAGAGCCCCGGAATTTCTCTTTTATTTTCGTATAGCCATACTGCTGCTTGAACAGCTCCTCTAGCAAATGTTGTGCGATCAATTGCTTTGTGGTTTAGTTCTATCCGTTCATCAGAATTAACAAACATCACGCTGTGATCTCCTATTACTCCACCTCCACGAGATACTGCAAAACCTATTCCCCCCTTTTTCCTTATGTTTGAACCACTATGTAAATATTGATTGGACTGAAAATCCACTTTTGAAGCATTAGCAATTGTTTTACCAAGTTCTATAGCTGTTCCAGATGGTGAATCCTTTTTTAAGTTATGGTGCATTTCCAAAATTTCAGCGTCATATTCATTACCTAAAAGCTCAGCAGCTTTTTTTACCAGTTTCAGCAACACATTAACTCCAACGCTCATATTTGCTGACCATAATATTGGAACTTCAGCAGCATACTCTTTTAAATCGACACCTTCTATTCCAGTTGTGCCACTAACCAGCGGTGTTTTAAATTTTACAGCTGCTTTAAGGCAGTCTAACATACATTCTTTAGTTGTAAAATCTATTACAACGTCAGATGACTCAAATACGTCACTGATAGAGCTTGTAACCTTAATTCCTAGATTGGCTATAATTGGTCCAATATCTAAGCCTATGCCCGAACGGGCAACAGCACCTGCTATTTCCACTTTGGTATTTGTAATTAATTCATTGAGTATTTTCTTGCCCATTCTGCCTAAGCAGCCTATTACTCCAATTCTGATCTTCATAAAGCTTTTTGTATTATATTAGGCCCTTTTTTAGGCTTTGTCACTTCTGATCTATATTCTACAGCTAAGGTTTACCTATAATTCAAAATGAATACACATCTTATTGAGCTCTATATTACGTCAGTAAGGTACAAATTTTCCTCAAAAAACTCACCTCAACCTGGTCAAAATTTTCCTTAAAAGACAAATACAGAAAAACAAGAATATAAACTTTGAGTGCACTAAATTTGCTCATTTTCCCTTAACTTGACGCGCATGCTTTTTTGAACATTCCCAATTGAGGTTAAAATAATTACTTAGCAAACAATAGGTTTCGTGTAACGGCAATCCGATGACGGAAGAATAGGAGCCGCGTAAGAACAATACGAACACTCCAGCTAGGCCTTGTATATTGCATCCCCCTGCCCTATTTTTCCACTCTTCTGATGCTAAATAATACTTAATTTCTTGTTCACTGAGACGTTTAAATTTCACTATTGTAACCACAGTTCTAATATGCTGTTTAGATTGATCGGGAGTTAATAGACACACACTGGTGTATACTCTATGCCTTCTTCCTGATAACAAGCGGATGCATTTTTCTGCTTGCTTAACGTTTTCAGCTTTGAGCAATATCCTTCTACCACAAGCAACAACTGTATCAACACCAAGCACAAAGTAATTTGGATTTGAACTTTGTATTTTCTCAGCTTTACTTTTTGCCATACGGATTGAGTAATCCTTCGGAAGTTCCTTTTTTAAAGGAGTTTCGTCTATATCTGCTGGCAAAACTAAGCCTGGCTCAATATTTATTTGTTTTAGTAAAGCTATACGCCTTTTCGATGATGAAGCAAGAATAAGATTATTTAGAGATCGTTCTGTCACTTGTACCCTTAAGCCTTCTAATGATCCGACCTTTTTTCGCATTTCTATCGTAAATGCTCATCTCAACTAACACCCTATCCCCTATAATGATGCGTATTTTACTTCTTCTCACTTTCCCTGATACATGACAGATAATCTCATGTTCATTGTCTAGTTTTACTCTAAATTCTGCTGCAGGTAGTAAAGCAGTTACTGCCCCTTCCACTTCAAAAATTGTCTTCGATTTCTCGTCTTTTATCATATGTTATATTATAATTTAATAATCTTTTTCAGTCTACTATAGATTTTAAATTATTATCAACACAAAAGACCTTTTGCACCCCACTTAAGTTGCAACTTAACCCCAACCATCTTCACAATAATGCTTTTGAACCTGCATTTTTCACTTTCTCCAACCTAACCGAGCTTTATGGCAATCAATTTCTAGCTACCTACGTTTCTGCTCTCTGCTACCTTCTCAGTAGAACTTATAGGACTTATGTTGGAAGATAAATCATCATCACAATTTTCCTTATCACTTCCATATCCGTCATCAAAGCTTAAAGATCTGCGTAATGTTGTTTTTTCTTTCAGTGGAACACAAGACTCATTATCAAGCTCACTAGAAACGCCCCCTTTTAGGATATAAAATTGATCGTTGTGGCTCCTTTGTCCATCAGCAAAAATTTTTTCTTTTAGTCCATCAAGCATTTCTATAATGTCATCATCATTGCATGCATTATCTTTAGTGAGTTCAAGTGTAAGCACCTTATCTCCTGGAAATTCCTCGTACTCGTTTTCTAGCTCTTCAATGTTGAGTTTTAGTCTCTCTTCTCCAAGTGTATCTTGTAAATTGCTATCCTGCCTATCTGATTCTTTAATCTTTTGCTCAATTTCTACTTGTACCTTATATTCCTGATCTAATTCTCTTAGCTGATCTTTCTGCTGGCGTCGTTCAACCATTATCTGTTCCGCATCTTCTCGTGCTTGATTTAGCTCTTTTTCCAAATTCTTCTTTCCTGCATTAACAATTTTCAGCTCTTCCTTTAGCTTTCTTTTTTCTTCATATACACCTTTAAGTTCTTGTGCTTTCCCTTGTAGCTCTTTTAACACACCTGCTAATTCTTCATCTTTTTGTGCCAGTTCAGTTTGCAATTCCGTGTTTTTTTGCTCCTCTTTTTCAAACCTATCTTGTAAATTGCTATTCTGCTTCTCTAACTTTACAATTGTTTGATTAGCTTCTGCTTGGGTTGTTTCTAGTTTCTCCTGTAGTCGCTGATTTTCTTGTATTAATTCATGGTGCTTTTTATTTATCACTTGCAACCCTGCTTCTATTTCTTGCTTCAATTCAACAGCTTCTTTTTTCAAATTTGACATTTCTTGCTTCAATTCAACGTTTTTTTCGGACAGCATCTGATTATTTAAAATCAATTCATCCATTTGTTGTGAAGCAACTTCTGTCTGAGTTTCAGTGTGCTGTAAATTGACTTCCGTTTGAGTTTCGACTTGTTGTGAAGCAACTTCTGTTTGAGTTGATGCATTGCTATTAATAGAAGGAGGAAGGCTATTGTCAGCATCAACTTTAGGGTCTAATTCCCCCTCTGGTTCCTTGCGATAGGCCACTATAGATTCATTTTGAAAATTATTATTAGCAGTAGGCACAACATCAGCAGCCTTACCCTTTTCTAGTACAGCATCATATAAGGAGAGACCTTGAATATATAATTCATCATTTTGCTTTATCAATTCTAAGATCTCCTCCGATAGCACAAAATCTTCATCATTAAATTTTAGTACTTCAGTTATGCCATCGCTACTCACATTCATAATCATGGTACACATTTCGGATCCATCCTTTACAGGCCAAGTGCTTGTCATTTTATAATATGCGCCCTCTTTAAATTCATAATGTCTTTCCTTACCTTTCCGATGAGCGTGTATTTCATGTTTTTTATTGCAATAGATATTCAATTCTTTAATATCTTTCTCTTGCCGTAAAATATCACTAATCCTGGTTGGTTCACTTCTATTGTAATTAATAAGATTAATATTCAAAACTCTATGAGCGTTATCAGTTTCTGTGTAATAAGCTCGAAGCTCTACGTTTTTCCTCTCAAAATATTTACTTGCAGTTTCTTTTCCCTGCTCTGCCGACTCTGTAAATTTATTTATATCTTCCTTAAAGCTCTTATTAGCAGACTCTGCTACTGCTTTGTCTATGTAGATTTGTTTAAAATCTCTATCGTTTATTAGGTCATAAAAACTCCACTTATCTCTATAAGCCTTCTGTATAGCAGTGAGGTCTCTTTCTTCTTTCAAAAGCATTAAGAAGCCTACCTTGTCTTCTAGGTTTTTTAGTTTAAAGCCTGTTATTATCTTCTCTAATTGAGAATCAAATTCTTTACTGGCAAAATTTTCAGCAAGATTATTTAAATTTTTTAACTCTTTGTATAATTTATTATTTTCTGCAATTGAGCGGCAGAACTTTATTATAGCAGAGTCCTTAGTGAAAGAATTGTCTTTTTCCATTTTATTGATACGGTCCTTGAGGGATGTAAAATGCGATTCAAGCCATGACGAATATAGATCGTATTCATAAGATGCCAACAAGCAATGTATTGCATTCCAAGCACATGATGCTACCCTTATAACTGATTCAACATCATAATTCTCTGACTGATTACTTGTTTTTCCTGTCTCTGCTGTTTTTTCTTCCTTAGCCAAACTTCCAATCATAATACGCCTCCTTAACTATATTTATATTATACCAATTAACATATATTAAAAAATCAAACTGCTTACTGTGCGTTTAACTTCTACTTTACATAATAAACTGTTTGAAATTACACAAGTATCGTTTTTTATTAGATAAAAGTTAACAAGACGTCTTCATAGATTTTTAAGCTTAACAATATCCTCTCTATTTGGACTAGTTGAAATTAGATGAATTGGTACGCCTATTAATTTTTCTAACCTGTCTATATATTTTATTAAATTGATAGGCAATGTTTCAATCGACCTTTTACCTTGAGTGTTCTCTTTCCAGCCAGAAAACTCTTCATATATTGGCTCTAATTCCTCTTGTATTGAATGCGATGCGGGTAAATAATCATATATTTTTCCACTATACTTGTAACCAGTGCATATTTTAATTGTATCAAAAGAATCAAGCACATCTAATTTGGTTAATACAATGCTTGAAACTCCAGAAAGTTGCACAGCCTGGCGCACTAAAACTGCGTCAAACCATCCGCAGCGCCTTCTTCTATTGCTCACTGTTCCAAGTTCCTTGCCTATAGTAAATAAGCTATCTCCAATCTCGTTCTTTTGCTCAGTAGGGAATGGACCATTACCCACCCTTGTTGTATACGCTTTTGCTACACCAATAATGTAAGCATTGGAGGCTAATCCTGAGCCTGTTATTGCTTGCGATGCTACGGTATTACTGGAAGTAACAAAAGGATAAGTTCCGTGATCAATATCTAAAAATGTGCCTTGGGCGCCTTCAAATATTATTTTCTTACCTTCTTTCATAAAGTCATTTAATATCTTCCACACAGGTTTTTTATATGAAAGAATTTTTTTTGAAATCTCTTGAATTTCCTTTAATATTTCTTCTTTTTTAACCACCTGGTAGTTAAGGCCTTTTCTGATAGCATTGTGGTAATTCAGAAGAGTATCCACTCTTTTGTTGAGCTCATCTGCGTTTTCTAAATCACAAAGGCGTATAGCTCTCCTTCCAACTTTATCTTCATAACATGGCCCTATCCCTTTGTTTGTTGTACCAATTTTGTGATTTCCGTTTAAATCTTCAAATAGCTTTTCCTTGTCCTTATGTACGCTAAGTATTAATGGACAGCTCTCAGATACCATCAAGTTGTTATAGTTTACGTCCACTCCTTTAACTTTCAATGACTCTATTTCTGAGATTAGAGCGTGTGGATCAAGAGCAACGCCATTTCCTATGATAGATATTTTGCCTGGCCTCAAAACAGCAGAGGGCAGTAAATTTAATTTATAAACCTCATCATCTATTACTATAGTGTGCCCTGCATTATTTCCTCCCTGAAATCTCACAACTGCATCTGCATTTTCAGAAAGATAATCTACCATTTTACCCTTGCCTTCGTCACCCCATTGCAGACCAACAATTACAATATTATTCATCATTATTTTCTAGATTAATACATAAATATTAATGCAATACGCCACAAATGGAAAGAGAAATCTATGCCTTTCCTGTATCTCTAAAATAAAGAAATATACTGTCGATTTTCTTAATATATTACCAAATTATTCATCATTATATGATACAACTTACAACATATTTACAGTAAGGTGTTATTTATGAAAGAGTCAAAAGAAAAAAATAATAAGAGTCCAGTAGTTAGATTAAAGGCCACAGCTAAAGAGTTCAATTTTAGTAAATTAAAAGCAGGTCAAGATAATAAATTAGCAAATTCTGGTGAAACAATGTTCTTAGATTTTCAAAGGATGAATTTTATTATTAACGGAAAAGAAATAGATAAAAATCTTCTTGTTACACTGAGAGAAGGAGCTCAGGATTACAAAAGCGAGCTTTTCAGTAAAAAAGACGACATCTATAATCCTGAGAGCGAAAAAAAGAGAGAAATAGATACAGATCAGGGCAGAGCCTTTGTTGACTCAGTGTTGAAAGAGCTTAATCAGAATAGATTACCTGAAATTTGGGAAAACCACTGCAATAATCCTGACATTGCTGATCATCAAAAAACTGATACATACAAAAAAGAATTTGAGAGATTTTACAATGTAGGAAAGGAACATAATTACTTACTACTAAAGAAGGGAGAAAAAAATTATCGTCCATTTGCAAAGGAAGTTTTTAAAGAAATGTTTAAATATGCTGAAGCAGAAGTTCCAAGTGATGCTATTTTAGAAGAGCTGGTCACCAATTGTAATCAAGCAGGGTATGGAGCTGGTATATTTAATGAATCTCATGCAGCACTCAGTAGTTGTAGTTTAACTCCACATAGTCCTAAAAAAACCCCAGTTGCGGATTAGAAGTCAGTGAAAAAGATAGGGAAATAGGGTAAACTCCGGAAACATATTATCAAAAAGTAGAGAGGTTACCCATGAATAAAAATGTAACAGAATTATTTTGCTTTGTAGACGATTTTTGCAAGGCTATAAACAAAAATTTCGCAGAAAAACTCCTGCCAAACAGTAAAAAACCTACCAGAACGCCAGAGATTACGCATTCTGAAATTCTTACTATAATTTTACTTTATCAACAATCTAGATGTGAGGACTTTAAATCTTTCTATACATATTATTTGAAAGCACTATATGGATCTGAGTTTCAAAATTTGCCAACATATAGTAGATTTATTAGGCTAAAACCGAGGGTTTTATGGTATTTAGCATTACTTTTGCAATGGCTATGTGAGCAGTCGAAAATGACAGGGATTTCGTACATAGATGCAACATCTATCGCTGTTTGCCATCCAAAAAGAATCTCAAGAAACAAAGTTTTCAAAGGATTGGCAAAGCTTGGAAAGACTACATATGGCTGGTTTTTTGGTTTTAAATTGCATATGGTAATTAATGAAAAAGGTGAAATTCAAGGAGTTACACTTACTAAAGGTAACGTTGACGACAGAAAACCAGTACCAAAATTAACTGAAAAACTGACTGGTCTTTTGTTTGGTGATAAGGGCTATATAAAGAAAGAGCTCTTTGCAAAACTCTTCGATAGAGGACTAAAACTCGTTACCAAAGTAAAAAAAGGTATGAAAAACACATTAATGCTACTTGAAGAAAAGATTTTTTTAAGAAAAAGGTCGATTATTGAAACAGTTTTTGGCTACCTAAAAGACAGACTTGAGCTTGAGCATTCAAGGCACAGGTCTCCAATAAATTTCTTGGTGCACGTCTTTTCCACATTAGTTTCATATTCCATGAAGCCTAAAAAGCCCTGTATTTCTAGATTTTACTATATTGATTAATCCGCAACTGGGGTTAAAAAAGCGCTAAACATTTACTGCACTGACCACAATCGAATAAAAGTGAAATCTGATATGGCAATGCCTATAACCACGTTTGACAATCCGGAAGAGAAAATATGTGACCTATCCAGCTCATTAGAATTCACACTTGAATCTCAAGATGGCAAAGATGGTATAATATATAAAGAAGGTAAATTATCACTCACTATTCCTGAAGAGTTAAAAAATTATAAAGATAATGGCAAGAGCTTGTTTGACATTATTAAAGAATATTTTCAGAAATTCTGTACAAAATTAGGATTTAAACCTGAGACAAGAATACAAATAGAGCGTAACTTCGGTAATTATTTAGATGGTACAATATCAACCACAGGATCGGATGCAAATGAAGAATTTATCAATCTTTTAAGCGAAAATCTCAGAGATAGGTTGTTGAGATCAGGCTCTGCTCTAGAAGATGTTAATGATTTTGTTGCAATCAAGGTGTCTACCGCTATGGATCTATTGAGTGATTATGCTAAACTGGAAGATAATAAAGAAAACAGAGAGTTATTAATAAGTGAAGTAGCAGATAATTTAGGGCTTTCCACTCAAGATAAAACAGCACCAGAAATATTAGGCTCTTTACCTTCTTTGATAAAAGGTCAGGTTAATCATAATCAAGTGCAGTCTGTTGTAAATACTTTTATTAAGTTAATTATTGAAGGGAAAAGCGAAGTATACAAAGAAAAAAATGCAATTAATGCAATTGATGCAATTCATAAGGAGATAGATAAGGCAATTGTTGAGCAAGAAAAAAAAGCAACAAACAAACAAGATATAGAAAATGATAAATGGATAGATAGAATCAAAGTGTCCGTTCAGCAGAGCGGCAAAATAAGGTAGACAAAGCAAGATAATAAAGATAATCATAGGGTAAATATGAGGTAGTATGGTAAACCTTTTAGAACTTTGCAAAAATTTACAGCAAAAAATAGAAAAGTTAGAAGCAAAAATAGAAAGGCTGGAAAGAGAGAATGAAAGTTTAAAAGCAGAAAGTAAAGCTTTGAAGATAGAGAACGCTGAATTAAAGGAAAGTAAACTCGAAAAATTCATCTCTACCAAGCTCTAGAGAGTTGTACAAAATAAAAAAGGACAAGCCAAAGAGCGACAGAAACGTCGGTGGTCAGGTTGGTCATAAAGGAAGTTTTCGCGCCAAAATGGATGCAGATGAGGTGATAAAAGTAAAGTTGTCATCTACTTGCGAATGCGGAGGGAAGATTGCAATATATGGGAAACCTTACATTCATCAAAAAGTTGATCTTCCGGAAATCAAGCCTTATGTAGTAATTAGAGCATGGCCGTTGCCGGAGATGTGGGAAAAGAAGAAGCAGTAAGTTACCAGAAGGTGTTACGTCAGATACCAAGGAATAATTGCAGCGTTCAGCGGATTTTACAAAAATTCAAAACGCGAAATAGCGAGTGTCGTAAATGATATCTTCAATTTGAACATAAGCGTCGGTAGCATATCAAATCTTACTATTACCCACAAATATGTGGTTCATGAGCAAGTCTCCATCCTTCTGCTAGATCAAAGAGACGTCTCCACCCTTTCCAAAGAGTAATTGGTCCTGGTTTTGGGTCGCTTTTTCTTGCTAAATGACCTCCAAGTTGAGCAATCCACGAAACGGCTTCTTTTATAGTAGGGGCTATACTTGGACATGGTTTTCTGTGTATTTTAACATATAAAACTTTCCATTCTTCCTCAGCTAATAAGCCAGTACATGGTAATGTTGGGTTAGTTCTTGCAATTGATGTAATAAAGAAAATTCTCCAAGCAATAATGCTCATGACTGTTAAATACCTCATTAATCTTTCTGCTGTTCCAAGTCTACATTCCTCAACTTTGAGACCAGATTTTAAAATCTTATGCAATATCTCTATTTTCCATCTCAAACAATACCAACTAATTTTTTCAACAGCTTCTTCAAAAGTACTGACCGAAAGATTTGTTAAAAGCATCCACTCTAGCGGACTTGCTCCTGGAGGAGAATTTCTTTCAACAACATGAATTGCGTAAAGTTGTAGACTGAATAATGCTGCTGGTTTATATTTTATGTGACCTTCTTTACATTTTATGTGGCTTTCATGTGGACTCATCATAAATTTTCCGAATCTAATTTCTAGAAATGCTGTCCTTTTTTGCTTATCATCTCTAGCAGGGATTTCAACTTCTACTTTTCCAGTGCAAGGAAGACCTTGGATAAATGACCATAATTTTTGCTTATTCCTGGTATACATAAATTTTTTATTTACATTTCTGTTGTGACGAGCTCTTACTAAAATTGCTGAGTTAAGATTATGTGCAAGTTCAAAAAAATCATGTATATCTGCTTCTCTGTCACATACAGTTATAACCTCTGTTTGGGTCTGATCTATAATATTATTTGTTTTCTTTAAGCTTTCTAGCCATTTCATACTTTCTTTATCCTCAATATGAACGTTACTACGATGACTCTTTAGTCTTTTTTCTTCTTCAGAAATTGGTGGCCTCGAGTAAATCTTTTGATCCAATATTCCTAGTACCAAACCTTCCGTACTAACAGCAAGGGCTGTATGCATTACTGTACCTTTACCTCCTTTCCCAGCAATACTTCCCAATCCGCTTGTTTTTTTATGACTTGAGTATGAAATATAAGTTGTATCTTGAATTACAAGGACTCTTTTATGAGCTTTTGTTCTTTCAACTGTTTTATCAATGTGTGAAGCTAGAATATCAACTTCTTTTACGTTCTCATTTTGAAAAAAACGATATGCAGCTTTTGCTTCTGACCAACTTCCGCATGCCTCATTAATTGAGCTTTCAGGTGAACCTATCACACTATTAGCAATATTCACTAATCTTTCGGTCAATCTTTTATCTCCAAGTGAAGCATCTCCAAATTCATTTTTAGCCCACTCATTACTCTCGTTTGCCATTTTTATACCATCAATATTTGCAAACTCTAATATTGTAATACTTTATTCATAAGTACATCTATATTTGTGGGTAATAGTAAGATATCAAATAGTGAACATAGAGTTGCTTCAAAATGCAAAAAAATGTATGAACAGATCGAACAAGAGATAAAAGTTCTACATATTGATGAAACGAGCCATTATAACAAAGGTAAACTCGCTTGGTGTTGAAGCAATACGGCAAGTTTTGTGAAGTTGACAGAGTCAAGGGGAATGAAAGTTTTAAAAAATAGTGTATGCTGCAATCGTAATAGCTTGGTAGTAACCGACAGATATGCAGCATACAACTACTTTGCTGATGAAAGAAGGCAAATCTGTTGGATCAAGGGATTTTGAAAGATTAGCGCATAGTTGGAAATTTGAAGTTAAAGTTCTGGGCTGTTACTTGAGAAATGTAGCCAATGAGTTATTTGCACTGAAAAAAGCTTTACTAAAAAATGAGATAGATATTTCAAGATTTATTAGACGTGCCAAGAAATTGCGAAAACGTACAAGGTATTATTTGAAGGAAATATCTCGCTTACCTGAAGCAATTGGAGCGTCTCGAGTTGCAAAGAATATTTTGAAATCTGAAAGAATGATGTGGAAATTTTTAGATGACCCAGCCGCTGACAAATAATCACGCTGAACGGCAAATACGGCATTATGTCGTTTATCGCAAAAATTCATATTTTACACAATCAGAACGAGGAAACTCATTCCTTGAGCAAATAATTTCGTTATACTTAACATGGAAACAGAGGAGGCTAAACCCTTTTCACAATCTTCTATCTATCGTTTCTTAAACCACTCTGCTGAACGGATACTCACAATCTTCTATCTATCGTTTCTTAAACCACTCTGCTGAACGGATACCAAAAAAACATATATATGGGGTTGATTAGGGTAGTAGGTGTAGATCAACAATAGTTTTTGGATCTTCTGTAGTAGGCTCTTCATGTGAAGTGATTTCATACCTGAAGTAATTTTCTTCCTGCTGCGAAGGGGTTTTCTTTGATGGATAGAATGTTAAGACTATTTTTTCTGGTGAATTCTGCAGGTGAAATGGCGGTTTTGGTGATTCTTTAGGCAAAGCAGCAGGATTACTTCCTTCGGTCGCACTACTTTCATGTTTTGAGGAATCTTCTTTCTCTGCAGTGCTATTACATTTCCCAAAAAAACTCTTTAACATCTCCTCAGCAGATGAACTTAAAATCTGTATAACAGACATCTCGCTCTGTTCTTTTAACGATTCATCAAATTTAGAGATCAGCTTAGAAAACTTGCTACCTGTCTTTTCAGCTTCGCTTTTTATTTTGCTTTCTATGCTTGCAATATTACCTTGATCGATTTCTTTTGTTGTTATACCAAACGACTTTGCAATATCTTGATACTTGATCTTGCAATTTCCATAACCCATTATGCAAAAAGCAATAGAACTAGATATTTCATTTGCAGCCCACTTGTGTATAGTGTAAGCCAAATAATTGTCATGGTATTTAATGCTAAATTGTTGTTCTATTAGCTCAGAAATTTTATTCTTTAAAGACATAAAGCACCCTCCTTACATTACTTTTTGTTAAGATACAGCAATTACACCATTTACTACATGCTTTACTTTAATTAATTATTAAAATGAGAGCATAATTCTAACATAACTTTGGTTTAAATCTACGATTTTAGATGCATGGTCCCAGAGTGTGATGGTGTGGATTTAGTATAAATAATTCTGGAGCACTGATAACATATAAATTCATAAGGAGTAAGACCCTTAAGAGTTTTGAGTCTCTTTGCATAATATAACAAAGTTATAAAGGTGTTCTTGATGGCTAACTTTTGTCAAACGATGTTCAATAACATTCTCTTCGCAAACTCTATCAAATATGTGTTGCGATTATACATATTGATGCTCCTATAAAAAATTTGTGTTGTTGAATTTACCATTTTTAAAATCCATAAGGATTCTAACAGTCTCTGGCGTATCTTCAAATAAATATTTGCCCTTGGCTTTACTATCATCTTTTCGTATTTTAATCTGGCCATTATTTATTCTATAATAAAGCCAAGATTTAGTAACATTGAGAATTTTTGCAATTTGTGTAACAGTAAGGTATCCAGATACTTTAAGTGGTTGTGCTTTATTCTTTTCTCGCATAATATTATTTTTTAATCGAATATTTGCTACTGTACTTTCCAAAACGATATTCTTTGAGCATGAGGGAGAACGATGTCCTTGTTTTTCTAAGTACTTAGCGATTTCTGCATCTGTTTTACCTTCTTTACTCAACTCTATTATAGACTGTTCCATTTCTGTTGCTTTAGGTAGTGTAGACATTCAGAAAGAATGAAGTTATAGTATAACTTTTATAAAAGGGAAGAGATGTTGTACGACTTAAAAGATGAGCAATGGGAAAGGATAAAAGATAGCTTGCCAGGAAAAGAAGGAGATAGTGGTAGAAGTGCAAAAGACAATAGGAAGTTTATAGCAGCAGTAATGTGGATAGGTAGGACTGGAGCGCCATGGCTGCAGAATATGGAAAATGGTCAAGTGTACACAAAAGGTTCATGAGATGGGCAAAATCAGGAGATGGTTTTTAATACCCTTGCAGTAGATGAAGATACGGAGTGGCTCATAACAATAATAAGAGCTCATCAACATGCTGCTGGTGCACGAAAAAAATGTGGAAACTGGTAAGCAAGAGCAGGAATTGGGAAGATCTAAAGGTGGATTTTCAAGTAAATTACATGTTGCTTGTGATGCGCTGGGCAACCCATTGAGATTTTTTGTTACTGCTGGGCAAAGGTCAGATTATGTAAAAGCTTTAGATCTGATAGAAGGCAAGAAAATGGCAGCACTTATTGCCGATAAAGGATATGATGCAAACTATATGATTGAGGCAGCGCAAGCTGTAAATGCTGAACCAGTTATTCCAGCGCGTTCCAATAGAAAAATACCGAGAGAATATGATAAAGAACTATACAAAGAGAGAAACTTAATCGAAAGAATGTTCAACAAAATCAAGCATTTCGCGGGAGTGTTAAATAAACTGTGTCAAACCGAAAAAAAGTAATAAATTGATATAAAAAAATGGAGGTTTGACAATGAGTCAGAAAGTAGTAAACAGAACTACCGGAGTGGTAGATTATAAAGAATTAGAAACAAATATCTTGTCGTCTATACGAGAAGGTAGACCATTGACAGGGAGGGATGGTGTGCTAACACCATTGATAAAAAAGCTGCTGGAAGCAAGTCTAGAAGGTGAAATAGAAAATCACTTGTTGGCTGAAAGTGAAGAAAATAATCGAAGAAATGGGAGAAATGCAAAAACTTTACGCACAAGCGCAGGTTCATTTGAGCTTTTGACGCCCAGAGATAGGGAGGGAAGCTTTGAACCCCAAATAGTCAAAAAAAGGCAAACAAACCAGAGCTTGAAACGAAGATTTTGAGCACATTTGCCAGTGGTATGGGCTATAGAGATATAGCGTCACATGTAGAAGAAATTTACGATCACAAAATATCGGCAGCAGAGATATCAAGTATTACCGACAAATTACTGCCTATAATCAACGAATGGCCGCTGCAGTCCGTATATCCAATAGTGTTTATGGTTTTTTAAAGTCAAAGAGGATGGACATTGTGTAAGTAAATGTATGTATAATATATTAGGTATAGATCAAAATGGCAGAAAAGAAGTCTTGGGCTTTTATTTGGCTGAAAGTGAAGTTCTGGTTGGGAGTGCTAAATGATCTCAAAGAAAGAGGAGTAGAAGATATCCTGATTGCCTGTGTAGATGGGCTAAAAAGCTTTCCTGCAGCGATAAATAGTGCGTTTCCTAAAGCAGAAGTACAGCTATGTATAATACATCAGATAAGAAATTCTCTAAAATATGTATCCAGCAAAGATGTGAAAGTTTTCATGAATGATCTGAAAAAAATATATCGTGCTGCAAGCAGAGAAATTGCTGAGAATTACTTACTTGAGCTAGAAGAAAAATGGGGCGAAAAGTATCCGTTAGTTGTGAAATCTTGGCAAAATAATTGGGAAAATTTGTCTGGTTATTTTAAGTATTCTGGGCCAGTTAGAAAGCTGATTTATACCACCAATCCTATTGAGGGACTGCATAGACAAATCAGAAAATTTACTAAAACCAAAGGTTCATTTACTAGCACAAATGCCTTGTACAAACAGGTATATTGTGCTATAAAAAAGGTAGAGCAAAAATGGACTATGGCTCTGCCTAATTGGGCTTTAACTATGTCTCAATTTGATGTCTTCTTTCCCGGCAGATTGAAAATTGAGTTGAACTGAAAATGCGGTTTGACACAGTTTATTTAACACTCCCGCTAAATCTGATTGAGGCGAAGGTAGCTTCTCTTTAAAATTAGTGATAGCCTTTCCTTGACGTTTATGTAACCCAAGTTCAATCTGCATTAACATGATGTTCCTTGACCAGCCATGTGCTATAGCTTCTTTTATGTAGAATAGCCTCGCTTCTTTGTCCTGAACTAAATCCATCAGAAATACATTATGTCCCCATGGCAATTGGGCAACAAGTTGTTGCACAAATTCAATATCTTGATATTCCCTTGCAAATTGCCTCATGTATTTTAGGTTCCTTGTGCTAAAACCTTTCATTTCTGGAAACTCAGCCCTTAAGTCTCTACTTAACTGCTCAATTACTTTGGATCCCCAACTTTGATTCTTTTGTTTTTCTAGAATCTGCGTTCCAATATAATAGACTTCTTTCAAAATTCATGAAAGGAGCTCTCTATTGTGAATAGAGGCAATCAAATTAAATCTTAAGCCAAAACGTTTTCGTCGATTTCTATATCTGTCAGAAATGATTTTAAACCTTTTCAATAAGCCGATTACGTTTTCAACTACCACTCTTCGTATAGAGAGAGATCTATTTTCTGCTTTTTTCTCCTTTGATAAAGGATTCTTTTTTGATCTTCTATGTGGTAATTCAACATTTTTATGTATCTTTTGCATTCCTCTGTAACCAGAATCAGCTAGGATCTTAGTTTGCGGTAATATTGCTATCTTTGATTCTCTAAACATCCGAAAATCATGTTTTCTACCATTGGAGAAAGATGTACATACGACCTTTTTACTCTTCTTCTCTGTTACTATTTGTGTTTTTATAGTATGCCTTTTTTTCTTTCCAGAGTAAAAGCGCTTTTGCTTTTTTTTGGCCTTTCTACTGCTGTTTCAGTTCCATCTATTACCAAAACTTCGTATTCTACATTACTATTTAATAGATCTTTTTTTCCTGGTAATGCAAAATCTGGATGTTTTATTAATGTGTCTTCTACCCACCTTATTATTTTAAAACAGTTGCTTTCACTCATGCCATAACTTTGTCCTATATGAAAATATGTACGATATTCTCTCATATATTCCAGTGCCATAAGTAATCTATCTTCTATACAAAGTTTGCTTTTTCTTCCACTTCTAGCTTTTTTCCTTTTATCCTCCTCATCTAGAATTTCTACCATTCTCTTAAATGTTGATTTTTTTACCCCCGTTAAACGTCGAAACTTTTCTCCTTCTAACTTTTCTATTTCCTTATATTTCATGCTTCCAAATACTTGATCTTATACCAACCCTCATAAATAACTAGACAAATAATTCACAGAGCAAATGGTTTTGATCGAACTTTCCGTAATATCTCGAATAAATTCAGATACAGCATTTTCAAGTAATTTAATAGAGTCATACATCTTGTTCTTTATTATATTTTCCTTTAAATGTTGCCAAAATCTTTCCACAGGATTGAGCTCAGGCGAGTACGGCGGCAAATAAATTATGGTGATATTTTCAGGAGTTTTTAAACCTTTAGACCTATGCCAACTTGCGCAATCCATGATAAGAAAAGCTTCTCTAGTCCCCAAATCTTTCGACATCTGCTCCAAAAATATGTTCATGCAATCTGTGTTTACATGTGGAGCAAGTAGGCTAATATCCTCTCCATTCCTGGGATTTACAGCGCTGTAAAGATAGAAGTTTTCTCTTCCGATTTTTACTTTAACTTGTGTTCTTGAGCCCTTTTTAAACCATCCATGTCCAACTTTTGAGTGCGTTCCAAATCTCGATTCATCGAAAAAAAACCTCCTTTTTCCGGTTCTTTTCCACAATTTCATTGAGATTTTTTTTGAACTCCTCTTGTTTGTTTTTGTCTTGTTTATAATGTGCTGGACGAGGTGTGATATATGTAAATCCTAGCTTCTTCATAAGCCTTCTCGCCGTTGACTCACTTACTTTGATAGCTAACATTCCTTCAACTATACCTTGCAATTTTTTAGCAGTCAGATTTGCCCCATCTTCTTCTATTACCTCTCTTATTTTTTCCTTCTTCTCCTCGTTCAGTTTTGGTTTAGGTCCTCGCCCTGGCTGTATTGCAAACCCAATAACACCTTTTTCTTTAAATCTTGCAATCCATTTCATTAATGTCGTTCTCGTAATTCTATATATTTTAGCAACTTTTGAGATACCATACTCCTTTGCTGATATTATTGCTTGTAACCTTCTTCCTATCTCTCCTCTTATTCCATATTTTTTTAATTCTAACTTGCATTGATTATATAGTTCTTCTCCTATTGCTTTACTTTTTCCTGCCATAAACTACATATTTATTCTTTCTAGCCTCAATTATTTGTAGTTTTTACTATTTGTCTATCTATTAGTGGAGATTGGTATTACTCTCTCTCCCTCAATTTTGAAAGAAGTCTAATGATAGAGTAGTAATAGATCTTTATTTACTGTTCTTGCTGCTTTATAACGACTAGTAGCAATCTGTTCTTTCAGCTGCTCTAAAAATTCTGTATATTCTTTTGCTATAATTTTTGTCATAGAGTTTCTTTCAACGATTTTTATCATTATATGATCCCTTTACTCGTTGAAAACACTATCTTTCTTTTTGCTACGTTTTTCAACTCAGCTTTTATTCGTTGTCTTAAGTTTAGTAAGTCATTTATCTGAACTTCTCCATACCGAACTCCTATGATTGTTGTCCAATAAAAAGTTCAAAATTTGTAAAATCTCTTGCTGGTTTAACTACTACTGTTACTCCAAGAATTTCGGTTATAAATATAAAAACGTTATATAATCCCTTTGTTAGTAGAAAAAACTATTCTCCTTTTAGGTAACATACCTACAACCCTAAGTTCAGATTTAATACGTTGTCTTAGATTCAATAGATCATTTATCTGAACTTCAGCATATCTCACAACATGGTCACCATACGCAATCGATACAACTCTTTCTCCCTGTTGCAACTTTTGTATTGCTTGCTCAACTTGAATTAAATAATCATTATCGTACATTTTGTTATCCTCATGCTTCTTACAATGTTTTAAAGAATTGTGTTGCAGTAGAGAGATTGTTTTGACTCCATCCCCTTTTTGTAAAGCTAAAGATACTAATGTTAGCACACTCTATGAATTTAAGAATAACTGTAGAAACTACCATTTTTTAAGTCAGAAAAACCATTACTTACAATTCAATAATTTTCCAAAATCAATTATGTGTGAAAAGTAACCGCTATCCATAACATCATCACTTACATCATTAACGTGGATAAGGACTGGACGACATGAAAAGCCTTTTGGACGATTTAGTGCATCTATTTTCTTTTGTACCTCTTGTATTATTGAATGACCAATTTTATCTTTTGAAAATTTGATTTCGCAAATGTAGAGAGTGTTAAACTTCGTTTGAATCATATAATCAATTTGACAACCTGCACTATTACGCGTTCTTTTCTGAAAAAATGGATTCTCGCTTATTATTCCATCAATTCCTAAGATATTATGTATACTCTTTCTATTGTTCAGCACCAAATTTTCAAATTGAAGCCCAATAATTGTATACCACTCTGGTAAGAACCCTATATAATAGGTGTCACGACTAATTTTTCCTAGATCTTTTTCGATATATTTTAGATAAAACCTTAAATAATTATCTTGAAGTCTGTACCTCCTGAGTCGTGAATCAGTACCCGTTTTTATACTCCAAGTATGATCCTTTGCAATAAAACCAGCAAGCTCAAGTTCATATAGATACTCAGAAATGCGTCCATGTCTTACGATATTTAAAGTAGCACAAATTTCTTCTTGTTCTTTAGCTCCAGTAGAAAGAGCTCTGACTATTTGCTTATAAAAAGCCGTTTTTCGCATGAATAAATCTGAGAATATTTGATTAAATTCTTCAACTAAAAACCCACCTTTTGTAAAACAAAGCTTTTTAATATTTTCTTCAGCGCTATGTTTAAAATTTACCTCCTCTAAATACTTTGGAATTCCGCCAGTTACTGCAAGCACCTTAAACTTTTCATATGCTGAAATGTTTTTTGGCCAAAATTCATTGCAATCAGAAAGCGATAATTCTCCGAGTGTTAAAGTTAACGATATTCTTCCTACGAAGCCAGTACTACTAAGTATATTTTTCTCGATCCAGGATGAAGCTGATCCACAAACAACGAAAATTAGCTTGTTATACCAACCCTCATAAATAACTAGACAAATAATTCACAGAGCAAATGGTTTTGATCGAACTTTCCGTAATATCTCGAATAAATTCAGATACAGCATTTTCAAGTAATTTAATAGAGTCATACATCTTGTTCTTTATTATATTTTCCTTTAAATGTTGCCAAAATCTTTCCACAGGATTGAGCTCAGGCGAGTACGGCGGCAAATAAATTATGGTGATATTTTCAGGAGTTTTTAAACCTTTAGACCTATGCCAACTTGCGCAATCCATGATAAGAAAAGCTTCTCTAGTCCCCAAATCTTTCGACATCTGCTCCAAAAATATGTTCATGCAATCTGTGTTTACATGTGGAGCAAGTAGGCTAATATCCTCTCCATTCCTGGGATTTACAGCGCTGTAAAGATAGAAGTTTTCTCTTCCGATTTTTACTTTAACTTGTGTTCTTGAGCCCTTTTTAAACCATCCATGTCCAACTTTTGAGTGCGTTCCAAATCTCGATTCATCGAAAAAAAACCTCCTTTTTCCGGTTCTTTTCCACAATTTCATTGAGATTTTTTTTGAACTCCTCTTGTTTGTTTTTGTCTTGTTTATAATGTGCTGGACGAGGTGTGATATATGTAAATCCTAGCTTCTTCATAAGCCTTCTCGCCGTTGACTCACTTACTTTGATAGCTAACATTCCTTCAACTATACCTTGCAATTTTTTAGCAGTCAGATTTGCCCCATCTTCTTCTATTACCTCTCTTATTTTTTCCTTCTTCTCCTCGTTCAGTTTTGGTTTAGGTCCTCGCCCTGGCTGTATTGCAAACCCAATAACACCTTTTTCTTTAAATCTTGCAATCCATTTCATTAATGTCGTTCTCGTAATTCTATATATTTTAGCAACTTTTGAGATACCATACTCCTTTGCTGATATTATTGCTTGTAACCTTCTTCCTATCTCTCCTCTTATTCCATATTTTTTTAATTCTAACTTGCATTGATTATATAGTTCTTCTCCTATTGCTTTACTTTTTCCTGCCATAAACTACATATTTATTCTTTCTAGCCTCAATTATTTGTAGTTTTTACTATTTGTCTATCTATTAGTGGAGATTGGTATTATTATTTTTTAGCTGCGTATCCCAAAAATTTTTTATTTTGCCTAAAAAGGTTGGATCTTTTGAGCCCATCCAAGAAATTTCATCAAACAGCAATAATGTTTTTCCTGATAGTAGACGTTCACCAACTGCCCATAGTAAATCGCTCCAGTCATCATACCTAGCAAAAGATGTATTAAATTGTCTAGCAACTTGTCTAGAAAATTCATTAAGTTGATGGGATATTGTAGTGTGCTTTTCTGGTGGCAAGCCTATAAATGAGTAATATTGCTCGAAATGCTTACCAAACTCTTGAATTAAACGACTTTTTCCTATACGACGCCTTCCTTTGACTACTACAAAAGATGCAGTATTTTTTTCTGTAAGCTCCAGTAGTTGTTCTAACTCAGTTTGCCTACCAATAAATGATGGAGACATAAAATACGAAATATAAATCTTTGTCTCCATTATACGTGATAAAATTAGAGACGTAAATAAATAAATTTCGATCTTTGTCTCCATCTTGAACTATTGAGAGGGTTTTGTAGCTTATGTTTATGGCAGCAATTTCAAACTTTTTTTCTTTAACTTCACCTACAATTTGTTTATAGAGATTATCTAAAATATTTCCTTAAGAGTTTTAGATAAAAGTCGTTGTATCTCAATAAGACCTCCAAAACCAGCTATTGTGATATATGTTCACCGAAATTACAAAAACTGTTCACTTTTTTGAAAAAATATTTTACAATGAATAAAAAACCTGATAAACTAAAATAAGGTTTTTTTTATAACAAGTAAAAGTTTGAAGTAAAAAATAATTTAGAAATGCCTCGTAATCGTATCCGTTCAGACAATGGCGTCAACTTAAGGAAAAATATCAGCGATAGTGTATAAAATTTCTCTCTGAAATTTTTACCATTAAATTACCCAAAAGCTGCAATAAACAGCACTTTTGTTTCTGTTCTATTTCAACAAAGAAGTTTAAAATATGTCCTTTTTAGGTGAAACATGCAAAAAGGAAAAAAACTTATTCTACAAATTAAAAATATAATATACTCGAAAACTTTTCAGAAAATCCATTGTGTTGAGTTTCACACGAACAAGAAAACTTTCTTTTTCGACAGTATTTTCTATAAGTTAATTAAGAAAAGTTTAGGAATAGAATGTGAGCTCATTGACTTGTAAAATTCCACCCTCAAAGCAAGCTTTTTCTAGAGCAAGATATAAATACAGGTTTTAAGGAATTATTGGAGCTAAGCATCCAAACAGCCTATCAAGATGAACCTGAATATGGAACCTGGAGAGGTTATAGACTTATTGCAGCAGATGGTTCTGCTATGAGATTGCCCAGTTCTGAAGAAATTATATCCGAATTTGACCGTTTTAAACCAAATGGAACAACAAGCACAATGCCACCGTTGGCAATTTGTTTATTGATTTATGTACTTCACTGATTTGCAGTGCTCGTCTTGCAGCTTGGAATGTAGGCGAGCAAACGCTGGCAGAGACCCGAAGTCGTTACTCAAATGCGTTCATTAAATCAAGAGAGACTATTATTTATCTATGATCGTGTTCAGTAAAATTCATTCAGCAGCATTATGATTTGAAAGTAGACTTTATTTTTCGCTTGCAAAAAGGAAATTATAGTAAGCTATGGGAACGAATCTCATCTGGCGAACTAGATTTTGATTTTATACTAGAAAATAAAAAGCTAAAAAATAAAATAAAAGGACAAAAAGTAAGGGTTATAGTGCTTACATTAGCCAATGGAGAAACAGAAGTATTGGTTACCTCACTTTTTGACCGAGAAAAATTTACTTTGGAAGATATCAGCAAAGCTTATGTATTAAGGTGGCACATAGAGGAGTGCTATAAACGACTCAAAATAGGTGCAGAATTAGAGAATTTTTCTGGAGTAAATTTAGAGACAAGAATTTTGGGCGAACTTAGTTATGTGTAATATACTGTCGCTTCATATGTGTGATGCACAAGGGCCTTGGAACCCAGATCAAATTACTGAGTATCGTTTAAATTTTTCAGTTTTATTTGGTGTAATGAGACAGAAACTCTATCAAGTGCTTGTCGCGCCAAAAGATTTTCAAGCCCTTTTTAAGTATACGTGCTAAAGTTAAAATACGGCCAGGGCGATTGTATAGCCGCAATAAAGTCGAGAAGCCTAAACGCCATCATGTTTTCAGGAGGGTTTGCTAATGAAGGCTCTTAAGTTGACGCCATTGCCTGAACAGATACAAACCAGTGTCAGCTACTTGGATGACACCCTCTTGCTATTCGTACAGTTGTAAGCAGTATAGCTATAAATCACTCACAATTGATATGCTTGAATTATTTTCAGTAAATAAATCAAGCATAATGTTAGGTATTCTACCATCAACTATGTGAACAACTCCAGCACATTCCTCCGTCATTTTAACGTATGCCATAAGCCTTTCAATAAATTTTTCCCCTTTAATTTTCCCACAATCAATCGATGCATTTAAATTTTTAACAGATATCTTCCTGCTACCAATTTTATCTATTTCTTCATCTGTGTCACTCAAGATTATCATTTTAGATGCAGAAACTGCAATTGCAATTGCGCTTGCAGTGCTATCGGCATCGATATGATATGTTTCCCCATCTTTTCCATGACCAATTGGTGCAATAACTGGTATAAAATCTGATTCTTCAATAAAAAATAATATATCAGGATTGATTTCAGTGGGTCTACCGATGAACCCCATGTCTAATATCTTTTCGATATTATTTGATCTATCTTCTCTAAGCGTAGCGGTTATTTTTTCGGCTTTAATTAAGTTACCATCTTTTCCACATAATCCAATAGCTGAACCACCAGCAGAATTTATATGCTGAACAATTTTTTTATTAACTGAACCACACAGTGCCATTTCAATGATTTTCATAGTGTCTTTGTCTGTAAGTCTGATACCATTCACAAACTTACTGTCCATACCCAGCATTTTTAACACCGAGTTAATTTCATATTCTCCGTCATGAATTATTACCGGATTTATACCAAGCTGCTTCAACAAGACAACATTATACACAAAAGTATTAAATAGTGTTTCATTTAAAATTATTGTACCACCGCATTTAATGACAAAAGTCTCGCCTACAAAGCTAGGTATGTTAGATAGCACTTCAAGTAATATTTCTGCTTTTTGTTCAAATGATACCTCACCCTTTAAAAATTCACTACTCTTCATTTTTTTATCTTGTAAACTTGAAAAACTCATCTCTTACCTTGGTTATTTTATGCTTAATACGGATGCTCATTTGATGAATTGACACATTCTCATTATTAATCCATTTTTGAATATCTTCTATAACAGCACCTAAACTTTTTTGACTTACTTTATCTATTTTTGTTAGCACAACGTTAAAGTTAATGTTATTATATATTAACCAATAAATGAAGTCTTTGTCTATTTCTTTTAATCCTACCTTGCTATCTATCAACACAAACACTCTTCTTAGATTTCTTCTTTGAATTAGATAATACTCAATTAAGTTTAAATATTGTATAATTTCCTCCTTACCTGCATGAGAGTAGCCATACCCTGGTAGGTCAACAAGTCTGAACTTATCATTGTACATAGAATAAAAATTTATTTGTCTAGTGCATCCAGGTTTAGAGGAAACTCTGGCAGCTTTTTTGCTGTTTATCAGTAAGTTGATCAGACTGGATTTTCCTACATTTGATCTACCAGCAAACGCAATCTCTGGAGCCAACTCATCTGGTAATGATTTTTTGTCTGAAGCCCCAAATATGAAATTGCAGCTTGATGTTATCTGTCTTGCCATTATATTCAAGTAGAAGGTATATTATAGTGTTATTGCTTGATATAAGAAAATTTTTATTTCAGTATATATTACTTAGCTAGATCTGTGCTATATGAATATAGAGAATAATTTACAAGACTTAAAGAAAAAATTTAATGATATAGAGAGGAATTTGGAAAATCCTACCAATTTAAGTCAAAAAGAATTCATTAACCTTTCAAAGGAATACTCTGAGCTCAGGCCAATAATCAAGATAATTGATGAATATAACACGCTGAAAGAGGAAATTTCAGACTTAGAAGAAATCATGAAAGATGAAAACAGTGAAGGTGATATAAAAGAGTTAGCAAAAGAAGAATTTTTCGAAAAGCACAAGGTATTATTACCAAAAATAAAAGCAAAACTAAAGTTAGCATTATTGCCCAAAGATGAAGATGATTCAAGAAATGCAATATTAGAAATCAGAGCAGGTACAGGAGGAGAAGAAGCAGCATTATTTGCAGCGATATTGTTCCGTATGTACCAAAAATATGCAGAAAGAAGAAATTGGAAGTTCGAGCCAATAAGCATTTCTAATACAGGTATAGGTGGCTATAAGGAAGCTTCTGCACTCATTAATGGAACAGAAGTTTTTGCAAGGTTGAAATTTGAGTCAGGAGTGCACAGAGTACAACGAGTGCCAGAAACTGAATCCTCAGGAAGGCTACATACCTCAGCAGCCACTGTTGCAATATTACCTGAAGTTGAGGAGGTTGACTTTAAAATAGAAGAGAAAGACTTACGAATAGATGTTTATAGATCCAGTGGTCCTGGAGGGCAATCAGTGAATACAACTGACAGTGCAGTAAGAGTCACCCACTTGCCAACAGGAATAGTTGTGATACAGCAAGACGAAAAATCGCAGCACAAAAATAAAGCTAAAGCGCTTAAAGTATTGAGGGCAAGGCTATACGAAATTGAAAGACAAAAAAAAGAAATGGAAAGGTCAACAATGAGGAAAAGCCAAATTGGCTCTGGTGATCGTTCCGAGCGCATAAGAACATATAATTTTCCACAATCAAGAATCACAGACCACAGAATTAATCTAACTTCACATCGGTTAGAGCAGATTATAAAAGAAGGCGAACTAGATGAATTTATTGAGGCATTAATTTCACGTAATGAAGCAGAAAGATTGGCAGGGGAAAGTTAGCGGCCTACAATGGAATATCTTTATTAATTACATAGGATCTTTTAAACGCAATAAATATGCAGTAAAAATAAATTCTAGTACCATTGCAGAAAAAACAAGAATAGCTGCACTGATTGCTTGACCATTGTAAACATAGCTTGTTAAGCCGATAAAGACAGCCATGATAAAAGACCTGATGAATGCAACTGCAGAAGAAGCTGTGCCTTTAATTTCAGGGAAAACATTTATTGATGCATTAAAAATCGCTGGCTGGCAAATTGCACAACCGATAGAAAAAATAATCATAGACAGTGTTACTAAGTAGAAAGAGTGGGGTACAATTATACTGAATATTACAAGCAACAGAGATCCAATAGCACCCACGCTCGTACCAGAAATTACACACTTTATTGCTCCAAGTTTCTGCAAGATTTTGCCAGCAAATAGACTGATGAGTGAGAAGCACCCAACTATTGCACCTTGATGTAGTGCATAAATAGTGCTAGATAAACCAAAAGTTTCCATATACAGAAAAGGTCCACAAGTGATGAATGACATATAAGCAGCAGAAAGGAAGCTTGACAGCAAAGACAGCGCCACAAATCTTGAACTCGACAATAATTTTCTGTAATCTTTCATCATTTTTTTCAAACTGAAAATATCGCGGTCCTTTTTTGTTTCTGGTAACAGAAAAAGCAGCAAAACCCAAGAGATTAAACAAAGTATTGCAACAGTTGCATAATTACCACGCCACCCTACAGCTTCGTTAATGAAACTGCCTAACACTGGCGCAATTGCCATGACAACTGTAAGAACAGAATTCATGATTCCAATAAATTTTACCGCTTCTTCGCCTTTGTAGCTGTCTGCAACGATTGCAAACACAACTACAGATGTGCTGGCACCAATGCCCTGAACAAAGCGAGAGATTAAAAGCCAAAAAATCGACGGTGCAAAAACACAACCAACAGCGCCGACGAGTAGCAAAGTGTTACCTATGATCATAATCCTTCTTCTGCCATAGCATTCAGACAATGGACCAAAAAATAACCCTCCCATGCACAAGCCTAGGAAATTATAAGCGATAGTTAATTGAATTGTTCCTTCCGGTACGTTAAAATAGCGCACCATATCAGGAAAACTAGGTACGGAAATGTCAATTTCAATGAACTTGGCAATTAGAGACAGGATTAACAGAAATGGTAGTAACATTTGAGATTTTCAATTAATGAATAAAAATATCACATTTAAAGCGTTGAAAGAAGAACATTTTTTACTGTTATTAAAATGGTTAGAAACACCTCACGTAAAGCTATGGTGGGATGCGGATATAAATTGGACACCAGAGTTAATTGAGAAAAAATATAGCAATTATGTCAAAGGATTCAAACGTTTAAAACTTAAGACACAAATTATTGAAAAACCAATGCATGCATTCATTAGACTTCTTTCAAAATTCATGAAAGGAGCTCTCTATTGTGAATAGAGGCAATCAAATTAAATCTTAAGCCAAAACGTTTTCGTCGATTTCTATATCTGTCAGAAATGATTTTAAACCTTTTCAATAAGCCGATTACGTTTTCAACTACCACTCTTCGTATAGAGAGAGATCTATTTTCTGCTTTTTTCTCCTTTGATAAAGGATTCTTTTTTGATCTTCTATGTGGTAATTCAACATTTTTATGTATCTTTTGCATTCCTCTGTAACCAGAATCAGCTAGGATCTTAGTTTGCGGTAATATTGCTATCTTTGATTCTCTAAACATCCGAAAATCATGTTTTCTACCATTGGAGAAAGATGTACATACGACCTTTTTACTCTTCTTCTCTGTTACTATTTGTGTTTTTATAGTATGCCTTTTTTTCTTTCCAGAGTAAAAGCGCTTTTGCTTTTTTTTGGCCTTTCTACTGCTGTTTCAGTTCCATCTATTACCAAAACTTCGTATTCTACATTACTATTTAATAGATCTTTTTTTCCTGGTAATGCAAAATCTGGATGTTTTATTAATGTGTCTTCTACCCACCTTATTATTTTAAAACAGTTGCTTTCACTCATGCCATAACTTTGTCCTATATGAAAATATGTACGATATTCTCTCATATATTCCAGTGCCATAAGTAATCTATCTTCTATACAAAGTTTGCTTTTTCTTCCACTTCTAGCTTTTTTCCTTTTATCCTCCTCATCTAGAATTTCTACCATTCTCTTAAATGTTGATTTTTTTACCCCCGTTAAACGTCGAAACTTTTCTCCTTCTAACTTTTCTATTTCCTTATATTTCATGCTTCCAAATACTTGATCTTACTCTCTCTCCCTCAATTTTGAAAGAAGTCTATTATTAATTGTGACGGAGTTGATATTGGTTATATTCAATACTATAACAAACATGATTTTCCACCTGAGCAGGGCTACGATACTTCTGAGCTTCCAGAAAGCTGTGCTGCTATAGACTGGTATATCGGGGAGCTGGATTATGTGGGCAAAGGCATTGGTCCACAAGCTTTGAATATATTTTTAAACGAATTTGTCTTTAAAGTTTCTGAAAATGCTTTTGTTGACCCAGATACAGCAAATGTTCGTGCAATCCGTGTTTACGAAAAAGTTGGATTTAAAAAAATTAGGGAAAGCAATGGTACAATCTTAATGATCAAGGCAAGAATTCCTGAGAACCACTCAAGATGAGTGTTTTTTCAACAGTCCGTCTAAATTGCCACAAGCAGTTTAATTTTTATGTCATTATTCAAAAATATGCAAGAAGCTTTATAGAAACTTAACATAATTTTATCATAAAAATGTCATTCTTAAGTCCTATAATTTTGGCACTAAGTAAATCTTTTTTCATTAACTATGAGCTGGATAAATTGGAAAATAAATTTTGTTTACTTTTACAATACCTTAAGATCTAATATCACTTTATCAGTCAAAAGTATCACAATAGGCTAATATGTTCCTTACTCTTTTCCTAAAAATATTACCTATTTATATTACAATATTTATTGGTTATTTAGCAGGAAAATGTCTTAAAATTGATAGAAATACTATATCTCAAATACTCTTTTATATAGCTAATCCAATAGTGATTTTATATGGAGTCTCTCATACAGAAGTTAATTTAAAAGTAATTTCTCTGCCGATTTTGATATGGTTTATAGGTAGCACTATGTCCTTATCAGTGTATTATCTTTCTTCTTTTTTATTTAAGGATAACACGAGAAACATATTAGCATTTAGTTCGGGCAGCACAAGTATGGGTTATTTTGGCCTGCCGATTGCCATGGCTTTATTTGATGAAGATTCAGTATCTGTATATGTTGTTTGTTATATAGGAATGGCGCTATTTGAAAACAGCTTAGGATTTTACATAGCTGCAAATGGCATTTATACCGCAAAAGAATGCATATTAAAGTTGTTCAAACTTCCTTCGCTTTATGCGATGGTTCTGGGCTTCTTTTTAAGTATATACGATATACAAATACCTACTTTTTTAACAGATGTTATGATGAATATTAGAAGTACATTTGTTACACTAGGAATGGTGCTACTTGGAGTGAGCATTGCGAATATTACAAGCTTTAAAATAGATTGGAAGCTTGCTTTGATCACTATTACAGCAAAGTACGTATTCTGGCCACTGTTTGTTTTAGGAATTGTCCTTTTAGACAAGCATGTTATAGGTATATACGATGAGAGCATATATAAAGCACTGATGTTGCTGGCTATTATTCCAGTTTCTGGGTCCAGTATAATACTTGCTAATATTTTGAATTATCAACCAGATAAAGCTACTCTGTTGCTTCTAATTAGTACTGCAGTGGGACTATTTTATGTTCCACTAATAATATCATTATTTTTTACTAAACTTGTTCCTTTTTGATCAAGCGCTTGCACAACCATTATTTGGGTAACAACACAAGATATTGATAAAATTTGAATTTATAGCTAAAGCAACTTAGATTGTAACCAGACTGCATTCTGTGAAAAACACTATCTTTCATTTGAGCTTTCTTCAATTTAAAATAAATACAGAAACTAGCTATCTTCAAAAATATGGTTGAATAATTGTTAATAATAGTGTATAATTATTAATGTTTTCTAAGCATTATGGCTCTTTCAAAATTTCTCGATCCTCGGAATGATTTGTGTTTCAAAAAAATCTTTGGAACGGAAAAAAATAAAAATATTCTTATCCACTTTTTGAACGATATTTTAGGATTTGCTGAGGCAAGTGCAATACAAGAAGTAGAATTCTTAAGTACTATCATGGATCCCGAAATTGCCTCTGACAAACAAAGCATTGTTGATGTCCTTTGCAAGGATTCTATTGGTAATAGATTTGTGATTGAGATGCAACTGGCTCGTGATAAAGGTTTTGAGAAACGCGCTCAACTATATGCTGCTAAGGCTTACTCAAGACAATTAGATAAATCTGGCAACTACATTGATTTAAAGAAAGTCTTCTTTATTGCGATTTCCAATTGTAACTTACTTCCTGAAGAAGTTGGTTATATCTCTACTCATAATATACGTGATATAAAAACCAACGGCCATTACTTAAAAGATTTTCAATTTGTCTTTATTGAGTTACCTAAATTTACAAAAAGCAAAGTAGAACAGCTAGAAAGCATAGTAGATCGTTGGCTATTTTTCTTTAAATATGCTGAAGAAACGACAGACGAAGATCTAAAGAAAATTGCAGAAAAGGCACCAATAATAAAGCTAGCATATGATGAATTAGACAAGTTTCGTTGGAATGAAAAAGATTTAGTAGCTTACGAAGAAAGAATAATGGATCTACGGAAAGAAGAAGCCATTCTTGAGTACAGACTTGATCTTGCTACTGAAAAAGGTAAAAAAATTGGTAAAGAGGAAGGAAGAACTGAAGGGAAAATTGAAGGGAAAATTGAAGGGAAAATTGAAGGGAAAATTGAAGTTGCAAAAGCAATGCTGGCTAATAATGTTGATGTCAACACTATTGTCAAGTTTACTGGCCTTTTATTCTGAAATCTTACTTCTGATTTATTTGGATGCACATTTACATCTACTTGATCGTATGGTATCTCTAAGTGCAACACTGCAAAAGGATACCTCCCACTTAGAATAAAATCTTGATACGCATATCTAATTGCACCAATAAGTAGATTGTCTTTTATTGGCCTTCCATTAACAAATGTATAGATCTGAGTTGAATTGCCACGACTAATAGTTGGTTTACAGATGTGTCCCGTAAGTTTGATTCCTTCTTCTTCCTCTTTAACTTCCAGCGAATTGCTCTGAAATTCTTCTTCTGTTTCACATAGTCTGTTAAAGAATGAAGTTTGTTTAGCATATTTTAAGAGCTTTTTATTACCGGAAGTGAGAGTAAACCCAATACTATAATTAATCATCGCTAAGTTATTTACAATATCAACTATAGCTTGTGTTTCTGCCCTTTCGGTTTTTAGAAATTTTAGTCTATTTGGTGTCACAAAAAATAAGTCACGAACTTCAATATACGTACCTTCCAATAGAGAACAAGGGATAACCTCTCCTACTTTTTCTCCTCCTTCATAACTTATAGACCATGCTTCACTTGCTCCTCTTGCCTTAGACGATAGCTTCATTCTGCTTACTGCTGCAATTGAAGGCAAAGCTTCCCCTCTAAACCCAAAGTGCTTGATTTCTATTAACTCATTATCGCTTAATTTTGAAGTAGCATGGCGCATAAACGCAAGTTCTAAATCTTTTTTTTCTACTCCGTTACCATTATCTATCACAGTAATAAGATTACGCCCACCACTTTCTATTTTGATCTCTATTTCTAAACTTCCAGCATCTATTGCGTTTTCCACTAATTCCTTTTGCTGGCCTCTCTATTACCTCTCCTGCTGCTATACGGTTTATGGTTTTTGTGTCTAGAAGGATTATTGCCATAGAATCTTTGATTGAAACTCAACAACCATCACCTATAAGGTGATGGGTTAAAAATTAATCAATTTGAAATTGATCATTGTCGTGAACTGGTTCACCTTCCTGTATCGATATATATTCTTGTATCACCTCATCTGTAATAGTACCAGAACTGACAGCTAAATATCCACTTGCCCATAAATGCCTTCCCCAAAATTGCTTACGTAAACTTAAAAAATCTTGCATCAACAATCGAGAGCTTATTCCTTTTAAAAGTTGTACAATTTTACTAACGCTTTGCTGTGGCTTGTATGATATAAACATATGAATGTGATCAACTGCTATCTTACCAGAAATAATTTGAACTTCATTTTCCATAGCAACTTGCCTTAATATTTCTCTTGTTCTAGTTGCAGTTTGTCCTATCAAAATTCTTTTTCGATATTTGGGAACCCAGACTAGATGCACCTTCATATCATATTTAGAATGTGCATTATATCCATAACGTCGCATACGCGGCTATTATAACTTTTTGCTTTCCTCAAAGCAAGGGTTTTCAATCCACATCAGGGAACACTAAAGTTTTTCCACCTACAAGGTGGAGGCTTTTACCATTACTACGGACAGTAAAATATACCCTTCATGACTTACTTTGTCTAAGATTTATATCTCTTTTTTTGGTGGTCTTGTAATTTCTGTGTTTTAGTTTCTTTTCTCGCAAGCCTATCTGCCTCCTCGTTATACGTATTACCATTGTGAGCTCTAACCCACTTCCAATTAATATCATGGTGTAAAGCAACTTCATCTAGCTCCTTCCATAATTCCATGTTTTTTACTGGGCTTTTATTCGCCGTCCTCCAACCATTTATCTTCCATTTGTTGATCCATTCTGTTATACCTTGTTTAATATACAGACTATCAGTGTGCAAAATAACTTTGCAAGAAATTTTTAACATCTTTAGACCGTTAATCACAGCCTTTAACTCCATCTTGTTGTTCGTTGTGTTTTCTTCACCTCCAGAAATACGTTTCTTGATAAAGACACTTTTATTTTCATACATAACTACAGCAGCCCAGCCTCCTGGACCAGGGTTTCCAGAACAAGCTCCATCCGTATATATTGTAACCTTCTTTTTTTCGCCCATACTAACAGAATATGGATTTAACATAAATTTTCTACTGAAATATGTTGATATTGAGTTTCGGATTTTTTATTATGAAGGTGTGAGAGGTTAATCTCGCGATGTTAGGTAATTGAGCTTTTGGGCTCGTATTTTTATTAGGAGGTTACACCAAAAATAAGTGTTTTTAAAGCTCTTTATAGCTCCTAAATCCATGAATTCATTTGCTGGGCTTATAAGGCGCTTTACAGAAGAGGTTGTAAAAGATGTACAAATGGACGTCTAAAGCAGAAGATGCTATTCTTAGACCATCTTTGACAGTCGTTTTTTTCTCTAACATACCCAAAGTTTAAAAAAATAAGATTTAAACACAAAAGAGTTGAATATTTCTTCAGAATTGTGTATAATTATTAATGCTTTCTAGGTTTATCTCTTATGGCTCTTTCGAAGTTTCTTGACGCACGAAATGATTGCGCCTTCAAGAGAATATTTGGTACTGAGAGGAATAAAGACATCCTCATTCATTTCCTGAACGATATTTTAGGCTTTACTGGACTAGCTGCAATTCAGGACGTTCAATTTTTAGCTACTATTATGGATCCTGAGATTGCCGCTAAAAAGCAAAGTATTGTCGATGTTCTTTGTAAAGACTCTCAAGGTTCAAGATATATTATAGAAATGCAATTCACTAAGACTAAGGGCTTCGAAAAGCGTGCTCAATATTATGCTGCTAAAGCCTACTCAAGTCAAGCTGATCAAGGTGATGATTATCATAATCTCAAGGAAATTATCTTTATTGCTGTTGCTGATTGCATTATTTTTTCAGATAAGGCTGAGTACAAATCTAATCATGTCATTTTAGATCAAAATAGCTTTGAACATGACTTAAAGGACTTCTACTTTGTATTCATAGAACTACCAAAATTTACAAAGACAAAAGAAGACCAACTAGAAAATATAGTAGAAAAATGGTGTTATTTTTCCGTGCGACCCGGAAGGTCATGATTTTGTGGTGGTTAAATTCCATCTTCCCAGACATCAGGGATAATGTATATCTCACATTTCAAAGAGTGGCAACCTTTGGGATGCAAGCATGAGATAAAAGCAGGTAACACTAAACCTCGTGGTGAATCCCTGCAAACAGAGTTGGATATGATTACGAGAGAAACTTACGTCTGAATTGTCGTCAAAGCACAATATGCGAAAGGAGGTTGGATTACGCATAGACCAAAATGGTACGAAGCACAAAGGGGAACTAAAGATGGAAAACTTTAGTTACTGATGTTCTCAGCTTCCGGCAAACAGTAGGAATCTAAGTCCAACGCGAAACAAGATCATGGAACGGAGTAACCACATAAATGCTCTTATATTTATATAAATATAAGTAGGTAGCCAGCCGCAAGTATTTATGTTGGAGGGATTGTTTAAGAAGCTAATGCCCAAAGTAATATTTGGGATACGCAGACGTAAACACTGTAATTTGGAAGGTAAAGTTGTGAATAATAGTGAACATGTTATGAACCAACAAAAAGTTAGGTATGAATGGAATGAAATTCCTTGGCGAAAGCTGAAGAAATCCTCATTTAAGCTACAAAAACGAATTTACCGAGCTTCTACATGTAATGATATCAAAAAGGTGCATAATCTTCAGAGATTATTACAAAAATCAACAAGTGCAAGAATACTCGCAGTTAGAAGAGTAACACAGGACAATAGAGGGAAAAAGACTGCAGGTATCGATGGAAAAGCGAGTCTCAACCAAAAAGAAAGAATGCAATTAGCATATTCTATGGATTTGAAGGAAAAAGCAAAACCATCGAGACGAGTTTGGATCCCAAAACCTGGTAAGCCATTGGAGCGTCGTCCCCTTGGAATACCCACTATATCGTGTCGAGCAAAACAAACACTTGTAAAAATGGCTTTAGAACCAGAGTGGGAGGCAAAATTTGAGCCAAACACATACGGTTTTAGACCTGGTAGGTCTTGTCATGATGCAATTGAAGCCATATTTGATGTGCTTAAACAGAAAACAGCATACATTTTAGATGCCGATATTTCTGGATGCTTTGAAAAAATTGACCACAACACTCTGTTGGAAAAACTTAATACCACACCAACTATTAGGAAAATAATAAGAGGATGGTTAAGAGCAGGTGTTATGGATGATGGAAAATTTCAATCTACAAAACGTGGCACAATTCAAGGAGGGACGATCTCACCGTTACTTGCTTGTATTGCATTACATGGATTAGAGCAGCATATAAAAAAAGGCATTAACAAATGAACTTTTTCAACACACGAAAAGGAAATATGGAAAAATATCACATAAAAAGGCAGAAAAAACCATAAGTGTTATATTTTATGCTGATGACTTTGTCATCATACATGAAAGTGAAGAGATTATTCTTAAGGCAAAAATTTTAGTTGAAGAGTGGTTAAAAACCATCGGACTAGAATTAAAGCCCTCTAAAACAAAAGTTTATCATTCACTAATACCAACCCTCATAAATAACTAGACAAATAATTCACAGAGCAAATGGTTTTGATCGAACTTTCCGTAATATCTCGAATAAATTCAGATACAGCATTTTCAAGTAATTTAATAGAGTCATACATCTTGTTCTTTATTATATTTTCCTTTAAATGTTGCCAAAATCTTTCCACAGGATTGAGCTCAGGCGAGTACGGCGGCAAATAAATTATGGTGATATTTTCAGGAGTTTTTAAACCTTTAGACCTATGCCAACTTGCGCAATCCATGATAAGAAAAGCTTCTCTAGTCCCCAAATCTTTCGACATCTGCTCCAAAAATATGTTCATGCAATCTGTGTTTACATGTGGAGCAAGTAGGCTAATATCCTCTCCATTCCTGGGATTTACAGCGCTGTAAAGATAGAAGTTTTCTCTTCCGATTTTTACTTTAACTTGTGTTCTTGAGCCCTTTTTAAACCATCCATGTCCAACTTTTGAGTGCGTTCCAAATCTCGATTCATCGAAAAAAAACCTCCTTTTTCCGGTTCTTTTCCACAATTTCATTGAGATTTTTTTTGAACTCCTCTTGTTTGTTTTTGTCTTGTTTATAATGTGCTGGACGAGGTGTGATATATGTAAATCCTAGCTTCTTCATAAGCCTTCTCGCCGTTGACTCACTTACTTTGATAGCTAACATTCCTTCAACTATACCTTGCAATTTTTTAGCAGTCAGATTTGCCCCATCTTCTTCTATTACCTCTCTTATTTTTTCCTTCTTCTCCTCGTTCAGTTTTGGTTTAGGTCCTCGCCCTGGCTGTATTGCAAACCCAATAACACCTTTTTCTTTAAATCTTGCAATCCATTTCATTAATGTCGTTCTCGTAATTCTATATATTTTAGCAACTTTTGAGATACCATACTCCTTTGCTGATATTATTGCTTGTAACCTTCTTCCTATCTCTCCTCTTATTCCATATTTTTTTAATTCTAACTTGCATTGATTATATAGTTCTTCTCCTATTGCTTTACTTTTTCCTGCCATAAACTACATATTTATTCTTTCTAGCCTCAATTATTTGTAGTTTTTACTATTTGTCTATCTATTAGTGGAGATTGGTATAAGAACCAGTAATGGAACAAAACCAGGATTCGATTTTCTTGGATTTTCAATAAGACAATATCCAACAAAAGAAAGTAAGAAAGGTTATAAGTTATTAATCAAACCAAGTCGTAATTCTATAAAACAGCATACACTAGCTATTAAACATAAGCTCAGAGAAATGCGTGGAGCACCACAAGAACGGGTAATAAAGGATCTCAATCCAATAAATAGAGGATGGAGTAAATATTACTCCTCGGTAGTTTCATGTAAAATCTTTAGTTCATTGGATAATATTATGCATAGAAAACTCTGGAGATGGGCAGTTTTTAGGCACCCAAATAAAGGGAGAGGCTGGATAAAAAGAAAATACTTTAAGAAGTATAACAACGAAAACTGGCGCTTTATGACAAGTAACAAGATACGTCTTACTATACACAGCGATCATGTTATTAAACGACATATCAAAGTGCAAAAAACCAGATCTCCATATGATGGTGATTGGGTTTATTGGGGTAATCGTCTTAGAGAAATACCAGATAAGCCATCAAAAGTAATAAAATTATTGAAGTTACAACAAAATAAATGCGATAATTGTCGACTATGGTTTGAAAGTGATGATATAATAGAAATACATCATAAAGACCGGAATAGACGAAACAATATGATCAAAAATTTATCTTTGTTACATGGGCATTGTCACGATGAATTACACAGGAGGTGTGCATGACAAGCACCAAATTAGAGAGAAGCCGTATGAGGCGCAAAGTCTCACGTACGGTTTTGAAGTCGAGTGAGGAGGGGCGACCTTCTTCACTTAGACAACGATATGCAGCAGAAACAAACGAAGAAGACCTAGATAAAATAGTTGGTAGTGACGTAATAATAAAACGAGCTTATGAAGAGATGAATAAGTTTAATTGGTCAGAAGAAGAGTTACTAGCATATGAACAAATGAAAAAACGCATAATGGATGAGATAGCTGCTTTTGCTCAAAAGTTTGATGAGGGTGTTAAGGTTGGACACGAAAAAGGCAGAGAAGAAGGCATCCTAATCGGACATGAAAAAGGCAGAGAAGAGGGTCGAAAAGAAGAAAAAATTGAAGTCGCAAAAAACCTACTTAAAGCTGGTGTATCTGTCGATTTAATAGCTGAATCTACTGGTCTCCCTCAAGCTAAAATTAAACAACTTCAGAAGGAAATAGCCTGAAATAGTGGTTGGCTGTCCACTGTTGGATCATTTAAACAGGTTCTAGGTTTGTCGTCTGCTTTTCCTGGCAACTGACTTTTTAATCGACTAAGAAAAACAGCAGCAAATATAGAATTAATTGTTCCTTTAGCCAACTCTAATAAAGATTGTTTCGGCCTGCGTGTTTGCTCTGCTTCCTCAATTTCACGTTTTGAACCTATGAAAGGAATTACTTTAGTTGCTTGTACCGCTTCTTCTACATTCCTGCTATTTTTCAAGCTATCAAGATATTCCCTAGCTGTCATACTCACTTCTTTTCCATCTAGATGATCTTGGAATTTTTTACTACTTAAATTCATATCAGCATTGATAAGTAACGGCACACTGCCTTCTACATGAATTTTAGTTCCAAAGTCATATAGCTGTACTCTAGATAATTCTTGACCATTAATCTTAATAGGACCAAGCTCCTTATCCTGCTCTGCTAGAAGTTGACGCTCTGTTTTTATTTCTTTTGCTAAAACTTTCTTATCTTCATTAGATAATTGGCTATTAGCTCTATCAACATCAAAGTGCTCAACAAGAAAGCCTTCTTCTCCTACTTCATAGCCAGCAAACTTTACTGCTTTTTCTACAACTCGCATGAGCTGATCAGTACTTTTTAATCCAGAAACAAATGCCGTATTACAATCAAAATAAGCATAATTATCACCAGCCCTATAAATCGCAACAACATGATCAGTTGTTACTAAGTGAATAGCAAAATCACCATTAACTCCAGCTATATAGTTTGATAAACCACTGAACGTTTTATAGCCTTGAGTATGAATTAAGTTTGAAGGCAAACTATTTGTAGGTGAACCCAGATTTTGTTCAAACCCGTCAAGTAATTTACTTAAAGCAAAAACTTCTCCTTCCTCCCTCTTAGATATCTGCTTACCCTGCGCTATACGCTCATAAATTTCAGATGAAGTTTCTAAATTACTTAAAAATGATTTATTACTCTGCAGTAATAGAGCTTGAGATAAGCTATGTGTAATTGCTACACATTTACCGTCAATCTTAACTCCACGTTCTTCAAACAAAGGTAAATAAAGCCCTTGCTTTACCGATTCAATGAATAGACTTCTTTCAAAATTGAGGGAGAGAGAGTAAGATCAAGTATTTGGAAGCATGAAATATAAGGAAATAGAAAAGTTAGAAGGAGAAAAGTTTCGACGTTTAACGGGGGTAAAAAAATCAACATTTAAGAGAATGGTAGAAATTCTAGATGAGGAGGATAAAAGGAAAAAAGCTAGAAGTGGAAGAAAAAGCAAACTTTGTATAGAAGATAGATTACTTATGGCACTGGAATATATGAGAGAATATCGTACATATTTTCATATAGGACAAAGTTATGGCATGAGTGAAAGCAACTGTTTTAAAATAATAAGGTGGGTAGAAGACACATTAATAAAACATCCAGATTTTGCATTACCAGGAAAAAAAGATCTATTAAATAGTAATGTAGAATACGAAGTTTTGGTAATAGATGGAACTGAAACAGCAGTAGAAAGGCCAAAAAAAAGCAAAAGCGCTTTTACTCTGGAAAGAAAAAAAGGCATACTATAAAAACACAAATAGTAACAGAGAAGAAGAGTAAAAAGGTCGTATGTACATCTTTCTCCAATGGTAGAAAACATGATTTTCGGATGTTTAGAGAATCAAAGATAGCAATATTACCGCAAACTAAGATCCTAGCTGATTCTGGTTACAGAGGAATGCAAAAGATACATAAAAATGTTGAATTACCACATAGAAGATCAAAAAAGAATCCTTTATCAAAGGAGAAAAAAGCAGAAAATAGATCTCTCTCTATACGAAGAGTGGTAGTTGAAAACGTAATCGGCTTATTGAAAAGGTTTAAAATCATTTCTGACAGATATAGAAATCGACGAAAACGTTTTGGCTTAAGATTTAATTTGATTGCCTCTATTCACAATAGAGAGCTCCTTTCATGAATTTTGAAAGAAGTCTATTATCTCTGTCTTTTTCGTTCTCTCCGCCAGTATTGACATTAATATCTCTTGGGCTTGCTTTGCATTTACATTCTGCTCAATAAATTCTCCTATCTTTTCTGGCATCTTTGATAAATTACATAAACGTATTAATTCAAGAACTTCAGTACGATAGCTGTCATTCTTGATTTTATTAGTTAAATTATCAGTTTCTAGGTCAGTTGTAGTTTTCTCGTTCATAGTAATACTCCTGTTTTTATTAATAGATGAAAGAATTGTGATTCCATCAGCAAGTCCTATCTCTATTGCTTTTTCTCCAAAATATAACCCTGCTTCCGTTGATTTGATTCTTTCCATGGACAAATTTCGGTTTCTTGCTATTAGCTGGACAAACATCTCATATAGGCGGCCTACTTCCTCTTGTAAGCTTTCCAGACTTTCAGACGTTATCGGCTCATGCGGATTTAAATCGTTTTTTCTCTTTCCTGCAAATACTGTGGTATATTTTATTCCTTGTTTTTCATCAAATCCACTTTGATCTATATGACTTGCTATTACTCCTATGCTTCCAACTCCTGAAGTTCTGCTCACAAATACCTTTTCAGCGCTAGAAGCTATAGCGTACGCAGCAGAGTAAGCATCATCATTTGCTATCGCCACAATCCTCTTTTTTGTCCTTGCTTCGTAAATAAAGTCAGAAAGGTCGAATATACCGTTTACTTCCCCTCCTGGGCTGTCTATGTCCAAAATTATTGTTTCTACTTCTTCATCTATTAAAGCTTCTTCTATCTCTTCACGTATCTTCTCATATGATGTCATCCCTAAAATATCGTCAAAAGCTTCTGAATTCTTCGTCAAGATTCCATGTATTGGTATTACTTTTATTCCCATTTCACTATTTCTTGTTACATGTTTTATGTTTTTAAACGTAGGGTGTTTTGCTGCTTGTAATGACAGTAATTCAAAACTTCTCGCCTCTATCATCATCGGCTTATTCATCCAATTTATTTGTGTCGTCATATGTTTTTAAAATTTTTTATTTGTGTCTGGGGCAATAAAAACCCTTTTGTCATAGAAATAGAATTTTATATCATTTCAGCATTAGAATTCACATCAGAATCAAAACTTAAGCCCAGTTCACTCGCACGTCTTTGGTCCTCAGCAATTTCTTGGTCGATTTCTTCTATATCGTAACCCAGCTCTGATACCACCTCTGACCTGCTCTTAAACCCATTTCTTACTGCCATTTGCTGTGCTTGCTGATCTTTCAGCGGGTCTACCCAATCAAATCCTTGTGGTATCCATTTTACCTCTTTTTTCGTCCATTCTTCGCCTATATCTAGTTCTCCAGAAAGTAGGGCTAACTCTATCCATCTATTCCATACTGGCCGGCAAAACTGGAATACTAACACATTATGTTGTAACATCGCGCACCTCCGGCGAAACTCTATTAACCCTGCTCTTATTGATGAATAATTGACACCACTTAGATCTCCTGTTAGCTGCTCATACGTTATCCCTGTGCCTACTGCTATTGCCCTGAGCTGCTGTTTCATGAATGCTTCATAACTTCCTCCAACATCAGATGGTTCTGAAAGTCTGGTAGAGACTCATGACCTTGAAAACCAGCGATTTGGTCTCTTAATCATAGTCCCCCCAAAAGAACCGTGCTTGCGGATTTCCCGCACACGGCTCCACAATACAGCGTTCACACTAGTGCTCCTGTGTACAAAGAAGCATATATCTTTGGCTTTGGTAGTGGATTTACTTTTAAATAGTATGTAAACTGTTCCCAATCCATACTTTTCTTGTGACTACGTCGGTTTATCCACTTAAATGCTAGCTTTGTTACCGGTCGATAGAATTGAATCAAACACCGATAATTTCCGCTAACCCCGAAGTAGCTATAGTGTCCTGTTAGTTTGGCTTTAAGTTTCTGCCACCAATCTTTGAGACAGATACGACTTCGTACCATCTTCAACCACTCTTTGATTTCTTTAATCTTTCTGGCTAGGCTTATTTTTGAAGTTTTCTGCTTCATCATAAGTTTACCATTACGACTTTTTCCACAATAATGTGTAAATCCTAGAAAGTTGAAGCTAGCCGTCCTACGTTTCTCTCTTTCTGCTTGATACCATTCTTTCTTACCAAACTTTACTATTTTTGTTTTATTTTCAGCTATTTCCAACCCAAATTTACTTAGTCTTTGTTTTAGTAATTCTAGAAATTCTTTTGCGTCTTCTTCCATCTCGCAGCCAACTACAAAATCGTCGCAAAACCTTATTAGCTGTATATATCCTCTGGCTTTTGGCTTAAATTTCTTTTCAAACCATAAGTCCAGCACATAGTGTAAGTATATATTAGCTAATACAGGGCTTACTATACCACCTTGTGGTGTGCCTTGATCGGTTGCTTTATAACATCCAACTTCAACTATTCCTGCCTTTAGAAATCGTTTTATTAACCACAATAAATTTGGGTCAGCTATTCGTTCCCTTAGGCAATTCATTAGCCATTTATGTTGAACATTATCAAAGAACTTCTTGATATCCACTTCTACAATATAGTTAATTGGTTTGTGCATAACTGCTTTATCTAGAGCGTTTATCGCCTGATGACAATTTCTTCCTGGTCGAAATCCATACGAATTGTCCATAAAGTTTGCTTCATAAATATTTTCTAATATCTTCTTTAGCATTATCTGTACCAACTTATCTTCAGTTGACGGTATTCCGAGTCCGCGCTTCTCTTTGCTCCCAGCTTTGGGTATGTATACCTTTTTCACTGGTTGCGGTTGATATTGCTTTCTCTTCATACTATCCACTAGTGTTTTAAGTTTCTCTTCTAGATTTTCTCCATAAGCTTCCACTGTCACACGATCTATACCACAAGCCTTGTTGCGTTTTAGTTCCTTGTAACACTCTGCAAGATTCTCTTCATTAATCAAATGAACTAGCGATGTAAATTTTACTCGCTTATCTTGCTTAGCCCTTTCTGCTATCTGGTTTAGTTTTCCTTGCATATTCCTCCAATCTCTGTTGTATTGATATAGCAATCCCTATACCAGTTACTATATTGCTGACCGCTTCCCCTTGTATGTGGCTTTCCCACACTCTGAGTACTATCAGTCAGTCCGACTTCCTTTGTATCATTCTCCATTCCTCGCCTTTATTGGCTTGTTCTAGAGTACCCTTACAGGAATACAAAGGATCTCCCAAGTTCACGTAAGGTCCATCTCAACACATGACGCGGCCTTCGATCCCGATGGGGTGAGTAATATCTTGCCTTAGCGTTATTACCCATGCTGTCTTCCACCAAAAATAAGGTGTCAACCCCCATGACGCGGGAATTACGGGACTCAATACCTTCACTTTCATTGCACCCTATATTGTCCATTCCATTAGCTTTACCACGCTCGTTACCTTACGCAATATAATGGTCTGTTCCAGGCTGCTGGCTAAGCTTTACCCGTGTTGGATTTTCACCAACTGTTCCTTACACGCTTCTTGGCGCACATTTGTTATCCCCCCGATTTTATTCGCTAAATCTTCCTGAGTGTATCCTCGTCTCAACCTCCACTCTTTTATCCTTTGACCTACTTTATACGGAACAGAAATCTTCTTCTCTTCATATTCACCAATAGATAAATTGGTTGTTCGAGAGATAACGTGAGCAGAAACTCCTTCTTTAACCAAACCCCTTGCTACTTCTATTTTCACCGCTTGTCCGCTTCTTTCCTCACTAATACGGATGAATCTGGTTAATAAGTAAAACGTTTCGCGTAATTCTTGATCCTTAATCTCTTTATGTCTTCTTACTAGATTTAATATCTCTTCTCCCTCATTTTCAAAATACCTTTTTGATACTGCTTGTCCGGAAGCTAGATCTCTAGCACTTGTCGATAATGCTTCTGCTATGGCATATAATTTCTTAATTGAAATTTTACGCGTTCCTTTTTCATACTGTAGTATGACCTGATATTTTGTACCGATTTTACTTGCCAAATCCTTTTGAGTATATCCCAGCCTTAATCTACGATTTCTTATCTCTTGCCTAACTTTGTAGCTTATAGAATTAGGGTTAGTCACTCCTTTTTACAGAAACAAAAAATATGTATACCTTATCGTAAGCGCTCTGAATAGAGGTTATACCAAAAAATTTTGTAGCTACTAAATTCATGAAATTCATTTATTGAGCTTTCGAGGTACTTTTTTAGTGCACCTTAGGGCTGCTTCCTTCAATTCAGCGTACTTCTTTATCCATTGCCTTAGGAGCTATATCTAAATCTTTAGCTGTTCTCGCTTCCCTCCACAGCTTTTTCCTTGAATCTTATTGTAAATTTTCTTCCATTTACACCTCTTATTAAAAACCTCCACTCTTTCTGAGTAACCGTTGTAAGCAGAGAGAAGAGAGAAAAATCTCCCCTCTCTCCAATTGTTTAACTATTTTCTAGAGATTGCTTCACTACCTCTACGTGTCCTATCTACCCATGAAGACGAAGACAATGTTTCACTTACCTCCTTTATTTCTTTTGTGGCCTGCTTTTCACTCCAGATTCCACACCTCGTGAAACTTCCTCTTTCTACAGCTTCTTTCACTGTCATTCCTCCAAATAGGCAACCTTTTCCCACTACTTCGCCTCTTCTCTGTAGTTCAGCCCACATTTCTGTATCTGCTACTCTTACCTGTACTTGATCTGCTTTATGGCACAATACAATTCTTAGTCCACCAATGCTTGTTGGAAATGTCACCTCAAAAACGCTATTATCGGATACATCAACATAATTTCTTGCACCTCCTTTCTCGTTTTTAACTTCAATTTCGCTACCGCCCATTTTCAGGATATGACTTCCAGATTTTACGTATCCTTTGTTCAGACCTAAATTTCTTGCACCTTCTACTACTTTTGCAACCTCTACTTCACTATCTGCAGAAAGTTCCATAAAATATGTTTCATTATCCCTTTCCACATCTATTACGGTTCCTTTGTGAAGAGCATTTTCACCGACTTTTTTCAGTTCTTCACGTTGCTTTTCTAGCTGTGGTTGAACCTCTTTTTGCAGTTCGTTATAAGTTTCACCTATAAGTTTATTCTGCAACAGATTGTCATGAAACTCTGCTCCCTTTAGCATTAATTCACACATTACCTTTTTCAGATCACCCTTTTTGCACTTGTGAAAATATGTGCCCAATATCACGTACTCGGCAACACTCCATTCTCCCTCATTACATGCATTTAACCTTGCTCCAGCATTTATTACTTTGCCTACAACTTCGTACAGTTCTTTTGGGTTTTTTGCCGTTACCACTGCACTTTTACACCAGCTCAATTCCTTATTTTCACTCGAACTTGGCTTTATTTTTTGTAAACCTGAAGCAAATGGATTTAAACCATCTGGATAATCTTCTTGATTACTTAAAGGTTTTGTGCCATATACATAATCAAGTCCTTTCCCAAAGTTGATTGGCTTTTCACGGTTGTCACGAGGGGAAGGCATAGGCTCCTTGCTCTTAAGTTGCTGTATATTATTACAACTTATACCTTCAAGAGCACTCAACACGTCTTCTGGTAATACGCTGAGATCTATGTTGAACTTACGGTTCTTTCCTTTTTGATCTTTACGAACTACTGTAACTTTTTTCTTACTCATACTAGCCTCCGCTATTTAAAATACTTTCTAAGTTTACAACTAGCTTTATTACTTTATTGTTAACTAGATGTATGCTTTCTCATTAATTATAAGGGTAATTAATGTGTTTGCAAATATTTTCCTGCATTCAAAAGAACGACTTTTGAGACATCAAAAAGCTGCTCAGCACTTCCCAATAACGAATTTTTACTTCAAATTACCTTTGAGCAGCTCTTCTTTTCGGACTATAACAGTCCTTCTTTCTTCAGACTAAGATAGCTTTTACTTGTAACGATAATGTGGTCATATAACCTAATCTCTATAGTCTTACAGGCTTCAGCCAATTTTTTAGTTACAGCTAGATCCTCATCAGATGGCCTTAAACTTCCGCATGGGTGGTTGTGCGACATTATCATTAACTTTGCTTTTTCTATTATTGCTTTTCTTGCCACTTCATGTATGCAAATAGGTACACTATCCTTTTTACCAACATACACTGTTTCCCCTATTAAATGGAACTTTTGATCCAAATATATTATTATTGTACATTCCTTTTCTAAGTGCCCTATACATGCCTTTAAATATTCTACGAGCTTTTCTAAGTTACCACCTATTACTGGTCCTTTCTTTAACTCTTCTCTCGGCACCCTCTTTAAAGCTTCCTTAAGACATAAAATTGCTGTAACTGTAGAGTCGGTTACCCCTTCTATAGTTTTCAGGTCATCTATTTCCAGACTTGAAATCCTTCCTATTCCTTTAAAACGATCCATTAGCCTTTCAGCAATAATGCTAGCTTCGACCCCATCATGCGCTCCACTCAGAAACGTTTCTATTATTTCACGATCTAGTAAAGCATGTCCTTTGCTTACCAATGCTCTGAACTCTATTTCTTCTCTACGATCTTTACTTTTATTGTTATTATTCATATAATATATCCTTCACTAATAATAAATTATTTTTAAATGTTTACTGCTATTTTTTAACAGTATTGGCATAAAGCCATAGCTTTCGGGTGAAGTCAAATCAATTTTTCAATTTTTTTGTTTATTTTTTATGGAAATATAAAAGATCTTACTTAAAACTTATGGCCAGTCGTTTGCGAGATAATATCAACAGAAATTCCTTCTTTGATTAAATTCCTTGCAACTTCAACCTTCTTTGCTTCTCTAATCTTTTCATTACAAACATGTATGCCTTCAAACAAAGATTTGATCAGCACATCTCGTAACTCCTGACTCTCTATCTTTTTGTATTCTTCTATCAAATTTGATAACCCAACTTCGCTATTTTCATCTTCTGTTGATTCGGGAAGTAGATCTATGATACTGATTGATAATACCTTTGCTATTTCATCTAATGTTTCAAGTGAAACGGCAGCTCGCCCTTGTTCATATTCGTATATCCTTTGATTTGTTATGCCGACTTTGTTTGCTAAATCTTCTTGGGTATACTCTCGTCTCAACCTCCACTCTTTTATCCTTTGCCCTACTTTATACGGAATAGAAATCTTCTTCTCTTCATATTCACTAATAGATAAATTGGTTGTTCGAGAGATAACGTGAGCAGAAACTCCTGCCTTAACTAAACCCCTTGCTACTTCTATTTTCACCGCTTTTCCGCTTCTTTCCTCACTAATACGGATGAATCTGGTTAATAAGTAAAACGTTTCGCGTAATTCTTGATCCTTAATTTCTTTATGTCTTCTTACTATCTCTTCTTCCTCATACCTTTTTGATACTTCTTGTCCGCAAGCTAGATCTCTAGCAGTTGTTGATAATGCTTCTGCTAACTCATATAATTTTTTAATTGAAATTCTGCGTGTTCCTTTTTCATATTGTAGTATTACCTGATATTTTGTACCAATTTTACTTGCTAAATCCTTTTGAGTATATCCCAGCCTTAATCTACGATTTCTTATCTCTTGCCTAACTTTGTAGCTTAGGCTTTCTGCCAATTCGCACACTAATGTCTTCTATTAGAATTATTGCTTAACCTCGATAATAATTTCTCCCTTTCTCTTATTACCTGGTCGCTTTTATCTCCAATCTCTCTCATTTCTCTTTCTCGTTCTTTTATACTAAAATTTATAACCTCAGCCGAATATTTGCTCTCTCCACTTGCTAGTTCTGATTTTAACCTTTTTACCTTGTATTCCAATTCTACAAACCTTTCATGTTTTTTCAGCGTCTCTATCATCTGATTTATTTGTGATAGTAATTCTCCTTCTTCTAAGCCTTCTGCTATTTTAATCAGCAACAATTCATCTATTTTATAATTCGCACCAGATTGAACTATAAATAGGTTGATCATTGCTCGTACATCAGTAGGCTCGGCTACTAATATGTTAACATTACTACACACAAAACGTTTTAAACTTATATTTTTTTCTAGATAATTTTTCATATCCTGCGATAAGTTCTCCTTTAATTCTTCATATGCTTCCGACAGCAATATCTCTAATTCCTTAAAAAACTCAATCTCTATATCACCTGCCACAAGAATCATTAGCAGATGTTTTACTAACTCTCTATCGTTTGATTTGATCGCCTGATAAATTGCTTTTTCTCTATCCTCTTTCAAATCATACAGTTCTGATGAATCACTGAGACTAAATAAGTAGTTCTTAGCTTCTTCAGGAGAATAGATTGCAATATTAACTTCTCTTAATGGATGATCATCATTAAACTCTTCTAGTAATTTACTATCAATAGTTTCTTCTATTGCAACAGCCACTTTACTCAACTTCTTTAGCTGGTCTATACCTTCCCTTGAATCTCTAGGTGTACTTTTGACTTCATTTAGTACTTCGTTATACAGACTTTGTTTTTCCTCGCTGCTTAATAATGCACAATGCTCCTTTAGCTGCTTGGAAGCTTTAGATAGAAATTTTGCTAACATATTATCATCCGATAGACCTACCAAAACTAAAATGCCCACGCTATTAAGTCATACAGAGCTTCTATGTATATTATAACTTAATATACATTTTACTATCAAAAATATTGATAGTATTTTTCGAATATTTTACAATACGATAATCGTAATTGAGCGCTCGTACTTTTATGAAGATTAGCCTCTTGCACCAAAAAGCGTTAAAAAGGGTATCTTCTACAGCTCCAAATTCATGACATCCATCTCCTGGGCTTATAAGGTGCTTTACAGAAGAGGTTGTCAAAGATGTACAAGTGGACGTCTAAAGCAGAGGATGCTATTCTAAGATGATCTCTGACAGTCGTTTTTTTCTCTAACATACCCAAAGTTTAAAAAAATAAGATTTAAACACAAAAGAGTTGAATATTTCTTCAGAATTGTGTATAATTGTTAATGCTTTTTAGGTACCCTTGCTATGGCTCTTTCGAAATTTCTCAATGTGCGAAATGATTATGCATTTAAGAGAATATTTGGTACTGAGAGGAATAAAGACATTCTTATTCACTTCCTTAATGATATATTAGATCTTACTGATGACAATAAGATTAAAGATGTCTCCTTTCTCAGTCCCATTCAAGACCCTGTCATTGCCTCTCAAAAGCAAAGCATTGTTGATGTTCTCTGTGTTGATTCTACAGGCATAAAAACAATAATTGAGATGCAAGTCGCTAAAACAAGAGGCTTTGAGAAACGTGCCCAATACTACGCTGCCAAAGCTTATTCAAGTCAAGCTGATGTAGGTGACCAGTATCATGATCTTAAAGGGGTTATCTTTATTGCTATTGCTGATTTTATCCTATTTCCTAATAAGCTGGCTTATAAGTCTGATCACGTTACTTTTGATAAGATGACCTTTGAACATGATCTCAAAGACTTTAGTTTCACTTTTATAGAGCTACCAAAGTTTAACAAAACAAAAGAAGATCAATTAGAAAATATTGTTGAAAAATGGATCTATTTTTTTAAGCACGCAGATGAAACGAGCGAAGAGGATCTAAAAAAAATAATAGGAAGTGATGTCATTATTGGTAAGGCTTATGATGAGTTAAACCAATATAATTGGAGTAAAGAAGAACGTCTTGCTTATGATCAAGCTAAGAAACGTACCGATGATTATTTATCTACCCTTGAAGAAAAACTTCATGAAGGCATCCTCATCGGACATGAAAAAGGCAGAGAAGAGGGTCGAAAAGAAGAAAAAATTGAAGTCGCAAAAAACCTACTTAAAGCTGGCGTATCTATCGACTTGATAGCTGAATCTACTGGCCTTCCTAAAGCTGAAATAGAGCAACTTCAGGAAGAAATATCACAGTGATCTTTGTAGCTGCTTGTTCACTGTTGGATCGTTTAAACAGGTTCTAGGTTTATCATCTGTTTTCTCTGGTAACTGACTCTCTGACCGACTAGTGTTAGCAAGAGAAACGGTAGTAAGATTATCAGTTATAAAATTAGCACTGCTACATAATTCCTGTTTACGTATTTGTTTTACTTCTTCAATTCTAAGTTTTTGACCTATAGAAGAAAGTTCTTTCTTATCTAAAAATCCTTCTATACATGTCTCCAAACGGCCCAGAAATCTCTTGGTTTGCTTACACTCTGGGCACGCTTGTTTTGCAGACGAATACAAGATTTTCGATATTTCTGAAAATTTCCCATTTCTTAGTTGTCCAACTATAGCTGATTGTGGTTTTATAGGATCAAAATTTAAATTTGTTACTGATATTCCTGACTTAACTGCTGTTTCCTTCAATACTTTTTCAAATCCATTTATAATATCTGATGCATGACACTCCGCTTCTTGTAAAGATATTGTAGGCTGATCTGCTGTAGAGACGTACTTTTGACCTGTAATTTTCCTTATGAATACATCTAGCAATAGCAGTGTACCATTTGTATCAATGCTTTGAGTTGTCATAGCTTTAGAAGGTTGCATATCTATAGCTGGCTTGAAGGGAGAAGAGATAAACCGAGAAACACCTTTAACAGCATCTACAATACTATTAGCAAAAACATTTATCCATGAAGATGATCTTGCAGCACCACTTGTAACTTCTTTAATAGGTAAGCGATGGTTACGATGTCCTCTATGATTATGCTCATGTCTTATATGATGACGCCTATGTCTTCGTGTGCTATCTTTTACAAGCTTTGCCTTCTCTTTTTTAAATTCTTCTACGATATCTTTTGGATCACAATTGGAAACTATACACTTTGCGTTATACAAAACTGTATCGTTAAAAGCAAACGCCATTTTCCTCGCTGGAGGATAATTATTCCAGTTTTCTACTTTTACAATAGTATTGTTTCTATGTGACAGCACTAAACTATTTTTAACAACTTTTACCTCAAAATCTAATATAGACTTATCTTTGAAGTCAATTAAACCAATATCATTCTTGTTATTAGGTTGATTATGGTAAATCTGTAATCCTTCTTCATCTGGCTGATAATATTTAAAAGAACTAGGATTATCAGCTCTTTCTCTAAATTCTCCTGGTTTTATAATACTATTATTTAACTCTATTGGTAAATTCCACTTCCCATAAACATAATCTGATATTAATACTGTTCCTTTATCTGATAATAGTAATAAACTGTTGTTTAATCTTGAAAGAAGTATTTTATCTGAGTTAAACTTGAGACAATCATAATGACTTAGCATATCACTACTGTTCACACTAAACTTTTCATTTATTTGTAAAATTCTAGGGCAAAAAACTACTGCTTCGTTAATTTCCTTCGTTTTCTCTTGTAACAATATTATTGTATCTTTGAACTCAATAGATAATATCTCCATTTTTGGTTCTTGATAGAAATCACTCAGTAACATGATAAAGGCGTTGCCTTCTCCTAAATTAGGGTCGCTGACTATCATCAAGTCATCTCTTAAACGAGAGAAAATATACTCCCCTACTTGCTTATCTACAATTAATCTATGCCTTCCCTCTATATCTTTGGCCGTTATAGCAGCAATTTTAGTATTATCATTAAAAGTTAAAGGTATTGGTGTTACTTTCCAGTGATTGTCAGTACGCTCGAGTTGCATAGGTGCATTATTTAGAATAACATGAAGCTTTTGATACCACTGTGTGCCGTTTTTTAATCTTACTACTGGAACTTTCACTAAAGAATCTCTTAATATTTTCGCTTCCAATTGAGTTAATTCCAATTCAATCAGTAAATCATCTTCATCTTGGGAAACCGCTAATGAATTGTCCTTTGTACTCAAAACGCCCCTTATTCCTTTCACTACATCACGCAAATCTACTGTATCTATAGAACTTTCCTCATCAACATCATAGATATTTATCTCCTTTTGAGCTGGAGCAATTACGTATATGTTTTCACCTCCATTTCCAATTAAGTGACTATTATACTTAGGATCGTTATAAAGCACTTCATGCTTTCCATTCCCAATAATGATAGACTCATTATGAGATTGCACAGCAATAGTCATATTTAGCCTATTTGCTATAGCTGGATAATCTCTTATAATTTCATCAATCGGCTTGTCGGTATTTTGCAGTGCATACGAATTACCTTTATTGTCTACCCTTATTTCAGTACCATCCCTTAATGCATAATGAACCTCTGCGCTTTTAGAAAATATAGATATTTTATTAAGATTTGAGGACGATAAGAAAGTAAACTCTGCAGTCATCCCAGAAAAACTAATAGCCTTAATGTTTTGAACAGTATAATTAAATAAGAAACTATGCTTACCTGGTGATCTATCAAGATTAATTGATGCCCCTCCTTTTCCTTGATGAATGATGTAAGTGAATTTTCCTTGCGAATAGAAGTTGTCTATAGTAGTATAGGGCTTGATTGCTATTTTTACTTCATCATTGTGCGAGTACGCATTGGGACCCACATATACAATATCCTGTGCATTTTTATCTTTTCCACCACGGCCATCAATATACTTTATGTCAGAGCTACAATTTATAACATCCTTTCTACCTTCTCTTCCTAGAATATTATTTATATTCTCCCAGTTCAGATCACCTATACGAAATAAATCAACTAATAAAGATTCTGATTCCAGAGCAAATCCGCCTAAATCTATAGTGTTACTTCCAACTCCTCCATGTAACACACCAGTAACTTTACTACCACGTAAAACAAACATATCATCTTTATTTCCACCAAAAAACCTCTTACCTCCTTCCTCAACTAAGAAAATATTAGGACTATCCTGAAATCCTGTTGCTTCATCTCCACCTTTTCCTAAAGCAATTAAAGTATAATTTCCTGTTCTATCCTTCGTATAGGATACACCTATTGCACTATCACAACGGTAAGCGTTACTCAATTGACAATCGCTCAAAGACTCGCCAAACACAATTATCGAATCACAACGATTCGCAGTATTCGGTTGCAAGCAAAATAACTCCCCTTCTTCTGGATTATCAGGACTTACTCTACTAGGAAAGATATCTATTTTCCCATTAAAATTAACAGAACTTTCCAAATTTAGCTGAATTTTAGTGTCACATTCTTCACGCTTATAAGACTCATATATTCCCGTGCCCATTGTGCATGTGCCATTTATTCGACCTCCCTCACCACAGAGTTCTCTTCGTTGTTCAATAGTGCGGCAAGAATCTACGATTGACTTCCCGGTAGGAAAAACATACCTCTGAATATTAGTATTATTTTTTAATAATTCAATAGCACTTTTAACCAATTGATTATTGACCTCCTTTTCTTCAATTAATTCTTCTATATATTGTTCAGGTGGAATATGAAAAAATGCACGCCCTCCCTCCTTAAATCTTTCCCAACCTGTTAAGTGAATAATTTTATCCTCTTTTTCAACTGTTCTTATAGCTAAGTAAATATCGGTACCAACAAAGACGATAACTCCTATTGCAGCTCCAATTGGACCAGTAACAGATGAAACTCCTTCTAATACTTCAGCAACCTCATACCAATCTCCACTAATAGATAGACAAATAGTAAAAACTACAAATAATTGAGGCTAGAAAGAATAAATATGTAGTTTATGGCAGGAAAAAGTAAAGCAATAGGAGAAGAACTATATAATCAATGCAAGTTAGAATTAAAAAAATATGGAATAAGAGGAGAGATAGGAAGAAGGTTACAAGCAATAATATCAGCAAAGGAGTATGGTATCTCAAAAGTTGCTAAAATATATAGAATTACGAGAACGACATTAATGAAATGGATTGCAAGATTTAAAGAAAAAGGTGTTATTGGGTTTGCAATACAGCCAGGGCGAGGACCTAAACCAAAACTGAACGAGGAGAAGAAGGAAAAAATAAGAGAGGTAATAGAAGAAGATGGGGCAAATCTGACTGCTAAAAAATTGCAAGGTATAGTTGAAGGAATGTTAGCTATCAAAGTAAGTGAGTCAACGGCGAGAAGGCTTATGAAGAAGCTAGGATTTACATATATCACACCTCGTCCAGCACATTATAAACAAGACAAAAACAAACAAGAGGAGTTCAAAAAAAATCTCAATGAAATTGTGGAAAAGAACCGGAAAAAGGAGGTTTTTTTTCGATGAATCGAGATTTGGAACGCACTCAAAAGTTGGACATGGATGGTTTAAAAACCCCAGTTGCGGATTAGAAGTCAGTGAAAAAGATAGGGAAATAGGGTAAACTCCGGAAACATATTATCAAAAAGTAGAGAGGTTACCCATGAATAAAAATGTAACAGAATTATTTTGCTTTGTAGACGATTTTTGCAAGGCTATAAACAAAAATTTCGCAGAAAAACTCCTGCCAAACAGTAAAAAACCTACCAGAACGCCAGAGATTACGCATTCTGAAATTCTTACTATAATTTTACTTTATCAACAATCTAGATGTGAGGACTTTAAATCTTTCTATACATATTATTTGAAAGCACTATATGGATCTGAGTTTCAAAATTTGCCAACATATAGTAGATTTATTAGGCTAAAACCGAGGGTTTTATGGTATTTAGCATTACTTTTGCAATGGCTATGTGAGCAGTCGAAAATGACAGGGATTTCGTACATAGATGCAACATCTATCGCTGTTTGCCATCCAAAAAGAATCTCAAGAAACAAAGTTTTCAAAGGATTGGCAAAGCTTGGAAAGACTACATATGGCTGGTTTTTTGGTTTTAAATTGCATATGGTAATTAATGAAAAAGGTGAAATTCAAGGAGTTACACTTACTAAAGGTAACGTTGACGACAGAAAACCAGTACCAAAATTAACTGAAAAACTGACTGGTCTTTTGTTTGGTGATAAGGGCTATATAAAGAAAGAGCTCTTTGCAAAACTCTTCGATAGAGGACTAAAACTCGTTACCAAAGTAAAAAAAGGTATGAAAAACACATTAATGCTACTTGAAGAAAAGATTTTTTTAAGAAAAAGGTCGATTATTGAAACAGTTTTTGGCTACCTAAAAGACAGACTTGAGCTTGAGCATTCAAGGCACAGGTCTCCAATAAATTTCTTGGTGCACGTCTTTTCCACATTAGTTTCATATTCCATGAAGCCTAAAAAGCCCTGTATTTCTAGATTTTACTATATTGATTAATCCGCAACTGGGGTTTTAAAAAGGGCTCAAGAACACAAGTTAAAGTAAAAATCGGAAGAGAAAACTTCTATCTTTACAGCGCTGTAAATCCCAGGAATGGAGAGGATATTAGCCTACTTGCTCCACATGTAAACACAGATTGCATGAACATATTTTTGGAGCAGATGTCGAAAGATTTGGGGACTAGAGAAGCTTTTCTTATCATGGATTGCGCAAGTTGGCATAGGTCTAAAGGTTTAAAAACTCCTGAAAATATCACCATAATTTATTTGCCGCCGTACTCGCCTGAGCTCAATCCTGTGGAAAGATTTTGGCAACATTTAAAGGAAAATATAATAAAGAACAAGATGTATGACTCTATTAAATTACTTGAAAATGCTGTATCTGAATTTATTCGAGATATTACGGAAAGTTCGATCAAAACCATTTGCTCTGTGAATTATTTGTCTAGTTATTTATGAGGGTTGGTATCAGCAAGTTCTATACCGATTTCTACAACATCAACGCTTAAATAAATGCTATCCCCTATAACGACAACCAGAGCATCTTTATCACCAGCTTTAAGCTTTTTGATTTGATTCACTAAATCATATACTACAAAAGCTGAAGCTGTACGTGCAAGAAAAGGCGATGCCATTCCCAAGGTTCGACCTAAAAACACCTTTCCTTCTGATACTAATTTTAACCCTCCAACAGATGCTGCTTCAGCCATTTTACTTAGCAATGGACTGCCTGCTATGAACCCCAAGTTGATTGCTACTCCTTCTAAATCGCCACTTAAGATATCACCTATAAGGTTTTTATACATCATCCCTTGCGTAGTCCAGCCAGATATTTTGCTTATTCTACCTAGGTGATTCATCGCTTCTGGATTACTGGTAATTCTGTTAATTTGTTCTTGAAACCTGTTTTCTTTTGTCAAAAATGCCGTACGATAAAGGCCTTCACCCTCTGCTACTCTTACTATCCTTTCTGCTATTCCAAATTCTCCCAGAATAGTCTTTAATCCTTCATTTGTTATCCCTTTGATTAGATTTCTTTTAATCTCTCCCACAATCTCTTTAATCTCTGGATCTATCGAATTTAGGTCTATATCTTTAATCTTCTCCATCAATGCTTTTCGGGTATCTTCATTGATGGTTACTTCTTTGGAAATCTCATCAGAAACCTTAAAAAGCTGATCATAAAGTTCTATGTTCTCTATTCTTTTCTTAATCTCATCAGTATCAAATAGTTCTTTAACCAGTTCTTCTTTCCTTTGTTGCTCTTCAAGACTTTCTTCATCAAGTGAGTCTACGCATGTCATGCCTATACTTCTTTTTCTCCTTTCACCTGAACAGTGTTTCTTAGGAGGAGGCTCCCCATCACTGGAACCTCTTGATGAATGTCCAACAGTCAGGTCCTCTGCTCTAAAATGCGTAATAAATTTATTTTTGTCTCCTGCGCTAGGACAAATGACCAAAACCGTTGCTGTAACTTTTTCTTCCTTAGTATATACCTCAAGGCCATCTCCTCGAGCCTCAAGCTGAGTTTCGCCTTCTTTTCTCTTTCTTTCAATATCTCGTTCTGTAGAAGCAAGCTTTACTTCTACTACACCTGTCTTACCATCATATGATACCATCAAGTCTGGTTTTCCTCTGCTGGAATAGTTAGGCTCTGTCAACACCTCTACACCTTTTTGTACAGAAAGCAAACCTTGCAGTATTGCCTGAAAATGATTCTCTAACGTTATTAATTTTCTCAGAGGAAATAAAGCTTCTTGAAAGCCTCGTACTTGCGTTATATCTGTTATATCTTGTAAACTTACATACTCAATTGTTTTAAATTCGCCTTTATATTTATTTTCAAAGTTAGTAACTTCACCTATTTCTATGCCTTGGTAATAAGATTTCCCTGGATCACTTTCCACTTCAAATCCACCATTTGCTTTTGGGTTCACTTTGATGTTAACTTGTGTGCACTTACTAAGGTCAATACCTAGCCCATTCAATGGGATGCTCTTCTCTATCCTAAAATCTTCACCTTCTATTATATTTAAAATAACATATTTATCACCTTTCACTTTTAATACAAATGTACTTATCACTTTATTCATTGGAATAGTAACATCTTCAGGCGCTTTCCCACTTCTCGTATCATGCTCTGCACTCCCAGGTTTTATATGATTTCCTTCATAGATGAAAACACGTTTTTCTAGTGTATCGTCAGTAAGCGACTCACCTAAAACTAATCTACTTAAATAATTAGTATTTTCACCGCCACCATTTGAATCAGAAATTGAGTAATATAAATAATTGAGCTTTTCTTTTAGTTTTTCTTTTAAACTCTCACCACTATGTTTATTGAATAATTCTATCAACCCTTCAGGCTTAGGTGGTAATGGTAATTTCTCTACCAGTAATCCACCTAAACTTGGATCTAAACACAGATTTGCGAATACCATAGTTACAGATTTAGCTTTCTGTTCTTCTCCAAAACTAAATATTATTGGTGCTTTATCGTAACCCTGCTTTTCTGATTGAAGCTTTGCATTTTGAGCTGTGTTCTTATGCCCTTTGAGCTCAACACGAAATTCACGACCATTTGAACCAACAACTAAATCTACAAATCCTTTACCGGCTGCTTGTTCAGGACGAATACGAAGTGCATACTCATACCTAAAATTCATTGCTAGTGTACCATACACGAGCCCATGTATCGGTGCTTCATAATCACTTAATCCTAACTTCCTCTTTGCAGCATCTTCATCGTCTGACTCAAGTACCCTTTCTGACCTATATACCTGTGCTAAGTTTTCAAAAAAAGCTCCTGCACCCTTAGAGCTAGGGGATAATTTTTCACCTGAACCCACTCCTAAACTTCCTTGAGAGAATTGCTCTAACGCATTATTCAAACTACCTTTCTCTATAATGCCATCTTTCACCTTTTTGAATTTTGCCTTTCCTGGGTCAAACTCTGGCAAAGTACCATGATCTCCAATTACTTCTTTAAGTGTTTTTGAATTTAATTCTCCTTTCCCTATCACCTCCAATGTTTTTAGATTTACTTTTCCATCTTTAATATGGACTATTTCTCCTTTGACTTCGCAGTCACTCAATTCCTCTTGAGTTAAATCCAAACTTCCTAATGCCTCTTTCAATTCATCTATAGTTAGATGTTGCTCACCTTGAATTTTCTTAACAGCAGCAATAGTCCTAAACACCAATTTTGTCTTTCCATCCTCTTCAATTCTAAAAGCTAGCTTTATTGTTTCCTTACTGGTTATTTTTACAGATGAAGCCTGAATATCAATTTCATCATTTAACTTGGTATATGGAAGTGTTAAAGCTGCTCCAAGAAAGAAATAAGAAAAAAACTCTGGTTTAGTTGTTGACCCTCTTCGTGGCACTCTATTCAATACCCTTTGAAATCCCCTTCGAAAATCCTCTCTCTCTATTCCCTCACCGCCAATGAACAAAGTTACTATCTCACTTACCATATTCTGCTCCTCTATTTTCAAGCTTTAAATTGCAGAGCCTTTTGCTGGGGGAAAAAGCTTCAGATTTTCTTTTTACTCCCCTTTGTTCTTCATCTAAATCATTCAAATGTTGTTCTATCATCAAATCAAAATTTTTAAGAACATCTCTTTCTTCCTGAGTTATCTCTTCACTATTATACCATTGCTTAAAGTGATCATTAAACTCAAGAACTGTTTCTTTATCTGTTAAGTACCACCTTAAAAGTAGTTCAATTGCTTCTTGTTTACTTCCGTAATCAACAAATTCTTCATCACCTTCTTCACTATACATCAGTTCACTGAACATCTCACTAGCTGCACCATAATGAAAAAGGGTTTCTTTCTTCAATTCTTTTATTTCTTCAGCAGATAACCCAAGCCAAGCAAAAAACCTTTCAGCTTCTTCCCATTGATTGGATTCAATCAATTTAAAATGAATTTCTTTACCAGACTCTTTGAGTAATACATTTTTCTTAAAATCATTTATTTCCTCTTCAGATGAGAAACACCAAGTTAAAAACTTCTCAACTTCTTCCCATTTACCTCCTTTAAATATAATCCTTGTGCCAATCACATCATAACCTCGATTATCATAGATCTCTTCTCCCTCACTGTCTGATATTAATTCTTCACAAACTGAACTTCCAAATCTATAGGCCACCTTTTTCTTTAATTCTCTAATCTCTCCTTCAGAAGAAAGGCAAAAATTGATAAACTCATCAACAAGTTCTAGTTGATCTGCTTTTACTAAGCTTGCGCATTTACCAGTTCCATGATCACTAAAAACTAACTCTTTCTTAAATGCTTTTACTTCTTCTTCAGAAGGAAAACACCACCTGATAAACTGATCAACAGCTTTTACTTTTTTATCAGATGAAATTAGGTACACACATGCACGCCTCCCGTCCTCAGAATAAATCATTTCTTTCTTCAGTTTATTTATCTCTCCTTCAGGTAAAGAACTCCACTTTATAAATGACTCAGCTGTATTCCATTTATCATTTTTTATAAAATCAATGCAGATACGCTTTGCTTCTTTTGTAAAGCTCAATTCCCTCTTAAACTTATCTTCCTCCTCTTTGGATAAAGAACAGTTTAGTACAAACCCATTCAGTGTTTCCCATTTCTCTTCTTTCATCTGCCCAATACAGACTTTTCTCCACTCTTCAGAAGAGAGAATATTTTCTTTCTCTTTACCGGTTGCACTGGCTAAAATCAGCTTAATATTTTCTCTATCTTCATAAGTGAAATTTTTTAAGGTAAGTAACTCAATTAATAACCCTACACCTGCTTTAACTCTAACTACTCTGTCAGTTTTATAAGCTACTTCCTGATTACTAAAAACATACCTCTTGTAACGCTCGGGACTTTGGCACCAAAATTCCCTTAAAAGCCCTCTATAATCGTAGCTTTTCCCTTCACCATACTTTAAATGTTCCTCTTTAGACTCAATCTTGTCACAAATCCTTAGTAACAGAACAGCGTAATCCCTTTCTGGCAGAAATTCCAACATCAGTCCTGCTGTCTTCATAAAGTAATCTTGGTATGGCCAATTTAAAAAATATTCTAATACTCTGGAACGCTTTTTGTCTCCAAAGGATTCTCTTTTATAATCAACACCCCTAATATCTTTCTTCAAAAACTCTATCTGTTGATCCTCTCCCATCTTTGATAAAAGAAAAGACAAGATGTCCACATAGTAATCGCTTGGCACCCATGATTCCTCACTATCTTTATATCTCTGATTTCGAAAAACAACCCAATCTTTTTCGGTATATGGCCCTGCTTTAACTCTACACTTAACTGCTTCCACTGCAGCATCCACTATAGCATCCTTTTTTCTCCTTAAATTTGTCTTCTCTAAACAATATTCAACTGCTGCTTTACTTCCACTCTCTACGGCTTTTTCCAGTCTATATTGATCTAGAGTTTTTTCTCCCTTGAGTTTATCTATCTCACCCATTAGATGATAAGACCAAAATTTTACTAACTCTGATTGCCTGATCCTTTGAGGTCTCTCAGTATCATAAAACTCCTCCTTCGTTATTTGCCTGTATAAAGCAGGAATATGATCTGTAAGACAATAAAGGCAAGCTAACTTATATTTCTGTTTAATGCTTAAGCCCCCGTCCTTTATTAACTCTTCTGCTGCTTTTTTATTATCGATTATCCCACGTTGTGTAAAAAAAGAACTATTTAAAAAATTAACACTGTATTCACGTGAAAACCCAAGAGTACCTTCATGATATTCTGCCCAAGTTAGCATTCTTATCCCAACTGAGAACACAATGCCCATTACTTTTTCCTGCAGTTGCTTTGCTATACCTAAATTTTCTAGTATTACTGTTGCTTTTTTCTCTACTATTTCATTCCACTGTTTCTTGCTACCATACTCGTAACTTCCTTTATTTATGTCATAATCTGACCCAGGTGCACAAAGTATTTCCCTCTTTAGCTCCGGATTATTACATATTTCAATAGCAATTTTTACTACTGCAATATCTTCAACTGATAACATACCACACTCCCTAAAACATTCAATGCCTCGAATTTACCACGACTTTTTATTTAAGAAAAGGATTAAGGCAAAAAATCTTCATTTCTCCTTAAGTGAATTATCACTAATTTAGCAATATATAATACTAAAAACTTAAATAATATAACCATTTCCAGCGCCCAAAACCAGTAAGCGTGAGAAGTGTTCGTTTTGGGATGGGTTGGTCTATCAAGTGTACCGTTCGAACTTTTCTTTATAATAATTCTGCTATATCCTAAAACCAGCTATACTAGCCTACTTTGGTCACATTTGGATATGAAATAACTCGCCTAATTTTGTTGCAATAATTTTACGTCTTTTACTTTCACAACACCAATTTTATTTAAATTATTCTCACGAAGGTAGGTACTATTTTATGTTTTTGAAAGAGTAAATATTTAAAAATTTTACGACGCTACAGAGTCTAGCATTTTCTATAAGTTTTTATATAATTGACAACTACTGAAATACTGGCTAAAATATTTATATGATAATTTTAGTAAAGAGAAGAAATGGATTTTAATGAACATGTTAGGGACAGTGTCCTTTATTATCATTGCGCCGAAAACATAAGTGAACTAGTAAGCTTTTTACAAAATAGGACAGACATTACAAAAGTTAGCTTGCACGGGGCAGAGATTGGCAATGAAGGTGCAAAAGAATTAGCCAATCTTACAAACCTTACTGAACTTGATTTATCATACAACAATATTGGTGATGAAGGTGCAAAAGCTTTAGCTAATCTTACAAACCTTACTAAACTTGATTTAGGATGGAATAAGATTGGTGCTGAAGGTGCAAAAGCTTTAGCTAATCTTACAAACCTTACTAAACTTGATTTAGGATGGAATAAGATTGGTGCTGAAGGTGCAAAAGCTTTAGCTAATCTTACAAACCTTACTGAACTTGATTTACAAAGTAACAATATTGGTGCTGAAGGTGCAAAAGGCATAAGTGTTGAAAGTATCAAAAATGGCGTGATATAAGGTGATTGACGGCATGTAAATTACCTCCCGACAGTAAAACAATCGAACGTATAAAAGAGTCATTTAGATCCAATGTGAATTGCAGTAATGCTATTTTGAACCCATGTAGATTATTTTTGATTTTATAAACAAGAAATAACAAAGCCGTAATAATAATCATGTAAATATACACCTTCATGCCATTCATAGTATGGCTTAAAAAGTGCTTATATCCAAGATTTTGCTTTATAAATTTAAAGAACACTTCTATATCCCATCTGCGCCTATATAGCTCTGTTACTTCATAAGCTGGCATTTCAAACAAGTTTGTCAAAAACCATATTTCATCTCCAATTTTATTTCTGATTTTTATTAGCCGTAGATCATGCTTTTCTGCCACTTTACCTCGTGCACGATAAAGATTAACTATTATATCTTCTAAAATCTCTGATCCATCCGATTTTTGTTCTCCTATAACTTTGTTCCTGCTTATAACATCATGTTTTCTTCCTACTTTAACTCTTGTGATAAATTTGTACTCCTTTTCATCAAATTCGGCAAAAGTTCCAACTTTTCTGATTCCTCTATCAAATAATAAAATATCCTCTTTTTCAACTTTAGCTTCATTAATTGCTCTCACTAATGCTATATCTTCACTACTTTCTTCTTGTCCTTTACAAAATCTTATACTTGTCGGCAATTGATCCTTTAATCCTACACTCACTTTAACTTGACTATCGTTACTTTTACCGCCTATTTTCAGCCCATCTTTTATGAGATATCCCGATAAATTTATGATCGTCGAATCAAACTTATGTAAGTTATTTGATGTTTTTTGGGGTAATAGCTTTTTAATCTTGCTCATCAAATCAATATATACTCCCTTAAAATATTCTGGATTTATAACTTTTAACCTTTTTGACAAACCACTGTATGTTACTGTACTTTTATCGCTATTCTTATCCATTATACACCTGTTTATTACCATTTCTAGCGCTCTTAGGCTTGTTTTTTGCCCCATTAATATTAACTTCATTAGACCTTTAAATATAATCTTGCCCAACAATTTAGTATTACATTTATCTACTTCACTTAATTTTCCTAGCCTTTCTAAATCCTCATCTTTTATTAAATTTAGTACTCTTTCTATTTGATCCATTATTGCCTCCATTTTCTTGCAATAATAGTTCTTTATGTCTTTTTTGTGTTACTTTCAACACTTATGGTGCAAAAGGGCTGGCCGAAGGCAAGCTTACAAAGCTTACTAGACTTAATTTACAAAATAACAAGATTGGTGATGAAGGCACAAAAGCTCTATCTAACGGTAACCTTACAAGTCTTGAATCACTTATGTTATCAAATAACGAAATTGGCGGTAAAGGTGCAAAAGCTTTAGCTAACGGTAATCTTACGAAACTAACTTTACTTAATCTGTCGTCTAACAATATTGGTGCTGCTGAAGGTGCAAAAGGATTAGCTGAAGGTAATCTTATAAATCTTATTCGACTTGATTTAAGTAATAATAAGATTGGTGATAGAGGTGCAAAAGTTTTAGCTAATGGTAATCTTGTGAGTCTTAAATCTCTTAAATTAAAAGATAACAACATTAGCAATGATGGAGCAAAAGCTTTTACCTGTGGCAAGCTTACAAAGCTAGAATACCTTGACTTTGAAGACCATATCAATGATGAAGTTATAAAGAAGTTAGAAGCTAAACTTACAGGTTGTAAAATATATAATAAGCGGCCACTAGTAGGGAGTCATAAGAACAATAGCAAATACTATGCTTGTGGTGGAAAGGTAATAGGTTTATTTTTAGGTTTGAGCATAGCATACTTTGCAGGAGCCACTACTTTAACTCCTGTTGGTGCTGTTGCGGTGTTTCTTGTAGCTGCAGTAGTTGGTGCATTAGTAGGTTATGGTATTGGAAAATTTTGTGAGAGAGTTAGTGAAGAAAAACAAAATGATCCTGATATAAGTACGTCTATTGCTGTTAAGAGTGTGTTATGTGGTACTTGGTACAACAAATCACCAGCGTGTCCTCAATCTTAATTCAAATGATTAACATATGCAAAAGCTTTAAGTAACCTGAAGTTCAACGTGTTAGTCTATTTTCATCATATTTTAGACATATACTAGCAATGATAGTTTCTTGCGTTTTCGAAAAGAATTAAAATAGTCAGTAAACAGATTTGTTGTAGTACCTAAAGATATATTTCTTTGAAGATTTATGTGCTTTTTTTTTAACACTTTTCCAAATTAATTCCCATTTCTAGTTGCTTTTTAAGATTAGGAATAACTTATTTAATATTCTGAAGTAAAAAAAACTTGACATACGAAATAATTCTCATATTCTTACCATATTATTTTCATATGTTATACTTTTTAGGCTAGGAGGTGTATATGGGTTTTCTAGATAATCTAGACGAAGATCTTGAAAAAAAATTAAAAATAGCAATTAACAATTGTGATCCAAAGTTAGTGCAAATTCTCCTTGGTCCAGGGTGTTGCCAGCTTTGGCAGTATTGGCTGATTCGAGCAATTTTCAATTACGACATGCTTTCTATGTTTAAGACGGTTAAATGCGAATTTCCCCTATCAATTGCTGAAAAACAACTGAAAGCTCTGGAGGGAAAATCTTATATAGATAATAAACAATTACAGGACATTCAAGAACAAGAAAAGGAAAGTTTCCTTGAGAGGATAAGGGTTTTTTATGATTGTGAAAGGAAATTACAAATACAAGGCTAGTACTTGCCCTGATGATCGTGTTCTTTGCCGCATGAAATCTAATTATTCTGCATCTGAACAAGATAAAATTTCATTGTATTGGCACAACGGGTCATTTATGCAGCATGATGTAACCTTTGATTCTGGAAGAGTAGTAAAAGATAATTATAATCGAAAACTTGATTTGGAACGCTCAAGAAGACATGACATTATTTTAGAGTTAATTGCTAATGAAGCATATAAAGGTGAAACTTACACCGCGGCACACTTTGCTAAGTATTTTGAGGGAAAACTAGGCCTTGGAAGTGAACGTAGCATTCGTGAAAGGATTAGCCATCTTGCAGCTCTTGGCCATATAAAGTTCTTTAAGGAAGCTCTTGGATATAAAGTATCAAGGACTAAATCAAAGTACGGCTATTTATGTGTTAAAGACATGGAGTTAAAAATTTCTGAAAATCAACATGTGCTGGTAAAGCCAGATTATTATCTTTCACCAAATAACGGAGTAACCTTACCAGTTGAAAATCCAGACGTTTGGGTGATACATAATTCTACAAAACAAGATGGCAAAATAGTATAGTAAGTTGGCAAGATGGTAAGTTGGCAGACTTAAGAATTTGCCATCTTGCCAACTTAAAATTGATAAAAACACAAGAAAATCAATAGCTTAAAGAAATAGTAAGATGGCAAGATGGCAAAAAGTTGCCAACTAGATAGCATGGGTAAAGTCCTCCTATATAGCGGGTTTGGGGAAGTTGGCAAGATGGCAAAAATCTATATATATATAAATATATACTATGCTATAGTACATAGTATATATCAGTTAAGAGAAGAACTTAACGTTTTTTGATGTCCTTTCATAATTTTACTTTGTCTATGGAGTTGCAACCTATAATAAAAATATAAAGTAAAGGCAGTGAAAAACAAATGACCCGTAATTGCGTTTTAAAGCGATTCTACAACTTCAGGGTACAATTATACCACCAAGAACTAAATTGCTCATGTAGGGTAGCTTAAAACTCGATTACGAGGCATTTCTAAATTATTTTTTACCTCAAACTTTTATTTACTACAAGAAACCCTACAGTTAGTTTATCGTGTTTTTTGTTAGTTGCAAAGAAAATTTTTCAAACCTAAAGAACAAATGGTTAGTAGACTTTTTGAAACATTATTTTTGCAATAGCTTTACTTCTACCATAAGTTTAACAGAGGCTCTAACCGTCATCTTTTTTTTAACAAACGCATAACGCTGGTCTACTGAGTTTAATAGCTGAACTAAGAATTCAGATCTCCGGATTTTCCGGAATACTCAATAACTTTCAAGTGAGATGGGTCTAGTTGCTTTAATAAGGCTTTTATGCAAGCGCGATGAAGACTTGAGGTAGAAAAGATTGAGGAAAGCAAAATAAACAGCCTTATATTCTTAATTTTTTTAGATGAGGCAAAAGCTGCATTTTAAAGCTATCTGTAACTTTAGGGTATAAACTTACTAGCCACACTAAAGAACGCTTATAATGCCCTTTAAAACGCAAATAAAAGGCATCTTTAGTAACCCAACTATTGCAAAGTAAACTTACTAGTAAGTTTAACACATTTTTTACACTTTACAAAGAAAATTCTTCAAAAAAGATTGAACGACTTGTGAAGGGGTTAATGGAGACTTTATGAAAATACAACAACTTTTATTGCAAACCTCTGAGCAATTAATTGCAAAACTCTCAGTAATGAAATCAGCAAATTGTAGATGAAGCTCAAGGAAAAAAGTTACTGCCATAGAAGAAGAAACAGAAGCTACAGAACTCTTAACCCGCTTAATAGTTCAAAATGGAGACAAAGATCGAAATTTATTTATTTACGTCTCTAATTTTATCACGTACAATGGAGACAAAGATTTATATTTCGTATTTTATGTCTCCATTATTTATTGGTAGGCAAGCTGAGTTAAAGCAACTACTGGAACTTACAGAAAAAAATACTGCTTCTTTTGTAGTAGTCAAAGGAAGGCGTCGTATAGGAAAAAGTCGTTTAATTCAAGAGTTTGGTAAGTATTTTGAGCAATATTACTCATTTATAGGTTTGCCACCAGAAAAGCATACTACAATATCCCACCAACTTAATGAATTTTCTAGACAAGTTGCTAGACAATTTAATACGTCTTTTGCTAGATATGATGATTGGAGTGATTTACTATGGTCAGTTGGTGAACGTCTACTATCAGGGAAAATATTATTGCTATTTGATGAAATTTCTTGGATGGGCTCAAAAGATCCAACTTTTTTAGGCAAAATAAAAAATTTTTGGGATACGCAGCTAAAAAATAATAACAAGCTAATTTTCGTTGTTTGTGGATCAGCTTCATCCTGGATCGAGAAAAATATACTTAGTAGTACTGGCTTCGTAGGAAGAATATCGTTAACTTTAACACTCGGAGAATTATCGCTTTCTGATTGCAATGAATTTTGGCCAAAAAACATTTCAGCATATGAAAAGTTTAAGGTGCTTGCAGTAACTGGCGGAATTCCAAAGTATTTAGAGGAGGTAAATTTTAAACATAGCGCTGAAGAAAATATTAAAAAGCTTTGTTTTACAAAAGGTGGGTTTTTAGTTGAAGAATTTAATCAAATATTCTCAGATTTATTCATGCGAAAAACGGCTTTTTATAAGCAAATAGTCAGAGCTCTTTCTACTGGAGCTAAAGAACAAGAAGAAATTTGTGCTACTTTAAATATCGTAAGACATGGACGCATTTCTGAGTATCTATATGAACTTGAGCTTGCTGGTTTTATTGCAAAGGATCATACTTGGAGTATAAAAACGGGTACTGATTCACGACTCAGGAGGTACAGACTTCAAGATAATTATTTAAGGTTTTATCTAAAATATATCGAAAAAGATCTAGGAAAAATTAGTCGTGACACCTATTATATAGGGTTCTTACCAGAGTGGTATACAATTATTGGGCTTCAATTTGAAAATTTGGTGCTGAACAATAGAAAGAGTATACATAATATCTTAGGAATTGATGGAATAATAAGCGAGAATCCATTTTTTCAGAAAAGAACGCGTAATAGTGCAGGTTGTCAAATTGATTATATGATTCAAACGAAGTTTAACACTCTCTACATTTGCGAAATCAAATTTTCAAAAGATAAAATTGGTCATTCAATAATACAAGAGGTACAAAAGAAAATAGATGCACTAAATCGTCCAAAAGGCTTTTCATGTCGTCCAGTCCTTATCCACGTTAATGATGTAAGTGATGATGTTATGGATAGCGGTTACTTTTCACATATAATTGATTTTGGAAAGTTATTGAATTGTAAGTAATATTTTTTCTGACTTAAAAATAGTGTCTTTTTAGTTTTTATGTTTATTCTTAACTTATAGAGGTTGCTTATGACTGATACTTTAACTTTAAAAGAAGGAGATATTGAGACTACTGCATTTGATAATAGCAATTTTACTAGAGTATTACACGATGGAGAATGGTGGTACGTAATAACAGAAGTAGTAGCTTTTCTGACAGGTAGTAAGAACCCATCTGACTATCTAAAAAAGATAAAAAGCAGAGATATAGGGCTTTCTGAAGGATGGGGGTCTGGTAGAGACTCATGACCTTGAAAACCAGCGATTTGGTCTCTTAATCATAGTCCCCCCAAAAGAACCGTGCTTGCGGATTTCCCGCACACGGCTCCACAATACAGCGTTCACACTAGTGCTCCTGTGTACAAAGAAGCATATATCTTTGGCTTTGGTAGTGGATTTACTTTTAAATAGTATGTAAACTGTTCCCAATCCATACTTTTCTTGTGACTACGTCGGTTTATCCACTTAAATGCTAGCTTTGTTACCGGTCGATAGAATTGAATCAAACACCGATAATTTCCGCTAACCCCGAAGTAGCTATAGTGTCCTGTTAGTTTGGCTTTAAGTTTCTGCCACCAATCTTTGAGACAGATACGACTTCGTACCATCTTCAACCACTCTTTGATTTCTTTAATCTTTCTGGCTAGGCTTATTTTTGAAGTTTTCTGCTTCATCATAAGTTTACCATTACGACTTTTTCCACAATAATGTGTAAATCCTAGAAAGTTGAAGCTAGCCGTCCTACGTTTCTCTCTTTCTGCTTGATACCATTCTTTCTTACCAAACTTTACTATTTTTGTTTTATTTTCAGCTATTTCCAACCCAAATTTACTTAGTCTTTGTTTTAGTAATTCTAGAAATTCTTTTGCGTCTTCTTCCATCTCGCAGCCAACTACAAAATCGTCGCAAAACCTTATTAGCTGTATATATCCTCTGGCTTTTGGCTTAAATTTCTTTTCAAACCATAAGTCCAGCACATAGTGTAAGTATATATTAGCTAATACAGGGCTTACTATACCACCTTGTGGTGTGCCTTGATCGGTTGCTTTATAACATCCAACTTCAACTATTCCTGCCTTTAGAAATCGTTTTATTAACCACAATAAATTTGGGTCAGCTATTCGTTCCCTTAGGCAATTCATTAGCCATTTATGTTGAACATTATCAAAGAACTTCTTGATATCCACTTCTACAATATAGTTAATTGGTTTGTGCATAACTGCTTTATCTAGAGCGTTTATCGCCTGATGACAATTTCTTCCTGGTCGAAATCCATACGAATTGTCCATAAAGTTTGCTTCATAAATATTTTCTAATATCTTCTTTAGCATTATCTGTACCAACTTATCTTCAGTTGACGGTATTCCGAGTCCGCGCTTCTCTTTGCTCCCAGCTTTGGGTATGTATACCTTTTTCACTGGTTGCGGTTGATATTGCTTTCTCTTCATACTATCCACTAGTGTTTTAAGTTTCTCTTCTAGATTTTCTCCATAAGCTTCCACTGTCACACGATCTATACCACAAGCCTTGTTGCGTTTTAGTTCCTTGTAACACTCTGCAAGATTCTCTTCATTAATCAAATGAACTAGCGATGTAAATTTTACTCGCTTATCTTGCTTAGCCCTTTCTGCTATCTGGTTTAGTTTTCCTTGCATATTCCTCCAATCTCTGTTGTATTGATATAGCAATCCCTATACCAGTTACTATATTGCTGACCGCTTCCCCTTGTATGTGGCTTTCCCACACTCTGAGTACTATCAGTCAGTCCGACTTCCTTTGTATCATTCTCCATTCCTCGCCTTTATTGGCTTGTTCTAGAGTACCCTTACAGGAATACAAAGGATCTCCCAAGTTCACGTAAGGTCCATCTCAACACATGACGCGGCCTTCGATCCCGATGGGGTGAGTAATATCTTGCCTTAGCGTTATTACCCATGCTGTCTTCCACCAAAAATAAGGTGTCAACCCCCATGACGCGGGAATTACGGGACTCAATACCTTCACTTTCATTGCACCCTATATTGTCCATTCCATTAGCTTTACCACGCTCGTTACCTTACGCAATATAATGGTCTGTTCCAGGCTGCTGGCTAAGCTTTACCCGTGTTGGATTTTCACCAACTGTTCCTTACACGCTTCTTGGCGCACATTTGTTATCCCCCCGATTTTATTCGCTAAATCTTCCTGAGTGTATCCTCGTCTCAATCTCCATTCTTTTATTCTTTGACCTACTTTATACGGAATAGAAATCTTCTTCTCTTCATATTCACTAATAGATAAATTGGTTGTTCGAGAGATAACGTGAGCAGAAACTCCTTCTTTAACTAAACCCCTTGCTACTTCTATTTTCACCGCTTTTCCGCTTTTTTCCTCGCTAATACGGATGAATTTGGTTAATAAATAAAATATCTCGCGTAATTCTTGATCCTTAATCTCTTTATGTATTTTTACTAGATTTAGTATCCCTTCTCCTTCATTCTCAAAACATCTTTTTTCGTCTGTTTGTTCAGAAACTAGAACTCTAGCACTTGTTGATAATGCTTCTGCTATGGCATATAATTTTTTAATTGGAATTCTACGTCCACCTTTTTCGTATTGCAATATTAGCCAGTACTTTACACCGATTTTATTCGCTAGATCCTTCTGAGTATATCCTTGCTTTAACCTACAATTTCTTACTTCTTGCCTTACTCTGTAGTTTATAGAATCAGGAGCCACTCTTTTTCACACGAACTTTAAAACAAATATATATCCTGTTCTAAAATTTTATTAAAGTTCTTCCTTAATTTTTAACTGCAAAAACTTCAAATCGTCCAAAAATAAGGTAAAGCAGGGAGGCCGGCCTTACCTTCAGGCTTATCTTAGAGCTTTTTTTATACTCTTTTATCCATTTACCTAATCCACTACTCTTGCTGTTCTCGCTCATGACCCTTTAGCTAGCTTTAACTTTGAATTCTATTGTAAATTTTTTTCTACGTATACCCCCTACCTCCTTCTCCGCTCTTTTTAAGGAACCGTTGTAAGTGGAGAAGGAATTCGGTTGTTTAACGTTCCACAGTGGTTGCTTTACTACCCCCATGTACTCTATCCACCCACGACAATGTTTCATTCTTGCCAACTGCCTTTATTTCTTCTGTGGCCCTCTTTTCACTCCATATGCCACACCGTGTGAAACCTCCTTCTCTTATTGCCTTTTCGATCGTCTTTCCTCCTAACAGACAATTTTCCATTATTTCTCCTCCTTCTTCTTGTAATTTCTCCCACGTTTTTTTGTCTTCTACTATTACTTGTACTTGACCGTAATTTTCTGCATCGTGGCACAATCTAATTTTTAGCTCACCAAGGCTTGAATGAAGCGTCATTTGAAAATCGCTGTTATCTGATAGATCAACATAATTTCTTGTACCTCCTTTTTCGCTTCTTACTTCAATTTCCCCATTGTCTATTTTTATTATGTAACTTCCTGATTCTATCCATCCTTTGTTTAGACCCAAATTGCTTGTACCTTCTATTACTTTCGCAGGCTCTACTCTACCACCAGAAAATTTCATATAAAATGTATCGTTGTCTATTTCTACCTCTTCTACGCTTCCTCCTTGAACAGCATTTTCACCAGCTTCTTTCAGCTTTTGAAGTCGCTCATTTATCTGCGGTTGAATATTTGGTTGCAGTTTGCTGTAAATTTCGCTTGCAAGTTTATCATTTAACAGATCGTAACCAAATGTTGCGCCTCTCAACATTAATGCACCCACAACCTTTTTCTGCTCATCTTTTGTGAATTGGTTCGAAAGTATTTTACACATCACGATATCAGCAAAACTACGCTGTCCATCATAATATGCATTCATCCTTACTCCTTTACCTATTGCTTGTTTTAAGGCTTCAACCACTTCATTTATGTTCTCTGCTTTTATTACTGCATCTTTAAACTGGTTCAACTTCTCATTTTCATCCCAACTTGGCTCTATTTTTTGCAGCGGTGAGATAAATGGATTTGATTTCCTTGAACGACCTTGTCTGCTATAATGATTATTAAGTCCTTCTTCCGAGTTGCTTGGTTTGTCACGACCATCTTGAGAAGAAGGCTTTTTACTTTCAAGGTTCTTAGCCTTCTTATTAGTCGTTTTACTTAGAAAGGCAGACAACAGGTTTTTCTTTCCAGCAATAGCATCTAATATCTCCGGTAATTTGCTAAGATCATCGCCTGCAGGGATAGACTGCTGGTTTTTCTTACAGATGCCTACAATAGCTTTAGATATGCTATTATCCTTCGACAATACGTCAAGATCAATGTTTAATTCGTAAGTATTTCCCCCTTTATCATTAAAAGGTACAATTATTTTATTACTCATACTAGCCTCCGCTATTTAAAATACTTTCTAAGTTTACACCTAGCTTTATTACTTTATTGTTAACTAGATGTATGCTTTCTCATTAATTATAAGGGTAATTAATGTGTTTGCAAATATTTTCCTGCATTCAAAAGAACGACTTTTGAGACATCAAAAAGCTGCTCAGCACTTCCCAATAACGAATTTTTACTTCAAATTACCTTTGAGCAGCTCTTCTTTTCGGACTATAACAGTCCTTCTTTCTTCAGACTAAGATAGCTTTTACTTGTAACGATAATGTGGTCATATAACCTAATCTCTATAGTCTTACAGGCTTCAGCCAATTTTTTAGTTACAGCTAGATCCTCGTCAGATGGCTTTAAACTTCCGCATGGGTGGTTGTGCGACATTATCATTAACTTTGCTTTTTCTATTATTGCTTTTCTTGCCACTTCATGTATGCAAATAGGTACACTATCCTTTTTACCAACATACACTGTTTCCCCTATTAAATGGAACTTTTGATCCAAATATATTATTATTGTACATTCCTTTTCTAAATGACCTATACATGCCTTTAAATATTCTACGAGCTTTTCTAAGTTACCACCTATTACTGGTCCTTTCTTTAACTCTTCTCTCGGCACCCTCTTTAAAGCTTCCTTAAGACATAAAATTGCTGTAACTGTAGAGTCGGTTACCCCTTCTATAGTTTTCAGGTCATCTATTTCCAGACTTGAAATCCTTCCTATTCCTTTAAAACGATCCATTAGCCTTTCAGCAATAATGCTAGCTTCGACCCCATCATGCGCTCCACTCAGAAACGTTTCTATTATTTCACGATCTAGTAAAGCATGTCCTTTGCTTACCAATGCTCTGAACTCTATTTCTTCTCTACGATCTTTACTTTTATTGTTATTATTCATATAATATATCCTTCACTAATAATAAATTATTTTTAAATGTTTACTGCTATTTTTTAGCAGTATTGGCATAAAGCCATAGCTTTCGGGTGAAGTCAAATCAATTTTTCAATTTTTTTTGTTTATTTTTTATGGAAATATAAAAGATCTTACTTAAAACTTATGGCCAGTCGTTTGCGAGATAATATCAACAGAAATTCCTTCTTTGATTAAATTCCTTGCAACTTCAACCTTCTTTGCTTCTCTAATCTTTTCATTACAAACATGTATGCCTTCAAACAAAGATTTGATCAGCACATCTCGTAACTCCTGACTCTCTATCTTTTTGTATTCTTCTATCAAATTTGATAACCCAACTTCGCTATTTTCATCTTCTGTTGATTCGGGAAGTAGATCTATGATACTGATTGATAATACCTTTGCTATTTCATCTAATGTTTCAAGTGAAACGGCAGCTCGCCCTTGTTCATATTCGTATATCCTTTGATTTGTTATGCCGACTTTGTTTGCTAAATCTTCTTGGGTATACTCTCGTCTCAACCTCCACTCTTTTATCCTTTGCCCTACTTTATACGGAATAGAAATCTTCTTCTCTTCATATTCACTAATAGATAAATTGGTTGTTCGAGAGATAACGTGAGCAGAAACTCCTGCCTTAACTAAACCCCTTGCTACTTCTATTTTCACCGCTTTTCCGCTTTTTTCCTCGCTAATACGGATGAATTTGGTTAATAAATAAAATATCTCGCGTAATTCTTGATCCTTAATTTCTTTATGTCTTCTTACTAGATTTAATATCTCTTCTTCCTCATACCTTTTTGATACTTCTTGTCCGCAAGCTAGATCTCTAGCAGTTGTTGATAATGCTTCTGCTAACTCATATAATTTGTTAATTGAAATTCTACGTGTTCCTTTTTCATATTGTAGTATTACCTGATATTTTGTACCAATTTTACTTGCTAAATCTTTTTGAGTATATCCCAGCCTTAATCTACGATTTCTTATCTCTTGCCTAACTTTGTAGCTTAGGCTTTCTGCCAATTCGCACACTAATGTCTTCTATTAGAATTATTGCTTAATCTTGATAATAATTTCTCTCTTTCTCTTATTACCTGGTTGCTTTTATCTCCAATCTCTCTCATCTCTCTTTCTCGTTCCTCTATAATAAACTTCATAACCTCATCTGAATATTTGCTCTCTCCACTTGCTAGTTCTGATTTTAACCTTTTTACCTTGTATTCCAATTCTACAAACCTTTCATGTTTTTTCAGCGTCTCTATCATCTGATTTATTTGTGATAGTAATTCTCCTTCTTCTAAGCCTTCTGCTATTTTAATCAGCAACAATTCATCTATTTTATAATTCGCACCAGATTGAACTATAAATAGATTTATCATTGCTCGTACATTAACAGGCTTGGCTACTAATATGTTAACATTACTACACACAAAACGTTTTAAACTTATATTTTTTTCTAGATAATTTTTCATATCCTGAGATAAGTTCTCCTTTAATTCTTCATATGCTTCTGACAGTAACACCTCTAATTCCTTAAAAAATTCAAGTTCAATATCACCTGACGTAAGGATCATTAATAGATGTTTTACTAACTCCCTATCATTTGATTTGATCGCCTGATAAATTGCTTTTTCCCTATCCTCCTTTAAATCATACAGTTCCGATGAATCACTAAGGCTAAATAGGTAGTTCTTAGCTTCTTCAGGAGCATAGATTGCAATATTAATTTCTCTTAATGGATGATCATCATTAAACTTTTCTAGATCAATAGTTTCTTCTATTGCAACAGCCACTTTACTCAACTTCTTTAGCTTATCTAAACTTTCTCTTGAATCTCTAGGTGTATTTTTAGCTTCATTCAGCACCTTGCTATAAAGACTTTGCTTTTCCTCGCTGCTTAATAATGCACAATGTTCCTTTAGCTGCTTGGGAGTTTGAGATAGAAATTTTGCCAGCATATTTGCCTACATTTTGTTGAAGTATATTAAATGCCTATGATGTGACAAGTTAAAATGGGTTCCATCTGCATAAATTTACTATGAAATTCGAGTTCTTTATGATGTAAAGCGTCTTTAATGTTTTTTTTGCTGCTAAATTCATGATATCCATTTGCTAGTCTTTTAAGATACTTTATAGAAGGGTTGATAAAAGATGTACAAATGGACGTCTAAAGCAGAAGATGCTGTTCTTAGGCCATCTTTGACAGTTGTTTTTTCTCTAACATACCCAAAGTTTAAAAAAATAAGATTTAAACACAAAAGAGTTGAATATTTCTTCAGAATTGTGTATAATTATTAATGCTTTTTAGGTTAGTTCGTTATGGCTCTTTCGAAATTTCTTGACGCACGAAATGATTGCGCCTTCAAGAGAATATTTGGCACCGAGAAGAATAAAGATATCCTAATTCATTTCTTAAACGATATTTTAGGCTTTACTGGCTTAGCTGCTATTCAGGACGTTCAATTTTTAGCTACCATTTTGGATCCTGAGATTGCCGCTAAAAAGCAGAGTATTGTCGATGTTCTTTGTAAAGACTCTCAAGGTTCAAGATATATTATAGAAATGCAATTCACTAAGACTAAGGGCTTCGAAAAACGTGCTCAATATTATGCTGCTAAAGCCTATTCAAGTCAAGCAGATCAAGGTGATGATTACCATAACCTCAAGGAAATAATCTTTATAGCTGTTGCTGATTGCATTATTTTTCCAGATAAGGCTGAGTACAAATCTAATCATGTCATCTTAGATAAGAATAGCTTTGAACACGACTTAAAGGATTTTTACTTCGTATTTATAGAGTTACCAAAATTTACAAAAACGAAAGAAGATCAATTAGAAAATATAGTAGAAAAATGGTGTTACTTTTTTCGCTATGCAGCAGAAACAAACGAAGAGGACCTAGATAAAATAATTGGTAGTGACGTCATCATAAAACGAGCTTATGAAGAGATGAATAAGTTTAATTGGTCAGAAGAAGAGTTACTAGCATATGAACAAATGAAAAAACGCATAATGGATGAGATAGCTGCTTTTGCTCAAAAGTTTGATGAGGGTCTTAAGGTTGGACACGAAAAAGGCAGAGAAGAAGGCATCCTAATCGGTCATGAAAAAGGCAGAGAAGAAGGTATTCAAATTGGTGAAGAAAAGGGCGAAAAACAGGCTAAAATAGCAGTGGCTAAGGAGATGCTTGCTGATAAAATGGATATCAATACTATTGCCAAATTTACTGGGTTACCGGTCAGTAAAATTGAAAGGCTTCAAAAATAAAACACTATTCACGGTCTTGAGACCTTGTTTTTGCTGGTTGTTCAATTGCTGTACATCTAAATATGTGATTAAAATAACTCTTGAGGAGTAGTATGAAAAGTTATATGTATGATCATTTAATAAGGTGGGGTTTTTATGAATGGAATATTTTCTCAATACAAAGAAAGATTTGTACCTAATGCACAGAGAGATTTAATGAATATCGTTGAATCTGACGAACAAATGTTTCAAGACTATAAAAAATTTCTCAATCGGGAAGAAATAGACGGAATATGTAGATATTTGTGTGAATATGTTACTTTGAACGATTTGTTAGTTAACAAAGAATCTTTTGTTAAAGCATTTGATAGTATTGAGAAAAAAAGATCACTAATAGGTGATTTAATTAAGAAATTCAAAGATGGTGAAATGATTTTAGAAGAAGCACGTATTCAGAGAGCAAGCAACGAAACGGACAAATTAGAGTCTCTTATTCGTAAGAAAGCAGAAATATGTCGTGATATTCTTGAGCGGCTTGAAATAGATAAACAAGAAGATTTTATAAAAGACTATAAACAAGTATACAAAAGATTAGAATCATTTGCATTAGTAATGAAAAAGCCAAGGACACTAACTGTAGCAGACTTAAACCTAGCATCAATGAATCAAAATCGGTATATGCAAATATATTATATCTCTGGACGTAAGAATGGGCATGCTGTACTAATAAAGAAAAATTCAAATGATAGCTTTGCATTTTACGATCCTAATTATGGCGTGGTTTTTGATCTGACAGAAGAGGACCTATGTGAGGTTGTAACTCAATCATTTTATAGCTACAGAGAAGGAATAAGCAAATTAGGCATTGTCGTACTATTTACTTTACCAATCTCAGTTGTTGCTGGAATTGTTGCAGCAGTATATGGTTACAATATAATTGCTACTGTATCGCTTATAATTTGCTTAGTAGATTTATCAATTTTATGTTCTTTGCAAGAAAAGCTGGTATTGCAGGAATATGGTAGTATTGCACTACCTGATGAACATTTAGCCCTTCGTAAAGAGCTTGAGATTGAATTAGAAAATATAATAGACAAGTATTCTGGTAGTGATGGCAAGTCAAAAAATATAGCTATTGTAAGTGGAGTACAAGTAGAAAATATAGATCAAGAAACCCCAGTTATGAATCGGTCGATAAAGTAAGGCATAGAAATAGAAGGCTTTTTCGACTGCAAGGAATAGGAAATTAGGACAGAAAAACATGAATTAGGGAATTTTTTGGTGATCTGTGCCTTGATCTTAGCCAAAAAAGTGGTGGAAAAGTTAGGAATGTTTTTGCAAAAAGGACGATATTAATAAAAAAGATTTCATTCTATTTAAGATATAAAAATATCATAAATTTTCCTTTTATTCCCAAGTAAATTATTATTAATTCAATAAAATCTATTATTAAGAATTTAAATAACACAACCACTTCCAGCAACCGAAACCAGCAAGCATGAGAAGTGTTTTTCTTGGAATGCGTTGGTCTACCAAACGATACGTGCGAACTTTTCTTTATAGTAATTCTACTATATCATAAAAGCAGCTATTTTAGCCTACTTTAGCCACATTTAGATATGAACTAACGTATATGGCTTTGTTGTAGCAATTTCAAGCTTTTATTTTCACAACGCCGCTTTTGTTTAAATTGTTCTCACAAATATACGATCTTTTTGCGATATTAGGGAAAGTAAATAATTAAAAACTTTGTTATGCTAATTGGTGTGATATTTTAGCTAAAATATTTAAAAAAAGGATTTGATTTATAGGTAAATTTGGTTTACTTGTAGCATATAGTTATTAGTTGAAATGTTTAAATTTGATTCTTTACTATTAGCTCGAATTCAGTTCGCCTTTACAATAGGCTTTCACATTATATTTCCTGCTTTCACGATCGGACTTGCAAGTTTTCTAGCCTTTTTGGAATGGTGTTGGCTTAAGACTGGTGATACACGTTTCCGTGATGTTTATAAATTCTGGATCAAGATTTTTGCCGTTGCTTTTGGCATGGGAGTGGTGTCTGGAGTTGTAATGTCATATCAACTTGGTACCAATTGGTCAATTTTTTCTGACCGCATAGCCAATGTTCTCGGCCCTCTATTTTCCTTTGAAGTTTTAACAGCTTTTTTTCTAGAATCATCTTTTTTAGGCATTATGTTGTTTGGATGGAATAGGGTAAGTCCTCGTATGCACTTTGTTTCTACTTGTATCGTTGCAGTGGGGACGCTTATTTCAGCTTTCTGGATTATTGCAGCCAATAGTTGGATGCAAACACCCGCTGGACTCACGATTGGTGAGAATGGTCTTCTATATCCAACCAATTGGTTAGAGATTATTTTTAATCCTTCTTTCCCTTATCGCTTTATTCATATGGTAACAGCAGCCTATCTTACAACAGCTTTTGTGGTTGGTGGTGTAGGAGCATTTTATCTTTGGAGAAAACTATATGCTCCTCAAGCAAGAATTATGCTTGGTATGGCAACCATTATGGTCGCTTTAGCTGCACCTTTTCAGCTGTTCATGGGGGATAGGCATGGATTAAATACACTAAAGCATCAACCTGCTAAGATTGCTGCAATGGAAGGTATATGGGAAACCGAAAAAGGGGCTGGCTTACTCTTGTTTGCTTATCCGGATCAGCAAAATGAAATTAATCACTACGAGATAAAAATTCCTAATCTTGCCAGCTTGATCTTAACACGTGATTTTTTAGGAGAAGTAAAAGGATTAAAGGAATGGAAAAAAGAAGATAGACCACCTGTGGTATGGGTATTTTGGTCCTTCCGTGTAATGGTTGGAATCGGAATTTTAATGATTATGATTGGATTAGTTAGTGTTATACAATACTTTCGTGGTAAGCTATTCCAAAGTTGTTTCTTACATGGATGGTGGATATCAATGATGCCGTCTGGGTTCATAGCGTTACTTGCAGGTTGGTTTACTACTGAAATTGGTCGTCAACCTTACACTGTATATGGAATTATGCGCACAATTGAATCATTTTCACCTGCGATTACCGGTTTTCAGGTTGCATGGTCTTTGATTGCATTTATCGTTATGTATACCCTTATATTTGGAGCAGGCAGTTACTATATCCTGAAACTTATATACAAAGGAATTCCCGTCATTAAAGAAGAAGAGCAATTTTATAAACACGGTATTGGAGCTTCAGTAATTGAATCTGGAAAGGGCAACAATCATGTTTGATTTTTCTTCCTTAATTAATTTACCCCTAATCTGGGGATTACTAATTGCCATAGCTGTTTTACTGTATGTTTTAATGGATGGGTTTGATTTAGGTATTGGTATTTTACTTCCTTTTGCACCGTCAGATAAATGCCGTGATCATATGATAAGCTCAATTGCACCATTTTGGGATGGAAACGAAACATGGTTGGTATTAGGTGGTGGAGGGTTGTTTGCTGCCTTTCCTCTTGCATATTCAATATTAATGCCTGCTTTTTATATTCCAATCATTATTATGCTGCTTGGCCTTATAGTGCGCGGAGTATCCTTTGAGTTTCGTTTTAAGGCAGAAGGAAAATACAGGCAATTATGGGATTATGCCTTTCATTTTGGGTCACTTGGTGCTGCATTTTGCCAGGGCATGATTTTAGGCGCATTTATACATGGTGTAGAAGTAAACGGACGCAACTTTTCTGGTGGCCAATTTGATTGGGCAAGTGCTTTTAGTGTAATGACAGGCGTTGCTGTGATATTTGGATATGCACTTTTAGGTTCTACATGGCTCATAATGAAGACAGAAAATATAACACAAGAATGGGCACGCAAGGTTGCTTCTTATACGCTTGGTTTTGTAGGTATTTTCATGGGACTAGTGAGTGTAGTGACACCATTTTTAAATGAACGTATTAAAAACTTTTGGTTTAGTATGCCAAATTTTTATTATTTATTTTCTATTCCATTACTCACATCTTGGCTATTTTTCATGCTGTGGTTTGATCTTCAGAATACTAAACGGGAGTACCGTCCATTCTTTCTCAGTATTGCTATTTTTTTTATGGGATATTTAGGTTTAGGAATTAGTCTCTATCCGTGGATCGTACCTTTTCGATATACCATTCTTGATGCAGCTGCTTCCGGGCCAAGTTTATCTTTAATGCTTATTGTTATAATACCGCTTTTACCGCTCATTTTAACTTACACTAGTTATTCCTATTATGTCTTTCGTGGAAAATCAAATTATGAACACACATATTAATAAGTTAGTAGTCTCATGGCTAAAACGCCATCCTCAAGTTAAACAATGGTTATGGTTTATTGTTTTGTGGGTTAGTGGTCTGTTAGCAGTATCGGTATTAACTTATCCGATCAAATTGATAGTTAATTTTTGTAAATAACATATTTTCTGTGTTTCTTCTCGTACCTAATTGTTCCATACGCAGTCAAGTTAAGGAGAAGTAGCATTAGGAAGAAGGGGAATGTTTTAAATATTAAATGTAGTAATCTAGACTTAATCTAGCAGGTATGAATTATCCGATGCAGGAGTCAAACTAACCCCAGTTGCGGATTAGAAGTCAGTGAAAAAGATAGGAAAACAGGGTAAACTCCGGAAACATATTATCAAAAAGTAGAGAGGTTACCAATGAATAAAAATGTAACAGAATTATTTTGCCTGATCGATGATTTTTGCAATTCAGTTGACAAAAATTTTGCAGAAAAACTTCTACCAAGTGGCAAAAAACCAACCAGGACGCCAGAGATTACGCATTCAGAGATTTTTACCATAATATTGCTATATCAAGTGCGACAATTTTAAAATTTTCTATGTACATTATTTGAAATTATTATACGAATCAGCGTTTCCAAAATTGCCATCCTATAGTAGATTTATTAGGCTAAAATCTAGGGTTTTAGGGTATTTAGCGCTCTTGTTGAAGTGGCTATGTGAGCAGTCAAAAATGACCGGAATTTCGTACATAGATGCAACGTCTATCGCTGTTTGCCATCCAAAAAGAATCTCAAGAAACAAAGTTTTCAAAGGATTGGCAAAGCTTGGAAAGACTACATATGGCTGGTTTTTTGGTTTTAAATTGCATATGGTAATTAATGAAAAAGGTGAAATTCAAGGAGTTACACTTACTAAAGGTAACGTTGACGACCGAAAACCCGTACCAAATTTAACCGAAAAACTGATTGGTCTTTTATTCGGAGATAAGGGCTATATAAAAAAAGAACTCTTTGAAAAACTCTTCGATAGAGGCCTCAAACTCGTTACCAAAGTAAAAAAAGGTATGAAAAACACATTAATGCTGCTTGAAGAAAAGATTTTTTTAAGAAAAAGGTCGATTATTGAAACAGTTTTTGGCTACCTAAAAGACAGACTTGAGCTTGAGCATTCAAGGCACAGGTCTCCAATAAATTTCTTGGTGCACATCTTTTCCACATTAGTTTCATATTCTATGAAGCCTAAAAAGCCCTCTATTTCTAGATTTTACTGTATTGATTAATCCGCAACTGGGGTTTTTACTAGGGAAAAGATCGATTGTTGAAACGGTTTTCGGCTCTTTAAAAAACAAATTTGAGATTGAGCATACAAGACACAGATCACCAACAAATTTCCTAATTCATGTTTTTTCTGTTCTGATTTCCTATTCCATGCAGTCGAAAAAGCCCTCTATTTCTATGCCTTTCTTTGTTGGCTAATCCATAGTTGGGGTTAGAAACCCCAGTTGCGGATTAATCAATATAGTAAAATCTAGAAATACAGGGCTTTTTAGGCTTCATGGAATATGAAACTAATGTGGAAAAGACGTGCACCAAGAAATTTATTGGAGACCTGTGCCTTGAATGCTCAAGCTCAAGTCTGTCTTTTAGGTAGCCAAAAACTGTTTCAATAATCGACCTTTTTCTTAAAAAAATCTTTTCTTCAAGTAGCATTAATGTGTTTTTCATACCTTTTTTTACTTTGGTAACGAGTTTTAGTCCTCTATCGAAGAGTTTTGCAAAGAGCTCTTTCTTTATATAGCCCTTATCACCAAACAAAAGACCAGTCAGTTTTTCAGTTAATTTTGGTACTGGTTTTCTGTCGTCAACGTTACCTTTAGTAAGTGTAACTCCTTGAATTTCACCTTTTTCATTAATTACCATATGCAATTTAAAACCAAAAAACCAGCCATATGTAGTCTTTCCAAGCTTTGCCAATCCTTTGAAAACTTTGTTTCTTGAGATTCTTTTTGGATGGCAAACAGCGATAGATGTTGCATCTATGTACGAAATCCCTGTCATTTTCGACTGCTCACATAGCCATTGCAAAAGTAATGCTAAATACCATAAAACCCTCGGTTTTAGCCTAATAAATCTACTATATGTTGGCAAATTTTGAAACTCAGATCCATATAGTGCTTTCAAATAATATGTATAGAAAGATTTAAAGTCCTCACATCTAGATTGTTGATAAAGTAAAATTATAGTAAGAATTTCAGAATGCGTAATCTCTGGCGTTCTGGTAGGTTTTTTACTGTTTGGCAGGAGTTTTTCTGCGAAATTTTTGTTTATAGCCTTGCAAAAATCGTCTACAAAGCAAAATAATTCTGTTACATTTTTATTCATGGGTAACCTCTCTACTTTTTGATAATATGTTTCCGGAGTTTACCCTATTTCCCTATCTTTTTCACTGACTTCTAATCCGCAACTGGGGTTTAGAAGAGGTATCTGTTGAACAACCGAAATCTAAGCAAATTTTCAGAGATGGTAAATAGATTTATTAAATAAACAACTACTTTTGCTTATATCTTAATATAATATCTCTGAGCACCCTGTTTTTAATCCAGAATTCAAGTCAATTCATTTTTGGACACTCACCCAACTCATCAGCAGTTAGGCCAGATGCTCGCAAGATAATAGACTTCTTTCAAAATTCATGTAGGGAGCTCAAAATTGTGAATTGCAGCAATTAAATTAAACCTTAAACCAAAACGTTTTCGTCGGTTTCTATACCTGTCCGAGATGATTTTAAACCTTTTCAATAAGCCAATTACGTTTTCAACAATTGCCCTTTGGCTCATAAGTGCTCTGTTCTCTTTTTTTTGTTCTTTGCTTAACGGATTCTTTTTCGTTTTTCTGTGCGGTAATACAACATTTTTGTGTATCTTCTGCATTCCCCTGTAGCCGGCATCAGCTAAGATTTTAGTTTGCGGCAATACTGCTACCTTAAACATCCGAAAATCGTGTTTTCTACCATTCGAGAAAGACGTGCATATGACTTTTTTACTCTTCTTCTCTGTTACTATTTGTGTTTTTATAGTATGCCTTTTTTTCTTTCCAGAATAAAAGCGTTTTTGCTTTTTTTTGGCCTCTCTACTGGCGTTTCAGTTCCATCTATTACTAAAACTTCATATTCTACATCACTCTTAATAGCTCTTTTTTTCCTGGTAATGCAAAATCTGGATGTTTTATTAATATGTCTTCTACCCATCTTATTATTTTAAAACTGTTACTTTCACTCATGCCATAGCTTTGCCCAATATGAAAATATGTACGATATTCTCTTATATATTCCAGTGCCATAAGTAGCCTGTCTTCTATGCAAAGTTTACTTTTTCTTCCACTTCTAGCTTTTTTTCTTTTATCCTCCACTTCTAGAATTTCTACCATTCGCTCAAATGTTGCTTTTTTTACCCCTGTTAAACGTCGAAACTTTTCTCCTTCTAACTTTTCTATTTCCTTATATTTCATTCTTTCAAATACTTCATCTTACACTCCCTCTAACAATTTTGAAAGAAGTCTAATATCAACAGCAATACCCGCCTTAACTAGATCCTTTGCAATCTTGATTTTCTCTGCTTTTTTAACTTTTTCCTTGCTACTTTTCATATCTTCAGATAGAGATTTGACTAATGCATCTAATGATTCTTGTTCTCTGTACTCATCCATTAAACTCAATAGCTTTTTGCTTTCTCTTGTTTTAGGCAGTAGAACTTTAATATTCACTGATAATGCTCTTGCTATTTCATATAATTTATCAAATGAGATGGCAGTATATCCTTTTTCATATTCGTGTATTTCCTTGAGCGTTAAATCAACTTTATCTGCCAAATCTTTTTGAGTATATCTTCTTATCAACCTCCATTCTCTTATTCTTTGCCCTATTCTGTAATATATAGAATCAGTGCAGATTTCTCTCTCTGTACTATCATACTCGTAAATAGATAAACCCGTTGCCTGGGAAATTATGTCAACTGACACTCCTTCTTTAACTAGATTTTTTGCTACTTCTAATCTTGCCTCCTCTTGATTGATTTTTTCGCTAATATGAACAAATCTGACTAATGAAGGTACTATTTTGCCTAACTTTTGATTCTCGTATATTTTCGTTAGATAGAGTATTTCCTCGTCTTCATCTTCATACTCTCTTACTGTTATTGGTTTAGGTAATAGATCTACAGCATTAACTGATACCAACCCTCATAAATAACTAGACAAATAATTCACAGAGCAAATGGTTTTGATCGAACTTTCCGTAATATCTCGAATAAATTCAGATACAGCATTTTCAAGTAATTTAATAGAGTCATACATCTTGTTCTTTATTATATTTTCCTTTAAATGTTGCCAAAATCTTTCCACAGGATTGAGCTCAGGCGAGTACGGCGGCAAATAAATTATGGTGATATTTTCAGGAGTTTTTAAACCTTTAGACCTATGCCAACTTGCGCAATCCATGATAAGAAAAGCTTCTCTAGTCCCCAAATCTTTCGACATCTGCTCCAAAAATATGTTCATGCAATCTGTGTTTACATGTGGAGCAAGTAGGCTAATATCCTCTCCATTCCTGGGATTTACAGCGCTGTAAAGATAGAAGTTTTCTCTTCCGATTTTTACTTTAACTTGTGTTCTTGAGCCCTTTTTAAACCATCCATGTCCAACTTTTGAGTGCGTTCCAAATCTCGATTCATCGAAAAAAAACCTCCTTTTTCCGGTTCTTTTCCACAATTTCATTGAGATTTTTTTTGAACTCCTCTTGTTTGTTTTTGTCTTGTTTATAATGTGCTGGACGAGGTGTGATATATGTAAATCCTAGCTTCTTCATAAGCCTTCTCGCCGTTGACTCACTTACTTTGATAGCTAACATTCCTTCAACTATACCTTGCAATTTTTTAGCAGTCAGATTTGCCCCATCTTCTTCTATTACCTCTCTTATTTTTTCCTTCTTCTCCTCGTTCAGTTTTGGTTTAGGTCCTCGCCCTGGCTGTATTGCAAACCCAATAACACCTTTTTCTTTAAATCTTGCAATCCATTTCATTAATGTCGTTCTCGTAATTCTATATATTTTAGCAACTTTTGAGATACCATACTCCTTTGCTGATATTATTGCTTGTAACCTTCTTCCTATCTCTCCTCTTATTCCATATTTTTTTAATTCTAACTTGCATTGATTATATAGTTCTTCTCCTATTGCTTTACTTTTTCCTGCCATAAACTACATATTTATTCTTTCTAGCCTCAATTATTTGTAGTTTTTACTATTTGTCTATCTATTAGTGGAGATTGGTATGACAATACTCTTGCTATTACATATAGTACTTCAATTGGAATAGGAATATACCCATTTTCATAGCTGTTCACTTCTTGGTATGTTAAACCTATTTTACTTGCTAATTCTATTTGAGTATGCCCTCGCATTAACCTACAATTTTCTATTTTTTGCCCTATTTTGCAGCTTATAGGACTAACATTGCTTGCAGAAACAAACATATATACCTCCATTTAAGAAAAAACTTTATTGCTATAATTTTTTTACGAGCTATCCATCTAAAACCATATCAATAGATAAACCTACCACTTGCAAAATAATATCAATAGAAATTCCCCCTTTTACTAGATCCTTTGCAACTTTAATCCTTTCTATCTCTCTCACTTTCTCCTCACAAATACGTATTCCCTCAAACAGAGATTTTATTAGTGCATTACGTAGTTCTTGGCTCTCAATTTCTTTGTATTCTTTAATCAAATCAGGTAGTTCATTTTTTATTTTATCATCTGCATCTTCTGTTAGTTCAAGCAGGTCCATGATATTAATTGATAACACCTCCGCTATCTCATATAATTTTCCCAGTGGAGTAGCTACGCGTCCTTGTTCATAGTTGCTTATTTCATCACGTGTTGTACTCATTTTTTCTGCTAAATCCTTCTGAGTATATTCTCGCACTAGTCTCCATTCTTTTATCTTTTTTCCTATTTTGTAGTGTATAGAACAATTGGTACATTCATTAGCGAATAAGCCAATTGTTTTTGAGACAACATCAACAGAAATTCCTGCTTTAACCAGACCCTTTGCAATTTTTATTCTCTCCGTTTTTTTGCTACTTTCTTCACTAACTCGGGCAAATTTTGCTAATAAGTAAAATACCTTGCGTAATTCTTGATCATTAATCTTTTTATATTTTCTTACTAGATTTAGTATTTCTTCATCTTTGAGACAAATTTTTTCATTTGATAAAGAAATAAGATCTGTAACACTAACTGATAACACTTCTGCTATGGCGTATAGCTTTTCAATTGAAATTCTACGAGTTCCTTTTTCATATTGTAGTACTACTTGACGTGTTACACCTATTTCCTTCGCTAAATCCTCCTGAGTATACCTTCGTTCCAACCTCCAATACTTTACTCTTTGTCCTACTTTATAGTCTAAAGAACCAATTTCACTAATGGCCATTTCTTTCTACGGAAATAACCATATATATATAATTTTTTACTACAGCTCAATTTTCCAGGGAAAATATGAATAAATATCCTGGAAAATGTAGCTGTAAGTAGAGATTTAACCCTTAGAGAGTCCTTTTCTACTATCTCCACAGGTCTTATCAACCCACGAAGACACAGTTTCGCTTGAGCCATTTACAGCCTTTACTCTTTCTTTGGCCTGCTCTTTACTCCACATGCCACTTCTTGTGAAACTTCCTCTTTTTACAGCTTCTTTGACTGTCATTCCTCCAAAAAGGCAACCTTTTCCTATTATTTCACCTCTTTTTTGTAGTTCAGACCACATTTCTGTATCTACTATTCTGACTTGTACTTGATGGTCATTTTCTGCGCTATGGTATACTACAATTCTTAGGCTACCAATGCTTGTTGGAAATGCTATCTCAAAGGCACTGTTGTCTGATACATCGGTATAGTTTCTCTCACCTCCTTTCTCGCTTTTGACCTCAACTTCACTATCGCCTATTCTTATGACGTGATTTCCAGATTTCACCCATCCTTTGTTTAGGCCTAAACTTTTTGTACCTTCTACTACTTTTGCAACCTCTACTGTACTATCCACAGAAAATTCCGCAAAATATGTGTCGTTATCCATTTCCACACCTATTACGTTTCCCACTTGAAGAGCACTTTCAACGACTTTTCTCAGTTCTTCAAGTTGCTTATTTATCTGTGGCTGAACCTCTGGTTGCAGTTCTTTATAAATTTCACCTACGAGTTCATTTTTCAATAAAGTGTCAAACTCTGCGCCACTCAGCATTAATTTACGTATTATCTTTTTCTGATCACCTTTTTTGAACTTGTGAAAATGCATACCCAATATCACATACTCAGCAAAGCTCCGGCCTCCCTCATGACACCCATTCATCCTCATTCCAGCAGCTATTGCCTCATCTACAACTTTGTTCAGCTCACTTGGATTTTTTGCTGTTACAATTGCACTTTTTAACCAGCTCAACCATTCACTTTCCCTTGCACTTAGCCTTATTTTTTGCAGGCCTGAGGCAAATGGATTTAACCCCTCTGGATAATCTGCTTGATTACTTGCTGGTTTTGTGTCATAAATGCGATCTAGTCCTTCTCCGAAGTTGATTGACTTTTCACGAGTATCTCTACTAGGGGAAGGCATTACGCCTCCGGGCTTCTTAACCTTATTAATTTTGCTCACAAAGTTAGAATGTTGTATATCAGTACAGCTTATGCCTTCAAGATCACTTAATATTTTGTCCGGTAATTTGCTAAGATCGATGTTGAACTTACGAGTATTACCAACTACTGTAATTTTTTTACTAGTCATATAAAACCTCTTATTAAAAATACTTTCTAAGTGTACAACTAGCTTTGTTACCTTATTATTAACTCGATGTACACTTTCTCGCTTATTATAAATAATAATGAGCAGATTTGTCAATATTTATCACTCTAGAGTTTTGAGCAACCTCACTGCTCTTTGGACTATAACAGCCCTTTTTCCCTGAAACTAAAATGGTCTGCGCTTGCTACGATAATGTGATCAAACAATCTAATGCCTACAGTACTACATGCTGAAGCTAATTTTTTAGTTGCTGCTTGATCTTCATCAGATGGCTCTGCACTCCCTTCTGGGTGGTTGTGCGACATTACTATTAATATTGCATTTTTTATTAATGCTTTTCTTGTGATTTCCTTTATGTACACTGGTGCCTTTTCCACTGTACCAGTAAACACTTCCTCCCCTTTTAAACAGTACTCTTGATCCAAATATAGTATTTTTACCTTTTCCTTCTCTGAACAGCCAATACTCACCCTTAAATATTTTACAATGGTTTCCATGTTACCCATTACAGGTCCTTTCTTTAACTCTTCTCTTGGTGCCCTATTCGACGCTTCCCTAAGGCATAAAATTACTGCTACTGTGGAGTCGGTTATTCCTTCTACAGTTTTCAGGTCATCTATTTCCTGACCTAAAATTCCTCTTATTCCAAAACTATCTATTAGTCTTTCGGCAATAATCCGAGCTTCGTCTCTATCATGCACTGCACTTAGAAACGTTTCTATTACTTCACGATCAAGTAGAGCTTTGCCGTTGCTTTCCAATGCTCTGAATTCTATTTCTTCTCTACTTTTATTCTTATTTTCCATATAATATACCCTTCACTAATAATAAATTTTTTTTTAATGTTTACTGCTGTTTTTTTATCAGCATTGGCATAAAGCCATAGCTTTTGGGTGAAGTCAAATCAATTTTTCAATCTTTTTTACTTATTTTTTTATCAAAAGGTAAAGATATTAATAGATACTGATTTTTTTATTTTAAATTTGTTGAATTTCGTCTAAAGAGATGCCTACTGTTTTCAAAATAATATTGATAGAAATTCCTTTTTTTACTAAGTCTTTCGCAATTTTTACTTTTTCCGCTCTTTTTACTTTCTCCTCGCAAATCCGTACGCCTTCAAACAACGATTTTATTAATGTATTACGTAATTCTTGGCTTTCAATCTTTTTGTATTCTTCAATTAAATTCGGTAATTCATTTTCTACTATCTCATCTTCTTCTATTAGCAGATCTGTAATACTAATTGATAATGTTTCTGCTATTCCATATAATTTATCAAGTGGAACAGCAACCCTTCCTTGCTCATAGTTACTTATTTCGTGGCGTGTTGTACCCATTTTCTTTGCTAAATCTTCTTGAGTATACTCCCGCACTGCCCTCCATTCTTTTATCTTCTTTCCTATTTGGTAGTAGATAGAACCAACTTTTTCTTCAACACATTCATCAGCAGGGAGGCCTATTGCTTGTGAAACAACATCAGACTTCTTTCAAAATTGAGGGAGAGAGAGTAAGATCAAGTATTTGGAAGCATGAAATATAAGGAAATAGAAAAGTTAGAAGGAGAAAAGTTTCGACGTTTAACGGGGGTAAAAAAATCAACATTTAAGAGAATGGTAGAAATTCTAGATGAGGAGGATAAAAGGAAAAAAGCTAGAAGTGGAAGAAAAAGCAAACTTTGTATAGAAGATAGATTACTTATGGCACTGGAATATATGAGAGAATATCGTACATATTTTCATATAGGACAAAGTTATGGCATGAGTGAAAGCAACTGTTTTAAAATAATAAGGTGGGTAGAAGACACATTAATAAAACATCCAGATTTTGCATTACCAGGAAAAAAAGATCTATTAAATAGTAATGTAGAATACGAAGTTTTGGTAATAGATGGAACTGAAACAGCAGTAGAAAGGCCAAAAAAAAGCAAAAGCGCTTTTACTCTGGAAAGAAAAAAAGGCATACTATAAAAACACAAATAGTAACAGAGAAGAAGAGTAAAAAGGTCGTATGTACATCTTTCTCCAATGGTAGAAAACATGATTTTCGGATGTTTAGAGAATCAAAGATAGCAATATTACCGCAAACTAAGATCCTAGCTGATTCTGGTTACAGAGGAATGCAAAAGATACATAAAAATGTTGAATTACCACATAGAAGATCAAAAAAGAATCCTTTATCAAAGGAGAAAAAAGCAGAAAATAGATCTCTCTCTATACGAAGAGTGGTAGTTGAAAACGTAATCGGCTTATTGAAAAGGTTTAAAATCATTTCTGACAGATATAGAAATCGACGAAAACGTTTTGGCTTAAGATTTAATTTGATTGCCTCTATTCACAATAGAGAGCTCCTTTCATGAATTTTGAAAGAAGTCTATCAACAGAAATTCCTGCTTTAACCAGACCCTTTGCAATTTTCACTTTCTCTGCTTTTTTACTACTTTTCTCACCAACCTGAACAAATTTGGTTAGCAAACAAAACATCTTACGTAACTCCTGATCGTTAATCTTTTTATATTTTCTTATTAAATATAGTATCTCTTCTTCCTTATTTTTAATGCAGATTTTCTCATTCGATACAGGAATAAGATCTATAATACCAATCGATAAAGCCTCTGCTATAGCGTACAACTTCTCAATTGAAATTTTTCGTGTTCCTTTCTCATATTGTAGTATTACCTGATATGTTACACCGATTTTTTTTGCTAAATCTTTTTGAGTATATCCTTTTGCCAACCTACGATTTCTTACTTCCTGTCCTACTACTTTGTAATCTAAAAAGTTAGGGTAATTATTCTCTTTTTTCACATTTTATACCCCATAATCAGAAGAGCTGTTACGTATACTTAATTGGAGACCTTTTTGACAAACTGAACTCATCTCCTTTCAAACAATTTCTCTATATCACTCAGTTTCATTTCTATATAAGTTGGCCTTCCATGGTTGCATTGCCCGGAATATGGAGTTTTTTCCATTCGTCTCAGTAGCTCGTTCATTTCCTCTAACTTCATTTTCTCCCTGCTCGAATCGATCCATGGCATGCAATGGTAGCTAACACTTTTTCTTCTACTGGCAATGTATCTTCTTTGTGTCCATACTAATAACCCCAGTTGCGGATTAATCAATACAGTAAAATCTAGAAATAGAGGGCTTTTTAGGCTTCATAGAATATGAAACTAATGTGGAAAAGATGTGCACCAAGAAATTTATTGGAGACCTGTGCCTTGAATGCTCAAGCTCAAGTCTGTCTTTTAGGTAGCCAAAAACTGTTTCAATAATCGACCTTTTTCTTAAAAAAATCTTTTCTTCAAGCAGCATTAATGTGTTTTTCATACCTTTTTTTACTTTGGTAACGAGTTTGAGGCCTCTATCGAAGAGTTTTTCAAAGAGTTCTTTTTTTATATAGCCCTTATCTCCGAATAAAAGACCAATCAGTTTTTCGGTTAAATTTGGTACGGGTTTTCGGTCGTCAACGTTACCTTTAGTAAGTGTAACTCCTTGAATTTCACCTTTTTCATTAATTACCATATGCAATTTAAAACCAAAAAACCAGCCATATGTAGTCTTTCCAAGCTTTGCCAATCCTTTGAAAACTTTGTTTCTTGAGATTCTTTTTGGATGGCAAACAGCGATAGACGTTGCATCTATGTACGAAATTCCGGTCATTTTTGACTGCTCACATAGCCACTTCAACAAGAGCGCTAAATACCCTAAAACCCTAGATTTTAGCCTAATAAATCTACTATAGGATGGCAATTTTGGAAACGCTGATTCGTATAATAATTTCAAATAATGTACATAGAAAATTTTAAAATTGTCGCACTTGATATAGCAATATTATGGTAAAAATCTCTGAATGCGTAATCTCTGGCGTCCTGGTTGGTTTTTTGCCACTTGGTAGAAGTTTTTCTGCAAAATTTTTGTCAACTGAATTGCAAAAATCATCGATCAGGCAAAATAATTCTGTTACATTTTTATTCATTGGTAACCTCTCTACTTTTTGATAATATGTTTCCGGAGTTTACCCTGTTTTCCTATCTTTTTCACTGACTTCTAATCCGCAACTGGGGTTAATAGGATATAATAAAATTTGCTACTGAAATGTTGACATTAAGTTTCAAGATCTTTATCATGTAAAGGTGTGGGCTCGCGTTTTTATTAGGCTCTCACACCAAAAATAAGTGTTTTTAAAGCTCTTTATAGCTCCTAAATCCATGGATTCGTTTGCTGGGCTTTTTAGAGGGTTTATAGAGGTAGTTGTAAAAGATGATAAGACTGTCATCTAAGGTGCGTAGTAGCATTCTAGGGTCATCTATGAAGGTAGTTTTTTGCCAACTCTTGAAATTTAGCTAACTTTAATAGACTTCAGCATAAAAACGTTGAATATTTCTTCACAATTGTGTATAATTATTAATGCTTTTTAGGTACTCTTGCTATGGCTCTTTCTAAGTTTTTGAATCCAAAATTGGACTTAACATTCAAGAAAATCTTTGGTACTGAGAAAAATAAGAATATTCTCATCCATTTTCTCAATGATATCTTAGGATTTACCGGGATAGATACTATACAAGAAGTTGAGTTTCTTAGCACCTACATGGATCCTGAAGTTGCCTCTGATAAACAAAGCATCGTTGACGTCCTTTGCAAGGATTCTAGTGGGCTCAGATATGTGATCGAGATGCAGCTCGCTCGTGATAGAGGCTTTGAGAAACGCGCTCAGCTATATGCTGCTAAAGCTTATTCAAGGCAGGTTGGAAAAGGTGGCGAGTACATCGATTTAAAAACAGTATTCTTTATTGCTATTTCCGATAATACGCTATTCCCTAAGGAGGTTGAGTATATTTCCACTCATAATATACGAGATATAAAAACCAACGGACATTACTTAAAAGATTTTCAATTTGTCTTCATTGAGTTGCCTAAGTTTACAAAGAACAGAGTAGAGCAGCTAGAGAGTACTATAGAGCGCTGGTGCTTTTTTTTCAAGTACGCAGAAGATACTACAGATGAAGACTTAAGAGATATAGCAGAAAAATCTCCAATAATAAAGCTAGCCTACGATGAGTTAGACAAGTTTCGCTGGAATGAGAAAGATCTGATAGCGTACGAAGAAAGGGTAATGGATCTGCGGAAAGAAGAAGGCATCCTCGCTCAAAAACTTGATGATGCTACTGCAAAAGGTAGACAAGAAGGTAGAGAAGAAGGTATCCAAATCGGCCATGAAAAAGGCAGAGAAGAGGGTCGAAAAGAAGAAAAAATTGAAGTCGCAAAAAACCTACTTAAAGCTGGCGTACCTGTCGACTTGATAGCTGAATCTACCGGCCTTCCTAAAGCTGAAATTAAACAACTTCAGGAAGAAATTGTCTGACATGATCTTTGTAGCTGCTTGTCTACCGTTGGATCATTTAAACAGGTTCTAGGTTTATCGTCTGCTTTTCCTGGCAACTGACTTTTTAATCGACTAAGAAAAACAGCAGCAAGTATAGAATTAATTGTTCCTTTAGCCAACTCTGTTAAAGATAGTTTTGGCCTGCGTGTTTGCTCTGCTTCTTCAATTTCACGTTTTGAACCTATGAAAGGAATTGTTTTAGTTGCTTGTACCACTTCTTCTACATTTTTGCTATTTTTCAAGCTATCAAGATATTCCCTAGCTGTCATACTAACTTCTTTTTTATCTAGGTGATCTTGGAATTTTTTGCTATTTAAGTTCATATCAGCATTGATAAGTAACGGTACACTGCCTTCCACATTAATTTTAGTCCCAAAGTCATATAACTGTACTCTGTTGACCATTGACTTAATAGGACCAAACTTCTCATCCTGCTTTGCCAGAAGTTGACGTTCTGTTTTGATTTCTTTTGCTAAAACTTGTCTATCTCCACTTGATAATAGTTTATTAGCTTGCTCAACATCAAAGTGTTCAACAAGAAAGCCTTTTTCTCCTACTTCATAGCCAGCAGACTCTACTCCTTTTTCTACAATTTGCATAAACTGATTAACACTTTTTAATCCAGAAACAAATGCTATATTACTATCAAAATAAGCATAATTATCACCTGTTCTGTAAATCGCAACAACGTGATTACTTGTTACTAAGTGAATAGTAAAATCACCCTTAATTCCAGCTATATAGTTTGATAAACCACTGAACGTTTTATAGCCTTGAGTATGAATTAAGTTTGAAGGCAAACTATTTGTAGGTGAACTCAGATGTTGTTCAAACCCATCAAGTAATTTACTAAAAGCAAAAACTTCTCTTTTTTCTCTTTTAGATACCTGCTTACCTTGAGCTATACGCTCATAAATTTCAGCCGAAGTTTCTAAATTACTTAAAAATGATTTGTCACTCTGTAATAATAGAGCTTGAGGTAAGCTACGTGTAACTGCAGTACACTTACCATCAATCTTAACTTCACGTTCCTCAAATGAAGGAAAATAAAGACCTTGTCTTACTGATTCAATGGAAATATTCGGAGAGTAATACGATGATATAAATTCTGATAAACGCAAAAAAGCTTCTTGTTGCTTTTTATCAGAATATCCTGACTGTATTTGTGCTTTCCCTTTTATCCTTTTCCTTAGGTTACGTTTCTGTTGTGAACTATCTATTTCTTCGACTTTTCTCTTATGGGAACTAGAATTGCTTTGTTGTAGACTAACTTTTTGCTTTTTGCTACTTTTACCCTGACTACCTGAACCCATATACTCTTCTTCATCATCATACTCCATTTCGCTTTCTTCTACTATACTAATATCTTGTTGTTGAAATGGTATATCATTTAAGAAATTACAAGGAGCTTTTCTAACTCCTTCATATAATACATCAAGTATTTTATTTGACGGTCTATTTTTGATAAGACTGTCTAAACCCCAGTTGCGGATTAATCAATACAGTAAAATCTAGAAATAGAGGGCTTTTTAGGCTTCATAGAATATGAAACTAATGTGGAAAAGATGTGCACCAAGAAATTTATTGGAGACCTGTGCCTTGAATGCTCAAGCTCAAGTCTGTCTTTTAGGTAGCCAAAAACTGTTTCAATAATCGACCTTTTTCTTAAAAAAATCTTTTCTTCAAGCAGCATTAATGTGTTTTTCATACCTTTTTTTACTTTGGTAACGAGTTTGAGGCCTCTATCGAAGAGTTTTTCAAAGAGTTCTTTTTTTATATAGCCCTTATCTCCGAATAAAAGACCAATCAGTTTTTCGGTTAAATTTGGTACGGGTTTTCGGTCGTCAACGTTACCTTTAGTAAGTGTAACTCCTTGAATTTCACCTTTTTCATTAATTACCATATGCAATTTAAAACCAAAAAACCAGCCATATGTAGTCTTTCCAAGCTTTGCCAATCCTTTGAAAACTTTGTTTCTTGAGATTCTTTTTGGATGGCAAACAGCGATAGACGTTGCATCTATGTACGAAATTCCGGTCATTTTTGACTGCTCACATAGCCACTTCAACAAGAGCGCTAAATACCCTAAAACCCTAGATTTTAGCCTAATAAATCTACTATAGGATGGCAATTTTGGAAACGCTGATTCGTATAATAATTTCAAATAATGTACATAGAAAATTTTAAAATTGTCGCACTTGATATAGCAATATTATGGTAAAAATCTCTGAATGCGTAATCTCTGGCGTCCTGGTTGGTTTTTTGCCACTTGGTAGAAGTTTTTCTGCAAAATTTTTGTCAACTGAATTGCAAAAATCATCGATCAGGCAAAATAATTCTGTTACATTTTTATTCATTGGTAACCTCTCTACTTTTTGATAATATGTTTCCGGAGTTTACCCTGTTTTCCTATCTTTTTCACTGACTTCTAATCCGCAACTGGGGTTTTAGAGTTTATGAAAAACATACTTTTATGCAAAAACATGTCATGCAAGAAGGAAATTAATAAATTGAATTCATATATAATGCCAGGTCCAAGTTTTTCTGGAACTGTTAAATCGCATAATATTCTTTCTTGTAATGCTATATAGTTGTCTTGAACTTTACTATCTTTTATTTCACTTTTAACAATGCTGTTCAATTCTTCTCTATTAGGCTGATTAACTGCAAATACTAATTTATCTAAAAATTTTTCTTTTACCTTTTCCTGAGAAAATTTTCTTTCTTCTATTACTTTTTGTGCAGCAGATGAAAATTCTAGTCGCTTAAAAAGTTCTTCTCTTGTTATTTTATCTTGCGAAAATCGATAAAAACCACTCCCTTTCGTATTGTCATTTGTAAACAAAAAGTCTTTTAAAATACCACATTCTTCCATATTTATGCCATCGAATTTAAAAGGATAAAAACTCCGGGATCGCCCTTGTTTCAATTTCTCTTCTTCTGTAAGGTCCAAGCCTGAATTAGTATGGATAACAAGATATTTTATATTATTTGATAAACTATTTGATTTAGAGATTAGATGTTTAACAAAACTATCGAAATAATCATTAATAAAAAAACTCCGTTTTTCTTTCTCTTTAGTAAATAACCTAGCATAACCAATATCATTATCTATATAATATTTGTCTACATTTTCAATTTGTATATGAATAGACTTCTTTTTATTACAAAGGACAATATTATTAAATTTACCAATTTCAGAATCTCCAAAGGCTAACGATAATGAAGGATATTTATGTTCATACGTAAACTTTCTAAGTGAACAAAGCACCGACAAGTCTAATTGATACATAAGTCCAACCAAATGATAAGGAATGTATTGCTTAGTTTGACGAGCATTATGCAATTCATTCTGTCTAGGTTCATCTTGTAAATCACTAGGAGTTTCTGAATCTTTAATAATATTTACATCTATGCGCAGCTTCTTCGATACTCTATCATCTTTGTCTGTAACAGAACGCCCACGTTTTCTACCCGTTTTACGATTTTCCTTACCTGTACTCCTTGAATGATCGCTTTGCTCATGTGAGGAATTTTCAATATCTTGTAATGGTGTAGAAATGTAAGATCGAGAAATATTGTTTGAATTTGAACCTACCACATTACCGTAAGCTTCCTCTCTAGAGACTTTTATGCTTCTCTTTATATCTTTTTCAATATTACTAAGAAGTGGTACAAAATGGTTCCTGTAATTCGCTATATAAATAGTATTACCTTTACCTACCTTACCTTTAGTAACATGTAATCCATCTATCTCTTCATCTCTCAATTCTATAATCCTAATTTTTGCGCCATATTTTTCACATATTATTTTTCCTTCAATTTCAGGTCTTCCCCATATAGCATTTTCCAACTTTAGAGTTTTTATTCCTGAATCAGAACTTGCACTTTCAATATCTTCTGAAGTAAATTCAATATGTTGAATATATTCACAAAGTTTTTCACCTTCTCTTTTTAAAGCATTACCCAACCATGAGCCTTTTTGTGCATATTGCTTACAACTTTCCCGCAAAGACTTTACACTAAATCCTTTACTACTTGTAATCAGACCTTTATCTTTTAGCTCGTTCAACCCTTGAGCTACGGAATCAAAGAAACAATCCCCTTCACCCACAGCAGCTCCTATCTTAAAGCCCTCAGGCAATTTCTTTCTTAGTATTTCTAAAAGTTGATTAAGCTCTTTTTTCTCTTCATCCTTTGCATTTTTTATCTGACTAAAAATGGAAATAGGTTCTCTAGTAACAGACCTTTTTAGAGCGGTATCATTAGGTAATTGATCAGGTATGTCATTTACTTTTGCTTTAAACATATAAAACTCATCATATTAAACTTTTAGCAAGTTACTTAAAAAAAATCATCAAGGCAAGTTATTTTTTTATGACTAATAAATGGTTGGTATATATATTTATACTTTTTATCATTAAATTAATAATATGATTTTACTTTTGCATAATTAACAAGCAAGCGTGAGAACTGTTCGTTTTGGGATGCGTTGGTCTACCGCTTGTTCCTTGCGAACTTTTCTATATAGTAATTCCACTATATCTTGAAATTAGCTATATTAGCCTACTTTGGTCACATTTATATACGAACTAACGTACCTGGCTTTGTTGCAACAATTTCAAGCTTTTATTTTCACAACGCCGCTTTTATTTAAATTGTTCTCGCAAAGGTAGGTACCTTTTTGCGGTTTTTGTAGAGAGTAAATATTTAAAAGTTTTACGGCGCTAATTTGTAGTATTTTTCTGTATTAATTAGGCTGCAGTGAACTAAAGCATTGGATAATATTTTTATATAACGCAAAAAAATCTTGATTTCCTTATTGAAAAATGTATCAATTAAGTTACATTACTAGCTTTTAATACTAGGGGATAATTATGAGTTTAACAGATAAGCAGGTGCTAGAAGTTGAAAAAATTAAGAAGGAAAATAAGCCACTACATGACTTTTTAAAGGAAAATAATATTGGTGCATTAGTTAGTGTATGGGAAAAAAATGAAAATGTACGTGATAAGTTTAATGACCAAGAAAGCTTACAAGAGCAATATCCAGAATATGCTCGTATTTTAATTGATAAAGCTAATAAAGTGAAAAAAGAAATTTTCCTACACAACCACAAACCATTAGTTAATGCTTTATCGATATATTATAATAGATGTGATATCAAAGCAATGACATTTGGTGATATGAAGAGATTTCTTGACAGCCACAGAAATGACTTTAGGGAAAAATTAGGAAATGGAGGAATAACTCTGAGTAACTTTATCGATTTTGAAGATGTTGATAGAAAACACGCTCCTAAATTGAAAGTACTGGCATTTATAGAAATGAATGAACCTTGTCTGAAACCACCAAGCACCCTTCTTACGGGGGTTACGATAAGTCAACTTTGTACGAGATCAAGATGTATTTATTGATATATTTAAATTGTTCTCACAGGGGTAGGTGCTTTTTTTGTGTCTTCTTGCAAAGAGTAGATAATAAAAAATTTTATGACACTAAAGAAACCATTTCTTTCAATAATATTTTCATTGACAATTACAATCATTTCCATTTAGATCATTTCTGGTTTGTGAGCAAAGTTATTGCAGCATCATCCACAGTTTTGTAGCTGTACTTTACTGTTAACAAATAATTAATGTTTGTAGGTTAACTACATCAAAAATATAGACCACAAAAGAGGGTAGAGGTGCATTTTAAATTAGGAAAGAAGGTTAATCCTGTTTTCAACGTTGCCAAAGTAAGAGCGAATAGCGAAACACTACTTATTTTACTTACTATGTTTTATTACTATGTTAATAAATCTATAAATCAGTATTTCGTTGTGAGTGACTGTATCTGTAGCACATTATATGTTGGCTGCATATCACATAAAGATAGCACATGCAAAAACTTTTGTGATTTAAACCATGATTTTTTTGGATATGAGCACAACAATAGCTCAAGTCCATATCCTTATTATCATAATTTAGAAAAATTGGTAACTTTTTGGAGGTTAATGCGATGAGCTCTTTGTCCGATTCTTTTAAGTCCATAACCGATTCTTTGAAAAAAGGGTTTGAAGAAGGAGTTAAAATCTTTGCAAATTCAAAGGAAGAAGTTAAGATCTTAGTAAATCTAAGAAAAACAGTTGATGCCTTAACAGCTTTAGGAGAAAGAGTTAAAATATTAGAAGATAAAATCAAAGGATTGGGATATCCTGACATTAAAGGTCAAAAAGGTGAGCCTGGTATAGGTGGACTAAAAGGAGAAGCTGGTCCTAAAGGCAATAAAGGGTTTGATGGATTACGGGGAATTTCCGGACAAAAAGGTGATCGAGGTCTTCCAGGTCTAAAAGGGGATGTGGGTGACAGAGGGGAAACAGGTCCTAAAGGAGTAGATGGAAAGAGTCCAACTGCTGATAAAGTTGCTGATGAAGTTATAGAGAGCGATACATTTATACAGAAAGTACTGCTAAAACGTATGATAGATAAAGGGGATCTTACTTACACCGGAAAGACTTTAGCTGATAAAGTTAAAGAAAGGTTAAAACAGGACCCACAATTTACAAATAATATAAAGGGTGAGCCAGGTCAAAAGGGTGAGCAAAGTGCACCAGGAAGGCAAGGATTAGATGGGATTCCTGGAGCCAAAGGTGAAAAGGGTGAGATAGGTCTTCCAGGTTTTTTAGGTAGAGATGGTGCTCCTGGTCGTAAAGGTAAGCAAGGTCTAAAAGGAGAGAAAGGGATAGCTGGCTTGTATGGTTTAACAGGCAGAGATGGCGCTCCTGGTCAAAAGGGAGGGCAAGGTGCACCAGGAAGGCCAGGGTTAGATGGAACTCCTGGTCCCGAAGGCAAAGTTGGTCCTCAAGGCTTTAATGGCACGCAAGGAGAGAAAGGTGGTGTTGGATTGCCAGGTATACCTGGTCCTCGGGGTCTAGCAGGTCCTAAAGGTAAAATTGGAGCGCAAGGAACACAAGGTCCACGGGGTTTCAATGGTACGCAAGGTGTACAAGGAGAAAAAGGTGACAAAGGTGATCAAGGTCCAAGAGGCTTTAATGGTGCTCGAGGAGAAAAGGGGGATATTGGTCCGAAAGGTGATATGGGTGAAGTCGGAGCACCAGGAGCAAATGGATTATCAGGTAGACCTGGACCAGTAGGAAAACAAGGGGATATTGGAGTGCAAGGAATACCTGGACTAAAAGGAGAGAAAGGTGATAAAGGAGATTCAGGTCCAGTAGGTCCTATAGGAATAGATGGAACTCCTGGAAACAGAGGTGAGAAGGGAGATACTGGAGCACGAGGTATCCCTGGGGCAAAAGGAGAAGATGGAATTCCTGGTACAGATGGGTTACCTGGTCCTAAAGGTGATATGGGTGACCAAGGTTTACAGGGGAAGAAAGGTGAGCCTGGTATAGATGGATTGAAAGGAGATACAGGTCCTCGAGGTGAAAAAGGAGATATAGGTCCAATAGGTCCTAAAGGGGTAGATGGAGCACCGGGAGTTGATGGACCAAAAGGTGAACAAGGTACACAAGGTTTAAGAGGCTTTAATGGTACGCAAGGAGAGAAAGGTGATAGAGGTTTGCCAGGTTTAAGTATACAAGGACAGAAAGGTGATCTTGGTCCTCAAGGTCTTGGTTCATTTGGTCCTAAAGGTGATAAAGGTGAAATTGGATTACGTGGTATGGATGGACCAACTGGATTACAAGGTCTGAAAGGTGATGCGGGTGATAAAGGAGACAAGGGTAACGTTGGAATACCAGGAACTCCTGGAGCAAAAGGTGATCAAGGAGGTACAGGTCTGGTAGGCCCTAAAGGTGACATGGGCAAAAAAGGTGATGCTGGTCCGAAAGGTGATATGGGTGCAAAAGGAACAAATGGAACTCTCGGTAAAGATGGAACACCAGGAATGCCTGGTCTGAAAGGTGAACAAGGAATGCCAGGTACACAAGGTCTTCCAGGTTCATTGGGTCCGAAAGGCGATAAAGGTCCTAAGGGTAATCAAGGTTCACAAGGACAGAAAGGTGAGCCTGGTATAGATGGAGCTGTTGGTCTAAAAGGGGATAAAGGCGATGTTGGATTGCAAGGTGCAGATGGACTAAAAGGAGACGCAGGCACACAAGGAGTTGCTGGATTAAGTGGAGCCCCTGGTCCTCAAGGCAATGTAGGTGAAAAAGGGAATATTGGAGTGCCTGGACTAAAAGGAGAGAAAGGTGATGTTGGATTGCAAGGGATCCCTGGTCCTCGAGGTGAAAAAGGAGATATAGGTCCTAAAGGAGTAGATGGAGCACCAGGAGTGGATGGGTCGAAAGGTGATCTTGGTCCTCAAGGTCTTAGTTCAGTAGGTCCTAAAGGTGATATGGGTGAAGTCGGAGTACCAGGAGCAAATGGATTACCAGGTAGGCCTGGAGAAAAGGGTGATATAGGAACTTCAGGTCTAAAAGGTGATATTGGTCCAATGGGTCCGAAGGGCGATAAGGGTGATCAAGGTATACAAGGTCTCAAGGGTGCTAAGGGCAATACTGGAACACCTGGTCCTCAAGGTCCAAAGGGAGAAGATGGGTTAGGTGCTGCAGTGGCTAATCAGTTTCTTAGCGAAATAAATAAAACAAAAATTGAAATCCAGAATGCTCAAAAAGCAGCAGAGGTAGCTAAAAACGCTTCTGAAAAATCTGCCAAAGAAGCTCAAGGCGCTGAAGGTAAGGTTACAAAACTGCACACTGAAGTGGTGGATTTAACAAAAGAAGCTGAAGCTTTTAAAAAAGAGGCTGACGATTTTGCTGAGAAAGCATTCAAATCAAAGAGGACTGTAGAAGAATTTCACAGTAAAGTACAAAATATCTTTTGTAAAACAAAACCTACAGATCAGGTTTGTACTGTACGTAGAAAGAAGAGGGAAATTAAAGATTTAGACAATCTGCCAGTGACCAGTGGAGCAAGTAGGGCAACTTCATTTATATCTCAAGTAATAAATTTCTTTTATCAACCTGTAGGACAAGATGAGTATAAGCTGAAAAATAAAATACATGAGCTTGATCAAGTGGCAAAAATAATAGATACAGCAGATATTGTTATGAGATTTGAAAAGGTATTAGAAGAAACTGCTTCAGTTTGCGGCATACCAAAAAAAAGCCTAAATTTTGATCCAGTAGAACTACAGTCAACTATCGTAAATAAGTCACTATCTAATGGTGGAAATCGTAACGAATTGTTGAGGTTTTTATGTATAGCTGCAAAAAAATCATACCCTAATTATCAACAAACTGATGAATTTTTAGTTACTTTTAAAGTAGGTATGGAAAGAGCATTAGGAAGCAATGAGCAGCCGAGTAATACTAAAGAAATAGTAACAGGTAGTGAGCGGCCAAGGAGTTTTATGAGTGATGTCGTTCCTCCAAGTAGCCTCAGTGCTATCAATCAGGAGGCTATTGGCTATTTAAGGTAAAAACTGTTAAAGTAAATTTGGGTAGAAATGGTATGGGACAGTATACATTTAGAATAGACAATAAAGATTCGCTTTATAAAAAGCTGATTAAGCTTCCTACTGCATACTACAAATTAAAGCATAATAACAAATATACCATCTATTCACACAGTGGTACAGTTGAAGTTGGAGATGATATTGATGATGTAAAATTAAAATGGGAGAATAATACAATAGTTTTATATAAAGGGAACTCACCTCTGCAATTAAATGGCGAGAACTTTATTATAGAACAAGAGGCTATCATAAATGCAGACAGGGGTGGCATTGTAGACAAACTAAAAACAAAAGCAATAGAGATTTCGCTTTACGACATAAAAGATAGTCCATATTTTGGTATAGAATTACCCAGTTCTAGACACAGTAAAACGACTGGGGTACTAAACTTCCTCGATTTTAATGATGAAAATGATCCGATGCTACAAAAGATCAAAAAAGAAACAGATGGGCTTTATTTCACAATAGAAGATAACGATGTAGATTGTTCTAGAACTGTCTATATATCAGACAAGGATGGAAAACGTCTTTCAGCGTATGATGGCTATCAGTATCAATATAAACCAAATTTAGCAGAACTAGAAACAATAGATAGCTTAATTAAGGCTGAGCAGAAATTCACTTTGCAAAAAGGGGAAGAATTATCGCCTGATATCTATGAAGCAAATATTGCTTTAAATGGTAAGGCCATAGCTACTTTACCAAAAATAGGTTACTACATGTTCAACGATCAATTGGTCATGCATAATCGTGCTACACAAGAGAAGGTAATTATCCCAAGAGATTTTCACTATTTAAAAGTTGTTAAATCTAATAATGATGATTATAAATTAACGTTTTGTAATTTTTTAGGTAATGAATTCTTTGAATACAAAAAATACGATTCACAGTATTCGAACGTTTCAGATGAATATAAATCCATAAGCTTAAGTTGTATGAAAAAAGAATATAACCTAAATCTTGGTGAGTTACTTAGCCATCGGCCATCGTTTTTTATTACAGAAGGAACTGCTGAATCAGATTCTCCTGATAATTATCAAGCTACCGTGTTCGAGGTAACAAGTAATGGAAAGGGTAGGAAAATAGCTACATTAATTGATGAATTTGGTTATTTTGATAAAGATGGTAAGTTTCAATATTGTGATTACCATAAAAAAGCAGAGTATGATGTTTATGATCCTTCTAAAGTTAATAAAAAATACGCAATAACGGATGCAAACAGCGAGTTTTACCTTACAGAAAACGACAGTATAATTCTTCACACCATTCCAGAGTTATTGTAATTATACGCATCAAAAGAACAAAATAAAAGAAGAATGAAGCCCATTCAAATCAAGAGGAAATGGCAGAAGTGTGAAAGTGGGTAAGGTTAATGATTTAAGGATTTTTCTAAAGAAATTATCTTGTTAAAAAATTACTTGATATTTATGGTCTTTCAATCATACCACTAGCTTTAAGATTCTGTAGATCCATTTGTTCTAGCTTTGTGCCAGGCTTTAGAGCATTATACAATGCAAAACCCATACAAACCAACCCAACAATCCCGCCAATTACCGCTATAACGTGTACTTTTGAAGATTCAATCAGCAGATAAGATGCAACACAACTTACCAATAATACCGCACCAACAACACCAGCTACAATTGGTTGAATTGATGATTTTTCGAGACTATTTCTTCTTGAGTTGTTCAATTTCACCTTTAGGAACGCCAAGCTACTAGGTCAACAGATACGCCAGCTTTAATTTGCCACTTCTATTTCCCCTATTTTTTTACCCTTTTCTTTATTAATCTGTATTCTTTTGGATACCGACATAATTAATGAATAAAATTTATCACGTATTTCTTCATCCTCAATTTTGTTATACTCTCTCACTAAATCTAGTACTCCATTTTCTCCTTCTCTATCTTCATTACTTCTTTCAATTTCAACGTTGCCTTTTTCTATTAGTTCACTCGTTTTTGGCAGTAGAGTTTTAGCGTGCGCTGATAATTTGTCTGCTGTGTCACATAGTTTTCCTATTGTCATGATATGGGTTCCTTGCTCATAGCGTCTTATTTGACCACCTGTTAAACCGACTTTATTTCCTAAATCCTCCTGACTACATCCCCTTGCTAGCCTCCAGTCTTTCATATTTTCCCCTGTTTTATAGGCTATAAAATTAACTATCTCTGTTTTATTATGTTTCTCAAGTTCATCTTTAGACAAGCCTGTTGTTTGGAGGATGACATCAACAGAAATACCAGCTTTAAGTAGATTCTTTGCTACTTTAATCTTTCTTGCTTTTTTACCTTCTTCTTCACCCATCTGGATAGATTTGTTTAATGCAGAGGCCATCTTACATAATTCCTGGTTTCTAAATTTTTTACATTCTCTAACTAGATTTAATGTTTTTTCTACCTTATCTTCAATTTTCTCTGATATCGTGGATTCAGGCAGTAGTTTTGCCATATCAATCATTAGTTCCACTACTATCATACAGAATATAATGATTGAAATCGGATTCTCCCCTCGCTCATATCTGGACATTTGCTTCTCTAATACCCCGACTTTACTTCCTAAACCTGCCTGAGTATATTGTTGCTTTTCCCTCTCATGTTTTAATTTTTTCCCTACTTCGTAGTCTGCAGACCTTGTCATGCCTCTTTAAAATATTTTGAGACAAAGATATACTCTTTTATCTAAGATTCTATTAACTCTCCTACCGCACAGAAATGTAAAATAGGAGAGTTGAGCTTCTCTAAATATGCGCACCACGACTGATAAGGTATTCCTTCACGTCCTCTTTATATCTTTTATCTTGATATTCACTATCTTGAGTAGCCAAATGCAGCGGTGTATTGCCATTTTTGTCTCTGACATTTATATTTGCCCCATTTATTACAAGACATTTACCCATGTCAAAGTTACAATCTTCAGCAGCCATGTGTAGTGCAGTAGTGCCATCTTCTGTTGTAACATTGACATAAGCTCCTTTCTCTATTAGGTATTCTACTACTTCAACATTATCTCGCTCAACAGCATCAAGTAAAGGTGTCCAGCCGTTTTCTCCCACAAAATTTACATCAACTCCTTTCTCCTCTACCAAATACTCAACAACGTCCAAGTGGCCATTTAATATCGCTATTTCCAATAGATCATTGCAGTCATAAGTGACATCTTTTCGGCTCATCAGATATTTTATAGTATCCAAATCACCACCTACAATAGACTTCTTTCAAAATTGTTAGAGGGAGTGTAAGATGAAGTATTTGAAAGAATGAAATATAAGGAAATAGAAAAGTTAGAAGGAGAAAAGTTTCGACGTTTAACAGGGGTAAAAAAAGCAACATTTGAGCGAATGGTAGAAATTCTAGAAGTGGAGGATAAAAGAAAAAAAGCTAGAAGTGGAAGAAAAAGTAAACTTTGCATAGAAGACAGGCTACTTATGGCACTGGAATATATAAGAGAATATCGTACATATTTTCATATTGGGCAAAGCTATGGCATGAGTGAAAGTAACAGTTTTAAAGTGATAAGATGGGTAGAAGACACATTAATAAAACATCCAGATTTTGCATTACCAGGAAAAAAAGAGCTATTAAAGAGTGATGTAGAATATGAAGTTTTAGTAATAGATGGAACTGAAACGCCAGTAGAGAGGCCAAAAAAAAACAAAAACGCTTTTACTCTGGAAAGAAAAAAAGGCATACTATAAAAACACAAATAGTAACAGAGAAGAAGAGTAAAAAAGTCATATGCACGTCTTTCTCGAATGGTAGAAAACACGATTTTCGGATGTTTAGAGAATCAAAGGTAGCAGTATTGCCGCAAACTAAAATCTTAGCTGATGCCGGCTACAGGGGAATGCAGAAGATACACAAAAATGTTGTATTACCGCACAGAAAAACGAAAAAGAATCCGTTAAGCAAAGAACAAAAAAAAGAGAACAGAGCACTTATGAGCCAAAGGGCAATTGTTGAAAACGTAATTGGCTTATTGAAAAGGTTTAAAATCATCTCGTACAGGTATAGAAACCGACGAAAACGTTTTGGTTTAAGGTTTAATTTGATTGCTGCAATTCACAATTTTGAGCTCCCTACATGAATTTTGAAAGAAGTCTAATGATATATATCGGTTGGATGTAGCAGTGCTTGGAGAAACCGAGCCTCACACAAAGAATTATAACGGTATTTATGAAAGAAGTCATGTGTGGTATAACTTCAAAGCGCTATATCCTCTACCACAGAGCTTATTACCACCGATTAAATTTGCTAAAGCAGAGATAGTATTGTCAGGCAGTTGGAGATTAGGAGAAATAAACGCATGTTTTCCGGTTACGAGTGTAGAAGAATGTGGAGAAAAGTTCTATTTGAATGACCACAAACTATCTGAACAACTGTGGAATTTAAAATACAAGCCAATTTTAGAAAGGTTTAGCGTTACTCACCACTACAAAGTAGAAGATTTTACCAACCAGAAAGTTATAAGATTTGGTGTGGCAGAACACTATGTTCATTTTGAAAACAATTTAGATTTAAAGCAAAAGGACGCAATACACGAGTTAGAAAGTTACATTTTGGTATTTTACCCAGGCGTACTAACGTGGCACGAACATCGACATTTGAACAGAAGTTGGAAAAATAGTCAAGTAATATCTATAATAAGTTAAGTACTTATATTTATATCCTCATATATTATATTAATAATAGGTTAAAGTGTATGAAATAAAAAGAAAAAGACTTGCTTTCTTATGCTAAAACGGACATGACTTGAATAGCGGCAGGTAAATATAAGAAATTTGTCTGGCGCTAGAAAAGCTAATTTTGTGAGGTATGCAATGGGGTTCAACGAAGAAAAGAGAGAATCTTTTAGTAAGTTTTTTAAAGAAGTATCAAGTAACGGATTTAAAAATATTAATAAAAGAAATGAAGAAGGAGAGACGATATTACACCAAGCAGTGGAAATCTCTGATTACAAAATAGTAAGGTTATTAATAAAAAAAGGAGCAGAGGTAAATGCAAGAGACAAAAAGGGTTATACACCTCTGCACTGCGCAGTATTTGCGAGAAGTTTAGAAAATGTAAAAGTACTGCTAAGGGAAGGAGCAGAAGTAAATGCCACTCAATATGTCAGTGGATGTACGCCATTGCACTCTGCATGCAAAATAGGAGGAGCAGGAATTGAAATAATAAAAGAGCTAGTAAAGGCCGGAGCTGCAGTTAATCAACTGAATAAGTACGGTGCAACACCAATGTATTACATATGGGAAAGTGAAAAGTATCGTCTATGTGATAGCAAAGAGAGTGAAAAGGCGAGGAAATTCTTTGGAAAACAAGGAGGAATAACAAAAAGTAGAGAACTGACGTGCTATGGAATAGAGATGCTAGTGAGAGAAATAGCAGACATGTTGGATAGGAGTTATTTACCAGAGTTAAAAATAATAGAGATAGGAGAAATAAGGAAGAAAGATAAGTCACTAATAAAGGAAGAATGTAAAAATTTAGCAAGCAAAATAATGAGCCAAGTGAACGAAATGATAGATGAAGTGGTGGAGGCAAACTTAAGCAAGATGTGGTGAGAAGGGAGCTCAAAAAGATGAGCTTAGTTGAAAAATTTCAAAGAAAGGGTGAGGTATGTTATGTTGGATAATCAAGAAGGAAGAAAAGCTTTTGAGAGGTTTATCGAAGAATTTTTAGATAATCCGTTTAAAGATATTAATGAAAGAATTGAAAAGGGTCGTACAGTATTGCACTATGCGGCACAACTGTCAGATGTTGGAATAGTAAGGTTATTAATAGAACAAGGTGCAAATGTCAATGCTAGAGATGATAGGGGAGAAACAGCACTACATATAGCTGCATTTGCAGGAAAAGCAAAAAACGCGAAGGCACTGATAGAGAAAGGAGCCGAGGTAAATGCAAAGTCGAACAACAAAGCAGTGCCACTACACTTGGCATGTCTTGGAAGAAGAATAAAAACAATAGAAGTGCTAATAAATGCAGAAGGAGATACGAGTGCGATAGATAAATTTGGATGTAGCCCACTAAACTATGCAAAAATTTACCCGAAAGTGACAAGTTATTTAGAAAAGAAGGGAGTGAATATGAGAGATGTGGCAGTGATGTATGGAGAAGCAAACAAGGCAATAGAAGAAATAATGGAAAGGTGTAATAAAGGACCGGAGGGAGAAGTGATGAGTTTTAAGGAAGTAGTGGAATTAATAGAAAAAGAATCCTTGGGAATGGAAGAGAAATAGGAAGAAGCAAGTGGCTTTATTTAACAGATTAAACATATAGATTTACATCTTAATATAATATGCGGAAAAAATTTATATATTTTGTAAAAAAAACTTGCTTTTTATGCCAAAACAGCCCTAAGTGAAAAAGTAGCTGGTAAACAAACAAGGATTACCAAGCGCTAAAGTGAGCCAAATTGGAGCCACTTTAAATTGCATTAATAGCTGAGGAACGTTATGGTAAAATTCAGTAAAAAAGAAAGAGAAGAATTTAATAAGTCGTGGAAAGAAGTATTAGATAACTCAATAGAAAATATTAATAAAAAAGACACAAAAGGGAGAACGATACTACATTACGCGGTGGGAATGCCAGATCCAAAAAAAGTGAGGTTATTAATCAAAAAAGGAGCGAATGTAAATGTGGCAGATGCGGGACAATATAGACCACTGCACTTAGCAGTCATGGGACAACGTGTAGAAAATACAAAAGAGCTGATAAAGGCAGGAGCCGATGTAAACGCAGTGGAACGAAGTAGCAAATTTGCCGCGTTACACCTAGCCTGCATGGTGAGTGAGATAAAAATAGTAGAAGAGCTAGTGAAAGCGGGAGCAAATATAGAGCAAAAGGATAAATATGGCAAAACAGCGATGGATTATGTGAGAAGCAATAAAGAGATAACAGAAGTGCTAGAGAACGTAAAAATGGCAAATAAACAGAGGGAGTTTATAGAAAGAGTAAGGGTTGTATCGGAAAGCACGGCGGCAGGTGTGATAGAGGCAAAAGAAGAGCTAGAAACTGTGGATGAAAAAGTGCTATAGCGTTTAAAAATTCAGGTGATTATATGGAAAAAAAAGTAGAAAAAGAGGTAAAATGTTTAGAGAAAAAAGCGTTGGAAGAGCTGAGGAAAATATGGAAGAAGGTATTTGAGGAAGAAGCACCGCAACATTCGAGGAAATACCTGATACCAAGATTGGCGTATAGGATACAGGAGAAAGCGTATGGAGAAATATCAAGAAAAGGTGCAAAAAGACTAGAATACCTAGCAGATCGGCTAGAGAAGGGAAAAAGAATAAGTAGTGATAAATTACCAGTAGAAGGGACAGAATTAATACTAGAGAGAGGGGAAGAGACTCATGCAGTAATGGTAACAGATAAGGGTTTAATCTACAGAGAAGAATTTTTTACGTCATTATCAGCAGTAGCCGGAAAAATAATGGGAATGAGTTATAACGGGCCGTTGTTGTTTGGTATGCGTGAAAAGGAGAGAAAAAGTGTGTGAAGAAATAAGATACCGTCTCGCCAGTCAACAAAAAAATTATAAAAATTGTCTCATTACCTAAGCTGTATTGTGAAATCAAAAAATACTGCCAACTGTAGCGGTATAGTTAATCTATATGTTAATTTCTGCTGTCTTGTATATACAAAACTAATTAACATATACACTAACCAACTATATTAAATAAATTTGTATAAAATACTATTTTACATAAGATCGTATGGTAGCATTTTTTGATTTTAAATCACTAAGCCTTCAGTCAACCTCCTAGCTCTGTAGTTCTTGATATGATTTGGATCAAAAGCACTTTTGGATGTCAGAATACCGAAAATGATGTGGAGTAGCTTACGCATTGCAGCACCAACGATGGCCATATTATGCTTACCCTTTTCCTTTAATCTTTGGCAAAAACTCATAATGATAGGATTGTGATTCTTAGCTACTATGGCAGGAAAGAAAAGTGCCTTACGTAATGTTTGTGAACCTGATTTACTTAATCTGGGTTTGGCATATACAGATGAACCTGATGTTATATTTCGTGGTATAGTTCCAGCATATGCTGCCAATTGCCTAGCATCTCTAAAAGTTTTTATGTCAGGAACTTCAGCTAAAATAGCTATTGCTGATTCCTCTCCTATGCCTGGAATAGTCAATAGAAGTTGAAAGTTTTCTAACAACTTTTTGTGTTGCTTTAATAGTTCACGTATGGAGTTTTTTATTGTTTCTATTTTTTGAGCTATATTCATTGCAAGATCTTCCCAAGCATTTGCAACTTCTTTAGGCAGTCTCTCTTTTTTTTCTAGGTGGTTATTTACTAATGTCAATTCATCTTTTAACGCAGCCGAACAACGATAAAGATGTCTTAATTTTTTCAGTTCAGGAGAGGGTGGTGTCCAGCGAGCAGGTTCTTGTTTTTGGCAATAATCAGCAATTATTTCTGCATCAGTCTGATCATTCTTTTGTCGTATAAGCTTACTTTTTGCATAAAATCTTATGCAAGCTGGATTAACAACACTAACAAAATGTCCAGTATTGTGTAGAAATTCAGCCAAAGCTTCACTATAACAACCGGTAGCTTCCATGCAGGCTTTTACTTGTTCTACATTATGTTTTTGTAGAAAGCTCCGCAGACCTTGAAACCCATTATCATCGTTTTTAAAGCTCCTTTTCCTAGTTTCACGTTTTCCTTTTTTACTTATAAATGAGAGAAAAACATCAAAGCGATCTTTTGATACATCTATGCCCAGAAAGTTGTTGATCATATATAACCCCATACGTTACCATTTAAAATGAAAAGTAAGGCTAACCTTGTGAATACAGAATTAGAACCATTTAGGTCTTTCTAAGATACCGTTCAGCCTGTACTTTTGAGGAGGGAACTCTTATCTTACTTACAGATTTTATATCTAAGGTGCGCGACAGAGTGTTTCCCTTCTCCATCTAATGCTTAAGCTTAAAACATCAGATGCTTTTTTCAAGATACAAGATGTGCGATATATACGAGAAAATCGAATGAAGACGGTCTAGAACAAAAGTTTAATAGCCTTGATGCCCAGCGAGTAGCATGTGAAAAGTACATAAAGAGCAGAGAAGGCTGGGTAGCATTGGCCAAAAGGTACGATGATGGAGGGTTCTCAGGAAAAAACTTAGAAAGACCAGCGATAAAGGAATTATTTGAAGATGTAAAGGCAGGAGAAGTAGATTGTGTAGTAGTATATACATTAGACAGGTTATCAAGAGAAACAAAAGACAGCATAGAAGTGACATCATTTTTTAGAAGGCACCGAGTAAATTTTATAGCAGTAACACAAATATTTGACAATAATACGCCAATGGGAAAATTTGTACAAACGGTATTATCAGGAGCAGCACAACTAGAAAGAGAAATGATTGTAGAGAGGGTGAAAAATAAAATAGCAACATCGAAGGAAGAGGGTCTATGGATGGGAGGAACTTTACCGCTAGGGTATGATGTGAAAGATAAAGAATTAATAGTAAATGAGAAAGAAGCAAAGACAGTGAAACATATATTTGAGAGGTATATGGAGCTGAAGTCAATGGCAGAATTGGCAAGAGAGTTAAATAGAGAAGGGCACAGAACAAAGAGATTTGAAGCAAAATCGGGAAAAGTGTATGGAGGAGAGATATTTAAAAAGGCAACAGTCAGGAGAATAATAACAAATCCTATATATATGGGAAAAACAAGACATTACGAGAAGCAATATGAGGGAAAGCATGAAGCAATAATAGAGGAAGAAAAATGGCAAAAAGCGCAAGAATTGATAAAGAATCAGCCATATAGAAAAGCAAAATATGAAGAAGCGCTGCTAAAGGGGATAATAAAGTGCAAGAGCTGTAATGTGAACATGACACTAACGTATGCAAAAAAAGAAAATAAAAGGTATAGATATTACGTATGCAACAATCATTTAGTTGGAAAAAGCTGTGCGTCAAAGAGTCGGAATATAGTAGCAGGAGAAGTAGAAAAAGAAGTAATGAAGAGAGTAGAGCACCTATACAAAAATTGGCAAGAAAAAGCGGAAGAATGGAGCTTCGGAAAACAGAAGGAAGTAGTAAAGAACTTAATAAATGGGGTAATGGTAAGAGACGATGGAATAGTAGTAAGTTCTGAATCAGGAGAGATATTTATACCTATGAATTTAAAGAAGAAAGGAAACAAATGCACAGTAGTAGAACCAGAAGGAAAAACAAATAATGCGCTACTGAAAGCAGTGGTGAGAGCCCATCTGTGGAAACGGCAACTAAAAGAAGGAAAATATAGAAGTGTGAAGGAGCTGAGCGTTAAAATTAATATAGGTACAAGACGCATACAACAAATTTTAAGATTAAATTATTTAGCTCCGAAGATTAAAGAAGACATAGTAAATGGGAGACAACCGAGTAATTTGCGGTTAGTGGATTTAAGGGAAATACCGATGCTGTGGAGTGAGCAGGTAGAAAAATTTTACAAATTAGCGTCTTAAATTACACACATTAAATACAACAAATTTTAATAGAGATTATGAAACCTTCAAAACTGACATTAGTATGTGATATATATGAGTTAACAAATAGAGATGGAAAGAATATTCAAAAGCTAGTAAGAGAAATAGAGGAAGGTAAAGGTGTTGCCGAAAAGTTCAGAAATGGAATATTCAAAAAGTCCAGCTATAACGCAAGCACGATTCTTTTAACGAAAATAATTTACAAGTATCAGGGCAGAGAGGAGACATTGTCACTACTACATTATGCTATAAGTCATAAAAATAATCAAGCTGTAAAAGATCTTTTAGAAGAAGCCAAAAAACAAAAACTATTAAAGGAAGTTCTGAATGAAGAGATGACCACAAAACATTCAGATGGTCGGGAAGAAAATCATACAATACTTACAGATGCTATATCACGTAGAGACAATGACATTATGAGAGTAGTGTTAAAAATCTCTGAGGAAAATGGTATTTTGAAAGATATTCTAAAAAAGAGAATAATTATAAAGCATTCAAATGGCGAGGAAACAACTTACACCCCATTCACCTATGCTGAAGCGTGTGAAAATAGTGAAGCTGTAGAAGAAATCTTAAAATTCTCCGGAGAACTTGTTAATAGGAGAGCAACCCAGCAGCCCACTGTTATAATACCAACCCTCATAAATAACTAGACAAATAATTCACAGAGCAAATGGTTTTGATCGAACTTTCCGTAATATCTCGAATAAATTCAGATACAGCATTTTCAAGTAATTTAATAGAGTCATACATCTTGTTCTTTATTATATTTTCCTTTAAATGTTGCCAAAATCTTTCCACAGGATTGAGCTCAGGCGAGTACGGCGGCAAATAAATTATGGTGATATTTTCAGGAGTTTTTAAACCTTTAGACCTATGCCAACTTGCGCAATCCATGATAAGAAAAGCTTCTCTAGTCCCCAAATCTTTCGACATCTGCTCCAAAAATATGTTCATGCAATCTGTGTTTACATGTGGAGCAAGTAGGCTAATATCCTCTCCATTCCTGGGATTTACAGCGCTGTAAAGATAGAAGTTTTCTCTTCCGATTTTTACTTTAACTTGTGTTCTTGAGCCCTTTTTAAACCATCCATGTCCAACTTTTGAGTGCGTTCCAAATCTCGATTCATCGAAAAAAAACCTCCTTTTTCCGGTTCTTTTCCACAATTTCATTGAGATTTTTTTTGAACTCCTCTTGTTTGTTTTTGTCTTGTTTATAATGTGCTGGACGAGGTGTGATATATGTAAATCCTAGCTTCTTCATAAGCCTTCTCGCCGTTGACTCACTTACTTTGATAGCTAACATTCCTTCAACTATACCTTGCAATTTTTTAGCAGTCAGATTTGCCCCATCTTCTTCTATTACCTCTCTTATTTTTTCCTTCTTCTCCTCGTTCAGTTTTGGTTTAGGTCCTCGCCCTGGCTGTATTGCAAACCCAATAACACCTTTTTCTTTAAATCTTGCAATCCATTTCATTAATGTCGTTCTCGTAATTCTATATATTTTAGCAACTTTTGAGATACCATACTCCTTTGCTGATATTATTGCTTGTAACCTTCTTCCTATCTCTCCTCTTATTCCATATTTTTTTAATTCTAACTTGCATTGATTATATAGTTCTTCTCCTATTGCTTTACTTTTTCCTGCCATAAACTACATATTTATTCTTTCTAGCCTCAATTATTTGTAGTTTTTACTATTTGTCTATCTATTAGTGGAGATTGGTATAACAGCCGAAACTACTACAGCTAAAGATGAAAATAGTAAGGAAGTATGTAAATATAGTGTAACAAATAAAGATACTACTCGCGTAAAAGCTACAGAAACTGACAGTAAATTATGTAATATAAATAGTGAAGATCTTCAACTTATAAATAAAAGCAGCGAAGAAGCGCAAAATGATTCAACTACTGTAGAGCCAACTTCCGAACCGTGTTTTGATAGTAAAGAAAACTCCGCAGACGAAAAATCATCAAAAAAGGCAATTCAACCAATCGTAGCTGGTGTTGTTGGAGCAATATTACTGGCAAGCGGTGTTGCATTGTATATCATGAAAATGCCTGTAGTAGCAGCGGTTGTGGGAATAGTTGGATTAGCGTGCATAAGTTTTGCATTGTATCATGCTCTGAAACCCAACACTAAGTTCGAGAAAGTAGAAAGTGTCAACCCAACTACCACTGATCTTACTGTTCAACTTTGAAATTAATATCCTTACTATTATTAATAACAAATAAACATTTAAAAATTTCTTGACTTCCGCCAAAATAGATGGCTTTATGCCAATACCACTAAGAAAACAGTAGTAAACATTTGGAAGAATTGAGTCTTTAATGAGTGGGGATTTTTATGAGTAATAGCAGTAACAAACGTGAAAAATTAGAACCAGGAAGCAGCAATATAATAGAACGGCTTCTATTGAGGATCCCTGAGCAGCTAAAACTATATTGTAAACTACTTGATAATGAGAAAAAGCAAGATCTTTATCAAAAGGTGCTGAAGGAAATGCGTAAAAACCAGGAAATCAATCAGTTGAAGAAGCTGAACAAAGTAGCTGCCGTCATAGAAGAGGCCATTGAAGAGGGAAGAAAGTGAGGTTATTAATTAATATATATAAGATACTAGCATAATTATGAATGCCCTCATGAGAGAGAATGAGCAGTGCATGTAGGAATTTATACGGGTTTTGCAGTTAATAAAAAAATAATGTTTGTGTCTGTAGAATGGAATAGTTTTATTAGTTTAGTGAGGTTGGTATGTGTAATATCATAGAAAAGTATTTAGTAGATAAGAAAGATGTTAATGTTAAGAATGATAAAGGAAATACGCCTTTGCATTTAGCTGTGGAAGAAGGTAATCTTGAAGCAGTTAAACATCTTATAGAGAAAGGGGCTGATATTAACGCTATTGGTCAGCACAGATGTACGCCTTTGTGTATTGCTGCAAAAAAAGGTAATTTGTATCTAACTGCATATATTCTAATTGAAGGAGCTGATTTAAATGCTCAGGATGAATGTAGTTGGACTCCGTTGTATTACGCTGTCTATTCAGGAAATATTGATGTGGTAAGATTTTTAATAGATCAGGGTGCTGATTATAATATTACTGACAATGAAGGTACTCCCGTATATTATGCATTTCAATATGGTCATGTTAGAATAGTCAAATATTTTGTAGAAGAAAAGAGTATTGATCCCATGGCACCAATTAATGAATATGGCAGTACTTTATTTGGTGAAGCTATTAGTTATCTTCAACATGGCGCAATACTTCCAGACATTTTCGTTTTACATCTGTTGTTGCAGTCCCTAGGGCAAAATTTACTACCTTTGGCGTAATTTCAAATTCATTGTACAGATTTAATAACTCACTGCCATCAGCGTCCAAAATTATTCCTTTGAGCGCCCCCATCCGCAAATGTTCTAACGTTATCGCATGTTTGTTTCTCATCATCTGCAAATGATCAGTTATCACATCTGCCAACGCTTTAAGCTCACTCTCTGATCCAAATGCTCTTATTCCCTGTACTTCCTCTGGCAGCACTACATCATCATGAGGAATATGTGGAATGGTAAACGTTCTTATTTTCCGTTTTCCTCTTTTTCCTACTGTTGCTGGCGCTCCGGGTACTTGCGTTGGTAATAAACTCAATACTCCGTTGTGTTCTTCTATGGTAATATGTCTAAATCTTACTGACCTACTTGGAAACAAATTTAAATTCTCAACTCGTCCATAATTTATCGGCAATATATTTATCGCATTAGTCAGTGCCGTCATACTAAATGCTGAATTTGTAAATGGATTTTGCATTTTTTTCTCCCTTTTTAATTTAAGTTAAACTCCCTTGCGGATAATGATTCCCCGTGCATCGAGTTGTTTTATTGCTGCAGCTTTCTGCTCTTCGGTGATATTTGCTGGCCACACCACTGCATGATCAGCTAACATTGCTATACGTGTAATGATTACCGCTTTAGTATTTTCTATTGCATTTACATCACTTACTATTACACCTATCGCTGTTTGCGTCCCATCTGTTGCTGTTGGGTTGATAATTTTAATTACGTTCTCTTCAACATTACAGCCAACTACACTACCCAAGCTAAGGTTTTGCCCTTTTGCTACCGTTATTTGGTCTCTTGAATATAGATTAGAAACTTCGTATTTCAGAAGATCACCAAGGTTATTTTGTTCTATTATAGTACTCATTTTGCTTTTCTCCTTTATTTTCTACTTTTGTTATACTGCACGACTCCTTGCTACTTCCATCATCAAGTCTTCCGGTGTATTTTGCGGTATTGTACTCATTATCTCTGTCTTCTTCGTTCTCTCCGCCAGTATCGACATTAATATCTCTTGGGCTTGCTTTGCATTTACATCCTGCTCAATAAATTCTCCTATTTTCTCTGGCATCTTTGATAAATTACATAAACGTATTAATTCAAGAACTTCAGTACGATAGCTGTCATTCTTGATTTTATTAGTTAAATTATCAGTTTCTAGGTCAGTTGTAGTTTTCTCGTTCATAGTAATACTCCTGTTTTTATTAATAGATGAAAGAATTGTGATTCCATCAGCAAGTCCTATCTCTATTGCTTTTTCTCCAAAATATAACCCTGCTTCGGTTGATTTGATTCTTTCCATGGACAAATTTCGGTTTCTTGCTATTAGCTGGACAAACATCTCATATAGGCGATTTACCTCTCCTTGCAAGCTTTCCAGACTTTCAGACGTTATCGGCTCATGCGGATTTAAATCGTTTTTTCTCTTTCCTGCAAATACTGTGGTATATTTTACCCCCTGTTTTTCATCAAATCCACTTTGATCTATATGACTTGCTATTACTCCTATGCTTCCAACTCCTGAAGTTCTGCTCACAAATACCTTTTCAGCGCTAGAAGCTATAGCGTACGCAGCAGAGTAAGCATCATCATTTGCTATCGCCACAATCCTCTTTTTTGTCCTTGCTTCGTAAATAAAGTCAGAAAGGTCGAATATACCGTTTACTTCCCCTCCTGGGCTGTCTATGTCCAAAATTATTGTTTCTACTTCTTCATCTATTAAAGCTTCTTCTATCTCTTCACGTATCTTCTCATATGATGTCATCCCTAAAATATCGTCAAAAGCTTCTGAATTCTTCGTCAAGATTCCATGTATCGGTATTACTTTTATTCCACTTTCACTATCTCTTGTTACATGTTTTATGTTTTTGAAAATCGGCTGCTTTTTTGCATGTAATGACAATAGATCAAAACTTCTCTGCTCTATCATCATTGGCTTGTTAATCCAAGTCATTTATATTATCTCAGTATTAGTATTAAAATTACCTTGCACGTCAGAATCAAAACTTAAGCCCAGTTCACTCGCACGTCTTTGGTCCTCAGCAATTTCTTGGTCGATTTCTTCTATATCGTAACCCAGCTCTGATACCACCTCTGACCTGCTCTTAAACCCATTTCTTACTGCCATTTGCTGTGCTTGCTGATCTTTTAGCGGGTCTACCCAATCAAACCCTTGCGCTATCCATTTTACCTCTTTTTTCGTCCATTCTTCGCCTATATCTAGTTCTCCGGAAAGTAGGGCTAACTCTATCCATCTATCCCATACTGGCCGGCAAAACTGGAATACTAACACATTATGTTGTAACATCGCGCACCTCCGGCGAAACTCTATTAACCCTGCTCGGATTGATGAATAATTGACACCCGTTAAATCCCCTGTTAGCTGCTCATACGTTATCCCTGTGCCTACTGCTATTGCCCTGAGCTGCTGTTTCATGAATGCTTCATAACTTCCTCCAACATCAGATGGTTCCGAAAATTTTATATCTTCTCCTGGATCAAGTAATTGCATAGTCCCTGGCTCTAAACCTGACAGCGCTACTCCATGTTCATTGCTTTCTCCTTCTCCTAAAATATTTGCTTCAGGATCAAGTCTCGTAATAAATCCAGCAAACATTGCAGCAGTCTTTTTTCTCACTAATTCTGCATCATCATATTGATCTAGTTCATAGAGCTTTAACAGTACACTGGACAACCATGGTACTCCTCGAATCTGTCCTGGTCTTAGTGGTCTATAGATATGTAAAACATCGTTTGCTGGCACTCTCACTGATTCGCCAAACGAGCCTTCTCCTGGATGTTCTCTAAATAGGTAGTACGCTTCTCTTTGCCCAAGTCTATTAAACTCAATCCCGTTTCTAATTACATTACCGTTGACAAGGGTTTGATTGCTCTTATTGTCTAAATGCTCTGATTCAAGTACTTGCAGTTGCAACGGCACACAAAGACCATCTTCTCGTTTTCTTGTTCGTAGTCTTACAAAACATTCCCCTCCTTCTATCATACTTCTGCATACTAGAGCTTGTAACCCATAAAAATCACTCATTCCGCTACTGTCTGCTTCATCTGTCCATCTCAGCCATAATTCTTGCACTTTTTTCCGAAACTCTGCATCTTTGGCTTTTGATTGCGGCTTTATTCCTGTTCCAACAGAGTTACTTACTATCGTATCAATGATGTTTGCCGCATACGAGTTCTTTCTTACCATGTCACGTGATCGACTACGTAAGTGCTCAAGACTTTGAGACAGCAAATTATTTATGCTTCCTGACTCTGGTTGAAAGTGAAAAAATCTTCTTCCTGAACCTGCTGCATCCCACGCTGAACCTTTTGGTTTTGTTGGTTTCCGGAATAATTGTTTGAATGACTTTAGTAACATTTAGACACCTTAACAGACAGGTAGATTTGTATGTAAAAACAGCTTGCTGACTTTATGCAACTGCTCAAAACTCTTAATCCTTCTTTGATTTACCACGTAATGGTATGCCAGCTTTCAGCGGATCAGTTGTAAGTTTCTCTTCTATTGCCTTTATAATTCTCGATCTTACCGTTGGTGGTATATCTGGAAAATCTTTTTCAAGAACATTTTTTGAATAGGCAATTTTGTACTTTTGTTTACCTTCATCATCTTCAGTGGTTTCCTCAGATAACCAGTCTACATCCTCCCCTCTAATCAACTCTGCACCTTCAACATCTCGTTCTGCAATCATTTTTGACAATTCTATGTCTTCCTCTAGCGCTTCCGTTGCTAGATGCACTAAAATCTCTGCTACAGTCTTGTTGTCAATTTCTGCTATATCTTTGAGATATTTCGCTAATTCACCTTCAAAGCTCACGTTAACATTTAGTTGATTTTCAGCCATTTTACTTAACCCCTTTATCCGTTGTAATAACAATCCTGCGCTTCGGCTTTATACCTGCAACTTTTAGCTCAGCTTTAATTCGTTGTCTTAAATCCAATAGATCTTTTATCTGCACTTCTCCATACCTAACCACATGGTCACCATATGCAATCGATACTACCCTTTCGCCACTCTGAAGCTTCTTTATTGCTTGTTCAACTTGAATTAGATAATCTTCGTTATACATTTACTACTCGCTGATCCATTTGCTTTTGACTATTTTCTTTGATTTTTTACTTTCCATTTTTCCACTCAAACTATTCCATTTACTCTCTGGCCACCTATCTATTCCCAGTGCTATCGATGCTGCTCTTGCGTAAATTCGGCAATCTAATACTTCATTTCGGTCTCTTATCTTTTGCCACTCTTGTTTGGTATATCCTTTTACTACTTTGGTAATTAGTTGCTCTGCGGTTAGCTGCTTAAAATATTCAGGTGGATACTCTGGAAAATGACAATACCCCGGCGCCCCTTCTGTTAAAACATTAATACCAATCTCCACTAATAGATAGACAAATAGTAAAAACTACAAATAATTGAGGCTAGAAAGAATAAATATGTAGTTTATGGCAGGAAAAAGTAAAGCAATAGGAGAAGAACTATATAATCAATGCAAGTTAGAATTAAAAAAATATGGAATAAGAGGAGAGATAGGAAGAAGGTTACAAGCAATAATATCAGCAAAGGAGTATGGTATCTCAAAAGTTGCTAAAATATATAGAATTACGAGAACGACATTAATGAAATGGATTGCAAGATTTAAAGAAAAAGGTGTTATTGGGTTTGCAATACAGCCAGGGCGAGGACCTAAACCAAAACTGAACGAGGAGAAGAAGGAAAAAATAAGAGAGGTAATAGAAGAAGATGGGGCAAATCTGACTGCTAAAAAATTGCAAGGTATAGTTGAAGGAATGTTAGCTATCAAAGTAAGTGAGTCAACGGCGAGAAGGCTTATGAAGAAGCTAGGATTTACATATATCACACCTCGTCCAGCACATTATAAACAAGACAAAAACAAACAAGAGGAGTTCAAAAAAAATCTCAATGAAATTGTGGAAAAGAACCGGAAAAAGGAGGTTTTTTTTCGATGAATCGAGATTTGGAACGCACTCAAAAGTTGGACATGGATGGTTTAAAAAGGGCTCAAGAACACAAGTTAAAGTAAAAATCGGAAGAGAAAACTTCTATCTTTACAGCGCTGTAAATCCCAGGAATGGAGAGGATATTAGCCTACTTGCTCCACATGTAAACACAGATTGCATGAACATATTTTTGGAGCAGATGTCGAAAGATTTGGGGACTAGAGAAGCTTTTCTTATCATGGATTGCGCAAGTTGGCATAGGTCTAAAGGTTTAAAAACTCCTGAAAATATCACCATAATTTATTTGCCGCCGTACTCGCCTGAGCTCAATCCTGTGGAAAGATTTTGGCAACATTTAAAGGAAAATATAATAAAGAACAAGATGTATGACTCTATTAAATTACTTGAAAATGCTGTATCTGAATTTATTCGAGATATTACGGAAAGTTCGATCAAAACCATTTGCTCTGTGAATTATTTGTCTAGTTATTTATGAGGGTTGGTATAAGTAGCTGAAAAAGCTCGGACTTTAATATCGATACTCCAACTGGCCACAGCTTCATTCCTCTCTTTAGCTTTTGCCCGCTAACTGTTACATCAACTCTACTTGGGCTGCTCAGTGGCACTAGCGCTTTGTTTGCCCCTTTTACTGCCATCACTCTTCCTGACCCTTGGTGACCTCTTACCCAGTTGTATACTTCTTGTGTTGCATACCCTGCATCAACTGCCATCATACTTATCATGTATTCAAGTCCATTTTCACCGATAAAATGATGATTCAAAAGCTCTGAAAGTTTTTCCCATACTTCTCCACTTCCAGTATCACCTTCAAATACCTGGTAGTCTATTGACCAACTCTCACGACCCATACCCCATGCTACTACTTCTACTTCTAACCGATCTTTTTGGACATCAACCCCATAAGTGTTGAAAGTAACACAAAAAAGACATAAAGAACTATTATTGCAAGAAAATGGAGGCAATAATGGATCAAATAGAAAGAGTACTAAATTTAATAAAAGATGAGGATTTAGAAAGGCTAGGAAAATTAAGTGAAGTAGATAAATGTAATACTAAATTGTTGGGCAAGATTATATTTAAAGGTCTAATGAAGTTAATATTAATGGGGCAAAAAACAAGCCTAAGAGCGCTAGAAATGGTAATAAACAGGTGTATAATGGATAAGAATAGCGATAAAAGTACAGTAACATACAGTGGTTTGTCAAAAAGGTTAAAAGTTATAAATCCAGAATATTTTAAGGGAGTATATATTGATTTGATGAGCAAGATTAAAAAGCTATTACCCCAAAAAACATCAAATAACTTACATAAGTTTGATTCGACGATCATAAATTTATCGGGATATCTCATAAAAGATGGGCTGAAAATAGGCGGTAAAAGTAACGATAGTCAAGTTAAAGTGAGTGTAGGATTAAAGGATCAATTGCCGACAAGTATAAGATTTTGTAAAGGACAAGAAGAAAGTAGTGAAGATATAGCATTAGTGAGAGCAATTAATGAAGCTAAAGTTGAAAAAGAGGATATTTTATTATTTGATAGAGGAATCAGAAAAGTTGGAACTTTTGCCGAATTTGATGAAAAGGAGTACAAATTTATCACAAGAGTTAAAGTAGGAAGAAAACATGATGTTATAAGCAGGAACAAAGTTATAGGAGAACAAAAATCGGATGGATCAGAGATTTTAGAAGATATAATAGTTAATCTTTATCGTGCACGAGGTAAAGTGGCAGAAAAGCATGATCTACGGCTAATAAAAATCAGAAATAAAATTGGAGATGAAATATGGTTTTTGACAAACTTGTTTGAAATGCCAGCTTATGAAGTAACAGAGCTATATAGGCGCAGATGGGATATAGAAGTGTTCTTTAAATTTATAAAGCAAAATCTTGGATATAAGCACTTTTTAAGCCATACTATGAATGGCATGAAGGTGTATATTTACATGATTATTATTACGGCTTTGTTATTTCTTGTTTATAAAATCAAAAATAATCTACATGGGTTCAAAATAGCATTACTGCAATTCACATTGGATCTAAATGACTCTTTTATACGTTCGATTGTTTTACTGTCGGGAGGTAATTTACATGCCGTCAATCACCTTATATCACGCCATTTTTGATACTTTCAACACTTATGACATCAACCCCTGCCGTTAACACTATTTTTCCACCTTTTGGCACCATGCCTATCGGAAAATTTTCTCGACGCTCAAATAGTTGCTTCCAGTCTGGTACTTCTCCCTTGTCTACCCAGGTTTCTCCGAGTGTTGTATTTATCCAAACTTTCAGTAATTGCTCATTTTCCTTTGCATGCAGATAATCTTCCACTGCTTGTTTCCAACTATACCAACCAACTGGGCTATACAAGCTTGAAAGGTGGAATCCTATTTTTCCCCCTTCTTTTGCCCCTTCACCTGTAGCTCTCCATTCACCTCTAGCTAGCATCTCTGTTTTTTGATGATTTTCTATTTTGCCGTTACACTCTATACACACGTAGTGCGCTGTATTTGGATTTTTATCCTTCCACTTTATTTGTGGCCATTTCAGCACCTGATAGTAATTACAATGTGGACAAGGTACAAAAAAGTATCGCTTGTCTGAACTCTCAAATTCCCTCTCTATTCTACTTATTCCATGTACCGTTGGCGTTGAAACCAAGAATATTTTTCTCCGCGTAAATGTATTAGTTCGAGCTATGCTGAGCAAAACTGGATCTCCTTCTCCTCCTGAATCTCCTGGATACGCATCTACTTCATCTAAAAATAGATTCTTTACTGGCATTGAACGCAAACCCACTGGACTATTGGCACCTGTTACTACTACCGTTCCTCCCGGAAACTCTTTGCTCTGCACAGTATTCCCTGAATCTCTCGACCTTGGGTCTTTTATTTTACTCCTTAAACATGGCGTATCTTCAATCAGTGGCGCAAATCTTCCCTTGGACCAACGCTTGCCCATTTCTACTGTTGGCTGCACCACTAGCATTGGGCCTGGTGTCTGATCAATAACGTACCCTATCCAGTTATTCCCAGCTTCTGTTCCGCCAATCTGTGCTCCTTTCATGAATACCACTTTTTCAGCCGGTGAAGATGAGGATAAAGAGTCCATTATTTCTTTAAGGTACGGCGTCCTCTTTGTTCTCCATTTCCCTGGCTCTGATGATGCTATCGTTGAAAGTTGACGGTTCTTATCTGCCCACTCTGATACTTTAAGTAGCGGATCGGGCTTTAGTCCTGCATAAAAACTACTGCTGTATATCACGCCACTACCTGCTGAAGTTTTGCTACATTTTCCACCTTCACATCGGTCAGAATAGAACGTTCTGAAATTACTCTTTGTTTGCAGTAGGCATCAGTTGATTCTTTAGTAAAACAACTTAAAATAATGATCGCAATTATTCCTGAATATGCTGTAGGAATAGAGATGCTTATAATTATTGAGCCTATTATTATAAGGCTTCTACTAATTTTCTTTAATAATTTTAAATTATTTGAATATAAATTAACAATAGTCATTAAAATGTATTTTTCGATAATTCTTCGAGTGCATTGGTAATCTCTTCTGTTAACGTCTCATGGATCTTATCTGTGTCATTTATCGATGCTAGTAACCCCAGTTGCGGATTAGAAGTCAGTGAAAAAGATAGGGAAATAGGGTAAACTCCGGAAACATATTATCAAAAAGTAGAGAGGTTACCCATGAATAAAAATGTAACAGAATTATTTTGCTTTGTAGACGATTTTTGCAAGGCTATAAACAAAAATTTCGCAGAAAAACTCCTGCCAAACAGTAAAAAACCTACCAGAACGCCAGAGATTACGCATTCTGAAATTCTTACTATAATTTTACTTTATCAACAATCTAGATGTGAGGACTTTAAATCTTTCTATACATATTATTTGAAAGCACTATATGGATCTGAGTTTCAAAATTTGCCAACATATAGTAGATTTATTAGGCTAAAACCGAGGGTTTTATGGTATTTAGCATTACTTTTGCAATGGCTATGTGAGCAGTCGAAAATGACAGGGATTTCGTACATAGATGCAACATCTATCGCTGTTTGCCATCCAAAAAGAATCTCAAGAAACAAAGTTTTCAAAGGATTGGCAAAGCTTGGAAAGACTACATATGGCTGGTTTTTTGGTTTTAAATTGCATATGGTAATTAATGAAAAAGGTGAAATTCAAGGAGTTACACTTACTAAAGGTAACGTTGACGACAGAAAACCAGTACCAAAATTAACTGAAAAACTGACTGGTCTTTTGTTTGGTGATAAGGGCTATATAAAGAAAGAGCTCTTTGCAAAACTCTTCGATAGAGGACTAAAACTCGTTACCAAAGTAAAAAAAGGTATGAAAAACACATTAATGCTACTTGAAGAAAAGATTTTTTTAAGAAAAAGGTCGATTATTGAAACAGTTTTTGGCTACCTAAAAGACAGACTTGAGCTTGAGCATTCAAGGCACAGGTCTCCAATAAATTTCTTGGTGCACGTCTTTTCCACATTAGTTTCATATTCCATGAAGCCTAAAAAGCCCTGTATTTCTAGATTTTACTATATTGATTAATCCGCAACTGGGGTTAGTAACGCTGAAACCCTATCTGGAATGTTAAGCAAATTATTACGGACAACTCTTGCCACGTTAAATGCTTCTGTCTTTACTTCTTCTACTGAGATAAGTTCACCAATTTCGGCTTTTGCCTTTGCCTCCAACAATTTTCCCCGCTCCATTTCATTTTTTATCCGGGTTTTTAGCAGCATGGTAGAGAGCTCACTGGTGTTTCCCCTTTTTTCCTCAATTTCTCCACCTTTTCTCCTCAGTGGCTGGCTTGGATCTCTTATTGCTGCTACCGCTTCATTCGCTTGTTCTCTGTCAATCAAACCATCCTCCAGTTCAACTATTCCTTTTTTTACTAAATAACAGACGTATTGCTTTGAAACTCCTATCTCTCTTGCCCATTCCGTCTGCGTGATTTTTTCCACTTTTTCCCCTTCTTTTAACGTTTTTCTTCTTGAATTTGTACAAAAGTCTTTCCAGTATCAGCGAGAATAGCATCTCTCCCCGTATACACCTGCCAACGTTTTATCGTTACATCTACAAACCTGGGATCTAGCTCTATTGTTCTGCAGATTCTTCCTGTTCTCTCGCATGCAATTAGTGTACTTCCAGAGCCGCTAAATGGATCAAGAACTATGTCTCCTGGTCTACTGCTGTTTACTACTGCTCTTTCCATTAGCTCTACTGGCTTCATCGTTGGATGTAGTGTATTGTGCGTTGGCTTATCATAAAACCACAGATCACTTTGATTTCTACCACCATGCCACTCACGTTTATTGCCGTTTTTCCAACCGTAGAGTATTGTTTCGTATTGTCTTTGGTAATCAGATCTCCCCAGTGTAAAATGATTCTTTGCCCAAATTATAAATGTCGACCAACGACCACCTGCTTCTTCAAATACTTTTTGCAAGGTCGAAAGTTCTGATGATGATGCACAGATGTAAATTGCCCCTTTGGTGTATGCTAAAATATTGGAGCAGATGTCATACAGAAAAAGTTCGTATTTTTCACCTTGATCATCGTTTAATATCTTCTTGTCTTCTCTCTCTTGACTGTCACCATATGCTACGTTATATGGAGGATCACACACGGTTATATCTGCCATCTTGTCATCCAATACAGCTTTAAATGATTCAACCAGACAACTATCACCACAGTAGATTCTATGACCACCTAAAATCCACAGATCCCCTGGTTTTGTTATTTCCACTTTTTTGTCATCACCAGCTAAATCAGAAAATTTTTCTCCCTTTTCCCCTTGTTCTTCCCTTCCATCAATATTATCAAGAAAGCGTTGAACTTTTTCTAGCTCAAATCCTGTCATTTTAAGGTCAAACTGCAGATCTTCTAATTCTTGAATTTCTACCTTTAAAAGATCATCGTCCCACTTTGCCCAGTTAGCTGATTGATTTGCCAGTAACCGAAAAGCTTTGGTTTGTCCATCACTTAAGTTATCACTGAGCACCACTGGAATACTTTCCATGCCAAGCTTTCTTGCTGCTTTAAGCCTTAAATGACCATCAACCACAGTCCCATCGCTTTTTGCAACTATTGGAATACGAAAGCCGAATTCCCGAATTGAAGCACACATTCTGTTGACCACATCGTCATTCTTGCGAGGGTTGCGATCATATTCGACCAGGTTTTGAGTAGGATAGTAGTGGATTGCTAAGTTCATATAATTTAAATTCTTAATAATTAAAAAGTTAATATTTAAAATATCTCTGACGCTAAAGAAGGCCTGGGGTCAAACCCAGCAAACCCGCCAGCCTGGCCAAAAGGACCCACTTTTTATGGTATTTTTAATACATTAATATCTTTACTAATATAGAACATTAAAGCTAAAGCATCCGCTTCGTTATCATCTCGAGGTGAAAAACCTTTTTCACGTATCGCTTCAATAACTTCACTTTTGCTTGCATTACCATTACCAGCTATAAAGCGTTTGATAGTTTTAACATTAACACCTTGGTAGGGAATATTGTTCTCCTCACACCAAGCAGCTAAGACGGCAAGAAAACCACCATAACAATGCGCAGCATCAGTTCCAAGATGTCGTCTTACTTCTTCAAAATAAACCGCAGTGAACTTATGCTCTAATGAATTAAGCCAATTGCGAAAACTCAAAAAATGCATGCCACCTCCGCTGAAACGGCTACCATGAAAACTTTTGCTTCCACTTTCAATTACTCCATCTGTAAGAATTGCCCAGCCGGTTTGTTTGCCGAGATCTAGTGTTAGGGTTGACATTTGCTATAATTTAAAACTATAAGTAGCACCGATTCCCAAAATATCGTTTGGTTCCTTCAAAATACACTAGCAATTCATAGTTTTTTGCTGGCCAACAACGAGAATTATGTGCTACTGCAGAAAGTTGTTTTCTTGTTATATATATTCACCAAAATTACGAAAACTGTTCACTTTTTTTTTTGCAAAGGATAAAAACCTTGTTAAACTTGCCTGCAGGTTTGTTTTGTAACAGTAAGATTACTAAGGGTAGCTTTTATTTGAGTTTTAAGGGCTATTATAGACGTTCTTTGGTGGGTAGTGATAAAAAGTTTCCTAAAGTCACATCTAGCTTTAAAACACAGTTTTTGCCTTATTTAAAAAAATATAAATTCTCAATTACGTAAAAGCCTAGGTTTCTTTTGCTTTCTGTTTTCCAACTTTTCTGTTTGAAGCACATCTACACTCAATGCCCCTATACTAATATATACCGACTACTTTTTCCGGGATTTTTTGAAAAAAAGTTAAAATAATTTCAAAACTGCTTACCAGCTAAAGAATAAAGTAGATAGTTCTCTATTTTTAGAGTTTTACAGTTGCTTGTCTTTTTTACAAACAACCTATATGCTACTTGAAGTAAGGTAGAGTAGATATGATAATAAATGAAAACGAAATTTTATTATATACAACTCCAGATGGAGACGTAAGAATTGATGTTTTGTATCGAGATGAAAACATTTGGCTTACACAAAAAAGAATGGCGGAGTTGTTTGATGTTAATATTAGAACAATTAGTGAGCATTTACAGAACATATTTGCTAGTCAAGAATTAGATAAAGATTCAGTTATCCGGATTTTCCGGAATACTGCTGAAGATGGTAAACAGTACCCTACACAATTTTATAATTTGGATGCAATTATAGCTATTGGTTATCGAGTTAATTCTAAAAAGGCTACATCTTTCAGAGTATGGGCTACAAAAATTTTGAGAGATTTCATCATCAAAGGATTTGCATTAGATAGCGAACGGCTAAAAAACGGCCCAAAGTTTGGTAAAGACTACTTCAATGAATTACTTGAAAAAATCAGGGAAATACGAGCATCTGAACGTAGATTTTACCAGAAGATTACGGACATTTATGCTGAATGCTCTGCAGATTATGATCCAAATTCGGATATAACAAGACAATTTTATGCAAAAGTACAAAATAAATTATATTGGGCGATTTACGTCTTAACTGCGGCAGAATTAATATACTCTAGAGTTGATCACAAAAAACCACATATGGGGCTAACTACATGGAAAGATGGTTCAGGTAACAAAATTCATAAGAGTGATGTAAGTATTGCGAAAAACTACTTGACTGAAAAAGAGTTAAGTGAACTAAATCACATTGTTTCGATGTATCTAGATTATGCAGAACTTCAAGCAAGAAAGAATCGGCTAATGAAAATGCAGGATTGGGTTGAAAAATTGGATGCATTTCTATTGTTCAATGATTATGAAGTACTTAAAGATGCTGGTAAAGTTAGTACTGAAGTTGCAAAAGCCCTAGCTGAAGGAGAATACGAAAAGTACAGAATTGTACAGGACAAATTACATGAATCTGATTTTGATGAATTAATTAAAGCAAGTAAAGAAAGTGAGAAAATAACTACAACAAAAACCAGCTTGTAGTTGAGCTATCTGTATTTGACATCTTGCTTTTATTTTAATTTCAAGGGGGGTGGTCTGGTAGAGACTCATGACCTTGAAAACCAGCGATTTGGTCTCTTAATCATAGTCCCCCCAAAAGAACCGTGCTTGCGGATTTCCCGCACACGGCTCCACAATACAGCGTTCACACTAGTGCTCCTGTGTACAAAGAAGCATATATCTTTGGCTTTGGTAGTGGATTTACTTTTAAATAGTATGTAAACTGTTCCCAATCCATACTTTTCTTGTGACTACGTCGGTTTATCCACTTAAATGCTAGCTTTGTTACCGGTCGATAGAATTGAATCAAACACCGATAATTTCCGCTAACCCCGAAGTAGCTATAGTGTCCTGTTAGTTTGGCTTTAAGTTTCTGCCACCAATCTTTGAGACAGATACGACTTCGTACCATCTTCAACCACTCTTTGATTTCTTTAATCTTTCTGGCTAGGCTTATTTTTGAAGTTTTCTGCTTCATCATAAGTTTACCATTACGACTTTTTCCACAATAATGTGTAAATCCTAGAAAGTTGAAGCTAGCCGTCCTACGTTTCTCTCTTTCTGCTTGATACCATTCTTTCTTACCAAACTTTACTATTTTTGTTTTATTTTCAGCTATTTCCAACCCAAATTTACTTAGTCTTTGTTTTAGTAATTCTAGAAATTCTTTTGCGTCTTCTTCCATCTCGCAGCCAACTACAAAATCGTCGCAAAACCTTATTAGCTGTATATATCCTCTGGCTTTTGGCTTAAATTTCTTTTCAAACCATAAGTCCAGCACATAGTGTAAGTATATATTAGCTAATACAGGGCTTACTATACCACCTTGTGGTGTGCCTTGATCGGTTGCTTTATAACATCCAACTTCAACTATTCCTGCCTTTAGAAATCGTTTTATTAACCACAATAAATTTGGGTCAGCTATTCGTTCCCTTAGGCAATTCATTAGCCATTTATGTTGAACATTATCAAAGAACTTCTTGATATCCACTTCTACAATATAGTTAATTGGTTTGTGCATAACTGCTTTATCTAGAGCGTTTATCGCCTGATGACAATTTCTTCCTGGTCGAAATCCATACGAATTGTCCATAAAGTTTGCTTCATAAATATTTTCTAATATCTTCTTTAGCATTATCTGTACCAACTTATCTTCAGTTGACGGTATTCCGAGTCCGCGCTTCTCTTTGCTCCCAGCTTTGGGTATGTATACCTTTTTCACTGGTTGCGGTTGATATTGCTTTCTCTTCATACTATCCACTAGTGTTTTAAGTTTCTCTTCTAGATTTTCTCCATAAGCTTCCACTGTCACACGATCTATACCACAAGCCTTGTTGCGTTTTAGTTCCTTGTAACACTCTGCAAGATTCTCTTCATTAATCAAATGAACTAGCGATGTAAATTTTACTCGCTTATCTTGCTTAGCCCTTTCTGCTATCTGGTTTAGTTTTCCTTGCATATTCCTCCAATCTCTGTTGTATTGATATAGCAATCCCTATACCAGTTACTATATTGCTGACCGCTTCCCCTTGTATGTGGCTTTCCCACACTCTGAGTACTATCAGTCAGTCCGACTTCCTTTGTATCATTCTCCATTCCTCGCCTTTATTGGCTTGTTCTAGAGTACCCTTACAGGAATACAAAGGATCTCCCAAGTTCACGTAAGGTCCATCTCAACACATGACGCGGCCTTCGATCCCGATGGGGTGAGTAATATCTTGCCTTAGCGTTATTACCCATGCTGTCTTCCACCAAAAATAAGGTGTCAACCCCCATGACGCGGGAATTACGGGACTCAATACCTTCACTTTCATTGCACCCTATATTGTCCATTCCATTAGCTTTACCACGCTCGTTACCTTACGCAATATAATGGTCTGTTCCAGGCTGCTGGCTAAGCTTTACCCGTGTTGGATTTTCACCAACTGTTCCTTACACGCTTCTTGGCGCACAAAAATTGTCCCCTCCCTTTAGAAAGCCCTATATCTCTGCTTTTCATCTACCAATAATATAGTGGAAATCTTGTCTCCATTATACGTGATAAAATTAGAGACGTAAATAAATAAATTTTGATCTTTGTCTCCATTTTGAACTATTGAGAGGGTTTTGTAGCTTATGTTTATGGCAGCAACTTCAAACTTTTTTTCTTTAACTTCACCCACAATTTGTTTATAGAGATTATCTAAAATATTTCCTTAAGAGTTTTAGATAAAAGTCGTTGTATCTCAATAAGACCTCCAAAACCAGCTATTGTGATATATGTTCACCGAAATTACAAAAACTGTTCACTTTTTTGAAAAAATATTTTACAACGAATAAAAAACGTGATAGACTAAAGTGAGGGTTTTTTGTAATAAGTAAAAGTTTAAAGTAAAAAATAATTTAGAAATGCCTCGCAATCGAGTTTTAAGCTACTCTGCATGAGCAACTTAGGTCTTGGCGGTACAATTATACCCTGAAGTTGTAGAATCGCTTTAAAACGCAATTACCGGTCGTTTGTTTTTTCTGAGCATTGTCTTTCATTTCTTTTATCAGATAACTTTGAAAGAGAGCTTTCCATAGCTTATTATTATTGTAAGTAAAAGAGAAACCAACAGAGTAGTATGTTTTAAAGTCATACTACTATATTATTATTATATAATAATAGGAAATTTTGGAAACTGGAGACTGGTCAAAACCCCGCAATACTCCTAAGCTTTTTGCCACCTAAACCAGATTACAGCTCAGAAATCTGTCAACCATTAAACCATTGAAAATCTAGCATTTTTTTACTACCAGAAAGTACCAGATCTCATAAACTGCACCAGATTCTGCCAAGACTGAAGAGTTCTGGAGTCTGAAATAATTGTAGCTGATTAAATTAGTAGAAGAGATCTAATTATAGTAAAGCCAAGTGTTTGAATCTTCAACTGGCATAATACTGCCATATTCTGGCGATTTGTAATCGGTTGGTAAAATCTTCTCATACACTGTAATATCCTTATTTAGTTGGTTTGTAACTTTCTTTTCCATATCCTCAACACAAAGTATTCCATATTTACTTCTTTCAGCATTTTTATCATTCCTGTTAAACTTAATGTAACCTTTTGCAGCAAGAACATCAATGCGTTCACGAATGGAGTTTTTACTACCAAGACCTGCTTTATTTTCAAATACCTCACAGAATGTATTGATTGTATATACTTTCCCTCTATTTCTCGCCTCGTCGTAAATTAATTGCAGTATAATATCATATCTACGAGAACGCTCTGCATCTAATTTTTGTCCATAATCTTTATGTATCAGTCTCTGTGACTCATAATCAAGTATGTGCCAGCAGTTATCGATTTTATCGACACATTTTGATGGAATAGCGTGACCATTATGTAATTCAAACATCAGTTGACGACTACTTTGCCGTTCATCTGGCTTATTATTTTGAAAAAATATTTTACAACGAATAAAAAACATGATAAGATGAAAGAGGGTTTTTTGTAGTAAGTAAAAATTTAAGGTAAAAGATAATTTAGAAATGCCTCATAATCGAGTTTTAAGCTACTCTACATGAGCAACTTAGGTCTTAGTAGTATAATTGTACCCTGGAGTCGTGTAATCACTTTGAATCCGCATTAAATCCAATTGTCTCAAAGTTGTATTTTTTTCATTAAATTTAAGTAATGTTTTGTGGTAATCTCTCTAGGTCTTCTTTATTTCTATTTATCCAATATATTTTATATTTATTATTACTGTTATTATTTATTACTATTATATATATATAATATATAAGGGTTTTAGGAACGTAGAATCCGCTATACTGGCTGACTTTAGATACATGATTTCTAGGAACGCTTTTAGGAACGTAGGTAAAAAAGCTAGCTCTCACGCAGAGTTTAGATTCCTGATTTCTAATTACTGATTTAGGAACCTAGGAATTAGGAATGTAATTGATGGTGCTATTTCTTACCTATCTTTAGTTGAAAATTATATTGAGTGCTAAGTTTTAGTTGAGTGGATATAAATTGATACAAGTAGCTATAGATTGAAAGGGCAATAGAGAAAACTGGGTAAACTCTAAAATATTTTTACCCATAAAAAAGACTTATCCTAACATTAAATTTTGCCTATAGCTAAAATCTTCAGCTCCGGGAGTGAATTTTCCTATACCACAAGCAAATGGTCCAGTTGGAATGTCAAGCCACTTATCCTCTTTTGAACCTGTAGACATCACTTTAACTAACTGCTTTACCTGTAAAAGTTCCTGTACCATACGCTCTAGTCTATCCCTTCCCATGCTGTGAAAAACTTCAGGTAGTCTATGCCGTTGCTTATATACTCCTGTGCTTCCTGTATGAGTAAATGGGTGTCCTGCAACAGCAGATCGTGTAATTGCATCAGTAAGACATATTTTAAGGTCTTTTTCACTAGCATTTTTAACTGTTAGTTGTATTGTTATATCTTCTAGTAGCCCCGTTTCCTGATTTCTTAGGTAAGTTCTTACAGTGCGATCAGCTAAACCATTGGCCTTCACAACTGCCCCATGAAACAAAGCATTCTGTCTTGGTGTTTCTCCTACTGCCTTAAAGATTTCTAGCCTAGCTGTATTTTCTATTGGCCAAAAAGCGTATGAGCATCTAACACCATTAACAAGAGCAGAGGTACCTCTAATTGCATCGCGTGCTTGTTCAGCAGTTAATATTGGTTTTTCTCCTTTTGGCTTTCTCATGTGATGAGCAGTAATTATCGAAGCTCCAGTACTACATGCTAAATCAGATAATAAGCACATTAGATAATCCCCTACAGCAGGATCAGCATTTATATCTGCATGGATAAATGAAGCAAGTGGATCAAATACTATCAATTTCAGATCTTTAATTTCCTCGAGCTGTTTCATTACAGATTCGAATTCAGGAGAGACTTCAACAATTTTACCACGAACATTTCTGAGTATTGTAAGTGATCCTCTAACGTTTGGCAGTGGTACAATAAATAATTTATCTTTATGTTTCAACCTTTCACATTTAGGGTCAAGTCGTTCTAAGCGGCGGTGTACCTCACCTGCATCATCTTCTGCTGAAAAAATCACTACTGATCCATGTTCAGTAACAAGTGAACCAAAGCCACACATCTGATCCTTATCACTTGCAACCTTAAGCGCTAGGTCAAGAAGAAGCATACCTTTGCCGGTATCTCCCATAGCAGCAACTATTGAAGTAACACCCAAAGGAAATATCCCTTCAACAAGAAATTTTTGCTCTGGTACTGGACCTACAAAGCGCTCTGCACTCCAATCTAAAATATTAAGTGGCTGTTTTGTGGGTCTTTCTAAACTTTTCACATTTGAAGTATCAGTAGTTGGAATATCAGTAGCAGGTAAATTTATACATGGAGTTGAAGCTAAAAACTCTTTGACATCTATACCTTCCTCTACACAATCAGCAGCATCCCATTTCTCAGGCTTACCTCGAGGAATTTCAAGAACAACAAGTGATGCAACTCCGATTTCTAAAAGCTTTTTTTCAGCATTTTTTGCGTATTTATTACCTGCTTCATCATTATCTGGCCAAATAATAATATGCTTGCCCTTCAGTTGTGACCAATCAGTCTTTTTGACATCTGCGTTTGCTCCAGACATTATTGTTGTTGCAGTTATTCCTTTCTCTATCAGCGCTTCTGCACATTTTTCTCCTTCAACCAGAACAACTTTATCGGACTTTAAAATTCCTGGGATGTTGTATAGAGGCCTTATTTCTGGTGCAGCAAACTTAGATTGTTTTACATCAAAAGGCTTGTATACTTTTTTCTTTCCAGGAGGATCAGAACGGTAAACTTTTACAATGACCTGACCATTTTCATCATAATAATTCCAACTGTGGGTAATAAATTTCTCGAAATCTTCGTCAGCCTTTGCGCATTTCTTGTTATATCCAAGACATTCACTTATAGAGGCCATCACTTCACAAAAGTCTCTCTTTGTATCTTTTCCCTGTGCACCTGCCCAAATATCAAGAACATCACCCTTCTGCCCAGTTGCAAAATCCTGCCAGAGTCCGGCTTTTCCACCAGTTAATGCTACTCTGAGGTTTTGTCCTTTGTCACCATGAATATTACCTACACGAAATTCATCTCCATGGAAGGTACCATTGGGGAAAAGATAAGAAAGACAAGATCTTAAATTCAACAATAGTTGTGCTTTAATCTCTGGAACATTGTATGAAACACTCATAATTAACCTTTAAAACCCCAGTTGCGGATTAGAAGTCAGTGAAAAAGATAGGGAAATAGGGTAAACTCCGGAAACATATTATCAAAAAGTAGAGAGGTTACCCATGAATAAAAATGTAACAGAATTATTTTGCTTTGTAGACGATTTTTGCAAGGCTATAAACAAAAATTTCGCAGAAAAACTCCTGCCAAACAGTAAAAAACCTACCAGAACGCCAGAGATTACGCATTCTGAAATTCTTACTATAATTTTACTTTATCAACAATCTAGATGTGAGGACTTTAAATCTTTCTATACATATTATTTGAAAGCACTATATGGATCTGAGTTTCAAAATTTGCCAACATATAGTAGATTTATTAGGCTAAAACCGAGGGTTTTATGGTATTTAGCATTACTTTTGCAATGGCTATGTGAGCAGTCGAAAATGACAGGGATTTCGTACATAGATGCAACATCTATCGCTGTTTGCCATCCAAAAAGAATCTCAAGAAACAAAGTTTTCAAAGGATTGGCAAAGCTTGGAAAGACTACATATGGCTGGTTTTTTGGTTTTAAATTGCATATGGTAATTAATGAAAAAGGTGAAATTCAAGGAGTTACACTTACTAAAGGTAACGTTGACGACAGAAAACCAGTACCAAAATTAACTGAAAAACTGACTGGTCTTTTGTTTGGTGATAAGGGCTATATAAAGAAAGAGCTCTTTGCAAAACTCTTCGATAGAGGACTAAAACTCGTTACCAAAGTAAAAAAAGGTATGAAAAACACATTAATGCTACTTGAAGAAAAGATTTTTTTAAGAAAAAGGTCGATTATTGAAACAGTTTTTGGCTACCTAAAAGACAGACTTGAGCTTGAGCATTCAAGGCACAGGTCTCCAATAAATTTCTTGGTGCACGTCTTTTCCACATTAGTTTCATATTCCATGAAGCCTAAAAAGCCCTGTATTTCTAGATTTTACTATATTGATTAATCCGCAACTGGGGTTTAAACTATAAATTCGGAGCGATTTCCTTGTTATGTATATTCACCAGATTTACAAAAACTGTTCACTTCACTAGTTAATAAATTAGCAATTTCTTCCCTTGTTTCGGTGCATTGTCTGATCAAAGTTTTGAGTGTCTGAGGTTTGAAAAAAGATTCCCGATTTTTCAGGGGTAAAAAACTCACGATTGTCTGAAGTATTTTTTTCATGTCCTACAATGTTTACTAAGAAAGTTTCATCCTTAAGTCTTTCATTTAAGGATACATCACATGAAATCTCGAAACTCTTATTCAGGCATTGATCCTAAAGTTGTTAATTTAATAAAATTTTACGCAAAATATTATAAATCATTTAAATGCTCTACTGACCAAGATATTGAAGACATAGAACAAGACCTCTTCTGCGAATTTCTTTCATGCATAGATCAGTACGATAAAACTAAGGGCAGTCTTTCAACTTTTGCTAATCAAGTTGCTAAAAATCGCATCCATAATCTAATTCGCAAACAAGTACACACTACTCCTAACCTTAAAAATGATACGCAGCAGCAAAGTTACTGCTTTGAAGATGAATCAATATTACGCGTTGATGTTGAACAAGCTATTTCACAGCTACCAATGAAATGGCAGATTTTATGTGAACAACTGAAACACTATAGCATTGCTGAAGTTGCTGAAATGAACGGCATGTCAAGAACTACTTTGCACCGCATTCTCAAGAAAATGAGACCTAAATTTGCATCTCTTTATGAAAAAAATGCAAGAAAAAGTGAACAGTTTTTTGAAATTTGGTGAATTTATATATAGGGGCAAATTAAGGTAAAAGCATGAAAATAATAAACAGTGAAGAAAGAGCAAAAATGGTCACAGGTGTAAAGATAGTAATCTTTGGACCTTATGGAATTGGCAAGACCAGCCTACTTATACCAATTCTCAATAATAATGAGACAAATGAAAAAGAGTGCTTTCTGCCTATAACTAGAGGTTTAAGTGGATTTATCGTATATTCTATTTGTCTTCCCAATAACGAAGTTTGGTATTAAAACTCTCGATGAGTCAACAACACTTTGTCTTGATTTTGAAGCAGGACTTCTAGCTGTTCAAGACTGGAAAGGAGATTCAATCAATATGCGCACTTGGAATGAGGCAAGAGATATAGCTTGTCTTATTGGTGGTCCTAATCCTGCTGTCAGAGCTGATCAAGCATACAGTCAAAAGCACTATGAGCATGTCTGTAGCAAGCACAAAGATCTTCTTTCTGAAGTTTCTAAATATCGCTGTATTTTTATTGACAGTATAACTATTGCGTCAAGTGTATGCTTTTCATGGGCAAGAATGCAACCTGAAGCTTTTTCCGATAGATCAGGAAGAGAAGATAAAAGGGCTGCTTATGGCACACTTGCGCAAGAGATGATGGCTTGGCTCAATCAATTTCAACATATTCGGGATAAAGACATTATCATAGTTGGCACCTTAGGTCAATATCTTGATGATTGCAATCGTCCAACTTGGCTACCTCAATGTGAAGGGGCTAAAACTGCCAGTGAAATTCCTGGAATTGTTGATGAAGTAATCAGCATGGTTGGTATTAAACAAGAGAACGGAACAGAAAAGCGTTCATTTGTCTGTCAGACGATTAATTCTTGGGGATACCCGGCATAAGTGTTGAAAGTAACACAAAAAAGACATAAAGAACTATTATTGCAAGAAAATGGAGGCAATAATGGATCAAATAGAAAGAGTACTAAATTTAATAAAAGATGAGGATTTAGAAAGGCTAGGAAAATTAAGTGAAGTAGATAAATGTAATACTAAATTGTTGGGCAAGATTATATTTAAAGGTCTAATGAAGTTAATATTAATGGGGCAAAAAACAAGCCTAAGAGCGCTAGAAATGGTAATAAACAGGTGTATAATGGATAAGAATAGCGATAAAAGTACAGTAACATACAGTGGTTTGTCAAAAAGGTTAAAAGTTATAAATCCAGAATATTTTAAGGGAGTATATATTGATTTGATGAGCAAGATTAAAAAGCTATTACCCCAAAAAACATCAAATAACTTACATAAGTTTGATTCGACGATCATAAATTTATCGGGATATCTCATAAAAGATGGGCTGAAAATAGGCGGTAAAAGTAACGATAGTCAAGTTAAAGTGAGTGTAGGATTAAAGGATCAATTGCCGACAAGTATAAGATTTTGTAAAGGACAAGAAGAAAGTAGTGAAGATATAGCATTAGTGAGAGCAATTAATGAAGCTAAAGTTGAAAAAGAGGATATTTTATTATTTGATAGAGGAATCAGAAAAGTTGGAACTTTTGCCGAATTTGATGAAAAGGAGTACAAATTTATCACAAGAGTTAAAGTAGGAAGAAAACATGATGTTATAAGCAGGAACAAAGTTATAGGAGAACAAAAATCGGATGGATCAGAGATTTTAGAAGATATAATAGTTAATCTTTATCGTGCACGAGGTAAAGTGGCAGAAAAGCATGATCTACGGCTAATAAAAATCAGAAATAAAATTGGAGATGAAATATGGTTTTTGACAAACTTGTTTGAAATGCCAGCTTATGAAGTAACAGAGCTATATAGGCGCAGATGGGATATAGAAGTGTTCTTTAAATTTATAAAGCAAAATCTTGGATATAAGCACTTTTTAAGCCATACTATGAATGGCATGAAGGTGTATATTTACATGATTATTATTACGGCTTTGTTATTTCTTGTTTATAAAATCAAAAATAATCTACATGGGTTCAAAATAGCATTACTGCAATTCACATTGGATCTAAATGACTCTTTTATACGTTCGATTGTTTTACTGTCGGGAGGTAATTTACATGCCGTCAATCACCTTATATCACGCCATTTTTGATACTTTCAACACTTATGGGATACCCGGCTAAGGATCGAAGTGGATGCCTGAATATGGTTGAAGAACCGCATCTGGGAAAATTACTTACGAAGATTAAAGCCAAAACCTTGGCTCCTATTGCTTAATTAAAAATTGGAGAATAATTATGGAACAAAACTTTTTCAATATCGGTCAAAAAATTCCTTTTTTCAGTGTGAAAGAATACTTGAATGATCAATCGCCAATACCAGAAGACATTGTTTCCCCAAGAATTTTAACCAAGAGAGGTTTGTTGGTATTTGGTGGCCCACCTAAAATCGGCAAAAGCGACTTTTTGATCTCTTGGCTTGTCTATATGGCTGCTGGTAGATCATTTCTTGGTATGACACCAAGTAGACCTTTGAAAATTTTCTACATGCAAACTGAAATTGAATATGAATATATGAAAGAACGGTTGCAACGACTTCAACTTGATAAGGAACTTTTGGATATAGCTGCCAATAACTTAATTATCACGCCAAGAGTGCAATTATCGCTTAGTAGTGAAGAAATAGATGAAATCAAAAATACTGTTAAAGAGCGTTTTAAACCTGACGTTATTGCGATTGACCCTCTGCGAAACATCTTTAACTCAAGTGAATATGGTAATGAGAACGATAACAGTGCTATGTTATTCTTCTTGCAAAAAACACTTGAAAAACTGAGAAATATTATTAATCCAGATGCCGGTATAATCCTTACCCACCACACAAAAAAATTATCCAAAAAAATGCTGGAAGAGGATCCATTTCAGGGCCTAAGCGGTGCTGGGTCTTTAAGGGGATTCTACACTACTGGAATGGTGATGTTCAGTCAAGATGAAGGAAGCACTGTTCGCCAAATAGTATTTGAGTTACGTAATGGTGAACGTGTGCCAAACAAGCTTGTTGATAAGATAAATGGCCATTGGCAACTCGTAGACCAATGGAATAACTGATTTCAACTTTATTATGGGAGTATTTATGTTACAGGATTTAACTGATTTTAACACGGCAAAGTCACAAAGTAATTTAATACCCAAAGGGACGATAGTAAAAGTCAAAATGACCATTAAACCAGGAGGTTATGAATGCTGGTTCACCAAAAGTCCCACTACTGGTAGCATTTATCTAAATGCAGAATTTACCGTCATTGAAGGGCCATATGCAAGGCAAAAGCTTTATCAAGCAATTGGGATAAAAAGCGGCAAAGCAAACGTTGAAAGAGAAGATGTCTGGGGAGAAATGGGTCGTTCTATGATTCGAAGCATTCTGGAGTCAGCACGCAATATTCACCCACATGATAATTCAGAGAAAGCGATACTTGCCCGTAAGCTTGGCTCAGTTGCAGATTTAAACGGGTTAGAATTCAGAGCAAAGGTAGGTATTGAAGCTGATCAGTATGGGGAAAAGAATAAGATTACTACAGTTATTACTCCACAGCAGCATCAAAATACTGAAATCGACTGGGTTCCATTTTGAAGTACGACGAGGAGAAGCTCTGGATTGCTGTTATTGAGAGGGCTATGAAAGATGCAGTAGGAAAAAACGTAAAACTGAAAGAAGAAGCGATAAAATGGTTAAATTCAGAGTCTTTTGAAACTGTTTGTGAGCTAGCTAACCTTGATTTTAAATTTGTGAAAGAACGCTGTATAGGGGTTCTCAAGACCAAAAAGAGCTGAGCAAAACCGCTTCTATCCGTAGATGACGTGAGAAGACGCTGCAAAGAAATTTATGAGTGCTTAAAAAATTTTTCCACTTTTTTCATAAAAACCCATGGGAAACACGGTATATATATAGTAGAGGGATCAAACATGTCAATTCTTACACAATCAGGTCGAGCAGCAATAGCAGCAAGTATAAAAGAGCAACCGATACATCTTGCTTGGGGAAGTGGTGATGCCAATTGGGAAAGTAGCCATCAGGTCGAAAAAGTTTTTGTTGAGGGTGAAATCAAGCTTGAACACTACCCCATTAAAGATGTAAGGGTTTTTACAGGACAAACAACTTATCAGTTAAGTATAGACTATACAGTTGCTGGTGTAATAAAACGTACGGAAAATAGCTCTATTCCTACAGGTGGAACAGTTACTATAGAGTATACCCAAGATACACCATCTGAGTCCATTAAGTCTAAAAAACTGCTCAATGAACTTGGTAGACGTACCGCTGATGAGGTTCTCTTCTGCACAGGTGATGAGAATAGACTTCTTTCAAAATTCATGTAGGGAGCTCAAAATTGTGAATTGCAGCAATCAAATTAAACCTTAAACCAAAACGTTTTCGTCGGTTTCTATACCTGTACGAGATGATTTTAAACCTTTTCAATAAGCCAATTACGTTTTCAACAATTGCCCTTTGGCTCATAAGTGCTCTGTTCTCTTTTTTTTGTTCTTTGCTTAACGGATTCTTTTTCGTTTTTCTGTGCGGTAATACAACATTTTTGTGTATCTTCTGCATTCCCCTGTAGCCGGCATCAGCTAAGATTTTAGTTTGCGGCAATACTGCTACCTTTGATTCTCTAAACATCCGAAAATCGTGTTTTCTACCATTCGAGAAAGACGTGCATATGACTTTTTTACTCTTCTTCTCTGTTACTATTTGTGTTTTTATAGTATGCCTTTTTTTCTTTCCAGAGTAAAAGCGTTTTTGTTTTTTTTTGGCCTCTCTACTGGCGTTTCAGTTCCATCTATTACTAAAACTTCATATTCTACATCACTCTTTAATAGCTCTTTTTTTCCTGGTAATGCAAAATCTGGATGTTTTATTAATGTGTCTTCTACCCATCTTATCACTTTAAAACTGTTACTTTCACTCATGCCATAGCTTTGCCCAATATGAAAATATGTACGATATTCTCTTATATATTCCAGTGCCATAAGTAGCCTGTCTTCTATGCAAAGTTTACTTTTTCTTCCACTTCTAGCTTTTTTTCTTTTATCCTCCACTTCTAGAATTTCTACCATTCGCTCAAATGTTGCTTTTTTTACCCCTGTTAAACGTCGAAACTTTTCTCCTTCTAACTTTTCTATTTCCTTATATTTCATTCTTTCAAATACTTCATCTTACACTCCCTCTAACAATTTTGAAAGAAGTCTAATGGAGAGCTTGTTACTCCCTCTGGAAGGTTTAGGCCCTCTAATGTACCAACCAACAACTTTGTATCTTGAAAAAAGCATCTAGTGTTTTAAGCTTAAACATTAGGTGGAGAAGGGAAAACTTTGTCAATAACTTTAGATATAAAATCTGTGGTACAGGAAAGAGTCCCTTCTCAAAAGTTATAGGCTGGACGGTATCTTAGAAAGACCAAACGGTTCTAATTCTGTATTCACAAGGTTAGCCTTACTTTTCATTTTTAATGGTAACATATGGGGTTATATATGATCAACAACTTTTTAGGTATAGATGTTTCAAAAGAACATTTTGATGTTTCTCTCTCATTCATAAGCAAAAAAGGAAAACGTGAAACTAGGAAAAGGAAATTTAAAAATGATGATACTGGGTTTCAAAGTCTGCTGAACTTTCTACAAAAACATAACGTAGAAGAAGTAAAAGCTTGCATGGAAGCCACTGGTTGTTATAGCGAGGCTTTGGCTGAATTCCTTTATAACGCTAGACATTTTGTGAGTGTTGTAAATCCAGCTTGCATAAGGTTTTATGCAAAAAGTAAGCTTGCACGACAAAAGAATGACCAGACTGATGCAGAAATTATTGCAGATTATTGTCAAAGACAGGAACTTTCTCGTTGGACACCACCTTCTCCTGAAAAGAAAAAATTAAAACATCTTTATCGTTGTTCAGATGCGTTAAAAGATGAATTAACATTAGTAAATAATCATTTAGAAAAGACAGAGAGACTGCCTGAAGAAGTTGTAAATGTTTGGGAAAACCTAGCAATGACCATAGAACAATCAATAGAAACAATAAAAAACTCCATATGTGAACTAGTAAAACAACACAAAGAATTGTTGGAAGATTTTCAACTCTTACTGACTATTCCAGGCATAGGAGAGGAATCAGCAGTAGCTATTTTAGCTGAAATTCCTGATATAAAAGCCTTTATAAATGCCAGGCAATTGGCAGCATATGCAGGAACTATACCAAAAAATGTAACATCAGGTTCATCTGTACATGCCAAGCCCAGATTAAGTAAAACTGGTTCACGAACATTACGTAAGGCAATGTACTTTCCTGCTATAGTAGCCAAGAATCATAACCCTATTATTATGACTTTTTGCGAAAGGTTGAAAGAGAAAGGTAAGCATAATATGGCTATTGTGGGAGCTGCAATGCGTAAGTTACTCCATATTATTTTTGGTGTCCTAAGTTCAAAAAAGGCTTTTGATCCTGATCATATAAAAAACCGCAAAACAAAGTTATCTATGGAAAGCTTGTTTATTTGATAAAGATTAAATGTAAAATTTGTATGTCAATACTCACACAGTCCGGTAGAGCAGCAATAGCAGCAAGTATAAAAGAACAGCCTATACATCTTGCTTGGGGTAGTGGTAATTCAAATTGGGAGAGTAGCCACAGAGCAGAAAAAACTTTTGTTAAGAATAGAGTAATGCTCGATCATTTCCCAGTTAAAGAGGTAAAAATCTTTCAAGGCTCAACAACCTATAAGCCAAGCATAGATTATACGATTGACAGCAATACTGGTACTGTTAAGTGCCTTGAAAATAGCTCTATTACAGCGGACAGTACAGTTACTGTAGAGTATATTCGAAGTACACCAGCAGAGCCCATTACTTCTACAAAGCTGCTTAATGAACTTGGAAGACGCATTGTTGATGAAGTCCTTTTTTGCACAGGTGATGAAAATGGAGAACTTATAACTCCTTCGGGAAGGTTTAAATCTTCAAATATGCCAACCAATAATTTATATCTTAAATTTACCTTCGATTTCACGGATGCAGCAAATCAAGTGATCAGAGAGCTAGGAATTATGGTTGGCACCAAAGTAAAAGAAGCCTTACCACCAGGGCGAAGATATTTTGAACCTAAAGATATTGAAAATCCTGGGATTTTATTGGTTTTAGAGCACACTGTGCCGCTTATCAGAACTGCAGCTACAAGAGAAACTTTTTCCTTTGTTGTAACATTTTGACATATGACAATAGTCTATTTTTTGAAAGAAAAACACTTCGATCAGAAGAATCAACAAAATCTAAGTTCATTATTCAACGTTCTTGTAACTTTTTTGTTGACGTACAAGACGGTATCTGTACCTTAAATTTACTTTCGATTTCACGGATGCAGCAAATCAAGTGATAAGGGAACTAGGGGTTATGGTTGGTACAAAGATAAAGGAGAAAGTACCGCCTGGACAGAGATATTTTGAACCAAAAGACGTGGAAAATCCGGGAATTTTGTTAGTTTTGGAACATACAGTACCGCTTATCAGAACCGCAGCAACCCGTGAAACTTTTGCCTTTGTTGTTACATTCTGAAGAGGGGAAAAGAATGACTTTGAATAGCTATTATAATCGCTTTAATCCCGATAAAGAATACGAAAAAAGCTTATTCCTTGCAGGAAGAGGTTTGCAGTCAGCAGAATTAAATGAGATTCAAGATTATGCTCTTTTGAGGCTTAAAGGCATAGGAGATGCGATATTCCGTGATGGTGATGTTATAACTGGGGCTAATTGCATCATAGATGGGGAAAAAGTTACACTTGAAGCTGGAAAAATCTATCTTCGTGGAGCGGTGAGAAAGGTAGAGGCAAAAGAGTTTGTTATTCCTCTTAATACTATAGTTCGCATAGGTGTTTATTATGTAGAATCAACCATCACAGAACTTGAGGATGAAAATCTTCGTGATCCTGCAGTTGGTACACGTAATTATCAAGAAGTAGGAGCAGCAAGGCTTAAAGTTTCCACCATTTGGGGTTATCAAGCAGAGAGTAGACTTCTTTCAAAATTCATGAAAGGAGCTCTCTATTGTGAATAGAGGCAATCAAATTAAATCTTAAGCCAAAACGTTTTCGTCGATTTCTATATCTGTCAGAAATGATTTTAAACCTTTTCAATAAGCCGATTACGTTTTCAACTACCACTCTTCGTATAGAGAGAGATCTATTTTCTGCTTTTTTCTCCTTTGATAAAGGATTCTTTTTTGATCTTCTATGTGGTAATTCAACATTTTTATGTATCTTTTGCATTCCTCTGTAACCAGAATCAGCTAGGATCTTAGTTTGCGGTAATATTGCTATCTTTGATTCTCTAAACATCCGAAAATCATGTTTTCTACCATTGGAGAAAGATGTACATACGACCTTTTTACTCTTCTTCTCTGTTACTATTTGTGTTTTTATAGTATGCCTTTTTTTCTTTCCAGAGTAAAAGCGCTTTTGCTTTTTTTTGGCCTTTCTACTGCTGTTTCAGTTCCATCTATTACCAAAACTTCGTATTCTACATTACTATTTAATAGATCTTTTTTTCCTGGTAATGCAAAATCTGGATGTTTTATTAATGTGTCTTCTACCCACCTTATTATTTTAAAACAGTTGCTTTCACTCATGCCATAACTTTGTCCTATATGAAAATATGTACGATATTCTCTCATATATTCCAGTGCCATAAGTAATCTATCTTCTATACAAAGTTTGCTTTTTCTTCCACTTCTAGCTTTTTTCCTTTTATCCTCCTCATCTAGAATTTCTACCATTCTCTTAAATGTTGATTTTTTTACCCCCGTTAAACGTCGAAACTTTTCTCCTTCTAACTTTTCTATTTCCTTATATTTCATGCTTCCAAATACTTGATCTTACTCTCTCTCCCTCAATTTTGAAAGAAGTCTATTATTGTTTTTTAGATTAACATCAGCCCCTTGCTCTTTAAGATATTTAACTATATCTGATTTGCCACTTCTAGCAGCTATAGACAACAATGTAAAATTTTCTCTACATTCCTTACCATTTATGATCAGCAATATGTTGAATAGGTGGTTTATCTTGAAGCCCTCCTCCTCCCAGTTCTTATGTATAGGTCTAAATCGGTCTTGTAACTTTCCCTTTATCTGTTCAAGTATGTGAACCTCATTTAAATTTACTGCATTTAGTATCGTTTCCCACTGTTCGATTATCATAAGTACCTCCTATCCTCGCTTGAAATGACAATATGATTTAATTATTACATACTTTAATAAGAAAGTCAAGACTAGCATATCTCTTTGTATATTCCATATAAAGTTATTACTAACCACTTTAGTTCTAATTAATACAGAAAAATACTACAAATTAGCGCCGTAAAACTTTTAAATATTTACTCTCTACAAAAACCGCAAAAAGGTACCTACCTTTGCGAGAATAATTTAAATAAAATTGGTGTTGCGAAAGTAAAAGATGTAAAATTTTTGCAACAAAGCTAAGCGAATTAGTTCATAGATAACTTAGTCGAAATTGGCCAACAATACTTTTAATCACTTAAAATCCAATATGGAACATTCTTCAAAAGAGTCTCTCTTAACTTCTCTGCTACCCCATTTCATTTAGTTTGGAGCCTCTAAACAACATTTATTAGTTGCAGCTTTGGCACTACTCTTTTCAAGTGAATTTGAAGGCCCACTACAAAAGTATATGATTGCAGCAGCAACGAGACAACAAGCTCCAACTGCTATTCCTACCGCTAACATTTCTAAGTAAACTGCGATAGCTATCCCTGTAGCAACTCCGGTTATTGATAACATAGAAGCAGCTATCACAGGCCGCTTACTCCTTTGCGAACTCTTTGAAGTAACGTTATCTGAATCCACTACTTTATTTTGCCGAAGTAACTTATTAACTTCTTGATTAAATAATTTCACATTATCTGGGTTACCAATGAAAAGCGCCCTTATTTTTTCTACCTTTTGTTTTTCTTCCTGAGGAATTTCTTCAACATCATGATACCCCGACCTGACAAGTCCGGGTGTAATAATCGCATAATGTATATCCTTAGTTAAATTACATACGAGATGAGCTGTCCTATAATCAGCCCCTTTCAACCTTATCTTATTTTCACCATAGTCTATGGTTATTTCTTCTGAAAAAGACTTACGTAATTGATCAAGCTCTTCTCTAGGCAAAAAATCATCAAGGCTAACTGAATCACGATTTGAACCTAGTTTAGATAAATGACTTTCAACTGCTTCATAGTTAGAGTATAGCATTCTAGCTATTTCAGATGCTATAGGCCCGCATGAATAGCCATCTCTTTGAATTTTGGTATTCGAAACGTATAAGGTGTAACCTTCATTTTTTAAATCAGGTTTTCCTGTTGCACCCATAGGATCTATGAATAATATTTTCTTCTCCTTCTGGAAATGATAGAAAACAGTAAAATGGCTTCCACTGTTATGAATGCAGATTGTACTTTTATTACAGCAATCACGGCTTACCATTCCTTTCAGATCTTTAAGTGCATCGGAGAAGTTTATAGTATCTGAAATAAGTATTCTTGGCTTGTTAGGTGACTTTCCTAATAGAGGGTGCAAAGATTTACCAACTTGGGATTGATCAAACCAACAATTGTTATTAATGTCAAAGTAAAACTCATTACAAGCTCTCTTGATTGAGTTCTCTGAGACAGACTGCAGTAAATCGCATACTTCGTTTTTTTTATTTGAGTTCTCTGACACATTTATCTCCTAGCTTGCTAAAAAGAAAATTTAATTATTACATATACTTGCAAGTAAGCCAAGTATACCATCAATTGACCCTAGCCAGTAGCAGCGTAACGTAAGGGTGTCTCTTCTCCATCACCATGTTAAGTGCGGAAGCAATACACGTACACACTATACCATGAAATAACAGCTTGCTATCCATAAAAAGATAAAAATCAAGCGAAAAAAAAGATGTCTTTCTATAGCTCGTACTCATCATCCCTTTCCTCTTTTTCTAGCTTTTTTGATAACCTTTCCAATGTTTCATTTATTTCTGAATTTGTTTTCGCACCAGAAACATGCTCAGACTTTGAAATACCTCTAGTTAACATACTCACCCCCAGTTTACAAAGATATTATGTATAACACGTAGCACAAATAAAAACCAATGCAAGAATAATTTTTATAACTTTAGTATTTTTTAGCTTGACATACACAAACTTCACTGACATTGATGTGCACACCTCTGAGCCTACTATGCTTCTGTTTGTTAATTAGTTATGCCTGCTAGATTAACGACATTGCGATTTACTAATTACTTCAATATCACTATCATCAGAATGTAAAGAGTTCAGTGACTGGCTACGCGAAATTGGGTGCACTTCACCTAACTTACTGTTTGGTTGATCATTGGCAGCCTGAGTACATGATTCTTGCTGTTGATCATTAGCAGCTTGAGCATTTGGTTCTTGCTGCTGGCTAGGTTGAGCACAAGAAGCCTGAGCACCTGATTCATGTTGTTGATCGTTAGCACTTTGAGAATAGGATTGCTGTTGACTAGTGCTTGCCCCTTGATCGTTAGTTCCATTGTGAGCTGTTTCTTCATGCCTCACATAGCTAGACATTTCTTGGTCTTTCATCTCTTTTCTCGTTTTATTGTTGCTGCCATCAGACCTTAATAACTTACTGCGTGACATTTGTTCTACTCCACTTAATGAACTACTTGGCTGTTTTGCTGCATTATTTTGTACTTTGGTACTTTTTTTTCTCTGCTTTTCAAAGTTTTCTATCATCTCTTTCAGATTTTCGAGTTGCTCTCTATTTTTTTTCTGATCCTCTCTAATCTCTTGGGCTTGCTTTAAATCTTCTTGCATTTTGCTTATCAGATTGTCTACTCTTTTCTCAAGCTCACGTAGTTGCTCAGTATGTTCTTTCATACCACCACGCTCTATATAATTATCTGGCTTAAATTTCTGTGCTAAGCTTTCTCTAATATCTATTATGATGCCAATAAAATGATCTTTCACATCATTATCACTAATTGATTCATCATCTTTTTTTCCTAAAATACCTTTCACCTTTTCTTTATATTTACCTTTGTCATTAAAATAGAGCATTAAGCAACAAGCTTCACCATATAAATCCTCACCTTGCTCATGCTGCTTCTCCTCTCCCTCGCACTTTTCTGATGAAAAGACGGATGAAAAAATCGATGAAATAAATGACCATAACCTATTAATTAACGACTTTTCACCCTTCCTAGACATGCTGCATATCAACAAAGCACTTACATATGTTGCAAAAGGTAACACAAAGTAATCGTCGAGACCTTGACCTTCTGGATTAACAACACTAAATTTTCCTTCTAGTGAAACTTTAGTAAATGTTTCTATTCCCTTCAACTGTTTTAGTTGTTTAGCGCTATCTTCAGACATCTTACATATTGAATCATACAATAGACCATTTAATTCTTCGTCTTTTCTACACTCCTTTTTTACCTCATCAAGTTGATTATTTAATTTTTCATATCCACTAATACACATTCTTAGATGATATAAGGCATCATTTCTATTTTTTTCAAAATCACGTTCAGCTTTTTTATTGTCTTCTTCGTAATAGCTGTTAATAAAGCTTTCTATACTAGCATTACTTGCTTTTAAGAACTTATTTATATTTCCTATGACTTCTTCTTGCTTAATTCTTGATAACGTAGATAACTCCATCAGCATCTTGAAATTTAGCCTATTTAACACTTTTGCATTACCTAGTAAGCCAATTTTCATTTTACCATAAAATTCATATTTACAGTCAACATGAATAAGGTCCAAAAAATGTTCACTGATGTTTTTAATTACTGTTCTGGATGCACTTAAAGCTGCCTGCCTTTCCTGAGCTTTTGCTATTTCTTCTTCGGAGCCACCTCTATTCCTTACTTTATCAGGATGAACCTGAAGACATAATTTTTGCATTTTTTTATCTAACTTTTTCACAAGTTGCTCATGCCCATCTCTACTTTCTATGTTTCTCCTGACCTTTTCAAGACTATCATCAAGCTGCTGTAATAGCCCAGAAAGACCCAATGAGTTTAACGTGTCTCCAACAGTTTCAAACTTTCCATTTAAATCAATAACATTACCAGGGGTGTTTAATGGTCTTGTTGGCACTTCTGGGCCTTTCCCTTGAACATCACTTTTATACATATAGCCTCCACAACTAACAAATGTACTATTCCACTTTAAAACTTGACGGTGAACCAAAACTGAAGTAAACAAACCAAGAACTATTTTCCAAAACCAAGAATAGTTTTTATACTCTCTTGCTCTTTGACACTGTTTACTATCTATTACAATATCCTTTACTTTACCACTCCAAGGCCACCACCAATATACTTTTCTCTCACTGAAAGCTTTAAGTAGTTCAATGCATTGTTCCTTATCCTTTTTGTCTAAAAACTCTTTGACATCAAACTTTTTCTCTTTACATAAATCCTCAAGTAAGGTAGGACCAAAGCCCCACCATAATATCCTGTATTTTTTATACGCAGTAAGAAATTTAATAGCTTTCTCTTGTTGAAGCATTGCTATTTCCTGCCAACAAACTCAATATCACTACCAATAGATGAACTGCGAGATATTGGATCTACTTCGCTTAATGAACTGCTTGGTGCCTGGTTTTGCATCATACGTTGCATTTGTCGTGTTAGTGTTGCAATTTGCTGCTTTATTTCTTGATTTTCCTCCCGAACAGTGTCAAACTGCCGTCTATAACCTTCACTTAAATCTTCACTCTTCTCTAGCTTTTTTGTCAAAGAAAATCCACGTTCTTGTGAAACACCAAGTTGAATTGAAGTTAATTTTCCTATAACTTTTTCTTGCTCTGATATAAGACCCATATGTGCATTAAAAACGGCACTACTGCTTACACACTCCTTTTCATCTTTGGCTTCTTTTATAGCTTCTTGTAATTTCACTCTCAAAGCATTAATTTGAGGTTCAGCGGCGTTAATGCCTTCTTGTTCTACAACTTGACTTACTTCTTGAGCAATTTCTTCAATTTCTCCGTAAAGCTTGAAATATTTCTTTATCTCTTCTACAACTTCTTCACTATCTGAAACCCCCAAAAAACTGATATTAGTAAATGGCATTTTCCAAAATTTACTCCACATTTTCATAATAAGGAACAAGATTCTTAGTAAAGCTTTCGGGATTTGCTACTGCATACATACAGACCTCCATTTGAAATGAAATTATTATATGTAACCAAATTGATCTAGTAAGTCAACTACCTTTTTCAAAAAATATTTTCAATAAAAATATAAGCCAATTAGCATGACAAAGTTTTTAATTATTTACTTTCTCCAAAAAAAGTACCTACCTTTGTGAGAACAATTTAAACAAAAGCGGCGTTGTGAAAATAGAAGCTTAAAATTGTTGCAACAAAACTAGGTTTGTTAGTTCGTATATAAATGTGACTAAAGTAGGCTAAAACAGATAGTTTTACGATATAGCAAAGTTGCTATATTAAAAAGTTCGTATGTATCACTTGGTAGACCAACTGATTCCAAGAAAAATTCTTCTCACGGTTGCTGGTTTTGGGTGCTGGAAATAGTTGTGTTATTTAAATTCTTAATAATAGATTTTATTGAATTAATAATAATTTGCTTGGGAATAAAAGGAAAACTTATGATAGTTTTATATCTTAAATAGAATAAAATCCTTTTTATTGATATCGTCCTTTTTGTGAAAAATATTCTTAACTTCTCTACCACTTTTTCTGGGTAAGCTCATGATAGAGCTGGTATAACAAGAAATTGGATAATTTTTCTTGCACTAAATTTTAAAAAGATTACTTTATTTCATAAGTTGATTTGCAACTAACTTAGTATAGTTATATTTATTAATCGATAATTAATACTTGTGAATTAACTGTATTTGGAATACATAGACTTCTTTCAAAATTCATGTAGGGAGCTCAAAATTGTGAATTGCAGCAATTAAATTAAACCTTAAACCAAAACGTTTTCGTCGGTTTCTATACCTGTCCGAGATGATTTTAAACCTTTTCAATAAGCCAATTACGTTTTCAACAATTGCCCTTTGGCTCATAAGTGCTCTGTTCTCTTTTTTTTGTTCTTTGCTTAACGGATTCTTTTTCGTTTTTCTGTGCGGTAATACAACATTTTTGTGTATCTTCTGCATTCCCCTGTAGCCGGCATCAGCTAAGATTTTAGTTTGCGGCAATACTGCTACCTTAAACATCCGAAAATCGTGTTTTCTACCATTCGAGAAAGACGTGCATATGACTTTTTTACTCTTCTTCTCTGTTACTATTTGTGTTTTTATAGTATGCCTTTTTTTCTTTCCAGAATAAAAGCGTTTTTGCTTTTTTTTGGCCTCTCTACTGGCGTTTCAGTTCCATCTATTACTAAAACTTCATATTCTACATCACTCTTAATAGCTCTTTTTTTCCTGGTAATGCAAAATCTGGATGTTTTATTAATATGTCTTCTACCCATCTTATTATTTTAAAACTGTTACTTTCACTCATGCCATAGCTTTGCCCAATATGAAAATATGTACGATATTCTCTTATATATTCCAGTGCCATAAGTAGCCTGTCTTCTATGCAAAGTTTACTTTTTCTTCCACTTCTAGCTTTTTTTCTTTTATCCTCCACTTCTAGAATTTCTACCATTCGCTCAAATGTTGCTTTTTTTACCCCTGTTAAACGTCGAAACTTTTCTCCTTCTAACTTTTCTATTTCCTTATATTTCATTCTTTCAAATACTTCATCTTACACTCCCTCTAACAATTTTGAAAGAAGTCTCATGTTACAAAGCGGTGGCAAAAGTGCGTTTTGAATTAGAAATGGAAAATGTAATACCCGTGCCACAGATTATCATGTGGCTGTTAAAGTAAAAGTAAATAATGGTTTGGAGGTTGATATGAATCTTGAAGAATGTAAAAAAACTAAAAACTTAGAAGCAAAAGTTGAATGTTTAATAAACGTGATTGAGACTCTGGAGGAGAAAGTAAAAAGAGCGACAGGACCTCCAGATCCAAAGGGTGAGAGAGGTTATGATGGTTATCCAGGTATACATTATCTTCCAGGCACAAGGGGTGAGCCAGGTTATCCAGGTCCTCCAGGTGAACCAGGTTATGGTTATCCAGGTCCTCCAGGTCCTCTAGGTCTTTCAGGTCTTCCAGGTTTTCCAGGCACAAGGGGTGAGCCAGGTCCTCCAGGAGAGAAAGGTAAAAGAGGTGAATCAGGTATGCTAGATTATAGCTACTCATACCAATCTCCACTAATAGATAGACAAATAGTAAAAACTACAAATAATTGAGGCTAGAAAGAATAAATATGTAGTTTATGGCAGGAAAAAGTAAAGCAATAGGAGAAGAACTATATAATCAATGCAAGTTAGAATTAAAAAAATATGGAATAAGAGGAGAGATAGGAAGAAGGTTACAAGCAATAATATCAGCAAAGGAGTATGGTATCTCAAAAGTTGCTAAAATATATAGAATTACGAGAACGACATTAATGAAATGGATTGCAAGATTTAAAGAAAAAGGTGTTATTGGGTTTGCAATACAGCCAGGGCGAGGACCTAAACCAAAACTGAACGAGGAGAAGAAGGAAAAAATAAGAGAGGTAATAGAAGAAGATGGGGCAAATCTGACTGCTAAAAAATTGCAAGGTATAGTTGAAGGAATGTTAGCTATCAAAGTAAGTGAGTCAACGGCGAGAAGGCTTATGAAGAAGCTAGGATTTACATATATCACACCTCGTCCAGCACATTATAAACAAGACAAAAACAAACAAGAGGAGTTCAAAAAAAATCTCAATGAAATTGTGGAAAAGAACCGGAAAAAGGAGGTTTTTTTTCGATGAATCGAGATTTGGAACGCACTCAAAAGTTGGACATGGATGGTTTAAAAAGGGCTCAAGAACACAAGTTAAAGTAAAAATCGGAAGAGAAAACTTCTATCTTTACAGCGCTGTAAATCCCAGGAATGGAGAGGATATTAGCCTACTTGCTCCACATGTAAACACAGATTGCATGAACATATTTTTGGAGCAGATGTCGAAAGATTTGGGGACTAGAGAAGCTTTTCTTATCATGGATTGCGCAAGTTGGCATAGGTCTAAAGGTTTAAAAACTCCTGAAAATATCACCATAATTTATTTGCCGCCGTACTCGCCTGAGCTCAATCCTGTGGAAAGATTTTGGCAACATTTAAAGGAAAATATAATAAAGAACAAGATGTATGACTCTATTAAATTACTTGAAAATGCTGTATCTGAATTTATTCGAGATATTACGGAAAGTTCGATCAAAACCATTTGCTCTGTGAATTATTTGTCTAGTTATTTATGAGGGTTGGTATCAATTCCAGGAGGTGCACCTGGACCTGCTGGTTCTCCAGGTCTTCCAGGTCCAAGGGGTGAGCCAGGTTATCCTGGTCCGAAAGGTGATAGAGGTCCTCAAGGTCTAAGAGGTGTTTTAGTTCCAGGCCCGAAAGGTGATAAAGGTGCTCCAGGTTTAAAAGGTGAGCTAGGTATAACTGGAAGGCCAGGATTAGATGGAATGCCCGGAATAAAAGGTGATAGGGGAGAGCAAGGTCTTAATGGACAGAAAGGTGATAAAGGTGATTCTGGTATGCGAGGCCCTCAGGGCTTTAATGGTACGCAAGGAATTCAAGGTCCGAAAGGTGCTCAAGGTCCAAAGGGGAATATAGGTTGGAAAGGAAAGCCTGGCTCACAAGGTAAACAAGGTGATAAAGGTGAAATTGGAGCATCAGGAATAGATGGATTGCCAGGAACATCTGGAGCAAAAGGAGATAAAGGTGAAGTTGGATTACCAGGAACTTCTGGGCTCAAAGGTGAAGTTGGTCCACAAGGCTTGAAGGGTGAGCAAGGAGATAAGGGTGATATAGGAACTTCAGGTTCAAAAGGTATTCAAGGGAATACAGGTCCAGTAGGTCCAAAAGGTGATGTGGGTAATAAAGGAGATACTGGAGCACAAGGTCTACAAGGCCCTCAGGGCTTTAATGGCACGCAAGGTCCAGTAGGTCCTAAAGGAGTAGATGGCATCCCAGGTGTAGATGGAGCTCCTGGTCCTATAGGCCCTCAAGGTTTACAGGGACAAAAAGGTGAACAGGGTATAGATGGACTAAAAGGAGATACTGGTCCTAAAGGTGATAAAGGAGACATAGGTCCAATAGGTCATCAAGGAAACACAGGTGATAAAGGAATACAAGGTCCACAAGGCTTTAATGGTACGCAAGGGGAGAAAGGTGAACCAGGTCTAAAGGGAGATAGAGGTGAAATTGGATTACCAGGAGCGCCAGGAATAGCTGGAGAAAAAGGTGATCTTGGTCCAAAGGGGATGGATGGACAATCAGGAGCAAAAGGTGATAAAGGAATACAAGGTCCAGCAGGTCAAAAAGGTGATGTTGGTCCACAAGGCTTGAAGGGTAATCAAGGAGATATTGGTGCAAAAGGAGTAGATGGAGTGCCAGGTCCACAGGGTTTAGTAGGTCCAAGAGGTTTCAATGGTACTCAAGGTGTACAAGGAGAAAAAGGAGATCTTGGTTCTCAAGGTCTTCCAGGTTCAGCAGGTCCAAAGGGGATGGATGGACAATCAGGAGCAAAAGGTGATAAAGGTATGCAAGGCTTGAAGGGTGATAAAGGAGATAGAGGTGATATTGGATTACCAGGAGTGCCAGGAATAACTGGAGAAAAAGGTGATAAAGGTCCAGTAGGGCCTAAAGGGGTAGATGGAGCGCCAGGTACAAAGGGTGATATTGGTCCTAAAGGATTAGACGGAGCTATGGGAATAAAAGGTAATATGGGTGAGAAAGGAGAGATAGGTTCTAAAGGCGACAAAGGAGAGCCAGGTGCAAATGGATTGCAAGGTCCAATAGGTCCTAAAGGGGTAGATGGAGCACCAGGAGTGGATGGATCGAAAGGTGATATAGGTCCAATGGGTCCGAAAGGCGATAAGGGTGATCAAGGTATACAAGGTCTCAAAGGTGCTAAGGGCAACGCAGGAACACCTGGTCCTCAAGGTCCAAAGGGAGAAGATGGAGTAGGTGCTACATTAGCTGATCAGTTTTTACGTGAGATAAGAAAAGCAAAAAATGAAACTCTGGATGCTAAAAAAGCAGCAGAGGTAGCTAAAAACGCTTCTGAAGAATTCGCCAGAGAAGCTCAAGACGCTGAGGGTAAGGTTACAAAACTACACGCTGAAGTGGTGAATTCAACAAAAAAAGCTGAAAATTTCAGCGGAATTGCCAAAAGAAATGCAATTGAAGCATTGCAATCAAAACACAATACGGAAGCACTTTATAGTAGCATAAAAGACATATTTTGTAAGACAAGCCCTGCAGAACAAGTCTGTACTGCACGTAGAAGGAAGAGGGAAGCTAAAAATTTAAACAGCCCGGTGACAAGTGGAGCAAGTAGGCCAACTTCATTTATATCTCAAGTAATAAATTTCTTTTATCCACCTGTAGGACAAGATGAGTATAAGCTGAAAAATAAAATACAGGAGCTTGATCAAGTGGCAAAAATAATAGATACAGCAGATATTGTTATGAGATTTGAAAAGGTATTAGAAGAAACTGCTTCAGTTTTCGGCATACCAAAGAAAAGCCTAAATTTTGATCCAGTAGAACTACAGTCAACTATCGTAAATAAGTCACTATCTAATGGTGGAAATCGTAACGAATTATTGAGGTTTTTATGTATAGCTGCAAAAAAATCATGCCCTAATTATCAACAAACTGATGAATTTTTAGTGCACTTTAACAAAAGACCACAGAGTCCTACTTTTAAAGTAGGTATGGAAAGAACATTAGCAAGTAATGAGCAGCTGAGAAATGCTGTTAATACTGAAAAAATAGTAACAGATAATGAGCAGCCAAGGAGTTTTATGAGTAATGTCACTCCTCCAGGTAGACTCAGTGCTATCAATCAGGAGGCTATTGGCTATTTAAGGTAAAAACTGTTAAAGTAAATTTGGGTAGAAATGGTATGGGACAGTATACATTTAGAATAGACAATAAAGATTCACTTTATAAAAAGCTGATTAAGCTTCCTATTGCATACTACAAATTAGAGCATAATAACAACAAATATACCATCTATTCACACAGTGGTACAGTTGAAGTTGGGGATAATATTGATGATGTAAAATTAAAATGGGAAAACAGTAAAATAGTTTTATATAAAGGGGGCTCAGCCCTGAAGCTACAAAATGGCGAGGACTTTATTATAGAACAAGAAGCTATTATAGGTAAAGATAAAGAGGCTATTGTAAAGAAGCTTCAGGGGACTGATATTGGTATTATATTGCAAAACATACCAGGTGAAAATTTTGGTATCGAATTATTCATTTCTAGATCTAGCCCAATAACTGGGGTACTAAACTTCATTAATTTTAACGATGAAAATGACCCAGTACTAGAAAAGATTAAAGAAGAAAAAGGTGGACTTTATTTTACAATAGAAGGTGATTATATCTATATATCAGACAAAGATGGAGCTTATGTTTCAATATATGATAAAGATAACTACTATCAGTATCAATACAAACAAAATATAGGTGATGTATTAACAATAATAGAAAACTTAACTAAGACCGAGCAGTGCAGTGTATCAGAAGCAATAACTAAGGCCGGGCAGGATTTTACTTTGCAGCAAGGAAAGAAGTTATCGGATAATATCTATCAAGCAAATATCATGTTAAACGGTAAGCTCGTAGCTACTCTACCAAAAATAGGTTACTACATGCTCGATGATCAATTGGTCATGCGTAATCATGTTACGGAAGAAGAGGTAAAAATTCCTAGAGATTTTCATTACCTTAAAGTCGTTAAGTCCAGTAATAATGATGATTATAAATTAACGTTTTGTAATTTTTTAGGTAATGAATTCTTTGAATACAAAAAATACGATCCACAGTATTCGAACGTTTCAGATGAATATAAATTCATAAGTTTAAGTTGTATGAAAGAAAAACGTAACCTAAATCTTGGTGAGTTACTTGGCCATCGGCCATCGTTTTTTATTACAGAAGGAGCTGCTGAACCAGATTCTCTAGGTAACCATCAAGCTGTAGTGTTCGAAGTAACAAATAGTGGAAAGGGTAAAAAAATGGCTACATTGACTGATGAATTTGGTTATTTTGATAAAAATAATAAGTTTCATTATTGTGATTATCATAAAAAAACGGAATATGATACTTATGATTCTTCTGAGATTAATCTAAAAGAAATGTATAAATGGACAGATGAAAATAGCGAATTTTGTTTTGCAAAAGATGACAGTATAGTTCTTCATACTATTCCAGAGTTATTTTAATCACATATTTAGATGTACAGCAATTGAACAACCAGCAAAAACAAGGTCTCAGATCATGAATAGTGTTTTATTTTTGAAGCTTTTCAATTTCACTGACTGGCAACCCAGTAAATTTGGCAATAGTATTAATATCCATTTTATCGGCAAGCATTTCCTTAGCCACAGCTATTTTAGCCTGGTTTTCGCCCTCTTCTCTGCCTTTTTCATGTCCGATTTGGAGGCCTTCTTCTCTACCTTTTTCGTGTCCAACCTTAAGACCCTCATCAAACTTTTGAGCAAAAGCAGCTATCTCATCCATTATGCGTTTTTTCATTTGTTCATATGCTAGTAACTCTTCTTCTGACCAATTAAACTTATTCATCTCTTCATAAGCTCGTTTTATGATGACGTCACTACCAACTATTTTATCTAGGTCCTCTTCGTTTGTTTCTGCTGCATATCGGAAAAAATAACACCATTTTTCTACTATATTTTCTAGTTGCTCTTCTTTTGTCTTTGTAAATTTTGGTAGTTCTATGAATACGAAGTAAAAATCCTTTAAGTCATGTTCAAAGCTATTCTTATCTAAGATGACATGATTAGATTTGTACTCAGCCTTATCTGGAAAAATAATGCAATCAGCAACAGCTATAAAGATTATTTCCTTGAGGTTATGATAATCATCCCCTTGATCTGCTTGACTTGAATAGGCTTTAGCAGCATAATATTGAGCACGTTTTTCGAAGCCTTTGGTCTTAGTGAACTGCATCTCTATAATGTATCTTGAGCCTTGAGAGTCTTTACAAAGAACATCGACAATACTTTGCTTTTTAGCGGCAATTTCAGGGTCCAAAATGGTAGCTAAAAATTGAACGTCCTGAATAGCAGCTAAGCCAGTAAAGCCTAAAATATCGTTCAGGAAATGAATGAGGATGTCTTTATTCCTCTCAGTACCAAATATTCTCTTGAAGGCGCAATCATTTCGTGCGTCAAGAAATTTAGAAAGAGCCATAAGAACAAACCTTAAAAAGCATTAATAATTATACACAATTCTGAAGAAATATTCAACTCTTTTGTGTTTAAATCTTATTTTTTTAAACTTTGGGTATGTTAGAGAAAAAACGACTGTCACAGATGGCCTAAGAATAGCATCTTCTGCTTTAGACGTCCATTTGTACATCTTTTACAACCTATTCTATAAAGCACCTTAAAAGACCAGCAAATGAATTCATAGATTTAGTAGCTATAAAGAGCTTTAAAAACGCTTATTTCTGGTGTGAGAGCCTAATAAAAACACGAACCCACAAGCTCAATTACCTAACATCGCGAGCCCACACCTTTACATGATAAAGATCTTGAAACTTAATGTCAACATTTCAGTAGCAAACTTATGTTAAATCTATATCCTTTTAGCATGGACAAAAAGAAGATACATTCCCAGTAGAAGAAAAAGTGTTAGCTACCATTGCATGCCATGGAGCAGGGAGAAAATGAAGTTAGAGGAAATGAACGAGCTACTGAGACGAATGGAAGAAACACCGTATGCTGGGCAATGCAACCATGGGAGACCAACTTATATAGAAATGAAATTAAGTGATATTGAAAAACTTTTTGAGCGGAGGTAATGAGGTTGCCATAAATATGTAACCTCGTCATCCAAGTGGCTCATAGAAACGGATTAAACGAAAAAACTTACTTGACAAACTCCGCCAGTCCCCTTATCATGAAAGTGAAGCTATATTATTTAACTTCCCAATCTGTGCAGATTAAAATGACAAGAAGACTTGTATTTGGCGTACTATTGTTTAATTTTTGCACTATGTGCATACTATGTCTTTATAAAAATTTTGGGTTTTTACCCACATAAGCTGAAAAGCGCTTATAAAGCGTTTAAGACATCACCCAACGTCAAATTTTAAAATAAAGAGTGGAATAACTAGCTACTCCGGGGATTCTTTGTCTTTTTTTTCTGCTTAGTAAATTTCTTAAACATTTATAGCTTAAGTTAGTTGCGTTTAAAAGCAGCTAAATTGCAGTGTTTAAGACTTAAAGAACGCCGATACTGAAAATAAACAATGACTAGGGCTTCTTTTGCCTTTTTTTCCGTTTGGTAAATTTATTAACATTTATAGCTAAACAACAACCATCATCCCGCAGCGGGATCTATGCTGGGAGATACCGCGAATGAATCGCGGTATGACGGTCTGCGGCGGTATGACGGTGTAGATGATGGTTAAGTAATTCGTCATCCCGCTGCTTGTTAGCGGGATCTATGTTAAGGTATAGTAGGGGATCTATGCTGGGAGATACCGCGAATGAATCGCGGTATGACGGTCTGCGGCGGTATGACGGTGTAGATGATGGTTAAGTAATTCGTCATCCCGCTGCTTGTTAGCGGGATCTATGTTAAGGTATAGTAGGGGATCTATGTTAAGAGATACCGTGAATAAATCACGGTATGACGGTTCGCAGTGGCATGACGGTTCGCGGCGGTATGACGTAGGACTGCTGTCATGCCAGTGCTCCTTTTTTTGTCATCCGAGTAGCCCTCTTCCTGTCATCCAAGTAGCTGACACTGGGATCTATTTTGCATGTAACTCCAATTGTGTTTTGGCATAAAACGCGACGCGTATTAGACTTATTTGCAAGCAAAGCTTGCTAGATCCCAGTGTCAGCTACTTGGATGACATTACAGGGGGCACTGGGATGACACCTCTGGGCGCTGGAATGACAGGAGATACCGTCTTGTTAGTCAACAAAAAAATTATAAAAATTTCCCAAGTTGCATCATAAAATACTTCCAATTGTGTAACAGTACACAGATTATAGTTAGTGGATATGTTGATAAGTAAATTAGTTTTATACGCACAAAACAGATGAAGTTTACTTATCAACATATCCACTAACCAACAACATTCAATAAATTTGTGTAAGATACCACTTTACATAAGATAGATAGGAAGCATTTTTGATTTTAAAGTACTAAACCTTCCTCCAACAGCTTTGCCCTGTAGTTTTTGATATGGTTAGGATCAAAGGCACTTTTGGATGTCAGAATACCGAAAATGATATGGAGTAGCTTACGCATTGCAGCACCAACAATGGCCATATTATGCTTACCCCTTTCCTTTAGTCTTTGGCAAAAGCTCATAATGATAGGATTGTGATTCTTAGCTACTATGGCAGGAAAGAAAAGTGCCTTACGTAATATTTGTGAACCTGATTTGCTTAGTCTAGGTTTAGCATATACAGATGAACCTGACGTCATATTTCGTGGTATAATCCCTGCATATGCTGCCAATTGCCTGGCATCTCTAAAAGCTTTTATGTCAGGAACTTCAGCTAAAATAGCTATTGCTGATTCCTCTCCTATTCCTGAGTAGAAGTTGAAAATTTTCCAACAACTCTTTGTGTTGCTTTAATAATTCACGTATGGAGTTTTTTATTGTTTCTATTTTTTGAGATATATTTATTGCAAGGTCTTCCCAAGCATTTGCAACTTCTTTAGGCAGTCTCTCTTTTTTTTCTAAATGGTTATTTACTAATGCCAATTCATCTTTTAACGCAGCCAAACAACGATAAAGATGTTTTAATTTTTTCTTTTCGGGAGAAGGTGGTGCCCAGCGAGTTGGTTCCTGCCTTTGGCAATAATCAGCAATAACTTCTGCATCGGTCTGATCATTCTTTTGTCGTATCAGCTTACTCCTTGCATAAGATTTTATGCAATAAGGATTTATAACACTTACAAAATGTCCAGCATTGTGTAGAAATTCAGCCAGTGCTTCGCTATAACAACCAGTAGATTCCATGCAGGTTTTTACTTTTTCTACATTATGTTTGTGTAGAAAATTCAGTAGACTTTGAAACCCATGATCATCGTTCTTAAAGCTCCTTTTTCTAGTTTCACGCTTTCCTTTTTTGCTTATAAATGAGAGAAAAACATCAAAGCGATCTTTTGATATATCTCTTTCTCATTCACTTAATTTACCTTTAGCTTATGGTTTTAAGGGGGTCCCTATCGTTGCAGCTACAGCTTCAGCACTGCTCTTTTCAAGTGAATTTGAAGGCTGATTACAACAATATATGATTGCAGCAGCAACCAGACAACAAGCTCCAACACCTGCTGTTATTCCTACTACCAGCAGACTAGCACCAAAAGCAAAACATGCAACCGATGCAGCAACTCCTGCAAGTATTCCAGCTACTGCTAACGTCCATGTAGCTACGGTAGGCAACTTACTACTTTTTGTACTTTGTGGACTATTGCTACTTTTTAGCGTAAAGTCTGGTTCTGCTGTACTTGGCAAAGGTTCTTTTTCATCAGTCACATCCATAATTAAAGGGTTTTTGCCAACAGTTGAAGAGGCTTCACTACACTCATCATCTGCTATATCTAGTGAAGACACATCATCCTCAGTAGAAGCTTCACTACGCAAATCACCAGCAATTGAAGAGACTTCATCATTTACAAACCTTTGCGGCGAAGACAAATCAAACGATGATAAAGGTGGTTGTGAACTTTGTTGATTACTTTCAGTTGCTACAGGCTCTTTAGTTATAGACTTACTGTTAACATCTGAAGAAGCATTAGCAATATTGCTTGGATTAGTAGACTGCTTGCCGTTGATTTGAACATTACCCGCTTGTCCAGAGCTTTTACTAGTTACTGGGGGCACTGGTGCAGCAGGAACTGGAACCACCTGTGTGGTAGGTGTTGAAGATCTTGTCGCTGTAGCTGTCGGTGTACTGTTGCTAGGTTGAACATGAATATTATTTTGTGATACATGCACAGTAGGTGGAACAGATGGAGAAATTGGCTCTTCTAGCTGCTCGGTAGTGATTTGAGTATCATCCACTTGTCCAGAATTTTCGTTAGCTACTAAAGGTGTTGGCACTGATTTTGGTTGTGGCTCTTGTTTATCACTATCACCTTCAAGCGTAGAACCATCCCTACTATTTGTTGTATCTAAAATAGGTTCTTTCTTGGCCACATCATCAATAGACTTCTTTCAAAATTCATGAAAGGAGCTCTCTATTGTGAATAGAGGCAATCAAATTAAATCTTAAGCCAAAACGTTTTCGTCGATTTCTATATCTGTCAGAAATGATTTTAAACCTTTTCAATAAGCCGATTACGTTTTCAACTACCACTCTTCGTATAGAGAGAGATCTATTTTCTGCTTTTTTCTCCTTTGATAAAGGATTCTTTTTTGATCTTCTATGTGGTAATTCAACATTTTTATGTATCTTTTGCATTCCTCTGTAACCAGAATCAGCTAGGATCTTAGTTTGCGGTAATATTGCTATCTTTGATTCTCTAAACATCCGAAAATCATGTTTTCTACCATTGGAGAAAGATGTACATACGACCTTTTTACTCTTCTTCTCTGTTACTATTTGTGTTTTTATAGTATGCCTTTTTTTCTTTCCAGAGTAAAAGCGCTTTTGCTTTTTTTTGGCCTTTCTACTGCTGTTTCAGTTCCATCTATTACCAAAACTTCGTATTCTACATTACTATTTAATAGATCTTTTTTTCCTGGTAATGCAAAATCTGGATGTTTTATTAATGTGTCTTCTACCCACCTTATTATTTTAAAACAGTTGCTTTCACTCATGCCATAACTTTGTCCTATATGAAAATATGTACGATATTCTCTCATATATTCCAGTGCCATAAGTAATCTATCTTCTATACAAAGTTTGCTTTTTCTTCCACTTCTAGCTTTTTTCCTTTTATCCTCCTCATCTAGAATTTCTACCATTCTCTTAAATGTTGATTTTTTTACCCCCGTTAAACGTCGAAACTTTTCTCCTTCTAACTTTTCTATTTCCTTATATTTCATGCTTCCAAATACTTGATCTTACTCTCTCTCCCTCAATTTTGAAAGAAGTCTAATTAAAGAGTCAACGCTAGCAATTAAGACATTCTCTATAGAGTTGTGACCCTCTGCATCATAAAAAACTCCGTTACTTGGAGAAGCTTGTTTTTCCTCATCGCTATCAACTGATAACACGGTAGCACTTTTATTTTGAAGATCAAGATCATTCTGTGCACTGAAAGAAGCTTCTTTGTTTTGAGTACCATCTGTTCGTCCAGAGATTTCGTTAGTTGACGTAGGTACTGGATCTCCTAGAAAACTATTGCCATCATCATTTGAAAAATCTTTTTCTAGCGCATCATCTTGGTGCTCTTTAGACACGATTTTACCATTCTCACCATCACTCACAAGACTATCTACTTTTTCAGGTATAGTTACTGCTGCATTAGCAGAGGCTTCTGTATCTTCAACATCACCACTCGCAGAACTCTGTGGTGAAAGTGGTGGTGAATCTGGCTGCTCATCGCCGCTTTGAACATCATTCACTTGTCCAGAGTTTTTGCTAGCTACCATATTGTCATTAATATTTTCAGCCGTAGACACGTTGCCGACATCTGGAGAAACGCTAGATGATGGTACTAAAATTTCTGATCGTATATCTTGTGAAACATCCTCACTAACAGGAGCTGCTTGACTACTTGTAGTAGCACTAACATCATTTACTGATGATGCAGCAGTCTTAGCATTCATTTCAATGTTGCTGATCTTTTCTGTAAGCAATTCTTTAGCTTCTGTGAGTCTTTTCTTCTGATTAATTCTTTTCTTCTTCTTAGCAAGATCTAGACCTTTAGTGTTCTCCTTCTTTGTAAGTTCATTATTTACTTGGTTTAGGGCTTCCTTCAAAACAAGCTTATCATCATTGCTTTCTAGGAAATTCTTCATCCGCTCAACATCGTAGATAACATCAATAGACAATCCCTGCTTTATACTTTTTTTATTTTTACCCATTTTACCACTCCTATAATTGTTACCCATAGCTTCTTCTACTGAAGCCTTTTCATTATTCATAATATTTTCTCCTTTATCAACAATATTTCTTTGTAGCTGTTGATTTTTGGATTCTTTAGTATTTAGCTGTTCTCTACTCACTGCTTGACTCAAGATTGGAGTCTCATTTAGCGTAGCCGAGGTGTCTTGAGCATTTTTAACAGGAGATCTTTCATTAGGATCATTGCTACTTCTTTTTATTAGAGAAGACTTGATCTTGCACAAAGTATCTTCAAGACTTTTAACCTTTTCATAATCTGCTTGAGAAATGTAGCCATTCCAATGCTGCTTAGCAGAATATACATGGCTTACACCAGGCATAGCAGGATAAGTGTTCCATGCCTTACCTTGCTTCTTGGCAAAATCACTTATTATTTTTAATGTTTTTTCTACTACTGATAAACCTTCTTGAGGTGATATACGATTAACACGATCTTGAAAAAAGCTTATGTGAGTAGCTAAGGCATTAACATCTTTATCATCCACTGCCTTTTTTACTAATTCTGGAATATGATCCAAATTAAGAATTTCACCCTCAGGAATAATATTAAATGAATCTGAATCCACCTCTGCTGGCGGATCTGCAACAAATGATTTAGGACCTTCACCAATATTTTCAACCAGGGACTCAACAACTGCGTTATCAGCATCTTCAAAATGCCTATTTATGTCACCTAGTAAACTTTTGCTACCAGCTTTGTAATCCTTTAATTGCTCAGGAATAGCAAGTGTCACCTTACCATCTTTATACTCTACCTTACCATCCTGAGATTTAAGTGTGAATTTTAGTAAGTTGTTTGACTCACATATTTTTTCCTCTGGATTGTCAAAATTTAGTACATGCATAACCTCGCTATATTCAACACTTACAAACTCTGTACTATCACAACGAATGCTTATTGTTCTTTCAAAAATCTTTGATATTAAATTATACTGAGCAAGTATAGGCTGAATTTGCTCATGCATTGCACACTCATACCCTGCCTGATTGCAATTAGTAATTAACTCTGCTAGTATATTGTCACTTGGAACATCTGCTTCAACATGTTTAAACATTCCTGTAAAAACTTGCTTAGCAAACGTGCGGTAATCTTCGTTTCCATTTGAAATCAAATGATTGTTCTTGTTACACAATCCGGAAACACACTTCTTATCTATTGTTTTTCCATTGATTACAAAATTCATTCTTTTTAGGTCAAGTTGTGCTTGCTTGCCAGAATTTGCATGCTTGTTATTCTCACCTGCCTTTACCTTACTGAGCAAAGATTGTGTTAGCTGAAATTCTGATCTAGTCGCTCCGTTAGTACTTTGTTCTTCTTCAGCCTCTGAACAATTACCTGAATCTTCAGAATGGCAACGCTCTTTAATTTCTTCTTTTTCTAAAATCTTGCATTCTTCTTCAGCGCCTGAATCTCTAGAATCCGATTTTTTTAAAATTTTACTTGATCGACTCTGCTCCTGTGATACAAAGTCTCTAAAACCTGGACCAAACATGTTTTACCCCTAATTAATAACTAAACTAAGTATAGCATTAAACAGAAATCTTGCCAAGCAAATCATTAATTCCTTGAAAATAGGCTATCATTATCATCCATCTCTCCGCCTTTCAAGATGCAAGTAATATTTTCTACCCCAGTTGCGGATTAATCAATATAGTAAAATCTAGAAATACAGGGCTTTTTAGGCTTCATGGAATATGAAACTAATGTGGAAAAGACGTGCACCAAGAAATTTATTGGAGACCTGTGCCTTGAATGCTCAAGCTCAAGTCTGTCTTTTAGGTAGCCAAAAACTGTTTCAATAATCGACCTTTTTCTTAAAAAAATCTTTTCTTCAAGTAGCATTAATGTGTTTTTCATACCTTTTTTTACTTTGGTAACGAGTTTTAGTCCTCTATCGAAGAGTTTTGCAAAGAGCTCTTTCTTTATATAGCCCTTATCACCAAACAAAAGACCAGTCAGTTTTTCAGTTAATTTTGGTACTGGTTTTCTGTCGTCAACGTTACCTTTAGTAAGTGTAACTCCTTGAATTTCACCTTTTTCATTAATTACCATATGCAATTTAAAACCAAAAAACCAGCCATATGTAGTCTTTCCAAGCTTTGCCAATCCTTTGAAAACTTTGTTTCTTGAGATTCTTTTTGGATGGCAAACAGCGATAGATGTTGCATCTATGTACGAAATCCCTGTCATTTTCGACTGCTCACATAGCCATTGCAAAAGTAATGCTAAATACCATAAAACCCTCGGTTTTAGCCTAATAAATCTACTATATGTTGGCAAATTTTGAAACTCAGATCCATATAGTGCTTTCAAATAATATGTATAGAAAGATTTAAAGTCCTCACATCTAGATTGTTGATAAAGTAAAATTATAGTAAGAATTTCAGAATGCGTAATCTCTGGCGTTCTGGTAGGTTTTTTACTGTTTGGCAGGAGTTTTTCTGCGAAATTTTTGTTTATAGCCTTGCAAAAATCGTCTACAAAGCAAAATAATTCTGTTACATTTTTATTCATGGGTAACCTCTCTACTTTTTGATAATATGTTTCCGGAGTTTACCCTATTTCCCTATCTTTTTCACTGACTTCTAATCCGCAACTGGGGTTTTCTGAATGAGCATTTTTAGGCAAAATATTGGAATAACTAGTAGCAACAACAATTTGATTATTTACTTTCCCAAAAAACACAAAAATAGTACCTACCTTTGTGAGAATACGTTGTGTAAAAAACGGGGTTATGAAAATAAAAGCGTGAAATTGTTGCAACAAAGCTAAACAAATTGGTTCGTATGTAAATATGGCTGAAGTAGGCTAATATAGCTGATTTTACGATATAGTAAAATTAATTTAAAGAAAAGTTTATATGGATCTAGCGGTAGACCAACCCATTCCAAGAAAAACACTTCTCAGGCTTGCTGGTTTTGGGCACTGGAAATGGTTTCGATGTTTAAGTTTTTAATAATATATATTGCTAAATTAGTAGTGGTTTATTTGAGAAGAAATGAAGATTTTTTGCCTTAATCCTTTTCTTAAATAAAAAGTCGTGGTAAATTCGAGGCATTGAATGTTTTAGGGAGTGTGGTATGTTATCAGTTGAAGATATTGCAGTAGTAAAAATTGCTGTTGAAATATGTAATAATCCGGAGCTAAAGAGGGAAATACTTTGTGCACCTGGGTCGGATTATGACATAAATAAAGGGAATTATCAGTATGGTAGCAAAAAACAGTGGAATGAAATAATAGAGAAAAAAGCAACGATAATACTAAGAAAACTAGACTTACCGAAAAAGTTGCAGGAAAAAGTAATGGGCATTGTCCCATCAGTTGGGATGAGAATGCTAACTTGGGCAGAATATCATGAAGGTACTCTTGGGTTTTTACGTGAATACAGTGTTAATTTTTTAAATAGTTCTTTTTTTACACAACAAGGGATAATCGATAATAAAAAGGCAGCAGAAGAGTTAATGAAGGACGAGAGCTTAAATATTAAGCAGAAATATAAGTTAGCTTGCCTTTATTGTCTTACAGATCATATTCCTGCTTTATACAGGCAAATGACGAAGGAGGAGTTTTATGATACTGAGAGACCTCAAAGGATCAGCCAATCAGAGTTAGTAAAATTTTGGTCTTATCATCTAATGGGTGAGATAGATAAACTAAAGGGGGAAAAAAACCTAGATCAATATAGACTTGAAAAAGCCGTAGAGAGTGGAAGTAAAGCAGCGGTTGAATATTGCTTAGAGAGAACAAATTTAAGGAGAAAAAAGGATGCTATAGTAGATGCTGCAGTGGAAGCAGTTAAATGTAGAGTTAGAGCAGGGCCATATACCGAAAAAGATCGGGTTGTTTTTCGAAATCAGAGATATAAAGATAGTGAGGAATCATGGGTGCCAAGTGATTACTATGTGGACATCTTGTCTTTTCTTTTATCAAAGATGGGAGAGGATCAACAGATAGAGTTTTTGAAGCAAGATATTAAAGGTGCTAAGTATAAAAGAGAATCCTTTGGAGACCAAAAGCGTTCCAGAGTACTAGAATATTTTTTAAATTGGCCGTATCAGGATTACTTTATGGAGAAAGCAAAATTGATGTGGGAATTTCTGCCAGAAAGGGATTATGCTGTTCTGTTACTAAGGATTTGTGACAAGATTGAGTCTAAAGAGGAACATTTAAAGTATGGTGAAGGGAAAAGCTACGATTATAGAGGGCTTTTAAGGAAATTTTGGTGCCAAAGTCCCGAACGTTACAAGAGGTATGTTTTTAGTAATCAGGAAGTAACTTACAGAACTAATGAACCATTTGAAACTAAAACTGGTGTAGGGTTATTGATTAAGTTACTTACCTTTAAAAATTTCACTTATGAAGATGGACAAAACATTGGGATAATTTTAGCTAGTGCAACCGGTAAAGAGAAAGAAAATATTATCTCTTCTAAAGAGTGGAGAAACTTCTGTATTGGATTAATAAAAGAAGAGAAATGGGAAACACTGAATAGGTTTGTATTAAGCTGTTTTTCATACAAGGAGGAGGCAGATAAATTTAAGAGAGAGTTGATCTTTACAAAAGAAGCTCTGCATATTTGCATTGATTTTGTAAAAAATGATAAATGGAATGCAGCTGAGTTATTTATAAAGTGGAGTTCTCTACCTGAAGAGGAAATAAATAAACTCAAGAAAGAAATGATTTACTCTGAAGATGGAAGGGATGCATGTGTAGATCTAATTTCACCTGATAAAAAAGTAAAAGCTGTTGATCAGTTTATTAGGTGGTGTTTTTCTTCTGAAGAAGAAGTAAAAGCATTTAGAAAAGAGTTAGTTTTTAGTTATGAAGGAGTTTGTAAATGCGTAGACTTAGTAACAGCAGATCAACTAGAACTTGTGAGTGAATTTATCAATTTTTGCCTTTCTTCTGAAGGAGAGGTTAGAGAATTAAAGAAAAATGTGGCCTATAGAAGGGGAAGTTCAGTTTGCGAAAGATTAATATCAGATTACTCAGAAGAAGATATTTACGATGAGCAAGGTTATTATACGGTTGGTCGCACAACTAAATTCAATGGAGGTAAGTGGGAAGAAGTTGAAAAGTTTTTGACTTGGTGTTTTTCGTCCGAAGAGGAAATAAGTGATTTTAAGAAAAATGTATTACTCAAAGAGTCTGGTAAAGAAATTCATTTCAACTTGATTAAATCCAATCAATGGAAAGAAGCTGAAACATTTTTTGCTTGGCTTGGGTTATCTGCTGAAGAAATAAAAAAACTGAAAAAAGAGACTCTTTTTAACTATGATGCAGCTAGTGAGATGTTCAGTGAACTGATGTATAGTGAAGAAGGTGATGAAGAATTTGTTGATTACGGGAGTAAACAAGAAGCAATCGAACTACTTTTAAGGTGGTACTTAACAGATAAAGAAACAGTTCTTGAGTTTAAAGATGAATTCAAGCGTCAGTATTATGGAGAAGTAACTGAGAAACGCAAAGCTGTGTTTGAAAATTTTGATTTGATGATAGAGCAACGTTTGAAAGACTTAGATAAAGAGCAAAAAGGAGTAAAGAGAAAATCTGAAACTTTTTCCCCCAACAAAAGGCTTTGCAATTTAAAGCTTGAAGATAGAGGAGCAGAATATGGCAAATGAACCAAAGGAACTGATAGAGTTATTTTTAACCGGTGGTGTAGGAACAAGTGGAGAAGGCTTTAAAGTGAAATCTTCAAGATTAGTGAGGACGGTACCAAAAATCCATTCACCCCTTAGACCAGAGTTTTTTCCTTATTTCTTTCTTGGGTCGGTTTTAACACTTCCGTATACTGAGTTAAATGGTAAGATTGGTATTAGGAATTCGTGCGTAAAAATAACCAGTGATAAGACAATAAAGCTAGCTTTTAAAATTGAAAAGGATGGGAAGATAAAATTAGTATTTAAGACTATTACTGTTGTTGACGAAATTGGAGATAGGCAGCACCTGGCTATAGATGAATTTAAAGAAGCATTAGGAAGTTTAGGTTTAACTTCTGATAAATTGAATAATTGCGAAACCGAAGGAGAAATAGTCCATATTAAAGATGGAGAGCTAAATATAGAAGAATTGAAGGTAGTAGAAGGAAGAGGAGGAAAAAGCTTAAGTGCAACACTTGGGGAAATAGCTGGTAGTCCATTGCCCAGGATCAGCGAAGACAAAGCAAAATTCAAAAAGGTGAAAAAAAATGTAGCAGTAAGTAATTTTGATAATGCATTGAAAAATTTTTCTAATATCGAGAGTGCAAGAAAAGGTGTAGAAGAGTTTTTGAAAAACTTGGCACAGATATATAGATCAGAAAAAGTACTGCCACAGTTAAAACAGCGAGAGATTGATAAAAGGATGAAATTAGCTGATTCAGAGGCAGCGTATCATGGATTTACGTACGGCGTGATGGCAATGAATTTTAAATATAAATATGCACTAGATATTCGTGCTGAACCCATAGCAGGAAAAGGATATGCGGATTTAATGGTTATTTCACGGTATGATGGAGGTAAAAATAAAAGGTGGGATTCTCCTCTGTGTACTTTTGAAGGAAAACGTGGAGAAAGGGAAACAGCTGAACATGGAGTGGGACAAATAAAGAGAAAAAAATATGATCGATCTCAATCACCTGTCAGAGCTATTGTGAAGACAGAAATAGGTCAAAGCGGAGCAGCTAAAGGACGAGTAAGAGCAGGTTTTAATTATAGTCTTGACCCAGGTGGTGGTGGAGTATTAGTAGAGGATGCACAAGAATTCATTGAACCCAAGAGTTTTAAGGAATTATTTCAAAAAAGTTCTATACCTAAAGGAGAAATAGAAAGAAAGCTCAGTGATTTATATTTCTCAATTGTTCAATCAAACGGTGGTGGTGTAAATACTAATTATTTAAGTAGATTAATTCTAGGCGAATTGCTTGCCGATAGTAGTTTAGAGAAGCATGTGGTTGTATACGATGGTAATGAAGTTTGGAATAGTGAGACTTATACCAAACCAATTCAGATGAATCAGATAATGAGTACATTTGTGCTAAAAGCGCAAGATATTAAGTATGTTATTTTAAATGTAATAGAAGACAAAAATTTCAAGATAGACAAGGGCATCCCACTGCCCGAAGGTGTTGAATATAATCAGTGCATACAAGTTGACATTACAGTAAATCCAGAAGCAAAAGATGGATTTAAAGTAGAAGATGATACAGGGAAATCTTATTACCAAGGCATAGAAATAGGTCCTCCAAAAACCTTTCAAGATGAATATAAAGGTGAGTTCAAAGAGATTAAGCATGTAAATATACCAGACGGTGAAAGTAAATTTCAAAAACAAAATCTGGCAGATGCTTTATTTCCCTTGAGAAGGTTAATTATAGCAGAAAGTGATTTTCAAGCAGTAATACAAGGTTTATTGGCAGCACAAGCATTTGATGAAAAAGCAAAAGCGGAAGGTAAAATTGTAAGAGTATTTACAGAGTCTAACCATCCTGGTAACGGAAAAGCAGACTTAGTATTCTCGATTTTAAAGAATGATGGTGATGGTCAGTACCTCGAAGAAAGGATCGGTCTGATAGAACTCAAGTATGCTAAATCCCAACGAGATGCTGAGACAAAAGGCGCTGAAGGTGCAACTCAAATTAAGAATTATGAATTTAATCTTAAGATTTTGACTGATCTAAACCAAGTTGTAGAATACGTTATAGTCTTTAATTCTGATGCAAAAAGTAGCAAAGATCTCTTAACTGAAACAGAGGAAGAAGAGATAGCTGTTATTCACTCATCACAGGAAGACAATGGGCCTCCTAACAAAAAAGCAAGATGTTCTGAAGAAAGGAAGAAAAGGAGTGTAAGAAAATCATGTGTAGACTCATATGATGAGGAAACTCCTGGAGAGAAAAAAAGGAAAGAAGAACTGATTAAAGAACTATTTGATACTGATGAGATTAAGAAAAGAATAGAGAACATAGAACTTTATAATCAGCTTTTTAAGGTTTCTGATGAGATTTCCAAAGGAGTAACCATCAATGAAGATACCCGAAAAGCATTGATGGAGAAGATTAAAGATATAGACCTAAATTCAATAGATCCAGAGATTAAAGAGATTGTAAAAGAGGTTAAAGAAAGAATAAGTGAGGAGGAAGTAAATAAAGAAGAAATCAGAACTATTTTGACAAGACCTGGGGTGACAGAAAAGGTAGGAAAAGTAGCAGAGAGTGCAGGTCATGCACTTGCAGTATATTTTGTTGCTCAGCATGTGGTAAATGGAGATATAGAAGGGCTTGGTTATGATGCATTAAATTTTGTGATATTGCCAAAAGCTGGTCAAGCAGTATCTGGGAAATTGCTTGAGTTAGGAGTAAAATATGATTCTCAAATGTTGAAAGGATTTTCTCCAATTGCAGGAAGTGCTATAGGAAATTTTCTAGCATTTTCGGGATTAATAAAGTCAATGAAAGGTCTGCGAGATGCAAAAGATCCTATAGATAGAAAATTTGCTAAACTAAACATAGCAACTAATTCCATCGTTATAGAAGCAGAAGTGCCTGCTGTCGCAACAGAGGTAATGTCTTCTATGGGAGTATCGGTTGGAGTAGTGGGAGAGCTTGTAGGACCAGCCGGCACTGTTGTTTCGTTTATTGCTGTTATTGTGTCACATTTTCTTGCAGCAGAATTGAAAGTAGAAAAAGTAGAAGAGTCAATCAAGCTTATAGACGAGGAAAGAACTCAACTTTATTGGCGTTTTGTCTTAGGAATGAAGGCGCATGAATATATAGAACGCAATATGGAGGCAAAAGAAATATACGAGAATTATATGTCAGAAATCATAGATAAATTCAAAGATGACTTTAATACAATAGCTATGACATTGCCTTATATATCACTTACAAGGGAAAAGCGTGGCACTGGAGAAGGAGTGGGTCATTGTCTTATTAACACAACAATACCTGATATTAAGTATGATTTCGGATTCAGTGCAAATGTTGCGTATCCATTTCATAGCTATACTAATTCTAGAGTGATTCCTGAAAGCATTGAAAGTTATAATGTTGTTTGTGGGCCTCAGGATAGTAATGTTAAAGTACAAATCGATGATCATGCTTGCACTGACTGTGTTGTCAATGGAATTGGTTCAGGATGTGATAATTTATATAGCCATAGTAATGTGTTACTAAACAGAACGTTAGAGAAGTTGTCTTTACATCAATATCCACTGAGTTGTAATAATACAGTTGTGTACAATGACGAAGGTTCCGATAAGCATAGAATTGTGTATTACATGAAATCTCGAAGTGCCCTGATACAAAGTGAAAATAGTAATATAACTGTTATTTTTGATGGGGATGATATATCTGTAATTTCCACTAAGCGAAAGGGAGATGTAATCTATAGTACAGAAAATAGGTGCAATTTTTCACAGCCACTAAGGAAACGAGAAGATCATATACTTAGTGGTAATGTCTTCACTCCAGAAATTGGGGAAGTTCATAAATCTGGTAGTAACTTCTTCAGTACAGGAAATATGTATTATTTTTCACAATCATTAAAGAACTGTAAAGTTCATAAACCTGGTGATAATTTCTTCTACATAAAGGGAGATAACTTTTCTTGCAATCTAGGAGAAGAAGGGCAAAAGAATATAGTTGTAGTACAAGGCAACTTTACGGATTCAGGCAATAAAAATATACATGCTATCATTGGAAGTAATACAACTAATTTTATTGAAGTTTCTCACGCAGGGTACGTAGATGGTAAAGGTGGAAATGATACAATAACAGCAAAAAACTCTACCATAGTAGGTGGTAATTTTGGTGACAATATTTACGGCGGAGGAGTGGTATTATTGCCAATGGCTTTGCATGATATTAGTAAAATGATTCATGAAGGTGATAAAAAAACTATTTATAGCGAGGATGGTGAATTAACAATACATGGAAAAGAAATATTAATGAAAACAAGAGATGATTTTTTTGTTACTGCGACTAAAACAGATAGCAGAACTAAAATGGTTACAAATCTTCATATAGTAAATTATAATGGAACAGAAGTGTTGGAAGCACATGATGATTGTGTTCAAGAGTCAATACTTTACGCTGTTGAGGAACTTGCTTTTAGAGAAGGTTCTAAAAATGTAGGTTTTCATTTTATGCATAAATTGTTTAACGGTACACATTTGCATAAAGATACTTCTAGTTCTGTCTTTGTGGATAGTATTCCTTTTATTATTATGTCGGCTTTAAAAGGTAAGTTTCCAAGTAATCCAAACTTTAAAACTACAAGGCAAATGTTTAGCAAGAAGCTTGATGTTGTTATAGGTGATTACGGTCATCATGTCTTTTACGCTAACAAGCAGTCTCATTTTTTTTACTGGGAAGGAGCTGAAAATCTACCTAATCTTTATCTCTTTGATGATAAAAACGTTACTGTGATAATTAACAAAGGAAATGGATTGCTAGATTTTAGTATGGTGAAAAGTGAAGAAGAATACGAAGTAAAAGTTGAAGAAGATGCAGTATTCGTTGTCAAGGGTAATGTAAGTGCGGTGTTACCAATGAATTATAAAAATATTACGGTTACATTTGATCAAAAAGAGTACTATAAACTTCAAGGTGGAAAACTAGAACGTGATTATTGTTCTCATAGCTTAAAAATAGGTGGAAAGTTTAGGGTTAATGGTACTGACTTGTTGAATTATAACTGTTTAATATTTGATACAGATGAAGTATTCTTTTTGAAGTTGGGTAATGATTTGCAATTGGTATCAGATAAAGAGGCATTATCAATATTAGATTATTATAAACCTGATAGTGATGTTTCGAGTAGGAATAATGATATTTCAGATATAATGAGAGTGGGAAAATTTGCTGACAACCTAGATTTGTCAATAAAGTTAAGTAATAGAATTATAAAACCAGGAGAATTTGGAGAAAGAGCTGACAATCCTAGTTCTTTTAAATATTATCGGCCAGATGAAGAAGGATTACAGATTTATCACAATCAACCTAATAACAAGAATGATATTGGTTTAATTGACTTCAAAGATAAGTCTATATTAGATTTTGAAGTAAAAATTGTTAAAAATAGTTTAGTGCTGTTACATAGAAACAATGCTATTGTAAAAGTAGAAAACTGGAATAATTATCCTCCAGCAAGGAAAATGGCGTTTGCTTTTAACGATACAGTTTTGTATAACGCAAAGTGTATCGTTTCCAATTGTAATCGAAAAGATATCGTAGAAGAATTTAAAAAAGAGAAGGCAAAGCTTGTAGAAGAGAGCACACGAAGACATAGGCGTCATCATATAAGACATGAGCATAATCATAGGGGACATCGTAACCATCGCTTACCTATTAAAGAAGTTACAAGTAGTGCTGCAAGATCATCTTCATGGATAAATGTTTTTGCTAACACTATAGTAGATGCTGTTAAAGGTGTTTCTCGATTTATCTCTTCTCCCTTCAAGCCAGCTATAGATATGCAACCTTCTAAAGCTATGACAACTCAAAGCATTGATACAAATGGTACACTACTATTGCTAGATGTGTTCATAAGGAAAATTACAGGTCAAAAGTACGTCTCTACAGCAGATCAGCCTATGCCTTTATTGGAAGCAAGAGGTTATGCATTAAATATTACGACAGAGTTTGAGAGAGTACTAAAAGACACAGCTAAAAGATCTGGTGTTTCGGTAAATGAATCAAGTTTTAACTATTTTAAAACATATCAGGCTGTAGAGGGTAAAATGATAAGTGGTGAATTATCTAAAATACCAACTATCTTGTATTCAGCTATAGAAGAAGCTTATCCGAAAAATGAGAAGTTTTTGAGTATTTTGAAAAGCAATATTGAAAAGATGTTGGATGGACAGCAGATAGTTAATAACAGAAACAGCAGTAATCAAATGCAAAATACGATTGGTACAAGCGATAAAATGCCTCTATCTTCACTTAATAGCATTGCTATAGAGCCTTTAAGTGGTAAGAAAGGAGTTACTTGTGCAGGTCGAGTTGCTTAATCTCATCTATCGAAAGGCCAGTGATTTCAGCGATAACATCGATAGAGACACCGGCCTTAAGTGAGTTTTTAGCCACTTCGATCTTTTCTTCTTCTCTGCCTTTTTCATGTCCGATTTGGATGCCTTCTTGTTTACCTTCGTCTCTGGCATCATCAAGACGTTGTTCCAAGATAGCAGCTTCTTTCTGTAAATCCATGACCCTTTCTTCATAAGCTACCAGATCCTTCTCATTCCAATGAAATTTATCTAACTCATCATATGCAAGCTTTATTATTGGTGATTTTTCTGCTATTTTTCTTAAATCTTCATCTGTAGTATCTTCTGCATAACGGAAAAAAAAACACCACCTTTCTACTGTGCTCTCTAGTTGTTCTACTCTGTTTTTTGTAAATTTAGGCAACTCAATGAAAACGAATTGAAAATCTTTTAGATAATGGCCGTTGGTTTTTATCTCTCGTATATTATGAGTAGAAATATACTCAACCTCTGTAGGAAATAGCGTACTATTGGAAATAGCAATAAAGAATACTTTCTTAAAATCAACGTAATTGCCAGATTGTCTTGAGTAAGCTTTGGCAGCATAAAGTTGTGCACGTTTTTCAAAGCTCTTGTCCTTAGCGAGCTGCATCTCCGCGATGTATCTATTTCCATGAGAATCTTTGCAGAGAACATCAACTATACTTTGTTTATCAGAAGCAATTTCAGGATTCATGATGGTGCTAAGGAACTCAACTTCTTGTATTGCGTTAGCACCAGCAAAGCCTAAGATGTCATTTAAAAAGTGGATAAGGATATTCTTATTTTTTTCAGTGCCGAATATTTTTTTGAATGTCAAATCTAGCTTAGGATCTAAAAATTTAGAAAGAGCCATGAGAAATCAACCTAAAAAGCATTAACAATTATACACAATTCTGAAGAAATATTCAACTCTTTTGTGTTTAAATCTTATTTTTTTAAACTTTGGGTATGTTAGAGAAAAAAACGACTGTCACAGATGGCCTAAGAATAGCATCTTCTGCTTTAGACGTCCATTTGTACATCTTTTACAACCTCTTCTGTAAAGCGCCTTATAAGCCCAGGAGATGGATGTCATGAATTTGGAGCTGTAGAAGATACCCTTTTTAACGCTTTTTGGTGCAAGAGGCTAATCTCCATAAAAGTACGAGCGCTCAATTACGATTATCGTATTATAAAATATTCGAAAAATAATATCAATATTTTTGATAGTAAAATGTATATTAAGTTATAATATACATAGAAGCTCTGTATGACTTAATAGCGTGGGCATTTTAGTTTTTGGTAGTTCTATTGGGTATGCTAGCAAAATTTCTGTCTCAAGCAGCTAAAGGAGATTTTATAGCAGGTTACGCAAAAGAATGACCGCTAGCAACGATAGCCATACTGATTCTTTAGACCGCAAAGTAGGACAGAAAGTAAGAAGTTGTAGGCTAGCGAAGAGATATACTCAAAAGGATTTAGCGAAGAAAATCGGTACAACACGTCAAGTAGTACTACAATATGAAAAAGGAACTCGTAGAATTTCAATTGAAAAGCTATACGCCATAGCAGAAGTGTTATCAGTTAGTGTTACAGATCTTATTCCTTTATCAAATGAAAAAATTTGTCTCAAAGATGAAGAAATACTAAATCTAGTAAGAAAATATAAAAAGATTAATGATCAAGAATTACGCAAGGTATTTTACTTATTAGCAAAATTTGCCCGAGTTAGTGAAGAAAGTAGCAAAAAAACGGAGAGAATAAAAATTGCAAAGGGTCTGGTTAAAGCAGGAATTTCTGTTGATGTTGTCTCAAAAACAATTGGCTTATTCGCTAATGAATGTACCAATTGTTCTATACACTACAAAATAGGAAAAAAGATAAAAGAATGGAGGCTAGTACCTCAGGAAGATTTAGCGAAGAAAATCGGTGTGACACGTCACAAAATAAGCAAATACGAGCAAGGAGAAACTGCTGTTCCGCTTGACAAATTATATGAGATAGCAGAAGCATTATCAATTAGCGTTATAGATCTACTACCTGAATTAACAGAAGACGACAAAGTAGAAAATGAACTGCCGAGTATAATTGAAGAATACAAGAAAATTGAGAGTCAAGAATTACGCCATGCGCTAATAAAAACGTTGTTTGAAGGCATACTAATTTATGAGAAAAAAATTAGAAAAGCAGAGAGAATAAAAGTTGCCAAGGATCTAGTAAAAGAAGGAATTTCGATTGATATTATTTTGCAAACACTTGGTATATCTGCTAGCATGATTTGAAAGTTTTGTACATTAAGTTTATGTTTGTTCCTGTAAGAAAAGTTAGCGACTACGTTAATCTAGTTGGCTCTATAAGCTACGAGATAGGGCAAAAAATAGAAAATTGTAGGTTAATGCAAGGATATACACAAGCAGAGCTAGCAAGTAAGACCGAGTTAACATACCAAGAAATAAACAACTATGAACTAGGATATATTCTTATTCCAATTGAAGTATCATATAAAATAGCAGAGGCATTATTAGTTAATGTTATAGATCTATTACCTGAACCAGTAGTAGTAAGGAAAGATAGTTATTGCGAAGATGAGGATGAAGAAATACTCTATCTAACAGGAATATATGAGGATCATCAAGAGCTGCGCAAGGTAATACGTCCATTGATTAGGTCTGTCTACCTTAGTGAAAAAATTAATCAAGAGGGAGCAAGAATAGAAATTGCAAAGAACCTAGTTAAAGAAGGAGTGTCTGTTGAGATTATCTCCCAAACAACCGGCTTATCTATCTATGAATATGATAATGCAGAAGAAGAAATTTGCACTGATTCTATATACTACAAAATAGGGCAGAGAATAAAAGAATGGAGGTTGATAAGGAGAAATACTCAAAAAGATTTGGCGGATAAAGTTGGTTTAACAGCTAAGGAAATACACGAATACGAAAGAGGATACACTGCTGTTCCATTTGACAAATTGTATGAAATAGCAGAGGTGTTATCAGTTAACATTAAAGCTCTGCTGCCTAAAACAAGAAAAAATGAGGATGGTAAGGAAGAAAATAGACTATTGGGTTTTCTAAGTAAGTATAGAAAAACTGAGGATCAAAAATCAGTAGCTATATTAGATGGGTTAGTAAAATCTTTATCTGAAAGTATGGAAATTGACAAAGAAAAAGTTAAAAAAGCAGAGAAAATCAAGGTTGCAAAGGATCTAGTTAAGGCAGGTGTTGCTATTGATATTATCTTGCGAACGACTGGTTTATCATCTGATGAAATTGACAGATAAATAAAGTTGAAAAAAACAGGAGCTTTAATAAAATTTTATAATAATGTACTATATGTTTGTACTGCAAATGAGTGAAAACATGAGTACCGAAAAGAAGATAGATACTGATTCTTTATGCTATCAAATAACTCAAAAGGTAAAAGATGTTAGGTTAGAACTAGGATACTCTCAGGCGGATTTCGCAGAAAAAACTGGTGTAGCAAAGTCACTAATAGGAAAGTACGATCGAGGGGTACACAACATTCAACCTGAAACGCTCGAGAAGATAGCAAAAAAATTATCTTGTGATATTGAAATTTTCTTTCCTAAGCCAACAGTTTGTGAAGACAAGGAGGCATTTAATTTAGTGCAAATCCTGAAAAGAATTAAGGACCAGGAAGTTCGTGATGCAGTGTGTGTACTAACTAGATTTTTGTCAAAAGGAATGCAAATTAGCAAGGTTATAACAGAGGTAAGACCTGTAAAATACCAAATGGTACAAAAGGCAAAAGATTGGCGGTTTGCAAAGGGGTATACACAGGAGGAATTAGCGGATAAAAGCGGAATATTCAAGTCACAAATAGTCAGGTATGAACAAGGGGATGCATCGTTCAAAATAGCACCTAAAATTGCAGGAGGATTGTCATTACATTCTGGAGCCCTACTGCCTACATCAAAAGCGGAAAGTTATTGTGAAAATGAGGATGGTCAAGGAGAAAACAAGATATTGAGTATAATGCAAGAATATCAAAAAATTGATAATCAAAAGTTAAAAGATTTATTGTATTCGTTTTTGTCTGAGGTTGTAAAGATTAGTGAAGAGAAGGCTTGAAACTTTATTCAATATTTTTATAGACAAGGTATACCTTTATAAGCATAATATGTAGCATTTTTAACAAAAACTTTATATATATGCCTTAAATTTAAGGAAACTTTTTTCTGTAAATAGAGAGGGGGTAAAGATGAGGAAGCTATGGAAAATAATAAGGGCTATAAAGGGTGTATCTATAGAGTGATACATTATTTTGTGAGCCTGAATTATCATATTGGAAAATATACCTGTTGTAAAACTTTTTATAAAGAATAAAAAAGGCATACTAACTTCAGCAGCGAAAGAGAAACACACAGGCAAACGGAGCTACCTTCCCCTTCCCTTATACTTACCTTGAGTTGAAGCTTGAGCTTTCACAAATAGCTCCCAATATCCCTTCTCATCGCCTTCTTTTTGTATCAATTGAGCTAAACGCTGCATCAACCCATCATTCAGTATAACCATTCGTGTCCATTTGCCCACTGGTTTCGCAATATCGACTACTTTTAGATTTTCTTTGTAAACCTGAAAGTTATATTCTGTTTTCTTTTCACTCTCTCTCAAATGGAACGTTCTGACGAGGTTTTTGCTGAAAAAAAGAAATATTTTAATAGCAATGATTAGTATTATGCCACATATAGAAATCTGCTCGTAAGACATCTCCACTACTCTAAAATGATTCCATGAAGCAGAAACAATGCTACAATTTTTTTGTTTCGATTTGCTACAGCGTTTTCCAGTGCTGTATAACCTTCTGTAGAGTTATAAAAACATTTCAGATAAACATTTGCTTTTTTACTCAGCAATAATTCCACAATTTCTTTATTGCCATTCATAACAGCCAGATGTAGCGGAGTACAACCATCTCTTCCGATTGCATTAATATCTGCTCTATTTTGCAATAAAAGCTCCACATGATCTTTTTTATTCAATGAAACTGCAAGGTGAAGAGGCTTCTATATTTTTAATTTCAAGAAAAGCCCCTCCCTTTATCAGCAATCCCAACATTACTCCGTCAGCATATTGTACAGCCAAATGAAGAGGAGACTCACCTAGACGATTTAGGCAATTAATGTCTGCACCAAATTGCAATAACTTTTGCATAACGTCCAGATATCTATATTTTACTGAATAATGCAAAGGAGTGTCGCCATCGATATTCTGAGCACTAACATTTTTGCTCATTACTACAATAACCTCTGCTATTGCTGTGGATCCATATTGAGAGGCAATGTGTAGTACTGTATTGCCCTTTCTATTTACTGCATCAACATTAGCATCATATTTTACAAGGAATAGAAATAAGTTGTAAAGATTGCGTTTTGCAGAGAAATGTAAAATTTTAGTACCAAATCTACTATTGATAATAGTTTTGATAGTCTTGAAAACGATCAATGAAAGAAGACTAGGATTTCTAAACTCATAAATCTTCTTGGAAGCGTCTTGTAAAATTTTTTCGATCTTCACAACAACCTCACAAAAAATGTGTTTGTATATGAGTATGCAGCGATAAATGTTTTTAAATTATTAACTCTTGCACTCATTTTTAGGTTATTTTACAAAGAAAAGTTACGCTTTGCTAGTACTATTTATTTAATAGATAATATTTAAATAAAAATAGAAAAGTATTTAATAAATCTATTAGTGAAGATCTCTGGAACTTTGCTTGCTTACCGATTCAATAGACACATCTTGAATTTCTTCTTTCGGCTTTCCTGCTTCAGCTATAGCTTCTTCTTGAATTGCTACTTCTTTAGATTCTGCTGCTAATTTGCGTTGTTTGATAACTTTCTTTAACGTCTTCACAGCTATAAAATTAATACTGAAAACGCATGCCGAAGTTATGGCTAACGCTGGCAGAGGAGCTAGGCTGAATGTTGGTAGAATTGCCACAATTGTAGCAGATGTTAGTAAAAATGCTAACTTCTTGCTCCCGATTATCTTGTTTTTCTTGGACTTTATTGGGTTTAATTTTTTTATTTTCCCTTTTAGCTTTTTGAAGCCTTTTTTGAATATGCTACCCTTTTTTAGCTCTTTCTCTACGGGTTTTGCTTTCTTCACTTTTAAACTTTTTATTTTTTCTTTTATTCCTTTTTTATCTTTTTTTACTTTAGAGGAGCATAGGTTAGGTTTCACCACAATTTCAGAGAGCGGTTTTGGCTTATCGTTTGAAATTTTAACTTCTTGATCCTTAGTTACGGCTTTATGTTTTTTGGGCGAAACTATGTTTTTTAAACCTTTCTTTGCTTTGTGGTATAATTTCTTTAGTTTGCTTGGCATCGTTTATAGTTCAATATTGCAGAATCTATCTATTGTTTCCTGGTTGTCCTCTATCATTGCATTTGCTTCTTGCTGAAGATATTTGATCATCTTTCTTGCATAATCCAGCTATAACAATACCAGCCTCTAAAGAAGATATCGATGCTGTGGAGTGAGCAATTGAGAAAGTTCTATGGGGCAGTGCACAACCCTTGACTTCCTTTAGCTTTATTGTATAATTAAAAAATTTTTCAAGGCTAGTAATATGCGTCCTCTATCTCAATATAAGAAATTCAGAAATATATTTGAAAAGTTAATCAGTGATATCAATTCTGATCAGGGTAGCTCAATTGAAATTATTGATGAGATAAAAAAAGAATTAAAAAAAGAACTTCCTTCTATATATGAAGAATGGAAAAATAGTAAGTTTGACATAAACTTTAAGTTTAAATTACAAATTCCTGCAATAAAGATTACAGAAACAACATTATTGCATTTGGCTGTTTTAGAGCAAAGCATTCCATGTACGTCAGTAATTCGTTACTTATTGAATACAGGGGCTAATCCAAATTTACAGGATTCAGATAATAAAACTCCATTATATGTTGCTAACATTACTGACGGAGATAAAAATAAGGAAGTAGTGGAGCTATTGCTGGGAAAAAAAGCAGATCCAAATATAGCGAAGTATAATGGACAAACCCCATTGTATGCAGCTTGCATGTTTTGTGATGAAGGTTTTAACGTAGAAACAATAAAACTTCTGCTAAAAAGTGGAGCAGATATTAATAAAAGAGATGACAAAAGAAACACTCCCCTACATCAACTTGTTGAAAAATCTATTGGAACATCAGAAAATTCACCAGTCTATTTGAAAGAACAAAGCTTGGAATTAGTAAAGCTTTTCGTAAAACATGGCGCAAGTATTTATACTAGAAATAAGAGTGGTAAAACTCCTAAAGGTTTCATTAAAATGATGCGTAGTAGCACTCTTCCCATGAATAGAGATTTGGCATGTTCTATAGAGAAATTTCTAGAAGAACAAGAATCCTCAAGAGAATACCACGGAAAGTTACTCAAATTATTAGAGCAAACTAAGGACCTCAAGTTCCTTACTGAAATGATAACAGAAAATGGAGTAATGAGTGAAAAAGGTATTCAAATATGTAGTCAAGCAATACCTAAAATACTTGGAATATCAGGTATAGAAATTGCCGTTAAAGGTACTATTGTCGAAGGTGAGATCGAAAAAAGGTTTTCTCATGGAACAGGGTGGCCTGTTGTTGATGTTGAAGGTAATCTTCTTAAATATCATGATTTATTTAATAGGCTTATTTCTTTCTTTGAAAAAAATTCTGTAATTAAAAATCTGTAACATCCAAAACCAGATTTCCTGGGGTGCAAAGTGCGTGACTATGTTATCTCTAACTTAGAGGCTATAAAACAAGAATTTTGGGATGAGCATATAGTTGATAGTATACCTGAAACAGAAAAAGAGGAAGATAATAGACTTCTTTCAAAATTGAGGGAGAGAGAGTAAGATCAAGTATTTGGAAGCATGAAATATAAGGAAATAGAAAAGTTAGAAGGAGAAAAGTTTCGACGTTTAACGGGGGTAAAAAAATCAACATTTAAGAGAATGGTAGAAATTCTAGATGAGGAGGATAAAAGGAAAAAAGCTAGAAGTGGAAGAAAAAGCAAACTTTGTATAGAAGATAGATTACTTATGGCACTGGAATATATGAGAGAATATCGTACATATTTTCATATAGGACAAAGTTATGGCATGAGTGAAAGCAACTGTTTTAAAATAATAAGGTGGGTAGAAGACACATTAATAAAACATCCAGATTTTGCATTACCAGGAAAAAAAGATCTATTAAATAGTAATGTAGAATACGAAGTTTTGGTAATAGATGGAACTGAAACAGCAGTAGAAAGGCCAAAAAAAAGCAAAAGCGCTTTTACTCTGGAAAGAAAAAAAGGCATACTATAAAAACACAAATAGTAACAGAGAAGAAGAGTAAAAAGGTCGTATGTACATCTTTCTCCAATGGTAGAAAACATGATTTTCGGATGTTTAGAGAATCAAAGATAGCAATATTACCGCAAACTAAGATCCTAGCTGATTCTGGTTACAGAGGAATGCAAAAGATACATAAAAATGTTGAATTACCACATAGAAGATCAAAAAAGAATCCTTTATCAAAGGAGAAAAAAGCAGAAAATAGATCTCTCTCTATACGAAGAGTGGTAGTTGAAAACGTAATCGGCTTATTGAAAAGGTTTAAAATCATTTCTGACAGATATAGAAATCGACGAAAACGTTTTGGCTTAAGATTTAATTTGATTGCCTCTATTCACAATAGAGAGCTCCTTTCATGAATTTTGAAAGAAGTCTAATGTAACGGCACGACATGTTGTACAAAAAGAATCTGACAAAGATGATCAGGGTACTGTAAAACAGCATGATAAGAAAAAACCAAAAGATAATGCTGATAGCAAAGAAAAAAGAGAGGAGGCAGCTAGTGAGAAAACAGTAATGGGACACCCTCCTATTAATTCTGGTGTTTATTCTCAAAAAGAGCCACCAATATTTTCTAGGAAACAAAAAATCGCAATTGCTGTTGGTATTGTTGCTGCACTAGTAACAGCTTTGGTCTGTTATTCAGTTGAACTACCTGTCTTAGCAATAGCTATACCCGCGTTAATAGCCGGGGTTGGTGCTTACATGATATCAAGCAAGCTCTATGATATTTCCATCTGTAATGGTGCTAGCCAACAGCCTGGGCTTTAACGTGGCTTATGTAAATCATTAACCTGGCTTACAGATGGTTCTCCTATAAAAGTTCGTGGTATAGGGTTTTGTTTTAATAACTCGTTACGATGTCTATTCAATCGCTCTACAAGTGGATCTCTTATACGGGTTTCTATTGTATTATCACTATGACTACTTACTTCTTTCTTATAATGAGCATCAGAGTCTATAAAACTTTGCTCTTCACTTTGACTTATCTCTTTTGCCTTTTGCACAACATAAGAATAATTTTCTGATAAAATTGAACTCATGTGGTGAGATATGAATTGCTCAACTTTTTCGCAAAGTGATTGCTTCCACTGATCAATTACTTCTCGCTCAAAATTCTGATACTCTTCTTCATTAAAGTCTATTGCATTATCTGCATTATTATTCCTCAATCTTGCATCTATTTGCCTTTGCATATTATTCAAAAAATTCTTTACCGTTGGCTTTTCAGATAAAATACAATCGATAAGACTTGGAACCATACAGCGAATAACAGCAAGTGGCTTTTTCTTTCCCATTCCGTAGCTCAGTTGATAATCATCAGTTAGAAGGTCTACCATCTTCTTTGTTTCCTCTTTTCCTAACCTATTATAACTCATTCGCAAGCTTTGGAAAACTCCATGATTTCTCAACTCTTCCGTAATCTTTGCTGAGACAGAAGTACTTATATTTCTGCGCGATACCGCAAGAAGCATTTCAGTATTGAATTCAGCTGCTTTGTCATATAAGCCAATCATTATTCCTGCCTTTGTACTACTTACAATCTCGCTCACAATTCTTTCTCCCTCTTGAACACTGCTTTCTGCAATACTGATTGACTCACCAACCTGGAGCCCGAATGCTTCCAACAAATATAATCCAGCATTTCTTTATCCTTGGTAAAATAGTAAATCATAGCTTTTTAACTTCAATTGAAACTCGATCTTTCTTGGCAATCCACATGGAAAAGATGATCCCTGCTTTTCTTCTATATGGGTAATTATAAAGTTTCCTAGTATCTTTCCTGAACCATCAACTAAAACATTTGGCTCACGCATATTCCTTATACCAATCTCCACTAATAGATAGACAAATAGTAAAAACTACAAATAATTGAGGCTAGAAAGAATAAATATGTAGTTTATGGCAGGAAAAAGTAAAGCAATAGGAGAAGAACTATATAATCAATGCAAGTTAGAATTAAAAAAATATGGAATAAGAGGAGAGATAGGAAGAAGGTTACAAGCAATAATATCAGCAAAGGAGTATGGTATCTCAAAAGTTGCTAAAATATATAGAATTACGAGAACGACATTAATGAAATGGATTGCAAGATTTAAAGAAAAAGGTGTTATTGGGTTTGCAATACAGCCAGGGCGAGGACCTAAACCAAAACTGAACGAGGAGAAGAAGGAAAAAATAAGAGAGGTAATAGAAGAAGATGGGGCAAATCTGACTGCTAAAAAATTGCAAGGTATAGTTGAAGGAATGTTAGCTATCAAAGTAAGTGAGTCAACGGCGAGAAGGCTTATGAAGAAGCTAGGATTTACATATATCACACCTCGTCCAGCACATTATAAACAAGACAAAAACAAACAAGAGGAGTTCAAAAAAAATCTCAATGAAATTGTGGAAAAGAACCGGAAAAAGGAGGTTTTTTTTCGATGAATCGAGATTTGGAACGCACTCAAAAGTTGGACATGGATGGTTTAAAAAGGGCTCAAGAACACAAGTTAAAGTAAAAATCGGAAGAGAAAACTTCTATCTTTACAGCGCTGTAAATCCCAGGAATGGAGAGGATATTAGCCTACTTGCTCCACATGTAAACACAGATTGCATGAACATATTTTTGGAGCAGATGTCGAAAGATTTGGGGACTAGAGAAGCTTTTCTTATCATGGATTGCGCAAGTTGGCATAGGTCTAAAGGTTTAAAAACTCCTGAAAATATCACCATAATTTATTTGCCGCCGTACTCGCCTGAGCTCAATCCTGTGGAAAGATTTTGGCAACATTTAAAGGAAAATATAATAAAGAACAAGATGTATGACTCTATTAAATTACTTGAAAATGCTGTATCTGAATTTATTCGAGATATTACGGAAAGTTCGATCAAAACCATTTGCTCTGTGAATTATTTGTCTAGTTATTTATGAGGGTTGGTATTAGTTGTTCTAAACTACTATTTTGACGATGTGGATAAATCACTCCTGTTAAATCAATATTCTCAATTCCTGAGCCGATATTCTGCAGTGATGTCTTCTCGATACATTCAATTGTATGCCACCTATGCTCTTTACTACGCCTGAGGCTTACTGGATCAAATTTAAATTGCCCGAGTAACATATTAATTTATTGGTTCTACAATATCAAAAAGAGCCCCTCTTGCTTGTTCTCTAAACCTTTCTATTACTGCATCAGCAATGCTACGGGCGTCTTGGTTAGGCTCTGCTTTAACAATTATATTAAACGTTTGATTAAATGTCTGGTTATGTGTTTTTGACTCTTTCTTTTCAAATCTGTTTTTTTCAAATATTTCATTAACTTGATTACCTTCTATAGATTTTTTCTCCTCAATAAAGCTCTTGTTTCTCTCAGACATTTCTTTGATCGCACTATTATTTGACAGATTACTAGAAATGCTACTTTTAAGGGGAGTATGTATTTCAGCAACAATACTTTTTCTTTTTTCAAATTCTTTCAGTGGGCTGTTTTCGGCAACCTTTCCAAATATGCTACCAACAGTATTTCCCAGCCATGAAAACATTTCTCCGATGGGCTTTATTATTGATTTTATGTACTCCCAGATGCTAGAGAAAAAGTTCTTTACCTTTTGCCAATTAGTTATAATAAGTGTTGCACCAGTTGCAATTGCAGCAATAACTGCTCCTATAGGATTACTGACTACAGCAAGTGTTATTGCCCGCAGTCCCGTTACTATTACAGGTATGGCTGATGATAGTAACGGAAAAGCTTTTGTTGCTAAGCTCAAAGTTGTAGCTTTTAAAACGCTCAGTCCAGTAATTACTGCCGGAATAGCGTATGTCGATAGAACAGAAAATGTTGCTATTGCTTTTGCCGCTAAACTCCAAACTGTTCCCATGAAAAGACTAAGTATATAACCACCACCTACTAATAGAACTTTAAGACTTATTAGTGCTGCTATAGTACCCATGATTACTTTAGTTACAGTTGGATATTCTTCTGCAAATGAAGCTATATTTTCACTTGCCCATTTTAACTTCTCAGCTATAGGTTTTAAAACAGGCAACATCACTGAACCTAAATTCATACCAACTTCTGCTATCGAATTTTTCAGCAGTTGTAATTTACTTGCTGTAGTACTCACACGATCCTTAAATTCTTCCTGCAATGAATTTGCACGTTCCCCTTCATCAGCTAATAAATCCAGCACCTTTCCATATACTTCTGAATTTTCAAGTAGTAGCGCTATATCATCTTCTGCTCCCTGCCCAAAGAGCTTTAGCAGAATGCCAGCCCGATCATGTTTATCTATTTTTTTTAAAATTTCAAAAAAATCCAGTAGCGCTTTGTGAGGATTTTTCTTGATATTTTCCTCAAGCTCTTCTATATCTATCCCGATTTCCTCTAGTGTTTCTCTAAATTCATCTTCTTGCTCACTTGCCGTTTGAAGTTTGACCAGCACACCATTTATCATTTCTGCTGCTTTTTTGGGTTGTTTTCCTAAACTAATGAAGGCGTTTAATAAACCAGCTATCTGATCAACATTCAAACCAAACTGTTTCGCTGCACCGCCAGCTATCGTCATTGCTGCCATCAGATCTTTTGCCTCAACAGTAGTATTACTTGATAGATGATTTATCGTATCTCCCCACTCTTTTAGATCTTCTATTTTTGTTCCAAAAATTTTATAGAGCTTGCTAGCAGCACTTCCTATTTCTTCTACATTCATACCAAAATTTACTGCCATTTTCGACACTATTTCTGTAAATTCTAGAAGATCTTTTTTTTCTTCAATACCAAGTCGAGCACCACTTGTAGTTACCTGTGCTAACTCTGCAGCAGATAGTGGTATTGTTCGGGATAACTCTTTCAACATTTTACCAAGTTCCATGAATTCTCTATCATTATCTTCCTTATCATCAGAAAGTTTTATCACTGCCTTAATATTAGCCATAGCGCTTTCAAAATCAATTGCAGCTTTAAATGGAGTTCCAAGTGTTAATGCAAGTGCTCCTGTTTCTAGTAATTGTGATTTAAAGTGTGTCCTTTTTGCTGAAAAGCTCTGGTATGCTTTGGTAGCAAAGTTTAGCTTACTATATTGACTTCTCAGCCTGTTTGCAGAAGCACCTAGTTTATCTTGATCTCTTATCAAAGATTGAATGTTTTTTCCACTTTTCTTAAATTCTTCACTGAGCGCATGTAAAGTGTCTCTCTTCTGTAAGTACGCTGTTTTGGCCTTTATTGCCGATTCCTTAGCCTTATCAAACTGAGCCTTTAAATCTTTACTTGGCTTTGCTGTTGTTTTCATTTGCTTAGCCAAGGACGTTACTTGCACTTCTAAACCTTTCCAAGATCTCTTGGCAACTAATGTGTTACGACTTAACTCCTTAAATTTAGATACCGATTTCATCGACGTATCAAGTTGCCTTATTGTACCCCCAAGACGGGAAAGTTGAGCGCTACTTCCTGCCATTGCGCTATTAAAGCTACCATCTAGTATGGCACCTATTTTTACTGATAATGTTGACATTTAAATTCTCCTGCTGCTTTTACCCACAAAACAAACTCTTTCATTTCCATTTCAAGTACCTGCTCAATCCCGCCACCTATGACAGAGCTGAGCATTAGTACATTTAGCCTCAGGTCCTTTGTGTAACAGGTGGAAAAAAAACCTTCAACTCCTCCTGTATTTTTATGTAGTCTGCAAAATATAACTCTAAAATTGTTTCCTTCGTCACAGATGCTAAGTTTGCAATTAATCCAACTTCTTTTTCAAAATCACTACTACCGGCACGTTCCATTGCTAGGCAATCCCTTACTTTAACTGGTCTAAAAGTTAATTCCGAAACCGGAGTTCCATCTACTGTTATTGGGTTATCAAGTTTTACTGTTGTCATGTTTCCCCCTAAAAATTAATTAAATAAAAGTCTATATCGGCTTTTACATAACTAATTTCTTTGTATGGTGTTATAAATAGGATTAGCTTTGATAAGAATCTTTCCTATGTTCAATTGAAGTAATAACTACTGTATGCTCTGGCACATCTATATAATAAAGTATACGGTAAGTGCTTACACGTAGACTACGTTGTCCACTTAAGTTGTGCTTTAATGGCTTTCCAAGTCCAATTGGATCAACTGTTAGACGCTCCATTATTGCCTTCTTAATCATCAACTTTACTTTTGCTGGAAGAGCTGGGATGTCCTTCTTTATAACAGATTCTGAATAGTCTATATTGTAGGGTTTAATCCCAGAAGGCATCTTGATGTTTAACCCTCTTTTCTTTATAGCGTTCATCAGCAATCTTAGACAATTCCATATCTTCAATTTCTTCTTCCATTAACTCAGTTAATAATTTTAAAACGGACTTGTCTTGAGATTGAGCTACACTAACAAGCAAACCTGTCAGCTGCTCTATGGAATTTGTATGAGCTTTAGAATCCATAGCAACTATATACCTACAACTTATTACATTTTAACATTTTGATGTAATTTTGTCAACTATATTAAATACCTAAAACCGTTTGTAACAAAGCCATTTGATCAACACCATTTATCTTTCTAATCATATTCTCAGCATCGATTTCTATCAGCTCATTGCCACCTATAGTAAGTTTATAATAATGGGCAGCTACAGTGCATTTGAGAGTGGCTTTTTCAGCAGGTTTCCAGCTACCAAAATCAAACTCTTTAAATATTCCCCTAAGGTTGATAATTACTCCTTCAATATCATTACTTCCACTACCTTGTAATCCGCCCCTTAGCGTCAAAGAAACCGAATTACCATCTATGAGGCCAAAAAGCCTAAAAAGCTCTGAATCATATTCGGCAAAAGTAAAATCAGCTTCAAGTTTCTCCATTCCCATATCAATATTTATTGGAATATCCATACCACCAGCTCTGTATTCTTCTGTTTTTATGGTAAGTTTTGGCAAGGTTATTTCGTCTATTTTTCCTGCATAACCTTTGCCATCTACGAATACGTTAAAATTCTTTAGGATTTTTGGCAGCATTTTTCTCTTCGTTTATTTGTTGAATTTTGTTTAGAAGCCTTTTAAAGTATTTGGTTGTTCACTAAATGAGATCTGAAAATGATCTGTTCAGCCGGATATGGTGGTGTAAATTCAAAGTCAAAATATACTTTTCCACTTGCAATATTTGTTGGTGTATTGAGTTCGGGTGTTGCATAACATTTTCCGCTGATAATCGCTCCTTGGGCTTTTAAATTGGCCAAATAAGAATTCACCCCCTCTATCACATCATCTATGTAAGTTTTGGTGATATTGCGATCAACTGCCCATAAGTGAGCTCGAAGTAGACTATCGTTAATTAAATCTGCAGTACGCCTCACTGATAGAAAAGCCCATTTTGAATCGTTTGAACATGTCCTATTTCCCCAAAGCCTATAGCCATTTTGATGAATTATCGTTGTTACTTCATTTTCATTTAAGTAATTTGCTCTACAACTTGTATCACCTAAGGTAAAATCAATAGCTCTACTTGTTCCAACAATACCGTTTATCTCTTTATTTGAGGGCGAATGCCAAAATCCTTGTTCACTATCTACTTTGGCTATTAAACCGGCTACAAATGGACTTGGCGGTTTTTCCTCCCCTTCAAACACCTTTACCCATGGATCTACAACATAAACTCTTGAGCTGCCGATACTTTTTCTCCACTTTATTGCTTCTTCATCATTAGTATTTGGTCCATCTGCTACTATTATTGCTCTTAATTTTTCTGCTATAGGAATTAAAGCGCTAACCACTGGGTTTCCAGCATCTCCAGACAATTGATGAGTAAACTGAGGGGCAATTAGTATTCTTGGCGCAACATGGACTATACTTTCACTGCTTAAGAACGCTTGAATCCCTTGATATTCTCCGGTTTCTTCATCAACTCCTCCAATGACATTGCTGAGCGTCTCTTCTACTTTCTCCTCAACTCGAATAACTACTACTGTTGCACCAATTTGGGAAAATATTCCATTCACTGCAGAAGGTAAACTGCCACTCTTTCCAAGCTTCGCAGCCTCTTTTAAGCTTCCCGCTATTAATACTGGTTTATTCAGTGGAAACTTTTCCCCGTCAGCATCAGGTGCAGTACCAATTACGCCAATTACCGATGATTTAGCTGTGCGTACTGCTCTTGCTCCAGAGGTAACCTCGATAACATTTACTCCATGTAGAAATTGTTCTGTCATCTTTTGCCCCTTTTCAACTTTCTTGCATTTTTTGTTTACAATCATCTAGCAAAGTTTGCAGCTCTTCTTTACTTTTAGCTTCACCGATTTCCCTTTCAGCTATATCCACCAATTCTTCGCATTTGATTATTGCTTTTACTGCTTTTTTGGCTTTTTCCTCGATTATCCTCGCCATTTCTACTACTGAAATTCCCCGAACTTTTGCTAATGGCTCTATAATTTCTGCATCTTTCTTATTTATAGACTCTGGTGATGCTAAAATGTTCTCTGCGGCTTTCGCTTGTATTTCGTACGACTTAAGCTTCTGATGAGAATATCCTGCGTATTTGTTAGTATAATTATTAAAATAAACACGGATGCTATCAATTGCAGAAAATTTCGCATTTTCCAATAATTCCAGCTCAATATTTTCTTGACTCCTCTCAACAATTTTCCCTCCTTCTGTTAAACAATAACTCTTTTGCCAATCAAAATTTTCTGGCGCTTCATACCAGTTTTCACCTCCTGGCTTATTTTCAAGCACTGTTGTTTCAACTTGTTTGTTGTTCTCAAATCGTATGTAAATTGGCATAATTTTTTCCATAAGTTTTTTATATAGCTGTGTAGACGTCAAAAGTAACTTCACCTACTGATCCATTTGTTCCACTAACCTGAACACCTCGTAAAGCAATTCCAGAACCGACGCTTGTTTCACCGCTGTGCCTAGCAATATAAGCAAGCCTATTTCCTGTAAGCAAAGAATTTACACTAAAATCTGTATCTCCATCATCCCGGCAGGAAACTGGAACATAAATTGTAGCACTACCTCTACCACTTTCCCTAGTGCTTGTTGCACCATCTCCCACTTTTATTCCAGTTTGTTTTCTAAATAGCGATGATGAAGCTTCTAGAGTACTTACTACTGTTGACCGGTAGTTTTGAATACCATTCTCAATTACTTTGCATGCTACCTCTGACTGAACAATTACGTGCAACGCTGCACTTGAGTTCACTAACGTATTACCAGAATTCACTAGTATATTAACAGCAACTGTGTTAGCTATGATATTTAGTGCAACGTTACTTTTTACTAATGCCTGTATTGCCTTTGGACTTTCAACTAATTTGCTTAATGCCGAAGAATTGCCAATTATATTCAGCACAGCATTTGCATTATTCAGCATTTTGTCAAATTTCTTATGGTTATCAGTGCTACTTAGCCAGGTTTCTAGGCTATTGTCGTTTATGGTTTTTAATAATATCTCTGGATCACTAATAATTTCAAAAGTATTTTTTAATTGTTCATCTCGAGTTTTTATCTCATTTATCAGAGATGCTTTTAGTTGTTCATCTCGAGTTTCTATTTCTCCTATAATTGATGAGCCAGTTGGTACATTGTTTATGGATTCAAAATTGCTTACCAAACCCTTTAAATTATTTAACTGATCTGCTCCAGTACTATTAATTGCCGCAATATTGGTATTTTTTTGAGTATCAAGTAGCGATATATGTGAATCTGATGACTCTTTTAAGGCATCTAAGGAATTAGTCCTAAGCGTATTGATTTCGTTGACAGACTCTGTCTTTGCTGTAGTTATGGACGATATAGAGGTTGCTTTATTGCTATTTATGTCATTCAAATGTGATCTTGAGCTACTTAGAAGTTCTTTTAACTTTCCATCTGTCATCTGTACAATTTCAGACACTGCACTTTTGTCGACTATTGATTCCAATGCTTTAGCAAGATATGCTAGTTGATCTGGTGTACTATTTGCTGCTAAATCCTTAAGCCTTCCTTGTAGTGCATCAATTATCTCTTTTACCTCAGTCATCTGCACAACGTTGGAAATAGCTTTTTTATCTGCTATCAATTCCAGCGATTTTGCAAGATATGCCAGTTGATCAGGTGTGCTACTTGCTGCTAAATCTTTAATCCTCTGGTTTAAAGCATCTATTACTTCTTTAGTAATGCTCATTTATTGCCCCAAAAACCCCAGTTGCGGATTAGAAGTCAGTGAAAAAGATAGGGAAATAGGGTAAACTCCGGAAACATATTATCAAAAAGTAGAGAGGTTACCCATGAATAAAAATGTAACAGAATTATTTTGCTTTGTAGACGATTTTTGCAAGGCTATAAACAAAAATTTCGCAGAAAAACTCCTGCCAAACAGTAAAAAACCTACCAGAACGCCAGAGATTACGCATTCTGAAATTCTTACTATAATTTTACTTTATCAACAATCTAGATGTGAGGACTTTAAATCTTTCTATACATATTATTTGAAAGCACTATATGGATCTGAGTTTCAAAATTTGCCAACATATAGTAGATTTATTAGGCTAAAACCGAGGGTTTTATGGTATTTAGCATTACTTTTGCAATGGCTATGTGAGCAGTCGAAAATGACAGGGATTTCGTACATAGATGCAACATCTATCGCTGTTTGCCATCCAAAAAGAATCTCAAGAAACAAAGTTTTCAAAGGATTGGCAAAGCTTGGAAAGACTACATATGGCTGGTTTTTTGGTTTTAAATTGCATATGGTAATTAATGAAAAAGGTGAAATTCAAGGAGTTACACTTACTAAAGGTAACGTTGACGACAGAAAACCAGTACCAAAATTAACTGAAAAACTGACTGGTCTTTTGTTTGGTGATAAGGGCTATATAAAGAAAGAGCTCTTTGCAAAACTCTTCGATAGAGGACTAAAACTCGTTACCAAAGTAAAAAAAGGTATGAAAAACACATTAATGCTACTTGAAGAAAAGATTTTTTTAAGAAAAAGGTCGATTATTGAAACAGTTTTTGGCTACCTAAAAGACAGACTTGAGCTTGAGCATTCAAGGCACAGGTCTCCAATAAATTTCTTGGTGCACGTCTTTTCCACATTAGTTTCATATTCCATGAAGCCTAAAAAGCCCTGTATTTCTAGATTTTACTATATTGATTAATCCGCAACTGGGGTCAAAAGTTCAAAAAAGTTTCAAATCTAAATCGTTCAAAATTATTTTTAAGTTCATCTTCTCTTTCACTCATATCTTCATCTATCTTTTCTATGGCTCTGCGAATACGTACTACATCTTCTACTGCAATGTTTCCTGGATGCGGCAAAGGATATCCTCTTTTAGTTTGATCAAAAGTCATTTAAATTTTATGTTACTATTACTCTGAGATTTTTGACTTTAGGACGATAAACAACCGTACCACTAAGCACTAATTTCACCCTGGTCTCATTGGCATTAAAATTTGATAGCACGTGAGTTCTTTCCACCCAGTTGTCTCCGATTGGTTTTCCCGTTGTTAAATTAACTAACCGCCATTCTCCCACGCTTTTTTGCACATACGCTTTAACGTCTGCAGTACCAGGTATCAGCGCATCATATGTTATGGTAATTTTAGTGTTAGCCCCCGCGGTAATGCTCCTCGTGACATAATCTCCTTCTTCCCCTATATTTCCCAGAACTAGCTGTAACCCAGGATATAGCACTGGACTTTTTTCTTGCCCTCCTTTTAGGCTTGCTTTTACCGTTAGCTCTCCAGATAATCTTTCACGCAGTGCAAGCGGCAAATTATCAGACAGAAAGTTTTCTCTTCCCTCTTCATCTGTTAAAACAAATTCCACATTGGTATCAAATGCTACTTTTTCGACGTTCGTCAAAACAATTAAATCTGAAGTATTGTTTGCTGTAACTTTGCCCAGATCAACAACGTGAGAATTTTCGCTAAATTTTGCAGCTAGTAGTCGAAACGTTAAATCTAAATTTTGATGTGGTGTCCAAGTACTTGCATTGCTCGATGACAGTAATACTCCTACTTGATATGGTTGACTGGTTACCCAACGGCTGTTTACTGCATCATATTTGCCAAGTTCTGCTACTTTGACCGCATTTTCCCCGTCATCGGTAAGTAAAACTATCGCATATTCCTGCCCTGCATGACAAAACACTGGTGACCAAGTTATACGTGTTGCTGTGCCATCTATCTTTACATCTTTTGGCTCAATATAGCTTTCAGCAATGACAGTCTGAGATGGTATTCCCACTGCTGTTTCTCTGATCTGCACAACAACACGTTTTTTGCCTTTATTTACAAACCATAACTCTACACCTCCTATATGTCTACTCTCATCCAAGGTAAATGTCTGTGCTAAAGGATCAACACGTTTGCTGGAAAAAACTCTTCTTCTCTCTTCTATAGTAATAGTTTTTTTACCAGTATAAGTTGTTTCTCCATAGCTTCCTTTATCCCCATAAAACTGTACTAATTTAGTACCTGCTGGAATATTTGCCGGTATCTTTATTTTTCCACTTATTCGTCCTTGATTTTCCACTTTTTTTTCCCTCTATGCCACGGGTTGAATGCTGATGCCATCGAATTTTATTTCTTTAAGTTTCTCACTAGGCTCAAAACCTTCAATCTCAAAATCTTGTACTGCTTCTCTCATAAATTCAGCTTCATATGAATTACTTGACAATAGCTCTGTTGTTTCTCTAGTATTAAATTCTCTTGTTACTGGACTTGACCAATTGGTCTTTATCTCGGTCCAGTGATCGGTGTTTTTGTTCATGGTAACTTTTGCCGGTATAGGATCAAATGCCTGATATGGATTGATCTTTACCTCACCAGTCTGTAAAAGCTGCTCCAGTACTGGCTCAAGTTCATACGGCAATAAATAAGATTCTTTACCTCTTTCAACATCAATAATTTCCACGTCTATTGGTAAAATTAGTTCCTTATTTACTATTGCTGCAGTTTGGGAAATACCCTGATCACGCATATCATCATCAAAGAACGGATCAACAAATACTCCTTTTTTCGTGGTTGGCTCTCTTGAATTTGCATCACTGCGTAGACGCTCCTCTGCAACTAGCGCATAAAGATCTCTTATTCCTTTTTTCATTGCTTCGAGTTCATTCATCGGTACTACATGGATAGCATTATTCATACCAACCCTCATAAATAACTAGACAAATAATTCACAGAGCAAATGGTTTTGATCGAACTTTCCGTAATATCTCGAATAAATTCAGATACAGCATTTTCAAGTAATTTAATAGAGTCATACATCTTGTTCTTTATTATATTTTCCTTTAAATGTTGCCAAAATCTTTCCACAGGATTGAGCTCAGGCGAGTACGGCGGCAAATAAATTATGGTGATATTTTCAGGAGTTTTTAAACCTTTAGACCTATGCCAACTTGCGCAATCCATGATAAGAAAAGCTTCTCTAGTCCCCAAATCTTTCGACATCTGCTCCAAAAATATGTTCATGCAATCTGTGTTTACATGTGGAGCAAGTAGGCTAATATCCTCTCCATTCCTGGGATTTACAGCGCTGTAAAGATAGAAGTTTTCTCTTCCGATTTTTACTTTAACTTGTGTTCTTGAGCCCTTTTTAAACCATCCATGTCCAACTTTTGAGTGCGTTCCAAATCTCGATTCATCGAAAAAAAACCTCCTTTTTCCGGTTCTTTTCCACAATTTCATTGAGATTTTTTTTGAACTCCTCTTGTTTGTTTTTGTCTTGTTTATAATGTGCTGGACGAGGTGTGATATATGTAAATCCTAGCTTCTTCATAAGCCTTCTCGCCGTTGACTCACTTACTTTGATAGCTAACATTCCTTCAACTATACCTTGCAATTTTTTAGCAGTCAGATTTGCCCCATCTTCTTCTATTACCTCTCTTATTTTTTCCTTCTTCTCCTCGTTCAGTTTTGGTTTAGGTCCTCGCCCTGGCTGTATTGCAAACCCAATAACACCTTTTTCTTTAAATCTTGCAATCCATTTCATTAATGTCGTTCTCGTAATTCTATATATTTTAGCAACTTTTGAGATACCATACTCCTTTGCTGATATTATTGCTTGTAACCTTCTTCCTATCTCTCCTCTTATTCCATATTTTTTTAATTCTAACTTGCATTGATTATATAGTTCTTCTCCTATTGCTTTACTTTTTCCTGCCATAAACTACATATTTATTCTTTCTAGCCTCAATTATTTGTAGTTTTTACTATTTGTCTATCTATTAGTGGAGATTGGTATAAATACGCTGTTTTCCAGGACTTTCATCCCTCTTGACTCTGTCAATTTGATCACACTCCCTATTTTGCTCGAAAACATCCAACACCAGCCGAGTTTACCTTTATTATAGTGGCTGGTTTCATCAATATGTAAAACTTCACTTTTGCTTACCTCTTGCTCAACTTGCTCGTATGCCTCTTTGCATTTTTCCGCAACTCTAGCTTCGCTATTTGATATGCTACCAACGCTAATATTCAAGTTAAAAATGTCATTTATAATGTTTGCTACTTCTCTCTTTGAGTTTTTGTAAAATCCGCTCAATGCTGCAATTACCGACTTAACCCTTGGGCCAAATGTATCTGCAGTAATGCCTTCTGGCAGCTTGCTACTCCTTCTTTTTCCACATTTTCTGCAACGTCCATGTTCCAATTGATACTCAACTACATACGGCTTTATTTCAGGAAAATCGACTTTCTGGTGGATATATGGCTCTTTTGATATTGCAATTTCCCCTCCACACTTGCAAGCACCTAATACCAACCCTCATAAATAACTAGACAAATAATTCACAGAGCAAATGGTTTTGATCGAACTTTCCGTAATATCTCGAATAAATTCAGATACAGCATTTTCAAGTAATTTAATAGAGTCATACATCTTGTTCTTTATTATATTTTCCTTTAAATGTTGCCAAAATCTTTCCACAGGATTGAGCTCAGGCGAGTACGGCGGCAAATAAATTATGGTGATATTTTCAGGAGTTTTTAAACCTTTAGACCTATGCCAACTTGCGCAATCCATGATAAGAAAAGCTTCTCTAGTCCCCAAATCTTTCGACATCTGCTCCAAAAATATGTTCATGCAATCTGTGTTTACATGTGGAGCAAGTAGGCTAATATCCTCTCCATTCCTGGGATTTACAGCGCTGTAAAGATAGAAGTTTTCTCTTCCGATTTTTACTTTAACTTGTGTTCTTGAGCCCTTTTTAAACCATCCATGTCCAACTTTTGAGTGCGTTCCAAATCTCGATTCATCGAAAAAAAACCTCCTTTTTCCGGTTCTTTTCCACAATTTCATTGAGATTTTTTTTGAACTCCTCTTGTTTGTTTTTGTCTTGTTTATAATGTGCTGGACGAGGTGTGATATATGTAAATCCTAGCTTCTTCATAAGCCTTCTCGCCGTTGACTCACTTACTTTGATAGCTAACATTCCTTCAACTATACCTTGCAATTTTTTAGCAGTCAGATTTGCCCCATCTTCTTCTATTACCTCTCTTATTTTTTCCTTCTTCTCCTCGTTCAGTTTTGGTTTAGGTCCTCGCCCTGGCTGTATTGCAAACCTTACTATTACCCACAAATATAGATGTACTTATGAATAAAGTATTACAATATTAGAGTTTGCAAATATTGATGGTATAAAAATGGCAAACGAGAGTAATGAGTGGGCTAAAAATGAATTTGGAGATGCTTCACTTGGAGATAAAAGATTGACCGAAAGATTAGTGAATATTGCTAATAGTGTGATAGGTTCACCTGAAAGCTCAATTAATGAGGCATGCGGAAGTTGGTCAGAAGCAAAAGCTGCATATCGTTTTTTTCAAAATGAGAACGTAAAAGAAGTTGATATTCTAGCTTCACACATTGATAAAACAGTTGAAAGAACAAAAGCTCATAAAAGAGTCCTTGTAATTCAAGATACAACTTATATTTCATACTCAAGTCATAAAAAAACAAGCGGATTGGGAAGTATTGCTGGGAAAGGAGGTAAAGGTACAGTAATGCATACAGCCCTTGCTGTTAGTACGGAAGGTTTGGTACTAGGAATATTGGATCAAAAGATTTACTCGAGGCCACCAATTTCTGAAGAAGAAAAAAGACTAAAGAGTCATCGTAGTAACGTTCATATTGAGGATAAAGAAAGTATGAAATGGCTAGAAAGCTTAAAGAAAACAAATAATATTATAGATCAGACCCAAACAGAGGTTATAACTGTATGTGACAGAGAAGCAGATATACATGATTTTTTTGAACTTGCACATAATCTTAACTCAGCAATTTTAGTAAGAGCTCGTCACAACAGAAATGTAAATAAAAAATTTATGTATACCAGGAATAAGCAAAAATTATGGTCATTTATCCAAGGTCTTCCTTGCACTGGAAAAGTAGAAGTTGAAATCCCTGCTAGAGATGATAAGCAAAAAAGGACAGCATTTCTAGAAATTAGATTCGGAAAATTTATGATGAGTCCACATGAAAGCCACATAAAATGTAAAGAAGGTCACATAAAATATAAACCAGCAGCATTATTCAGTCTACAACTTTACGCAATTCATGTTGTTGAAAGAAATTCTCCTCCAGGAGCAAGTCCGCTAGAGTGGATGCTTTTAACAAATCTTTCGGTCAGTACTTTTGAAGAAGCTGTTGAAAAAATTAGTTGGTATTGTTTGAGATGGAAAATAGAGATATTGCATAAGATTTTAAAATCTGGTCTCAAAGTTGAGGAATGTAGACTTGGAACAGCAGAAAGATTAATGAGGTATTTAACAGTCATGAGCATTATTGCTTGGAGAATTTTCTTTATTACATCAATTGCAAGAACTAACCCAACATTACCATGTACTGGCTTATTAGCTGAGGAAGAATGGAAAGTTTTATATGTTAAAATACACAGAAAACCATGTCCAAGTATAGCCCCTACTATAAAAGAAGCCGTTTCGTGGATTGCTCAACTTGGAGGTCATTTAGCAAGAAAAAGCGACCCAAAACCAGGACCAATTACTCTTTGGAAAGGGTGGAGACGTCTCTTTGATCTAGCAGAAGGATGGAGACTTGCTCATGAACCACATATTTGTGGGTAATAGTAAGATTGCAAACCCAATAACACCTTTTTCTTTAAATCTTGCAATCCATTTCATTAATGTCGTTCTCGTAATTCTATATATTTTAGCAACTTTTGAGATACCATACTCCTTTGCTGATATTATTGCTTGTAACCTTCTTCCTATCTCTCCTCTTATTCCATATTTTTTTAATTCTAACTTGCATTGATTATATAGTTCTTCTCCTATTGCTTTACTTTTTCCTGCCATAAACTACATATTTATTCTTTCTAGCCTCAATTATTTGTAGTTTTTACTATTTGTCTATCTATTAGTGGAGATTGGTATAACAACTCTACTTTTACTACTTCATCTGCTTCCGCTCTTGCACGATAATTTCCTTCATGCCCAACCTGTGCTCCTATTTTTCTCTCACTTTTAGGCCTATTTTCCCTGATCTTATATAATTCTTTGGAGCTCGGTATCGATGAATTTTTTGAATTTAAACCGAGCCTTTCTTTCAATTCAGCATTTTCGATCCTTAGTGCCTTATTCTCAGCCCTCAAATTTTCGTTTTCTATCTCCAACCCCTTTATTTCTGCTTTTAACTGCTCTATTTCTATTTTTAAGCTTTCACAGAGCTTTAGTAGGCTCGCTAGTAGATCAGACATATTCACCACACATAACACTTGTGATATTATATTTTTGACATTCCTTGTCTACAACTTATTTTACCACTCCGCTGAACGGATACGACTTTTTTTGCTATAAATTTACCATGAGTTTTTCTAATTACTCCCAAGTGAATTAATATTAATTTGGTATAAAATGCTACTAAGAACTTAAACAATATACCCATTTCCAGCAACCAAAAACCGCCGTACGTGAGAAGAATTTTTCTTGGAATTGGTAGGTAAAGTCACTATGAAAAAATCCTGAGAATATTTCTGATTTTGTTATAAGCTTCTTCAAGCTCAAAAGTGCTTGTTGAATAAGGTGGTAGTAAATAAACTGAATTGCCAAGAGGTCTAATTAAAAGTCCTTGCTCTAAAAATTTTATCTTTAGTGTTTGTGCATCATGAACATCAAAAGCTGCTATTGTACCAGTCACACGTGTATGCTCGATGTTCTTACAAGCTTCAGACAAATTTACTAATTCCTTTTTGTGTATACCATGAATCCTCTTAATTGACTCCATGGTATCGTGCTTAACTAATAAGTCTAAAGAAGCAATTGCGGCTGTACAACCTAAAGGATTGGCAGTGTAGGAGTGACCATGAGCGAATGTTTTGGTAAGATGTTCGCTTAAAAATGCTGCGTACACTTCTTCTGTAGTAACTGTGAGAGCAAGTGGAAGAAAACCTCCAGTTAGCCCTTTAGAGATACATAAAAAATCAGGTATAATTTGAGTTTGTTCAAAAGCAAAGTAAGTACCAGTACGGCCAAAACCGGTCATAACTTCATCACAAATTATCAAAATTCCATGCTGGCGTACTAAATTGACAACTTTTTTAACAAACTCTGGACGGCACATCCTCATGCCACTTGCTCCTTGCACCAAAGGCTCTAAAATTAATGCAGCAATTTTACGAGAACCAGCACGTAAGTGACCCTCTAGTACTTTAAGAGAATGTTTCTCTTTATTTTCTATTTCTTCATCTTCATCCCAGGTTTCTGGAAAAGGTACTGTTAAAACAGAAAACAATAGATTTGAAAATGCATCATGAAAACCAGACTTAGCACCTACGCTCATTGCACCAAACGTATCTCCATGATATCCTCCTGCAAAACTTAAGAAAGTAGTTTTTTCACGGTTACCCTGGTTCCACCAGTATTGGTAAGCCATTTTTAGTGCTACTTCAACAGCAGTAGAGCCATTGTCTGAGAAGAAAAATCTGGACAATTTATCTGGTAATAAAGTTCGCAACTTTTCGCAAAGCGTTACTGCAGGCTCGTGGGTAAATCCTGCAAAAATTACATGTTCCAAAGTCATGCTTTGCTCATATATAGCCTTGGCGATCTTGGGATGAGCATGGCCATGGAGATTTACCCACCAGCTAGAAATCAGATCCAGATATGGTTTGCTATTTTCATCATAAAGATATGATCCACAAGCTTTCTTAATTGCAATTGGAAGTTTGGCTACTTTCTCTTGCGTAAAAGGATGCCATATGATTTTTCTGTCACGTTCGCTTAGATTCATCGTCCCAAAATAGCTTTTAATTGATTTGAAAATGGTGTTTGCATTAGATGTTCTCTATCAACTTGCTGTAGTTTAGGTACTGATGCTAATACCCGTACTCTACCATAAAATTCTATTGCTTCAAGATTATCTTGACTAGGTAGTCCATTTAAAATCACTCCTAAAATAGGAATATTTCTGGCACGTAATGCTTCTAAACTAAGCAATGTGTGATTAATTGTGCCAAGTGTAAACCTTGCAACTAAAATTGTTGGAATGGCGAGTTTTTTGATTAAATCGATCATTAGTGTGGTTTTATTGATTGGAACTAAAACTCCTCCGGCACCTTCTATAATTAAATTATGTGCCTTGGGTAAATTAATCTCATTAATGTCAATGCTTTCATTTTTCAGCGATGACACCAAGTGAGGAGATAGAGGTTCTTTATAAACAAAACTTTCTTTATAAACATTTGTGTTAGTCAAATTACTTACTTGATGACTGTCTGTACCTAGAATACTTCCAGTTTGGATGGGTTTGAAATACGAATACCCAGTGTGTAGGCAGAGCCAACTGCTTATAATAGTCTTGCCAACATCAGTATCTGTTCCTGTTACAAAGATCTGCATCTACTTAAAACTCCAAAAAATACTTTATAGGTAACATTAATCTTGTTTGTATAGGTTTGAACTACTTTCCTTAGATCAGACAGAGGAATTGTTTGACTACTTAAATTTGCTCCCAAATTTTTAAGATATCTGATAAATTCACTTGCACTTGGAAAACACAATGTAAATTCTTGCGAGTCGAAAAAATATTTTTTCGGCTTTAGAGAAAGCAAATAACTTTCTAATTCTTGTTTAGATGGATACTTATGAGTTGGTACAGGTAATAAGGATTTTATAAAGATTCTAGACCATTCATTAAATGTACCATCCAGTAAGCATGAAAAAACAAATACATCTGAATTATTGTATGACTTCCTTATCATCTTTTTTAAGTTGCTCACCCATTGAAGTGATAGATTTGAAATGACAAGGTCATGAAGACCAAAGTCTAGTGTTTCCATATCGCCTAAGATGAATTCAACTTCCTTATACCCTACTAATTTTTCTTTTGCTTTTGCCAGCATATTAGACGAAATATCATTTAAAGTAAATTTGCTTTGTGAAAAAAAACTAAACAAAATTTCTGGAATATAGCCTGTACCTGTACCCAAATCTAAAATAGATCGCGGATAAAATTCAGGAAAATAACTTTTTAATAGATTGGCAAGTTTTGCAGCACATTCTTTTTGAACAAAAGCTACATTATCATAAGACGAACTTGCTCTGCTAAAATTGTTCTGTATGTATCTCTTTTGTAATTCCATTACAAAAACTTATAATTTGCTCGTACACAAAATGATGCTCACATAACCCTAAACTATGGTAACCTCTGCTGTGCATCACAACTTTAACATCTTTATTGAAGTTATCATAGATAAGTTCCTGGGGTACGATTGCATCGTTCATTGCACCTAATATTAATAGTGGTGTATGTGGTAACTGGTGTACCATGGTCAATAGCTCTAAATCTTGCATTAGTTTTGCTTTATTCAAACAATTAAAAGAGTTGTAGTTTACACCGCACCTTTTATGGAAGGATATCAGGGTATCTACTGGATCCATTTGAAAGTGCTGTATCATTGCTTTTAACTCTAACTCGCGTTTTTTGTGTAATCGTAAATCAAACCCTAAAAAATTGACAAAAGCTTGTATGCCGATAAGTGCATTAAACTTTACATTTAAGGAAGCTAGCTTTATCAGTCCAAGGGAATGTCCGACACCAATAAATGTACTATCTTCTGGCAAGTCGAGATTTTCTTCTCCAAAATAACCAAGATCCAAACAATGGTAGGGAACTTGAGAGAAATATTCATTTATGAGAGGTTGAAAAAACTTATAATCAAATCCCCAACCGTGACAAAATACAAAGCAGTAGTTCATATTTGCTGAAGGACATGCACTAAATGGTCCAGGTTACTTTCAGTATGATTCACATTGAGTGCAATGCGTAATCTTGATGCTTCAGGAGGAACAGTAGGTGGACGTATAGCAGAAACAACCAACCCTTGTTTCAAAAGCTTTTCTTTTGCACTCATTACAATATCCTCATCACCTAGAATGATTGGTATAATGTGCGTGACTGAATCACCTGTATTAAATCCAAGATTTTGCAATTTATTTCTTAAATTTACAGCCTTAAAAAATAAAGCCTGGCGTTGATCAGCAAGATGTTGCACTAAATCCCAAGCTTTTGCTGCTGCACCAATTATCATTGGAGAAAGAGAGGTCGAATAAATAAACCCTGGACATTTATTGATTAGGTAATTCTTTATAACACTAGAACAAGCAACATACGCACCAAAACACCCTAAGGCTTTACTAAAAGTGCCTAAAACTAAATGTGGAATTTCCTGAAAATTAATGCTGGTGGATAAGCCATATCCATTATGACCAATAATACCTGTTGCATGTGCTTCATCTAAATATAGAAAAGCTTCATGTTCTTTGCTAAGAGCAAAAATTTTCTCTATTGGTGCAATATCTCCGTCCATACCAAAAATTGTTTCAGTAACAATGAACTTTGGTCTTAAGTCATTTTTGAATTTTGTGAGCAAATTACTTAAGTGATTTACATCATTGTGTTGATATCGTACAAGTTCAGCATTGCTTAAAAATATAGCTTGATATAAGCTTGCATGATTTAATTTATCAAAAAAAACGATAGGTTTGTCACCAAGCACTGACTGATCAAGTAGGCTTGCAAGGACCGTTATATTGGCCTGAAAACCTGAATTGAAGATAAGAGCTGACTCAGTTCCTTTGTCTTGGGCAATCCTCTTCTCAAGGTCTTCAAATATTTTTTTATTACCTGAGAGCAACCGAGAACCAGTGGATCCTACTCCAAACTGTGCTCCAGAGAGCTTTGCTGCATCAAACAGTACTTCTGACTGACTTAGGCCAAGGTAATCGTTAGTGGAAAAATCGATGAAGCTCCCCTGGATAGCTTTCGGCAACTGTCGATATTTCCCTTTACTTTGTAGTGTATTACAATACTTATTATATAACAATCTATTTACCAAGAAGGAGCTTAGATCATGACAGAAGAATGGACTTTTGCCAAGGCAGACCAAATCTTTAATCTTCCATTTCCTGAGCTAATTTATACAGCACAAACAGAACATAGAAAGCAGTTTAATCCTAGTGAAGTGCAAATTAGTACACTTTTAAGTATTAAAACAGGTAGCTGTCCAGAAAATTGTTCTTACTGTCCTCAGTCAGCACATTATAACACTGGTTTGCAGAAAAAGCCTTTGTTAGAAATTGCCGAAGTAATTGAAGCAGCAAAATGTGCAAAAAGGGCTGGAAGTACTCGTTTCTGTATGGGTGCAGCTTGGCGTGGTCCACGTGATCAAGATTTAAAAATTGTTTGTGAAATGATTAAGGAAGTGAGAAAATTGGGTCTTGAAACGTGTGTGACTCTTGGGTTGTTAAAAGATTATCAAGCTAATATGCTAAAGGAAGCCGGCTTAGATTTTTATAATCATAATATTGATACATCCGAAGAATATTATCATAAGATCATAACTACGCGTACTTTTCAAGATCGCTTGAAGACATTAGAGTACGTACGCGCATCTGGCATTAAGGTCTGTTGTGGTGGCATTCTTGGCATGGGTGAGACTAACGAAGATCGAATAAAAATGTTAGTTCTTCTTGCTAATTTGAATGATCCTCCAGAATCAGTACCAATTAATATGCTGATAAAAATTCCTGGAACTCCTCTTGAGAATGTGGCCGATGTTGATCCATTTGATTTTGTTCGTACTATTGCAATAGCCAGAATTATGATGCCAAAGTCCTATATCCGTTTATCAGCTGGGCGGGAGAAAATGTCGGATGAACTACAAGCGTTATGTTTCCTTGCTGGTGCCAATTCGATTTTTTACGGTGAAAAGCTACTTACAGCTCAAAATCCAGTACCTGAACAAGATAATTATTTATTCCAAAGATTGGGACTACAAAAATTACACATAGAACATTAAAGTAATTTCTGCATTGACAGAAAAAAAAGATCTATTTTTACTATGAATTTGCCTCAAATTTTCTTTCCATTCTTGGATGAATTGCTATTAATTTAGTAGCATATATCATTAATAACTTAAATAATATAACCATGTTTAGCACCCAAAACCGCTACCCGTGAGAATAAGTTTTCTTGGAATCAGTTGGTCTGGCAAATGTGCTCAAAATCTTTGTTTCAAGCTCTGTTGTTTGCCTTTTTTTGACTATTTGGGGTTCAAAGCTTCCCTCCCTATCTCTTGGTGTTAATAGCTCAAATGAACCTGCACTGGTACGCAAAGTCTTTCCATTTCTCCCATTTCTTCGATTATTTTCTTCACTTTCAGCCAATAAGTGGTTTTCTATTTCACCTTCTAGACTCGCCTCCAGCAGCTTTTTTATAAACGGTGTTAATGCTCCATCTCTTCCTGTCAGCGGTCTTCCTTCTCGTATAGACGATAGAATATTTGCTTCCAGTTCTTTATAGTCTACCAAACCAGTAGTTTTATTTGCTATTCTTTGATTCATATGTGAAACCTCCATTTTTTTATATCAATTTATTACTTTTTTTTCGGTTTGACACACTTTTTTGAACATTCCCGTGATACACCGAGATTTTCTGCTAAATATTCTTGAGCATATCCTCGTACTATCCTCCAATTTTTTATCTCTTCTCCTTCGTTTTGACGCTTAGGTATTTTTTTCTCTTTGTTGTTATATTCATCAGTTGATAAACCGGTCGCTTGGTAGATAATGTCAACAGAAAACCCTGCTTTAAGTAGATTTTGCACTATTCTTACCCTTGCCTCTTTTGCATTACTTTCCTTCTGAGCTCGGACAGATTGGGTCAATGCATAAATTGCCTTGCGTGATTCTCGCGTTCTTGTTTGTGCCGTGAGATTGTATATTGCTTGTTCCTTGGCTTTATCAAAACAACAGTTTTCTCTTAGTACTTTTCGTCTAGGAAATAGACCTCCAGCCTTAATTGATAATGCATTCGCTAGTCTTTTTATGTCTTCAATTGGAATACCTTGTACCCCTTGTTCATATTTTAGCAGCGTATAATATTTTATACCTGTTTTGTCTGCTAAAGCTTTCAGGGTGTATTTTCGCTTTAACCTCCAGCTTCTTACTTTTTGTGCTATTTTGTATCTTACAGGGTTACTCTTTTTCACATACTCTCAGATGCCTGTTAAAAACTAGTATATTAAATGCCTACGCCGTGACAAGTTAAAATGTGCTCCATCTCATGCTATAATAAATTTGCCACTGAAATATGTTGACATTAAGCTTCAAGATCTTTATCATGTAAAGGTGTGGGCTCACGATAATCGTAATTGAGCGCTCGTACTTTTATGAAGATTAGCCTCTTGCACCAAAAAGCGTTAAAAAGGGTATCTTCTACAGCTCCAAATTCATGACATCCATCTCCTGGGCTTATAAGGCGCTTTACAGAAGAGGTTGTAAAAGATGTACAAATGGACGTCTAAAGCAGAAGATGCTATTCTTAGGCCATCTGTGACAGTCGTTTTTTTCTCTAACATACCCAAAGTTTAAAAAAATAAGATTTAAACACAAAAGAGTTGAATATTTCTTCAGAATTGTGTATAATTGTTAATGCTTTTTAGGTTGATTTCTCATGGCTCTTTCTAAATTTTTAGATCCTAAGCTAGATTTGACATTCAAAAAAATATTCGGCACTGAAAAAAATAAGAATATCCTTATCCACTTTTTAAATGACATCTTAGGCTTTGCTGGTGCTAACGCAATACAAGAAGTTGAGTTCCTTAGCACCATCATGAATCCTGAAATTGCTTCTGATAAACAAAGTATAGTTGATGTTCTCTGCAAAGATTCTCATGGAAATAGATACATCGCGGAGATGCAGCTCGCTAAGGACAAGAGCTTTGAAAAACGTGCACAACTTTATGCTGCCAAAGCTTACTCAAGACAATCTGGCAATTACGTTGATTTTAAGAAAGTATTCTTTATTGCTATTTCCAATAGTACGCTATTTCCTACAGAGGTTGAGTATATTTCTACTCATAATATACGAGAGATAAAAACCAACGGCCATTATCTAAAAGATTTTCAATTCGTTTTCATTGAGTTGCCTAAATTTACAAAAAACAGAGTAGAACAACTAGAGAGCACAGTAGAAAGGTGGTGTTTTTTTTTCCGTTATGCAGAAGATACTACAGATGAAGATTTAAGAAAAATAGCAGAAAAATCACCAATAATAAAGCTTGCATATGATGAGTTAGACAAATTTCATTGGAATGAGAAGGATCTGGTAGCTTATGAAGAAAGGGTCATGGATTTACAGAAAGAAGCTGCTATTTGGGAACAACGTCTTGATGATGCCAGAGACGAAGGTAAACAAGAAGGCATCCTTATCGGACATGAAAAAGGCAGAGAAGAGGGCGAAAAACAGGCTAAAATAGCTGTGGCTAAAAATTCACTTAAGGCCGGTGTCTCTATTGATGTTATAGCTCAAATCACAGGTCTTTCCCTTGATGAAATTCAAAAGTTAAGAAATTAACGTTTAACCTTGGTTTCAAATCTCTAAATCCCCTTACCTACGTGAAAGGCCGTGAAATGATACATTAGACTTCTTTCAAAATTGAGGGAGAGAGAGTAAGATCAAGTATTTGGAAGCATGAAATATAAGGAAATAGAAAAGTTAGAAGGAGAAAAGTTTCGACGTTTAACGGGGGTAAAAAAATCAACATTTAAGAGAATGGTAGAAATTCTAGATGAGGAGGATAAAAGGAAAAAAGCTAGAAGTGGAAGAAAAAGCAAACTTTGTATAGAAGATAGATTACTTATGGCACTGGAATATATGAGAGAATATCGTACATATTTTCATATAGGACAAAGTTATGGCATGAGTGAAAGCAACTGTTTTAAAATAATAAGGTGGGTAGAAGACACATTAATAAAACATCCAGATTTTGCATTACCAGGAAAAAAAGATCTATTAAATAGTAATGTAGAATACGAAGTTTTGGTAATAGATGGAACTGAAACAGCAGTAGAAAGGCCAAAAAAAAGCAAAAGCGCTTTTACTCTGGAAAGAAAAAAAGGCATACTATAAAAACACAAATAGTAACAGAGAAGAAGAGTAAAAAGGTCGTATGTACATCTTTCTCCAATGGTAGAAAACATGATTTTCGGATGTTTAGAGAATCAAAGATAGCAATATTACCGCAAACTAAGATCCTAGCTGATTCTGGTTACAGAGGAATGCAAAAGATACATAAAAATGTTGAATTACCACATAGAAGATCAAAAAAGAATCCTTTATCAAAGGAGAAAAAAGCAGAAAATAGATCTCTCTCTATACGAAGAGTGGTAGTTGAAAACGTAATCGGCTTATTGAAAAGGTTTAAAATCATTTCTGACAGATATAGAAATCGACGAAAACGTTTTGGCTTAAGATTTAATTTGATTGCCTCTATTCACAATAGAGAGCTCCTTTCATGAATTTTGAAAGAAGTCTATTATTAACATTTGACTTGGATAACTTTTGAGTTGACAAATGTTCTTTTTAAGATTGAAAGTACCAGGAAAACATACGCAAATTTTAGTCTAATTTTTCCTCCTCATAAATTTTTTTCAAAGTTTCTAAATCTCCTTTTGTAATGGCTCCTAAATTCTCTGTAATTTTTTCGATTGGCCAATTCCACCATTCTAGCTGCAATAGAAAATCAATGGTTTTATCATCAAATCTTTTCCGAATACACTTCGCAGGGTTACCACCAACAATCGCATAGGGTTCAACGTCTTTTGTAACAAGAGCGCTCGTACCAATAATAGCACCATTACTAATCTTAACACCAGGCATAATTGTGACAGAGTTTCCAATCCAGACATCATTCTCTATTATTGTATCACCTTTACTTGCTACGTTCATTGAAGCAAAATTCCAAGACTTTCCAAATATCTTAAAAGGGTAAGTTGAAATACTATCCATTGCATGATTCGAGCCATTCATTATAAATCGAACACCTGTTGCTATTTGACAGAATTTACCGATAATAAGTTTATCTTTAATGAAATCAAATAGATACAGTACGTTCTTCTCAAAATTATATATGTCTTCTGGATCATCATAATATGTATAGTCACCAACAATAATTTGCGTATTGGTGATAATGTTTTTGAGAAAGCATGTTCTTGTAACACCTTCAATAGGGTATAATGCATTTGGATCTGGGTGTACCTTGATAGTCATACCAATACCCCAGACTCACTCATAAGACATAAGGACCACAAAAGATCATTAAATACATTATTTAAAGCATAGTACCTTCATGAGATGCATTGTCAATCAATAACATCAATTTGTGAAAGCTTTGAGTAGCTCTTTTTATTTGCAAAGCCTTAACATCTATGTATAATTTAAGCACATGTGAACGTACGTGAAGTTGTAATATGGTGAATCAAAATCTAAATAAAGCAGAGTCTTATTACATGGCTATGTATACAAAAAGTTTTGATGAGATGGCTTCATATATTCATCCCCATGTCTGTTTTATAGGTCCTCTTGCAAATTTTAATGGTAAAGAATCAGTAGTTGAAGCTGCCAAAAATTTTTCGATGTTTTTCAGGAGGCTTACAATCCGAGAAAGATTTATTTCTGGCAATAAGGTTATGCTAGTGTTGGATTTTGATTGTTCTGATCCTGTCGGTACTCTTCGAGGTGCTTCATTTTTATCATTTAGTGATGGTCTCATTTCTCGCATAGAATTGTTCTACGATGCTCGTCCTTTTGAAAAGAACAAAGATGAGATTTTTACTCAAAATTGAGCTACCCTTAACGGTTCTATCGCATCTATAAATTGTGGTAGAAGAAGATCATTAAAACTGGGATTATGGGAGTTATAGAGCCATTAACATAGCAAAATTCTCAAAAGTAGAAACATTATCTTAGAATCGATTAGTTTTCCATCGTTCAATCACAACTACGGTATGTTTATACTTAACTTTCTTTCCACTTTTGCTAGTAAAGTCAATTGTGCATCTATAGTGAGTTTATTCTTTCATTACTATTTTTTCTTTCATTGATAATTTTTTCGGCATGGCTTGATTTATCTAACTTTTCCTTATATGCTGCATTGTAATTACGTAATACTCCAAAGTATCTCTCTGGCATTGTTAAGCCATCTTTTCCTTTCGTTTCCATTCTTTGAAGGAATTGTTCTTTGTTTCCCTTATACAAAGGATTACTTACCTGCCCTGTACCTTTATCATATGAAAAATCATGAGATATTATTTCTGCACCATCAGCAATAACATTTTGCAAAATCTTAACTGCATTATATAAATTTTCCTGTGTTGGCTTATAATGGCCACTATTAATATCAATTTTAGTAACTTGGCCATTTTTCACAGTCATCATACCAAAACATTGTCCAGGTTTCCCGCCAAGCAGAGAAGAATGGTAATATCCGTATTCAACTTTTTTATCAGCATTACCATAGGGAACTATGTGCTCATGAGTAACCAACCTTCCATCAAGAGTTAGACCATACGCCACTTCACCAGCTTTTCCCTTACTTGACTTACCGCTTGTATCATACAAAGTACCATCTTGGTTAAATAATCTATATTCACCTTTTTCATTGCATTTTATAATTTTTGTATTTTTCTCTTGCTCTTCTGGAGAAAAACGTTTTGCCAATACTTCTGTGCCATCTTGTGTGACATAGCTTTTTTTATCCTTTGTTCCAACTTCACAGTAATACACACTTGGATTAGGTATTGTAAGAAGCATATTGTTTCCATGATCAAAAAAAAGTTTATTGCCTAAATCTATACTAACTTGTTGTTCCCTAGGTATTTTATTACGATCAGATTCTGAACCTAAAACTGATTTACCAAACTCTCTCGCCGCATAACGCAACGTTTTTAGAGCTTTTGCTTTTTTTTGCTCTGATTCTAAGTCTGCTACCAACTTTTCAGTGACACGATATTTACCTTGTAACTCTGAGATCTCATAGCCTTTATTAAGATTAAAAGATCCGCTTTTTGTAACTTTTCTATATAAATCTTTGGCACTAGAGGAAATTTTACTAACAGCCTCCTTGGCTAAATCTTCAACAGAGTAGATATAGTTTGTGGCCTTTTCTAATAGTCTATTATCAAATTTACCAATGTTTGAGCTATCTATTGTATTTACTAAGGCTGTAATTATTTGAGTAAACCGCTCTTTTGTTAAATCTGGCTTATTGAGATTTGTTTTTAGCTTCTGTAATTTATCGCTCTCCATAATATAAAAGCCATCTAGATAATTTACTACTCTCTGTAAATATTCTTTGCTACCTTCATATATTCCATGATTGTCAACATTTTTAGCTAGGGTATGTAAATATCCTTTTACATCTTCAAAAGATTTGATAACAGTCTCTGATGGTCTAAAGGACGGTTTTACTATTTGATGTGGTAGCTTTGGTGCCTGCCCCTTCTCAAGGCTTTTAACCTTTGTTTCTAACTTAGCAACCTCTCTTTTGAAGTCAATCAAACTGTTTTGTATATTTTCACTTAGCTCTCTAATTTTTCCCCCAGTGCTGAGACTTTTTATTTTAGTGTCATTCCCGCTAACTTTCGCTTCTATGGTAGAGATCCTTTTACTGTTAGTTTCTTTTTTCTTATCTATAGTGCTCTTGCTAACTTTTTCTCCTTTTTCTAATTTATCTAATGTTAGATTTTCTCGCTTTAATTTATTTAGTTCTTTTCTAAGACTGACTTGCTCTTGTACAAGTTTGCCTGTATTTGAAGGTAAATCAGACAACTCTTTCAGGTTATGTCTTAATCTCTTACCAACATTTTGAACAGCGTTAACCTGTTCTTTTAGTGCATTAATGCCTATTTTACTATGTTTACCTGAGTCATGCTCTAACCCTATTAACTCTGCTACAGCGAAAAGCTCTTTGGATTTTTTTGTTAAGTGTCTAATTTCTGTACCATTTACAATGTTATCTTGGTTAGGCATTCCCTGTTTTTTTTCCGAAGAAATTTTCCCTTGGCTAATCTGTGTGTTTAACGTATACTTGCCCGCTTCAAGGTTATTTTCTTGTCCACCATGTTTAGTCTTTTCTCTTAATTCAGACATTTTATTTCTTAACTCAACAAAAGTATTTTTCAAATTTTCTGTTAATTCTTTTACTCTTTTTACAACCGTGAGCGTAAGCTTGCCAGCCTTAGAACTTTTATCTGGTGTTTCATATCCAGCATTTCTGACCTTTGTTTCTAATTTGTCAATCTCTCTGTCAAATTTGGTTAGGCTATTTTCTACATTTTTATTTAATTCTTTAACTTTTTCTTCGTTACAGAGGCTCTTGATGTTAATATCATTCTCATTAACTTTTTCCTCCATTGTTGCAACTCTTTTTTTATTATCTGACGTTACAGTACCTTTATTACTAGCTTTTTCTCTTCTGTAATGCGCCCTTAGTTCTTCCTTTCTTAACTCATATATTTCTGTCTTAAGTACTTTTTGCTCTTGTATAAGTTTAATAATATTTGAAGCCGAATCGGATAGCTCTTTCAAGTTATGACTTAAATTTTTATAAGCATTTCCAACAACATCAACTTGCTCTTTTATTGCACCCATGCTTGTACTGCTATATTTATCTTGAGTGTGCTCCCTCTCCATTGTTTCCACAACATTGCTAAGATTTTCAAATCTTTTGATTAATATCGACTGTTTTTGCGTTACACTTTCTGGAATATAGTCTCGTGACTTCTGCCTAGCAAGGATGTTTTCAATCTCATCATCATACTTTTTAATATCAGCGACATGTTTTTCAATGAAAGTTTCAATTGCTGTTGGCCGTTTTTTTGGTACATCACCTAAGGTACGCTGTTGTCCAGTAATGGCCCTTGCGATTGTATCGCTGTGTTTTTGAATATCAATGGCTTGTTTCTTATACTTATTAATTTGTTCTAAAAAGTCTTCATCTGTTTTCTTTGTGCTAAAAATATTGTTAGATTTCTTCAGCTCCATAACTTTTACCTCGGTCCTATAGTAATAGTGTAACATTGGAATGTTAATTTTTAGTTTCATTAGCAAAATCTTTTATGTGTTTTACAATCACTATAAGAAAGTTGTGAAAAAAACTTTGAAATTGATTACAGAGATCTATTTCCTCTATAAATTAATCATGATTTTTCTTTAATTATTCCAAACGAATTATCTTTGATTTAGTAATATATATCGCTAATAACTTGAATAATCAATCATTTCCAGCAACCAAAACCGAAGGTTGTGAGACGTATTTTTTTTGGGATTAATTGGTCTCTTGTGCTACTCTAAAAATCCGTGTTCGTTGTATAGTAACCATCATCGTCCAATGAATTGAAAGAAACATCAGATTGTGAGTTAGATTCACCAGCGTTTTCTCCGTTAGAGCTAAATAACCATAAAAAAATTCCACTAAAAAATGATGCAATTAATGAAAAAGGGTTGGGAGTGTTAAATAAACTGTGTCAAACCGAAAAAAAGTAATAAATTGATATAAAAAAATGGAGGTTTGACAATGAGTCAGAAAGTAGTAAACAGAACTACCGGAGTGGTAGATTATAAAGAATTAGAAACAAATATCTTGTCGTCTATACGAGAAGGTAGACCATTGACAGGAAGGGATGGTGTGCTAACACCATTGATAAAAAAGCTGCTGGAAGCAAGTCTAGAAGGTGAAATAGAAAATCACTTGTTGGCTGAAAGTGAAGAAAATAATCGAAGAAATGGGAGAAATGCAAAAACTTTACGCACAAGCGCAGGTTCATTTGAGCTTTTGACGCCCAGAGATAGGGAGGGAAGCTTTGAACCCCAAATAGTCAAAAAAAGGCAAACAAACCAGAGCTTGAAACGAAGATTTTGAGCACATTTGCCAGTGGTATGGGCTATAGAGATATAGCGTCACATGTAGAAGAAATTTACGATCACAAAATATCGGCAGCAGAGATATCAAGTATTACCGACAAATTACTGCCTATAATCAACGAATGGCCGCTGCAGTCCGTATATCCAATAGTGTTTATGGTTTTTTAAAGTCAAAGAGGATGGACATTGTGTAAGTAAATGTATGTATAATATATTAGGTATAGATCAAAATGGCAGAAAAGAAGTCTTGGGCTTTTATTTGGCTGAAAGTGAAGTTCTGGTTGGGAGTGCTAAATGATCTCAAAGAAAGAGGAGTAGAAGATATCCTGATTGCCTGTGTAGATGGGCTAAAAAGCTTTCCTGCAGCGATAAATAGTGCGTTTCCTAAAGCAGAAGTACAGCTATGTATAGTACATCAGATAAGAAATTCTCTAAAATATGTATCCAGCAAAGATGTGAAAGTTTTCATGAATGATCTGAAAAAAATATATCGTGCTGCAAGCAGAGAAATTGCTGAGAATTACTTACTTGAGCTAGAAGAAAAATGGGGCGAAAAGTATCCGTTAGTTGTGAAATCTTGGCAAAATAATTGGGAAAATTTGTCTGGTTATTTTAAGTATTCTGGGCCAGTTAGAAAGCTGATTTATACCACCAATCCTATTGAGGGACTGCATAGACAAATCAGAAAATTTACTAAAACCAAAGGTTCATTTACTAGCACAAATGCCTTGTACAAACAGGTATATTGTGCTATAAAAAAGGTAGAGCAAAAATGGACTATGGCTCTGCCTAATTGGGCTTTAACTATGTCTCAATTTGATGTCTTCTTTCCCGGCAGATTGAAAATTGAGTTGAACTGAAAATGCGGTTTGACACAGTTTATTTAACACTCCCAAAAGTGCCACTGCTACGGCAGTGCCTAATAATGCGGTTGCACCACCGGCAGAAATACTTTTATTAAGTGCTTGCTGCTTCAGTTGTTTTTCTTCTGCTTCTTCCAGAAGCTTCTTTATATCACCAGTTCTAGCTAAATCTCTTGGAGTTTTTCCAGAATTATTCTTTAATAAAGGATTTGCCCCATTTGCTATGAGAATTTTTACTACTTCTGTATGGCCCTCTCCAGCAGCGCAATGTAAAGGAGTAATACCTTTTGCTTCTCCTGCATCAATCTTTGCGTTAACATTTGCCCCATTTGCTATGAGAATTTTTACTACTTCTGTATGGCCCTCTCCAGCAGCGCAATGTAAAGGAGTAATACCTTTTTCTTCTCCTACATCAATCTTTGCGTTAACATTTGCCCCATTTTCTATTAGAAGGTTTACTATTTTTGCATAGCCACATGAAGCAGCTACATGTAATAATGTAAATTGATTATCTTCAAACAGGTAATCTACACCAAAACCAGCTTCTTCCCATTTCTCATATTCTTCTAGATATTTCTTTAATTCCTCTTTATTTTCTCAATTATATTGTCCTTACTTAAATTCCCTTTTTCATTAACTGTACTTAATATTTCTTTCCACTCTTCATGTTTAATTGCCATAGCTCTACCTACAAATTCAATAATATTTTAATTATCACATGTTATGGCAAAAAAGTCAACTCATTTCTTCCAAAGGCTCTATATTGAAGATAGAAAGTCCAGAAGCGATCTAAGGCTTGCATGAGGTGAGGTCTTTCTTATATTTTTAATTGTGTAATCTTCTGTGTTTGTAAATGTTTTTTCTATGCCCCACTGCAGTAATAAGTACTTTACGTTCTGAATGATTTATGATGTAAATTATACGGTAGTTGCTAACCCTTATCCTATATTGCCCTCTAAAGCTATGGCATAAAGGCTTTCCTAGATTAAAAGGATCAACTGTAAGGCGTTTCTTTATGGCCTCCTGAACCATTAATTTAATCTTTGCCGGAAGAGCTGGAATTTCTTTTTCAATAACATTTTTTAAGAATTTTATAGTGTAAGTTTTATTTCCAGATGTTTTCATCATCCTCTACTTCTTCTTCACCTTCAGAGAGGCGATCGTCAGCTATTTCAGATAGCTCTACATCTTCTTCGAACTCTTCTTCCACTAAATCTACTAAAACTTCAGGGATAGTTTTATTTTGAATCTCTGCCATTTCTGTAAGATACTGAGCCAATTTACTGTCAAAACTTACATTAACATTGAGCTTTTTTTGACTGTGAGCCATATATTAACCAAAAAATACTACTATAAACTATAACATTTTTACTTAATTTTGTCAACTTCTCTATTCGTTGAAAAAACAATCTTGCACAAAAAAAGTCAACTCATTTCTTCCAAAGGCTCTATATTGAAGATAGAAAGTCCAGAAGCGATGACGTGCACTAAGGCTTGGACGAGAAACATTCTTGCAGAAGTAAGACCTAGATTGTCTTTCAGTATGAACCGCATACTCTTGCCATACCCCCATAAAACGTGAAATGCTTCTGCAACTTCAAGTAAGTAGAAAGTAATTCTGTGTGGCTCATAAAGCCTTGCTGCAGTTTCTACCACACCTGGCCACTTTGCTAAGGTTTTTATGAGGAAGAGCTCTCCACCTGTCTTTAAAAGTGAAGGATCTGCTGTTGGGAGCTCTTTTGGAGCATTACGCATTAACGAATGAGCACGAGCATGCGCATATTGCACATAAAAAATAGGATTATCTTTTGACTGCTCTTTAACTTTAGCAAAATCAAAGTCCAAGACCATATCATTCTTGCGTGTTAACATTATAAAACGAGTGATATCCCTACCAACCTCTTCCACTACATCCCTGGCTGTAAGAAAGTTTCCTGATCTTTTGGACATCTTAACAGGTTTGCCATTCTCAAAAAAATTCACAATATTATGCAGTTTTACTTCTATCTTTGCTTCTAGCGCAGAGACGACTGCTTTGAGCCTTTTGACATAACCACCGTGGTCACTACCAAGCTCTACGATCATATTGTTAAAACCACGTGATATCTTATCAAAATGGTAAGCGATATCTGAGGCAAAATAAGTCCAACTGCCATCCTCTTTCTTCAACGCACGGTCAACATCATCACCAAATTTTGTAGAGCGAAATAACATTTCTTTTCTGGAAGTCCAATTTTCACTTTCTTTGCCTTTTGGTTTCTCCAAGTACCCTTCATATACCAAACCCTTATCAGACAATATTTTTATACTCTCTTCAATTTTGCCACTTTTTTGTAGCTCATACTCTGAAGTAAAGACATCATGATTTACTCCAAGCAAGTTCATGTCTTCCTTTATTATTTCTAAGATAGAACTTAAAGTATAGTCTCTAATTACCCAATTATCTTCCTCTTCTCTAAGCTCCTTGCCATATTTTTTAGCTAGCCCCTCCCCTATCGGTTTTAAATATTCACCTGGGTATAAACCTTTTTCGATGCTAATCTTCTCTCCCAGAGCTTCCTTATACCGCAAATATACTGACTTTATTAGTGTATCTATCTGCGCCCCAGCGTCATTAATGTAGTATTCCTTAGTAACTTTATAACCAACTTTCTTTAGTAAATTTGCTAAAACATCACCAAATACTGCCCCTCTTGCATGACCAATATGCAGAGGGCCTGTTGGATTTGCCGATACAAATTCAACATTGATGGCCTGATTGTTCCCTATATCTAGGGTGCCAAACTCTGTTTTTAGCTCATTTATTTGTTTTAAAATCCCATGCCACACTTCTATTTTTAAGTGCATGTTGATGAACCCAGGGCCCGCTATTTCCACTTTTGCAACTTCATCAAAAAGCTCAAACTCTTTGGCTAAAACCTCTGCGATTTCAATGGGATTTTTCTTTTCATGCTTTGCGAGCACCATAGCAACGTTTGTGTAAATATCTCCATGTGCTCTATTGCTTGGAGGTTCCACAATAAAATTTTCTGCACTTGTATTTATGATACCCCTTCGTTTCAATTCATTTAATTTATTGGAAATTAGAGAGGAAACCTGTTTGAAAATGTTCATTCACTATACTGTTATAAAATCTATAGCAGTATAGCGAATAAGTGGGGCTAGTTGAAGTTATGATTTTCTCTCTACTCTTTCTTTGTGTAAGGCGACCTTTTCTGGGTCGCAAGACCCAGAAAAGTTATAGTTTATATTAAGTCATTGCTGTAATCATGGTAAGAGAAAGTCTCATCTTGATTGTTACCAACACTAGGGGAATAAAAGTTGCTTTCTCCAGCATTATCAGGAATTTTCAACGTTACTTCCTTGTCAGAAGTCCATAGGATTGTGTCTATTATTTTAGCGTATTTTTGGCAATCTGTATTATTACCACAGTCTTTCATTGTACCATCAGGATTTAAGTGAGGTTTTAATTGATTGTAGTTTATCCCAATTTTATTACCATTTTTATCTATTATATTTTTATAGTAGTCGGTAATTATCAATGGTGACTCTAATTTTGCAACTATAGTTTTACCTGCACATTCTTCTAATTCCTTTCCCTTAAGGTCTAATATTAAATTAGGACACTTGTTATTGAGGAAGAAATTTTCAGCGTATGCTGATGCTTTCGATCCTGAAGGACAGCAAACACTCGTTTCCCCTTTTAAAAAATCCTTAGGACACAATTCCCAAGCATTCCCCTGTTTACCTTCTTTATTACACCACATATTGCTTGCTATATCCCACGTAAAGTTCACGTTACTTCCACATTTGGCGTCTTCTTCGCATTTGAAAGTTATAGCAAAGTTTTCTGCATAATACTGCTCAACATTTTTCTCACCAAAATGATCCGTAATCTTTTTACTAATCATTAAATCAGGTAAAAACTGCTTCAAAAGATCTCGTGTAAACCAACCAGGTTTGTTCATACTATCTGATTTATAATCTGGACAATTAACTTTAAGTCCTTCATCTATCAGCTTACTTTCTATGGCTCCTTCACTTCCGTCATCGACAATTTCATCTTTATCTTTATCTTTTTCCTCATCAGAAGTTTTATCCTGATCACACTTACAATCTATCTCATCCTTTATTTCTTTTTTTATTTTGTCTTTCAATTCATTCTTAGTCTTATCATCAAATTCACACTTAAGATCTTTCTCTAGTTCACTCTTAATATTTTTCTTCAATTCATTCTTAGTCTTATCATCAAATTCGCACTTAAGATCTTTCTCTAATTCACTCTTAATATTTTTCTTCAATTCATTCTTATACCAACCCTCATAAATAACTAGACAAATAATTCACAGAGCAAATGGTTTTGATCGAACTTTCCGTAATATCTCGAATAAATTCAGATACAGCATTTTCAAGTAATTTAATAGAGTCATACATCTTGTTCTTTATTATATTTTCCTTTAAATGTTGCCAAAATCTTTCCACAGGATTGAGCTCAGGCGAGTACGGCGGCAAATAAATTATGGTGATATTTTCAGGAGTTTTTAAACCTTTAGACCTATGCCAACTTGCGCAATCCATGATAAGAAAAGCTTCTCTAGTCCCCAAATCTTTCGACATCTGCTCCAAAAATATGTTCATGCAATCTGTGTTTACATGTGGAGCAAGTAGGCTAATATCCTCTCCATTCCTGGGATTTACAGCGCTGTAAAGATAGAAGTTTTCTCTTCCGATTTTTACTTTAACTTGTGTTCTTGAGCCCTTTTTAAACCATCCATGTCCAACTTTTGAGTGCGTTCCAAATCTCGATTCATCGAAAAAAAACCTCCTTTTTCCGGTTCTTTTCCACAATTTCATTGAGATTTTTTTTGAACTCCTCTTGTTTGTTTTTGTCTTGTTTATAATGTGCTGGACGAGGTGTGATATATGTAAATCCTAGCTTCTTCATAAGCCTTCTCGCCGTTGACTCACTTACTTTGATAGCTAACATTCCTTCAACTATACCTTGCAATTTTTTAGCAGTCAGATTTGCCCCATCTTCTTCTATTACCTCTCTTATTTTTTCCTTCTTCTCCTCGTTCAGTTTTGGTTTAGGTCCTCGCCCTGGCTGTATTGCAAACCCAATAACACCTTTTTCTTTAAATCTTGCAATCCATTTCATTAATGTCGTTCTCGTAATTCTATATATTTTAGCAACTTTTGAGATACCATACTCCTTTGCTGATATTATTGCTTGTAACCTTCTTCCTATCTCTCCTCTTATTCCATATTTTTTTAATTCTAACTTGCATTGATTATATAGTTCTTCTCCTATTGCTTTACTTTTTCCTGCCATAAACTACATATTTATTCTTTCTAGCCTCAATTATTTGTAGTTTTTACTATTTGTCTATCTATTAGTGGAGATTGGTATTAGTCTTATCATCAATTTCACACTTAAGATCTTTCTCTAGTTCACTCTTAATATTTTTCTTCAATTCATTCTTAGTCTTATCATCAAATTCGCACTTAAGATCTTTCTCTAATTCACTCTTAATATTTTTCTTCAATTCATTCTTAGTCTTATCATCAATTTCACACTTAAGGTCTTTACTACATTTATCATAAATCACCTTACCTTTATTGGCAGTATCATCACATGGTCCTATAACAAAATTGACTCCTAATGTATCACTGGGACAGCACGTATTAAACGGCAACCGATATGTATAATTTGTATTTTCTTGATTCGGGCAAGAAAGATTTTTCACTAGCATAAAATACCTCCATTGGTAAATAAAATTGTTAAAAAATTAACTATAAAGTGGAAGCATGTACTAACAATGTACACACTGCATTACTTTTATATAATATCAACAGCACCCTCTGGTACTGACATATCATGGACAGAAGAAACAGAAGAGTTTATTGCTTCTACACATGCATCACATGAAGAACTGTTTTCACAGCTGCCCACAAGTTTACCTTTTGAATTAATCTCAAGGTCATTTTTAGTGTTTTGAATAATCTCTGCGCATTCTTTAAAGTTTTTGCCCGTCGGCTGCTTAGTAGCAAAATCAAGAATATCACCAGTTACCGGATTGATCATTAATGCAAGTTTTGAAAGGTCAACTGGTTGTTTAGGTTCTGGATCAGGTTTTAGACAAGGCAGTATTTTTATATTGAGTCCAATACAGCACCGTGGGTCAATTACGCAAGCTGTATCTGCAGAAGTGCATGAAGATGAAAAAAAATTATGGGTCATAATAATCCTTAAAAAAATACTATGAGATTATTATAAATCAAAATGATTAAAAATTTAATAATCCTGATTATAAATCTAGCATATCAACTAACGGTATGATTGAAATTTTCTTTCAATTCCACTGTATCTTTGCCAGTTTTGCATACAGCCCATCTTTACTTATTAGAGAGTCATGAGTCCCTACTTCTTCTACTTTTCCGTGATTAATTACTATAATCTTGTCAGTTTTAAGTGCGGTTGATAGCCTGTGCGTAATTATAATTGTTGTTCTGTTTTGCATTAACTTGCTCAGTGCTTTTTGCACGAGATTCTCACTTTTATAATCAAGAGCAGAGGTTGCTTCATCCAGTATTAAAATCTGAGGGTTTTTGAGTATGGCTCTTGCTATTATAATACGTTGTTTTTGTCCTTCAGAAAGTTTTAATCCTCTTTTTCCTACAAATGTATCAAATTTATCAGGCAGCTTATCAATAAATTCCATCGCATAAGCACCGATAGCTGCTTGCCTTACTTCCTCATATTCAGCACTCGGCTTGCCATATAGTATATTTTCCATTATTGAGCAAGAGAATATCATATGATCTTGTGGCACTAAGCCAAACAACGATCTGAGGTCATTTAGCGCAATTGACTTAATGTTGTGCCCATCGATAGTAATGCTACCTTTGTTTGGATCATGAAAACGGAGCAGAAGCTTTAAAACGGTGCTTTTACCACTGCCAGATGGTCCAACAATTGATATTGCTTGACCTGCCTTTATAGAAAATGATACATTATTTAACGCTGGCTTATCAGACTGAGATTCATAAAAAAATGTCACGCCATTAAACGAAATTCCTTTTTGAACACTACAAATTTTTATAGGATCATCGGGATCTGCTATAGAGCTTTTCATATTTTTAAATTCAAATAAACGCTCTACTATTCCAAGACCTCGTTGTAAATCACTGATATTATCGCTCAAATTATTTATAGCTCCTGCTGCAAGCGCTGAATAAAACACAAATGAGGAGAGTTTTCCAATGGTCATATTATTACTTAAGACTTCTTTAATACCAAAAAAGAGCAAAACAACTAGTGACCCTATCACACACGTGATAACTAGAGTTACTAAAATAGCACGCAAGAGTACTAATTTTACGTATGATTTTGATACTGAGTTTAAATGCTCCTTAAAACGGGTTTTTTCATTTTCTTCGAGTACAAACGATTTGATAGTCACTATAGATCGAAAATTTTCCTCACTAAATGATGCAAGCTCACTTAATTTATCCTGGGCAAAGCGTGCATAGCTACGCACTTTTTTTCCAAATGAGGTCATAATAATGAGTAGTACAGGCACTATTGCAGCCGCATATGAGGTTAGGTACAGATTTGTGTATAGCAGCATTGCAACACTACCAGTCAGCACTACAAAATTCCTCAATATTGTCAGTAAGCTGCTGTTTATTATCGATTGCAGCGCAGAGGTATCAGTAATGAGTGCTGAGATAACATCTTGCATACCTGTGTTCTCAAAGAAACTTGGTTGCAAGTTAGTGATACTGCTATATAAGTCATATCTGATTCTTGCGATAACTTTTTCGCTGCCAATGCCAATGAAATATAACCGAGTAAATGCAGTGAGAGAAATGGCTAAAACTATCAGTATTGCAACGAGTAGTTTGGTAGTAAAATTATGCTCTGCACCAGAATCAATTATATTGCTTAAGCCTCTGCCAAAGAGGAGGATAGTTAAAGCTGAAAATAAAACTGCAATAAAAGCTATAATGAAATAAGATAGATTAGGTTTTATATAGTAGAATAACTGCCTAATATTAGATCGCATCATATTTTGAAGTTTCTAAAGTTAAGTATATGGATTTTAGTTTCAGGGGAAAGGGGAAAGGTACGGCTAACGTCATATTGCGTACAAACGTTGCAATTTTTAAGCAAAGTGATGTTGTTCAAGTAGCTGACACTTGGGGTCTATGTTTTACACGCTGGAATGACAAAGTGAGCGTGCGTAGGTGTCATCCGAGTAGCCCCTTCTTTGTCATCCAAGTAGCCAACACTGGGATCCAGGAAACTTACCAAGTAAATGTACAATAAGAACTAGATTCCAGCGTCACGCGCTGGAATGACATCATAGGGGCACTGGGATGACAGAAGAAGGACTACTTGAATGACAAGAAAGGGGTACTTGGATGACAAAAATAGATACTGGAATTGCAAAGAGTTTGCAAATATTAGTTATTACCTGTAGGATATAGAGAAGTTAGTAAGAATTTTAATAGGGAAATAATATGCCATCTGTTACTTTTATTTTACCTGATGGGAGTAAGAAAAGCTATGAAGCTGCAGAGGGAGAAACTCTGCTTAATTTAGCCCACAGAAGCGATCCAGATCTGCTTGAAGGTGCATGTGAAGGTTCTCTTGCTTGCTCTACATGCCACGTGATTGTTGATCCAGAATTTTATGATGCTGTAGAAACGCATAATCCCATATCTGATGAGGAAAATGATATGTTAGACCTAGCTTTCGGCTTAACAGAGACATCGAGGCTTGGATGCCAAATAAAAATCACAAAAGATATCGACGGTTTGTGCGTAACCGTGCCAAGAGGTACAAGAAACATATCATTAGATAAACAAGGAAACGATTAGCTATGCGTAAGATTTTTATCTATATTATCATCTCTTTACTTTTGTTTATTCCTGTAGCGTATAGTGGTTTTTGGTATTTTTCTGCATGTAAGGTAAAAAATCTTTTAGCTGAAACAATACTATACATTAACGACGAAAAATTTGATATTTCACATGATTTTAGTGGATTTCCTTCTAACCTAATTTTTCGTGTGACAAACCCAAAATTTTCCAATGAGCAATTAACCATCTCATCTGATGCTTTATTGATAAAAAATAGATTGTTTGATAAATCAGTATATATCTACATACCAAGCAATGAAGTCAATATTGCTGTTCATGGTGATGAGAAAAAGAATATAAAATGCCACACAAACGATAGCAGCCACTTTGTTGTTAGACTAAATGATTTACCATCTTCATTACAATTCAATAGAAATAGTACCGTAATAGACTATATAGATACACTTCGTTACGAAGATTATGGACTGAAATGTGATGTTTCAGAAAATCAGCAAAGTGTTATATCCGAAGTGGATGGTAAAAGTAATTACATTCAATTTCATTTTAATAAAGAACCAAGTGGAAATACTAAACTAGGATTTGATTTTTATACTTATCGGTATAAAAATACTGCAAGTCCCGAAAGTTACCTTAGTATCGACACTAAATTTGATTACGAATTTGTAAACCACATCTCAGCTTCCAGAGTTAATTTCAACATAGAGAAATTTTTAATTCAAAGTAATAATTTTTCTCTTGCTGCAGATGGCGGAATAAACAATTATAATTTAGTTACGTCTTCATTTAAAGGCAAGATTAACGTGGCCATATCAAATTATAAAGAATTAATCTCGTTTATGATTGGTGACTCAAAAACTTCAGATGTGTTTGAAAAATTAATGTCTTCCTTATCAGAAAAAACAACTGATGATGGCATTCAATTTTCAATAAAGTACGATGATGATGTAGGGTCAAGCTTTATTGGAAAATTATCCATCACTGATTTTATGAACCAGCTCAGTAAAATAACCCAATTAACCAAGGATGAGAGCAGTAGTTAGTTTACTTTTCATATTGATATTTCACTCAGGCGTAAACGCTTTTACTCTGGATAATAAACTCAGAGATAAAAGCATGGAAAAACGAGCAACCAGTTTATTTGAAATAATAAGGTGTCCAATATGTTCTGGCGAATCATTGTCTGAATCTGGATCTCAGATCGCGTATGATATGCGAGAAGCAATTCGTAAAAAAATCAATGATGGATACACTGATGAAGAAATAATCTCAGAGTTAAAAAATTCTTACGGCAATTCAATTATAATCGTACCGCCTAGCACTTACATTTTGTGGTTTATTCCACTTACAACTCTGCTTATTGGGTATTTTCTAATACGAAAATACAGTATCCGTTCAGGAGAGTGACAAAATTACACAAATAAAAAACTTAAAAAAAACATAGTTGATAAGGTAGTATAAAAAGATAACCATAGAGTAAAAGTGAGTTTACAACAAATGCAAGTAGCTTGACTCTGGAATAACGTCCTCCTTTGTCATCTAAGTAGCCGATACTGGGATCTGGTAGATAATGTTCGTACTATATATTATTTGCCAGCAAACAGAACTGCTCAATAGTTAAGTTTTCTGGACGCTGGTTTCCACTCAATTTAGCGTTTTCAAGGACAGTTTCAGCGTGGTTCGTTATATTTTGCAAGCTATTTCTCAGCATCTTTCTTCTTTGAGCAAAAACAGCACGTGTTAATTTTATTAAGGTTTCCAAATTTACTGCAAACTTTGGGGTAAGCAAAGGATTTACTGTAATTACTGAAGAATGTATTTTTGGTCTTGGAAAAAACTCTTTAGGTTCAATATCAAATTCCTTTTTTATATCGCACAGTAACTGGCTTAGCACTGATAGAGGACCATAATCTTTAGAATTGGGTCTTGCTGTAATGCGATCTGCTACCTCTTTTTGAAACATTAATGTCAAACTCGTAAAAAATTTTATATTATTTAACCACTTTAAAAATAACGCTACCGAGATATTGTAAGGCAAGTTAGCAATAACTTTAACTGGGCGTTCTATCAGCTCTTCTTCTGTAATATGCAGTGCATCCGCTTCTATAATTCTATACTTTCCTTGATGCTCATTTAGCAGTTGGTCATGGTGTTTTACTAAATCTCTATCTTTTTCTATAGAAAGTAGAGACTTTGGATTATGCACCAATATTTCTCTTGTTAATGCACCATATCCAGGACCAATTTCAATGACATTAAAATTCTCCAGACTACCAGCTAAAGCAACGATTTTTTTTGTTATCTCACTCGATAAAATAAAATTTTGCCCTAGACTCTTTTTTGGCTTCAGTAAAAATTTTCTCATATTATTTTCATTATACAGTATTTTAAAAATCAGTTGACTAAAATCCATTGATAATTGTATATTATTAATGTGTTTAACGCCGGCTTAGCTCAATTGGTAGAGCAACTGACTTGTAATCAGTAGGTTGTCAGTTCAAGTCCGACAGTCGGCACTCTCACTCATATAAGTAAAGTTGATGTCCTTTTTAATAGTAGCAAATTGGAAAATGAATGGAATGCGTTCTTCATTTGTTGACTTTATAGGCAAACTTAACAACAAGAGCAACGAAATTACCTCTAAATTAGTAATTTGCCCTCCTTTTACATCATTTCCAAGCAGTATAGAGTTGAACAATAATATTAGTATAGGAGCACAGAATTGCCATCATAAAAAATCCGGTTCTTACACAGGTGAAATCAGCGCAGAAATGTTAAAAGAACTAGGGTGTACTTACGTAATACTTGGGCATTCTGAAAGGGCCAATGAAAAAGATGGTGAAATAAAACTTAAGTCGGAAATAGCAATAGAATCAGGCTTACACCCAATTATTTGTGTAGGTGAAAATTCAGAAGATTACAAAAGTGGAAAAACAAAAGAAGTAATAGAATATCAATGCAAAAACCGCTTGCCAACACACGGTGAATATACCGTAGCATATGAGCCAATATGGGCAATAGGCACAGGATGTGTACCAAGCAATGATGCAATTGCTGAGGTAATAAAATTGTGTACTGGTAAAAAACACATTATATATGGTGGTTCAGTCAGTTCAGAAAATATAGAAAATTTGTTAAATATTTCAAATTTATCAGGAGTTTTAATTGGTAGTGCAAGCTTAGATTTCGATCACTTTTATAAAATTATACAACAAGTTGAAAAAAAGTTTTCTCTTATCAATTCTAAAATCAGCAACTAAGAATCCTATAGCAAATGACATCATTTCAGTGTCAAGCATATATAGCTAACCCAAGAAAGATTTCCCTACGTCATACCGCGATTCATTCGCGGTATCTCAGCATAGATTCCGCTAACGAGTAGCGGAATGACGAATTTGTTGTTTTTCAAATTGTAGGTAAACCTAAGCCACTTTAGCTATATCTGTACGAATATCTAGTAAAACGACATAGCTAAAGTAATCTAGAAAATTAACGATATTTTATTCCCCGGTGAACGCTCTATTTTGTTTTCCAACTCTAGTTCTAAAAGAGCCATTAGAGCTATGTTGGTAGAAAGTCCGCTTGCTAATATAAGTTCATCTATATCAACAGGTACAGAGTTAATATGATCAACTATAACAGATTTTGCCTGTTGTAATTTTTCTTGTTTTTGGTTAACAGCATAGTGCTCAACATCAAATAGGTTTTTTTGCTGCGGAGGTAAATTAAACCTAACACTCTCTATTATGTCATCAGCAGATTCAATAAGCTTAGCACCGTTTTTAATTAAATAATTACTACCACTACAGCGTGAATCTAAAGGGAAACCAGAAACTGCAAACACCTCTCTCCCTTGATTCAAAGCAAAATCTGCTGTTATTAGAGAGCCAGATCGTTTTGATGCTTCAACCACTGTAACACCAAGTGATAGACCAGATATAATTCGATTCCTTTGAGGAAAATACTGAGGCTTTGGTTTAGTAGCAAATGGAAGCTCAGTAATTACTAAACCACCATTCTCGGTGATTTTTTTGTATAGATCAAAATTCTCTTTTGGATACACCACATCAATTCCGCTTGCTGTAACAGCAATAGTGGGGTGATTTTTGTATATTACGCTGTTTGCTGCAGTATCGATTCCTTTTGCAAGTCCAGAAACGATAATGAAACCCGCTTCGCTTAAATCAAGTGCCAACTTATTGGCAAAATTTCTTCCATTCATTGAAGAGTTACGCCCACCAATTATTGCAATTATCTCACGGTTTAATAATGATGTATCACCAAGTGCAGTTATTACAGGAGGACAACTAGAGATATTTCTTAAAAGATCAGGGTAATCTGGGTCACATGCGGGTATAATTTTAGCTCCAATTCTTTCTGCATTATTGATTTCTTCTCGTGCATCTTGAATGCCATACACCTTATTATTAGCCACCCTATTGAGATATTTTAGCACCTCATCTAGCGATCCATGTGTTCTTAGTATACTAAAAAACTTTATTGGTCCTATAGTTCTAGCCAAGCTTAACCATACTTCTAATTCTTTGTTGTTCAATTTATTTATCTTCATAAAAGACTTGAATTTCTTATCAATTTAGTGTACCCAAGATAATACAAATATACAGTGTTTTATGACGCATTTTGTTACAGATAAATGCATAAAATGTAAATATACGGACTGTGTGGAAGTATGTCCCGTTGACTGCTTCTATGAAGGTAAAAACATGCTCGTGATTAACCCAGATGAATGTATTGATTGCGGAGTGTGCATACCTGAGTGTCCAGTAGATGCAATTGTAACTGATGATTCAATAAAAGACATTTTAGAACTAGATGAAGAGTTGCTGAGCAGCGAACAAAAAACTTTCAAGTTATTTTACGATATAAATGTAGAATACTCACAAAAATGGCCAAATATCACAGCTAAGAAGCAACCTCTCTATACAGCAGAAGAGTATAAGGAAAAAAAGGATAAAACAGCTTATTTTGAGGAAAATTTAGAGTGATATTAACAAAGAAAAAGATCAGACTCCTTGAATAACCATATGAAAAACTAGCAACTCACTCTTCTTTCTCATTCCAGCGTCACGCGCTAACTTAAGGTAAATTGCCAACTTAACTATAAATATATTTTGGTAAATCCAAATTATTTTAGCTATAAGAGCGTTTTACTTTTTGCTCAGCATGTCCATCATAACTGGCTTACTTTTAGTGATTCATGGAGTTAAAAAAGTCAGCATTGCTCTTTGTTAAAAGTAGTTTGTCACGTAAAAATTCCATTGCTTCAACAGGTCCCATAGGATTAAGTATTCTACGCAACACCCATATTTTATTTAGTATAGCCTTATCAACTAATAGCTCTTCCTTCCTTGTTCCGGATTTTGTAATATCAATAGCTGGAAATATACGTTTATCAGAAAGTTTTCTATCAAGTATGATCTCAGCGTTTCCTGTACCTTTAAACTCTTCAAAAATCACTTCATCCATTTTTGAACCAGTCTCTATAAGAGCTGTGGCAATTATAGTTAAAGAACCCCCATTCTCAATATTACGAGCTGCTCCAAAAAAGCGTTTTGGTCTCTGCAGTGCGTTTGAATCCACACCACCAGTTAGAACTTTCCCAGACGAAGGAATAACAGCATTATAAGCACGTGCAAGTCTAGTAATATTGTCAAGTAGAATTACCACATCTTTTTTATGCTCAACCATTCTTTTAGCTTTTTCTATTACTATTTCAGCAAGCTGTACGTGACGGTAAGCAGGCTCATCAAACGTAGAACTTACTACCTCACCTTTTACAGAACGTATCATATCTGTTACTTCTTCAGGTCTTTCATCTATAAGTAACACTATTAATTCTACTTCAGGGTGATTTGTAGCTATAGAATTAGCCATTTGCTGAAGCAATACAGTTTTTCCTGTACGAGGTGGAGCAACTACTAACGCTCTTTGCCCTTTCCCAAGAGGAGCTACTATATCTATAGCACGCATGCTTAAGCCTTTTTTATCATCACCATTATTGCACTCAAGTACTATGCTTTCCTCAGGATAAAGAGGAAGCAAATTATCAAAATGGACATACTTTCTTAATTCACTGACTTCAGTAGAGTTTATACTTTGAACCTTAGTTAAAGTAAAATATCTTTCTTTATCACCAGGTGGCCTTATTTCTCCATATGCCATATCTCCTGTACGTAAATTAAACTTCTTTATTTGCCCGTTGGAAATATAAACATCATCGGTACTTGGGGCATAATTTGCACTTGCTGAACGTAAGAAACCGAAACCATCAGGCAATATTTCCACTATTCCACTCCCTGTGGTTATGCCTCCTTCTTCACTCATTTTCTTCATTAAGCTGAATATTATTTCCTGCTTTAGCATTCTACCATTGCTTTTACCGTTAGTTAAAATTTTTCTTTCTTCAGCTAACTCTAACAATTCTTCTGCTGTTTTCTCTTTTAATTCGCTCAGATCTAATGTTTTTCTGTTTTTCTCAGTACCTTCATTGACCATCTGTTTTACTGTATCGTTATTGTGAATTTGCTCACTTTTTTCAGGTTGAGCTGCAACCTTTCCTTTTGCCAAAACATCTTCATTGATTGTTGTCATAATCCTCCAAAAATTTTAATTGATGCTTACTAACTTAAAATGTGACTATAAGATAATAAATTAGGCTGAACTAGTTTTAGTGCGTATTAAGCTTAATTGTCATTAAGCCCCGCACTTTACTTATATTATACTAATAAACACCAGCAAGTCAAGTTAATTTAATGTTAACAAAGCACAAAAATTTGAGAATCCTTAATAGCTATTCTTTATATTTTTTAACCTTTCTTGCTTCTCTTTTTCTACTTTTGCTTTTTCCACTTCTGCTTCTAAATTTTCTTGGCTACATAAGCCAAGTAGTACAGGATCTTGGGGTTTTATATTTTGCATGTTATGATGAGATCCATCTTTTACCTGCTCAACTGTGTAATTTGTTGTACTAATTAATTTAGCTATAACGTTATTGTTCAAAATAGGAAATTTTTTTACTAGATAATAAATCGCATCAGGTTTATCTCTACGCCTTGCCGTAGAAGCAAAGCCAAGAATGCTACCAATCGCCTTACTCCTTTTTTTTATATTTTTTATAATCAAATTTGGTACACGGTTTGAATTTTTTTTGCAATCATCGATTTCTTTTTCAGTAATTACCCCAGAAATAATAGGGTTATATTTTTCAACTTCTATTTCCTCATCAGCTATGTCTTGTACCTCTTCAATGGCCAACCTACAGCATTGTGCTATTTGATTAAAAGTTAAACCAGTGTTGTCTACTAACCAAGCAGCTATTTGCATTAGAAACTGTTTATTTCTATCGTTATTGCCCTTAGAAGATTCCATTGGCATCAAAAAAGCATCTCCCATTTAAAGTATCCCTTACTGTTATACAGAGCTAAAATATAAGCTATTAAAACTAAAAAAGCATTAATTTTGTCATTCAATGACTTGTTGTTTGTCACTTCCCACCTCTTAAGTTAATTAAATGCGCTTACGTTTTAGCATATTTCCCCTTCTTAAGGTATAATATAACTCAGTTAAACATATGTTTCTATTTAAGAAGAGGGTTGAGTTTTAAGTTAACATATTATATATATTAACTAATAAAGCAACAGGTTTACAAGAATTAAATTATCACTATTCTATAATTAACCATTAATTAACTGAGTTTAAAATGAATGTTAAAAATTTTTTCACTAAAGTAATCGTTGTCCTTTTAGCTTGCTTATTAGTCTTCATGGGAATTGGCAACCTTTTATCAGGTGATGATGAAAAAGAAGAGGTAGCTAGGGTTGGAAAAGAAGTTATAACGTCAGATGAGTATAAATCACTATATCAAAATTATGAAAAGCAAATTTCTCGATCTGATGCGAGTAGAGAACAAGTAAAAAAGCTGAAATATGATTTGCTTAACGCACTTATAGAGCAAAAACTATTGTTTAACCTAATTAGTGAGCTGGGGTTGACAATTGGAGAAGAGTCTATAAAAAACCATATTAAAAATACCAAATACTTTCAAAATGATAAAGGCGAATTTGACAAAAATAAATTCCATGAAACGCTAAATGACCTGCATATGACAGAGAAAGAGTATATAGCAAAGCTAGAGAAAGTTCTGCCTGCAATGATGTTCATGACTTCGTTATTTAAAGATAATTATCCGGTAACTTTTGGCGAGAGAGTTGATGAGCAGATATACAAAAGTCGCTACCAAACTAGAGTGGTTGATATTGTTAAAATAACTGAAGATGCAGTTACAAACATTCCTGAACCAGATGATCAAGCATTACTTGATTTGTATGAAAGAAATAAATCCCATTTTTATTATCCTGAGTATCGAACTGCGCAATATATTTCCCTAGGCCAAAAGTATTTTGAAGATCAAATCAAGATCTCAGATGAAGAAGTTGATGGCATAATAGAACAACAGGAACTTAAAGATCAAAGAGATATATTTAATGTAATATTTTCTACTAAAGAAGAAGCTGAGACAGCAAAAAGAGCATTTGAGGAGGGTAAAACAAGCTTTGAACAGATAGTAAAAGAGTTTGGCAAAGCAGAACTTGAGGAAACCAGAGTAAATAATATAACTAAGGATTTTCTACTGGAAGACATGAGAGAGAAGGTGTTTGCTCTTAAAGTAGGTGAAGTAAGTGGAGTTTTAGCAAGCAGTTTTGGTTGGCACATAATAAAAGTGGAAAGTGCGCATCAAATTTCTGATGAAGACTTAGTTGATTTAAAAAAAGACATAAAGGCAGTTTTAATTAACCAAAAGTCTTTTGAAAGAGTTAATGATTTCATAAACCAAGTGAACTCTAAGATATACAATGGTTCAGCAATCGAAGAAATATTGAGTGAATATAATTTACCTATACAAACTATTGGTCCAGTAGATGCGAGTGGAAAAGATCAAAACGGTAATAACATAGGAGATTCTGGTGAGTTGATTTCTTTCATTTTTTCGCGAGAAAAGGACCAGAAAGGTTATTTTAAGGGCGTTGGAGACGCTGTTGTTAGTGTAAAAATCGTCGATATCGTTCCACCCAAATTGCAAAGTTTTGAAGAAGGTAGGGCATCAGCAGTAGAGCTTTGGCGTAGTGAGTTTATAAAAGAAAGAATGTTTAAAATTGGGCAAGAGGTTGCAGCTCAACTAAGAGAAAAAACAGATTTGGAAGAAATTCAAGGTATGGAATTAGTTAAAGATCAGCAGATGCACCGCAATGAACAAAACTACCCCTTTTCTTTTGTAGAAGAGATTTTTAATATGAAAACAACTAGTTCAGTGACAGACCCTATTCAATACAATAATGAAATTATAATAGGTGTTCTAAAAGAAATGCATTCATCAAATGGTAAATTAAACACGCTTGACACCGGAAAACGTGTGATGATATCGCTAAAAGAGCAATTAATTAGCTACCTGGAATCAAAGTATAAAGTTGAAGTTAATCACGCTATACTTGATAATATATAGTCAAAAATCTTATAAGTTGCTTCAAACGCATGATGTCACCCCAGTGTCAGCTACTTGCATGACACCATTTGCTGTCTTCAAAAATGAATGTTCGTACAGCTATGCGCGGTATAGATTCCGCTAACTAGTAGCGGAATGACGGTTTTTCAAATTGTCGTAAGTCACTTTAGCTATAATACATACAAGGAGGGTGTCATCCAAGTGCCCTGACCTTGGATCCAGGAAATTTAATTGTTTTAAATTTTGCTCAACGTCCTTCTATACACCTATTTAAATTTTATGTATTTGCAATATAATCTATAATAACGTTTATCAATACAATATATTAAAAAATATTATGAGCTTTATGAAAGAAAGAAACACCCCTGTGATGGAACAATATTTGAACCTGAAAGCTCAATACAAGGATCATTTGCTATTTTATAGGCTAGGAGATTTTTATGAGTTGTTTTTCGATGATGCTATTAAAGCTGCGAAATTGCTGAATATAGTGCTAACCAAGAGGGGCAATTCAAATGGGCAAGAAATACCAATGTGTGGAGTACCAGCACACAGTAGCGAATCTTACCTGAACAAGCTAATCAATTTAGGATTCAAAGTAGCAATCTGTGACCAATTAGAAACTGCCGATGAAGCAAAAAGGAGGGGCTATAAATCTATAGTAAAACGCGATATAGTGCGAATTGTAACTCCAGGCACAATTATTGAAGATTCGCTACTGGAGGATAAAAGCAATAATTATCTCGCGTCCATAGTTGAACAAAATGGCGAATATGCTATTGCTTGGCTTGAATTATCAACGGGAAAATTTTTTCACACTTTAACGAGTTTGAAAGCTCTAGATAGTGATTTATTGCGTATATCACCGAGAGAATTATTAATTTCTGAAAAGTTCATTGAGGATGAAAAAATTAGATCAATTTTAAAAAATTATAAAATATCAATTACACAACACGCACAGAGCTTTTTTGAGTATAGTAAATCTCACAGAACGTTATGCGAGTTTTATAAAATCAGAGAACTTGGGAGTATAGGAAATTTCAGCAAAGTAGAAATCATGGCGTGCGGTGCGCTGCTTGAATATGTCAGAGTAACACAAAGGGGCTCCATTCCAAGGCTTGAATTTCCAAAAACCTATAAGCAACAAAATTTCATGCTTATTGATGCTTCAGCAAGGAGAAATCTTGAGTTGTTTTCAACTCAATTTGGTGAAAAGAAAGGTTCACTCATTTCAGTTATTGATCACACAGTTACAGCTTCTGGTGGACGCCTGCTCAAACAAATGCTCGCTTCACCCCTTGCTTGTTCTAAGGCGATTAACCTAAGGCTCAGCACCGCTCAATTTTTTGTAAACAATCATGAGCCACGCAGAAAAATACGAGAGATATTATCTAACATTCCAGACATTGAGAGGTCATTGTCGCGCTTAATACTAAGGCGTGGTTCACCAAAGGATATGAATCTATTAAAAATAGGCCTAGGAAAAACTTTAGAGTTGTCTGAGCTTTTGTCTACCTTGCATAATTATTGTTTAAGTGAAGAACCAGCAGAGATGTCATTCCAGTGCTTGACCACTACTACTCAGGTGATAAATAGTGAAGAGAGTGAACTCAGCACAATACATAAAAGCCTTGGCAATCATAAAGACCTATTTGAGCTTTTAGATAATGCTGTGCTTAATAACAACCTTAGTTCCATGAAAGAAGGAGGGTTTATTAATCCAAAATATAACCAGGAACTATCTGAGTTATCCTACATATTAAATAATAGTAATAAACTGATAACCAAACTCCGTGAATCTTATCGCGACCTAACTGGTATTGCTGCACTAAAAATATTGCACAACAACATACTTGGTTATTACGTTGAAGTGTCAGCAAATCACAAAATAACTTCGGACATATTTATTCATAGGCAAAGCCTAGCAAATAGCATGCGCTACACTACTAATGAATTGAAAGAGTTAGAAAATAAAATTCTTACAGCACGTGATGCTGTGATTAGCTTAGAAATGAAAATTTTTAGTGAACTGTGTAGTGAAATTGCTAAAGAATCTGAAAAAATTGCTCTTGCTGCAAATGCTTTGGCAAAACTTGATATTAGAACCGCGTTTGCAGAGCTTGCAGTGCAAAATAATTACGTAAAACCCATCATTGATGACAGCAAAGAGTTCAATATCTGTAGCGGAAGACATCCAGTGGTTGAAGTTAACGATAAATTTATTGCAAATAGCATCAATTTAGCTGGTATACATCTAATTACTGGGCCTAATATGGCTGGAAAAAGCACTTTCTTGAGGCAAAACGCTCTCATTGCAGTTTTAGCTCATATGGGATCGTTTGTGCCAGCAGAGAGTGCACATATTGGAGTGATTGACAAAATATTTAGCAGGGTTGGTGCAACAGATAATATAACAGCTGGTTATTCCACCTTCATGGTAGAGATGATCGAAACAGCAACGATAGTAAATCAGGCAACAGACCGTTCCTTAGTGATACTTGATGAAATTGGTAGGGGCACAGGGGTATATGATGGATTATCTATTGCACAGGCGGTGATTGAACATATTCACAATGTAAATAAGTGCCGCGCCATTTTTGCAACTCATTATCATGAATTAACTAAAGTAAGCAAATACTTGAAGAACGTGAAATGTTTTTGTGTAAAAATAAGAGAGTGGAACGGAGAGGTTATCTTTCTACATGAAGTAATTGAAGGCATTGCAGATGAGTCATATGGAATACATGTGGCAAAACTTGCTGGTTTTCCTGATTCTGTTTTAAATAGAGCAAGTGAGGTGTTTGAGGAGCTAAAGGCTTAAGAGGAAATTCTTACATAACTATTGTTTAAGTGAAGAGTCGCCCACACAGTCTACCATATATGTCAAATTAAGCCAAAATTGTAAGCTTAAAAAAAGCTGCAATAAATAGCACTTTTGTTGCTGTTTTATTTCAACAAAGAAGTCTAAAATGGTCCTTAAGTTGACGCAATTGCGTAAACGGTTACGAATCTTCAGAATCTGGTTTTTCAAAACCATGCCAACTTTCGATTAATCTTTCCGAGCTTGATTGGCCCTGTGAAGTTGCATCCTGTGATACAAAGTCTCTAAAATTGGAACCAAACATGTTTTACCCCTAATTAATAGCTAAGCTAAGTATAGCATTAAACAGAAATCTTGCCAAGCAAATTATTAACTCTCTTAGCAAACAGACTTACATCATCCATCTCTTCACCTTCCACGATGCAAGCTTGGTAAAATAATAAATGAATCATGTCTTCCAATGTTGGGTTTTCACCACTTTCAGCATAAGATTTCATTATACTTTTTATTACAGGATGCCTAGTGTTGATTTCGAGCACCTTTGGCGTGCGGTAATTTAGCTGCTTTTGTTCACGCAAAAAACGCTCCATGCGAAGATCCATAGCGCCTTCATCAACCGCTAGACATACAGGACTGTCAGTCAATTTTTTAGAGATCTTTACGCTTTTCACTGAACTGCCAAGAACTTTGGTGAAATATTGCAGTATAGTTTCTTCAGTCTTTTCTTCATCTTGCTTATTTTCTTCATCTTTTTTATCTTCTTCTGAAGAGAATTTTTCTAAATCAACATCAGCGCGGGTCACAGACTTAAATTTTTGATCTTTATATTCATGAATTACGCTAGTCCAGAAATCATCAACTGGATCAACAAATAGGAGCACTTCTAGTCCTTTACTGACGAACCCCTCAAGTTGCGGACTGTTTTTCACTGAATCGAGGCTATTTCCGGTGAGATAATAGATATGCTCCTGCTCAGGCTTCATTCTGCTTATATAGTCATCAATGCTGACTAATTTCTCATCACCAGTGCTATGAAATCTGCAAATTGAGAGCAGTGCTTCTCTCTCATCAGTTGGCATAGCTTCACAAAGACCTTCCTTTAAAACTGCACCGAAATTGGTCCAGAATTTTGTGTACTCCTCTAAATTCTCTTTTGCCTTTTTACCGAGCTCTGATATCGCGCGTTTAGTGAGGGATTTCCTGATTTGCTCAACAACACGATTATTCTGCAACGTTTCTCTGCTGATATTAAGAGGCAAGTCCGGTGAATCAACAATACCTTTCAGAAAACGTAAATACTGCGGTATGATCTGTACGTTATCTTCAGTGATAAATACTTTATTTACATATAACTTAACAGAGCAACGTCTATCTGGATGAAATAAATCAAAAGGTTTAATAGAGGAAACATAAAGCAAATTTGTATATTCTATTGCACCTTCATTTTTATTATGCAATATCATCCAAGGCTCCCCGCCAACATGAGCAACACTGCGGAAAAAATCATTGTGCTCCTCTTGAGTAACATCATTTTTTGGCTTAGTCCAAATTGCAGCCTTACTGTTTAATTTTTCACTTTTTCCTTCTTCATTTATGAATTCAACAGGAAAATTTATGTGATCAGAGTAAGTAGTGACAATGTTTTCAACACGAAATTTATCTAAAAACTCATTCTCTTCAGGGCGCATAATGAGCGTAATTTTGGTTCCGCGAGGAACTTGATTATCTGATTTACTTATCGAATACTCTCCATCTCCTTTGGATTGCCAGACCCAAGATTCTTCTTCTCCAGCTCTCCTTGATTCCACTATCACCTCCGATGCAACCATAAAGCTTGAGTAAAAACCAACACCAAACTTTCCAATCAGCTCCACAGCTTGGCTTGAATCCTTGCTACTCTTAATTGCGTCCAAAAATTTTTGCGTACCAGAGCTGGCAATTGTACCAAGGTTATCTATTAAATCTTGTCTGTTCATTCCGATGCCATTATCAATGATATATAGCTCGCTCTTATCTTTATTGGAGCTGATAGTGATTTTTAATTCATCACTCAAATCTAGCAAATTAGGATTTAGTTGAGATTCATAACGCAACTTATCACATGCATCCGATGCATTTGATATTAACTCACGCAGAAAAATATCCTTGTTAGTATAAAGTGAATGAATCACTATATTCAGTACTTTTCCTACTTCAGCATCAAATTTTAAATTTTCAGTTTCTTGTACATTATGCATTTTGAGCTCCATTATTTGCTTACTACCCTAATAATTTAAGTATTGCACTGCAATCTTTCAAGGTCACGCACGCCAAAATTAATCATATTATGACACCCAATTTATGGCACAACTGTATGAACTTCCCATGCTGTAAATCAACTACTGGTAGCACGTGACGCTGGAATTCCTTTGTCATCCCGGTGCCCGCTGGAGTCTATTTTCTTCTTTTTGGGGACTAAGCGTCACGTCCTGTAATGCCCACGAAGGAATGCAAAAGTTTTTTGAATTTGCACAACTAGAAAAATCTTTATAAAATTTACTTTTTCTAAACTCTTCAACTTTCTTTTCATCATTTAGTGAATCAATTACAACCAGCTAAAGCTGGTGGTTTGAAAAAACGCTTGTAAAGCAGATTATGAGTTTCAAAACTCTGAGATATTAAAATCGTTATGCCTTTGGTGAGTTCCTTGTTCTTCAATATACTTCTGTACGTCTGCTGCATTGACATTACCAACTGTAACAGCAAAATACCCTCTTGCCCACAGGTGCTGCCCCCAATATCTTTTTCTTAACTGCTCGAATTCTTGGAATAATTTTCGACTACTACTCCCTTTAATATATTGAACTAATTTGGACAGAGCTATGCTGGGGGACATAGAGATTAACATGTGAACATGATCAGGAGTGATATTGCCACTTACAACGTCTACATAATTTGCAGTACACACCTCTCTAATAATTTCCCTAGCACAACTGCTATTTGACCTGTAAGTATTCTATACCTGTACTTGGTACAAAATACTAAATGGTACTTTAAATCAAATGTACTATGAGAACCATGTTTGTAATCCATACTAAAGTAAATTTAATACTAAAGTATATTATACTAAAGTGTTCGCCTTAAGGCGAGGGTGTTAACCCACCCACCTAACTACATAAAATCTTTAAAAGAGTCAATCCTCATGAATAAAATCAACTTTCTCAAATTCATCGAACTATGTTTTCAAGCAGTAGTGCCGGGGTGTGAGTATAATGATTATCGGTACATAAAAGTCATAGCAGATAGGCTGGAAGCAGCGAACGCTGGTGAAGTGAAACGAATAATATTCAATATGCCTCCGCGCTCGATAAAGTCTATGTGCGTGAGTGTTGCGTGGCCCGCATGGATACTGGGCAACTGATAGTTGCAAGTTATTCTCGGCTGCTCAGCAAAAAGCACCTTTTTTTTTCGCTGTTAGTACTAATGATTCATTAAAGAAGCTGTCAATATCACCAATACTATCTATATTTTTTGTACTGATAGATTGGTCAATTCTTTTAACTAGATTAGATAAAACTTTATTAGGACCAATTTCAACAAATTTGTTAATGCCACGGCTTGCCATATACAAAACCATTTCTCTCCATTTCACTCTGCTTATGACTTGTTTAGCAAGTAAAGCTTTTATAACTTTGGGATCACTCTCCTCTTTAGCTGTAACATTTGATATCAAAGAAACTATAGGGCGAGTCATTTTAATACCCTTCAAAAATTCCAAAACTTTTTCATCAGCAGGTTTCATAAGAGATGAATGAAAAGGTCCACTAACCTGTAATTTAATTAATTTCTTCACACTCGAATTTTTGAATGAATAAGGTAACATTTCAAGAGCTTCTCTAGTGCCACTTATAACCACTTGTCCGCCACCGTTATCGTTTGCAATTTCACAAACTCCATCAATTTGGGCTGATTTCAATATATCTTCCACTTCGCTTATCTCTGCTCCGAGCAATGCGACCATTCCACCTTTACATTTCAGTGAAGCTTCATGCATTGCTTCGCTGCGAACTTTTAGCAGCTTGATTGCAGACTCAAGAGTCAATGCCCCTGCAGCACATAGCGCTGTATATTCACCGACTGAATGTCCACAAACATATTTAATTCCATAATTAGAAAAAAGAGATTCACCAAACACATGCTCGATAACACGTAGCGTCGCGATTGACACTGCCATTATAGCTGGCTGAGCGTTTTCTGTAATGGTTAATTCTTCAATAGGACCGTTGAAGATTAAATGAGACAGCTTTCTACCCAATATGCTATCTACTTCATCAAATATTTGTCTTGCAACGGAAAACTCACTACATAAGCTCTTTCCCATTCCTACAAACTGAGAGCCTTGACCAGGGAAAGCGAAAATCATATACATATATTAATACAGCTCTCTTTAAAATAAATTTATGCTTGGTTGTTGACTTTGTTTTTTCTCTAACCTGCTAATTTTATGGCGCTCCTCAAGAGCAAATATTCTCATTGATAATAAAACCGTAAGGAACAAGGATAACGGACCGATTATCTGTATATTGAAGTTAAGACTAGCTATATCTGGTATACCATAACACATAAGGTTCACAACCAAACACAATACGAATAATGGCCAGTATGTAAAATTCATTTTAAGATAAAAGCACAGATCATCTTTACTATTGATTATCATAGTTTTTATTTTTTTATATGTTTTAGCAAGCATAAATTTCTCAAAAACTAACACAATAAATTATAGCATAAATATAGATAATTGTCAATCATACGAGCATTTTCATTATTGACTTAATAGTTGGGTTAGTTATAATGTTAACTGATTAAAAGTTTATAAGCAACAATGAATTATCATAAAATTATTATAGTTATGACAGACGGTCAAGAATTTGAAACTCGTTCCACTTATGGAAAGGAAGGCGATAAGATAAAACTTGATAGAGATCCTCTTGTTCACCCTGCATGGACTGGAAGTTTGGCAAGTGGATCAACAAATAAAACTAGCAAAATAGCTAAGTTTAACGATAAATATGGGGATATTTTTTAGTTTTTTGCTTCTTTTTTAGATGCATAAATATAAGAACATAGGATATATTACTTCTTCATCACCAAAGTCACAGGAAGTATCTAAACTATTAAAGAAACTTAATTTTATCAATATAACAGAAGAAAATAAGTCCGAAATTGATCTACTGATAGTTGTTGGCGGTGATGGCTTTATGCTACGCACTTTGCACAATTACGTCATAGAAAATAAAAACATGCATGTGTATGGGATAAACACTGGCAATGTTGGATTTTTGATGAATAAATGCTTTAAAGATTTAATTGATCATATAGAGCACGCAACCTTAGCTCAGTTAACTTTGCTAAAAATGGAAGCCACAGATACAAGTGGCAAGAAATACCACTATATAGCGGTAAACGAAGTATATGTTTTTAGAAAAGCAAACCAAATAGTAGAAATGAATATCACTATCAACGATAAGCTAAAAGTAGAAAAATTTAGAGGGGACGGAGTAATATTATCTACCCCCACAGGCAGCACTGCATATAACTTCTCTGCCGGTGGCCCAATTTTACCACTTAATTCAAACTTACTTGCACTGACTTCCATCAATAGCTATTACCCAAGGCATTGGAATGGAGCACTGATCTCAAATGATAGAGTAGTGCAAATTGATATTAACGACACAAAAAACCGTCCAGCACTTGTAGTATCAGATTACAAAGAATTTCATGATATATCACAGATAAAAATACAAAAAGACCATGAGAACACAATAACTTTGCTTTTTGACAAAGATGACTCACTCAATGAAAGGATCTTTGATAGACAATTTCTATACTAATAATGTATCTGTTCAGATGCATGGCTAATGTACAAATATTGAAACAAAAATTCCAGTGCCCCTGTGATGTCATTCCAGTGCTTGACACTGGAATCCAGCTTTTATGTTGTATAGTACACAATCAAATTCTCTGGATCCCAGTGTCTGGGCACTGGGATGACACCCATTTGTTCCTATAGTTGTCTTTTCTCGTCTACCTTATTTTGCCACTCTGCTAAACAGATACATTATCTGTAAATTGGTATTTACTAGATCTTAATAACTATAGCGTAATCAAAAGAGCATTGTAATTAATTTTGGAGCGAATATGCCTGCGTCAGTCGAAAAATCAACAGTAAAATTAACTTCTCACGAACAAACAGGTGACAATAGCAAGATAACACTAAAAGATCTACCATCGCCTGAAGAAGCAGAAAAAACTATCTCAAGTGTACCGAATGCAGTACCACGTGTGCAGGGAATAGACTTCTTTCAAAATTCATGAAAGGAGCTCTCTATTGTGAATAGAGGCAATCAAATTAAATCTTAAGCCAAAACGTTTTCGTCGATTTCTATATCTGTCAGAAATGATTTTAAACCTTTTCAATAAGCCGATTACGTTTTCAACTACCACTCTTCGTATAGAGAGAGATCTATTTTCTGCTTTTTTCTCCTTTGATAAAGGATTCTTTTTTGATCTTCTATGTGGTAATTCAACATTTTTATGTATCTTTTGCATTCCTCTGTAACCAGAATCAGCTAGGATCTTAGTTTGCGGTAATATTGCTATCTTTGATTCTCTAAACATCCGAAAATCATGTTTTCTACCATTGGAGAAAGATGTACATACGACCTTTTTACTCTTCTTCTCTGTTACTATTTGTGTTTTTATAGTATGCCTTTTTTTCTTTCCAGAGTAAAAGCGCTTTTGCTTTTTTTTGGCCTTTCTACTGCTGTTTCAGTTCCATCTATTACCAAAACTTCGTATTCTACATTACTATTTAATAGATCTTTTTTTCCTGGTAATGCAAAATCTGGATGTTTTATTAATGTGTCTTCTACCCACCTTATTATTTTAAAACAGTTGCTTTCACTCATGCCATAACTTTGTCCTATATGAAAATATGTACGATATTCTCTCATATATTCCAGTGCCATAAGTAATCTATCTTCTATACAAAGTTTGCTTTTTCTTCCACTTCTAGCTTTTTTCCTTTTATCCTCCTCATCTAGAATTTCTACCATTCTCTTAAATGTTGATTTTTTTACCCCCGTTAAACGTCGAAACTTTTCTCCTTCTAAACCCCAGTTGCGGATTAGAAGTCAGTGAAAAAGATAGGGAAATAGGGTAAACTCCGGAAACATATTATCAAAAAGTAGAGAGGTTACCCATGAATAAAAATGTAACAGAATTATTTTGCTTTGTAGACGATTTTTGCAAGGCTATAAACAAAAATTTCGCAGAAAAACTCCTGCCAAACAGTAAAAAACCTACCAGAACGCCAGAGATTACGCATTCTGAAATTCTTACTATAATTTTACTTTATCAACAATCTAGATGTGAGGACTTTAAATCTTTCTATACATATTATTTGAAAGCACTATATGGATCTGAGTTTCAAAATTTGCCAACATATAGTAGATTTATTAGGCTAAAACCGAGGGTTTTATGGTATTTAGCATTACTTTTGCAATGGCTATGTGAGCAGTCGAAAATGACAGGGATTTCGTACATAGATGCAACATCTATCGCTGTTTGCCATCCAAAAAGAATCTCAAGAAACAAAGTTTTCAAAGGATTGGCAAAGCTTGGAAAGACTACATATGGCTGGTTTTTTGGTTTTAAATTGCATATGGTAATTAATGAAAAAGGTGAAATTCAAGGAGTTACACTTACTAAAGGTAACGTTGACGACAGAAAACCAGTACCAAAATTAACTGAAAAACTGACTGGTCTTTTGTTTGGTGATAAGGGCTATATAAAGAAAGAGCTCTTTGCAAAACTCTTCGATAGAGGACTAAAACTCGTTACCAAAGTAAAAAAAGGTATGAAAAACACATTAATGCTACTTGAAGAAAAGATTTTTTTAAGAAAAAGGTCGATTATTGAAACAGTTTTTGGCTACCTAAAAGACAGACTTGAGCTTGAGCATTCAAGGCACAGGTCTCCAATAAATTTCTTGGTGCACGTCTTTTCCACATTAGTTTCATATTCCATGAAGCCTAAAAAGCCCTGTATTTCTAGATTTTACTATATTGATTAATCCGCAACTGGGGTTTCTAACTTTTCTATTTCCTTATATTTCATGCTTCCAAATACTTGATCTTACTCTCTCTCCCTCAATTTTGAAAGAAGTCTAATGTCACATGAAGAATCAGATGATGAGGAAGTGGATCCTACTTATATGTCTGTAAATCAACAGGAAGATGATGGTAAAGCACCATCAATTCTGCAAAAAAAAAATCGAACTTCAATAAGCGGAACTTTGTTAAATCTTGATACTATAGTACCACCATCCCCCCCTTCTAAAACAAAAGATGGGCCAACTCATGTTGATGCGTCACCAATACTAGCAAGTTCATCTTCAAAAGATAGTTTAGACAGTGGAATAGATAATCAAAGCCCTGGAATGAGAAGATCGGTTTCTAAAGAAACAGTATTTGATCCACCTTGGGATAAGAAAGAAAGCGAGAAAAATTTTTATGAAAAATTAAGTCAACACAGCAATAGTTTAGATACGTCTTTAACTACTTTACCACCATATGTAAGTACAAATGACTCTGAAGAGTCTTTGCTCTCAGAAAGCAAAAAAACAAACAGAATCTGGCCAAGAGCAAAATATGCCATGCAGCAGAAGGGTTTTGTAATTTTTAGTGCAACTGCCATTGTACTCAGCACATCTGCAGCTTTAGTATATTTACAAGATAAAGCAAAATTTATTGCGTTCTTTGCAAACAGTCCGCTCTATACCATCGTACCGATTATTGCAGGTGCTTCATTGCTTGCAATTAGTCCAATGTTTCTTGGAATAAAACAGTTTGTAAATACCGAAGAATATCAAACTCAAGGAAAAAATGCAGATGAAATTTTAGCTGAAGTGCTGGAATGCCAGCCAAAGGACAAAGCGATAAAATCTGTAAGGCTGGAATATAGTAATGGCACTCATTCAAATTTTGTACTTAACGCTTGGGAAGCTAAAAACGACTTCATCAACATTGACGAAAAAGTAGTTAATAGAACTAATAAAATAGAATCAGTGATTAACAATAGGCCATTATTTACTACATTGTTGACCGGTGTAGGTGCTGCAAGTGTAGCACTTCCTTTAGGGCTACTTGCAACACATGGTGTTAATGGTGTACAAAAATTTTACCAAAACCCTTTGATTAGTAACATAGGGTTATCATTACTTATAAGCTCTGGTATACTTGCATTATCAATTATATGTCTTGGCGTGCATTATTATAGAAAAACAAATTGCACTAACCTTATATATTCTCAGGAAAAGATTGACCCTGAAAGCGTTAATAAGGAATTAATCGAGGAAATAAAACGAGAAAGAACAAGTGTTCTTGGGGAAAATCATAGTAAAGACGCTAAACGCATCAGCTTAACGCTTGAGCGAGTTGTGGTTCAAGCCCATAATTGTAAGGATGCTGTTTATACTGTCAGTTAATAAAATGCACAACGTAAAACACAATGCCTTACGCTCTTTCTTCATCATCCCAGCGCGTGACACTTTATAATGACAGTGCCATTCATCCAAGTAGCAGGCACTGGTTCCTTTATGACGGTGTCATGCAAGTGGCTGACACTAGAATGACAGCAGTCCTATATCATACCGCCGCAGTATCTCTTAACCCCAGTTGCGGATTAATCAATATAGTAAAATCTAGAAATACAGGGCTTTTTAGGCTTCATGGAATATGAAACTAATGTGGAAAAGACGTGCACCAAGAAATTTATTGGAGACCTGTGCCTTGAATGCTCAAGCTCAAGTCTGTCTTTTAGGTAGCCAAAAACTGTTTCAATAATCGACCTTTTTCTTAAAAAAATCTTTTCTTCAAGTAGCATTAATGTGTTTTTCATACCTTTTTTTACTTTGGTAACGAGTTTTAGTCCTCTATCGAAGAGTTTTGCAAAGAGCTCTTTCTTTATATAGCCCTTATCACCAAACAAAAGACCAGTCAGTTTTTCAGTTAATTTTGGTACTGGTTTTCTGTCGTCAACGTTACCTTTAGTAAGTGTAACTCCTTGAATTTCACCTTTTTCATTAATTACCATATGCAATTTAAAACCAAAAAACCAGCCATATGTAGTCTTTCCAAGCTTTGCCAATCCTTTGAAAACTTTGTTTCTTGAGATTCTTTTTGGATGGCAAACAGCGATAGATGTTGCATCTATGTACGAAATCCCTGTCATTTTCGACTGCTCACATAGCCATTGCAAAAGTAATGCTAAATACCATAAAACCCTCGGTTTTAGCCTAATAAATCTACTATATGTTGGCAAATTTTGAAACTCAGATCCATATAGTGCTTTCAAATAATATGTATAGAAAGATTTAAAGTCCTCACATCTAGATTGTTGATAAAGTAAAATTATAGTAAGAATTTCAGAATGCGTAATCTCTGGCGTTCTGGTAGGTTTTTTACTGTTTGGCAGGAGTTTTTCTGCGAAATTTTTGTTTATAGCCTTGCAAAAATCGTCTACAAAGCAAAATAATTCTGTTACATTTTTATTCATGGGTAACCTCTCTACTTTTTGATAATATGTTTCCGGAGTTTACCCTATTTCCCTATCTTTTTCACTGACTTCTAATCCGCAACTGGGGTTCTTAGCCGCTAACAAGTAGCGGGATCTATCCGCGGCGGTATAGCTATACCTTTTTTCTACTTATACCAACCCTCATAAATAACTAGACAAATAATTCACAGAGCAAATGGTTTTGATCGAACTTTCCGTAATATCTCGAATAAATTCAGATACAGCATTTTCAAGTAATTTAATAGAGTCATACATCTTGTTCTTTATTATATTTTCCTTTAAATGTTGCCAAAATCTTTCCACAGGATTGAGCTCAGGCGAGTACGGCGGCAAATAAATTATGGTGATATTTTCAGGAGTTTTTAAACCTTTAGACCTATGCCAACTTGCGCAATCCATGATAAGAAAAGCTTCTCTAGTCCCCAAATCTTTCGACATCTGCTCCAAAAATATGTTCATGCAATCTGTGTTTACATGTGGAGCAAGTAGGCTAATATCCTCTCCATTCCTGGGATTTACAGCGCTGTAAAGATAGAAGTTTTCTCTTCCGATTTTTACTTTAACTTGTGTTCTTGAGCCCTTTTTAAACCATCCATGTCCAACTTTTGAGTGCGTTCCAAATCTCGATTCATCGAAAAAAAACCTCCTTTTTCCGGTTCTTTTCCACAATTTCATTGAGATTTTTTTTGAACTCCTCTTGTTTGTTTTTGTCTTGTTTATAATGTGCTGGACGAGGTGTGATATATGTAAATCCTAGCTTCTTCATAAGCCTTCTCGCCGTTGACTCACTTACTTTGATAGCTAACATTCCTTCAACTATACCTTGCAATTTTTTAGCAGTCAGATTTGCCCCATCTTCTTCTATTACCTCTCTTATTTTTTCCTTCTTCTCCTCGTTCAGTTTTGGTTTAGGTCCTCGCCCTGGCTGTATTGCAAACCCAATAACACCTTTTTCTTTAAATCTTGCAATCCATTTCATTAATGTCGTTCTCGTAATTCTATATATTTTAGCAACTTTTGAGATACCATACTCCTTTGCTGATATTATTGCTTGTAACCTTCTTCCTATCTCTCCTCTTATTCCATATTTTTTTAATTCTAACTTGCATTGATTATATAGTTCTTCTCCTATTGCTTTACTTTTTCCTGCCATAAACTACATATTTATTCTTTCTAGCCTCAATTATTTGTAGTTTTTACTATTTGTCTATCTATTAGTGGAGATTGGTATTAGTTTGGGTTATGCAAGAAGTCTAATGCAGTGAAAATAAATTATTTACCAAGATAGAGTTGTCTTGGTCTATAGATCTTAGTTTCTTTATCATTTATCATTTCATACCACTGAGTAACCCAACCAGTGGTTCTTGCAAGTGCAAAAATAGGCGTGAACATATTTGAGGGAATATCGATAGTATTCATTATTATACCTGAGTAAAAATCAACATTTGGATATAACTTACGCGTGATAAAATACTCATCCTTTAAAACTATTTCTTCAAGTTTTTTTGCAATTTTGAGCAATTCATTATTTTGTTCTAGTTTACTTAGAACCTCATGACAAGCGTCTTTCAATATCCGCGCGCGCGGATCATAATTTTTATAAACACGATGTCCAAATCCCATCAATTTAAATGGATCTTTATCATCTTTAGCTTTTTCGATGAATTTATCTATATCTCCACTTTGCTCTATCTCTTTTAGCATATTTATAACTGCCTCATTAGCTCCACCATGTGCTGGTCCCCAAAGTGTAGCAACTCCTGCAGAGAGGCTTGCAAACAGATTAGAACCAGCTGATCCCACCAATCTGACAGCCGCCGTAGAAGCATTCTGTTCATGATCAGCATGGAGAGTAAATATTTTATCCAAAGCTTTTGCAAAAAGGGCATTATCAACAGCATCGCCAAATATCATCTTTAAGAAATTTTCACTGTAACTTAATTCATTGTTAGCACTTATGAACTCCTGATTGTTGATATGTCTATAAATCATTGCAACAATTGCAGGAATTTGCGCTATTGCAGAAATTCCAAAGTCTAGATCTTCACCATTGACATTGTTGCCATGCTTTTCATGGTAAGATGCTGACAAACTTGCAAAACATGCAACTAAAATCGACATAGGGTGGGCAGTTTGTGGAAATGCTTTAATTACATTTGTAATTTGCTCTGATACTTTGGATAACTTGTGTATTTTGAGAAGAAATTTTTTGTGTTGCTCTGAACTGGGTAATTCACCATGGAGCAATAAATAAATCACAGCAGTAAAACTATTATTCTCTGCCAAATCAGCTATATTATGCCCCCTATATTTAAGCACTCCTTCATCTCCATCAATAAATGTAATCGAAGAAGAACATGAAGCTGTGGAAACAAACCCCGGATCATAAGTGAATAATCCTGTCGTCTTATATAAGTCCTTGATATCTAACACGTTAGGACCTATTGTTCCACTTAATATAGGTAACTCGATTTTTAATCCATTACTTAGTTCTAATAGCACTTTTTTATCCATCACTTAAGCTACTTAAATTTTATACAGAATATACAAATTGAGGAGTATATATTAATACAGTTAACTTTACATTAACCGGTCATCAATGCTTTTACTTTTGCATTTAAGCGACTTATTTTACGCGCAGCAGTATTCCTATGAATAACACCTTTATTCACACACTTGTGTAAATGAGATTCAGCATTCCGAAATGCCAGAACAACATTTTCTTTGTCGCCAGACTTGATTATATCAACCAAATTTCTAATAGCAGTGCGAGTTTTACTTTTCCGCATCTTATTTATTAAAGTGCGCTTTGCTATTACCTTTATCATTTTTTTAGCACTCTTATGATTTGCCATATATTAATACCTAAAATACTGTACTTTTCTTTTAATTATAAAGCTTTTTTGTTAATTTGCAATATCAGTTTTTTCTATGGTTAATCTACTGCTTCTCTCTTCAATAATTTTTTCTAAATTTTGCAAGAATTCATTTTTGTTTAACCCAGGATATATTGGGGGCAATATTTCTATTACTGCCTTTCCGGGATTCTTTCTCAGAGAAAGTATGCTTTTTGGCCAAAACAAACCAGTGTTTAAAGCAACTGGTAATACAGGAACAGATAATACGCTATATAAAGCAGCAATACCTGGTTGATATTTTATATTTTGGTTTATAGTCGTTCTTGTGCCTTCAGGAAATATTATTATGCCTCTATTTTCTTTTATACGCATTTTTGCTAATTTAATGATATGACGCATAGAACTGATACCATCTGAGCGGTTAATAAAAATCATTCTGAGCGCCATGAGATGCAAACCAATGAATGGAATCCATTTCAATTCACGTTTTAAAATAAAAACCGCTTTTCTAAATAGTAGTATAAAAATAAATGTTTCAAATGGAGATTGGTGTTTAGATGCAATGATAAAAGGTTGCTTAGGAATGTTTTCCATTCCCCTCACTTCATATTTAATGCCACATAATAAACGCAGCATGAATAATACAACTCTTACCGAACAGACGAGGAAAATAGTCATTATACGCGCAGGGAAGAGAATTACAGGGAGAGTAATTAAAGTATAGAATACTTCCCATAATATAAGAAAGAAATTAAACAACAAACTTGAAATCATAAACCCACATAAACTTATTTTGAATTTAACTTTACTACGAATTAAAAACAATAAGTTTAATTATTGATCATCTGAGTAATAGGATGCGAATCAGCTAGTTTGTCCTTTAACTTTTCGTTAGCAATATGAGTATATATTTGTGTTGTAGAAAGGTTAGTATGGCCAAGAATTTTCTGTATCAACACAATATTTGCCCCGCTATCTAGTAGATGGGTAGCAAAAGAATGCCTAATCACGTGTGGAGAGATCTTATTTTCATCAATATTGCATTTTCTTGCTAACTCCTTCATTAATTGACCGACCCTCTGCCTTGTAATTGGTTTATTAGGTTTATCACCTGGGAATAGCCAATCGGATTCCTTTTCTTTAGAGATCAGATTATCACGAACTGATAAATAATTTCTAAGGCTCTGTAATGCTTGTTCATTAAAAAGGATTTGCCTCTCTCTATCACTTTTTCCTTTTATTATTATATAGCATTCTTTGTTATTACTGTTTATTAAATGTGACACTTCACATAACTTCATATTAATTAGTTCAGAAACACGCATTCCAGAAGAGTAAAGGATATCTAAAATCGCACATAGCCTTTTACTGCTTATCTCTTTATTCGATTCGCTTGCTGATTTTCTCACTGTGTCCATTAGCAAAAATATTTCTTTGACACTTAAATACTTAGGCAAAGGACGAGAAACTTTTGGATTCTTTAATTCAGCATCATTAGCCGGCGCTGGATTAAAATCTATTATTCCGTCATTAAATAGACACTTATAGAAATTTTTCATAGCGGATATTTTTCTTGATATAGAGCTACTTTTATATTTTTTTTGCGTACATAGAGATTTCACATAGTCTTTAATATTAGTTTTGTTTGCACCAACCAAGGTAGTGCTGCTTTCCAATAAAAATTCTTCAAACTGATGTAGATCAGAACGATAACTTTCCAAAGTATTTTGTGTAGCGGACCTCTCTGAAGCCAAAGCATCTATGTAATATGTTATGTAAAGATTTTCTTTTTTATTTTGCGACTGTTTATTTTTCATTATCAGCTCCTATATTTATTTCTTTAGCTATAATTTGATTGAAAGTGTTTCCTATGTTTCTTATGAGAAAATATGAGATAAATAAGGCATTTATCAATAGAGTGAACATCACAAGCTTTTGCTTTAACCTTTTTTTTAAATTTGATCTTACTCTTATCATAGTTAAATTATAACGTCAAATCTATAAAAAACACCTTATAAAGTGAGCTCTACTATAATATAAATACTTCTTAGCTGTATCTATATTTATTATGACATAACATTTATTATAATTCTAACATAGACAAGTGGAGATTTCAATTACGTTAGTGTTATGGGTGTTAATAAATTTTTAATATACACAATGAGTATTTTACAAAAGAAGGAATCAAATGGCATCTTTTTTTAATAAAGTGCTAATAAAAGGAACGGTCACATTTGACCCTATAGATTTATTATCTATCTTCTCTATAATTTTGTCAATGCTATAAAAAGAACGTTCTATTCTTGCTAAAATATAATTAATCACTTTTAAATCAATTTTTAACTGTTTATCTGAAAATCGCTTTATTAGCATGATTCTTAATAATTCTTCGCTTGCAGGCAAAATTTTTACGCTGATAGTTGATAATATTCGAGAACTTAAATCTCTTAGTGTGAAGTTAAGCTTTTTTGGTGAAATTGAAGAAGTGATTAGCAGCCTCTTGTCGTTTTCTTTCATGTAATTGTAGCAATGTAATAACATTGCTTCATCTTTAATGTTTTGTACGTCTTCTAAAACAAAAGCATCACTATACCTAATCTCGCTTACGAAGTTATTCACATTGATAAAAATTGCATCGTTTATTGATTGCCAAATATGAGCAAGATGAGTTTTACCGGAGCTTTTAGGTCCAAAAAGAATCAGACATTTCCAAGATAAATCATTAACTACCGAATTATACACGTGCTTATTTTCATCTAAGACGATGTAATTTTGCCGACTATAATCAGCTTGATTGTTGTTAAATAAATTTAATTGCACGTTAAGCCTCTTACATAACCTCTTTCTGGTAGTAATTTTTGCGCAGAAATTTACTTACGCTCCTCAAATATGTCAGGTATTCTGGGCTCATTTCTCCTCTTATCATAAATTGATTATGCAAAAGGTCTGTTAACCGTTTTTATAAAGCTCACTTTTAAAATATTTATTGATTGCATATTCTACTGATACATTGAACATTGCTATTATTGGAATAAAAAGTAATATACCTATAAATCCAAAATATGAAGCGCATATAGTAATTCCCAGAATAATTACAGTTGGATGTATATGAACTTTTTTTCCTATTAATAAAGGAACTAATATGTTTGAATCTATTAATTGTCCAACACCAAATAATAGCAAAACAGCAGCACTTTCAAACCATCCACTAAATTGAGTGATAGCGCTCAAGAACCCAATAATGGTATATAATAATGGCCCTATGTAAGGTATGAACGTTAATATTCCTGATAAAATTCCAATAACAATAGAGTGTTTCAATCCGATTATGCTCAGGCTCACAGAGTAAAAGACCATCATGACAATACATACATTTACCTGCCCCTTTAGATAACTAGATATAATGAAATCCACTTTGAAAAAATAATCTGCAATTTTTCCCCTGTAAGGAATAGGGATTAATTTATTAGCTTTTTCTATAATTAAAGGCCAATCACGTAATATATAGAAAAACACTACAGGAGTAATCACCATTAATGATACCGTGTTAAAGCTTGAACTTAACACTTGGATTATAAAGTTACTAGCAATATCAAGAGCATTCATGAAATAAGATACATAGTCGCTGTAATTTTCTGCTAGATTTTTAGATAAGTGATCAAATAAGCTATCCTCGATTTCTATATTAAGAAACTCTAATACAGAGGGGATTACTTTAAGCTTTAATGAAGGCATTTTACTCACTAAGAAGTTTAATATTGAGGTAATTTGAACATATATAATAGGTAAAACATATGTTACAACTAGTATAAAAGCTATTAATAAAACAAGTATTATAAAAATTACAGAACATAAACGCGGTATTCTATACTTTTCAAACTTGACTACTAGCGGATTAAACAAATATGCAATAACAATAGATATTAAACATGGAAAAATCATAGGACGCATCAGGAATAACATCCCTATTATAAAAAGCAGTGTAAAACAAATAGTTATATGGCGTTTTTGCATGGGCTTAGCATAACTAATTTACTGAAAAATATACAGTTTATTGTAAATACTATCTATTCATTGTTTTATTAAGTATTAGATCAGTAAAATTTTTACCCAATTCTTGACTGATTAAAACTTTGTTATGTGAGTCCCTAGATTTTTGCAAATTAACGATTTTGATAAATTTTTCACATATCAATTTATCATTTTCTATTGCATGTGCCAATTGTGCAGGTTGCGGTATTAAGTAATCTCCTTCGCTATTGATAACTATTACTGGCATATTCAATTTTCCCTCATCTCGCAACTTTCGTATATCGTTCACTAGATCAAAATCTAGATTTAAAGCCTTTAGCAATTTTTTAAAAATGGATGAGGGTAACATACTTAAAATTTTTGCTTGAGGGATCGGGAAATGCCCTATTGCTACATGAAAAGAGCTGAAAGTGCTAGCAAAAATAACACCTCTAAATTTAACGTTTCTGTCTGCAAAGTGTTTCAAAACTGCCGATGCAACTGCTCCTCCAAAGGAATGGCCAAAAAGTATAATGTTTTCAGGCTTCACACCCTTGTCCATTAATTCATTGATTTTTTCTATCGAGGGCTTAAGCAAACTTTGATCTCTATTTATAAAGGGAATAGAAATAAGCATTACGGATAAAAAAATGCAAGTTAGAGCAGCTAAGCTTGCTAAACCAACTACTCCAGCTGTTATGGGGCTTATAAGTAGTAATATTGCAATGGGCACTGATACAGATGCCACGAGGAACAAAAAGCTAACTACAGCATAAGTGATGTAGTTCTGAAATGTGCTTGGATATTTATGTGCATGGCTATTATTTGATCCATTTAAACCTTGTACATAATTGTGAACACTTTTATAGTTATCCCCTATTCCATGAAAGAATATAAGGTGTATCTCATTTTCTTTATTATACTTAGTAATGTGCATTCTAGCATCGTATTATATCTTAATTAATATGATACACTCTTTTTTTTAAACTGTAAACAACTTGTTACTATACACTTACGCTGAAAATGATAAATATGCACACTAACAGACTTAAGAAATACAAAATAGCAGCATTAATAGTTGCAGCAGGAGTAGGCAGTAGATGCAGTTCTACGATTCCTAAGCAGTATACAGAACTTGCAGGTAAATCTGTTTTATTTCATACAATTAAAAGATTTCTGGCTAACCAATATATAGATTACATAAGAATAGCAATTAATAGAGACCATGAAAATTTCTATGAGAAAGCTATATCACTAATTACAGACACTAAATTACTAAGCCCTGTATACGGAGGAGAAAACAGGCAAAATTCAGTTAAACTAGGTCTTGAAAGCTTACAAGAGATTAGCCCAGATTTTGTAGTTATACACGATGCTTGTCGGCCTTTTGTGTCAAATGCTCTGATAGATAACTTGGCTCAGTTCATGATTAATGATCAATATACAGGAGTAGTACCAGCAATAGAAGTCGAAGACACTATGTCATTGGTGGGTAATAATTTCGTTGAATCTACGATTTCAAGAGGAAAACTCAGAGCCATACAAACTCCTCAAATTTTTAATTTCAAAGAATTATTATCATGCCATCAATCAGTCAAAGAATTTACTGACGATTCATCACTAATGGTAGAGCACAAAAAACATGTTGCGATTATTAAAGGTGAGAAAAGCAATTTTAAGTTAACCACAAAAGAGGATATCAATATGGCAAAGCTTCTCTTTGAAGAGCCAAAATTTCGTGTCGGAGCTGGTTATGATATACACAAGTTTATCATAACTCAAGATAAAGCTAAGAGCTTTATAAAAATTTGCGGTGTGGAAATTGAGCACAACATGGCAATAGAAGCACATTCAGATGGTGATGTTGCAATACATGCAATCGTTGATGCAATACTCGGAGCACTAGGATGTGGCGATATAGGAGAGCACTTTCCTCCTAGTTCCTCTAAATGGAAAGATTGCAATTCATCTCACTTTCTTGACTTTGCTGCTAAAAAAGCAAAGGAAAAAGGGTACAGCGTGTCTAATTTAGATATTACTATAGTTTGTGAGGAGCCTAAAATATCGCCTTACAAAGTAGAAATGAAGAAATTCATATCAAAAGCATTAGAGATTGATGATGAATTTGTAAATATCAAAGCAACCACTGCAGAAAAATTAGGTTCTCTTGGAAGAAACGAAGGAATAGCAGCACATGCTTCTGTGTTATTGCATACAAACTTTTTTTGTTTCCACTGAATGACAGTTGTGGCTTGGGAGGTAATGCAAGAAATCTGTTATTTTAATTGTGTGAAATTTAGTTTTGTGTTTCGTAATATTATACAATCAAATTGATAAAAGCTGTATTATCCCCTTGCAGCATCAAGTGTATATTTTTTGCTATTTTTTCCACTAAGGGAGTAACGTTATCAAAATTTGAAAATTTTGATAATACATAGTCTGCTAAGCTTTTTTCATGCTCAGGTCTACCTACTCCAAATCTCAAGCGCCAATAATCATTACCAACAAAACTATCTATGGATTTAAGTCCATTATGTCCAGCAGAGCTACCGCCTTTCTTTATTTTTATTCTTCCAAGTTCCAAATCAGCGTCATCATGTATGACAATGATATTATCTAGCGATAATTTGTAAAAGTTTCGTATTTTTGCAACAGGAATGCCTGAATTATTCATAAATGAATAAGGCTTTATTAACATGATTTTATTATCATTAATTATGCCAGAGGTTATTAGGTAATCGGCTTTTTTAGAAAACGACTGGAAATTCCAATATTTGCAAATTGTATCAACTACGATGAAGCCGATATTATGATGAGTTAGCTCATATTGACTGCCAGGATTACCAAGTCCAACTATCAGATGCACTATTCCTCTGTTTCTGCTTGAGGTTCTTCGACGTCACTATCGGCAGCAGAAATTGTAACAATGGTAAAATTTTCTTCTTCATGGGCTATAAACTTAACACCTTCTGGTAATTTTACATCGTTGATATGTATAGACTGGCCAATCATTTTGCCAGATAAATCAACTTCTATAACCTGAGGTATTTTATCAGGAGAGCATTTAACAGCAATAGAACGACACAAAACATTAAGCACTCCACCTAATTTGATTCCTGGAGCTTTACTTTCATTCACAAATGATAAAGGTATGTCTATTTTAATTTCGCTGCCTTTATCAACAAATTGAAAATCAACATGTTGCACAGTATCCTTCACTACATGCAATTGGACATCGCGAACAAGAGCATATTCCTTTTTGCCCGAAATATTCAGTTCTATCAAATGTGCAGAAAGAGAACCTGATTTATATTGCTTCGTGAATTCTTTTACAGACAATGTTAAATTTACATTGTCATGGCCTTTTCCATATATGATTCCAGGGATGTTTCCCTTGTTTCTTAGGGAATGCATCGCTTTTGTTTTTGTTACATCACGTAACTCTGCATTAATTGTTACTATTTCCTGTTGCGTCATCGATTACTCCTATTTTGCTAATCCTTTTAATATAATTTAATAATAATATAACATAAAAATATTTATTTCAAACTTCATTCTTTCATACTAATTGTTTGTGAAAGGATTTATTTGGATATATATTTAAGCTTATTTAACAAGAACTATGGGCATTGACGATAAAGTAGTTTTTAGGATTTATAAACCAACAAAAACTGCAACACAATCTGGTTTAGGTAATACAAATCTCTGGCACCTGAAAATTGAATCTGGTTCTTACTACATTGAACCTTTAATGGGGTGGGTTGGCTCAAAAGATCCAAAAAAACAGATTGTATTAAAGTTTGATTCTCTTGAAAAAGCAGTATTCTACGCAAAAAAACGCAACGTTAAATACGTAATTGAAATGCCAAAAAATGTTAAGAGGCTGCAAAAATCTTATGCAAGCAATTTCATACTAAAGTAAGGTTTATTGTGGTGTGCTTATCTGTAAAAGATAAGATTTCAATTCAACTATTAATTCTGGGTTTTAAGTTGTGCTAACACGCTGCGGCCATTTAAAGAGTCAAGATTTTTAACCTGGCTAGCCAGTATTAAAGAGTTATTTTTCAGGTATTTCTTTACAAGACTTGCAAGCCTTTTTGGATTATTCAAATAGCTCCATTCTGCTTGTAAAACTTTTATATCACTTTGTACTAAATTAATTTCACTTTTTATTTTTATTAGCTCTCTATTTAACGACTGAACATGTAATTTTACTTTAAATAGCCCTACAATGCTAAGAAAAAACATAACTATTGAGATGATGCAGAAAGTTCTCACGACAACCTCTGTATAGCTCTTAGTTTTGCTGAGCGTGAACGCAGATTTGCACTTACTTCTTCTATACTTGCTTCGATCACTTTTTTATTTAGAAGAGAGAATGTCTTGCAATCAGTAGCACATAAATCTTTAAAAAAAGTTTTGACTATACGATCTTCTAAGGAATGAAAGGTGACGACAATTAATTTGCCATTCTCACTTAAAATCTCAGATGCAGCTTTAATGCCCTTTTCAAGTTCTCCCAGCTCATCATTTACCCATATTCTGATTGCCTGAAATGTTCTGGTTGCAGGATCAATTTTGCTTTTTCCACGAAATACCACGGAACGTACAATATCCGCAAGCTCAAATGTAGTTTTGATAGTTTTCTTCTTCCGTGCATTTACTATTGCTCTTGCAATTTTGCGAGAATGACGTTCGCCTCCGTAGTTATATATAGTATTTGCGATTTCTTCTTCGCGTAAAGCATTAACAAATGTTGAAGCGTTTATATAAGAAGAGTTATCCATGCTCATATCGAGTGGACCATCATGCAGAAATGAGAACCCTCTATCTCCGTTATCAAGCTGCATAGATGAAACTCCGATGTCAAAAACTATTCCACCGATACCTCTAATATTGTTGCTATCTAATAAATTTTTAATATTACTAAACTTCTCAATAGATAGGTTTATTCTATCGGGATACTTAACGCTTAAATCATCATAAAACTTAGTTACCGTTTCATCTCTATCAATTGCATATACTTTGCAATCAGCTGACTCCAATATTGCTTTGCTATACCCTCCAGCTCCAAACGTAGCATCGACATATATACCACCATCCTGCGGTGATAGTAGTGATAGCATCTCTTTTAACAAAACTGGAGTGTGTGCCATATCAAAAGATTTTGTGTATATAGATAAAAGTAGCTTCCTCACTGAAACATGGTGAAATATATGATATAAAAATACTTGAATATAGTCAATGATATTAAGATTTAATGAGATATTATTATTAATATAATATTCACATAATGCCTACATTTCCTCCCCATATTTGAAAAAATAAGACATGCCATTACGGTATAAAACAAACTGTGGTGTATAGCTCCAGGGTGTAAAAGGTTGAAGAAGGGATTATGGAACCATACACTTAACTCAACACCTATAAGTTAGAAACATTGCCCAGAATTAGATTCCCTTTTGTTACACTTTCTACTTGTACGTCACTTTCAGCAGTACTTCCTAACTTGCAATTATCACTAGAATACTTGTCCACCAGATTTTTTAATTCAACCTGAAAGTCATTATTAATTATCGAAATATTATTTTCTGGTGTAATAGTATCATACTTTTGTGGCATTAATTTTTCTTTTAAGCAACACAAGATTGATAAGTCCACTAAGCAAGTTACAAGCAATACACTAGCAATTATATTATAACCGTATACTGCTGCAGCAATTCCAGCAACAACTGAGGTTAATAAAGTAAATAGTGCAACAATACCTAACTTGCTTATTCTTACATAGCCATAAAATGATTGAGTTACAACCTCACATAGCTGCTTCTCTGTCAGATCAAAAACTGCACCAAAATTAGGATCATAAAATGCAAAGCTATTATCTGAATTTTTCTTTATCAGTACAGCGTGCCCAGAATCTCCACTTATAACAGGATTATAAGATATTTTCATATACTGATTTTGATTCATTGCTGCTAGATTTAAGTCTGCTACAGTTAGTGTCTTTGGCTTTTTCATTCCTAGGAAAGGTGACTTAGCTATTTCTCTCGAGTGTAATATTTGTTCCATCTCTTCCATGAAATTCTCTTGCGCCTTCTTACTCATTCGTTTAAATAAAGTATTAGTTATTTTTCTTACCTCCTTCATTACTTCGTCATCTTTGTCAAAACTGTTGTACAATTCCTGCTCAAATTTCTGCTTATTTACTTCATCTGAATTAATATCATCATTTTTGACTTTCTTGATTAAATCATTTACTAGTGATCTTTTTTTCTCAATACTATCAAATGCTTTAATAAAAGATTCTTTGTTAACTAACAAATCATTTAAAGTAATATAGTCACACAAATGTCTACATATTCCGTCTATTTTTTTCCGATTGAGAAATTTTTTATAGTCTTGAAACATTTGTTCGTCAGATTCAATGATATTCATTAGATCTATCTGTGCATTAGGTGCAAATTTCTCTTTGTATTTAGAAAATATTCTGCTCATAAAAACCCCCTATTAAATGAACATAAATAAACTGTACTAGACAAAAATTTTTTAGATTTTTTCCACATATATAATTATGCCAAAATGTTGAAGAAATGTCAAGTTTTCTTGCCTTAGGCAAGTTGACGTATGAACAAAACTTTAAAAAATGCTACGGTTAAGAAGTATTACTGTTACGTCAGCAATTCAAATTTATGACTTTGTTATAGTTTGCAATTACGCTAAAAGACTCAAAACTCTTACCACTTTTGAGTTTATATGTAATTAGTGGACAAAATCTCCCAATTCATTTATCCTACCCATCACACTCTGGATGTAGAAAATTATGCAACAAATAACAAAAGTAATATTTTCAAGTTTGATTTGTAACACTTTATTGTGGTATGACCACATGCTTTTCAGTCACCTAATAAGCATAATCGGAGATGTGTTTTTTCCATCAGATGATAAATTAGTCAGCATACTTAAGGCTTTTGCAGTTTTTGCAGTAGGTTTCCTGATAAGACCAATAGGTGCTGCTATATTTGGTCACATCGGTGATAAATATGGCAGAAAAATTGCCCTATTTCTTTCTATTATATTGATGACTCTGTCAACCGTATTAATTGCTTTTGTTCCAGGTTATCAAAGCATTGGAATACTAGCGTCAATGCTGGTAGTTTGTTTAAGGTTATTGCAGGGTATATCTCTTGGAGGAGAAGCAGGAAATGCACCATTTTTAATAGAACACGCTCCTAAAAACAAAAAAGGATTTTTTGGCAGCATTGAAGTATTAAGTGCAGTTCTTGGTTCAATATTAAGCCTGATAGCGGTACTCATATGCAAAAAAGTATCTGATTTTGAATCTTGGGGGTGGAGATTACCTTTCATTTTCAGTTTAGCAATGGGATTAATTAGCATATATATGAGATATATACTTGATGAAAGCCCAGAGTATAAAAGACAAAAAAATCCGTCTAAATTGCCATTAAAAGAGTTATTAAACAATTACAAAAAACCTTTTCTGATATCAGTTGGGGTTGATATAGTTGAAAACTCATCTCTTTACATATATCTGGTATTTTTCAATGTGCTTACATCAACAATAAATACTCATTTTAATCACACAGTAGAAATATTGAATCAGATTGCGCTTGGAGGATTGACTATACTATTTGCAATACTTTCTGATAAGGTAGGAAGAGAAAAAGTTATGAAGTTTGCATTTATAACCTTTGTGATAGTGAGTTATCCAGTTTTCTCAATGTTATGTAGTGGCAATTACTTACTCACTTTTACAGCACATATTCTTTTTATAATTCCAATAGCTGCATCGCTTGGCCCTGTCAGTGCATTTATGTGTGAATTATTTCCAACAAGGGTACGATACAGTGGATTTGGTTTATCAAGAAATATAGCTTCGGGATTTTTTGGTGGTCTTGCACCATTTATATGCACAACAATTATCAAAGTTACAGGACAAGAGACTTCAGCTAGTTTTTACATGATTTTCTGTGCACTAATTGGGTTAGTTGCTATATCACAAGTTAAAAGTTAGATTTTTTCGAAAACCAAGTGTTTAAAAAAATCTAATTATAAGGCGGGAAGTGCCAATTTTTAGGTGATAATGTGAATATTTCAGCACCATCTTTTGTTATCCCAAGCGTATGCTCAAACTGCGCAGAAAGTGAAAGGTCACGTGTTGTCACTGTCCAGCTATCTAATTTACTAAGCAGAGTTTCATGTTTTCCAGCATTGATCATTGGTTCTACTGTAAAAAACATGCCTTCTTTTAAGACAAGATCCTCATCTTCATCATAAAAGTGTACGACATTTGGTGGAGCATGAAAGACTTTTCCTATACCATGTCCGCAGTAGCTGCGTACGATAGAATATCCAAAATCTCTAATATATTTCTCTATAGCAAGCCCTATTTCATTTAACTTATTGCCGGGTTTAACTTGTTTAATTGCTTCCATCAATGCATGATAAGTAGCGTCACACAAGCGTTTTGCTTTTATTGATGGCTTGCCAACCCAAAACATGCGACTTGTATCACCATACCAACCATTTAAAATCACCGTGACATCAATATTTAAAATATCTCCATCTTTAAGTGGTTTATCATCGGGAACACCATGGCACACAACTGCATTTTTTGAAGTGCAAATCGATTTTGGATACCCCCTATAGTTTAGTGGCGCTGGAATTGCACCTGCATTGATTATAAATTCATGGCATAGATCATTTAACTCATTAGTTGTCACCCCTACCTTTACGTACGGTACAATGAAATCAAGAGTTTCAGCAGCAAGCCTGCCAGCCTTGCGCATAAATTCAAAGTCTTCTTGTGAGTGTATAGTTATGTTCATACTTTCCATGTCTTATTGTAATTAATGACGTCACGCTCCTTTACACTTACTCAGAAGTACATTAAACACAATGATTTTCCATATTGTGAAAATAAGCTTTATAGATCCTAGTGTCAAGTCATTTGTATGAAAGGTGGTAAAACAGAAATCTAGACTGTAACTTTTGATTTAACCCAATGGTACAACTTACTCATTTTACCATCTTGACCAAGCATTCCAGAGTTATTTTTATAAAAAGTGTCAACTATTAGCTTTATAGAACCTATAGCAGCAGAAAATACAGGATTTTTATTATACTCGCCATCAAGACCGCTACAAGACTCAGGGCACCCAATTCGAACTTGCTTATTGAATATATAGCCTGCAATTTCCTTCATGCTTGTGAGTTGACTAGTTCCACCTGTGATCACTACTTTATTAATTGGATCTTTCTGCTCTTGAAATTGCTCTCTTACCATTTCAAGTATTTCTTCAACTCTTGGTCTTATGATGTTAATAAGCTCAGATTTGAATACTTGAGTAGGTTCATCATTTTCACTATTTTGCACTGTAATATATTCGTTCTCATCTATTGAAGTTACAATAGTGCTACCATACAGTATTTTTATATACTCTGCACGTTCTATGCTTGTGCATAGCCCGTAAGCAATATCTCGAGTGATATGAACGCCACCAATTGGAACGCTGCTTGCATACACAAGTTTTCCTCTTTTGAAAATTCCAATTGCAGTGCACCCACCTCCTATATCAACAATAGCAGTCCCGAGCTCTTTTTCATCTCCACTCAGACATGCAAGACCTGCAGAATATGCAGAAGCAATACAACCTGCCATATTTAATCCACCATTATTGGTAATACAGTTTTCAATATTGGTAAGCGCTGGACGCGAAGCAGTGACAACATTAACATCAGCAGATAGTCTTTTTCCGTACAATCCACTAACCTCTTTTATATCAGTCATGTCATCCAAGTGATATTTCAGTGGTATATTGTGAATGATAACATTTTCTTCAATATATTTCTCAAACGTCTGAAAAACTACACGTTTTATATCCCGGTCAGAAATTTCATGATTAGCTGCAATAATTTCATTATGTACATTGAAAGATGAGATGCCACATCCAGCAATATTAACATATATCTGATCTATGGTTTCTTCTGACACTTGCTCAGCTAAGCTTATAGTTGATGAAATAGAATAACTTGCCTGTTTAACGTTAGTTATTGATCCACCGTTTACACCTTCTGCAATCTTATAACCCGTTCCTGTTATTTTATAGCTGAAATTGCTATTCATTTTAACAATTAGACAAATAATCTTTGTTGTACCTATGTCTAAAACAGCAAAAACGTTTCTCTTTGGTTTTGCTATTACTGCAGAGTACATTAGTTAACCTTATTACGCAATTTCATTTAAATTGTAGCTTTCTTTAATAATTTATATTTCTATTATAGATATAGCAACATTTTAATATACCCTAAATTCTGGACAAAAGGAAAAATAAAACATAGAATTATAATTTTTATGCCCATACTACCAATTGTAATTGCTCCTGATGAAAGATTAATTACGCGCGCCAGTGAAGTAACAGATATAAACGATAAAATTAAAGAATTAGTAAATGACATGTTCGAAACTATGTACGATGCAGAAGGTCTCGGCCTTGCTGCAGTGCAAGTTGGGGTGCTGAAGAGAGTTTTTGTTATGGACATTCAGCTCTCTCAAGCTGAAGACGAGCCAGTAGGATATGAATCAACTGGCAAATTTTGCATGATTAACCCTGAAATTACGGAATTATCCGATGAACAAGTAATTCTCAAAGAAGGGTGCCTTTCAATTCCAGAGCAAAGTCATGAAATTAGACGCCCAAAGTATTTAACTGTGAAATACAGAGACTTAAATAACGAAGAACAGACGCTAAAAGCTAGTGGTTGGCTTGCAAGGTGTATTCAGCATGAACTGGATCACTTAAACGGTATATTATATATTAGACATTTATCTAAATTAAAGTATGATATGGCCATAAAAAAAGCACAAAAGATCAAGAGGCACTATGAGCGATGAGGATTTAGAATTATTAAAATTTTACCATGAAGTGGGCGTTGATTGCACGCTAACAGAAGGTGAAGAGGAAGAGAATAATAGACTTGCAGAGTTCTCTGTCATCCCAACTGGGATCCAGAAAGAAGATAAAGATATAGATTCCAGCGTCACGCGCTGGAATGACACTAAAGGTGGAAAAGAGCCTAAAAATTTCTTTCCAAGTGACTGGATAATCGAAGCAAGGAAACTTGCAAGTAAATGTGGTAGTGTGGATGAACTAAGAAATGCAGTGAAGTCATTTGAAGGTTGTGAGATAAAAAAAACTGCAACTAATACTGTTTTTTCTGATGGCAATCAGAATGCAAAAATTATGCTTGTTGGTGAAGCTCCAGGAGCAAATGAAGACCTTCAAGGCATACCATTTTGTGGTGCAAGTGGAATGTTGCTCGATAAAATGCTCAGTGCAATAAATCTTGATCGCACTAAGGTATACATAAGCAATACCGTATTTTGGCGCCCACCTGGCAATAGAAAGCCAACCGACCTAGAGCTTGACATGTGCAGACCATTTGTAGAGAAGCATATTGCACTTATTTTACCACAAATTTTAGTTTTAGTTGGTGGAATTGCGTGTTATAGCCTTCTTGACAGCACAAAAACTATATCGAATTTGCGTGGCAGATTTCATACATATACTAACCAATATTTGTCCAATTCAATCACCACAGCTGCTATATTTCATCCAGCTTACCTACTTCGCCAACCGGCACAAAAACGTTTAGCCTGGGAGGATTTGAAGAAGATTAGGGAGTATCTTGATAACACCAATAACTGTACGAATACTTAACACCACTGGTGTCGCCGCAGAAACGAAAAACTCTAAGAGATAGAATTTACAATTCTATCTAAAAGGATGCCAAAGAAGAGAAGCAACCCTACGTAGGAATTATTTTTAAATATGGACATGCATTGACTGGGATCATCAGGATTGAAATTTTTGTATTGGCGGTGAAATATGAACCCTACAGCAAGTAGAGCAATATAAAAGATGTTATTTAATGATGATAAAATGCCAGCGTATAGCCATGCCATAAAAGATATTAAGTAAAATCTTTTCAACCAAGATTTTGTTGTATCACCAAAATATAATGCGGTAGATTTCATTCCGAGTTTTTCATCATCTTTTTTATCTTGATGAGCGTATATGGTGTCATAGCTAAGTGTCCAAAAGACGCATCCTATATAAAACAGTAAGGATTCTATACTGATCTGGTTTATTATTGCTGCTGAGCCCATGAGCGACCCCATATTAAAAGTAAACCCTAAGAACAATTGTGGCCACCAAACATACCGCTTTAGCAAGGGGTAGATAACTATCATGCACATTGAAATTATTCCAAGTATAAGAGTAGTTTTATTGGTTAATAATAAGATTACCAGGGCAATAGATAGTAACAGTGAAAGTAAAGCTAAAGCCTGCTTTATGTTTAATGCACCACTTGCAAGTGGCCTATATTTTGTTCGTTCAACATGTGCATCTATTTCCCTATCGAAAATGTCATTGATTATGCACCCTGCAGGTCTCATTAAAAATGTGCCTATAGTGAACAAAACAAGGAGAAAAAGAGCCTGATACGATAGAGAAGTTGAGGCTAAAAGAATACCGCTCAAACTGGGAAATAGCACAAGCCACAAACCTGTTAAACTGTGCAATCTCATTAATGAAAAGTAATGGTTGAAATACATTAATTAAGTGTGATTATGTAATATTTTGCTTACATTAACAAAATTATCGAACGCTAAATCAGGCTTGAAAACTAACTCAGGTATAAATCGCAAATCAACATAACACAGTATAGATTTACGTATCGACCATGCAGATTGGTTCATTTCATTAACAACAGTATTAATATCACAATTATTCTCAGAAGGATCTCCAGTGCGTCTTTTTTCTGAATCTAAGTAGTCAGCTACTTGAATATTCAATGAAGATAACACAATATATACATCTGCTTTTTTCAAATCTTTACTTAATTTTACGTCAGATACCGCTACATTTTTATTGAACACCTTACCTTCCATTAGGACTCTTGATATTGCTCTATGCAATACCGATGCTATTTTTAGGTTTCTAATTTCCTTTTTCATATCCAGCTACTATAACACCCTTTCTTCTTGCACTAATTGATAAGCTTCCAAAATATCTCCAACTTTAATATCGACATTACCCTCTAGTGATACTCCGCATTCAAAGTTTGCACCTACTTCTTTAACATCATCTTTAAATCTACGTAGTGCTTTTAACCTTCCTTCATGTACCAATTTGCCGCTGCGCATTACCTTAATTAAAGAATCTTTTTTTATGACTCCATCACTTACATAACATCCAATGATATTACCAGCTTTGGATACATTAAATATTTGTCTCACAGATGCAAAGCCAACACGAACCTCTCGTGTAACAGGCTTTAACATTTTAGTTAAATACATTCTCATGTCATCAATGAGCTCGTATATTATGTTATAAGTATGTATTTCTATACCTTTTTGTTTTGCCAAGTCCCTTATTTTTGAGTCCACTTTTACATTAAAAGCTAAAATTACTGCACTTGATGCTTCTGCAAGCAGCACATCTGAATCTGTTATCCCTCCTACTGCTTTGTGTAGGATATTTAATTTCACTTGGTCTTTACCGAGTTTATCAATTGAACTTGATATTGCTTCAATAGAACCAGTTACATCGCACTTTAAAACTACAGATAGTTCTTCTGTTTCGCTGTTATTACGACTGAATATATCTAAATTATTGTCGCCCAAATCTTCTTTCTTTTTCTTGACTAACTCTAGCCTGTATTCAACAATTTCACGCGCCTGCTTTTCAGAATTTACAACAACAAATTTATCTCCAGCATTTGGCACACCATTTAGACCAGTAATTTCAATTGGAGTGGAGGGTAATGCTGCTTTTTCTCTTTGACCAAGCATACTACGTACTTTGCTATATGTTGTACCAACTACCAATATATCACCAACCTTTAACGTTCCTTCCTCAACTATCAATGTAGCTGATATTCCTTTCGCTTTATCTATTTTGGATTCTATTACCCATCCAAGTGCTCGACAATCTTCTATTGCTTCTAGCTTCATTAATTCAGCGATTAACAAAATCGCCTCTTCTAGTTTATCTAAATTAGTTTTCTTTTTTGCTGATACTGGCACAATCATAACATCACCACCAAGCTCTTCAGGAATGAGATCATATTGAGGCAAACTATTAATTATTTTTTCTACATCACCAGGCTCAGATTTATCAATTTTATTAATAGCAACTATAATAGAAACATTTGCTGCTTTTGCATGATTTATTGCTTCAACTGTTTGTTTCATGATTCCATCGTCAGCTGCAACTACTATTACAACTATATTAGTAATATTGGCACCACATGCACGCATCGCAGTGAACGCTTCATGTCCTGGTGTATCAATGAAAGTAATTTTTTGCTTATCTTTTGTTGTTATTTGATAAGCACCTATGTGTTGAGTTATGCCACCTGACTCTCTTTCTGCAACATTAGATTCACGAAATGCATCGAGCAATGAGGTTTTACCATGATCGACGTGTCCCATAAAAGTGACGATTGGTGGTTTAGGTTTTTTAGGCAGGCTTTCTCTGCCTTCTATAAAAAATAAATCCTTTTCTTTGTTGGCATCGCTCACTCGTTTGGCCGTATGATTAAATTTTTTCACTATTTCACATGCTATATCTGGATCCACCAGATCATCTACTCTATAACTCTCACCAACTTCTTCTTTGAACATTTTTAGCACACTCTTGCTATCTTCTGCCATACGAATAGATAACTCCCTGATAGTGATTTTGTCTGGTACAATAACTTCTCTTGATATATTTTTACCCTTAGTAAACTTTGACTTTCTACCTCTTATACCAAACCTTTGCTTAAATACAGGGGGTTGTTCAGTTTTTTCATCTATTGCCTGTGCAATTACCAGTTTAGAATGCTTAGAATATATATCTTTGTTGACCTTAAAAGACTTTTTATCGTCGTCCTCATAGTCAATACTGTCTTCTTTTGGTTCAACTAAGTGGGTATTACTTAAAACTTGCTTATCTATTTCCTTAGATAAAGCGTCCGCTTCATTTTTCTCGTCAATCTCTTTATTGCTGTCTTCTTTTGCTGTTTTCTCTTTTTCTTCTCTCTGATTTCTTTCTTTCAGCAAAGCAGCATTCTGCACAGCATTAATGCGAAAAATTTGTTCTTTCTCTGTTAAAGAACCTAATTTACTCTCGTCAAATAAATTATGTTCTTCTGCATCATGAGATTTTTTTCTTCTTTTTTTTACTACTGTAGCTCCAGTACTTGGGCTAGCTGAAGAGTTTAAATTGAGGTCTAATTTAAGCTTGCTTAAGCCTTGGAGCGTTAATTTCTTATCACTGATATCTTCATTATTCATATTATTTTATTATATTAACCCAAGCTTTTTACGTGCTTCTATGATTATTGAATCTACTGTATCTTTTAGATCTTCTTTGCTATCTGATGAGGAAGAGAGTATGCTGCAAAACTCATAACTTGATAAATCTGCTATGTCCTCTAAAGTCTTAATATCATGCTTACTAAGAGCAATTTTATTGTCTATTGATAAAGTTAAATTGATTACATCATCTTCCATACCTAAACTTTTTAGCTCCTCTATTTTTCTATCATTTTCTGCTTTCAGGTACTTATTTGCTCTATTATGAAGTTCGTTTGCAATATCTTCATTAAAGCCCTCTATTGAAGCAAGCTCTTTAATTGAAGCGCTGGATATATCTTCTACACTTGAAAAACCTTCTGTTACCAATAGCTGACCCATAATCTCTTCTAAGTTTAAAGCTTCAGCAAATAAAGCTGAACATTGACTAAGTTCTTTACTTCGCCTTTCTGATTCTTGCTGAGTGCTTAATATCTCAATTTTCCATCCAACAAGCTCTGAAGCTAATCTTACATTCTGGCCCTTTTTTCCTATCGCTAAACTCAATTGATCTTCAGCAACTATTAACTCTATGCAATTTTCATTTTCATCAATAATAACCTTCGATACTTCTGCAGGAGTAATGGCTTTAATAACAAATTGACCCAAATCTGAGGAGTAATTTATAACGTCAATTTTTTCACCATTTAATTCGTGTATAATAGTTTTTATTCTATCTCCCTTAACTCCAACACAAGCACCTACTGGATCAATGTTCTTGTCGGGAGAGAAAACGGCAACCTTAGATCTTGAGCCAGCATCTCTAGCTATACCTTTAATTGTCACTAATCCGTCAGCAATTTCTGGTATTTCTTGATTTAATAATGCCTCCAAAAAGCCTTCATGAGTCCTAGAAAGAATAATTTGACGTCCATCATCAGAGCGCTTAACAGTCTGTATGTAAGCTTTAACCTTATCGCCTTCACGAAATGATTCACCACCAGTTAAATTTCGCAATGGAAGATATGCCCTAGTGCCATTTATGTCTATAATAAGATCTGAATATTCTACTTGTTTAACAATACCATACCTTATTTCTCCCACCTTATCTTTAAATTCCTCATATTGCTTTTTTGATTCTTCATCTTTAATGATTTGAGCAATCTTTTGCTGTGCAATTCTTGCTGAAGCAAGATCAGTGTTAAGAGAGAGCAATTCACTAATAGTATCTCCAATTTTTGCATCTCCTTTTATTAATTTAGCTTGTGTAAGCGTAATTGATTCACACTCAGTATTCTCTTTTTCATTTGATTCATCATCAATAACTTTTAGTTTTCTATATGAAGTAACTTTGCCTGTGTTTCTATCTATATCAACTACAATTTTGCTTTTGCTACCATATTTTTGATGAGCCACTGCTTCTATAGCACTTTCCAGTGCCTTTATTACAACATCAAAATCTAAACCTTTTTGAAGTGAAAGCTCTCCTGCTGTTTTTATTACATCAAGGCTTCCAACTATGTTATTCTTGTTACTTTTCTGCTTAACACTGCTTTTACGATTAGCAATCATAATAAATAAATCCAATGTAATTAGTTATAATTATAGCTCCAACGGGCAAAGAATGCTATCCTAAATGTTAAATAATTGCTAATTTAAGTCAAGTTTTTTCGTGTCTTTGCATAACAAGCAACGCAGGAGTAAAGAATAAAGTTAAAACCGTTGCAGCCAATATTCCACTTGCTATGGTTGTTGAAATGTCAACCCACCACTGGCTTGATGGAGCATCATATGTGATTTGTAGCGTAAAAAAATTGATATTTAACCTGGTAATCATCGGTATTAAACCAAGAACTGTGGTTGCAACGGTAAGCAATATTGGCCTAACGCGAGAAATTGCAGCGTTTATTACACATCGCTTGATGTCATTTTTGTGTACCTTAATTTGGGTGTGAAAGGCATCAAGCAATAGTATGTTATTATTCACTATAATTCCTGCCAAAGCAATTATCCCCACTCCACACATAACGATTACGAAAACTTGTTGAATAAGAAAGAAAACAAAAAACACACATGTTGTGGATAAAAACACTGCTGTCATTACGATAAATGTATGGTATACATTATTAAACTGTGTCACTAATACCAATATCATTAGTGTAATCGCTAATATAAAAGCCTTTAACAAAAATGCTCCTGATTTTTGTTGATCTTCTTTGTCACCTTTAAAATTAATTTCTACTTCCTTGTCCCAATCTGGGGCAATAGAATTCTGAATGAATTTTATCCTTTCATCAACAAGATAGCCAGTATCCAGGTCAGCAGAGATTGTCACTGTGCGTGATCCATCAATCCTGTTTAGTTTGTTTACCTTTTTTTCTGGAGCATATTTTACTATATTGCTCATAGGATACGGGCCGTTTACTGTATTGATAAAAAGATTATCTATAGTCTTCATGTTGCGGTCCTTTCTGGGGAAACGGAGTACAATATCGATTTCTTCATCCGTGTTATTTGGTCTATATTTTCCAATCAACACTCCATTTGTAACCATCTTTATAAAATCGCCAATGGTTGCAACACTTACTCCAGAACTTATAGCTTTACTCTTATCAACATTCATATTCCACTCTATTTCAGGTGCTGATCTGCTATCTTGAATATTTATAAACCCGGATGAAGGTTGGTCCATAATTTTTAGAATTTTCTCTGCTGCTAAATTCAGATTGGATGCACTTCCGCTGAGGTTAATTTGTATTGGCTTGTCAGCCGACGGTCCTGACTTTTTTTCTTGAACATCAATTATTACTCCTTTCATGTCTTGCACACTGCTCCTTATATCATTTAGTATGTGCTTAGCTTTGCGCCTGAAGCGCCAATCCATAAGTTCTAGTTGAATTCTGGCAATAACGTTGTCTGAAAATGCTCCTGATCTAGCATAAGAAACATGAATTTCTTTTTCAACACTCAAAATGCGCTCTTCTACTTCTTTTAGTATCAAGTCTCGTTCTTTGGCTGATAAGCTTTCTTTTGCTTTAACACTGATTAAAATATTATCTGAATCCACTTTCGGAAAAAACTTTACTCCAGGGCCAAAAGTAAAGTACAGCACACTAAATGAAAACAGGACGAATACAGTAGCGCATACAAATTTTTTAGGATAATCTAAGACCTTTTCTAGCATTCGTACATAAGCTCTTATTATAGGTCCAGCGCTTTTTATCTCACCACTTTCGATAGCATTAGACTTCTTTCAAAATTCATGAAAGGAGCTCTCTATTGTGAATAGAGGCAATCAAATTAAATCTTAAGCCAAAACGTTTTCGTCGATTTCTATATCTGTCAGAAATGATTTTAAACCTTTTCAATAAGCCGATTACGTTTTCAACTACCACTCTTCGTATAGAGAGAGATCTATTTTCTGCTTTTTTCTCCTTTGATAAAGGATTCTTTTTTGATCTTCTATGTGGTAATTCAACATTTTTATGTATCTTTTGCATTCCTCTGTAACCAGAATCAGCTAGGATCTTAGTTTGCGGTAATATTGCTATCTTTGATTCTCTAAACATCCGAAAATCATGTTTTCTACCATTGGAGAAAGATGTACATACGACCTTTTTACTCTTCTTCTCTGTTACTATTTGTGTTTTTATAGTATGCCTTTTTTTCTTTCCAGAGTAAAAGCGCTTTTGCTTTTTTTTGGCCTTTCTACTGCTGTTTCAGTTCCATCTATTACCAAAACTTCGTATTCTACATTACTATTTAATAGATCTTTTTTTCCTGGTAATGCAAAATCTGGATGTTTTATTAATGTGTCTTCTACCCACCTTATTATTTTAAAACAGTTGCTTTCACTCATGCCATAACTTTGTCCTATATGAAAATATGTACGATATTCTCTCATATATTCCAGTGCCATAAGTAATCTATCTTCTATACAAAGTTTGCTTTTTCTTCCACTTCTAGCTTTTTTCCTTTTATCCTCCTCATCTAGAATTTCTACCATTCTCTTAAATGTTGATTTTTTTACCCCCGTTAAACGTCGAAACTTTTCTCCTTCTAACTTTTCTATTTCCTTATATTTCATGCTTCCAAATACTTGATCTTACTCTCTCTCCCTCAATTTTGAAAGAAGTCTATTCATTTTTTCAATTTCTTCTTTTGAAGTTACTGATGGCTTTCCAAAGATTGCACCAAGTGTTGGTATAAAAACCAAAGCCATAATGAGTGATCCAGTCAAAGTTAGAATTATTGTAATTGGTATGTACTGCATGAATTTACCAACAGTATCAGGCCACAGTAGCAGAGGAAAAAACACTGCCAATTTAGTTAACGTTGATGATAAGACCGGATAAAACATATCACGAACTGAAGTGTGAAAGGCTTCTACTTTATCCATTCCACAGATCATCTTTCTATCAGCATATTCGCTGATTACAATTGCATCATCAACCAGCATGCCAACAGCCATGATTAAACTGAAGAGCACAACGATATTTAAAGTTATGCCCATAAAGTAAAGAGCTATTATCCCAATGAGAAAGGAACCAGGTATCGAGAGTGCCACAAGAATAGCAATCCTTGTTCCCATAGAAAGCATCATTATGATCAATATTAACAACACAGCAAATATTATGCCGTTTTCCAAGTCATCAAGCACATCGCGAACGTTTTTTGACTGGTCATTTAAGTACACCACTTTTAAATTTTCAGGTAATTGATCTTTTGCCTTATCCATTAAGTATTTTACTTGATTCACTGTGTCTATTATGTTTTTTCCGTTACGTTTTGAAATTTCTAGCACGACACTAGGTAATCCATTAATGCGAGCAAAGCCTTGATGATCCTCAAACCTAGGGTATACTTTTGCTATATCTTTGATTCTCAAAACTGCATCGCCTTGAGATCTAATAGGAATATTCATAATATCTTCTATATCTTTTAGTAACCCTGATATTTTAATCGAATATTTACCGGTATCGTTTTCCAGTGACCCAGCTCCCACTAGTCTATTATTGCTTGATATAGCTTGGAATATTTCGTTTGATTGAATGTTATATTTTGTTAGAACTGTGGGCTCAACTATCACTTCCACTGTTTCTTTACGTATACCTGCCACTTCAACTTTGAGAATATTTGGCAGAGACTCTATTTCTTGCTTTAATTTGCGTGCTATTTCAGTTAAAGCCCTTTCTGGCAGATTACCAATTAAGCCAACATTTAATATGGGAAATAGACTCAAGTTTATTTCATTTATTATTGGAGATTCCGCCTCAACAGGTAACTTCGCTTTTATGTTTGAAAGCTTTGAACGGACATTATCGAGCACTTCTTTATTATCATACTCTGTTCCAAATTCGAGTATCATGTGAGCACCATCATTAGTTGCAAAAGCTCTCAATTCTCTTACACCTTCGATGGATCTTAGTTCATTTTCTATAGGAAGCACTAATAGCTTTTCACTATCTTGAGCAGAAATCCCAGGAAGTCCAACAAACACGCTGATTATAGGGATTTGTATGTCAGGATTGCTTTCCCTTGGCATTTTTACATAAGCATATGAACCGAAGATAAAAATTACTATAAGTAATAATACCACCGCCCTATTTCGTTCTATGAGTAAGCTCTGCATGTTGAATGTTAACTGAATATGTGCGTTTGTACAATATTATAGTCGAGATACATTGCATATTAATTAATTCTTATATAGCTTTAAAACTTCACGCAAATAATTAAAGTTTTTACAAAGTTGCAAGTATAAGAAAATTTCTGTATAATAATTCTAGAACAGTATTTGAGGGGTTATTATGGTGGCAATTTTAAATGTAACAAAAGGCAAGAATAAAGTTATTACATCTGGGTTAGCTGGAGCTTTATCAGCTTTAATATTTTTAACAGCAATTCACATTGCTGCAAAGATAGCCATTATCGTTGCTGCTGCTGTAGTTACTTACACATTACTTTCGCTGATTCGTAAAATAAAAACTAAAAAAGAACAGCCTGCTGAAATTACTGGTGTTTCAGGAGATAAAGTTTCAGAAGATGAAGGGTATAGCAGTGTTGATGAAGGTGAAGAAAAAGATACAGAAATATCCGCAAAAGAACCAAAAAGAACTGAAACTGAGCTAGCAGAAGAAATAATAAGGAAAAGAGCAGAAGAGCGCATGGAGAAAGGATCACTTGGTGGCCCTATAAATGCGTTTGGCGAACCAATTCTTGATGAATTTAAGAACACTGAAGGCAGTCATTCTGCTGATTATACAAAAACTATGGTAGTGCCTGACAAGATTGTTCTTGGTATGCCAGATCCAGATAATGAAACTCTTACACAAAATAGCTCTAGCTTTATAAAGAATCAGATGAAATCTCTTCCTAGTCAGCCATCGGGCGACCTTACCAATGTAGGGCTTGAGTCTAAAAGCACGCAGAAACTATCTGCTGCAGACTTGCTATTACAGTATGGGAATGTAAATAGTGATGTGAGGGAAATGCTAAAACAGCCAATTACCCAAAAGGGGTTTAACGGATTAGGATTTTGATAGATAGTTGTTACATTAACCTCTCCATCTTATATTGAGAATCAGATGCAATGCCATACACTCTATTTGGCGGAGCAATTTTGTTCTCTATACCAAAAACTATACCTTCAATTATTGCTGTAAGTACTTTTTCAAGATTACAGTCTGCTCCGGGAACGCGGTGCTCCAGGCGGCATCTTTTGAAATCTTTGCCAAAATAGGGAATTCTTATCGCAGCAGTTCTGTTATTTACTCCCCAACTAATCGTAGTTGGAGTATGAATATCCGGGTACTGAAATCTTAAATATGAATCATCATTTGGAGCAAAAAACAACATATGTTTTTTCATCATTGTGCATAATCCACCAATACTATGAATCAAATAATCACTATACTTTTGCTCATTGATATAAAATAAGTTATCGTTATTTGAATTCACGAGATTAACATGCACATTTAATGCACTGCCTGCTCTATCCAAATAGGGCTTTGCTTTAAAAGAAACGTTTCCACCTAGTTTTTGTGCTGTTTCAGTAAGTAATTGTTTTGCTAACTCAAAATGCTTAATTAAATTGTCGAAGTTCGTGTAACAACCACTTTTTATCTCATATTGATGTGTAGCATTCTCTTTCTCGCAAGAAAATTCAAGAGATGCTATTTTATTTTTGATGCTACTTAGAAATAAATATTCTTTTTCTATTCCTTCAATGTAAAACTCTAGTTCAATACCGAATATAGCATGACAACTCAAATTACTTAATATAATCATAAATTTGCTTCAGTAAATCTATATTAGGTTAGCTACATTTATATTAATACTTTACTTATTTGCCAGTAAATTTAACATCTTATTTATACATAATGTATTACTGTTTTTAATAGCATGCTTCTAATCCTCGATACAAGCGATGTTTACAGATTTTTCATTTTTTTGAAATAAAAATGATCAATTTTAGTGTTTTTATACCCTTTACAACTCATCAAAAAATCACCATAATTTTTAGTATGTATTAAGTAATATTAGCTTTTCATTTTGCATTAAGCTGTTGATTATCTTGCATCTTTCTGATTATTGTTTTTTCTTGGTGTGGTATATGAACTTAACTAGCCCTAAGGTTTCTACTATGTTTTTTGATCAGATTATTACAGTAACGGATCACAATGTTACTTGGGAAAAAATTCAAAATTGTCTTTATAATCTCTATGGAGAAGCAACATATAACAGCTGGCTGAGTTCACTAAAATTTGTCAGTAGCAGAAATGGGGAAGTTCTTTTATCTGTGTCAACAAGGTTTATAAAAGAGTGGATTACAGTGCATTACATGAAAAAAATATTATCATTATGGCAAAGCGAGGATCAAAGTATATGTTCTATTGATATTCAAGTAATTGAAGAAAGAAATTCAAACTCTAATGTTATACTAAAAAACAGAGAGGAAAGTAATCATAATCTTGGTTCACCACTTGATCCCAGATTCACTTTTGATAATTTTGTGGTAGGAAAGTCAAATGAATTAGCATTTACAGCGGCAAAGCGTGTAGCGGAATCTATAGATCCAATATCAGGCAGCAATCCTTTGTTTCTATATGGTGGAGTGGGACTTGGTAAAACACATTTAATGCATGCTATAGCTTGGCACATAGTCAATTCCCCATCAGCAAAAAGAAAAGTGGTATATCTATCAGCAGAGAAATTCATGTACCAATATATTACAGCGCTGCGAAGCAAAGATATTATGTTATTTAAAGAGCAATTCAGATCAGTAGATGTATTGATGGTAGATGATGTGCAATTTATCAGTGGTAAAGATAGCACACAAGAAGAATTTTTTCACACTTTCAATGCATTGATAGACCAAAATAAACAATTGGTCATATCAGCTGATAGGTCTCCTAGTGATCTTGATGGAGTGGAAGAAAGAATAAAATCACGACTCGGTTGGGGGTTGGTAGCAGATATTAATGAAACAACTTTTGAATTAAGACTTGGTATATTGCAGGCAAAAGTGGAACGGATGAATATGTATGTTCCGAAAGATGTCCTAGAGTTTTTAGCAAGGAACATAAAATCTAATATAAGAGAATTAGAAGGAGCATTAAATAAGGTTGCCCATACCTCGTTAATCGGAAGAAGTATGACGGTAGAATCAGCTAGTGAAACCCTAATCGATCTTCTTAGGTCAAATCATAGGTCAATCACAACAGAAGAAATACAAAAGAAAGTAGCTGAATTTTTCAATATAAAGGTTGCAGATATGCAATCCAATAGAAGGCTTCGCAGTCTTGCAAGGCCAAGACAAATAGCTATGTATTTTGCCAAAAAATTTACGCAAAAAAGCCTACCAGATATTGGAAGAAGTTTTGGTGGCAGAGACCATGCTACTGTTATACATGCAGTAAAGCAAGTAGAAAATTTTATAAGAACCGACTCAAAATTTGCTGATGAAATCAATCGATTAAAAAAAATGTTTAAGTAGCGTTTTTAAAATAGCTAATAACAAATCCTAAAATGGTATCTCTTGGCCGTTAACACGTAGCGGGATGACGGTTCTTCAAATCTTCAAGGTGTCATGAAAGTAGCTGACACTGGTTCCTTTATGACGGCAGCGTCCTCTTCTTGTCATCCCAGCACCTTCTTCTGTCATCCAAGTAGCCTCTTCTTGTCATCCCAGTACTCCTAATAATGTCATCCGAGTAGCTGACACTGGGATCTAGTCTTCCATAAGTAGCCCTCTTCTTGTCATCCGAGTAGCTCCTTTTTTTTGTCATCCCAGTGCTCCTAATAATAGACTTCTTTCAAAATTGAGGGAGAGAGAGTAAGATCAAGTATTTGGAAGCATGAAATATAAGGAAATAGAAAAGTTAGAAGGAGAAAAGTTTCGACGTTTAACGGGGGTAAAAAAATCAACATTTAAGAGAATGGTAGAAATTCTAGATGAGGAGGATAAAAGGAAAAAAGCTAGAAGTGGAAGAAAAAGCAAACTTTGTATAGAAGATAGATTACTTATGGCACTGGAATATATGAGAGAATATCGTACATATTTTCATATAGGACAAAGTTATGGCATGAGTGAAAGCAACTGTTTTAAAATAATAAGGTGGGTAGAAGACACATTAATAAAACATCCAGATTTTGCATTACCAGGAAAAAAAGATCTATTAAATAGTAATGTAGAATACGAAGTTTTGGTAATAGATGGAACTGAAACAGCAGTAGAAAGGCCAAAAAAAAGCAAAAGCGCTTTTACTCTGGAAAGAAAAAAAGGCATACTATAAAAACACAAATAGTAACAGAGAAGAAGAGTAAAAAGGTCGTATGTACATCTTTCTCCAATGGTAGAAAACATGATTTTCGGATGTTTAGAGAATCAAAGATAGCAATATTACCGCAAACTAAGATCCTAGCTGATTCTGGTTACAGAGGAATGCAAAAGATACATAAAAATGTTGAATTACCACATAGAAGATCAAAAAAGAATCCTTTATCAAAGGAGAAAAAAGCAGAAAATAGATCTCTCTCTATACGAAGAGTGGTAGTTGAAAACGTAATCGGCTTATTGAAAAGGTTTAAAATCATTTCTGACAGATATAGAAATCGACGAAAACGTTTTGGCTTAAGATTTAATTTGATTGCCTCTATTCACAATAGAGAGCTCCTTTCATGAATTTTGAAAGAAGTCTAATGTCATCCAAGTAGCTGACACTGGGATCTGGTTTTCCATAAATGGTGCATTTTCACATAACTTTTATACTTGATAAAATTCCCAGTGTCAGCTACTTGGATGACACCCTACTTAACCGTCATACCACCACAGACCGTCACGGCGCTAACAAGAGATCCCGCTGCGGGATGATGGTTGTTGTTTAGCTATAAATGTTAATAAATTTACCAAATGAAAAAAAAGGCAAAAGAAGCCCTAGTCATTGTCTATTTTCAGTATTGGCGTTTTTAAAGTCTTAAACACTGCAATTTAGCTGCTTTTAAACGCAACTAACTTAAGCTATAAATGTTTAAGAAATTTACTAAGCAGAAAAAAAAGACAAAGAATCCCCGGAGTAGCTAGTTATTCCACTCTTTATTTTAAAATTTGACGTTGGGTGATGTCTTAAACGCTTTATAAGCGCTTTTCAGCTTATGTGGGTAAAAACCCAAAATTTTTATAAAGACATAGTATGCACATAGTGCAAAAATTAAACAATAGTACGCCAAATACAAGTCTTCTTGTCATTTTAATCTGCACAGATTGGGAAGTTAAATAATATAGCTTCACTTTCATGATAAGGGGACTGGCGGAGGATGTCAAGTAAGTTTTTCACTTCTGCGGGCTACTTGAATAACGGCTACAATGTTTGTCAGTTGTGCGCCGTGCGCTGGAATCCCTCTTAGCTCTTATCTATATCTCAGTCCCACCAACAGTTATTGCGTCAACTTTGAGTGTCGGCTGACCAACTCCAACGGGCACATTTTGTCCATCTTTTGAGCATGTGCCAACACCAGGATCTAACTTTAGATCATTACCAACCATAGATACTTTTTTCAACACTGTTGGACCATCACCAATTAGTGTTGCCCCTTTGACTGGCTGTGTAATTTTGCCATTTTCTATTAGGTAAGCTTCCGAAGATGAAAAAACAAATTTTCCTGACGTTATATCAACTTGTCCACCACCGAAATTTACTGCATACAGACCTTTCTTTACGCTAGATATTATTTCCTTCGGTGCATGTTTTCCAGGCAACATATAGGTGTTTGTCATGCGCGGCATAGTAACTTCTTTATAACTTTCCCTTCTACCATTACCAGTTGGATTTACACCCATGAGTTTAGCGTTCATATGATCCTGCATGTATCCTTTGAGGATCCCATCCTCTATCAATATATTATAACCAGGTGGAGTGCCTTCATCGTCTACGCTGATAGAGCCACGCAAATTAGGCAGAGTTCCGTCATCAACTACTGTAATGCCACTTGCTGCTACTTGTTTACCCACAGAATTTGAAAATGCTGAGACTTTTTTGCGATTGAAGTCGCCCTCAAGTCCATGACCCACGGCTTCGTGTAACAATATTCCTGGCCAGCCTGACCCTAAAACGACTGTCATTTCTCCAGCTGGAGTTGGAATTGCTTCAAGATTTACCAGTGCTTGTTTTAATGCTTGGTTTGCAACTTCTTTCCACTTTTTCTCAGAAACAAACTTACTATAAGAGTCCCTTCCACCATGCCCTGCAGAACCTCTTTCGATTTGACCGTTTTTTTCTGCAATAACTAGTACATTAAAACGTACTAGAGGCCTAATGTCACTTAATCTGTGATCACCCTTTATTATTTGTACAACCTGCCATTCTCCACTTAAAGTTATTTTTACTTGCTTCACGCAGTTATTTTTAGATCTTATATATTCGTTAACCTCATTGAGTAGTTTAATCTTTGAATTCAGATCCATTTCATTTATGGGGTTAATCCTCGAATATAGGCTTGTTGTCTCTTCATTCAAGTTTATTGAATTTGTTTTATTTAAAGACACTGAACTTTTTACTATAGAAGCAGCATTACTAATTTCCTTTTCGCTAATTTCAGAAGAGCAAACAAAAGACGTACTATCTTCACAAAAAGACCTTAAACCAAACCCCCTTCTGGTATTCAAATCCACGTGTTTTAATATGTTATCATCAAAAAGCAGAGATTCTGACTGACAAAATTCTAGAAACAGCTCACCACCATCGCTATTGCTCAAAGCGTTATTGACTATTTTATATACGTTATTAATATTAACATTGTTTTGAGCGAAAAATATTTGGTCTAGATTTGGCATTACCTTTGAACTAAAAATTGTTTAAGTATATTATTTAATTTAAACACAGTAAACTATAAAAAGCCCGGGTGGCGGAATTGGTAGACGCGCTAGCTTCAGGTGCTAGTAACTTTTCAAGTTGTAGAAGTTCAAGTCTTCTCTCGGGCACTCTTAGCTTCCATATTGCTTATTAAATTAATTAATGCTATAATATAATATATTTACTATACCTAAGTTTATGAGTTGTGAGGAAGAAAAGAGGCTTGTTTGCAGAAAGAAAATACGAACTTATTCAAAACGCTTAGTTACTACACTATCTACCACCTTTTTTATTGGATATATAGCAGCATTAATCTTTAATATTTCTGTCTTAAGTTTATGTTTTACTATTGTCGGCACTATATTAAGTGCACTTTCATCTACCTTAAACATATGGTCACTAACTGATCATTTTAGGCAGCGTAGTCTTAACAAGCAACTCGGTGTAAAAAACACTCCTGGACAAGAAAAACTAACAAAGATCTGTCTTGATATCACATCTGGCACTTTATTTTTAATAGGAGGAATTGCATCTATATTGCCTCTCGAATCTCCTATTATCCCCTGGATTTCTACTACCTTTTTCATTCTAGGCTGTGCTTTTATGGTAACTAATCTCGTTCGAACTATGATTAGTGAGCCACAGATAGACCAAAATAATAATAGACTTTGCGTAACCATATAACATTGGGAATAGAAACACAAAACTTACTTGACAAACTCCGCCAGCCCTCTTATCATGAAACTGAAGCTATATTATTTAACTTCCCAATCTGTGCAGATTAAAATGACAAGAAGACTTGTATTTGGCGTACTATTGTTTAATTTTTGCACTATGTGCATACTATGTCTTTATAAAAATTTTGGGTTTTTACCCACATAAGCTGAAAAGCGCTTATAAAGCGTTTAAGACATCACCCAACGTCAAATTTTAAAATAAAGAGTGGAATAACTAGCTACTCCGGGGATTCTTTGTCTTTTTTTTCTGCTGGTAAATTTCTTAAACATTTATAGCTTAAGTTAGTTGCGTTTAAAAGCAGCTAAATTGCAGTGTTTAAGACTTAAAGAACGCCGATACTGAAAATAGACAATGACTAGGGCTTCTTTTGCCTTTTTTTCGTTTGGTAAATTTTTTAATATTTATACGGAAGGTGTCATCCCAGTGCATGACACTGGTTCGTAACTTCATAGTATAAATTATTCCAAATTGTATCTATTTGCAAGTATATAAATATAATAATTTTGCATAAAAAATCAGATCCCAGTGTCACGCACTGGGATCTGATGAGCCAAAATCACAATGTTCGTACAGTTATTGCCTTGTTGGCATTAGTTATTTCACCTTTCCTGTAAAATATTTTAGCTCTAATATCTTACGTAGTGAAAGATACAAGTTATGTGATAATTATCCTGCCTGGTGATAACGTGCGTACAAGAAGTCTAACCTTGCAATAGTGCTAATTTTCCATCGGTATAATAGTAATCACCTTCTCCATTTGTACCATGTTGCTCAATGTGAAAATTATCCACCATTGTCGATGTGTATCCATATTTTTCAAAGATGCTTACTATCATATCTCTTTCATTATCTATATCAGGACTAATTTTATGAGAAAATTTCTTACTAATACGACTAAATTTAACCCTCTTATCAAATGATGCAGCTCCAACCCAGACTTCCTCGTTGGGTTTTTGTCCTCACATTTTCCAAAATCTAACATGATGACGTTTACGTGGACTGCCATACTGAAATTGATATGCGATATCTTGCGGTTTGTTTAAATAGTATAAAGTACTAATTGGAGCTCTGCGGTATGAAAGATTGAAAATGCAATCAAGTGCAATCCTTATCTTTTTAGAGAGAGTAGGTTTGTCTGCAACACTCCATCCTGCATTAGTGAAAGCTTCATAAATTGCTTCTTTACTTCCAACTATAACTATATTAATAGGGTCGCCAGCTATTTTGCTGTCTTTCATAGTTCTTTTCGATATGCAACTAAAATTCTTTACGAATTGAGCTTCTGTATTCATTGAACCTTGACATGGCAAGCACGATAAGATAACCATGAAACCAATATAATAATAGAGTAGCCTGAACATTTTTTGTATCTTGATTGAACTACTTGTTTTTACTTGATGTGTTATAAAAATTTATTAACGTACCATATTTGTATTGCCATAAAGGAGCTCTTGTTTAGATGAAAACTGTATATGTATGTCAATCCTGTGGTCATAGCACTGGTAGGTGGGTAGGAAAGTGCATCGCATGTGACAATTGGGATACAGTTGTTGAAGAAATAGCAGTAAAAACGGGCAAAAGAAGTATATCTGCGCCAATTTTAATGAAGACGTTATCGGGTGGCGAAATTATCACTCCAAGTCGTTTTTTAACAGGAATAGAAGAATTAGATAGAGTTTTTGGTGGGGGTATCGTTCAAGGTGCTAGCATTTTAATTGGTGGCGAACCTGGAATTGGGAAATCCACCCTTTTGCTTAGAATTGCAGCTAATGTTGTGCAACTTTCCTCTTTTGAATGTCTTTATGTATCTGGCGAGGAATCTTTAGAGCAAGTGAGCCTCAGAGCAAAGCGTCTTAAGATAAATGAACCTAAAATTAAGCTTTTATCTACAGTGTCTTTAACTGATGCAGTAGCAACAATAAAGGAAAACAAAAGCATTAAATTCTTAGTAATTGACTCTATACAAACAATGTATGATAGCAGAATTACATCAGCACCAGGGACTGTAACTCAGGTTCGTACTTGTGCTCATGAATTGACCATTCTTGCGAAACAATATGGTATTTCTCTTTTAATAGTTGGTCATATAACTAAGGATGGACAAATAGCTGGACCTAAAACTTTGGAGCATATGGTGGATACGGTATTATATTTTGAAGGTGAAAATAGCAATCAATACCGCATTTTACGTACTATTAAAAATAGATTTGGCCCTGCAAATGAAATTGGTGTTTTTGAGATGTCTGAAGCAGGACTTGTGCCTGTTGATAACCCATCATCATTGTTTCTGATGGCCCATGACAGAGAAGTAGTTGGCAGCGCCGTATTTGCAGGAATTGAAGGTTCAAGACCAATTTTAATGGAAGTGCAAGCATTAATAGCAGGAACTAATATGGCAACCCCAAGAAGGGCAGTAGTTGGGTGGGATATTAATAGATTGGCTATGATCATTGCGGTGCTAAATGCTCGTTGCAAAATGTTTTTGCATGATAAAGAGGTATACCTAAACATTGCAGGGGGACTCAAAATACAGGAACCATCGGCTGATCTTGCTGTTGCTGCTTCCCTTATTTCAAGTGTAGTAAATTTACCGCTGCCAACTTCTTCAATAATCTGCGGTGAAGTTGCACTTTCAGGAGAAATTAGGAATGTCTCGCATGCTGATCTCAGACTAAAAGAAGCACAAAAGTTAGGATTCAAAAAAGCAATTATGCCTAAAAATGGTAATTACTCTTCTCACGATATTGAGATAATTAAGCTTGGTCACGTAAGGGAATTAAGAGAAATTTTTAATTACGATTAAATAATGCTTCAGCAAATTCTTTGCTAGTAAACTCCCTTAAGTCCTCTATACTTTCGCCAATTCCTATAGCATGTAACTTTATCTTATAAACTTCTGCAAGTCCAATTACCACTCCGCCCTTAGCAGTGCCATCTAACTTTGTTACGATTAACCCGGTAACATTGACCATCTTACTAAATGCCTCTAATTGGCTATAAGCATTTTGGCCGGTAGTTGCATCAAGAACTAAAATAACGTCATGAGGGGCAGTGTCATCCAATTTCTTTATCGTTCTATATATTTTTGATAACTCCTCCATAAGGTTCACATTATTTTGCAGCCTTCCTGCTGTGTCAATTAGAACAACATCAACGTTATCTTTTATAGCTTGACTTACAGCTCTATATGCCACACTTGCAGAGTCGCTACCGTACTCTCCAGTAATAATTGAGCAACCAGAGCGTTCTGCCCAAATATTTAACTGCTCACTAGCAGCAGCTCTAAATGTGTCGCATGCAACAAGCATAACGGATTTTCCCATTTCCTTGTATTTATATGCGAGCTTACCTATAGTCGTGGTTTTACCATTACCGTTTACTCCGCATACCATTATTATATGTGGTTTTTTATTTAAAATTAACGGCTGTACAACTGGGCTCAATATAGCTTCTATTTCGTTCATTAACTGCTGCGAGATAATATTATGTTCAACTTCCTTGTCAAACTTGATGCTTGTGAGCCTATCGATAATCAACTTAGAAGTTTTATGACCAATGTCCATGCTAATTAGCAATTCTTCTAATTCATCTAAAAGCGACTGATCTAATTTTTTTTTGCCAGAAAAAATACTTTTCACCCCGTCGCTAAAGCGAGAAGAAGTTTTTAACAGGCCTTTATAAAGGTTACCAAATAAACTCAAGGGAATGCTCCTTTTAAAATTATAAACTTAATGACAACATAGAGACGCTGGTTGTAAAGAAATACACGTATTATGTGTATTTGTAAAGTTAAACACTCATTTTACTAGAATTTTGAAAGTAAAAGTCACGTAAAACAATTGTTTTGCTTTAGTTTTTAACCTAAATATGTTATAATGTAAGTAATGGTTTACGGGTAATTCTATGAGTTATAATGAGAAAATTTTAGATCATTACGAAAATCCAAGGAATGTTGGCTCTCTGGATAAAAATGATCCAAATGTTGGTACTGGTTTAGTTGGTGCACCATCGTGCGGTGATGTAATGAAATTGCAGATAAAGGTCAATGACAAAGGTGTTATTGAAGATGCAAAATTTAAAACTTTTGGTTGTGGTTCTGCCATTGCTTCAAGTTCCTTGTTAACAGAGATGATAAAGGGGAGAACCATCAGTGACGTTACACAGATAAAGAATACTCAAATAGTGGAAGAGTTGTCTTTACCTCCAGTGAAGATACACTGTTCGGTACTTGCTGAAGATGCTATAAAAGCCGCTATTCATGATTATCAAAGTAAACAAAATAAAGGTGGACATTGAGAACTAAAGCATGAGTGAATATCAAGAAGTAGACGGAGGTGAAACTGTAAAAAAGAATAAAAAACTTATCACTATAACTGCGGAAGCAGTAGAAAGGATAAGGTATTTATTGGATCAAAAAAAGCATGCTAACCTTGAGAAATCAGAAGAAGCAATAGGAATAAGAGTGCTAATTAAACAAAAAGGATGTTCTGGTTTAAAATATGATATTGAATATGCGTATGATACTCGTCCTTTAGAGTCGATAATTGAGGAAAACTGCAGTGATGATCAAAAAGTTAAAGTGTTGATCGACCCAAAATCCGTCATGTTTATTCTTGGCTCTGAAATGGATTATGTAGAAGAAAAATTTTCATCGGGTTTTGTTTTCAGAAATCCCAATGAAAAAGGAAAGTGTGGTTGTGGAGAGAGTTTTCATGTCTAGCAACTATTTTGCATTGTTTGAAATTGAACCAGCTTTCAATATCAGCTTTGATGAGTTAGAGAAAAAATATATCGAGCTAAGCAGGACTGATATAAATGAAAGACAGTCCCAAAACATGGAAAATATTAACAGAGCTTATCAGATACTAAAGTCACCGCTAAAGCGTGCTGAGCATTTGCTGGATTTTTTTGATGTGAAAAGCCAAAAGGACCACTTAAATTCTGAAATATTAAGTGAATCAATGGAAATAAGAGAGTATTTGCTGGACTGCGATGATCTACAATTTGCAAGTAGGATGATCGATGAAAAAATAAAAGATTGCGTTAAAAACCTAACTAATACTTTTGCTGTAAAGAATTTTGATGAAGCTACTACACAGGTTTTGAGATTGAAATATTTATATAAGTCATTTGAGGAAATGAAGAAAAATGCGGCCAATTCAAATTTCTGAACCAAATTCAAATAAAGTAGTTTTTGGTATAGATCTTGGCACTACCAACTCTTTAATTGCTATGGTAAATAAAGCTGGTGACGTGGAGATATTTAAAGATGAACAGGGAAGAGAGCTATTACCTTCTATCATTTCATGTGAAAATAATACATTGAAAACTGGCTATGATGTTGGCTCAAATGCAATCCACTCAATAAAGCGTTTAATGGGTAAAAGTGTTGAAGAATTAAATAAAGAAGGCGTCAATTTTGAAATAGATCATGAAAGCGAAAAAGTTATTAGAATAAAATGCGCAGAGGAGAAGTATCTTACTCCTGTTGAGATTTCTGCTGAGATATTAAAAGCTTTATGTGAGAGGGTAAAAAAGTCTAAGGGGCTGGAAGTAAAAAAAGCAGTGATTACTGTGCCAGCTTACTTTGACGATTCAGCACGTAACGCAACCAAATATGCAGCAAGATTAGCCGGCATAGAAGTTCTTCGCCTTGTTAACGAGCCAACCGCTGCAGCGCTTTCTTACTCCATTGAAAAGAACAATAATAGTGGAATATATGCAGTTTATGACCTTGGTGGAGGAACATTTGATATTTCAATATTGAAATTACATCAAGGAGTGTTTCAAGTTCTTGCAGTTGGTGGTGATACCAAACTTGGTGGTGATGATTTTGATCATTTGCTGAGTTCAATCGTGCTCAGTAAGTATAGAGAAAAGACGGCTAAGCAACTAAATTCCTTACTTATCGAATCACGCTCTGTGAAAGAGTACCTAAGCAATCACACTATAGGTATCTTCGAATTTAATGTTAACGGCAAGCCATTTAAATGTGAAATTACCAGAGAAGAATTTGAACAGGCAATAAGTTCTTTGGTTAATAGGACTATCAATATAGTCACTCGTACTATAAACGATATAGATCTTAAAATTGATGATATAAAAGGAGTAATTTTAGTTGGTGGTGCAACTAGAACACCATTGGTTCAAAATTCACTAATCAAACTCTTTGGAGATAAAGTACTAAATGACGTGGATCCAGATAAAGCAGTTGCCATTGGGGCAGCTCTGCAGGCTCATTATTTAACTTGCAATCCAAAAGATAGGAATATTCTTTTAGATGTTTTACCCTTATCGCTTGGCATAGAAACTATGGGAGACATAGTTGAAAAAATCATACCAAGAAATACACCACTACCAGTTTCAGAGATAAAAGAGTTTACAACTTATGTTGATGGGCAACCAGCAATGAAAATTCACGTTTGTCAGGGAGAACGTGAAATGATAGAGGATAACAAATCTCTAGCGCAGTTTGAACTAAAAGGTATACCGCCACTGCCTGCAGGTTCTGCAAGAATTGAAATAGAATTTACAGTTAATGTTGACGGAATCTTGACTGTTACTGCAAGAGAAAAAGCTACTGGAATTGAGCAGACAGTTGAAGTAAATTCAAATTTTGGCTTGAGTGAAGCTGATGTTCAAAATATGGTTAACCAGTCAATAAACAGCTTTGATGAAGATATGAAGGCTCGTTCCCTTGCAGAGGCTAAAATTAACGGTAACAAGCTCATACATCTAGTTGAAAATGTTTCCACTGATCAAAAGTTAAAAAACCTATTACAAAACGCAAAAAACGCTTTACAAGGCAATGACTTGAATGAAATTAACAACACTATCGCTGAGTTAGAAAGTTCTGCTTTAGAATTATGTGAATTAACAGATAGGTAGAGTTTACACAACTTTATGCAATATCCTGTCAAATCTCAGAGCAACAGGTAACCTGAAATTAAATGGTAACCAATCGACCTTTCCTAATTTAAATGATAAACCAACCATGCCCACACGCCCGACAATATTTTCTGCTGATATGAACCCAATTTCAGGAAACCTGCTATCAAAAGAATTATTTCTATTGTCTCCCATAACAAAAAATTGATCATCAGGTACATAATAAACCGGAATGTTATATGATAGCTTATGAGAAACGTTATCTATCAAAATCTCATGCTCCTTGCCATTTAAAAGCGTTTCTATATATCTTGGTATGCTGCGATTTGACTCATAATCAAAAAAACTTTCAATTTGCCTTCGCTCTACTTTCTGATCATTTAGGTATAATTCTCCCTCTATCATTTGCACTTTGTCACCTGGTGTTCCTATTACTCGCTTCACAAACCTGATGCTGTCATTTCTCGTGGGTTTGAAAACTACTATGTCGCCACGCTTTGGAGGGGTGTAAAAAATCCTGCCGCTAAAAATGTTTGGAGAAAATGGAAATGAGTGTTTACTGTAACCGTATGAATATTTACTAGTAAAAATGTAATCCCCTTCAAGTAGGGTGCTTTTCATTGAACCAGAAGGTATATGAAATGGCTCAAATAAAAAACTACGTATTGATAGCGCAATCAACAGTAAAAAAAAGAATGAAGATAAAAACCTTCCCGTTCTTATCACCCAGTTTTTGCTTAGTTCTTCCAACTTTGTTTTTCTTATAAATTAAGCTTATTATAATACATAAATTAAAAAATGGTAATATGAAATTTTGCTTGTGAATGTTATTTCTCTATTCAAAACAATTTTGAAAAGGCGGTTCATTTCTTTCAATGGTGTCATGCAAGTAGCAGGCACTGGTTTCCATCCAAGAGGGTGTCATCCCAGTGTCTGGGCACTGGGATGACACCCTTCCTGGCGGAGATTATTCTCACATCACAATGTTCGTACAGTTGTGGCGGTATAACGTAGAAAAACTGTTAACTTAAATCTATATTGACATGTCCCATTTTACGCTTATCTCTAACCTCTTTTTTCCCATATATGGTTAAACTAGCTTTTTCGTTACTCAAATACTTATGAGAATCATATATATCATTACCTATTATATTTTTCGTCATACAAGGAAAGCGTAATACTACTTCCTGCATAGGTAGCCCGCATATTATCCTAACCAGCTGTTCAAATTGACTAACGTTGCATGCATCCAAGCTCCAGTGGCAAGAATTGTGAGGTCTTGGAGCTAGTTCATTAACTAACAATTCGTTATCCTTAGTAACAAAAAATTCAATAGCCAGAATTCCTATTACATCAAGCGCATTTGCTATTTTCTTTGCAGCTCGTTGTACCTCTTGAGTTAATTTACTATCTATTTTAGCTGGCACTGTTGAAGTATCAAGTATTCCGTCAACGTGGTAATTTTCTGCTATAGGGAAAAAAGCTACTTTACCGCTTTTATCTCTTGCAACGACTATTGAAACCTCTTTCAGTAAATCAACACTTGCTTCAAGAATGTACTCTGTATTCCAATCAAAGGAAGCAAATTGCTTCACTTCAGAATCATTCTTAAGCACATATTGCCCTTTTCCATCATAACCCATTTCTGTTGTTTTCAGCCTTGTTGGATAGCCAAAAGCTCTACTGCTTTTCAGTAGCTCATTATAATTTTGTATACTCTTATAGTTAGCAGTTTTTATACCCAAGTTTTTAATAAAATCCTTTTCTCTCAATCTGTTTTGCGAAATGTGTAACGCTTTTTTACCCGGATAAAAATTTACATCGATATCAATTGCGCTACATGGAATATTTTCAGACTCAATAGTAACTAAATCCACACTCTGTGCAAAAGATTCAAGAGCTTTCTTATCAGAGAAATCTGCTATTGTGAAATCATCAGCAACAGAGCAAGCCGGATCGTCTTTAGCACTGGCAAAAACATGTGTTTTTTGTCCAAGTTTTGTTGCAGCGATAGCAGTCATTTTACCCAATTGTCCACCACCTATTATTCCTATTACTTTTTTGCTAAGCGCATCTGGTTCATTCATACTATAAATTGATATTTCCTAATTAAAGTATACTTGAAAAATCTATGAAAAAAGTATATAATTAGGATACTATTTTTTATCATGAATATTCTATAATGATTCTAGAATACACACTAACTACCAACTTTGTTGAAGTTACAGTTTTACCAATTTACATTGAAGAGCAATCCATTCCTTATGAAAATTGCTATGTATGGATGTATAACGTTAAGATAAAAAACAAAAGTCAATCAACTATTCAATTGTTAAGTCGTCATTGGCAAATAATAGATTATAAGGGAAAAGTAAATGAAATTGCCGGAGTTGGTGTTATCGGAGAACAACCTGTGATAAAATCTGGAGAGGTATTTAAATACACAAGTGGAACATACTTAAATGCACCGTCAGGAATAATGCAGGGTAAGTATGAATTTCTGAATGAAGAAAGCATAAAAGTTTTTGAAGTCATGATACCACCCTTTTCTTTGGATAGTCCATACATCAAAACTAGACCCCATTAACTATCAAAATAGTTTATTTGTAACTGCTCACTATTAGACTGCATTCTGTGATTTTTAGCAAAACACGATCTTTCATTTGAGCTTTCTTCAATTTAAAATAAATACAGAAAATTACTGCCTATAGCTAAACTGACTTACGACAATTTGAAAAACTGTCATCCCGCTACTTGTTAGCGCCACGGCAGCATAGCTATCTTCAAAAATATGGTTGAATAATTGTTAATAATAGTGTATAATTATTAATATTTTCAAGCATTTTTGCCATGGCTCTTTCAAAATTTCTCGATCCTCGCAATGATTTGTGTTTCAAAAAAATCTTTGGAACGGAAAAAAATAAGAATATCCTGATCCACTTTTTGAACGATATTTTAGGGTTTACTGAGATAAATGCAATACAAGAAGTTGAGTTTCTTAGCACTATTATGGATCCCGAAGTTGCCTCTGATAAACAAAGTATTGTTGATGTTCTCTGCAAGGATTCTCACGGAAATAGATATATAGCAGAAATGCAGCTCGCTAGAGACAAGGGCTTCGAAAAACGCGCTCAATTATATGCCGCTAAAGCCTACTCAAGACAATTAGATAAATCTGGCAACTACATTGATTTAAAGAAAGTTTTCTTTATTGCTATATCAAATTGTAACTTACTTCCTAAAGAAGTTGATTATATCTCTACTCATAATATACGTGATATAAAAACCAACGGCCATTACTTAAAAGATTTTCAATTTATCTTTATAGAATTGCCCAAATTTTCAAAAAGTAAAGTAGAACAGCTAGAAAGTACAGTAGAAAGGTGGTGTTTCTTTTTTAAATACGCAGAAGAAACAACAGAAGAAGATCTACAGAAAATAGCAGAAAAAGCACCAATAATAAAGCTAGCATATGATGAATTAGACAAGTTTCGTTGGAACGAAAAAGATTTAGTAGCTTACGAAGAAAGGATAATGGATCTACGGAAAGAAGAAGCCATTCTTGAATACAGACTTGATCTTGCTACTGAAAAAGGCAAAAAAATTGGTAAAGAAGAAGGGAAAATTGAAGGGAAAATTGAAGGGAAAATTGAAGGGAAAATTGAAGTCGCAAAAGCAATGCTTGCTAATAATGTTGATGTCAACACTATTGTCAAGTTTACTGGCCTTTCTATTAGTGAGATTGAAGAATTAAGTGGAAATCTGTGAACGGTTACGTTTATTTTTTATCCTTATCATCAAGTGTAAATAAGGTTATTGTAGAGATTAAGCCTATTATAACTATTATTAACGAAAATGGGGCAGCTTCTCTATAGCGCTCATCGCTTACAAGTTCATATATTCTAGTTGATATAGTTTCAAAATTAAATGGTCTTATAATAAGTGTTGCTGTGAGCTCTTTGATAGTATCCATAAATACGAGCAAAAATCCCGATAATATACTCTTCTTGATGAGAGGGATATGAACATTCAAACATGTGGAAATAGGTCCATGACCCATAGTATATGCAGTCCACTCAATTTCATTTGGTGTTTTTTTGAGCCCTGACTCTACCGCCTTGAAAGATATAGCAAAAAAACGAAATAAATATGAGTAAACTAATGCGCCAATAGTTCCTACCAAGCTAATTTCCACAATATATTGAGTAATGAAAGAGGATATTCTGCTTAAAAATATTATTATGCTAATTGCGATAATTGCATTTGGAATTGCGTAGCCTAAAGAAATGAGACGTGCTACATTATTGATTACCTTATTTTTACGCGCCGTATATCCAATAATTATCGCAATGCTAATTGAGATTAATGCGGTGATAAATGATAAACTAACGCTATTTGCTATTATGTTATAGAATCTTGCTTCGTATATGAAAAACCCCTTCTCTATGCTCCAATATATGAGCGGAATCATTGGCAAAATAAAACCTATTAATATCGGCAATACACACATAAGATAAGCAAAGATCAATGGTATAGTGCCACTTATACTTCGTTTGTTGTGATAATCTGAATTGGTATTGATTGAAGAGTAGGATATTCCTTTTTTTTGTAGTTTTTTTTCGATAGCTATTAGTATCGCAACGAAAATTAATTCTGCAACTGCTAAAACAGTAGTTGCATATTTGTCATGCAGTAAAAACCAGGTGCGATATATTCCCGTCGTAAAAGTATCGATAGCAAGAAACTGTGGTGTGCCGAAATCTGTAATTACTTCCATTAGTACCAAAGACAACCCAGCTATAATCGATGGACGTATGGAGGGTATGATGACAGAAAACAGGCTCTTCAATGAGGAGAACCCAAGTGTTGACGCAATAGTGACTGAGTTACTAACATTCTTTAGACTTGAGCGGACTAACATATAAACGTATGGATATAGGCTGAATCCCATTACTAATATTCCACCACCTAGAGATCTTATTTCAGGAAACCAATAGTCACCTTTGCTCCAATCTAAAATGTCTCTTAATGAGCTCTGCACCGGACCTGAAAACTCTAGCGTATTTACATAGACGAACGCTACTATATATCCAGGAATCGATATCGGAAAGAATAAAGCAATCTCAAAAATTTTACTTCCAGGAAATGAAAAAAATGTAGTGAGCCAAGCTGGAATTACTCCAAATATGAAGGATATTCCCCCTACTCCTATCATCAAAATTAACGTACTCAGTATATATTCAGGGAAAAGTGTGCTGATTACCCATTCAGAATTTGCTGTATCTGTAAATAGAATTGATATTAATGACAATATTGGACAGACGAATAATATACTTACTAGAAATAAGAATATATTTTTAAATACTCTTAAAAACATTAATTTGAATCTATATTTTATATTAAAATGTTATATGTAAAAACTGAAGATATCCAGTAATTAACAGCCGTACTATTGAATATCTTTATAATTTTATATATCATGTTTTTAGTTGATAAGTGAATAATCATGAGCTTCGTCATTGCAACTTTCTATCATTTTGTAGAACTTTCTAATTATTATGACATGAAAGACGAAATAAAAGCTGCATGCAACAACGTTGAGTTAAAGGGTACTATACTCCTTGCAGAAGAGGGTATTAATGCAACCGTCTCTGGTAAAAGAAACGCGATTGATGAAATGTTTGATTTTCTACATTCTGATTATAGGCTAAGGAACCTTACATGGAAAGAGAGTGCAGCAGAATATCAACCATTTAGTAAGATGAAGGTAAAATTAAAAAGAGAGATTGTGAATCTTGGTGTAAGCAATCTTGATATTTCCCTTAGGGGTAAATACGTTAACCCAGAGCATTGGGATGATTTTACTTCTCAACCTGACGTTTTAGTAATAGATACACGAAATGAGTATGAAGTGAAGTTAGGCAAGTTTAAAAATGCAATCAACCCACATACTCAGCGTTTTCGCGATTTTCCTCAGTGGGCAGAGTCTCTCTCTGAGAGTAAAGACCTGAAAGTAGCTATGTACTGCACTGGTGGAATTAGATGTGAAAAATCAACAGCATATATGAAAAGTCTTGGATTTAACGATGTGTACCACCTGAAAGGCGGCATTCTTTCTTACCTTGAAAAAACTCGTAATGAAAATGGTAATTGGAAAGGAGAATGTTTTGTTTTTGATGATAGAATTGCTGTTGATAACTCACTTACTCCAAGCAACACAATAAAATGCATACTCTGCTCAAATCAAGTTTCAACTGATGAACTGAAGTCAGTTCCACGTGGCCAGGTGGTTTGCTTTAATTGTAAATCTTCAGACATTAGACTTCTTTCAAAATTGAGGGAGAGAGAGTAAGATCAAGTATTTGGAAGCATGAAATATAAGGAAATAGAAAAGTTAGAAGGAGAAAAGTTTCGACGTTTAACGGGGGTAAAAAAATCAACATTTAAGAGAATGGTAGAAATTCTAGATGAGGAGGATAAAAGGAAAAAAGCTAGAAGTGGAAGAAAAAGCAAACTTTGTATAGAAGATAGATTACTTATGGCACTGGAATATATGAGAGAATATCGTACATATTTTCATATAGGACAAAGTTATGGCATGAGTGAAAGCAACTGTTTTAAAATAATAAGGTGGGTAGAAGACACATTAATAAAACATCCAGATTTTGCATTACCAGGAAAAAAAGATCTATTAAATAGTAATGTAGAATACGAAGTTTTGGTAATAGATGGAACTGAAACAGCAGTAGAAAGGCCAAAAAAAAGCAAAAGCGCTTTTACTCTGGAAAGAAAAAAAGGCATACTATAAAAACACAAATAGTAACAGAGAAGAAGAGTAAAAAGGTCGTATGTACATCTTTCTCCAATGGTAGAAAACATGATTTTCGGATGTTTAGAGAATCAAAGATAGCAATATTACCGCAAACTAAGATCCTAGCTGATTCTGGTTACAGAGGAATGCAAAAGATACATAAAAATGTTGAATTACCACATAGAAGATCAAAAAAGAATCCTTTATCAAAGGAGAAAAAAGCAGAAAATAGATCTCTCTCTATACGAAGAGTGGTAGTTGAAAACGTAATCGGCTTATTGAAAAGGTTTAAAATCATTTCTGACAGATATAGAAATCGACGAAAACGTTTTGGCTTAAGATTTAATTTGATTGCCTCTATTCACAATAGAGAGCTCCTTTCATGAATTTTGAAAGAAGTCTATTGAACATGTGCTATAGCTTCACCTCCGTCATCCTATGGTTTGACCCATAGCTGTATAAATATTTGTTTCGAAAACAGTATGTTAAATGTTATAGCCGGTTTTGCCTCGAACACAAAGATGACCTTACCCAGATGGTATGAATAGTTATTGCTTGGCTGGAAGCATGAGAAGATAATAGCTTCTCAGAGTGGAAAGGGGCAGTCACTGTTTTTTTAACCAGCTTAACAGTTTCTAATTTAAATTCTGCTGTGTATTCTCTTCTATTTATCATATTACACCTCTTTGAAAAAACGTTTTATTTTACTTCAAAAACGTCTTAACTTTCTCTCTACTTTTTCTGGATAAGGTCAAGAAGGTTTGCTGCCAATAAAGCCTAAACTTACCAAATACATTTCTGTAGATTCAGATCTACTTGACTTTGGTTTAAAGTATTTTACTGTTTTAAACATTTTTTTTAGCTCGTTACAAAAATCTTTATCAGATTCTCCTTGGAAAATTTTTACTACAAGCGTGCCACCATGACTCAAGAAATGCTTTGCAAAATTGAGCGCTGCCTCACATAAAAGCATAATTCTGATATGATCCAACGATTTTAAACCACAAGATTCGGGAGCCATGTCAGATAAAATTACATCAAATTTTTGATCCTTGAATTTTTCTCTTAAAATTTCAAGCTCATTGATAATATCGCATTGTATAAACTCTACTCCATTAATTGCGTTCATTGGTTTCATGTCAAGAGCAACTACATTTGCACCTTTCTGAGACGCAACTTGTGACCATCCACCAGGAGAAGCACCAAGATCAATAATTTTTTGCCCTTCTTGAAATAATTTAAATTTATTATCCATTTCTACCAGCTTATATGCTGAGCGTGACCTATAACCATCCTTGCTAGTTTTTCGCACATACTGATCATTCAAATGACGATGTAGCCACCTTGTTGAAGATAGTTTTCTGCCTCTAGCCGTCTTTACTCTAGTTTTTATTGCTAATACCCTACTTATTATTGATTATATCTTTGAGCTCTTTTTCAACTACTTCTTTTACCAGTGCATGTAGATATTTATTCAGCCATTCTGAGAGCTGAGGTTTTAAAAGAGATGTAACTAATTCTTCAACAGTAAGATTCGCTCTTTTTTGTTGTTTATGCTGCAATTCATTTTGCATTTTTCCAAGCAGCGCTTTGATCTCTTCCATATTCTCTTTTAAAATTAGATGATCGTTATTTTGCGCTTGTAAGCCGCTATTACTCGTTTTGTTATTACTCATTTGGATGTTATCGTACAAATAAATATCTTTTTTTTCTTCTGAATTGCAGCTATGGCCATTAAATTGGTTATTGTTGTAAGCCATTTCCTCACTTTGGTCATCATTATCAATGTCCTCTTCTTTACCATTTTCTTTTTTGCCATCTTCTTCCATGTCTTCTAGGTACTCTTCCTCAAGGTATAGTACATCATCATTTTCATCCTTTATTTCTGCTTTATCGTTACTCGCGTTTTTACCCGATATAGCTTTTTTTATATCTTCTAGGATATCTTTTACAGATTGATTGCCTTGTTCATCATACATAGTGCTAATACCATTAAATTTAGAGGTTTATACTATTTATCATAAAAAGCAAGTTGTAAACACTAATCACATAATTGCTTTTTGCTTCAACTAAGTCTGAACGTGCTTTAAATAATGCATCTTCAGTGTCCAAAAGGTCAGATGTACTCTTTAAACTTAAGTTTACCTCTTGTTCAACTCCTTCCAATGCTAAAGCTGCTGCTTTTTCCGCTTCTTGACTTGCCTTAATAATGGCCTTTGCTGTCAGCACATTATTCCAAGCATTTACAACTGCTTGTTCTATATTTTTTACTGTTTCATAATAATCGTAGGTAGATTTTTTTGCATCCATTTTAGCTTTACTGACACCAAAAGCATTAACTCCTCTCTTAAAGATTGGAACATCAAGAGTAAAAACTACATGAACATTTTCTAATAGTTTGTCTACCTTCATACCATCCCCCCCAAAATTTTTGCTTGCGTTTAGATTTAAAGAAGGAAGCCACTTGGAGCTTTCAGCAACCACTTCCATTCCAGCTGCTCTTTTTTGATAAACTGCTGCTTTTAGAGATAAATTATTGGTTTTTGCTAACTGTAGACATTCATTTAGCTCTGGAACAGAAGGTAGTTTATCATTAGCTTCAGAAAGGTCATCAGCATCTTCGCCAATCAAATGATAATAAGCAATATTTGCCAACTTTAATTTACCTTCAGCATCAACTCTTTCGGATATAGAAGATGAAAATTTTGCTTTTGCTAACAAAACTTCAGCATTGGTTACCTCTCCAAGGGAAAAGCGTTTTTTCATAGCTGACAAATGTTCCAAAGAAACGCGTTCTTTATGTTCTCTAAGCTTTAATATTTCTGTCTTTTGTAAAACATTAACATATGCTTTCACAGCATTAAGTGCAAGCTCTTGTTTTAATTGCTGAAATCGCATCTTTTCTGCTTTGAGAAGATGGCTTGATCGACTGAATGTGGCAAAGGTACCACCGCCATCTATTATCCTTTGGCTTAATATCAGGCGTTTTCCAGAGCCTTGTGAATTGTTAACAATATTAAAATTACTATCAAAATTGTATTGCAAACTAATGTCAGGTAAAAATCCAGCTAACCCAGAGGATTTATAATGTTTTTCTGCGCTTTTATATTGGTAAAATTGAGACTTTATTTTTGAGCTATTTTTGATCGCTTTGCTTATAACTTCTCCTACATCGGTTGCATAGCAACTTATAGTACCAAAAATGATCGCAAGTGTAATAATCAATCGAAACATTCTACTTCCTGTGCATGTTGGTTGCGCAGCTCAATTACTAACATAAATTACTTTAATAATCAATAACTAATATTGTTGACACTATTGAGAAATTAAGTATATCATAGCTTACTATTGTTTAGTTAAATTACAATGAAGACTTTTTTCTTAAAAGAGAAACAAATCAATAAAAAGTGGTTTGTCATAGATGCAGAAGGATTAGTGGTAGGAAGGCTCGCAGCATTTGTAGCGACACTATTACGTGGAAAGCATAAACCTGAGTATACACCTCATATGGATTGTGGCGATAATGTAATTATTATTAACGCAGAAAAGGTGTATTTCACCGGGAAGAAGCTTAAAGATAAAATTTACTATAAGCATACAGGTTATTCTGGTGGTTTGAAGAAAACTACTCCAGATAATATTTTAAATGGCAAATTTCCTGAGCGTGTAATAGAAATGGCAGTGAAAAGGATGCTTGATGATGGGCCTATGGCACGTAGACGCTTTGAAAATTTGTATGTTTATTCTGGTTCAGAGCATAAGCATCAAGGGCAGCAACCTGAAAAGATAGATTTTGCCTCTTTGAATCGTAAAAATAAAAAGTAATGGAGTAAAAATGAAGAGTTCTACAATAAATAACAATGATTGGTCAGAAAAGACAATTAAATCAGCAGTTGATTCGCTTGGTCGTTTATATGCTACAGGCCGAAGAAAAGAATCTGTAGCAAGAGTATGGATAAAGCCAGGAAGTGGAAAATTTAGTGTTAACAAAAAAGACGACCTAATTTCTTATTTTAAAAGAGAGTCAGTGTGCCAAATAGTGAAAATGCCATTTGTAGCAACTTCTACGTTAGACAAATATGATGTATTTGCAACTGTAAAAGGTGGAGGGCTATCTGGCCAAGCAGGTGCTGTAGCTCATGGAATAAGCAGAGCTTTAAGTAGCGTAAGCCAAGATTTGCATTCTATATTACGTAATGGTGAGTTCTTAACTAGAGATTCACGTGTTGTTGAACGTAAGAAATATGGTCAACATAAAGCTCGGAAAAAGTGTCAATTTTCTAAGAGATAGTTATTTTATAGTGGTGTTTTTTTGTAAGTATTATACAAATATTTGCAAAAGTGTATGATATCCTCTATTTTTGTGATGAATTTAGTTGACTATCGGTGTCAACATAATATGCTATTTGTGTGATTTTTCAATATTAAGGTAATTTATGAGTAAAGAAGATATAATAAAACAATTAAAGGAAGATTGTTCTGGTCAGAATATAGATATAACAAAATCTGATTTGAGCAAGATTCATGATGCGTTTATTAAAATAATAAAGGATGAGCTGCATGGAAAAGGTGAAATACGTTTGCATGGAATAGGAACATTTTCTACTGCTATCAGTCAGGAGAAACAATGTCGTAACCCCCAAAATGGTGAGATCATGACTGTTCCTGAAAAGACAAGGGTAAAATTTAAAGCAAGCCAAGCTCTTTTAAGTATTTTAAATGAGAAGGAAAAAACAGCAGTTAGTTAGACATTGTCATTTTCATTGTTTTTACTACGCTGTGTAAGCCGTAAAATACAGCTTCGCTAATTAAATAGTGGCCTATGTTAAGAGCTGAGATGTGAGGTATTCTTGTCATCTTCTTAGCGTGTTTATAAGTTATGCCATGTCCTGCGTGGCATTCTATTCCTAATTTATTGACGTACTCTGCAGCATTAGTAATTAACTGTAACTTTTTCTCTGATGGATTATCACAGTAATCTCCTGTATGAATTTCTATTATGTCAGGCTTTATCTCTAGCTTCTCAAGATATTTTAGTTGATTAATATTTGGATCGACAAACAGTGAGACTTTTATACCAGAGCTATGCATTTCCTCTATTATACTAGAAAGTTTGCTGTACATCTTAACGATATCCAGGCCACCTTCGGTTGTTAATTCTTCTCTTTTTTCTGGTACTATACAAATTGAATAGGGTTTTACTCCTTTTGCTATTTTTAGCATTTCTTCCGTGGCTGCAATTTCAAGATTTAGCTCAGTGCTAATGCTTTTTTTTAGGTTAAATACGTCTTCATCTCTAATATGCCTTCTATCTTCTCGTAAATGTACAGTAATAAAGTCTGCTCCAGCGTCAATGGCTATTTCTGCTGCTTTGAGTGGATCTGGGTAGGAAGCTCCGCGCGCATTACGAAGAGTTACAACATGGTCAATGTTAACGCCTAGTTTCATAATTTACCTCAAAAATTATTTATAGATTATACATATTATTGGGTCTTTTGCATAGTGACCTTATCCAGATGATATGACAACAAAGAGAAAAAATACCTAAGCGTCAAAACGAAGGAGAAGAGATAAAGAAGTGGAGGAGAATATGCTCATTTTGGATGTAAGAGCTTTCTAGGAATTGTCTTCTTGAATTCTATGGTATTTTGTTTAACATTGAAACAAGAGTCCAGTATAAGCTACTTACATGACATCGTTTACTATGTGCCATATTGCAATGTTCGTACAGTAAGCCATAGGACGACAGAGTAGATTTAAGTTAGCTATTATACTCACCGTTTATGGCTGAAAGGAACACATTTTTAGAATAATGAAAACAATCAGCACTTTAATTCAAGAAGGATCGGAGTTATTATCGTCACATAAAGTTGAATCACCACATTTAGATTGTGAAATCATCATGCAGCACGTACTTGGAGTGGAAAGATCATTCATAATTATGAACCATGCTGATCAAGTGCCGATGGAGAAAGAACTTTTATTTTGGAAATTAACAAAAAAAAGAGCGGAAAGATATCCAATATCGCAAATAATAGGTACTCGTGAATTCTGGAGTAAAAATTTTATAGTTAACCAGCATGTTTTAGATCCAAGACCAGATAGTGAAACACTAATCTCAACGGTGTTAAAATATTACCCAAATAAAAAGCAGAAACTAAAAATTGCAGATTTTGGTACAGGCACAGGTTGTTTATTGATATCCGTACTTAGTGAGTATAAATATGCTGTTGGTATCGGTTTTGAAAAAAGCTTGGAAGCATACAAAGTTGCCTATCAGAACACAAAGAAACATGATCTTCTCAGCAGAGCCAAAATATTTCCAAGCTCATGGACAGAGTGCAGAGGTTCATTTGATCTGATAATTAGCAATCCTCCATATATTAAAAGAAGCAAATTAAAAGACTTACAAGCCGAAGTGCAAAAAGAGCCAAGAATTGCTCTTGATGGTGGAATTGATGGTTTAAACTGTTACTTGAGTATTTTTCCAATATTGAAAAAGTGCCTTAAAAAAAATGGGTTTGCAATATTGGAGATAGGTGAAGATCAAAATGATATTGACAAAATAATACCCTCATACAAATTAGCTTTTCAGGAATATGTACATGATTTGGCAGGAATGAAGAGGTGCATTGTTATGCAAAAACATAGCTAATGTTTTCTTCCTTCATATCCTATGTCATCCCAGTACCCTCTAGCTAGTCATCCAAGTAGCGTGACTACTTGGATCTATATTTACTATGGTCAAGGCATAGGATAACAGGAACGGTTTTATGCATTTTTAAAAAGGGTTAGGCTTTACTAGCAAAATGGAAAGTAAGGCCAACCTCTATGCCGTGTGTGTGAAACAATGTATTACCTATATTTATATCTTCTTTTGTTGCATTTGCTGGTTTACTCTGATCATTAAGCTTCTTTTTACCCACGTTATTAGAATCATCTATAATTTCTCCAAGCGCATCCGTTGTAAGTTTAAGACCATCACCAATAACACCACCAATAGCACCAAAACCTCTATATCCGATATGCATATTTACATCTTCACTTATGCGACAATCAAAGCCAGCTTTTAATTGACCTGCAGGTCTTATTAACGGTTTTTCAAACATTGTCATTCTTGTTGCACCGACTCCAATACCAACATAAGGAGAAAAAGAGAAACGGTCACTTTTCCAATGATGATAAACATTTGCCATTACAGATATGTTCTCAATTTGGTCATGATTAACTGGAGTACTATAGAGATAAGTTTTTTTATTAGGATCATTACCAGTCTCCTTTAAGTATGAAAGAGTTATTTGGCTAGTTGCTAAACCAATATTATCCACTTTTACAGAAGAATACATCCCTTCCAATTCAGCCCTATAGCTGTTGTTACCCAATTCTCCTGTGTAACCAAGTGCCACATTTGCAGCAAAAGGTGGATTGTAATCTCCTTTATACTTACTTAGTAATTGACCTTCTGTGTTCTGAGCACCCCTGTCATTTATAGACAAATTTTTGATACCTGTAGTGCTTGTTTTTAGTTCACCCGTACTATTAAAAAATTGACCATAATACCCACTACCAAAGTAAAACCCTTCTGTTTCACTCGCAAAAGATTGTTGTGACAACAATAAAGCAAGTGCTGTAACCGCTAATGTTTTTTTACTAATCATTACTACTCCCCTAGTTAAAATAGATAATCTAATACTAATTAATTAAAAATGGCTTAATATGAAAAACCTAATGATTTTCTGAGATAAAAATATGCAAAGTTACCCTTACTTCTCGTCATTTTTGAATTTATCCTCATCTTCAAATTCATCCTCCTCGTCTTCGTCATCAAACCCATCATCGCTCCTATCCTCCTCGTCTTCGTCATCAAACCCATCATCGCTCCTATTCTCATCTTCTTCGTCATCATCATCATCTTCAAACTTATCGTCGATATCTTCATCATCAATATCTTCGTCTGCAAATTCATCTGATTCATCATATACTGCATCTTCTGTTTTAGTTTCAGCAGGATAATCAACTGAATTAGGCCCCTCAAGAGCATTATTCCCCTCGTTATTAACCTTATCTTTGCTCGCAGCAGCAGAAAGCACTTTGTTTGGGTCATATGGTTCTTGTGTAGGCACACGAGTTTGCTTGAGCAGTCTTTTTGTGAAGGTGCTATCACTATAGTACAAAATTTTCTTTGATTTAATTGGGTAAGTCGATTCTATTAAAATTATCTGATCGTCACGTGGCAACATAATAACTTCTTGAGGCAATAGCAATGCTCTCTGTATTTCAGAGATATGTAATGACCTCGAAGCAGGATTTAAATCTAAAAATTTAGGCTTATTCAACGATTCTTGTTGTACAGTTTTGTTTCCTATAAGTTGCGATATTAAATTAGCTGTTTCAATATTATTGGCTGCAAAAGTTATTCTGTAAGTCGAGTTTGACAAAAAGGAGTTCATTCCTGCTTCTTCGTATATTCCTTTGAGCTGCTCAGTATCTTGAACAATTAAGAATAACCTAACTCGATAACCACGAAAATATGCAATACCTGTTTGAAATTGCTCCATTTTTCCAAGTGTAGGAAACTCATCCATTAAAAACAATACGCCATAAGGCTCGTCATCCGATGGCAATTTTCTACATAAAAATTCAGTTGCTTGTTGGTAAAAAACCTGCATTAAAGGTCTGAGCCTAGTCAAGTTGTCAGGAGTTAACCCAACATAAACTGTAGTTTTCTTCTTTTTAAAATCCAAAATATTAAAATCACTTGACGCAGTTGCGGTATCAATCAATGGGTTTGCCCACAGTTCAAGTGATGAATTCATGGTTGATACAACACCTGACCTTTCTTTATCAGCTTTTTGTAAAAAAGCTGCAATGTTCATATATGCTACAGGGTGTAGTATTTTACCCATTGTATCAAGAGCAACAGCAAGATTATAAACCACGTCATCACTACGCATCGTACGCACAACTTCACCAAAAGATTTAACTTTCTCTGGTGCAGCAAGTAAGTATAATACCACTCCAACAAATAAGCTTCTTGCTTCATTTTGCCAAAAGTCTTGTTCAGGCATGATTAGGTTAGCTATTTTCTGCACATCGTCAACCATCTGCCCAGGTTTTTCACTAATCCATTGTAATGGATTGTAACAGTGACTTATTCCATCTGGCTGCGCTGGATTCCATACAAATACTTCTTGCTTTTGTTGTTTTCGCCAACCACTTGTTATTTCATAGTTTTCTAATTTTATGTCGTGTACAATTACCGAGTCAGCCCAAAATAATAAATTAGGAATCACAAAGCCAACACCTTTACCAGAACCTGTAGGTGCAAATAATAATGCATGCTGAAACCCATCAGCAATAAAGTAGCCTCTTTTATCTTTACCAAGCAATAATCCCCTTTTGCTTCTTAACCCTGCTTTTCGTATGTCTTTCTCTGATGCCCACTGCGAGTCTCCATGAAGTGATTCTTTCTTTTTAAATGGTCGCCACTCAATTATCCTTTCTCTTAAATTCCACAAAATAACCATTAAAACAACGATAGGCAGTGCAGAAGATATAATTAATTTGATTTTGAGCTCATGGCTATATAACTCTGGATGATGCCAACAATATTGTATATGATCAAAGATTGTTGGCCAAAGAGCTTGAGGGAAAGGCGTCAAACTAGGATTAATTGTCTTAAAATCTACACCATCTGGACCATCAACCAGTAGAAAGAACAATATACCCGATAAAAAGAAGCAAAACTCAAGTACGCTAAAAGCTACTACACCTCCTATGAGAATATTACGTAGGTAATTTCCATTACTCATAAACTACTTTTTCTTAACTTATGTATAAATTTAAGCATTTTCATTTGAAGATCTAGTAAATAATATTTCAGAAACACTTCTTTTGCCCCCACCGGTTCTTTTTAGCTGAATAACAATATCAATCACATTTCTAATATATGGTATAATTTGATCTGGAGGAATGCCAAGGTTTGCTTGCATAACCATCAATTTTATTTGCTCAAGGGCCATTGTTGGACTATCCGCATGAAGGGTTGATATTGATCCAGGGTGACCAGTATTTATCGCCCTAAGAAAACTAAAAGCTTCCGCCCCACGAAGTTCACCAACTATTATTCTATCTGGTCTTAAACGTAGGCACGCTTCTATCAAATCTTGAGTAGTTACTTTTGCCCTGCCCTGCCCTCCTTTAGAGGCAATCAGGTGCACTCTATTTGGATGATCGTTCAAAACGATTTCCCTTGCATCTTCAACAGTAATAATTCTTTCCTCAGCTGGAATAGCACGCAAAGTAGCATTAGTAAAAGTAGTCTTACCAGTGGAAGTTCCACCACTAATTATAATATTTTTCTTATTTATTACAGCGTATTCTAAAAACTCTTTTATTTTTTTTTGCCTTAACAGTAAATCTAAATTACGGTCAACTGGATTATCGGTCACTTCTATAACAGTTTCAGAAAAAGCCCCCATTTTTTCGTAATCATCTAGTGCTAATTGCATGCTAGAAGGCTTACGAATCGACATTACTACTTTATCAGGTTCACATGCTGGCGGAAATACTATCTGTATACGGTAACCATTTGGTAATGTTGCCGAAAGTAACGGCGCTTCTTCGCTAAGTTTTTGTTCTGTAGCTTGAGCAATCAGTCTGCCAAGAGATTTCAAATGGTTAAGATCGAATACTTCTAATTTTTCACACCTTATTTCACCGCGATTTTCAATCCATACTTCCTTTGGCTTATTTATTGATATTTCATTTACGCCTTCTTCTTGAAATATGCCTTGTAATGGCTCCAAATATGTATCAAGTGCAGCATAGTTCATTTCATTGATTTAATATTGCCTGTGGAGGAAATACTATATCTTGGTTAACAAATACTTTCAATGCAGTGCCTTGATCGACATAAATAGTTGGTTTTTTATCTGTATATCTGCCCACTATATCTCGCATGTCTTTAGAAAAATCCTCGATTGATTTCCCAATTGCGCTTTCATAAACAGACTTACTTTTTTTCTGAATTTGCCTCAACAGTTGACGTACATCGTCTAAAGTTATACCGATATTGTCACTAGTAATTGCATCAACTTCACTAACTCCAGAACTTTTTATCACACTTACTATTTCTTCCTTTATTATTCTCAGTAAATCCTGATCACTTTTAGCATTCCGAATTTTTTCAATAGCCCTAAGACCCAATTTCCATTTTTCGTCTCCTACCTTCCCAACTTCAGTTTTTATAGCACCCTCCAATCTCTCAACAATAGCCCCTTTGAGAGAAGAAATATCTATTTCAGTTGCAGTAATAGACTTCACTACATCCATGGCAGTTAGCGTATCAACAAGATTAGAAGCCTTTTGCCCTATAACAGCCGAACCAATTGAAACACCAGCAAGTGTCACTGAAGAGAATAATGCACTTACTATTTTATTATCAACTATTCCTGCTATCCCTGCCCTTCCAAGCTCGTCAGTACTAAGTGATGAGATGGCAACATCTATTCCATGCGGCAGAATCACTCTATTCCAGTTTATATTTACACGAGATTTAGCAACATTCGAGTCAAATGAATAACTACCTATCAATCTTGAGCCTTTAGGTATTAAAACTGTATCACCAGTTTCTGCATAAACATCTCTACTCACCATAGCACGCAGCATTCCTTGCAGATCAGAATTTATTGCAGTTTCAAGAACAGCATCAATAATTTTACCTTGAGTAATCATCAAACCAAGCTTTCCTACTCTGGTAGCTTTGCTCGACTGTGCTGAAGTGTCGGATAAAATAGCATCAGCAGCCTTGTTCTCTCCACCACCACCTGAAATTGCTAACATTTGTGCAGTACGTCTTTCTCTAGGGTAACCACCCCCCCCTATTGTAGGAAACGAGGTAGGTAAATTGCTAATTACATTGCTAGAAGGAAAATTTTGCTGCGGTAAAATAGGTATATTTGACACAGAGATTTCTTTTGGTTTTTCTTCTTCTTTTCTAATTTGTTTTATTTCTGGTATGATTGATGGTGTAGGAAGAGGAGGTAAGGGTGGTAAGGGATCAGTTATTATTCTTTCAGGAACCATTACATTATCTGGAACTTGTTCCAACTTTCCTTTCAATTCTTGAACGTTTTGCTTTGTTTCCTCTTTTTTAACAACTTCTGAACCCTCTTTAGGAGAAGGACTAAAATAGAGATAATACACTCCACCAGCCAGAAGCACTAAAATAATGACCATCAATGCCCTATGACCTTGATTAGAGCCAACTGTTACTACCTTATTCTCTATTTCTGATTCATCTTCTGAATTGTTACGCCTTTCTTTATTCATATTGCATGTACCACAGCTAAAGTGACCTATTTATAATTTCAACTTTACCATCTTCATAACGCATAAATAGCTTTTTATGTACCCCTTTTATTATAACATAATCATCAAATAACAGCCTTTTACAAGGTTTATCCTCCTCTTCTACAAAAATCTGAGGTATTTTATTATTATTTCTAAATTTTAAATAGGTTAAATAACCATCATCAAATAGCTCAATCGGAACTATATCCGCATTACTACCTTCATCAATATATGTATAATTGTACTTCGTATCATTTTCTTGTATTATTTTTTCTGGCTTGTCTGTAGTATATTGCATTTGAGTAGGTAAAGAAACCTCATCTAAATCAACATCAAATTCACCTTCTTCTTGAGGATAATAAAAACGTACTACGTAAGATATATCCTTTTCAGCAGAATAATCGTGATCCACTTTCTTAGCATCAGTATCTGGGTATTTATCGTAATTTGGCCTTGAGATTAAATCAAAAATGTAATTTCTTTTTTTAGTTGTCGTAATAATCATGTTAGTGCGGCTACTAACTTCAAATGGCATGATAAGCAATTTATTGTCATAAGGATTAATTTTCCAACTTGATGCATCACCAACAGCGATATTTTTAACTTTTTCTCCTTCCGCAAATTCAATATAAGAATAGTAACCCTGACTAAAAACCACCGTAAATACTTCATTAGGGCTATACACAAAAGTCTTTATTCTACTATCTACAGAAATAGGTTCATTATAATTAATGGATGCGTTTAAATTGCTACTTACAAGTAAAGCTAAAACTAATAATATCCTATACATATTCATCATCTACTCTATATGAAATAACTTGAAACCCTAATGGGTTAATATATCTTTGCTGATCATTCATTTCAAGCGATGCATATCTATATGACATAATAACTATCTTATTTTTTCTTGTGGAACTTCCATCTTTCCGTATAAATTCCACAAAAAACCTCACCTGAAGAGCATCGTTACCCAATTTTTGAATTGAGCGAATTTTAAATTCATTTTTGGTATCTGAATATAAATTAAAAAGATCATCCATATTCTGCGATCCTATATAATTTCTAAATTCATTATACACATTAGATGAGGAAAACAACCTCACCTTTGTATAATAGTTATAATTATAATGATATGGATCAAAAACCTCCCTTGCTTTTATATACTCTGAAATAAAATAATCGTTCAGCGCTTCATTTGCAGAATATTGTTTTACTGTGACAGGATCAACCAATTGCACTATTCCCGATTTCTTGTCAATTTCTATAACAAATGGCTCAATAGTGCTACTTGTGCTAATTTTAAATATGACTAATATGCTGATAGAGATTGTTGCTAATAATATTAATGCAAATAAAAGTAGAATATTCCTTTGAGCAATAACTGTGCTGTAGCGGCTTGAATTCCAATTTATATCCTCATCTAAGGATCCAGTATTTTTTTCTCGCTTAAAAAATCTTAGCATTTTAGTATTCCTAAAAATCTTAACTTATGTTAATAAACATAGCAAATTAACAAAGTAGTTACAGCAAAAAAGCTAAAAAACTCTTAATCTATGGCCTAATTTACCAAACTTTGTCTCCATATATGAATCGTTATATTTATTACGTTCCACAATAAGTGGTAGACACTTTGTAACTCCTATACCACTACTTTCCAATTCTGACAATTTCCTATCATTGTTTGTAAGTAATTGGATTTTGTTAATGCTCAATTTCTTAAGCATTTTAGCTGCAACAACAAAACTCCTTTCATCATCTTCAAAACCCAATATTCTATTTGCATCAACAGTATCAAGATTATGTTCTCTTTGCATACTGTACGCTCTTAACTTATTAGTTAAACCAATACCTCTTCCATCTTGCATCAAATACAATATAATACCACTTCCAGAGTCAGCTATCATTTGAATTGCTTGATATAACTGACTTCTGCAATCGCATGATAAGCTATCTAACAAGTCACCCGTATAGCACGAAGAATGAATTCTCACTAATGGTTCGTCATCTTTATCTGGATTGCCAATGATAATTGCATGATGTTCTCTTCCACCACTTTCGGTTCTATAAGATATGATATTTACTTCTTGAGTCTGTTTTAAAAACAATGATGTTTTGCACACTTCATATACATCCTGATTTTCTTGAAAATTATTTATGAATGACGTGTCCAGTGCAATAACGTCATTTTTCTCGCACCAATTTCGCATTTCATGGTTATTCTCAAAAGTCATATCAGCCACTAACGCGTATGGCAATAATTCTGAGAACTTAAGCAAGGCAACAGCATACTCATCTATTGTCTTTGAGCATTGCAACTCTTTTATGCTATCTTCCTTTGAACAGTTTATTAAAGGGAGCAGTTCATCAAAATTGCTTATCAACAGACGTTTGCTGTTATGTTCTTTATTCTGAGATATGTATTTTACCTTACTTGAAGTTAAAGTAACATATACATTGCTTGATATAAGCTTGTATTGATTAAATAAATCTCTTTCTAAAGCCTCAGCAGCAGCAAACAATAGGTAATTACTTTCATCATATATTACAATTGGCCGACCGCGCCTGATTTCGCTGATAGCTCTTTCTACCTTATTGCTACTTTGATTCCCTATAAACATTTTTACCCATACTAAACAGCGATAAAAAAACTGGTGCGGCCGAGAAGACTTGAACTTCCAAGGCCTTATGAGCCACAGCGACCTCAACGCTGCGTGTCTACCAATTCCACCACGGCCGCACTATATTCTAGTTCTTATATAATTATTTTAAATTATTTAATCATTTTAGAATTTTTCATCTAGAGTGTCAATCTGATACTAGAATAATTTAGAAATTACTTGTATAATTTGATTATGAATTTTGTGATTATAAATTTTAATCATTTAAGATAACCTTACTACTAATTTTTAACTTAGGTTTTTATACAAATGAATGTAGCTAATATCTTTATTTTTTTAGCTCTATCTCTTATAACCAGCTTTCATTTCGTCCATGCACAGATATTATACACATGGTCTCAAGTTATCCCAGAAAATAAATTAAGCATACGTGCAATTACAGACAATGACATGTGTCCCATTGCTCATGTAGATGGTGAGGAAGTAGAAATGCTGAATCGCAGCTCAATTAACAATGGTGATCATAATGAAACAGTTTGTGAACTGACAGTACAAACAAGTGCCAAAAACATTAGTATTGAGGATCTACGAGTTCCTATATTACCAGAAAAGGTTAATAAAATTGCTTTGATTGGGGACACGGGCTGTAGAATAAATATGTTATTTCAGCAGGAATGTAATTCGGTAGATAGCTGGCCTTTAAAAAAAAATTTAGATTCAATCGCCCTTCATAAACCAGATTTAATTATCCATGTTGGTGATTATCATTATAGACAAACAAAATGTAGAAATACAAAAAAATGCGGCGATATTTATGGATATAGTAAAGAAGTTTGGTACGCTGATTGGTTTGAGCCTGCAAAGGATATTTCATTACAATCCCCTTTCCTTTTTGTTCGTGGAAACCATGAGAGTTGTGATAGAGCTTATGAAGGATGGTTCAGGTATCTAGATTCACACCCCTTTTCGTCTGAAAAATGTGGAAACTTCGTTTCTAGTTGGTCTTTAGACGCTGGACCGATGAAATTTTTTATCTTCGACTCTTCATCCGGTGAGGATATTTTTACAACCCAAAGCACAATTGATGCTTTTGAGAGGCAATTTGATAAATTGATACAAAATAGTTCTGATAAGCCCATGTGGTTTTTAACTCATAAACCGCTTTGGAGATCTCCAAAAAAAGAATTTTTGACATTAAAAAGCCATGGCAATCTCACACAAATTGAAGCCTTTGGGGATAAATTTCCAAGCAATGTTACTACCATAGTTTCCGGGCATATTCATATAGCTCAGATTTTACTAATGGATAATGTTCCAGACCAGATTATAGTTGGAAACGGTGGTGCATCATTAAACGCTCAAGATCAAGAATCTGTTTATCAAAATGTAGAATTTGACTATTCAAATGGTAAAAACTACTTAGCACACGAGGTTAGAAACTTTTTTGGCTTTGGCTTTGCAATACTAAATTTAGATGATCACGAATTTACCTTCTATAACCAAGATAATAAGGAAATGTATTCTGCAAAGCTAACGGAAGATTTTAAACTCAAAACGGATTAAAACTATAGTCGATTCATTGTATCTGTTCAGATAATGGCGTCAACTTAAGGGAAAATATCAGTGATTGTGTATAAAATTTATCTCTAAATTTTTTATCATTAAATTATCCAAAGAGTGCAATAAACAGCACTTTTGTTTCTGTTTTATTTCAACAAAGAAGTCTAAAATGTGTCCTTAAGTTGACGCCATTGCCTGAACGGATACTCTTATACACCCCAGTTGCGGATTAATCAATATAGTAAAATCTAGAAATACAGGGCTTTTTAGGCTTCATGGAATATGAAACTAATGTGGAAAAGACGTGCACCAAGAAATTTATTGGAGACCTGTGCCTTGAATGCTCAAGCTCAAGTCTGTCTTTTAGGTAGCCAAAAACTGTTTCAATAATCGACCTTTTTCTTAAAAAAATCTTTTCTTCAAGTAGCATTAATGTGTTTTTCATACCTTTTTTTACTTTGGTAACGAGTTTTAGTCCTCTATCGAAGAGTTTTGCAAAGAGCTCTTTCTTTATATAGCCCTTATCACCAAACAAAAGACCAGTCAGTTTTTCAGTTAATTTTGGTACTGGTTTTCTGTCGTCAACGTTACCTTTAGTAAACCCCAGTTGCGGATTAATCAATATAGTAAAATCTAGAAATACAGGGCTTTTTAGGCTTCATGGAATATGAAACTAATGTGGAAAAGACGTGCACCAAGAAATTTATTGGAGACCTGTGCCTTGAATGCTCAAGCTCAAGTCTGTCTTTTAGGTAGCCAAAAACTGTTTCAATAATCGACCTTTTTCTTAAAAAAATCTTTTCTTCAAGTAGCATTAATGTGTTTTTCATACCTTTTTTTACTTTGGTAACGAGTTTTAGTCCTCTATCGAAGAGTTTTGCAAAGAGCTCTTTCTTTATATAGCCCTTATCACCAAACAAAAGACCAGTCAGTTTTTCAGTTAATTTTGGTACTGGTTTTCTGTCGTCAACGTTACCTTTAGTAAGTGTAACTCCTTGAATTTCACCTTTTTCATTAATTACCATATGCAATTTAAAACCAAAAAACCAGCCATATGTAGTCTTTCCAAGCTTTGCCAATCCTTTGAAAACTTTGTTTCTTGAGATTCTTTTTGGATGGCAAACAGCGATAGATGTTGCATCTATGTACGAAATCCCTGTCATTTTCGACTGCTCACATAGCCATTGCAAAAGTAATGCTAAATACCATAAAACCCTCGGTTTTAGCCTAATAAATCTACTATATGTTGGCAAATTTTGAAACTCAGATCCATATAGTGCTTTCAAATAATATGTATAGAAAGATTTAAAGTCCTCACATCTAGATTGTTGATAAAGTAAAATTATAGTAAGAATTTCAGAATGCGTAATCTCTGGCGTTCTGGTAGGTTTTTTACTGTTTGGCAGGAGTTTTTCTGCGAAATTTTTGTTTATAGCCTTGCAAAAATCGTCTACAAAGCAAAATAATTCTGTTACATTTTTATTCATGGGTAACCTCTCTACTTTTTGATAATATGTTTCCGGAGTTTACCCTATTTCCCTATCTTTTTCACTGACTTCTAATCCGCAACTGGGGTTGTATAGAGCACAAGTAATAAGTTTGCAAAGCCATGATAAAATCCATTATGTCTCGTACCGCAGACTTTTTTCTCTCTTTTTCCCAAAGTTGTTGTTGAAGTATCGGCATCTTTATTTACCCCTACGAGCATATCCTTCACTGGTCCCACAACACTATCGATATGATAAACAGACTTATAGAAACAGTTTTGTGGAACTTGACTGTTATTTTTTTCTACAGCAGGAATAGTTCCGTGCTTAGCATATTGCTTAAAATTCTCATATGAATACTTAAGGTTTTCACATAAACTTGACATATTAGCCTCCTAACAAACTATATAATAAAAAATGTAATTATTATTAACATTACTGTACTAGTATAACTTACTTTTAGAACAATTGCAACAATATGAATATTTTAACCGAATTATATGTTGCACAAAAGCATATATTGCCCTATCATCCAAGTAGGTCAAAAATAAGGAGATTGTCATGAGTTTTACTTTACCTGAATTACCATATGATAAAACAGCTTTAGAACCTTACATATCTGCAAAAACCTTAGATTTTCATTATGATAAGCACCACAAAGGGTATTTAAATAAACTCAATGAGCTGGTTGAAAATACAGATTATCAACATGTGAAAATTGAGGAAATAATAACAAAAGTGCATGGTAATAGCGATAAAGTTCCCATATTTAATAACGCAGCGCAAGTTTGGAACCACACTTTTTATTGGAATTCAATGAAGAAGAATGGTGGTGGTAAGCCTAAAGATAGTAGTCTTTTAGCAAAAAAAATTCAGGATGATATCGGTGGCTTTGATAAATTTTATGAAGAATTTTCCAATCATGGAGTAAGCCAGTTTGGTAGTGGATGGGTGTGGTTAGTGCTTGAAAAAGGAAAGCTCAAAATCACCAAAACTCCAAATGCAGATTTGCCATTAATTTACGGTCAAGTTCCATTACTCACTATGGATGTGTGGGAACATGCATACTATTTAGATTGTCAAAATCGTAGAATTGACTACATAAAAGTTTTCCTTGATCATTTGATTAATTGGGATTTTGCAGAAGAGAATTTAAAAGAGAACACATAAGATGAATGTACCCCAGGTAACAAAATTAGATAATGGTCTGCGCATAATAACCGAGCAGGTGCGTGATATTGATTCTGTAGCTTTAAGCATACGAGTTGGTGTTGGCAGTAGAGCGGAAAGTGCAAATCAAAATGGAATATCCCATTTTCTAGAACACATGGCTTTCAAAGGAACGAAGACAAGAACTGCGTTTGAAATTGCAAAAGCTTTTGACGACATAGGTGGGGTTTTCAACGCCAGCACCGGTAGGGAAAGCACCACCTATTATGCAAAAGTTCTCAAGAAGGACATCAAAACTGGTATTGATATATTAATAGATATATTGATGAATTCAACATTTCCAGAAGATGAATTGGAACGTGAGAAGGGCGTTGTAATACAAGAGATTTTTCAAACTAATGATTCACCAAGTGACATTGTTTTCGATAAATATTTTGAGGCAGCTTATAAAGATCAACCTTTTGGCAGGTCAATCTTAGGCACGCAAGATACTGTAAAATCTTTTACTCGAGGAGATCTAGATAATTACATAAATGAACATTACTTTGGCGAGAATATGCTATTTACTGTTGCAGGAAATGTTGAACATGAAGAAGTTGTTGCATTAACAAAAGATTTTCTCTCAAAGATTCATTCTAAAAAGCTGAAAAAAAGCCAAAATGCGAGCTGTACTGGTGGTGAGTATTTAGAACATCGTAAATTAGATCAGGTACACTTGCTAATTGGTCTACCTAGTGTTTCTCGCCATGACGATAAATATCACACGTTTCAAGTGCTTGATTCTATATTAGGGAGCGGAATGTCATCACGTCTGTTCCAGGAAGTAAGGGAAAAGCAGGGATTAGCTTACTCTGTTTATTCATTTAATTCCAGCTATACTGATACAGGAATGTTTTCCATTTTTGCTGGTACAGACAGTAGTAACTTAGATAAGCTTTTAAAATCTATAACAACAGAGTTGAAGAAGTTGTCTACAGATGATTTGAAGGAAGAAGAAGTAAATAGAGTGAAAGAGCGAGTAAAATCCCAAATTTTAATGTCGCGCGAAAGCGTAAGCTCACGTGCTGAAACATTGGGGCACTACTATGGTAACTATAATAGGTACATCAGTAAAAATGAATTAATAGAAAAAATTAGTGCAGTTACCACTGCTAACGTAAAAAAAGCAGCAGAAGAATTGTTATCTCAGCATGAAAAAACCACTCTAGCTGCAATTGGAGAAATTAAATCATTGCCAAGTTACGATAAAGTGGTTTCTATGCTTAAAGCTTAGCGCATTCTATTACATTAATTTGGCTGCTTTACAATATAATTTAGCACAGTGATTAAAGAAGTGTAAGTTGAAACAATGTGCCATGAACCGGATATGCAAGAAATTATACGAATCTTCAACCTCCTCTTTCAATAATGTTATTATTTCTATTTTGCGTAACTTTTTCCGTATAATTTTTAGGAGGTACTGGTAGTGCAAGTGGTTTTTTGCTTACAGGGTTTGAGTTTGTATTTTTCTTTTGCTGATGTGCTTCTTGAACGGTCTGAAATATAGACTCTCCATAATTATAGTTTCCTCTCACAGAGTTCGAGTTTATGTCTTTCTTTTGCGGAGGATAGTTCAATGCCTCTTCACGAGTCTGGAATATAGGCTCTCCATCATTATAGTTTGAGTTTATATTTTTCTTTTGCGAACCAGCGTTCAATAATTTCGATATCTCTCGCCCTAGCTGATCACCTTTATAATTGTTTCCAAGATCTTTGATTTTCTCTCTTTTCTCGATTATTTGAGCTAAGGACTCGACAATAATATCTTTGTTTATTCTTGAAGCATCTATTGGCTTACTTCCTTTGACAGTAATTTCACTACTTCCTTGCTTACTACTTACATTATAGCCCTGCCCTTCAATTTTTGTTGCCACTTCTCTTCTAAATAAATCGCAAATAGTATTTATTACTTTTTGAGCATAATCTTTAAAAAAAGCTTTGATTGCCTTAAATTCCTTTACTAAGGAGATGGTTTCAGTATATACTTGTTTTCTATCTTTATCACTAACAGCTATACCACTATCTGTATTTAACTTCCTTTTTTTAGGAGGTAATTGTGGTGGCTTTTCTTCAGGTGATTGTCTCTGAGTGTCTTGAAGATTTTGGTATATAGGTTCTTCTTTCCTTAAGTTTTCATAAATTGGTTCTTGCGCTAAGTTGGCACTAATAAATTCTTGTACCCTTTCTAGATAATTAGCATCTCCTACCACTTTACCATTTCTGTTCATAGGTGCTTGAACGCCTTCGAATTTGACTTTTTGTATATCTTCAATACTCAGCCCATTTTTTTCAAGCCATTCCTTTCTTGTGCCCATTGATTTAACAAACTCATTAACCTTCTCAATATTTTTTGCATCATCATCAACTAGCATAACAGTTTTTGGCAACTCATACCAATCTCCACTAATAGATAGACAAATAGTAAAAACTACAAATAATTGAGGCTAGAAAGAATAAATATGTAGTTTATGGCAGGAAAAAGTAAAGCAATAGGAGAAGAACTATATAATCAATGCAAGTTAGAATTAAAAAAATATGGAATAAGAGGAGAGATAGGAAGAAGGTTACAAGCAATAATATCAGCAAAGGAGTATGGTATCTCAAAAGTTGCTAAAATATATAGAATTACGAGAACGACATTAATGAAATGGATTGCAAGATTTAAAGAAAAAGGTGTTATTGGGTTTGCAATACAGCCAGGGCGAGGACCTAAACCAAAACTGAACGAGGAGAAGAAGGAAAAAATAAGAGAGGTAATAGAAGAAGATGGGGCAAATCTGACTGCTAAAAAATTGCAAGGTATAGTTGAAGGAATGTTAGCTATCAAAGTAAGTGAGTCAACGGCGAGAAGGCTTATGAAGAAGCTAGGATTTACATATATCACACCTCGTCCAGCACATTATAAACAAGACAAAAACAAACAAGAGGAGTTCAAAAAAAATCTCAATGAAATTGTGGAAAAGAACCGGAAAAAGGAGGTTTTTTTTCGATGAATCGAGATTTGGAACGCACTCAAAAGTTGGACATGGATGGTTTAAAAAGGGCTCAAGAACACAAGTTAAAGTAAAAATCGGAAGAGAAAACTTCTATCTTTACAGCGCTGTAAATCCCAGGAATGGAGAGGATATTAGCCTACTTGCTCCACATGTAAACACAGATTGCATGAACATATTTTTGGAGCAGATGTCGAAAGATTTGGGGACTAGAGAAGCTTTTCTTATCATGGATTGCGCAAGTTGGCATAGGTCTAAAGGTTTAAAAACTCCTGAAAATATCACCATAATTTATTTGCCGCCGTACTCGCCTGAGCTCAATCCTGTGGAAAGATTTTGGCAACATTTAAAGGAAAATATAATAAAGAACAAGATGTATGACTCTATTAAATTACTTGAAAATGCTGTATCTGAATTTATTCGAGATATTACGGAAAGTTCGATCAAAACCATTTGCTCTGTGAATTATTTGTCTAGTTATTTATGAGGGTTGGTATCACCATGTTTATCCTTATACTCCACAATTGCTTTACAGATATGCAAATTCTTTCCAACCTTACTTTGTTGTTCTTTATCACCTTTCAACGCATCATCATAATCTTCTGGAAATCCACTAAATACAGAAACACTGTCTGCTTGTTCTTTAGACAAACCTAGATAATCTTCCACTACTTTTTTTACAGCACGTGGATATCCTGTGTATGATGCAATATTAACTTCTATTCCACCTGAAAGTGCAGATCGTAATGTAGATTTCAACTTCTCTTTATTTTTTATTCCACCTGTATTTTTTAGAAAATCTTTTATATCGGTATCAGTCACTACATTATTTTGAGTAGAAACAAAGTCACTTTTGCTTGACCTAGAAAAAGCATTGTGCATGTGCCCATTAGTGATGGTGTTATCAAAGTCAAATATTAATAGGGTATTATTTCCTTTAGCCATATCTTCACCTCTAATCCTTACAAATCATGGATAAAGGTTAACATTAATAGATTAATTATTTATTATAGCACTTCTGAAGGAAAAATAATAAAAGGAAGAGTTAACAGAATAGACTTCTTGCATAACCCAAACTAAGTAGAAAAAAGGTATAGCTATACCGCCGCGGTATCTCCGCTAACAAGCAGCGGGATGACGGTTGTTAGGGTGTCATCCCAGTACCTTAACTACTTGGATCCAGAAAAAAGAATAGACTTCTTTCAAAATTCATGAAAGGAGCTCTCTATTGTGAATAGAGGCAATCAAATTAAATCTTAAGCCAAAACGTTTTCGTCGATTTCTATATCTGTCAGAAATGATTTTAAACCTTTTCAATAAGCCGATTACGTTTTCAACTACCACTCTTCGTATAGAGAGAGATCTATTTTCTGCTTTTTTCTCCTTTGATAAAGGATTCTTTTTTGATCTTCTATGTGGTAATTCAACATTTTTATGTATCTTTTGCATTCCTCTGTAACCAGAATCAGCTAGGATCTTAGTTTGCGGTAATATTGCTATCTTTGATTCTCTAAACATCCGAAAATCATGTTTTCTACCATTGGAGAAAGATGTACATACGACCTTTTTACTCTTCTTCTCTGTTACTATTTGTGTTTTTATAGTATGCCTTTTTTTCTTTCCAGAGTAAAAGCGCTTTTGCTTTTTTTTGGCCTTTCTACTGCTGTTTCAGTTCCATCTATTACCAAAACTTCGTATTCTACATTACTATTTAATAGATCTTTTTTTCCTGGTAATGCAAAATCTGGATGTTTTATTAATGTGTCTTCTACCCACCTTATTATTTTAAAACAGTTGCTTTCACTCATGCCATAACTTTGTCCTATATGAAAATATGTACGATATTCTCTCATATATTCCAGTGCCATAAGTAATCTATCTTCTATACAAAGTTTGCTTTTTCTTCCACTTCTAGCTTTTTTCCTTTTATCCTCCTCATCTAGAATTTCTACCATTCTCTTAAATGTTGATTTTTTTACCCCCGTTAAACGTCGAAACTTTTCTCCTTCTAACTTTTCTATTTCCTTATATTTCATGCTTCCAAATACTTGATCTTACTCTCTCTCCCTCAATTTTGAAAGAAGTCTAATGATGTCATGAAAGTAGCCTCCTTCTCCTGTCATCCAAGTAGCTGACACTGGTTTACTTTATGATGATGTCATGCAAGTAGTTTTCCATCCAAAAGGGTGTCATCGGAGTAGCCCCTCTTCTGTCATCCTTTTTTTGGGATTCCAGCGTCACGCGCTGGAATGACACCCTTTTGGATGGAAATCAGTGCTAATTGTTCTGCCGCAATTTTGCTCTATCACACTTGCCACATTTAATATTCCAGCTTCGTCGTAATAATTTCCAATTACTTGCAAGGCAAGTGGTAACCCCTCATTGGAGAGTCCCACAGGAACAGAAATCGCAGGCAATCCTGCCAGACTTGCCGGCACGGTAAACACATCATTGATGCACATAATTAGTGGATCTGGCTTTTCATTTAAGCCGAAAGCTTCTGTTGGAGCAGACGGCACAAGTATGTAATCTATTTTTTCAAACGCTTTTATAAAATCATTTCTGATTAATGCCCTGATACACTGTGCTTTTTCATAATATTCATTGTAATGACCTGAGGAAAGCGCATAAGCGCCAATTAAAATTCTTCTTTTCACCTCTTTACCGAAACCTTCTGCTCTTGTTAGTGAATACATTTCTTCAAGGGTATCAGCATCAACCCTGAACCCATAACGCACACCGTCATAACGAGCAAGATTGGATGAAGTTTCAGCAGAACAGATTAAATAATAGACTGGTATTGCATATTTAGTATGTGGCAGAGTAACGTCAACAACTTCAGCACCGTTTTCTTTTAGATAGAAAGCAACTTTCTCCCAATTATGGACTATTTCCTCTGAAATTCCATCCATCCTATATTCTTTTGGTATACCAATACGCTTACCCTTAATATCACCATCTATAAAGCTAGAAAACTTAGGCACTGGTCTTTCGCTCGATGTTGAATCTTTTTTATCATAGCCACAGATTGCTTCCAGCATTAATGCTGAATCAGAGACAGAACGGGTAATTACTCCCGCTTGATCCAGAGAACTTGCAAATGCAATCATACCAAAACGCGAGCATCTTCCATAAGTTGGCTTTATTCCAACTACTCCACAATAAGCTGCTGGTTGGCGTACAGATCCACCGGTGTCACTCCCTAGTGCTCCAGCACATAAAAATCCAGCAACCGATGCTGCAGATCCACCAGATGATCCACCAGGAACAACTTTTTCCCCATCACTTTTTCTAATCCACACATTTTCAACAGGGCCAAAATAGCTGTTTGTGTTCGCAGAACCCATAGCAAATTCATCCATATTAAGCTTACCGAGCATGGCTGCTCCACTTTTTAAAAGCAAGTCAGATATTGTAGATTCATAAGTCGGAACAAAATTTTCCAGCATTTTTGAGCATGCTGTTGTTTTTATTCCTTTTGTACAGAATAGATCTTTGATACCAACTGGTATACCCATGAGCGGCGAGATTAAATCATCCTTTTGCCTAGAGAAATGTTCATCTGCAGCTTTAGCAGCTTTCATTGCTATCTCTGGGGTTTTTGTTATAAATGCATTTAACTCTTCATGTTCAACTGCATCGATGTGTGCTTCTATAAGCTCAACAGCAGAAAAATTCCTCTTTTTAAGCCCATCATGCATTTGTGTAATGCTTAACTTTCTTAATTCATTCATTAATATTTAATTTTTAGCAAAACATTAATTGTAACATAGTACGATAAAAAATCTATACATTTATAGTTGTAGCTAGAAGTGAGATCTGTGTATGAGGCAAAATTGTACACCTTACTATAATCACTTTCAAAACATAACGTTCGTACATTTTGCTAAGTTTATGTGTCTTCTAAATTTAAATATCAACATCATGCACATTGAGTGCATTGCTGTTGATAAAGTCACGGCGTGGTTCAACTATATCACCCATTAGTATTGAAAATATGGAATCAGCTTCTTCACAATCTTTTATTTCAACCTTCAGTAAAGTTCTAGCCTCAGGATTTAACGTAGTATCCCATAGCTGATCAGCATTCATTTCACCAAGACCTTTAAATCTCTGCAAAGTTAAACCCTTTTTACCATAGTCCATTATTATTTTTGCAAGCGTACTTGGAGAAGTGATTCTTATTTCAGTTTCTTGTGACTTTAAAAATGAATCACCATTAAATAAATTACTTATACCATCAAGCAAACTTAATATGTTTTGCATATCTTTGCCTTCAAGCATACTAAGTGCAAATATATATTTGTCTGCCAATCCTTGAAATAATTTAGAGATGTGAATTTCTTTTTCTTCATCTTTTATTTCTACTTCCCAAGTATATTCGCTGTACATTAATTTTAAATACTTTAATATCTCATCAGCCGATGATAGAGCATTCTTTTTGCTTAAAATTAGCAATGACTCTAAGAGATTTTGTGGTATTTCTCTATCATAATTTTTGCTAATATTAGAAATGCTAACGCATTTATTCAAAATAAGGCGCAAGTCGTTAAATTCTGTAGCTGCACCACTTAGTGTTAATCTTTTAACTGCTGAGTTTATTATATACTCTTCAAAAGTTTCGTCATCTTTAATATAAGTGTCTTTAGCATTCTTTGTAACTTTATAGAGGGGTGGCTGTGCTATGTATAAGTAACCTTTTTCAATAACTTCACGCATATGTCTAAAAAAGAAAGTTAGAATCAAAGTTCTGATATGTGAACCATCAACATCTGCATCTGTCATGATGATAATTTTATGATATCTAGCTTTTTCAATATCGAAGTGTTCACTCCCTATTCCAGCACCAATTGCAGTAATTAAAGAGCCTATTTCTGCAGATGAAAAAATACGATCTAAACTTACACGTTCTACGTTTAGAATTTTTCCTCTTAAGGCAAGCACTGCCTGTGTTTTACGATTACGCCCCTGCTTTGCAGTACCACCTGCTGAATTACCCTCTACTATAAATAATTCCGATAACTCAGGAGCTTTTTCCTGACAATCAGCAAGCTTTCCTGGCAGAGTTGCAATATCAATATTGTTTTTGCTTTTAACTAACTCTCGTGCTTTTCTTGCGGCTTCTCTTCCTTTTGCTGATCTGATTGCTCTTTCTACTATACTTGCTGCCAATTTGGGATCAGTTTCAAGGATTGTGCTCAATTTATCAGAAACTATACTTTCTACCACTGCACGTGCTTCAGAACTAACTAGTTTATCTTTTGTTTGTGAAGAAAACTTAGGATCAGGCATCTTGAGAGATAAAACACAAGTTAAACCTTCTCTAACGTCCTCTCCAGTTAAATTTACTTTTGCTTTCTTTAAAAACCCTTCATTAGTTGCATAGTTATTGATACATCTAGTTAGTGCAGATCTAAATCCTGCCAAATGCGTACCACCATCTCGTTGCCGTATATTATTAGTGAAACACAACATATTCTCATAGTAGGAATCATTCCATTCCATCGATATTTCCAAGCTGATGCCAAGATCTTCTGCATCTCCTTTCATACTGGCAATTTTAGTTACATGTGTCTTATTCTTATCTAAGTACCGCACAAAATTCGCTGTACCAAAATTGTCTTTAGATTGGTTGCTCTGATTGAAATGAGATTCTGTATATGGCTCATTGCGCAGATCACGTAAAGTAATGTCGATATTTGAATTTAAAAATGCTAATTCTCTTATACGACTTTCAAGCGTTGAGTAACTGAAATTAATGCCATTAAAAGTCTCTGTTGATGGCATGAACGTGACTTTAGTTCCTCTTTTGTTTGTATTTTCGTTGACTACCTTTAAAGGTTCAATAGACTCACCATCTTCAAAACGTATAAAGTGTTCTTTCTTATTGCGCCAAATAGTTAATTCCAACCAGCTTGATAATGCATTCACAACTGAGATTCCAACACCATGTAATCCCCCAGAAACTTTATAGGTATTACTGTCAAATTTACCACCAGCATGGAGTTGAGTCATTATTACCTCTGCTGCTGATATTCCTTCTTCTTCATGAATGTCAGTTGGAATGCCACGACCGTTATCAGTTACAGATACCGAACCATCTTTATTTATGCTAACTTCAATTTTATCACAATATCCAGCTAAAGATTCATCTATTGCGTTGTCAACAACCTCATATACCATGTGGTGTAAGCCAGATCCATCATCAGTATCACCAATGTACATACCTGGACGTTTCCTTACAGCATCAAGACCCCTTAAGATTTTTATTGCATCGGCATTATAACTATTTTCCATGGTATTGCTTCATTTATACACGTTAATTGATGTTACATTCAGATATACTAGTTAGCAACATTTTTAAACTGATAACCCATGTTAAAAGCACAACTTTATGAATGTTTATTTTTGAAGACAGCAAATATTGTCATTCCAATGCGTCTTCCCGGTGGAGATAATGCTCATGCAGTTGCGTAATTAACAGAAAAATCTATAATTCAGTTTACGTATTTTCTTATCTCAGCCAAAATCTTATCAGATTGACTTTCGTCTGAATTTAAATCAGCTGCAAAGTGTGTAACATATCTTCCTCCAGGGCCAATAAGATATATTATCGAAGAATGGTTGATTTCTTCTTCTCCGTCTACTTTGCTTGCATATACTTTATATTTTGCAACTACTTCGTCTATTTTTTCTCTTTCACCAGTTAACATTTGTATTCTGTGGTCAAATTGCTGCTGAAATTCTTTAAGTCTTTCCGTGCTATCGCGCTCAGGATCAACTGTGATAAAAAATGTTTGTAGCTTGTTGTTAGTTTTCTCATCTAACTTTGCAAGTGTTTCTGAAATTATCCCAAGGTTCATAGGGCAAATTCTTTTGCATGAGGAAAACCCAAAGAAAATCATCATGTATTTATCTTTAAAATCACTACTGCGCAGGATCTGTCCGTCCTGATTAATTAAAGAAAAATCTCCGCCTATCTTAACTTCTGCGTTGTGTGGGGCAAATATGCCCTTTTTAGTAAAATAACAATAACCTAAAAAAACAACTGCTAATGCTGCTAGCACATTAGATGAAAATCTTATAAACCTTACCATTAGAATGCTCTCAGTAAAATCAAATTGTATCTTTATTAGTTGACCTATTCAATATATTTATTCCAAAGTGTATTGTTAATTTTGTCTAACAGTTTCTTATGTTCATCAATTTCTTCACTATTTGGTGAATGTTTTCTGGGAGTTAGATTACGCACTTTATGCTGAACGAATGTAGAGTTACTGTCCTGATTGCATTCATTATCAAACAGAAAGGTTTGTAACCCTCCTGTAAGTTCAACATATACCTTTGCAAGCAACTGAGCATCAACTAGTGCTCCGTGCAATTCTCTATTCTCTAGCGATATATCAAAACGCTTACATAATGCATTCAAAGAAGCAGGTGATCCTACGAATTTTTTCCTCGCAAGAGGTAATGTATCTAGCACTCTATCTGAGGAAATTAACCCAGCATTCAGCTTGCTTAACTCCATGTTAAGGAACTTAACATCGAATTCAGCGTTGTGAATTACCAAAATATCATTAGATATAAAGTCTAGAAATTCAAGTGCAACATCTGAAAAGAATGGTTTGTCTTCTAAAAATTCTTCACTAATACCGTGAATCTTAAACGAGTGATAAGGTATATCTCTTTCTGGGTTAAGGTACCGATGGAATACTTTACCTGTTGGAATGCGGTTAATTAATTCCACACACCCTATTTCAATAATTCGATGACCAGATCCAATGTCAAGACCTGTTGTTTCAGTGTCAAGTACTATTTCGCGTAGCTTGCTTTCCATGGTTAACTCTAAATAAAACTAATCTTACTTGCCATTTGTCTTATCATTATTTGTCTTCTTATAGTTAATAGAAACAAGCAACCAGCTTGGGTCTGATGAATTAACATTTTTTTTGAATTGCCATACATCCTCAACTTTATTAATAGTGGATGTACTACCTGATATGATATCTCCTTTATTATTCTTAACGAAGTTAATTTGCTCTGAAAGGAAATATACTGCAATAAACACTGCGTTTTTTACTAGCTTTATTTCTAAAATCTTTTGTGAAACGATAGAAACAATTATAGACTCGTGCACCTCTTTACGATGTTTAATCTTCTCTGCAAAATTATCATATAAGTCTTTATCGAGAAGTGGTTTTAACTGAGACAAATTTCCTTGATTGAAATACTTTATTATTAATTCAAAAGCTATGCCTGAACCTTCTATAAAGTGGGAAATAGAAAAATCTTTATTTTTTTTTAATATTTGTTCATAAGTAACTCTTATTGAATTTTCATCATTGCTATCAATGTAACCCTCAATGGTTTCTACTACATCTTCTCTACTTCGACTTACATCCAATACGCCAGTTAGCTTTTTTAGGTTGAGATTGGTTGACCTTCCTAAAGAATTATACAAACGTGAAAAAATGAATGCCGCTAATAAAGCATATATTACAAGCTCTATCATAGTAACTCAACTCCTTGGCATATAAAGTATCTGAACATTATTAATTATTAATGAAAATATGTTTTTCATATCAACTTATAATCAGGTTTGCTATTCATTTGTAAATGAATATACTATACAAGAAAGTATTAAATATCTCAACTTAATTAAAGGAGACATAAGAAATGCCACAACAAAAAATGAGAATTCACGGTCAATATGTTAAAGATCTATCGTTTGAGAATCCGAATTCGCCATTCCTTTCTTCAAATAAAGCTCCCGATATTAATGTAATGGTTAATATCAATTCAGCGAAATTAGAAGGAATGGAAAACAAAGAAGGAGTAAATGAAGAAAAATCTTTCCATGAAATTACTTTACATATAGAAGTCAGAGCAACAGTAAAAGATGAAGGCATAAAAGATGGCGTAGCTTTCATTTGTGAAACGAAATATTGTGGTATTTTTTCAATAGAAAATTTAAAAGAGTTGAGTGAGGAAGAGGTAAGACAAGCTTTGTTTATTGGTGGACCTACTTTTCTTTTCCCTTTTGCAAGAGAAATAATTGCAAGAGTTACAAGTAGTGGTGGATTTCCCCCATTAATGCTAGATCCTATAGATTTTGAAACTATGTATGAGCAGCAAGGTCAACAACAAAAAAGTAACGGTAGTAATTCCAATTTTAACTAATATAGTGTGATAGGATGAACAATTCTTTAAATGCAAAAACGACTTTAAACATTGACGGGAAGTCATACAACTATTTTAGCCTAAGTAGTGCTAGTGAATTTTTAGGAATAGATGTGACTAAATTGCCCTGCTCACTTAAGGTTCTGCTTGAAAATTTATTGCGCAATGAAGATGGGGTGAACATAAAGCTGGATGACATAAGAGTACTAGCAAACTGCGTTAATAAACACACTAATCACGAAATTAGCTACAAGCCAGCAAGGGTGTTGATGCAAGATTTTACGGGGGTTCCTGCTGTCGTCGATTTAGCTTCTATGCGGAGTTATGTCAAGAAAAATGGAGGCGATCCAAGCAGCATAAATCCGTCTGTGCCCGTTGATCTTGTGATTGATCATTCTGTTCAAGTAGATAATTATGGAAGTGTTTCCGCATTCAGTAAAAATGTTGAACTAGAAGTAAAAAGAAATTTAGAGAGATATCAGTTTTTAAAGTGGGGAGAATCATCCTTCACAAATTTTAGAGTAGTACCGCCAGGTACTGGAATTTGCCACCAAGTGAATCTTGAGTATTTAGCGCAAGTTGTATGTAATAAGGATGGGGTTTTGTATCCTGATACTTTGGTTGGTACGGATAGCCATACTACGATGGTTAACGGGTTATCAGTCCTTGGTTGGGGTGTTGGAGGCATAGAAGCTGAGTCTGTGATGCTTGGTCAACCAATTAGTATGGTGATTCCAGAAGTAGTTGGATTTAAATTAATTGGCAAACTGCCAGAAGGAGTAACTGCAACTGATTTAGTGCTGACGGTTACCAATATCCTAAGAACAAAAGGCGTTGTTGGCAAATTCGTAGAATTTTATGGTAATGGGCTGGATTATTTATCTTTGGCAGATAGAGCAACTATAGCAAACATGGCCCCGGAGTATGGTGCAACTTGTGGATTCTTTCCAATTGATCAGAAAACTCTAGACTATTTAAACTTGACAGGAAGGCCGGAAAAGCTGGTTACGTTAGTTGAGGCTTATGCAAAAGAGCAAGGATTGTGGCGTAACAATGATGAGTTAGCATTTTTTGACACACTAGAGCTTGATTTATCAAGTGTAGAACCAGTAATGGCTGGTCCCAAAAGACCACAAGATAAGGTTTTTCTTTCACAAGTGGCAGAGTCTTTTTCTAAATCATTTTCAGTTAATGAGTCAAAGGAAAGCGATAAACTCCAAAATGGAAGTGTAGTCATTGCAGCAATAACAAGCTGCACTAATACTTCAAATCCAAGTGTGATGATTGCTGCAGGTCTTGTAGCTCGTAATGCAATTAAACTTGGATTAAAATCAAAGCCTTGGGTTAAAACTTCTCTTGCTCCAGGGTCACAAGTTGTAACAGAATATTTAGAAAAGTCTGGATTGCAGGTAGATCTAAATGCTTTGGGTTTTAATCTAGTTGGATATGGTTGCACGACTTGCATTGGGAATTCTGGTCCACTAAATAGTGATATAGAAGATGGAATTAAAAACAAAAACTTAACCGTTGCTGCAGTTTTATCTGGCAATCGTAACTTTGAAGGAAGAATTCATCCGTTAGTCAAAGCTAATTACTTGGCATCTCCGCCACTTGTTGTTGCATATGCACTTGCTGGTACTGTGCAAATTGATCTGACAAAAGATTCAATATGCAAAGATAAGAATGGAAATGATGTCTATCTCAAAGATATATGGCCAACAAACAATGAAATCGAAGATTGTGTTAAAAGTGTGGTAACACGTGAGATGTTCATACAAAAGTATAAGGATGTTTTTTCTGGTGATGAACATTGGCAAAAGATAAAGTGTGAAAAAAGTGAAATCTATAATTGGGATGCAAACAGCACCTACATACAAAATCCGCCTTATTTTGATGACTTATCACCTAAAAATAATAAAATCGATATAAAGGGTGCGCAAATATTGGCAATGTTTGGCGATAGCATAACTACTGATCATATTTCCCCTGCTGGTAATATTGCCTCAAATAGTCCTGCAGGCATATATTTAAAAGGCCTTGGAGTTGAACCACAGGACTTTAATTCGTATGGATCTCGCCGCGGTAATCACAATGTAATGATGCGTGGGACTTTTGCTAACATTAGAATAAAAAATGAAATGGTAAGCATCGAAGGTGGATATACAAAATATATTCCTTCTCAAGAAACTATGTCGATTTTTGATGCAGCAATGCGTTACAAGGAAAATAATGTACCTCTAATCATTGTTGCAGGAAAAGAATATGGCACAGGTTCAAGTAGAGATTGGGCAGCAAAGGGTACTTTATTGTTGGGAATTAAAGTTGTAATTGCAGAAAGCTTTGAGCGTATACATAGGTCCAACTTGGTCGGCATGGGTGTTCTTCCACTTATATTCCAAAATGGAATAACCAGAAAGATATTTGATGGTAGCGAGGTAATAAGCATAAAAGGTGAAATAGTGCCAAGTGGAAATCTAGAATGTATCATCAAAGGAAAGGATAATTCAAAGCAATCAATTCAACTTAAATGCTGTATACAAACTGCAACTGAGATGAAGTACTTAATAAGTGGCGGAGTGCTAAGCTATATACTTGCACAATCCTTTTGATTTAGTGAAGTTATTGCATAGACTTCTTTTAGCCAGTCCTGGCCCCTTCATAAATAATAATTTGTTCTACACGAAGTTATGATATAATTTCACCTTACATATAGCAGCAGGGTGTTTTTGGAGATAATTATATATGATCGGCTCTATACAAGAACCTAACGAATTGAGAACCCGTTTACAGGGGTTTTATCGTACTGATGAAAAAAGTTATGTACGTTATCTTGTAGAGAAAGTAGAACTTTCCGCTGATTCAAAAAACACAATCTACAATATTGCAAAACAAGTTGTCGAAAAAATTAAAGGCAATAAATTAGGTATCATAGATTCTTTTATGCAGCAATACTCGCTTTCCAATGACGAAGGGATAGCGCTGATGTGCCTTGCTGAGTCACTACTTAGAATACCAGATGATTATACAATAGATGAGCTAATCAAAGATAAAATTGCCAATCAAGAATGGAGTAAACACTTATGGCATTCTTCTTCATTGTTTGTCAATGCTTCCACATGGAGTCTAATGATAGGAAGCAGTATATTAAGGAGCAATGAAGGAGATTCGAAATTCTATCACGCAATTTCTAAATTACTTAAAAATTTAGGAGAGCCAATCATTCGCAAAGCAGTGAAACAAGCAATGTTAATGCTTGGTAAGCATTTTGTTATTGGAGAGACTATAGAAAAAGCACTGGAAAATGTAAAACCAAATGATAATAGCAAATTCTTATGCTCTTTTGATATGCTCGGTGAAGCTGCTCACACAGCTGAGGATGCGGAAGAGTATTTTAATTCATATATGCATTCAATAAAAGCTATAGGTGAATCCACTGATATAAGTGATTGTTTTAAATCGCATGGAATTTCAATCAAATTGTCTGCATTGCATCCACGTTATGAATTCAGCCAATTCGATAATATAGCTGAAGGGTTGAGAGCTAAACTGCTAGAGCTTTGTCATGAAGCAAAAAAATACAACATTTCATTATGCATAGATGCAGAAGAAACAGAAAGGCTTGAAATGTCCTTAATCTTGTTTGAACAATTACGGCTTGATGAATCACTTTCTGAGTGGGAAGGGCTTGGCTTGGCTGTACAAGCATATCAAAAACGTGCTTTGTCTGTTCTTGACTTTGTAGAGGATGTTGCTATTCGATCAAATCATAAAATTATGGTCAGACTCGTAAAAGGTGCATATTGGGACTCAGAAATCAAGTGCGCACAAGAGCTAGGGTTAAGCGGTTATTCAGTATTTACAAGGAAAAGCTATACTGATGTATGCTACCTTGCATGTGCACAGAAGCTTTTAAGCAAAGTAAATCACTTTTACCCATGCTTTGGAACTCATAATGCCTATACTTTTGCTACTATAATAGAGCTTGCTGATAAAGATCATCCTGGATTTGAGTTTCAGCGCTTACACGGAATGGGTAAGGATTTATATGATTATGCAATGTCAGAACTTGTAACAAGCATCAGTTGCCGTATATATGCACCAGTTGGTAAACGTAGTGATTTATTACCATACCTTGTTAGGCGTCTTCTTGAAAATGGAGCTAATAGTTCATTTGTTAATCAAATAAATGATTCTAACGTTAAAATTGATGAGTTAATTTCAGATCCACTGGAAAAAGCTATAAATTTTAATTATGAACCTCATCAAGACATTCCATTGCCACAAGATATTTTTGGAGAGGAAAGAAAAAATTCCTTGGGAATGGATATTAGTGATTCAATTACAGTTTCGCAACTTGCAAATGATATAAAAAAATTTAGTAAAAAGAAATGGCAAGTTGGGCCAACAATCGATGGAAAAGCACTATTTGATAGTGCTGAATTTATCGAAGTAGTGAATCCTGCACATTTGGAAAATGTAATTGGAGAAGTGTCAAGTGCAACAAGCGATCAAGCTTTAAACGCTCTTGAAATAGCACATAGTGCTTTTGCTAAGTGGCAGAATGTTTCAGCAGAAGAGCGCGCTAAATGCCTTGAAAAAGCTGCAGATTTGCTTGAGGAAAGAATGAAAGAGTTGATTTACATTCTGATCGTAGAAGCAGGAAAAATTTTATCTGATGCAATAGCGGAAGTAAGAGAGGCCGTGGATTTCTTACGTTACTACGCAACGATAGCAAAAAATGAACTGAGCGACTGGAAAAAATTGCCAGGTCCAACAGGTGAAGATAACTTCATCTTTTTTGAAGGTAGGGGAGTTTTCCTGTGTATATCACCGTGGAATTTTCCACTTGCTATTTTTCTTGGGCAGGTTTCAGCTGCACTTGCAGCAGGTAATGCAGTGCTAGCAAAACCGGCAGAGCAGACACCTATTATTGCTTATGAAGCTGTCAAAATACTACATGAAGCTGGGATACCAAAAAATGTGTTACACCTCATTCCTGGGGATGGTGGATATTTAGGCAAAATATTAGTTCCAGACAATAGAATTGCCGGAGTAGCTTTTACTGGCTCAACACAAACTGCTCAAATAATTAATAGAATGCTTGCAAATAGGGATGGTCCTATCGTGCCACTTATTGCTGAAACAGGAGGGCTCAATGCTATGATAGTTGATAGCTCTGCTCTTCTAGAGCAAGTGACTGCAGATGTTGTACTTTCTGCGTTTCGCAGCGCCGGCCAACGCTGTTCTGCACTTAGAGTGCTGTTTATTCAAGAAGATATAGCAGAAAAACAGATAAAAATGATATGCGGTGCGGCGCAAGAACTAAAGATTGGTGATCCAATACAACTTAGTACTGATATTGGTCCAATAATTGACAAAGCATCTATCGATATGCTAACTCAACATACGCAAAAAATGTCAGAGGATAAAGATTCAAATCTGTTATTTAAAGTACCCATGGATACAAATTCTCATAATGGTTATTTCTTTTCTCCATATATTTATGAGATACAAAAAATTTCGCAATTAAAGCAAGAAGTATTTGGTCCTATTTTACATATCATACGTTTTAACAGGTCACAATTAAATGAAGTTATAAGTGATATAAATAGTACTGGATATGGACTCACGTTTTCTTTGCAGAGTCGTATACAAAGTCAAATCGACACTATAAGTAAAAAAATATCAGTTGGAAATGTCTACATCAACCGTAACCAGATAGGTGCAGCAGTTGGGACACAACCATTTGGTGGTAGAGGACTATCTGGCACTGGGCCAAAAGCTGGTGGTCCTCATTATTTACAGCGTTTTTCTACAGAAAAAGTTGTAAGTGTTAACACTACAGCATTCGGTGGTAACACCACACTTATGTGTTTGGATTAATTTGCGGGCCATAATTTTTCTCCTATCTTACCTACACCGTCATACCGCCGCGGCGCTAACAAAGCGGAATGACGAGCTTATCGTCACGCCGCCACGAACCGTCATTCCGCCGCAGACCGTCATACCGTCACGGCGCTTAACAAGAGACCCCGCTAACAAGCAGCGGGATGACGAATTGCTTAACCGTCATACCGCGGTTCATTCGCGGTATCTCTTAGCCGCTAACAAGCAGCGGGATGACGGTTGTCGTTTAGCTATAAACATTAATAAATTTACCAAACGAAAAAAAAGGCAAAAGAAGCCCTGGTCATTGTCTATTTTCAGTATTGGCGTTTTTTAAGTCTTAAACGCTGCAATTTAGCTGCTTTTAAATGCAACTAACCTTAGCTTTAATATTTAAGAAATTTACCAGGCAGAAAAAAAAGGCATAGAAAACCCGCAGTAGCTAGTTATTCACTCTCTATTTTAAAATTTGACGTTGGGTGATGTCTTGAACGCTTTGTAAGAGCGTTTCAGCTTATATAGGTAAAAACCTAGAAATTTGATAAAGACATAAGGTACACATAGTGCAAAAAATTAAGCATAGTACGCCAAATACAAGTTTTCTTGTCGTTTTAATCTGCACAGATTGCGAAGTTAAATGAAATAGCTTCACTGTCATGATAAGGGGGCTGGCAAGGCTTGTCAAGTAAGTTTTTTGTTTCTATTCCCAATAAAAGTTTGTTATATGGTTATACAAGAAGTCTATTATAAATGAAATGAATGTGAAAAATATCTTATTAGCGCTTTTAGTACAAACGGTATTCAATTTGCCGCTATTTGCAGCTGATCCTATTTTGCTCAACTGCATTGAAACTCCAGAGATTTATGATCTTGATGCAAGGCCAAAAAATTTTCACTCTTCAAACAATTTAAGAAGAAAACCTGGTTCTCCAAATAGTGCAACAGGAGAATTAATACACATAGTGGGTAGAATTACTGATATAAACTGTTTACCAATACAAAATGCCGTAGTTTCTATATGGCACGCGAATTCACGCGGCGTGAACCATTACGATGAGAATATAGAGGATGATCCGAATTTTGCTGGATCAGGAAGGTTTGTAGTGAATAATCTTGGCTATTATAATTTTATTACGATAGCACCTGGTAAAATTGGTGATAGAGCTCCACATATTAACTTTCTAGTTCAACATCCAGATTTTCCAGAATTCACAACGCAAATGTTTTTTGCTGACCATAATTGCGATAATTGTGCTGATCCTGTTCTTGAAGATTTTGTTAGTAACGGGCTTGCAAGCCTTCTCATAACACCATTTACTTACAGTGATCAGGTCATAAAAACCTATACGTTTAACATTACCTTGGCCGGATATAATAAGTTCTCTAATAAAAGATAAAAAACCCTTGCATGTAAGGGAGTCCATAGTAAACTTGAGTGTTATTGTACTTAAGAACGTATATGAAAAATCTCTTACTGATGTTTTTGCTATGTTTTATGTACAGTTCACAATTATTTGCAACGGAGATATCAGCAATGAAAATAACAATTTCTAAAATTTCGCCCGGTTTTAAAACAATAGTAATGGGTTTATTTGAGGACAACGAAACCGTAAATGATGGCGGAGTTTTGCAAGGAAAACAGATCATAGATAATATAAAGCAATTTAGCGATTTCAATGGAAGTTTTGGTGAATTTTTCTCTACTACTTTGCCAGAAGAAAAAAATGTCATAGTTGTTGGACTTGGTAAGAAGGATGAATGGAATGAAAATAAAGAATTAAATATTGGTGGTAAAATATATTGTGAGCTAAGCAGATTAAAAATTAAGAAAGCAGCGATTTTAATCGAAGGTAGTGCAGCAAATGTTGCATATGGTGCATTTTTGCGCAGTTTTAAGTTTGATAAGTATAAAACTAAAAAGGATGAGAAAATTACAGAGGTAGAGGAGATTACCGTATTAGTAAAAGATGAACAATTAAGTAATGCTGAAAGATCATTTGAGCACTTAAGACAAGAAGGTGAGAGTATATTCCTTGCACGTTCTTTTATAACAGAGCCCCCTAATATTCTATATCCAGAATCCTATGCTGATCATATAAAAGAAGAACTTACTAAGCTTGGTCTTGAAATTGAAGTGCTTGATAAAAAGCAGATAGAAGAGAAAAAAATGGGAGCCTTGCTTGGAGTGGCACAAGGAAGTAGTAAAGAACCAAAATTAGTAGTGATAAAATGGAATGGGGCTTCTAAAGAACAAAAGCCAATAGCTTTTGTTGGTAAAGGTATAACGTTTGACACTGGTGGAGTATCACTCAAACCTTCACGTGGTATGGAGTCAATGAAATATGACATGGCAGGCTCTGCTACTGTGGTTGGGGTGATGCATGCTTTAGCAGGACGAAAAGCAAAAGTAAATGCGATCGGCGTGGTTGCACTTGCAGAAAATGCAGTGGATGGTAATGCTCAAAGACCAAGTGATGTAGTAACTTCAATGTCAGGACAGACGATAGAAGTATTAAACACTGATGCAGAGGGAAGGCTCATACTTGCAGATGCTTTATGGTATACGCAAGAGAGATTTTCACCACAATTTATGATTGATCTTGCAACTTTAACTGGTGCTATAGTGGTTGCACTTGGAAATAACGAATATGCTGGTCTTTTTTCAAATAATGATGAATTAGCAAACCGTCTGATTGATGCAGGAAATGAAGTAAATGAGAAGTTATGGCGTTTTCCTATGAATGAAACTTATGACAAAATTATTGATTCACCGATTGCTGATGTGCAAAATATCGCTCCTGCGGGCTCTGGTGGAGATAGCATAATGGCTGCACAGTTTTTACAGCGTTTTGTGAATGAAACTTGCTGGGCACATTTAGATATTGCAGGCACTGCTTGGCACGAAAAAGGTACTGACATTTGTCCAAGAGGAGCAGTAGGTTTTGGCGTAAGGTTACTTAATAAATTGGTTGAAAAGTACTACGAAGCCAATGATTAAAGGTCTTTATATCGGCTTATTCATGGCTACATAAACGTTTATTTTCGAGAAATGAAAGTAGCTGACGCATATTTCTTTTTTTTGGTCAAGCACTGGAATGGCATCAAGGAATAACTTTTTATTTAAACAATGATTATAAGTAAGAGATCTATTGAAATTTTAAAGTTATTAAATATTGACGCTATATACTTAAGTGTTAAAATAGAATGAAAAGTTTTTAGGAGTTTATATGGCAGCAGGTGGGAAAGCAAAGACAGCTAGTAAAAATAACCCTACTCAGCGTAAGAAAGCAGAACAAAAAATGTATAAAGATAAACCAGTGAAACCTGTTAGATATATAGACCGTGATTCACGCATGAATTACATGTCTGCTCAATATGACAACGGCAATCTGGTTGAAGATGAGGTAAGCGGCAATCCTATAAAGTGGGAAGCTGTATAATAGTTGTGGTTAAAGTTACTATTAATTCTAAGGAATGTGAAGTAGAGCATGGGCTCACTATAATTCAAGCTTGTGAAATTGTGGGCGTTGAAATTCCACGTTTTTGTTATCATGAGCGTTTAGCAATTGCTGGTAACTGCAGAATGTGTTTGGTTGAAGTGGAGGGTGGACCTCCAAAACCAGTAGCCTCTTGTGCAATGCCAGTTGCAGAAGGGATGATTATTCACACTGATACCCCTAAGGTTAAAAAAGCACGCGAAGGAGTACTCGAGTTTTTGCTAATTAACCACCCGCTTGATTGCCCAATTTGCGATCAGGGTGGTGAATGCGATTTGCAAGATATCACGATGGCTTATGGAAAAGGAAACAGCAGACTTGATGAGCATAAGAGGGCTGTGCCAAAAAAACACTTCGGACCGCTGATTGAAACTGCGATGAATAGGTGCATTCATTGCACTCGGTGTGTTAGGTTTTTGTCCGATGTTGCAGGTACAAATGAACTTGGAGGAATCAGAAGGGGAGAAAACATAGAGATTAGCACTTACATAAAAAGGCATATTAGCTCTGAATTGTCCGGAAATATCATAGATCTCTGCCCGGTAGGAGCTTTAACTTCAAAGCCTTACTCCTTTACGGCACGTTCATGGGAGCTATCACACTGCGAAACTATAGATGTGCTAGATGCTGTGGGTAGCGCAATTAGAGTTGATTATCGTGGCCCGGAGGTTATGAGGATATTGCCAAGGCTGAGCGAAGAGGTAAATGAAGAATGGATATCAGATAAAACCCGCTTTGCCTATGATGGACTAAAAGTTCAGCGTCTTGATCGACCTTATGTAAAAAAAGATGGTAAATTAGCCCCAGTTGATTGGAATGAAGCATTAACTGTTGCTGCAAAGAAATTAAAGAATACAAAATCAAATAAAATAGCTGCAATTGCAGGTGATTTAGCAGATTGTGAATCTATGCTTCTACTCAAAGAAGTGATGCAGAAGCTCGGCTCGGGGAATATAGACTGCAGGCAAGATGGTACAAAGCTTGTACCAAGTAATCGCGGATCTTATGTGTTCAATACCACTATTGAAGGTATAGAGAATGCAGATTTATGCCTGCTTATAAATACAAATCCAAGGATAGAAGCACCGATCATTAACGCAAGATTGAGAAAGAGATATTTACAGGGCAACTTTCCTATTGCAAGTGTTGGTCCTGACATTGAATATTTATATCATGTCGAGAAATTGGGCGATAGTCCTGGTATTTTGAATGAAATAGCAAATGGAAATCATAAGTTCTGTGAGTTGCTGGTAGCTGCTCAAAACCCTATACTGATTATCGGTCAAGATGCATTAATAAGAGATGATTCTGAATCAGTTCTAGTTCTAGCTGGCAAAATTGCAGAAAAATTTAACATGGTCAGAGATGACTGGAATGGCTTTAATGTGCTGCATAAAGCTGCAGCAAGAGTTGGTGGGCTAGATATTGGGTTTGTTCCTAAAAAAGGCGAAAGGGATATTAATCAAATATTGGAACATGCAGAAAGTGGTGAAATAGAAGTGGTTTATCTTCTTGGTGCAGATGAAATTGATACATCAAAGTTAGAAAACACATTTGTAATTTATCAAGGTCATCATGGTGATAAAAGTGCACATGTGGCAGATGTTATCTTGCCTGGTGCCGCATATACAGAAAAATATGCAACTTATGTAAACACTGAAGGTCGAGTGCAAAGAACAAATTTAGCTGTATTTCCTCCAGGTGAAGCAAAGGAGGATTGGTTAATTATTAAAAATCTCTCGCAATATTTGGATCTCTCCTTACCATATGATAGTTTATTTGACGTGAGAAAAAAATTAGATACTATCGGTCCACAGTTTAGAAATGCTGATCAAGTGATAAAAAATAAATGGATTCCAATCAGCAGCGGTGAAATAAGCTTAAGTAATACACCTTTTACTTTAAAGGAGTGCAATTTTTATATGACGGATTCAATAAGTCGCGCTTCAAAAATAATGGCAGATTGTACTAAGGCTTTTTATGAATGCGCTAGTTAATGTTTTATTTATTTTAGTACCGCTACTACTTTCAGTTGCGTACTTGGTATACTTTGAGCGTAAGGTTATTGGTGCAATTCAACTGAGGCACGGCCCAAGTGTAGTTGGACCTTTTGGGCTATTGCAGCCATTTGCAGATGCTATTAAGCTGATAATTAAAGAGCCGATCATACCATTTAGAGCGAGCACCATACTGTTCATTATGGCTCCAATGCTTACCTTTATCTTGGCATTAATTGCCTGGGCAGTTATACCGTTTGGTGCTGAAGTAATTGTAGAAAATGGCCAGCAAGTAGTGATTCCTAAGGTTATAGCAAATATTAATGTTGGAGTGCTTTATGTGCTAGCTATATCGTCGCTGGGAGTATACGGTGTAATTATTGCAGGCTGGTCAAGCAATTCTAATTATGCATTTCTTGGCGCTATACGGTCTGCTGCTCAGATGATTTCATATGAAGTTTCAATAGGCTTAATAGTTGCTACAGTTGTTGTTACAACTGGAACATTAAATCTTGGAGAAATGGTAGTGGCGAAACATAATATGCCATTTTGGATTGATTTACTACTAATGCCTGTAGGAATAATATTTTTTATTTCTTTGCTTGCAGAAACTAATCGTCACCCATTTGATTTACCAGAAGCTGAAGCAGAGCTTGTCTCTGGATATAACGTTGAATACTCATCCATGCCTTTTGCCCTCTTTTTTCTTGGAGAATATGCAAATATGATTTTAGCAAGTGCTATGATGACAATATTCTTTCTCGGAGGATGGTATCCGCCACTGGAGCTTGGTTTACTTTACAAAATTCCGGGTTTGATTTGGTTCGTTTTGAAGATAGTTATACTTTTGTTTATATTTATTTGGATTAGAGCTACAATACCTCGTTATCGATATGATCAGCTAATGCGCCTTGGTTGGAAAGTGTTTTTACCAATATCAGTGTTTTGGGTGATCCTCGTTTCAGGAGTGTTGCTTTTTACTGGGAATTTGCCTGGATCCAATGTTTAATTTTCCAAATACAAGATTAAGACGCAGGCGCTCGAGTAAATGGGTTCGCAATTTAACAAGTGAAAATAGTTTATCAGTAAATGATCTAGTTTTTCCTCTGTTTGTTCATGACAGAGGAGAAACAACTGAACCAATTTCTGGCTTACCAGACGTAAAATGTTATTCGGTGGATGGACTAGTGTCCATAATTCAAGAAGCTAAGGATTTAGGAATCAATGCTGTTGCAATTTTTCCTGTAGTTGATAACAAATTAAAATCTAAAAATGCTGAGGAATCATATAACCCTAACAATTTAATCTGCAGAGCAATTTGTGCTGTAAAATCGAAGGTACCTGAAATTGGTATTATTGCAGACGTTGCACTGGATCCATACACTATTCATGGCCATGACGGCATTTTAAAAGATAATCAGATGGATGTAGAAAACGATGAAACTATATCAGTGCTGTGTAAGCAAGCACTTGCTTTAGCGAAGGCAGGATGTGATATAGTTGCTCCTTCTGATATGATGGATGGTAGAATAGGAAGAATCAGAAAATCATTAGATGATAACAACTTTCAAGACGTGTTAATATTATCTTATGCAGTAAAATATTGCTCCAGTTTTTATGCACCATTTAGGCAAGTTGTCGGTTCGTGCGGGCTATCAAATTCTATAGACAAAAGTGGTTATCAAATGGATTATAAAAATGCGCACGAAGCAATGTGCGAAATTGAAATGGATATAAATGAAGGCGCAGACTTTATTATGGTTAAACCAGGCATGCCATACTTGGATATTATTAAAACAGCAAGTGATAAATTTAATTTTCCGATTTTTGCTTATCAAGTAAGTGGTGAATATGCAATGATAAAAGCTGCAGCAAATAATGGATGGCTCGATTATGACAAAGTGATTTATGAATCTTTAACTGGTTTTAAACGTGCGGGTGCAAGTGCAATATTTACTTATGCTGCACTTGATATTGCAAAAAATTTAAGCGCATAAGCCCTATAAAATTATTAAATTTTTGGCGCACGTTCTTCTATTGTTGCTGCATGTTACATAAAATCTTCCAATATATGTTTTAAGTTGTTGATAAGTCCGTTACAATACAGTATTATAAATAATATAAACCAAGTGTTATTTAGGACATGGGGATCTTTTTTAAATTTTTGGGAAAGGCACTAGGCAAGGTTTTTCCTGCCAAAACAGTAAGCTCTTTTTTGGGGATAGGATATTTACCAGGTTGGCAGAATTATTGGTCTGCTTTTTTTATATTACTTATTGTCGATGTTATATTAATTCTCACATATGGGGGCGAGTATTTACTATATAAAATGCCAAGTTCAGGGATAGTTGTAGCTGCTATTTTTACAAAATTGGCAATAGCTATGTTAATAATACAATTAATTGGAATATTTATTTTTCATGCTCAGGACCCTTCAGCAAGCAGTGGTGAAAACATAGTAATACAAATAGCGTCAGGGCAAGTACTGACTGTAGCACTTTCAATACCGGCAATAATGTCGATTTATTATGCTGTAAGTAAACTCTATGGGAGTATATGTAAGGAGATGTTTCAGTGCCCATTTTGGTTTAATGATTTTATGCACTTTTTCTTTTTTCTTATGATACCTTACGCATTTTTTAATATCGTAGAAGTGATAAAACCATGGCCAATAAGTTCAATACAGCTTAGCTATAATAATGCAATATCAATCACATTTGAGGGAATTTTTCACACATTTTATGCGGTGATTTTACTGTATTTAACAGCATTTATATTCTGCGATTTAACCATGCATGATGCAATTGTCCTGAATAAAAGCATAATTCAGTATGTGAGAGAAAATTCAGCAGTTTTAGGTGATTATTTACATAGTGCTGCAAAAAAGATAAATATTGAATAGTACTTATTTATTTATATATTTAGTATAAAAAGTGACAATTTGTGTGGACTTACAAAGTATAATAAAGGAGTTACAAGATTTTTGGACTAGTGAAGGATGTGTTATACTTCACCCATACACATCTGAAGTTGGTGCTGGTACATTACATCCTGCAACAATTATGTCTGCAATTGATACAAAATCGACAAAAATTGCATATCTACAACCAGTAATTAGGCCAGCAGATGGGCGCTATAGTGATAATCCTAATCGCTTGTATCAACATCACCAATACCAAGTTATAATAAAACCGTCTGGTAATAATTTACAAGACGTCTATTTAGATAGCTTAAAAGCTCTTGGCATATCTACAGAAAAATATGATATTAAGTTTGTTGAAGATGATTGGGAAAATCCAAGTGTTGGTGCATCAGGACTTGGATGGGAAGTTACATGCAATGGAATGGAGGTAACACAGCTTACTTATATACAGCAAGTTGGAGGGATTGACTGCAAGATGATTCCTGGTGAGGTGGCATATGGGTTGGAGCGTTTAGCAATGTGCATACAAGGTGTAGGTAATGTTTACGATATAATTTGGAACGATAATGGTGTAACTTATGGAGATATTTTTAAACAAAGAGAATATGAATTTTCTTATCTAGCGTTAGATTATTATGATACTAAAGTGGTACAGCAGCAATTTGAAGATACGGAAAAATTGTGTAAGTTCCTTATTGAAAAGGAGCTACCAATGGCAGCTTATGACCAATGTATTAAAACTAGTCACCTACTTAATCTGCTTGATGCAAGAGGTGTGCTTGGTGTGAATGAACGTACAGCTTACATTGGCAGAGTTAGAGAGCTGACAAAAAAATGTTGTGAATTGTACATGAGTAAATAGCGTATGTCATTGCAGTTATTATTTGAGTGCCTTTCAGAAGAAATACCACCGAGAATGCAGAATGTAGCTGCAACTCAAGTTAAGAGCTGTATTGCCAATGTTTTTAACAAAAATAATGTAAAATTTACATCAATGGAGGTTTTTGTAACGGCACGTCGCATTACCCTATTTGTCGACAACATAAATGCTTTGGAGCTAAAGGATTCCAATAACGAAGTTAAGGGACCAAACATTAACGCACCAAAAAGTGCTATCGAAGGTTTTTTAAGAAAATATCAGAAAAATGAAGAAGATTTGCTCGTTCGAAAAGTAAATAATGAAGATTTTTACTTCATTAAAAGAGAAAGCTGCTCATTTAACATTCAAGAGTTTCTTAAAAATCAACTAGGAGAAATATTAAAAAATTTCTCTTGGCCAAAAAGTATGAGATGGGGCAAAGGAAAAGAAAGGTGGGTTAGGCCAATTAAAAACATTTTATGCATTTTAAATGATGAAATAATACCTGTATCTTTTGCAGGGATCACAGCATCTAACACAACATATGGCCATCGATTTCTCTCAAGTGGTACAGCGCTCACTGTTAAAGCACCTAAAGACTATTTTGAATTACTAGAAAAAAACAGTGTAATTCTCCAAATGGACAAAAGAAAGCAATTTATACTAGATCAGATTAATAAATTAACAAAAGAGCAGAATTTACAACTTGAGAAAAATGATTATCTACTGAATGAACTAACGGGGCTTATAGAGTGGCCAATCGTACTGTTTGGTGAAGTGAATCAAGAAAAGTCATTTGGATTACCAAAGGAAGTAATACTTAGTATAATTAATACACAACAAAAATACCTTGCTTTGAGTGATGGGCAAAGAATCTCATATTTTGTTACTGTTGTTAATATCAATAATGATAAAGTCATTAAAGGACACGAAAGAATATTAGAAGCACGTCTTGCTGATGCCCAATTTTTAATATCTCAAGATAAAAAGGAAAATCTAGATTATTATGTCAAAAGATTAGGTTCAATATTATTTCATGCTTCACTTGGCAGCGTGGGGGAAAAGGTGAAGCGTATTACGGCTTTGTCAAAGTATATAGCTATATTTACTCCACATGCTTCGCTGATAAAAGTTGAACGTGCTGCATATTTGGCAAAAGCTGATTTGGCAACATCGATAGTAAGAGAGTTTCCAGAATTACAAGGAGTAATAGGTGGATATTATGCTTCTTATTTTCACGAAGATAAAGAAATAGTGGAAGCTATAACTGAGCATTATAAGCCAATCGGGCCAGAGCAAGAATGCCCTAAATCTCCTTTTGCAATTGCTGTGTCCATTGCTGATAAAGTAGATAGTTTAGTTGGTTTAGTTGCAGCAGGAGAAAAAATCTCTGGTTCGTATGATCAGTTTGGTTTGCGGAGAATGACAATTGGCATAATTAGGACAATACTTGAAAATAATTTGCATATTCCAGTTAGGCTACTGATAGACAAGTCAGTATCTTTATATTCAAGATTTCTATTTAATAAAAATACAACGTCAGCTGATAAGCCAAATAGAAAACAAATTTCAGAACTAGTATTGAGATTCTGCTTAGAAAGATTCAAGGTTATTTTAAAAAATAGAGATATAAGGCAAGATATTGTAGATTCAGTACTATATAAAATCGGTATTAATGATCTGCTGACAGCAGAAAAGCAAACTGTTATATTGGATCGTTATCTTAGTACGCCAGAAGGTGAGCAGATTCTAAGCACTTACAAAAGAGTAAGTAACATAGTTAGCAAAGTAAGGAAAAGTGATAGCACTACTTATAGTACGTCTTACAGTAAGAGGTTTTTGATTGAAGATGAAGAAATTGCACTATCAAATTGCGCTATAACTGCTTGTAAAAACATAAAACAAGCAATAAAAAATAATCACTTTAATGCAGCACTTGATGAGCTTGCTGGTTTTGCTCCATTTATCAATCAATTTATGGACAGTGTAAAGATTAACTGTGATTCTAATGAGCTAAGAAGAAACAGATTATCTTTGCTTGCAAGTGTTGTTTCCATCTTTCATTTAGTAGCAGATTTTAACCTCATACAGGTTAAGCAATGTATAAATGCTCAGGCAATATAAAGAACAAATCAAATCATCTCCACAGTCCTGTGGCGTGTATAAGATGGTTGGAGATAAGAATAAAGTTTTATATGTTGGAAAAGCAAAAAACTTGAAGTCGAGGTTATCCGACTACCTTCAATTCGAAAACCTTTCTGAACGAATTAGAGTTATGCTCTCACAGGTTATTAAGGTTGAAATATTCATCACTGAGAATGAAATTGAAGCACTGCTTCTTGAAGCACAGTTAATAAAATCGTTGAAGCCACCTTATAATATTGTGCTTAAGGATGGAAAATCTTATCCTTATATAACAATTTCCAAGCACGATTATCCAAGAATAGCGAAATATAGAGGCAAATTTAAGAAGAATGAGTTTCATTACTATGGCCCTTTTCCATCTGCTGCTGCTGTTAAGAACACTATATTATCATTGCAAAGAGCTTTTCTCTTGAGAGTATGTTCAGATCAATACTTTTCCTCAACAAAAAGACCATGTATCGAATATCAAATTAAGCGCTGTTCAGCACCATGCGTAGATAAAATTACAAAAGATGATTATTGCCTATCAGTAAAACAAGCACAAGATACGCTGCTCGGAAGGAATAAAGAAGTGCAAAAACAGTTATTTTCTACAATGGAAAAGTGCAGCAGGGAAATGAACTATGAGCTTGCTGCTGTATATAGAGATCGATTGAAATTTCTTCAGCAAATTCAAATGCAGCCAATGGATTTTTCTTTTGAAAAAGATGCAGATTTCTTCAGTATTGTATGTGAGGCAGACTTGGCATGCATTAGTGTATTATCGTTTAGAGATAAAGGCAATTATGGAAGCATTCCTTACTTCGTCGAGAATTGTAGTGATCATCCAAATGATGAAATTTTATCCACCTTTTTGGTCAATTTGTATAATAGAGTTAATACACCACCAGCACAAATTTACGTTCCCGATTTTATTACGGGTAAGGAAATTATAGAGCAAGCACTGTGTGCTGTTACTCAAAAACCAATAAAAGTTTTGCATGCAGAAAATAGTAAAGAACGTGATTTGTTGAAATTTATTTACAATAATTCTCAGCATAGCTTAGAGCAGAAGCTTATCGATTATAGAAATAACCTAGAAAAGCTTGAAGAGCTTAGCAAAATCTTCTTGTTACCAAACATTCCAAAGCGTATCGAGGTTTATGACAATAGCCATATATCTGGAAATCAACAAATTGGTGTGATGGTTGTTGCAGGGCAGGAGGGTTTTTTAAAAAGTGAGTACAGAAAATTTACTATAAAGGAAAAATTTTCAGGCGATGACTATAAAATGATGAGGGAAGTGCTAACCAGACGTTTCTCCGGCAATATAAAAGGCATAATACCTGATTTTTTACTGATTGATGGTGGACCAGGACATGTTTCCATAGTACAGAATGTACTGGAAGTATTGAATATAAACGTTCCTTTTGCTTGTATGGCAAAAGGTCCTGATCGTAACGCAGGGAATGAAAGATTTTATATGCTGGGCAGGGAAGAATTCAGTTTGGCGAATGACAGCAAAGTCATGCTTCACTTACAATCGCTGCGTAATGAAGCACATCGTTTCGCAATAACTTCACATAGAAAAAAACGCGATAAACAGTTTATAGTTTCACAATTAAGCAAAATACCCGGCATTGGCAACAAAAGAAAAAAGGCGTTGATGTCTTATTTTGGTTCAGTGAAGAACATAAGTAAAGCTTCTCTGGCTGAAATTCAAAACGTACCTGGAATTAGTAAAGGTTTAGCAGAAGTCATTCTTAAACACGTGAATTATAACTAGTGAAGACAAAGTTTTCCAACGTCATACTCAACACTTTCCCTCAGAATCTCTTCATTGAGAAGCTACTCTGTTAAAACATATTTTTAAATTTTTGCCAAAACCCTGGTTTATTATCATTAACCTTTGTAAATGTTACATTTAAACTGTATCTCGGATCGTTTGGCACGTCATATTTAATGCTAAATGTTGAAACTTTATCATTATTGTAAATATGCACATCATCATATGATAGCTTTGTTGTGTAACACTTTACATGCTTTTGCTTATCATACACTAAACCGCCTGACTCTCTTTCTAGTTCTACAAATTTCGTTTTTTTCTGACATTCCTTTATTTTTATTAAATCCTTGTCTAGTGATATTGAAACCGGCAGCGTATTTCCAGTATATTCTTTAGCTAAAAGTTCACTTTGAGGATACATTTTTATTTCCTTTCCAAAATGTGAGTCTATAAAATTATTGCTCCAAAATTTATCGCCAGAATGCACGTACTCATCAGTAGCATACGGCACCCCACCATAACTGCATTGAACTTTGTAATCTCCAACACCGTTGTTTTGAAAAAAATCGTGAATGGCAGTGTAGCCACCGGCAGCATCATTTATATAATCCATTACTTTATTCCTTAAACTTCTAGTTTATTATATCATAATTATTATGTATATGTCAATTAATAAAAAAGCTCTCCCTTGCTGTTTTTAGAGCTGATTTTAAGCAAGTGCTTTTGATTAGTTGGGAGCATATTTATAAGATTGTGACATTCGTGCCTCCCAGTTTTTCACATACTGCTGAATCAATTCAGGATAATCTGTAATAATTAATAAATTTTCAGCATTCCCTTTTTTAGCTGTCTTACTCAGGTTAAATGATCCTGTGATGACTTTTTGATTGTCAACAATCATTATCTTATTATGAGCAATCTTTGGCTTATCATCGATCCAAATTGGTACTCCACCTGAAAATAGTTCATTTATAACACTATATTTTGAGTAGAGTTGCGATTTATCTAAAATGACTTTAACATCAACACCACGTTCTTTAGCATTGATCAAAGATTTTGCAATTGTTCCAAGAGTAAATGTATATTCTTGAACTAAGATAGATTTTTTAGACTGATCTATTACGCTGATTATCGGCATAGCACAATCTTCTCCAGGTGAAAAGCAAACCGTAGCTTTTGGGCAAGGCGAAAATATAAAACCCGCATAGTAATACAGAGAAAAACACATTAACAAGAATAAAAAGTGAAAAAGCCTCACAACAACCCACCCCCAGATATACGGCGATAGGCTACATTATAATTTAATCACCTGTCAATAGACTTCTTGCATGATTTTGGCAACAATCGTTAGAAACGAAAAACTTACTTGACACCCTTCGCCAGCACCCTTATCATGAAACTGAAGCTATATTATTTAACTTCCCAATCTGTGCAGATTAAAATGACAAGAAGACTTGTATTTGGCGTACTATTGTTTAATTTTTGCACTATGTGCATACTATGTCTTTATAAAAATTTTGGGTTTTTACCCACATAAGCTGAAAAGCGCTTATAAAGCGTTTAAGACATCACCCAACGTCAAATTTTAAAATAAAGAGTGGAATAACTAGCTACTCCGGGGATTCTTTGTCTTTTTTTTCTGCTGGTAAATTTCTTAAACATTTATAGCTTAAGTTAGTTGCGTTTAAAAGCAGCTAAATTGCAGTGTTTAAGACTTAAAGAACGCCGATACTGAAAATAAACAATGACTAGGGCTTCTTTTGCCTTTTTTTCCGTTTGGTAAATTTCTTAATGTTTATGGCTAAAGTAACTTAGGTTCACCGACAATCGTCATCCCGCAGCGGGATCTCTTGTTAGCGGATGAGATACCGCGGCGGTATGACGGTTCGCGGCGGCATGACGATAACCTTGTCATCCAAGTAGCTGACACTGGGATGACAGAAGAAGGTGCTGGGATGACATCATAGGGGCACTGCCGTCATAAAGGAACCAGTGTCATCTACTTTCATGACACCATTCTTTTTCCTGGATCCAAGTAGTTAGCTACTCGGATAACACCATTTGCTGTCTTCAAAAATGAATGTTCGTACAGCTATGTATCAGCTACTTTCATGACACCAACAATTGATATTGGTTTGTTAGCCAGCTACTAGCTATACCTCAAGTTTCCTATTCAAAACTTTCAATATTAAATCTAATTCATTTGGATTATTATACCGTATCATAACTTTACCCTTAGAATTGTTGTCATTAATTTTGATCTTTAAACCAAGTTGAGAAGATATAGCGCCTTCTATTACCGTCATATCTTGATTTTTAGTATATTTCTGTTCTTTTTGGTTGTCGCCTTGATGCAAATCTTTTATCAATTTTTCAGTTTGTCTAACGCTTAAGCCTTGAGAAACTATTCTTTCTGCAATACCTTCAGCATTTTCAACATTAATCAACGCTCTTGCATGACCCATAGATAGTTTTTTTTCGTTGATCATTGTTTTCACCCTACAGGGAAGTGACAACATCCGAATCATATTGGTTATGTGGCTGCGGCTTTTGCCTATAGTTGAAGCTAATTCTTCATGTGTATAGGAAAATTCATCTATCAGTCTCTTATATGCTTCACCTTCTTCTATCGGATTAATATCTTGTCTTTGTATGTTTTCAATTATGGATACTTCCAAGCATTCCTTGTCGCTCAGATCTTTTATGATAACTGGTGCACTATCAAGATTTGCAATCTTGCTTGCTCGCCAACGACGTTCTCCAGCTATTATTTCGTAACCATCATCATTTGAATCTTTGCGTACCACGATAGGCTGTATAATGCCACTTTTCTTTATCGAATTTGCAAGTTCTCTTAATGACTCCTCGTCAAAATGTTTCCTCGGTTGAAATTTGCTTGGGTGCAGTAATGAAATAGGCAAATGCTCTTGTCGATCTTCTTTATTATCATAATTATCGCCTATGAGGCCGGCAAGACCTCTGCCGAGGCGTCTATCATCCTTCATACTACGCCCTCGCTTACTAGTTTCTTCTCCTTACAACTGCTCGCATGCTTTTTTAAAATTTCCCTTGCCAAACTTATATATGCTTGTGCACCAGGACACTTAAGATCATACACAATAGCAGGTTTTCCATGAGAAGGCGCTTCTGATAACCGTACGTTACGTGGAATAACAGTCTCATACAATGGGATGATAGTTTTGTATACTTTATCATTTAAATACTGGCAAATATCGTTTTTAATCTGTTCACTGAGTTTGTTACGCCTGTCATACATTGTTAACACTATCCCTTCTATTGCCAAAAAAGGGTTTAGGTTATTCCTTTTTATCAGTTCTACAGTTTTAACTAAATGGCTTAATCCTTCCAGAGCAAAAAATTCACACTGAAGAGGAACAATAATAGAATTAGCAGCAGTCAAAGCATTTATGGTTAGAAGCCCAAGTGATGGAGGGCAATCGATGATTATATACTCATAATTATCGCGTATCTTCTCTAATGCGCTTTTTAGCACAAATTTTCCTCGCTCAAGTTGTGATAATTCAATTTCTGCAGCTGATAAATCAACTACTGACGAAATTAGTGATAAATTTGGAATTTCCTTTATATTGAAAATTGCCGATTCTATCAATTTATTTTCGCTGCTTAGTAGTATTTTGTATATATTTTTTTCTTCCCTACTACGATAAGAAATCCCGAGCCCGGTGCTAGCATTTCCTTGAGGATCAAGATCTACCAATAAAGTGCTTTTTCCCACAGCAGCAAAGGCTGTCGATAAATTTATACTAGTTGTGGTTTTGCCAACTCCACCCTTTTGATTTACTATTGCAATAATCTTGCTCACGCCTTTTATCTTATGTATAAAATAATTCTATTGTATATATGCAAGAAACTTTTGCATTAGAAAATTTTTTTGTTGTTAACCACACTAAAATTAGACTGTCTTTTTTGCTTTGTGTAACACACTTTGAACCTTGTTTCCTAATTCATTCAGAGTGAATGGTTTTGGCAAAAAGTGAAAATCTTCTATATTGATGTCATCACTCTTTAAAAAAGCATCTTCTGCATACCCAGAAATAAAAATAACGTTGATATTTGGCCTATGGATCAATGCTTCTTTAACTATTTCTGGGCCGCTCACCTCTGGCATGATTACATCAGTGATTATAAGATCTATATGTTGACTTTTTTTACTGATTATTTCTAGCGCCTCGCTTCCTATGCTTGCTTCTATTACATCAAATCCTTTTCTTTTGAGTGCTTTAGAGATGAATTCCCTTACTGAATCTTCATCTTCGATTAATAAAATTATACCATTACCTTTAATTTCACTTACTACCGGTTTTTCTGTTTCTTCACTATCTTCTTCTCTATCATTTTCATCTGATATGTAAACCATGGGCAAAAATATGCTAAATTTAGTTCCATGATTTACTTTGCTAGCAACATAGATGTATCCTTCAGTTTGTTTAATAATGCCATATACAGTAGAGAGGCCAAGACCTGTACCAGAAGCAATATCTTTAGTAGAAAAAAATGGATCAAAGATCTTTTCAGTTGTATCACTCGTCATTCCACATCCAGTATCAATTACTTCAATCACAACATAATTTCCATGTTCAATCGCTTCCTTGTCTGGAGAAAACATATCCTGAGGTGTAGAATTTAATGAGTCAATCTTTTGATTAAAGGTTCGTATAGTTAATTCTCCGCCCTTTTCCATAGCAGCACTAGCATTGACTGCTAAGTTAAGTATAACTTGCTCTAATTGTCCTTGATCAGCCCTAACAGCACCCAAGTCTCTACCATAATAAATATTAAATTTTATATTTTCACCTATTAATCTTTTTATCATTTCATAAAGATTAGCTATAGTATTATTTACATCAATAATTTTTGGCTGCAAGGTCTGTCTTCTTGAAAAAGCAAGCAATTGTCTTACTAAATTTGATCCACGCTTTGCATTTTGCTGTATCTGTATTATATCTCCAAAAGATGGGTCACCAGCTGAGTGTTGGAGTAAAAGCAAATCGCAAAATCCTATTATCCCAGTCAATATATTGTTGAAATCATGCGCAATACCACCTGCTAACTGCCCTATAGCTTGCATCTTTTGATAATGCTCAAGCTTTATCTCTAGGTTTTTGTGTTCAGTATTATCAATAAAATAACAAAGTATGAATATCATTTTATTATGAAGAAACTTATTGAAATATATTTTTATGTTATTACCGCCGTTGAGCTGTACATCAAAGGACGCATTATTTATTCTATTACTCGAAAAATATTCACGTATTTTCACATGATAACTATCCAATATCAATGTAAAGATTGAATTATTATCTGACCCTGCAAGCTTTATTAGTGCCGTATTTTTCTTTACAAAGTTGCCGTTTATGTCACATTGTGCAATAGCAATTGATGAATTTGCAAAACAAGGGTGTAATTGATAATCAACAATATTTGATTCGGTTGGTGTTATAAGGCCATATATATAGCTATGATTGTATTTATCACAAAATATAGCAGTGCTCATATAAGCCTTGAATGGAATACCACTTATAGTAAAAAACAAAATTTCATTATCGGTTGTTGTATTGTTATATTTAGATTGAGATATAAAATCACTGATTGAGCTACCTTTTTCCAGTTTTTTCAGTTCAAATATGTCTAAAAATCTTTTATTTACAGATAAAATCACCCCTTTGGCATTTGCAATGTAAATTCCTATACCGTGTTTTTCTATTAACTCTTCATATACCTGCTCCTTGTTTATCTGTGTTGCTTTTAACACAAAATACCCATCTGGCCTTGCTATTGGCACTAATGATAAATTTAAAATCTTATTACTATTTATAGCAATTTGTGGATTATCTGGTATCGGCTCAAAGAGCAAAAGAAATTTAGATACTCTATTCTTCTTGTTTAAGGAAATGCATACCTGTACAGAAGAGTTATTTTTTAGTGCATGATAGAGTGCTTTTTTGTCTTCTTCTGAAACATTTCCTATTTCAAGAATCTTGCCTAACGTAATGTCATCATCTATTATATGATCTTTAAATCTTTCGTAGAACCTTGCATCAGCATAAATAACACCCTCATCTTTATGTAAAATAAGGCAAAATTCTGTATTATGATTTAGTGCATTTGCAAATATTGCATTTTGAAATTCTATAGTATTAAGTAGGTATCTGTAGCGCTTTACATTATATATCATAAAGAGAGTTGTTAGAATGCTAACTAATAAATTAATCTCTATATTAATATGCTGACTATATATATCAAAAAAGTAGAGTATCGATATTGCTACTTGAGGTAAGAGCATAATAACTGCCATCACAACAATTGACATTCCATAATTTCTTAGTATGAAATCAACCCTGTTCTCTTTTTTGTTATCTATGTATCTTTTATTCATTATTGTTACTTGGCATTGTTGTACATACGAAAATGTTTTATTATATTGACTTAATTATTATAGATTTATTAACGTCTTTGATAGATAATTATTATCCAAATCTAATTAAGTTCCTTAAATATCAGATATAACAATGTTAGCGAGAGGTATTATGGAAAAACAAAGAACACAAGCATTTAAGTGGTTCTGTGCACTAAGAGATAAGATTATAGAATCTTTCTTATTAATCGAAAAACAATCATCCGCAGAGCCAAAGATCGAAAAGAGAAAGTGGGACCGCCCAGGTGGTGGAGGTGGTGAATCTACAATTATTTTTGGTAATGTTTTTGAAAAAGTTGGAGTAAACGTTTCAAAAGTACACGGAAAATTTGCAGATTCAGCCATCAATGAAATTCCTGGTGCAAGTGAAAGTAACGGAGAGTTCTGGGCAAGCGGTATATCTTTGGTGTCTCATATGCAATCGCCCCTTATCCCTGCAGCGCATATGAACACAAGGCTGATATATACTTCAAAACAATGGTTTGGTGGAGGAATGGATTTTACGCCAATATATAAAAATGAAGAAGATTGCAAGTATATTCATGAATCAATCAAAACGACATGTGATAGATTTGACACCGGATATTATCCAAAATTTAAAGAGCAATGTGACAATTATTTTTTCTTACCACATAGAAAAGAGCCGCGTGGTATTGGTGGCATTTTCTATGATAATCTGAGTTCTGGCAACTGGGAAAACGATTTTGAGTTCACAAAAGCAGTAGGTGAAGCCTTTTTGGAAATTTATTTGCACATCATACGTAAACATATGCAAAAATCTTGGACAAAAGAACAACGAGAAAATCAATTAATAAAACGTGGCAGATATGTAGAATTCAATCTGTTATACGATCGTGGCACAAGGTTTGGTTTAATGACTGACGGCAATCCAGATGCAATTATGATGTCAATGCCACCACTTGTTAAGTGGTTATAGAGCTGCTATTAGTAAAAAATAAATCGTTATAGTTTAAAATTGTACCACAATAGTGAGCTTTTATATAAGAGGGGTACAATCATGAACATAATAGATAATTTTTTAATTAAATCTGTCAAAAACAATAACATAAAAAATGTTAAATTTGCTCTAAGTCTCTACGATACACTAAATAGTTTTAGAAAATTCACTTCAAAGACTATGTCTCTTAAGAATACAGGATCATTTGATATAAATAATCCAGCTTTAAATCAGGCTTTAGGATATGCAGTAAAAAGTCTTGATTGTGATGTAATGGAATTACTTATTAATTCTGGCGCCAACGTTAATGCAATAGGCAGCGACGGTATAAGAAGTGTAATCTATAAATACGAAAGAGCACTTGCTCATGAGAAAAGGGTTATGCACTATGATCTCAAAGACTATAAGGAAAAATGTTGTTTTATACTTGGTGAGTTAGTAATAAATGGTGCAATGCCTCGAAATGCTGAAGAAAAGGAAAAAATATTGAACATTTTCAAAGAAAGAGAAGGTTTTGATGAGTTTCAAGAAGTAGTAAAGCTGAAACTTGAGGCTAACTCAGTTGGTAACATGATACCACCTAAAAAACCTCCTAGAACCTTTGAATATAAGCCAATAACTATGTACGCTGAGGTGAGCAACAATGTAATACCACCTAAAAAACCCCCTAGAACTTTTGAGTATAAGTCAAAAAGTACTGATCTTGATACTTCTCTTTTAAAAGAGCCCATTTACGCTGAGGTGTATGACACTAAGATTAGTAATTCATTAGGGGAGTTAAGCGTATCAGAAGAATCTATTTATGCTGAAATATATGATTCACATAAAAAATCTACTGAAAATTCATCATTGAACGATAGTGGTTATTTGAGTATATCAGAAGAACCTATCTATGAAACTATAGATAATTTTTCAGAACAAAAAAAGCCTACTAGCCTAAAACAGAAAGAGCCAGAACAATCGTCAGAACCTATTTATGCTAAAGTAGATTTGTTCAAGAAAAGAGCAGAAAGAAAAGCAAAGGACATAAAAGCTAATTCAGGGACTTATCATGGATCAGTGCAGGATAAAGTGAGTAATTTGCAAGTAAAACTAAATGAGCAAAGTGCTAATAAGCCAGCGAGTCAGCAAATCAAGACCAAGGCAGGCTTTAGCGTAAAAGAAATAAGGCAAAATTTTGAGCGTAGAGATTCTGGCTATGATTCCGATACAAAAGTTGAACAACAATTAGATTTAGGATCTAAAGCTCCTAAATCTGAGATAGGTTCAGTAAGCATTGAACATGGAGTAATAGGAGGCTTTCGATATAAAATCACTGATATATCACTCTAACTATGTGATTCAAAATAATTGAATTGACTTTATGTGCATAATCAATATAACTTGAGTTAATTCGCATTGACTCTTTCGTCTAGTGGTTAGGACACCACCCTTTCACGGTGGTAACACGGGTTCAAATCCCGTAAGAGTCACTCAAGTAGAATATAATTAAAGTTTTAAATGGGAAAAGTTAGGCTTTATGTTGAAGAAGCTTTATCACAAGGCGTGAGTTTAGCACTTAATCCACAACAAAGTCATTACATTTGCAATGTAATGCGGCTTAAGAAGTATGATAATCTCTCTCTTTTTAATGGAAAAGATGGAGAATGGTTAGGAGAAGTAGTTAATATATCGCGTAAATTGACAAAAGTTACACTCAAAGAATGTGCCAAACAACAGCAATATGAGGAAAATCTATACCTGTATTGTGCCATGGTAAAAAGTGCTGCTCTGAACAACATAGTAAGACAGGCAACTGAAATGGGAGTAACCTGCATTCAATTTATTTCAACGGAACGTACAGTAGTAAAAAACATTAACCTAAGTAGAGCAAAATTACAGGCAATCGAAGCTGCAGAACAGTCAGGTAGGGTAAGTATACCAGAGATTTTGCCTCCTATTAACTTTTGTGAGTTACCTGATTCCCAGAGTAAAAATTTTGTTTTATGTGATGAAACAGGTAAAGCTGATAAAGTGCTGAAAGGCAAAAAAAATGTTGCTATTATTGTTGGCCCTGAAGGTGGTTTTTCATCTTATGAACTTGATCTTGCCGATAAGTTTTGTCAAAAATTGAGTCTAGGAAAAAGAATTTTAAGGGTTGATACTGCTGTAGTTGCTGCACTCACTTTCACCAATTGGTGTAGCTAGATTTTTAAATATGGCTAAGATAAAGAAATCTGGTTCAATGTTGCGCGCACAAAAACTCTGTAGACTCTCTACGAAGCAGTTTGTTGTTAAAGAGGAGCTAATAAAAAACATATTCTAAGATAATATTAAATCTCGTATTATATTTTTTCTAAAGTAAACAAATGAATCTTGCATTTTGCCTGAGTTATTGATACTCTGAGTAAAGAAGTCGGGGCGTAGCGCAGCCTGGTAGCGCATTTGGTTTGGGACCAAAGGGTCGGGAGTTCAAATCTCTCCGCCCCGATGTTAGTATAATTGTAAGAACGCTGTAACATAAGAGCAATCTCCATCAGTAAGCAAGTATGGAATGACATCATTTGCCATGTAAATTACGGCATATTACATTTTAACGCTCAAGTTTATAAAATAATTGACAATGTTAATTTTCTAATTTATAAATAGATTTTGAAATGATTACCGAAGGAGGTATAGAGTTTGATAGAAGTATCAGTCCATTATGGTGATGTAGACAGAGCTCTTCCAGTATTGAAAAAAACAATTCAAAAGGAAGGAAGAGGGTTGAAAATGAAAAAACAATATCATGAAAAAAAATCAGAAAAAAGAGCTAAAAAGAAAGCTGAAGCTAAAAAAAAGAGGTACCAACAAGAGTGCAGAAGGCAGCGTTATGGTTGGTAGTTTGTACTCAAGTTAATAGTTTATCATTGGTTATTTTATGAATATTCACGAATATCAAGCGAAAGAAGTTTTGCATAAATTTAATGTTCCAGTGCCAAAAGGTTTTGTTGCTACATCTGCGGAAGAAGTAAACACTCAAGTAAGTCAATTAAAATCTGACGTGTTTGTAGTTAAAGCTCAAATTCATGCAGGTGGTAGGGGTAAAGCCGGTGGTGTAAAGCTAGCAAAGTCAGTTGAAGAAGCCAAGCAGTTTGTAAAGGACATGCTTGGCATAACTTTAGTTACTCATCAAACAGGACCAAGCGGGCAGCAAGTAAGAAAAGTGTACGTTGAAGAAGGCTCAAGCATTAAGAAAGAGTATTATTTAAGCCTGGTGATCGACCCGAAGCTCAGTAGGCCAATATTCATATTTTCCTCAGAAGGTGGAATGGATATTGAAGAAGTGGCGAAAAATTCTCCTGCAAAAATTGTGAAATTTGATATTGATTCTGCTACAAGTTTTGATAGCAGCAAGTTGAGCAGCAGTTTTAATTTGAGTTCAGAACAAATAGAAAAAATAACAAATGTTGCAAAAAATATATATGATGCGTTTATTGCAACTGATGCGAGCCAAATTGAAATTAATCCACTGGTTGAAACAAATTCTGGAGATTTTATTGCGCTCGATGCGAAAATTAATTTCGATGACAATGCTTTATATCGTCACCCAGAAATTATGGAACTTCGTGATTATGATGAAGAAGTGAAAGAAGAGATAGAGGCTTCAAAGCATGGACTCAGTTATATCAAAATGGATGGCAGTATTGGTTGCATGGTAAACGGTGCAGGTCTTGCTATGGCAACAATGGATATAATAAAATACTACGGAGCAGAACCTGCTAACTTTTTGGATGTTGGTGGTGGAGCGAGTAAAGAAACTGTAACTGAAGCATTTAAAATTATATTGTCTGATAGCAACGTAAAAGGAATTCTGGTTAACATATTTGGTGGTATAATGCGTTGCGATATTATTGCAAGTGGAATTGTTGCTGCTGCAAAAGAAATGAGCATTAAAGTTCCTCTAGTGGTTAGATTATCAGGTACTAATTTTGAAGAAGGAAAAAAAATTTTAGAAGAGTCGGGATTAAATATTATTGCTGCAGATGAACTGGGTGATGCTGCGCAAAAGATAGTAAAAGAGGTAAAATAAAGCATGTCCGTTTTAGTAAATAAAGATACAAGATTAATATGCCAGGGTTTTACTGGTGCACAAGGTACGTTTCATTCAGAGCAAGCTATTGACTACGGGACAAAAATGGTGGGAGGTGTAACTCCTGGAAAGGGTGGTAGCACTCACCTTAATTTACCGGTTTTTAATACTGTAGCAGAAGCAAAAGAAAAGACCGGTGCAAATGCTACAGTTATATATGTACCTGCTAAATTTGCTGCTGCTGCAATACTTGAAGCAATAGATGCAAAAATAGAATTGATAGTTTGTATTACAGAGGGCATTCCTATACTTGATATGGTGAAAGTTAAGCGCGCGCTTGTTGATTCAAAAAGTCGATTGATTGGTCCCAACTGTCCGGGAATTATTACACCTGAAGAATGCAAAATAGGAATTATGCCTGGCCATATCCATAAGCGTGGACACATAGGAATTATGTCTCGCTCTGGAACTTTAACTTACGAAGCAGTAGCACAAACAACTGCTGTTGGTCTTGGTCAATCCACGTGTATCGGAATTGGGGGAGATCCAGTTCATGGTATGACATTTGTCGACTGTATGGAGCTCTTTTTAAAAGATAACGATACTCATGGTATTGTAGTTATTGGTGAAATAGGTGGAAACGAAGAAGAAGATGTATCACATTTTGTGAAAACAGAAAAAACTAAAAAGCCAATCGTTGGTTTTGTAGCAGGCCAAACGGCACCTCCAGGAAGACGTATGGGACACGCTGGAGCAATCATCTCTTCCAGCGGTGGAAGTGCTGGTGCAAAACTAGAAGTTATGCGAAGCGCTGGAATTACAATTGCAGAGACTCCTGCGGTGATTGGTAAAAAGGTATTAGAAGTAATGAGTGTCAGTGCCTAACCTAGGTCATAAGAACCCTATATCGCCAGTCATAAATATATCTCCTGACCACTCAATCAGTAACTGACCTCCTGGTAAATTTACTGAAGTTTGTTTAGTGATCAAATACTTACGAAGTACAGATGCAATAAATGCTGCACAAGCCGCACTACCGCATGAAGCAGTAATACCTGTTCCTCTTTCCCAAACTCTTAAGTTTATTTCTCCAGATTTTTCTATTTGTGCAATACTAACATTTGTTTTCTGAGGAAATAATTCGTGATTTTCCAGCTTTGGTCCTAAACTTTGCAATGGTATTTCATTTACGTTATCAACAAAAAAAACTATGTGAGGATTACCAATATTTACTGCAACTGGCTCTTTCAGCATTTCAAGCTCTATAGGTAGATAAAGGGGATCGCATTCATAAGAAAGAGGAATTTCATACCATTTTAGCAAAGGTTTACCCATGTTAACCTTTATGGATTTATCACCCACTTTAAAACACTCTAAAATGCGGTTGTTTGTTAGTTCAATAATGGAGTATTCAGCACCTTTTTCTGACATTAGCAAATATCCAACGCAACGTGCTGCATTTCCGCACATTTCAGCTTTGCTACCATCAGCATTATAGATATGCATAAAGCAATCGGCTAAACTGGAGTTTGTTATCACTATGACTTGATCGCAACTGTCTTGGTTAGCAATTTTTTTATAATTCCAATTTAAATCATCTGTTGAGCGTGAGTCTATGATCACAAAGTTGTTACCAGTACCATGCATCTTTACAAGCGGAACCTTATCTGTTAAGTTACTTATCACCATAATAAAATGTACATAAGTGAAAATTTTTCTTCTAATTATAACTGTTTTGTATTCTACAGTTTTCTGTAATGTGAGTGCTAAGTCAATATCAGAAAATAGCAAAATGCTCTTTTGGCAAACTGGGGTTAGAAAGGGAGCAAACGTTTTCAATAGAAAAGTTAATAGTGACCTAATCAAAGCAGCAAAGGAGTACAAAATTGGCTTTATTCGCCTTGCTCCTGACAAATTTGAAACTACGCAACGTGATTTCCTCTTAGGTGATGCAGACAATTATCAAGGCCTGATTTCCAAAGACCTGAAAGTTCTGAAAGATGTTTTAGATGCTTTTCATCAACAAAAAATACCAGTAGTCTTAACGATGCTCAGCTTGCCTGGATCTAGGTGGAAGCAAAATAACAATGATAAAGATGATTTACGTTTATGGTCAGATCAAGCTTTTCAAAAACAAGCAGCAAAATTTTGGCAAGATCTTGCAAGAGAACTTAAGGACCATCCAGCTATTGTTGGATATAATATTTTAAATGAACCTCATTTGGAAAGGCTTTATAATACTAACAATTCTGCCCTTCATAATCTAGAACAAAGTCGAATTCAGAAAGATTTATTTAGCTTTTATAGCAGCATGGTAGATAGCATCCGCCAAGTTGACCTAAAAACCCCTATCATACTTGACAGCAGTAGCTATGGCGATCCTCAGGCTTTCGATAAATTAAAACCACTTAATGATCACAATGTTCTTTATTCATTTCACATATACGAGCCTTTTGTTTATACAAATTTAAAACTAAACCAGGGGAAATTTTTCTATCCAGGATATATTCGTTCTGCTGACACAAATAAAACAGAGTACTGGGATAGAGATACACTCAGATCATATATAGAACCTGTGAGTATTTTCCAAAAAAAACATAAAATACCAAGCCATAGAATACTTGTTGGAGAATTTGGTGGACATCGTTCTTCAAACCCCAGTTGCGGATTAGAAGTCAGTGAAAAAGATAGGGAAATAGGGTAAACTCCGGAAACATATTATCAAAAAGTAGAGAGGTTACCCATGAATAAAAATGTAACAGAATTATTTTGCTTTGTAGACGATTTTTGCAAGGCTATAAACAAAAATTTCGCAGAAAAACTCCTGCCAAACAGTAAAAAACCTACCAGAACGCCAGAGATTACGCATTCTGAAATTCTTACTATAATTTTACTTTATCAACAATCTAGATGTGAGGACTTTAAATCTTTCTATACATATTATTTGAAAGCACTATATGGATCTGAGTTTCAAAATTTGCCAACATATAGTAGATTTATTAGGCTAAAACCGAGGGTTTTATGGTATTTAGCATTACTTTTGCAATGGCTATGTGAGCAGTCGAAAATGACAGGGATTTCGTACATAGATGCAACATCTATCGCTGTTTGCCATCCAAAAAGAATCTCAAGAAACAAAGTTTTCAAAGGATTGGCAAAGCTTGGAAAGACTACATATGGCTGGTTTTTTGGTTTTAAATTGCATATGGTAATTAATGAAAAAGGTGAAATTCAAGGAGTTACACTTACTAAAGGTAACGTTGACGACAGAAAACCAGTACCAAAATTAACTGAAAAACTGACTGGTCTTTTGTTTGGTGATAAGGGCTATATAAAGAAAGAGCTCTTTGCAAAACTCTTCGATAGAGGACTAAAACTCGTTACCAAAGTAAAAAAAGGTATGAAAAACACATTAATGCTACTTGAAGAAAAGATTTTTTTAAGAAAAAGGTCGATTATTGAAACAGTTTTTGGCTACCTAAAAGACAGACTTGAGCTTGAGCATTCAAGGCACAGGTCTCCAATAAATTTCTTGGTGCACGTCTTTTCCACATTAGTTTCATATTCCATGAAGCCTAAAAAGCCCTGTATTTCTAGATTTTACTATATTGATTAATCCGCAACTGGGGTTTCAAAAGGATTAGAGCGCTATTTCCAAGATCTTGTTTCTATTTTTAATGAATATAATTGGCACTTTGCTGTTTATAGTTTTCGTGAAGACGTGTGGGACGGTATGGACTATGAACTTGGAAGCGAGAAGCTTTCATGGAAAGATTGGCAAGCAATTGAAGAAGGTACAATGAAAAAAAATTACTTACCAGATAATCCTATTTTTAAGGTACTCAGAGAGGAATGGTCAAAGTAAGTTAACTGGTTTTTGGCCACCCATCATAAAAAAATATTTCTTCTATTGGCCTTCTTTTTTTTTCTTTGACTTCAGCACCCTCTTCTTCATAACCAACTGCTATTACTGACGTTACATTAAAATCATCGGATATATTGAATCTTTCTACTATTTTATCTCTATCAAATCCACCCATTTGATGAGCCATTAAGTTCACAGATGCAGCCTGTAGCATAAGTGCATAATTTGCTGCACCAGTATCGTGACTAGCCCAAAGATTTTCTCCTTTACCTTGTTTGCGGAAGTTTTTAGCACTTAAAGATATGATTAACACTTGTGCATTCTTTGCCCATTTTTGATTAGATTCATCAAGGCAATTGAGCAATTTTTCCCATGCGCTTTGATTGTTCTGTTTGTTGCATATTACGTATCTCCAAGGTTCATCACCAAAACACGATGGGGTGAGCCTTACAGCTTCTATTAAAATATCTACTTCTTCTTTAGAGATTGTTTTTGTTGAATTGTATGAACGTCCGCTGTGTCTTGCTTTCATCAACAATAATAGATCTTGTTTACTCATCATTTTCAATTTAATAGTGCATAAATAATTTATTGTAGCACAAATATGAGCAAAATTTAAATTGCAAAACCTCTTATACACATATATTACATTTAATAAGTTATTTTTATTGGGAAAGTATGTTTATAACACAATCTAGCAGCAGATCAACACTGGCTGAAATATTGTCTTGCGTTTTACTTTTATTTTTGATGGCTCAAATAAGCGTACCATTGCAGCCTGTGCCTATCACATTGCAAACTTTAGGAGTAATGCTTATTGGGCTTAAATTTAACCGCAGAACAGCATTCTATTCTGTGCTTACATATCTATCACTTGGTGCAGCAGGATTTCCTGTTTTTGCGAATTTTTCTGGTGGTTATCACATTTTTCTCGGACCAACAGGTGGATATTTAATTGGCTGTTTAGCTGCTGTTATGGTAATGAGCAAAGTAAATGAATTACTGAACTCTAAATATAAATCATTTGTATGTAATTCTTTAAGTTGTCTGGCTGGTACAGTTGTAATCTTTATTTGTGGTGTTAGTTGGCTTGCTGTTTACTTGGGTCTGGGACAAGCAATAATGGTGGGTGTTTTACCATTTATCCTTCCTGGTTTGGTAAAAATTTTTCTACTTGTAGCAGCTTTGCAATATTTGAAAAAATGATAAAATTCCGTCCTCATCATTTCATGTGCACCCTTGCATTTCAAGGATATGGGTATTCTCAGGGTTTTGTAGAAAATTATAGGAAGATAGCAAGTGAAGTGGTTAGTACTCAAATCGAAGTAGTTGGTAACCTTGATAGTATTTGTAGTGCTTGCCCAAACCAGACTAAACAAGGTAAATGCACCAAACAAGCTAAAGTTTTAGAGCTAGATAGAAGGCATATGGAAATTTTAGGAATTAAAATTGGCGAGACTTTAACTTGGAATGAGGCAGTAAAAAAGATTAGAGAGAAAATGTCTTTAGAGAAATTCGAGTACGCATGTGAGGGGTGCAATTGGCAGCCATATGGAATATGTAAAAATGCCCTTTTAAATCTACAAAGGTAGTTGACAAAATGTTAAGATAAATTGAAGCATTTTTGTGGAAATAAAGCGAAATATGGAAGACAAAAGATAAATGCATTCTACGCAGCATCGCTAATTAATAATATCTTTATTATTGTATGAGATAGGTAATTTAGCATTTATGAATTTGTAATGTGTTACGCATAGCTCAAAGAAATAAGGTTTACTGGTTACACGCTGCAGCCAATGCCACAACACTAGGATCTATGTTTGTCTGCATGTTAATTTGCGTTGTGATTTTATGGAGGTCTTCTGTTACCTATGCTAGTGAAAATTTGGAGATACAAAAGGCCTTTGATAGTGTTGTCAAGCATATAAAAGCTGATAAAAAATATAAAGATCTTGATGTTATTGAGAGAAAAAGTGATAAATTTAATATCAAAATTTCGCAGAATTCTGGCAAGAGTTTTGACATATACTCTACTTTAAAAAAAGCAAAAGATTCCTTTGAATCAGGAGATAATGAGACAGCTATTTCTCTCCTTAATCAGATTACCGCAAAGTTTCCTTATCATAAAAGTGCTTTAATTGGACTAGGGAATATTTATTACGCTAATAAAGAATACAAAAAAGCTGTAGAGATTTACACAAGACTGTTAAAAGAATACCCTAGTAACCCTTACATATTAAAAAATTTTCTGACGATAATCTCACAATATGATCCTGATCTGGCGTTGAGTGAAATGTTGAAATTGTATGATATACATAAAAATTATGCTCCTTTATTAGTAAATTTAGGTCTGATTTATATGAAAAAGGAGGATTATGTAAAAGCTAAAGAATATATGATAACTGCTATTTCCCTTGATGAAAACAATATTTTTTATACCTATAATTTAGCTGTTATTCTGGATAAGCTCTCAGATTTTAAAAATGCTACAATATTCTACTTAAAGTTGTTGAACATGGCTACAACCTCGAAAGATGTGAGCGAAAAAATACCTTTATACAAAGTGACAGCAAGACTAAAATTTATAAAACTCCACAGTGCGCACTCAGCGATTTCATAAGAGCTACTTAAATCGCTATTTTTGTTTACAATAATAATATTGAGCTATAGAATTAGATTAAAGGGGCGATTAGCTCAGCTGGTAGAGCATCTCGTTTACACCGAGGAGGTCGGCAGTTCAAGTCTGTCATCGCCCATTTGCTTAACTAAATGTTAAGATTAATTGCTTCGATCAAAATATAGAAAATGCAAGATAATATAGTACCAATTTCAATAGTAAAAGAGCTGGAAGATTCTTATCTCTCCTACGCAATGAGCGTTATCATAAGCCGGGCTATACCTGACGTGCGGGATGGATTTAAACCTGTTCATAGGCGCATATTATATGCAATGTCAAGGGCTGGATTCGATGCCGGTAAGCCATATAAAAAAGCGGCTCGTATAGTTGGGGATGTAATGGGGAAATATCACCCACATGGTGATACAGCTATTTACGATTCCTTGGTTAGAATGGCTCAAGATTTCTCTCTTCTTTTACCACTTATTGATGGGCAAGGTAACTTTGGTTCGATAGACGGAGATCCACCAGCTTCAATGCGATACACAGAAGCAAGACTTCAAAAAGTGTCGCACTTTTTACTGAATGATATTGATGAAGATACAGTTAATTTTAGGCCAAACTATGATGGAAATGAAACAGAGCCTGTTGTACTGCCTGCAGAATTTCCGAATCTATTGGTAAATGGTGCAAGCGGTGTTGCAGTTGGTATGGCAACCAATATTCCTTCTCACAACCTTGGAGAAATAATAGATGCTTGTATGTTATATATAGATAATCCTGAAGTTACTTTGGATGAGTTACTTGAAGTGATGCCAGGGCCGGATTTTCCAACTGGGGGAACGATTCTTGGAAGGTCTGGAATAAGATCAGCGTTTGCAACTGGTCGTGGATCAATTGTTGTGCAAGGCAAGACTCACATGGAAGACTTGCCACAAGATAGGCAAGCAATAGTGATTGATGAAATACCTTACCAGGTAAATAAAGTAAAATTAATTGAGAAGGTAGGTGAGCTTGTAAAAGAAAAAAGAATTGATGGCATAACAGAAATTAGGGATGAATCCGATAAGTCTGGTATTAGAGTAGTAATTGACCTCAGAAGAAATGCTGAAGCAAGTTTTATACTTAATCAAATATTGGGACTAACTCCACTAAGAAGTAGTTTTAGTGTTAACACTTTAGTCCTGAGCAACAACAGGCCTGCTTTGATGTCATTAAAAGAAATCATAGAGGCCTTTATTGATTTTAGAAAAGAAGTATTAATCAGGAGAACAGAATTTCGTCTAAGAAAAACAAGGGAAAAAGCTCATATATATATAGGACTCTACATTGCGGTCCTCAGCATAGATGAAGTGATAAAAATCATCCGTAGTGCAAAAGATCCTGCGGAAGCAAGCAGAGAACTTTTAAATAAAGAATGGAAAACTTCGAATGAAATCAACACTATTATTGAGTTGATTTCAGATAGCGCAAGCTTTTTGAAAGACGGAGTGTATAGATTAACTGAGCTACAAATCAAGGCTATCCTTGATATGAAACTGCAGCGTTTAACAGGTCTTGAAAAAGACAAATTAGAAGCTGAGTTAAGTTCAATGATCAACCTGATAAAAGAATATATCGCTTTTCTTGGCTCAGGAGAGAAGTTGATGAAAGAAATAAAAAACAATCTACAAGAAATAAAGAACAGATTTGCTGTGCCGCGAAAAACTTCAATAGAGGAATCAGATACGGACATTGAAGCTGAAGATCTAATTCCACAAGAGGATATGGTGATAACCGTAACTATGAATGGTTATATCAAGCGTGTGAAACTTTCTCACTATAGAACTCAGCGTCGTGGTGGAAAAGGAAAGCTAGGACAGGGATTAAAAGAGGAAGACGTAATTACAGAATTATTTGTGACAAATACTCACACTAGTGTTTTGTTCTTCTCTAACATTGGTCGAGTTTATAGATTAAAAGTTTATAAATTGCCTCTTGCAGAACCAACTGCACGTGGAAGAGCGCTTGTTAACATATTTCCGCTTAGCGATGGTGAAACTATAACTAATATCATGCCATTGCCAAGTGAAAATGACGAAAATCAAAACATAGTTTTTGCTACTGCTCATGGGAACATAAGGCGCAACTCTTTAGCGGATTTTCACTATATTCCAAGCAATGGAAAAATAGCAATCAAGCTCGATGAAGGAGATAAGTTAATATCAGTTAAAGTATGCAATGAAATTGATCATGTTTTTCTTTCAACAAGATTCGGCAAAAGTATCAGATTTGTTGTAAGTGATGTGCGTCAATTTAAGAGTCGCAATTCAGATGGCGTAAGAGGTATCAAACTTGTAAAGAATGACAGCGTGATATCCATGACCATATTAAATGGGATAGGTGTAGCAACAGAAACAAAAGAACTTTACTTAAAAGTTCCTCTTGCAAAAAGACTGGGGACTGCAATTAATAACTCCATTGATTCCAAATTGGAAAAGACTTTGAATGATTTAGGAATAGATAACGAATTATTCTTAAAACTTGCAGTGAATGAGGAATTTATATTAACTATTACCGAAAATGGCTTTGGTAAAAGAACTTCTGCGTATGAGTATAGAATAACTAACAGGGGTGGTGTTGGTATCACCAATATTCTTACTACTAGCAGAAACGGTAATGTTGTTGCTAGTTTTCCAGTTGAGCAGGGTGATAATATCATGCTTATTACAGATAAAGGAAAGTTAATTCGTATTTCAGTAAATGATATCAGGATTGCAGGACGTAGCACTCAGGGAGTAACTCTATTTAAAACAGAAAGTAGAGAAAAGGTGGTGTCAGTAGCGAAAATTGAAGATCCTGATTCCACTGAAGATAGTATTTCTGAAGTTGAAAACTCTATCTCTTCTCAACTGTAGTACAGGTTAAACAAAAAGCGCAAGTTTTTGTTGATTAATACGCAGTATTTAAATTAAAATATATACTTATGGCTAAGTAAAGATTAATGGACAAAAATTTAACTAAAAATAAAAAAACACTGGCAGACAAAGAGGATAAAAAAACACCTCCTGTTAAAGATCTTACTAAAAATAAGAGTAGGAGAGATTTTATAACATTAACTACATGCGCTATGGCAGGTATAGGAACTGCAAGTGGACTTTGGCTACTGGTTAAATCTATGAATCCTTCTGCTGAAGTTCTAGCAACTTCCACAGTGGAAGTGAATTTGTCTGGAATTCAGGAAGGACACGGAGTAAAAGTAAAATGGCAAGGTAAACCAGTATTCATTCGTAGGCGTACAAAGCAAGAAATTGAGGCTGCAAGGACTGTTGATGTGCAAAACTTACGTGATCCTCAATCAGATGAGCAGAGAGTACGTGAAGGAAAAGATGAATGGTTAATCATGATCGGAATATGTACACATCTTGGGTGTGTACCAATTGACCATGCTACAAGAGATGGTAATGGTTGGTTCTGTCCTTGCCACGGTTCATATTATGATACATCAGGCCGAGTAATCGGGGGTCCTGCGCCGAAAAATATGGCTGTACCTGATTATTTTTTTCCCAGTGAGAATGTTGTGGTAATTGGCAAGAAGGCTTAACGGAACTTGTTAAAAAAAACTCACAGGATCAACATCTATTATCACTGCAATACTCGAATTCAAGTTACAATTTTTAATCCAACATTTCAGCTTTTTTTGTATAGATAGACTGTGCTTATTGTGTATTTTTAGCAACACCCTATACCGATACTTATTATTTAAAAAATTTATCGCTGCTGGTGATGGGCCAAGAATTTCAAATTCCTTTTTGTCTGCACCTACATTTTTTTCCTGGATACAAGTAGTTGAGCTACTTGGATGACAAAGAAGAGATTTTACTATTTCATTTGCTGCTTTTTGTGTTGCAATCTGATTCTTACCACAAATTATAAGCGCTATTAATCTGCTAAATGGTGGCATTTTGGCTTCGCGTCTTGACTTAAGTTCGATTTCATAAAATGAGTCCCTTTTTTGATGTAGCAATGCTTTTATTATTGAACTTTCAGGATTATTGGTTTGCACTATTACCATTCCTTTTTCATTAAACCTTCCTGACCTGCCTGCAACTTGGTGCAATAATTGATACGTCTTTTCCGCTGCTCTTAAATCAGAATTTTCGAGGCTCAAATCTGCATTTATTACTCCAACCAAAGTTAATTTAGGAAAATTGTGCCCCTTAGCAATTATTTGTGTGCCGATTATAATGTTCACCTCTTCTTTCAACACTAAGTCAATGACATTACTAACCGACTTTTGATCGCTGCTTATAATCGCAGTTTTTGCGTTTGGTATTAATTTCACCATTTCTTCAAGTAACCTTTCAATTCCTACACCATAAAGGGAAAATGACTGTTCACTCTGGCAATCAGAGCATTTTTCTGGAAGTTTTAATTGATAAGAGCAATGATGGCACAAAAGAGCATTTTTTTTCTTGTGATATGTAAGCCATACAGCGCAATTTAGGCAGGAAATTTTGTATCCACACTTTTTACAAACTGCCAGTTGTGCATACCCTCTGCGGTTTAGAAAAAGCATAACCTGCTGTTTTTTCTCTATGGTTTGTTTGATGCTTTCAAAAAGCTCAGAGGAGATCCATTGCTTGTTGTGCCTCATATTCACTACTTTAATGAGTGGCAATTCTGCACCACCAAATCGCTTGGTTAGTTTTACATGATTGTAATTCCCGCTTTTAACATGATGAATCGTTTCAAGCAGTGGAGTTGCTGATGATAAAATAATCGGAATATTTTCAAATTTGGCTAAGATTATCGCCATATCTCGAGCATTATATATAATTCCCTGTTCTTGTTTAAAAGATGAGTCGTGCTCTTCATCAACGATAATCAATTTTAGGTTTTTATAAGGCAAAAAAAGCGCTGACCGTGCACCAATAATTATTTGCGCATTTCCACTTGCTATATTGAGCCAATTATTCCGGCGAGTTTTTGGAGTGAGTCCTGAGTGCCATTCAACTAAGTTTTTTGATATCTGACCGCGAACACGATTTACCAATTGTGAAGTTAAAACAATCTCAGGTAGGAGGATTAAAATTTGTGCATTGTTTACAGCTTCAACTAACTTTACAATCACAGACAAATAAACTTCCGTTTTTCCAGATCCTGTCTCACCGTCAAGCAAAGTCACTGAATACTCATTCAAACTGCTTATTATTTTATCGCTAGCTATCTGCTGTTCAGGACTCAATTTGCAGCTTATTTCACTTATTTCCTGCTTCTGCTTAGCACAAACTAATTTATCTATGTGATTTACTTTTAACACTCCTCCCATTATCACTTTGGCAAGCATACCAATAGGCATTACATTGTATTGCGCAACCCACTCTGCAAATGCGATCAATTTTGGTCTAATATTTGGTAAATCGATTTTTTGCTCAATAAATTTTAATTTTCGATCGCTTTTGTCACTATATCTCCAAACTATCCCTATTAAGCGTTTTTTGCCAAATGGCACCACCACGTAATCTCCAAGTAAAATCTCAGTATTTTCCTCAATTGCATATGAAAATAACTGATCAATTGGAAGTGGTAGTAATACACTAATTGCTTTTGCCATAGTAATTGAGTTTAGCACTGTTTTGAAAATATTTGCTTGGTTTTTGTGGGCTGATTTATTAAACTTAACCTATACTAATTTTATCAAGAAAAAAGATATGATTCAAAAAAATAACATTGAAAGCGTTCTTGACAATCCAGATCTAGTTGAAACTTTACCTGAAGATATGGGAATAGCATTTCACTGGATAGCAAGGGATTTTGGCCAATCAATTGGTGAAAAGAACATAGAACGTGTTCAAAAATTTGCACAATTAGAATCGCAGCGTACGTTTTATGTTGTAGTACATGGACTAAAAGATGAACAAATAGAAGAACTAAACGAGCAGTTTAATGCATGTCATAACGTAAAAGTGCTGAAATTTAATTCGTTAAAGTCAGATAAAAATCAGTACGACTTACATCTTGTTGGTTATGCAGAGAAAAGAAATAACAGAGCTATAAAATTAGAACAATATTGGAGTGATATATATTCTGAAAAAGTAAAAAGAAGAATGCACTTCAGTAATGAAATAGATTTGATGAAATATCATTTAGCAATTCATTCCGATCAAATAGTTGGAGTTGGCAACCCACTTGCAGTTTTTGATTTTGATACTTTACCTGTTGAAGGAAAGAAAATTGGCAAGGTCAAGATAATAAAAGAAGGGGTTTTACTTGCCTATTTATCTGAAGGTGTAGATAAGAATGCAAGGCTTGATTTACCTATACTTGCTGTGTCAAAAGAGGATAATAAAATACTTCGTGCTTTCCAACAAGGACTTCTCGATGATCCTACTCCTAATTTCTTTAGAGAAAGCTATATAGCAAATACGTTAATATCGAAAATAAGATGTGGCAATATCTTAAATCTATTAGAACTTATTGGTATAAGTAGTGCTTCTTCTGATCATCCTGAAATGTATGACGAAATATATGAAAAAGCTAATCAGTTATTTGCATTCAATAGAAATGAAAATGTTATCATTGCAAGTGATAAAAGCTGGCATTACAGCAATTATATTAAAGCTAACAATACTTCACGCAAAACTGATACTGTTAAGCAATCCACTCCAAATCCTATTGATTCTACTACCACACAACAGGAACAACCAGTAGATAGAGCAACTTCACCTCAAAAAACACCTGTCAGTAACGAAAATAACAATGATTTGCACAAAAAACACAGTACTCAGTCACTACCTGTAGTAGACAATAAAATACCTAATTCTCCACAAAAACAAGCTTCAGGAATTTCTTTGAGAGGATGGACAATTATAGGCTCAGCATTGTTGTTTGGTGCTATAGGGGCTACATTAGTTGCAATAGGAATTATACCTGAAATTACCGCTATTGGACTCATTGCAACTGCTGTATTATTAGGAATTGTAGGTGCAGCATTAGGTTGTATAGTAGGGTATCTTACAGACATAACAGTAAACAAATGTTGTAATAGTGAAATGAAAGCTGCATAACTAATGTCATTCAAATAACTCGTCTAGACATGTTTTTTTCTGGATTCTAGTATTGTGTGCACAACTGCATGAACATTGCGATTTGAGAGCAACTTTCACTAGGAAGGGTGTATGCAAACTGGTTCCTTTATGATGGCAGTAGACTTCTTTCAAAATTGAGGGAGAGAGAGTAAGATCAAGTATTTGGAAGCATGAAATATAAGGAAATAGAAAAGTTAGAAGGAGAAAAGTTTCGACGTTTAACGGGGGTAAAAAAATCAACATTTAAGAGAATGGTAGAAATTCTAGATGAGGAGGATAAAAGGAAAAAAGCTAGAAGTGGAAGAAAAAGCAAACTTTGTATAGAAGATAGATTACTTATGGCACTGGAATATATGAGAGAATATCGTACATATTTTCATATAGGACAAAGTTATGGCATGAGTGAAAGCAACTGTTTTAAAATAATAAGGTGGGTAGAAGACACATTAATAAAACATCCAGATTTTGCATTACCAGGAAAAAAAGATCTATTAAATAGTAATGTAGAATACGAAGTTTTGGTAATAGATGGAACTGAAACAGCAGTAGAAAGGCCAAAAAAAAGCAAAAGCGCTTTTACTCTGGAAAGAAAAAAAGGCATACTATAAAAACACAAATAGTAACAGAGAAGAAGAGTAAAAAGGTCGTATGTACATCTTTCTCCAATGGTAGAAAACATGATTTTCGGATGTTTAGAGAATCAAAGATAGCAATATTACCGCAAACTAAGATCCTAGCTGATTCTGGTTACAGAGGAATGCAAAAGATACATAAAAATGTTGAATTACCACATAGAAGATCAAAAAAGAATCCTTTATCAAAGGAGAAAAAAGCAGAAAATAGATCTCTCTCTATACGAAGAGTGGTAGTTGAAAACGTAATCGGCTTATTGAAAAGGTTTAAAATCATTTCTGACAGATATAGAAATCGACGAAAACGTTTTGGCTTAAGATTTAATTTGATTGCCTCTATTCACAATAGAGAGCTCCTTTCATGAATTTTGAAAGAAGTCTAGTGCCCTCTTCTTGTCATCCAAGTAGCCCCTCTTCTGTCATCCCAGTGCTCCTAATAATGTCATCCCAGTGCCTCTATAATGTCATCCGAGTAGCTGACACTGGGATCTAATTTTCCATAAATGGTGCATTTTAACATAACTTTTATACTTAATAAAATTCCCAGTGTCACGCACTGGCCTTCCTAGTAGAGATCGCTTTTGTAATTGCAACATTCATGCAATCTTTAGCCATAAACATTAAGAAATTTACCAAATGAAAAAAAGGCAAAAGAAGCCCCGTGGTTGGCTAATTACTTACATTATACTTTCAAACCCCAGTTGCGGATTAATCAATATAGTAAAATCTAGAAATACAGGGCTTTTTAGGCTTCATGGAATATGAAACTAATGTGGAAAAGACGTGCACCAAGAAATTTATTGGAGACCTGTGCCTTGAATGCTCAAGCTCAAGTCTGTCTTTTAGGTAGCCAAAAACTGTTTCAATAATCGACCTTTTTCTTAAAAAAATCTTTTCTTCAAGTAGCATTAATGTGTTTTTCATACCTTTTTTTACTTTGGTAACGAGTTTTAGTCCTCTATCGAAGAGTTTTGCAAAGAGCTCTTTCTTTATATAGCCCTTATCACCAAACAAAAGACCAGTCAGTTTTTCAGTTAATTTTGGTACTGGTTTTCTGTCGTCAACGTTACCTTTAGTAAGTGTAACTCCTTGAATTTCACCTTTTTCATTAATTACCATATGCAATTTAAAACCAAAAAACCAGCCATATGTAGTCTTTCCAAGCTTTGCCAATCCTTTGAAAACTTTGTTTCTTGAGATTCTTTTTGGATGGCAAACAGCGATAGATGTTGCATCTATGTACGAAATCCCTGTCATTTTCGACTGCTCACATAGCCATTGCAAAAGTAATGCTAAATACCATAAAACCCTCGGTTTTAGCCTAATAAATCTACTATATGTTGGCAAATTTTGAAACTCAGATCCATATAGTGCTTTCAAATAATATGTATAGAAAGATTTAAAGTCCTCACATCTAGATTGTTGATAAAGTAAAATTATAGTAAGAATTTCAGAATGCGTAATCTCTGGCGTTCTGGTAGGTTTTTTACTGTTTGGCAGGAGTTTTTCTGCGAAATTTTTGTTTATAGCCTTGCAAAAATCGTCTACAAAGCAAAATAATTCTGTTACATTTTTATTCATGGGTAACCTCTCTACTTTTTGATAATATGTTTCCGGAGTTTACCCTATTTCCCTATCTTTTTCACTGACTTCTAATCCGCAACTGGGGTTTTCAAGTATGGCGTTTTTTTATTCTAAACGTTTAATAACCGCGACTCAGCTGCTTTTAAATGCAACTAACCTTAGCTATAAATGTTTAAGAAATTTACTAAACAGAAAAAAAGGCAAAAGAAACCCTAGGGTAGCTAGTTATTCACTATCCATTTTTTAAGTTGGCGTTTTTTTATGTTTTAAACGCTTTATAAGCGCGTTTCAGCTTATATAGGTAAAAACCCGAAGATTTTATAAAGACATAGAATGCACATAGTGCAAAAATTAAGCATGATTTACGCCAAATACATTAAGTTTTTTGTCATTAATCCACTGCAGAGATTGCGAAGATAAATAAATAGCTTCAGTGTTTATGATAAGGAGGCTGGCGGAGTTTGTAAAGTAATTTTTTCGTTTCTAACGGTTATTGCCAAAAACTATACAAGAAGTCTATTGAAATCGCGTATATCAATCGTTGTAAAATCACACAATTGCTCTGTAGAGCTATGTCCTGTAATAATTACTATACCATTTTGCTCAGAGCGTATTGAGATTAGGTTCAGCACTAATTCACACGTTGCACTATCAAGATTACAAAATGGTTCATCTATCAGCCAAACACTTGCATTAGAAATCAAGAGGCGAGCAAGCGCAACTCTTCTTTTCCAGCCTGCAGAAAGTTCACCATATCTAATATTAAGTACAGGTTGCAACTGCAAGCAACAAATAGCTGCCATAATCAATTCCCTAGTATTTCGTATTCCTGCCCAGAATTCTATGTTTTGGGCAACAGTTAAGCTATCTTTACAGGCATTCTTATGGCCTATATAGACCATAGAAGGTATATAGGATTTTGGATCATCATATATGTCTTCTCCGCAGTGCCTTATATTGCCTGATACCGGCGGTAAAAGTCCAGATAAACTTCTAATTAAGCTGGTTTTACCACTACCATTTGGACCAGTGATTAGAATCTTTGATTTTGGTTCAGCTTTAAAGCTAAGATGTTTAAATAATACTTTGTTATTACGAGCGCAGGATAAATTTTCACATTCGAGCATGAATTATCTGCCCTTCCCCTTATGTTTACCTTGAGTTGAAGCCTGAGCTTTTACAAACAGCTCCCAAAATCCTTTCTGGCCGCCTTCGCTATGTATCAATTGTGCAAAACGCTTCATTAAACCATTACCCATCATAACCATCTTTGTCCATTTACCTACCGGTTTTGCTATGTCAACTATTTCTGGATCTTCTTTATAAACTTGCACATCTTTTTGCTTCTCGCGTAGCATTTCCTGTTGTTTCATCAATTCTTTTTGCTTGTTTTTTTGATATAATTCATTGAATTTTCTGTCTTCTTCCCACTCTTCTTTAAAAACTTTTCTAGGAAATATGATTTTTCTAATGCGATTTTTGTATATTTTTCTCAAAAAGAGAAATACTTTGACTATAGCAAGTAATGTTACGCTATATAATATGATCTGTGTAAGTGGCATTTCCTGTATCTAATTCATTAAAAATACCCTTACTATTATACCATAATTATAGAAATTGTGCAATTTTTTTGCGGGTAAAGACAGTATAAAAGCAACACTGCTCTATTTCAAAAATTGGACAAATATCTGACGAATGGGCTTGTATGTAATAAGGTTTATTTCTATACTTTTTAAAGAATTTAGAAGTGAAACAAATATGAACTGCTACAAGACTCACACGTGTGAAGAATTAAGAAAGAATGATGTAGAAAAAGAAGTTACCCTTTCTGGATGGTTATACCGTAAGCGCGATCATGGTAACCTAATCTTTGTTGATTTAAGAGACTTCTATGGAATCACTCAACTAGTATTTAATAATGATAAAGACTTTTTTGATGAGATATCAAATTTAAAATTGGAGAGTGTAATTACTGTTACAGGAATAGTTGAAGCTAGAACTGAAGATACGGTAAACACCTCTATCGCAACCGGCGAAATTGAAGTTATAGTTAGTAATTTACAAGTTGAATCGGAAGTTGAGTTCCACAGTGATGAAGAAATAGCAAAAGAAGAAAGAAGTATATTAGCGAGCATTGCTGGCGAACAAGAATATCCGGAAAATATGAGATTTAAATATCGTTTTCTTGATTTAAGGCGTGAAAAAACCCGCAACAATATTATTCTGCGCTCACAAATTATTGCAGAGCTCCGCAAGCTCATGATAGAGCAAGGGTTTTTGGAAATTCAAACTCCAATACTTACTGCTTCGTCCCCTGAAGGAGCACGTGATTATTTGGTGCCAAGCAGACTAAATCCTGGTAAATTCTATGCATTACCGCAAGCTCCACAGATTTTTAAGCAATTACTCATGGTTTCAGGGTTTGATAAATATTTTCAAATTGCACCGTGTTTCCGTGACGAAGACGCAAGGGCTGACCGTTCTCCGGGAGAGTTTTATCAGCTAGATCTTGAAATGTCTTTTGTAACTCAAGAAGACATCTTTCAGATTATTGAGTCTACCTTATATAAAGTGTTTGCTAAATTTTCTCGTAAGTCTGTCGATAAAGATTTTCCACGTATTACATATAAAGAGGCAATGCTTAAATATGGTTCTGATAAGCCAGATCTGCGCAATCCACTATTAATCAGCGATGTTACAGAAATTTTCCGTGATTCAGAGTTCAATATTTTCAAAAGCAATATTGAGCGTGGCATGGTAGTGAGAGCCATCCCTGCACCTAAAACAGCAGAGGAACCACGTAGCTTCTTTGACAAAAAAATAGAACATGCACAAAAAGAATTTGGTGCCAAAGGGCTTGGATATATAACATTCGATAAAGATGGCACTGCAAAAGGCCCAATTGCTAAATTTCTTGATGACAATAGGCTAAATTCCATAAAAGAAATAACGAATGTAAAGCCAGGAGATAGTGTATTTTTTGCCTCTGATAAAGAAAATGAAGCAGCAATAATCGCAGGAAAAGTACGCATTCTTTTAGGGTCAGAACTCAGTCTTATAGATGACAATACCTTCAAGTTCTGCTGGGTTATTGATTTTCCATATTTTGCATATGACGATAAAAGTAAAAAAATCGACTTCTTTCATAACCCATTCTCCATGCCGCATGGTGGTCTGAAAGATTTAGAGGAAAAGAATCCACTCGATATCCTTGCTTACCAATATGATCTCGTTTGTAATGGAATAGAGCTGTCAAGCGGGGCGATTCGTAATAACAAGCTGGATATAATGTATAAAGCTTTTGCCATTGCAGGTTATAGCCGGGGAGAAGTTGATACAAAATTCGGCGCACTTGTACGTGCATTCAGATTTGGTGTTCCCCCTCATGGTGGAATAGCACCAGGAGTTGATAGAATGGTTATGCTACTTGCCGATGAGCCGAACATTCGTGAAGTAATCTGTTTTCCTATGAATCAGCAAGGTGAAGATGTTCTAATGGGTGCTCCTTCTAAAGTAGAGGATAAGCATTTACGTGAATTATCCTTGAAGGTTATTGAATAAAAATTTTTATAGTGGGGTGTGGTAAACCGGAAGTCATGAACAATATTCAAAAAGCAATACTATCGGGCATAATCTGCAACATGATTATATGGTATGAGTTAACTCTGTTTGGAGTTTTGACGCACATAATAAGCAATGTTTTCTTTCCTTCAGAAAGTGATTATTTAAGCACAATCAAATTTCTTGGTACTTTTGCAGTTGGCTTTGGATTTAGACCACTTGGTGCATTTATTTTTGGTTACATTGGAGATAAATACGGCAGAAGGAAGATTTTGCTGACTTCTGTAATATTAGCTTCGATATCATCTACTGCAATTGCGATTATACCAAGTTTTAGAGAAATAGGAATATTTTCTCCTATACTGCTTCTGCTTTGTAGGATAACACAAGGAATTGCAGCAGGTGGAGAAACGAGTATCAACTCAGCTTTTTTAATAGAACATTCAAGCGATAAAAAAAATCTAGGTTTTTTAGGTAGCATGAAAGCTTTTAGCGGCGCTCTTGGTTCTATTACATGCTTTGTAATGATAGCTATTTGCAAAAAGTTTACAGGTGAAAGTTATGGAATTTGGGGTTGGAGACTGCCCTTCTATTTCTGCTTTATTATGGGTGTAATAGGTTTTTCAATAAGATGCATGATGGAAGAGAGCTTAGCATATAAAGTGCATGATCAAAATAAAAGTTTATCTAATTCTCCATTTTTAGAATTAATCAAGAATTATAAAAGAGCATTTGTGATAGCAATTGGACTTGGCGTTGCCCAAAATGCAATTGTTTATTCAGCAATCATGTTTTACAACATATCTGTAAAAGAACTTATTCTCTCAGGTATTGATATTAAAAATGTAGTAAGGATCATAAGTGAAATTATATTTGGAGTGTCTGCAGTGCTATTTGCGACGTTATCTGATAAAGTTGGAAGAAAAAACGTGATGGTTCCTTTATTAATAGTGCTGGCTTGCATTAGCTTGCCAGCATTTTCGCTATTGTCCTGTGATAACCACTATATTATAACGCCCGTCTATTTATTAATGACCATACCGATAAGTGCATCTTTTGGAATATATAATTCTCTTGCCTGCGAATTATTTCCAACAAAAGTGAGATGCACTGGCTTTAGCCTCGCACATAATATATCTGCAGGTATTTTTGGCGGTCTTTCTCCATCGATATGCATGTGGCTTATAGAAAAAACCGAAACAAAACTTGCAGCAGGCATTTATCTTACTGCCTGCGCATTAATTAGCCTAATATCTGTGCTTCAAATCAAAGCCAAAGACAAAAAAGTTGATTGGTGAAATCGTTTCAGTCAAAAGATAGCACTTCTATAGATTTTTTGATATGTCTAGAAATAGGTGCAGTAATAGTGATTTCTTTATTGCTTGGTAATTTTAAAGATAAAGAATGCGAATGAAGGTGGATCTGATTTGCTACCCCATCAATAAAAGCTTTTTTACCACCATATTTACCGTCACCAAGAATAGGGCAGTTTATATGGGCCAAATGTGCACGTAATTGATGAGTTCTACCGGTAATTGGTTGTAATTTTAAATAAGCTACATTGTGTTTTAACCTTGCTATAATTGAAAAATGCGTAGTGGCACTTTGAGGTGAGCCTTCATCAACGACCACTTTTTCTTGCCCTGAAACATATTTTTTTGCCAATGGATAGTCTATTGTTCCACTATCCTTGCTCGGTATGCCAGAAGTTAATGCTAGGTAAGTTTTTTTTATCCTCCGTTCTTTAAATTCCTCCATAAGGTATCTGGCAACACTAGCATTGCGTGCGAATATTATCACTCCGCTTGTGTCTCTATCAAGTCTATGGACAATTTTAAATATTTCTCCCTCTCTTATTTGGTCAAGCAAATCACTAATGCTAATCTTTACTTTTACGCCACCTTGAACGATGACCCCTGCGGGTTTGTTTATAGCTAGTATATATTCGTCTTCATATAATATGTTCTCTCTTAGTAGATTCACTAACTTCTCATTATATTTGCGGTCAGAATTAGTGTTTTCAATATAATCTAAGTATTTTATCGTTATAGTTTGCCCAGAGTTTACTCTGTCACTAGACTTTGCTTCGCAATCATCAACTTTGATTAACCCTTTCCTTAAAGATTTTTCAATTACAGATTGCTTTAGATCAGGAAAGATTCTTCTGATGTACCTATCCAGCCTAACGTTATTATCTTCTACTGATATGGTTTTTATATTCTCCATTACTTTATTTGGATGTATGCTAGTATCAGCTATTTGCATGACATAAAGTAAAGTATAGCACAAAATATACCTTGTAAAATCACTTCTTAGAATGTCTGTAAAAGACAAGAATTAACTGACAGAAGAATTAAAACTAATATCAGGCTGTTGTTTAATGCTACTAATCTTTATCTTTCAAGCATATACTGAAATATTTCATTAGCTATAGCAACATCTTGGCGTGGGGCTTTGCCGTGTTCTATAAACACAGAGATTGCGTAGCGCGGGTTATGGTAAGGGCCATAAGCGATAAATAACTTATGACTTGCGCCCTTAGAGTTTATTTCTGGTGTACCAGTTTTACCGGCAATTTGTATACTGCTTAGCCCTTTTCTATAGTTAGAATTCACCACGTCAAACATAGCTTTTCGAACTATGCTAAGATGCTCATGATCCACATCAATTTCAGGAAAATTTTGCATCGTTTTACTCATCTTAATGCGGGGAATTACCTCTTTTCCTGTTGCAATCCTCGCTGCAAGAACTGCAAGCTGCAGTGGTGTTGTAAGTATATATCCTTGTCCTATAACTAAGTTGATAGTGTCACCTAAATACCACTGCGAATACAGCTTTCGTGCGCGCCAATCTCTACCTGGCAACAACCCTGGAGCTTCTTCCTTAAACGTTCCAATCAGTGACCCACTGCCAATACCAAATTTTCTGGCCATTTCCACCAGAGAGTCTACACTTATTTTTTTTCCTATATTATAAAAGTAAGTGTTGCATGAGAGAGCCATTGCTTCATTTAAAGATACATATCCATGGACTTTGCTTTTCAGGCAACGAAATTTCCGCTCACCTATTTTCATATAGCCCTTACACGAGAATTTCTCTTCTGGTGTGATTATTCCGTCCTTTAAACCTGCAAGCGCAACTATTACTTTAAATATTGAACCAGGTGGAATTTGATACGACAATGCACGATTCACAAGTGGTAGTGAAGGAGTATTCAAGCTTTCCCAAGTCTCATTTGATAGTCTGCTAGCAAAAAGATTATTATCGTAAGAAGGTGAATTATATAATGCTAAAATTTCTCCATTATTTACATCAATTACCACTGCGGAGCCCTGGTGATCTTTAAATACCACTGCGATTTTCTCTTGCAGATTAATATCAACTGTTAGCTGCACATCTTGTCCGTCTTGCTGTGGTATGCTTGATAATTCTTTTATGACGCGTTTTTTAGAATTTATTTCCTGCTCAGATTTTCCTGACTTGCCTTTCAATATATGATCATATGTATATTCAATACCGCTGATTCCTACTTCGTTTATGCCTTGCTGTTTTTTTGTATATCCAAGTACATGAGAGCATATCGACCCAAACGGGTAGTAACGTTTATAAAGAGCAGTTATTTTTGTTTCCGACGATCTTGCTATATCAGATTCAATTTCTGATAATGTTTGCAAATCAACTTCCTTACCAGAACCATCAAACAAAACAACATACGAAATTTTGTTTACCGCAAGTTCAATGCTATTCCTATCTAAAACTTTGCCTCGCTGAGGCATAATAGCGGTGATTCGTACCCTATTGTTATTAGACAGCGTTTCGTACTTTTGTCTGTTTCGTATTTGTAAATTATATAACCTATAGCTAAAAATAGCGGAAATGGTAAGCTGAATACCACCTAATATGAATGCTCTGCGGTTAAAGACTTTGTTTTTTGTCCGCATAAAACTCCTTCTTCTATTGGTATACTTCTGGCTTTTACTGCATTACAAACCTTTTTTTCCCACTCACTTAAGGTAACAAGCTTGTAGCCTGATTTTTTTAGTATTTTAATAATATGAGGTAAAGCTTCAATTGTGTTTGATCTGTTATTGTGATCATGAAATAGTACAATTGCTCCATTGTGTACATTACTTAAAACTCTTTCAACTAAAGTTTCTGGCTTATCACCTTGCCAATCTAGCGAATCAACTGTCCATAATATCGAATACATATCCAATTTATTAGTATTTTCAATCAGATGATCGTCATGACATCCATATGGTGGGCGAAACCATTTTACATCTTGTTTTGTTGCATTTTTAATTGCTGTATTTGTCTTTTCTAGTTCTTGCAATTGTTCCTCACTTGAAAGCGATGTCAATTTCCTATGCGACCAAGAGTGATTGCCTAACTCATGACCTGATTCATGAATTTTCTTTACTGTTTCAGACGTTTTTTTATTTATACGTTCACCAAGCACAAAAAATGTTGCTTTTGCTTCATAGCTTTCCAGAACATTAATAATATCGTTTACTCTATTGTTAGACGGTCCATCATCAAACGTAAGCGCAACAAATTTATCGTCATTATTCAATAATTTTTTTATATTACTTAAATTCCTATATGATAGATCTAGATTACAACTGAGCCCACAATATGGTAAATTAAAATTACAATCACTACAAAAAACTGCGCTTGAGTATAGCAAAAGAAAAGCGATTATCCTTATAAACATTTTGTAATCAGTAAAGTGATAGGATATTATGCACTTTTTTGCTAAGTTAAGCCATCTTTAATTGCTAGCCTTTACTTCATCACTTCTTTAATATATTGTATTAATAATTTTATATAATATATTATGATTGCAAATATAAACACCATTGCGCTTCAGGGAATTAGCACAGTAAGTGTCAATGCGCAAATCCACATGGCAAATGGTATTCCAGCTTTTAATATTGTTGGCTTGCCGGATAAAACTGTTGCGGAATCCAAAGAGCGCATCAGAGCAGCGTTAAATTCAATCAATCTTCTGCTACCCCCAAAAAGGATCACGGTTAATCTTTCCCCTGCGGATTTGCTAAAAGAAGGTAGTCATTATGACTTGGCTATTGCTATTGGACTGCTTGTTGTAATGAATGTGATACCAGTTGAAAAAGTTCAGTCTTATATCATTATGGGTGAGCTTGCACTAGACAGCAGAGTCATACCAGTCTCAGGAGTACTTCCAACAGCAATTAATGCAAAAAAGGACAATAAAGGAGTAATTTGCCCAAGGGGAAATGGAGTAGAAGCTTCATGGGTAAAGAATGTTTCAATTCTAGCTATAGAGAAATTAACCGATATTATCAGACATTTTAAGGGCGAGCAGTCAATTCAGCCGGTAACTTTTAACTATAGCGCTGCACCCAAAGAAAAAAGATTGGTTCCCGATATGAAGGATATCAAAGGCCAAGTTGTTGCAAAAAGAGCAGCTGAAATTGCAGCAGCAGGTGGGCATAATATGCTTCTTGTTGGACCTCCTGGTACTGGAAAATCAATGCTTGCTAAACGATTTGTAGGGCTATTGCCTGATTTGACCGAACAGGAAATGATTGATGTTAATATTATTTCCAGCATCACAAAAACTGGTAATGAAATATTCAAAGTAGCTCGCCCCTTTCGTGAACCTCATCATTCATGCTCTATGCCAGCAATGATAGGGGGAGGAAAAAACGCAAAGCCCGGAGAAATCACTATAGCTCATAATGGTGTGTTGTTTCTTGATGAGTTACCTGAATTTCCAAGACTTGTGCTTGATTCTTTGCGTCAACCACTTGAAGATAGAAAAGTTACTGTTGCAAGAGCGAATGCTCACATAACCTACCCTGCCAATTTTCAACTTATAGCTGCAATGAACCCCTGCAGGTGCGGTTATTTAGGTAATGCAAGTAGATCGTGCAACAAAGCTCCAAAGTGTGGCGCAGATTACAAAAACAAAATATCAGGGCCATTGCTTGATAGAATAGACATATGCATCGAGATGCCAAACGTTAGCATACTCTCTCCTGAAATCTCTGTAGAGGGAGAAAGTACCGAGATTATTAGAGGAAGGGTGATAGCAGCAAGAAAAGTTCAAACTGAGCGTTATAGTAAATTGAATGTTCGTTGTAACGCAGAAGTAAGCGGTGAAGCACTGAATAAATTTACTGAGCCAGATCAGGCAGGGTTAGAATTGTTAAAATATGTACTGAAAGAAAATTACATTTCCAATCGAGGCTACACACGTGTATTAAAAGTTGCAAGAACTATTGCAGATCTTGCAAAAAGTGAAGAAGTAAAAAGAGCGCACATCGCCGAAGCGCTGAATTACAGAATAAGGATATATTAACAAGTTAATTTATTTGACAGGCAACTTTTTCTACTATATATTACCCTTAGTGAAATTTTAATGTTTTGTTTAGGAGTAGAATTATGGCATTAACAGATTATGAATATAAGAAAAGAGATGGTTTTTTTCATGCTATTTCGGAAGGATATAAACAAGCTGATGATTATTGGGGAATCCCAGGTGGTTTTAGTGGGTTTGGTCAATATGTAATTAATAATAAATTAAAAACAGCTGTGGTTTTTCTTGTTATACCTTCAGCAATAGCGCTTACAGCTGCTTATTTTATGAGTCCAGCTTATGCAGCTTTTGTTGACATAGCTGGAGCAAAAGTTGCAGCGTTTGCTGGTCCTGCCATTGCTAAGTTATCTGCACTTGCAGCTGCTCATCCACTTGCTGCTAGCTTGATAATTGCTATTTCAGTGGTAGCTTTAATAGCTGCACCTGTGCTTGCATATAAGAACAGTGATAAGGCAGAAAGAATTGAGGAAGCACGTGAGTGGATTGAGAAGGAAAGCCCAAGTAACAACTTAGACAAAGCTAAGCTAGCACTCCTGGGAGAGGCACAAGCAATAGACTCGTAAGAAAAGGAATAAGGTTTCTATCCCTTTTTATAAACATTTTCTATTTTTTTGTATCAGTTAAATGATGTCACCTAAAAAACTAGTTACTATTAATTAACGGCACTTATTAGCATAAATGTTAAGAATAAGTAAATCTCGTTTACTATTTATGTCTATAGAAGCGAAAAGTATTTGCATATTGTTAAAAAAGCAGTAACTTATTATGAAGTGAATTCACTAACTATTTGAGTAATTTAAATGTCAATTGACCTTAGTTTACCAGAGCTGCCTATATTACACCCAAGGATTACCGTTGTGGGAGTGGGTGGTGCTGGTGGAAATGCTGTGAATAACATGATCCAATCCAATTTGCAAGGAGTAAATTTTGTTGTAGCAAATACCGATGCTCAAGCGTTAGAGAAGTCATTATGCGATAAAAAAATTCAGCTTGGCATTAATTTAACTAAGGGGCTTGGTGCTGGTGCTTTGCCTGATGTTGGCAAAGGTGCAGCAGAAGAATCAATCGATGAAATTATGGAGCATATAAAAGATAGTCATATGCTTTTCATCACGGCAGGAATGGGCGGCGGTACTGGAACCGGTGCAGCACCGGTAATTGCAAAAGCGGCCAGAGAAGCAAGAGCTGCAGTTAAGGATAGAGCGCCAAAAGAAAAAAAGATATTGACTGTTGGAGTTGTGACTAAGCCATTTGGCTTCGAGGGTGTGCGGAGGATGCGTACTGCAGAGCTTGGACTTGAAGAACTGCAAAAATACGTGGATACACTTATTGTCATTCCAAATCAGAATTTATTTAGAATTGCAAATGAAAAAACTACATTTTCTGATGCATTTAAACTTGCTGATAATGTTCTGCACATTGGCATCAGAGGAGTAACTGACTTGATGGTCATGCCAGGGCTCATTAATCTTGACTTCGCTGATATAGAAACAGTAATGAGCGAGATGGGCAAAGCAATGATCGGCACTGGAGAGGCAGAAGGAGAAGATAGAGCAATTAGTGCTGCAGAGGCTGCAATATCTAATCCATTGCTTGATAATGTATCAATGAAAGGTGCACAAGGAATATTAATTAACATTACTGGTGGCGGAGACATGACTCTGTTTGAAGTTGATGCTGCAGCCAATAGAGTGCGTGAAGAAGTAGATGAAAATGCAAATATAATATTTGGTGCTACTTTTGATCAAGCGATGGAGGGAAGAGTTAGAGTGTCTGTTCTTGCAACTGGCATTGATAGTCGCGATAACAAATCAGAAACTTCACCTATAAGTCAGAGCGAAGACTCAGAGAAAGAGAAATTTAAGTGGCCCTATAGTCACAGTGAAAGTATGCAAGACAAAACACTGGAAACAAAACCAGCTGAACAGGTAAGCGAAGGAGCTAAGTGGGGCAGCAATATCTATGATATACCAGCTTACTTAAGAAGAAAAAAATAATGCAACTTTGGCTACTCAAGTCAGAGCCAAGTGAATACTCATGGCAAAAAATGGAAAAGGAGCAGGTAGTTGAGTGGGATGGCGTGCGCAATTATCAAGCTCAAAATTACATGAAAATTATGAAAGTAAGCGATCTTGCGTTTTTTTATCATACAGGTAAAGAGAAAGCAATACTTGGAATAGTTGAAGTATTTAAAGGGTATTATCATATTAATGATCCCAAATTCGGATTAGTGAATGTAAAGTTTTTGAAACCTTTAAACAACCAAGTAACGTTAAATAATATAAAACAAAACTCACTTTTAAAAAATATGGCTATATTAAAACAACCACGTTTATCAGTTTCTCCAGTTTCGGAAATTGAATGGAATGAAGTAATAAGGATGAGTGAATGTTAGAAGTAAATATTCTTGATGAGAAATGGCACAGCATCATAGAAAATCCTGAAGATTTTGTATTGGATATCATCAATGCTTCTCTAAAAGAATTAAAAATAGACCACTATAAACCAAATATATCAATAGCTCTGGCTGATGATAATTTGCTGCACCAACTTAATTTAAAATTTAGAAAAATGGATAAGCCAACTAATGTACTATCATTTCCGTGTGAACAATTATCTAATGAGTGTGATTTAGGAGATATAGCAATTTCAATAGGCACAATAGAAAGGGAATCGCATGAGTATTATATACCCATTCTTGCTCACATTGCACACATGTTAGTGCATGGATTACTGCATTTACTTGGTTATGATCACCAAAAAAAAGATGAAGAAATTATAATGAAAAATCTAGAAAGAGAGATTTTAGCTTCGCTTGGCTACAATATGTGCGCGATTTAAAAGGAATTTAATAAAAATATAGTAGACGATAATAAAATATGTTATCTACAAAGGGTTTTAGCTATAAACAATAAAAGGTAAGTGATATGGTTCAGTTTTCTTTGCCAAAGAATTCTAAGATTAATCAAAAGGGCAAAATTTATCCTATTCCTGCTAGAGCAAAAAACATCAGAAGATTTCAAATTTACCGTTGGTCTGCTGATGACGAGAAAAACCCTAGAATAGACACATTTTTTATTGATATGGATAGTTGTGGCCCTATGGTACTTGATGCATTAATAAAAATAAAGGATGAAATAGATTCGACTTTAACTTTCAGACGTTCTTGTAGAGAAGGCATATGTGGATCTTGTGCCATGAATATTGACGGAACCAATACTCTTGCATGTACTAGATCTATACATGATATAAAAGGTGACGTAAAAATATATCCATTACCTCACATGTATGTGATAAAGGACCTAGTCTCGGACTTGAGCCAATTTTACGAGCAATATAAGTCAATTAAACCTTGGTTACAAGCAGATAAGCCTGCCCTACCAAATAAAGAATACTCTCAATCTCCTGAAGATAGAAAAAAATTGGATGGCTTGTCCGACTGTATATTATGTGCTTGCTGTTCGACTGGTTGCCCAAGCTACTGGTGGAATAGTGATAAATTTTTAGGACCAGCAATACTATTACAAGCCTACAGATGGATTGCTGACAGCCGTGATAATAAGACAGATGAAAGACTTGATGTTTTAAACGACCCATTCAAGTTGTATCGTTGTCATACAATAATGAATTGCACAAAAACTTGTCCTAAAGGACTTAATCCGGCAAGTGCAATAGTGAAAGTAAAACAGCTCATGGTAGAGAGAGAAGGAGCTTAAGTATCATCTTTTGTATTCTTCGTAACAGAACAGCAAACCTTCTGAAGCGTAGGGTATTGTTAATACCCTGAACGCTTTTCCATTTGTGAAGTGTATCGTATCATCGTACGATTCAAATAATTTTTTGAATAACTCATGTCTTTGGTTACTAATAGTTTGAAAATCCTCTTTTTCTAAAAGCTTTTTAGATTCGAGGAGATAAAGCATAACTTCGTGATAAGTTGGGTAAGATGCCAAAAATTTTGGGTCAAATTGAAAAGTTTTTATGAAAGCATTATTATAAAATTTTAGCTTTTGATTCTTACTATATATTACTATAGCAACCGGTAACCTCTCAAGCAAATTTTTCTGTGTAGCTAAATAACTGCTTAATTCAGTATATAATTTCTCTGCATCACTAACATCTTTCCCATACATTACTATGCTACCAGAATCTTGTATTAGAATTTTAACAAAATCGAAAACCTTAGGTTCATTCTTATAAGTTATGACATGTCTTACTGGTTTTGTGTTATGAGCGCTACTGGTAATAGCAAATTTCTTAGAGCCATTTACATATTTATCATAAAATAAGTTATAAAATTCCACCTTTCTACTCTTGTTATATTTTAGTATTGGAAATGGTAAAGAGTTGAAAATGTTTTTATAGCTCTCCACTTCTTGTGTAAGCTTACTATTTTCTAACTCAAGTCCGTTAGCTTTTATCTTATAGTCTGAGACATTCCTTATCCATAATAGCACACCTATCACATTGTTAGAATCATCTATTATGCTTCTACCGTAACATATGCAATAAACCTCACTGTCCTTTGACTTTAAATCTAGAGTAAAAGATTTATTTATTTCCTTTGCTTTAACAAAATTTTTAATTAAGCTTTCTGATTGCTCAAAAAAATTCACAAACTCATTAAACGAGTAAAAAACAGTATTAAGCAAAATTAGTAAGTTGGGAGAGAACTTTTCTATACGTTTTTTTGCATCCCAAATATAAAACCCATCATTCACAGTATCAATTAAATTATTTATGATAACATTTTGATGCTGTAAGTTCTTAATCTTATTACTAATTTTTAATTTAGAATAAGAGAGAAAGAATAATATTAGAATCAATATTAAAACCACTTCATACAAAAAAAACATAGCATTTTTAAAACAAATGTAAAAATTTGTAACCGCTCAGAATTATGCTGAAGAGGTATATAAGTAAAGATTGCCTAACATTTGAAAGCCCAATCTCTTATAAAGGTTTACAGAAGGCTTCATACAATGTGCTACTATATATTTGCATTCAAGCTGTTTAGCTATCTTTATTCTTTCTAAAACCATTTGGGTACCTATTCCACGATTCCTGTAAATTGGTAAAACTCCATCACTATAAAAACCAGCTACGCTGTCTTGAACATAAAGACCGCATGTCCCAATAATTTCATTATTTAGTGTTACAAGAAAAAATCTTAATCTTGAGTTCTTATCATCATAATTTGATAATCCGCGAAAAAATGTGCTGACAATTCCAACGCCATGATAAAAAATTTTAGAAGTATGTAGATCTAACTGTTCTAAAAGACCGCTACCATTTACGGCATTTAACCTCAAATTTGAAATAACATCAACAGGTAAAAAGTAATTTTTCATATTAAGTAAAGCTTTTTTTGGTGTGCTAACGTGTTTTACTTCACACTTTTCTAAAATATCTCTTATTTTCATATGTGAATTTATTACCCATGTTGCTTCTATATCTCTTGTTCTGAGATAATCTAGAGTTTTTTGTATAGAAAGCTCGGTACATTGATCTCCACAGAACACAAAATTAAATAATGACTCCTTGGTACCATTTATTGTAAATGTAACGTTATCAAATTCATCGTGGACTTCCCACTCAGATAAATTTGCTGCGTACAGTATATAATCCTTCAGATTTTGAACAATTAAGCTTGAATAATAAATTTTTTTATCCTGCATATATCAACAATAAACAATAAAATGCTCCTATAAGAACACAGGCTAAAATTGCAGCTATAATGTCATCTAGCATAACACCTAAAGGACCTTTGGTATTTTTATCGATCAAATTTATAGGCCACGTTTTTATTATATCAAAAAACCTAAAAGAAAAAAAGCACAACAACAATAAAGAGCAATTTATCTCTTGGCTTAACAATATCGAAACTAAAAGTATTGTCAGCAATTGACCAACTACTTCATCAATTACTACCTCTTTTGGATCACATGAAGTCTTGTAATGTTTTATATAATTGCCTATAGACCATAATCCAATCAAGAATAATAAAAAAATAATTGCTGCACCTAAAATTCTGTTACTCAGTATTACAGGAACAATTGGATAAGAAGCTAAGCTGCCTACAGTACCTGGCATTTTTTTTACTGTGCCAGACAGCCACCATGTTGATATCAATTTATATAAAAATTTCACAATACACCAAAGTACAAAACTAATTTACAAGAACAGAAATAGTATCCTCTATAGAAGCGCTTTCATACAATAATCTATAGACCGCTTCACATATAGGCATTTTTATCTTTAGCTTTCTTGCTAAATTAAATATGGGCTCAGCAGTGCTAAAACCTTCAATCACTGACTTGCCTTCTTGCTGAACATTAAAGCCATTGTCACTATTACCTATTTTAAACCCAAAAGATAGGTTTCTTGAATTCAAGGATGTGCATGTCATAATTAGGTCACCCAGACATGCCGGCCCAAGTAGTGTATTTATATCCACATTACCGTTACCAACTTTTGCTGAGTATAAAGCCTTAATTTCGCTCACACTTTTCGTAATCAATGCTGCATGAGCATTAAACCCGAGTTTTCTACCAAAAATAATTCCACATGCTATAGCAAAAACATTTTTTAATGCTGCACAAATCTGTACTCCTATAATGTCGTTACTAAACTCCAACTTAACATTTTTTTGTTGCAGCTCTGATACTAGCTTTGAACCTAATGTGTTATTTTGGCACGCAAGAACCATTGAATAGGGTAATTTTCTTGCAACTTCTACAGCAAAGCTAGGACCTGAAAAAACAGCAATAGGATTGTTAGGTAAAACTTCATTTACTATTTCACTAGGTAATTTTAATGTAGACTTTTCTATTCCCTTACAAGCTAAAATTATTGCTACATCTTTTTTCAGATTACAATTATGCAATTGCTGACATACCTCCCTCAGAGACTGAGTGGGAACAGCGAGGATTGTTACTGAAGCATTAATTGTGTCTTCAATAGCCAATTTTACTGACACATTATCAGAAATTCGACAACCGGGTAGCTTGTCACTTTCTCTTTTCCCGTTGATTGATTCAAATGTAGTTTTATTGCGAGTCCACAAAATCACATCTTTCTTACTACTGAGTGAAATTGCGATTGCTGTACCCCATGCACCAGCACCTAAAATTGATATTGCCACACAATATTCCTGAAAGTATTACTTATACTTTAAAATAGTAGAATAAGTAAGTTAAAAATATAATATAGGCGTATCAAATAGTTAAATATTTATTAACCTAAGTATTCTTTTAATAATAATAACTTTAATTTAATATTTACTAAAAATAGTATTACTATTATGGTATATAATGTATCTATTATATTTTAGATCTATTTATATAATTTTGGAACAATATATTTACTATTAATTAATAAGTGTAATTTTGATCGTTTGTTAATAAAAGTTTGATTTGTTACTTTCCTTAGTTATATATATTACTAAAATTATAAATTATTTATGGGGTGTAAAATATGCGTATATTACTAATTGAAGATGATCAAGTAAGTGCAAAGACTGTGGTTAATGCCTTAACTTCTGATGGGCACTTTTGTGACGTTGTTACTTCTTCACAAGATTATAACAATAATATGGTTTCCTCAAACGGAGATTACTATGATCTAGTTATTTTGGATATACACTTGCCTGGTGATATTGACGGATATGATATATTGTTAAGATTAAGAAGTGCAAAAATCAAAGTTCCTGTCCTAATACTTTCATGTATATCTGCTGTTAATCACAAAGCTAAAGGACTCGGGTATGGTGCCGATGATTACTTAACCAAACCATTTCATAAAAGTGAGTTATTAGCTCGAATTAAGGCCATAGTGCGTCGTACTAAAGGCCATCCTGAATCGGTGATAAAGATTGGTAATATAAATATCAATTTTGATCACAGGGTTGTTGAGGTGAAAGGTAAAACGGTTCACCTTACTAATAAAGAGTATTCTATGATAGAATTGCTAGCACTGCGTAAAGGAACAGTATTAACAAAAGAAATGTTCTTAAATCATCTTTACAATGGCTTGGATGAACCTTCAGATAACAAGATAGTTGATGTCTTTATGTGTAAATTACGTAAGAAACTTGAAAGTGCAAATGATGGAAAAAGCCACATAGAAACCGTTTGGGGCAGAGGATATGTTCTGAAAGAGTATGTTGATGATGAAGAATATTCTAATGTTAATGTAGGCGAAAGTAGTGATGGCTATCAAGCAGAACAAGTGAAGGACAACGCATGAAATGCCTACACATTTAAATATATCATGGCTTATATTGCACATATCATGTGAACGCCTAGGTGAAATATAAGCCGAGTTCTGTTTATGTAGCTATTTATCTGGAGTAAATGTTACCATTTACTGCGTGCGATTTACCCAAGTAGATATGAGGAAAACATAAAATCTACTTCTATTTAATCTTGCTCCTAGTGTTGGTTACTCGACTACCAATGCTGCCATTGCCATGGTGTGCTCTTACCACACCTTTTCACCCTTACCTAAAATATTTTAGGCGGTAATTTTCTGTAGCCCTATAACTGGAGTTACCTCCGGCGGGCGTTACCCGTCACTATTTTTCCTTGGAGCCCGGACTTTCCTCTGCTATGTTTATCACATAACAGCAGCTACTTATTTCACCCAGGAATTATACTTTAACATGAAAATCACAAAAGCAAAAGACAATTTCCTAACAGTCTACATATTAAAAACATTTAGACAAATAGCTAAAGGTGATATTCTGGCACATCATCGCTATCCCAAGATAAGCTTTTTTCACTTTTAGACTCCATTTCAGTTAGTCAAGAGCCTGGTCCACTGCTCGAAGACGATGAGCTACTTCTTGATCGACTACTACTTTCTACTGATATACTATTTAGCACTGTTTCAGATTGATATATAGTTCGCATTCTATCACCAGTGGTAAAAATTTCTTCATCGCTACTTGAAGATGATCGCCTTCTATAACCCAAATCAGTTAGTTCTAACACAGGAGCAGCATTACGACCCTTAACATATCTATATGCTATGAATCCTATAATTCCAACAATACCTATTGCTCCAACCAAAGATCCCCCTATCATTCCTGCCCTATTAGACCCTATAGCAAGTTGAGTAGGCTGTGGTGAAGAAGTAGATTGAGAAAATAAAGTTGTAGTGAACATAGGAGTTGTCAACTCCCTTGTTCTAGTACTCGGCATAGTAGACACTGTTTGTGTAGTTCTCTCTGAGCTTGTTGTTGGCTCCACTGTTACTGTGCTTGTTTGAGTCGTTGAAGGTTTATTCATCGTAGAAGTCGACGCAACGGCTTCTGTTGTTGGCTCCACTGTTACTGTGCTTGTTGAAGGTTTACTCATTGTAGAAGTCGACGCAACAGTCGCTGCTGTAGGTTTTACAGTACTTGTTTCAGTTTCCGAAGGCACACTGGTTGACGTTGTAGCAACCGTGGTCGCTTGTGAAGTAGTAGTTGTTTTTGCTACTGTTGTTGGCTTTACTGTTACTGTACTTGTTGAAGGTTTACTCATTGTAGAAGTAGGTGTAACGGCTTCTGTTGTTAATTTGGTAGTCTTCACAGTGTCGGTTTCTGTTGTACTAGCAATTGCAGCAGTCGGCGTTTTCTTAGAAGTCACAACCGTTTCTGTAATAGTTATAGGAGCCACGGTACTACTAAAAATAATATCTGGCGTTAATCGACCGTTAATGATATTAACAAAATCACTGAGAGTTTTGATGCTATTTGCCGGTATTATTGTTACCTTGGAAGGTTTTTCAAACCTTTGATGATTGCAAATTGTGATGTTTCCTTCATTTATTGCAGTTACAATAAAACTGTCTTGACCATTGTTTTTAACATACAATTGCTTTATAGAATCTTCAAATTCGCAAACAGTAAAGTCCGATTTTGATCCATTCTTAACAAGACTTGTTAAATGTAACGTTTGTTTATTAGGCGACCGGCCTTCTGCAAGAAAAGCAACTAGATCACCACCTTCAACATACTGCAAAAAGCTTATTTCATATTCTCTAGAAAGAGATAGTGCTTTATTATCTATTTGACCTTTTCCATTACCAAGTAAAAAGCCATTAACTCCATCCCTCAGACCCTGAATCACTTTAGCCATATCAAATTTAAAAATACGTGTTTTTCTTACCTCTTGATTCTCCTTAGTAATCCTTTTGCTCACTTGCGAATAAAGCATCGTGTTTCCATTTAATACCAATTGCCCCGGATTACCAAATTTGAACAATTTCCTTTCTGTGAAACCTTTTCCATCCAATACTTTAAATTTCCCGCTCTTGCCTAACTTTAAATACCAAGAAACTAAAGTTTGATCCTTTAAATTATGGGCGATTACAATAACATTACCATTACCAACTTTTACTGCTTTTGGTTGAAAGTAACTATTGCCTTCATTTGCAAGATTATTTATATCAATGTTCTTGTATAATTTTACTTTTCCTACGTATTCAACTAAGGGAACATTGGTTGAATGCTTGATTTCGTAAGTATTGAATGTTAAGCCTTTGATGCACTTTTCTTCTTTGTTAATTTCTTCTGTAGGAAAGATAACTCCAATTTTGTCTACTTCAGCTGAATTTTCTATTAACCCCAGTTGCGGATTAGAAGTCAGTGAAAAAGATAGGGAAATAGGGTAAACTCCGGAAACATATTATCAAAAAGTAGAGAGGTTACCCATGAATAAAAATGTAACAGAATTATTTTGCTTTGTAGACGATTTTTGCAAGGCTATAAACAAAAATTTCGCAGAAAAACTCCTGCCAAACAGTAAAAAACCTACCAGAACGCCAGAGATTACGCATTCTGAAATTCTTACTATAATTTTACTTTATCAACAATCTAGATGTGAGGACTTTAAATCTTTCTATACATATTATTTGAAAGCACTATATGGATCTGAGTTTCAAAATTTGCCAACATATAGTAGATTTATTAGGCTAAAACCGAGGGTTTTATGGTATTTAGCATTACTTTTGCAATGGCTATGTGAGCAGTCGAAAATGACAGGGATTTCGTACATAGATGCAACATCTATCGCTGTTTGCCATCCAAAAAGAATCTCAAGAAACAAAGTTTTCAAAGGATTGGCAAAGCTTGGAAAGACTACATATGGCTGGTTTTTTGGTTTTAAATTGCATATGGTAATTAATGAAAAAGGTGAAATTCAAGGAGTTACACTTACTAAAGGTAACGTTGACGACAGAAAACCAGTACCAAAATTAACTGAAAAACTGACTGGTCTTTTGTTTGGTGATAAGGGCTATATAAAGAAAGAGCTCTTTGCAAAACTCTTCGATAGAGGACTAAAACTCGTTACCAAAGTAAAAAAAGGTATGAAAAACACATTAATGCTACTTGAAGAAAAGATTTTTTTAAGAAAAAGGTCGATTATTGAAACAGTTTTTGGCTACCTAAAAGACAGACTTGAGCTTGAGCATTCAAGGCACAGGTCTCCAATAAATTTCTTGGTGCACGTCTTTTCCACATTAGTTTCATATTCCATGAAGCCTAAAAAGCCCTGTATTTCTAGATTTTACTATATTGATTAATCCGCAACTGGGGTTATTAGTGTGAGAGATAATTGGCCCTTGAATTCATTTGCTACGCTGATATTTGTACTACATTCGTATGTTTTTGATTGATATAATGGACTAATAAGTAATTTTACTTTACTACTTCCATTGCCGTTATCTTGATAGCTGAGTCCATAAGCGACTCCATCTCCTTCAATCAACCCTACGTTTGCTGGGTTAAAACCTATCGCTTCTTTAACTTCTGGTGTATTTGAGTCGATCCCGAGCAACTTTCTTAATACAAACATAATTTTATTTAAAATATTAATAAAATACTATTATGATCACTCCTGTGTGTTAATGTCAATGAAAATTTTAACTAAAATTAAAAAATTAATATAATGTTTTATACTAAAAGGTAAATATAAGCTTGAAGAGGGCTAAGAAGCTTTATGCTACTTCTCAAAAAACCAACAATTGCAATCATTGGTTCTACAGGTATAATCCGTTAAAGTTTACACGAGTCTCACGAATGACAGAAAAAGAAAAGCAGTTTAGTTTTACATCAGAAAACCTCAAGAAAGCAGGAAAGTTTATAGAGATGTATCCTAAAGGCAGAGAAGGTAGTGCTGTTATGCCTTTACTATATCTGGTTCAAGAGCAATGCGGATGGGTTTCTGAACCTGCTATGCGTTACGTTGCTGATATGCTGCATATTCCACATATTCGTGTATATGAAGTGGCAAATTTCTACACCATGTATAATTTAAAACCAGTAGGTAAATATCTAATACAAATTTGTAGAACAACCCCCTGCTGGTTATGCAGTAGCGAAAAAGTTTTAAATACCTTTAAAAAGAAACTTGGAATCAATATCGGTAAGACCACTAAAGACAATCTGTTCACTTTAAAAGAAGTTGAATGTCTCGGTGCATGCATTAATGCTCCCGTTGTGCAGATTAATAATGACTTCTATGAAAATCTTACTCCTGAAAAAGTAGAAAACATCATAGCAGAACTTTCAGGCAAATAGATGAAAGAAGAATTTGCATTCAAGATAATCAAGCAATCAGGTTCTGCAAAAGTTGGAACAATTAAAACTCCAAATGGAAGCGTAGAAACACCAGCTTTTATATTCTGCGCAACAAAAGCTGCTATTAAAGCTGCAGATATCGAGAGAATCAGAGAAGCAGGTACTCAGATAATACTTTCCAACACTTATCACCTAATGCTTCAACCAGGAGAGAATACTGTTGCAAAACTTGGTGGTTTGCACAAGATGATGGGATGGAATGGGCCAATGCTAACTGACTCAGGTGGATATCAGATATTTAGCTTAGGGCACGGATCAGTTTCGGAAGAGATAAAAGGAATAAGAAAAAAACAAAAAACTTTGATCAAAATTAATGAGGATGGAGCAATTTTCCGTTCTTACATTAATGGTAAAACTTATTGCTTAACTCCTGAAAAATCTATACAAATTCAACAAAAATTAGGTGCAGATTTAATCCTAGTTTTAGATGAATGCACTCCATTTCACGTAAGCAAAGAATATACAGCAAAATCAATGCTCATGAGCCACAGATGGGCTGAACGTTCTTTAAATGAATTTGAAAAAAACAATAATGGCAAGCAAGTGCTATATGGAATTAGTCAAGGCGGAATATATCACGATTTACGTAGAGAAAGTTGTGATTTTATCAACGATTTGCCATTTTTTGGTCAAGCAATAGGTGGATCACTTGGTCAAAGTAAAGAGCAGATGCATGATGTAGTTTCTTTCACTATGGACCATCTGAAAAAAGACAAGCCTACTCATTTGCTTGGTATTGGTGGGATTGTGGACATCTTTCGCGGAGTAAGTCTTGGAATTGACACGTTTGATTGCGTACATCCAACTCGTTTAGCAAGACATGGTGGCGCGCTTATTAAAGTAAAAAATAGAGATTCTATTTCTTCAAAGTGCAAAGAACATATTAATTTGCGGAATCAACAATTCGAGCTAGACGATAACCCAATTGAAAGTGACTGTTTATGTTTTACCTGCAGAAAATATTCAAGAGCTTATATACACCATTTACTGAAAGCTAAAGAGCTTCTGGCTTACACGCTCGTTACCATTCACAACATTTTTTTCATGAATAAGTTAATGGCATCAATAAGGCAGGCAATATTGGATGATAGGCTAGATCAGGAGAAAAATAATTGGATTAGTGAAATACCATTGCACTTTGATTTGGTCTCTCTTTAAGTCTTTTCTTCATTAGACTTCTTGCATAATCATATAACAAACTTTTATTGGGAATAGAAACACAAAACTTCCTTGACATCCTTCGCCAGCCCCCTTATCATGACAGTGAAGCTATTTCATTTAACTTCGCAATCTGTGCAGATTAAAACGACAAGAAAACTTGTATTTGGCGTACTATGCTTAATTTTTTGCACTATGTGTACCTTATGTCTTTATCAAATTTCTAGGTTTTTACCTATATAAGCTGAAACGCGCTTACAAAGCGTTCAAGACATCACCCAACGTCAAATTTTAAAATAGAGAGTGAATAACTAGCTACTGCGGGTTTTCTATGCCTTTTTTTTCTGCCTGGTAAATTTCTTAAATATTAAAGCTAAGGTTAGTTGCATTTAAAAGCAGCTAAATTGCAGCGTTTAAGACTTAAAAAACGCCAATACTGAAAATAGACAATAGACTTCTTTCAAAATTCATGAAAGGAGCTCTCTATTGTGAATAGAGGCAATCAAATTAAATCTTAAGCCAAAACGTTTTCGTCGATTTCTATATCTGTCAGAAATGATTTTAAACCTTTTCAATAAGCCGATTACGTTTTCAACTACCACTCTTCGTATAGAGAGAGATCTATTTTCTGCTTTTTTCTCCTTTGATAAAGGATTCTTTTTTGATCTTCTATGTGGTAATTCAACATTTTTATGTATCTTTTGCATTCCTCTGTAACCAGAATCAGCTAGGATCTTAGTTTGCGGTAATATTGCTATCTTTGATTCTCTAAACATCCGAAAATCATGTTTTCTACCATTGGAGAAAGATGTACATACGACCTTTTTACTCTTCTTCTCTGTTACTATTTGTGTTTTTATAGTATGCCTTTTTTTCTTTCCAGAGTAAAAGCGCTTTTGCTTTTTTTTGGCCTTTCTACTGCTGTTTCAGTTCCATCTATTACCAAAACTTCGTATTCTACATTACTATTTAATAGATCTTTTTTTCCTGGTAATGCAAAATCTGGATGTTTTATTAATGTGTCTTCTACCCACCTTATTATTTTAAAACAGTTGCTTTCACTCATGCCATAACTTTGTCCTATATGAAAATATGTACGATATTCTCTCATATATTCCAGTGCCATAAGTAATCTATCTTCTATACAAAGTTTGCTTTTTCTTCCACTTCTAGCTTTTTTCCTTTTATCCTCCTCATCTAGAATTTCTACCATTCTCTTAAATGTTGATTTTTTTACCCCCGTTAAACGTCGAAACTTTTCTCCTTCTAACTTTTCTATTTCCTTATATTTCATGCTTCCAAATACTTGATCTTACTCTCTCTCCCTCAATTTTGAAAGAAGTCTAATGACCAGGGCTTCTTTTGCCTTTTTTTTCGCTTGGTAAATTTCTTAATATTTATGACTAAACGACAATCGTCATCCCGCTAGCTGGATCTCTTGTTAGCGGATGAGATACCGCGAATGAATCGCGGTATGACGGTCTGCGGCGGTATGACGGTGTAGATGATGGTTAAGTAATTCGTCATCCCGCTAGCTGGATCTCTTGTTAGCGGATGAGATACCGCGAATGAATCGTGGTATGACGGTTTGCGGTGGCATCTCGTCATCCCGCTGCTTGTTAGCGGGATCTCTTGTTAGCGGATGAGATACCGCGAATGAATCGCGGTATGACGGTCTGCGGCGGAACGACGGTTCGTGGCGGCATAGCAATTCGTCATCCCGCTGCTTGTTAGCGGGATCTCTTGTTAGCGGATGAGATACCGCGAATGAACCGCGGTATGACTGTTAAGTAGGGTGTCATCCAAGTAGCTGACACTGGGATCTATTTTGCATGTAACTCCAATTGTGTTTTGGCATAAAACGCGACGCGTATTAGACTTATTTGCAAGCAAAGCTTGCAAGGAACCAGCGTCATACACACATCCCTTTGGTGATAATGTTTGTTGATGCAAGATTATACCTTGAAAAAATTAAGTTTTAGTGCTATTAAATAGTTGTAAATTTTGTCTCTGTGGTAGCTTTATGAATGTTGAAAGTAAAAAAATACATGATACTAAAATAAAATTACCAATATTTCTTGATTATCAATCTACTACTAAAGTAGATCCCCGTGTTTTAGAGGTGATGATACCTTACTTTGGTGAGTTCAGTAATGCACACTCTCGCAGCCATTCATTTGGTTGGACTGCTGAAGAAGCAGTGGAAAAAGCAAGGAAACACATCGCTGATCTGGTGAACGCAGATAGCAAAGAAATTATCTTTACCTCAGGTGCAACTGAGTCAAATAATGCGGCAATCAAGGGCGTTGCTCACTTTTATAAAAATAAAGGAAATCATATAATAACTGTCTGCACGGAGCATAAGTGTGTTCTTGATTCTTGTCGGCATCTGGAAAATGAAGGCTTTAAAGTTACATATTTGCCTGTTAAGCAAAACGGAATTATAGATTTATCAAAGCTTGAGGAAGCAATTACTGATAAAACAATCCTGGTTTCAGTGATGATGGTAAATAATGAAATCGGAGTAATTCAGCCTGTAAAGGAGATTGGTGAAATATGCAGGAAGCGTAATATATTCTTCCATACAGATGCAGCTCAAAGCTTTGGAAAAGTTCCAATTGATGTTAATGAGATGTGCATTGATCTTATGAGTCTCTCTAGCCACAAAATTTATGGACCTATGGGAATAGGTGCATTATATGTCCGTAGAAAGAATCCTCGTGTTAGGCTGATACCGCTAATTAGTGGTGGTGGACAGGAAAGAGGCATGCGCTCTGGCACAGTTCCAACTCCCCTTGCAGTCGGTTTTGGTGAAGCGGCACGTATTGCTAGAGAAGAAATGAAAAAAGAAACAACTAGAGTGGAAGAATTAAGGGATATTTTGTATAATAAGATAAAAGAAGCGTTTCCTGATATCGTTTTAAATGGTGATTATGAAAATAGAATTCCTGGCAACCTAAACTTGAGCTTTCCCTATGTTGAGGGTGAGTCTCTCATCATGGCAATCAAGGATTTAGCAGTAAGTTCTGGTTCTGCGTGCACGTCTGCGTCTCTTGAGCCTTCCTATGTCGTACGGTCGTTAAATAATGGCCATGACCTTGAGCATTCATCAATTAGATTTGGCCTAGGTCGATTTACAACTAAAGAAGAAGTTTTGTACGCAGCAGATCTTGTTGCTAAAAATGTTGGCCGACTGAGAGAAATGAGCCCACTTTGGGAGATGGTACAAGAAGGAGTAGATTTGAACACCGTAAAATGGGACTCTCATTAAATGCATCCATTCCAATTGCAAATGCGCTTTGAAATCACTCTGTAACCATTCACACTTAATTCTGCAATTCTTTGATCTCACTAGACTTCTTTCAAAATTCATGAAAGGAGCTCTCTATTGTGAATAGAGGCAATCAAATTAAATCTTAAGCCAAAACGTTTTCGTCGATTTCTATATCTGTCAGAAATGATTTTAAACCTTTTCAATAAGCCGATTACGTTTTCAACTACCACTCTTCGTATAGAGAGAGATCTATTTTCTGCTTTTTTCTCCTTTGATAAAGGATTCTTTTTTGATCTTCTATGTGGTAATTCAACATTTTTATGTATCTTTTGCATTCCTCTGTAACCAGAATCAGCTAGGATCTTAGTTTGCGGTAATATTGCTATCTTTGATTCTCTAAACATCCGAAAATCATGTTTTCTACCATTGGAGAAAGATGTACATACGACCTTTTTACTCTTCTTCTCTGTTACTATTTGTGTTTTTATAGTATGCCTTTTTTTCTTTCCAGAGTAAAAGCGCTTTTGCTTTTTTTTGGCCTTTCTACTGCTGTTTCAGTTCCATCTATTACCAAAACTTCGTATTCTACATTACTATTTAATAGATCTTTTTTTCCTGGTAATGCAAAATCTGGATGTTTTATTAATGTGTCTTCTACCCACCTTATTATTTTAAAACAGTTGCTTTCACTCATGCCATAACTTTGTCCTATATGAAAATATGTACGATATTCTCTCATATATTCCAGTGCCATAAGTAATCTATCTTCTATACAAAGTTTGCTTTTTCTTCCACTTCTAGCTTTTTTCCTTTTATCCTCCTCATCTAGAATTTCTACCATTCTCTTAAATGTTGATTTTTTTACCCCCGTTAAACGTCGAAACTTTTCTCCTTCTAACTTTTCTATTTCCTTATATTTCATGCTTCCAAATACTTGATCTTACTCTCTCTCCCTCAATTTTGAAAGAAGTCTACTCATAGAAAGACCAGTTGTTTGAGCTATAATATTAAAAGAAACACCTGCTTTAAGTAGATTCTTTGCAACTTCAATTTCCCTTTCTTTTCTACCTTCCTCTTTAGCAAGATCAAGTCTGTATTCAAGAATGGCTTCTTCTTTGCGCAGATCCATTATTCTTTCTTCATAAGCTACTAGATCTTTTTCATTCCAGCTAAACCTGTCTAATTCATCGTAGGCTAACTTTATTATCGGTGCTTTTTCTGCTATTTTCCTTAAGTCTTCTTCCGTAGTTTCATCTGCATATTTGAAGAAAAATAACCAACGATCCACTATGCTTTCTAGCTGTTCTTCCTTATTCTTAGGAAATTTAGGTAGTTCAATAAATACAAATTGAAAATCTTTTAAGTCATGCTCATTGGTTTTCTCATCTCTTATAGTGTGGCTGGATATATAATCAAGCTTATCAGGAAATAAATTACAATTAGAGATAGCAATAAAGAAAACCTTCTTTAAATCAATGTACTTACCAGATTTATCAGCTTGCCTTGAGTAAGCCTTAGCAGCATATAGTTGAGCTCGTTTTTCGAAGCCTTTATCGCGAGTGAGCTGCATTTCAATCACATACCTGGCCCCACTAGAATCCCTGCAAAGAACATCAACTATACTTTGCTTATCAGATGCAATTTCAGGATCCATTATAGTACTGAGGAATTCCACTTCTTGTATAGTATTTATCTCGGTAAACCCTAAAATATCGTTCAAAAAATGGACAAGAATATTCTTATTTTTTTCAGTACCAAAGATTCTTTTAAAGGTTAAATCCAGCTTAGGGTCGAGAAACTTAGATAAAGCCATAGCCAAAGTGCTTAAAAATATTAATAATTATACACTATTATTAACAATTATTCAACCATATTTTTGAAGATAGCTATACCGCCGCGGTATCTCTTAGCCGCTAACACGTAGCGGAATGATGGTTGTCAGGATCCCAGTAGCCTCCCTCCCCTGTCATCCAAGTAGCTGACACTGGGATCTAGCTTTTTGGTAATTTTATCGAAAATGTTTGCTCGTTTACAATCAATTTTCCTGGATCCCAGACTGGGATGACACCCTACTTAACCGTCATACCGCGATTCATTCACGGTATCTCTTAGCCGCTAACAAGTAGCGGGATGACGATTGTGCATCGTGTTTTGCTAAAAAAAAATCACAGAATACAGTCTGGTTACATTACTCTAGCTACATGCAACAACTTTACTTTCAACGATTTTATTAGCAATAATACGACTTTCACAATCAATATTTATTATATCAGATAGTGAATTAATATCAGTGTAACTATCAAAACTTTCCATTGTTGATTCCACTACCTCTACTATTTTTAAAAAGCCGATTCGTGACTTCAAAAATTCATTAACAGCTATTTCATTTGCAGCATTGAACACAATACTGTTCGTTTGTGGAGCAGAAGAGCTTAACACTGCCATGCTAAGCTTTAGCGCAGGAAAACGCTTATGGTCTGGTTCTTGAAAGGTCAATTTTCCTTGCTTTGTTAAATCTAATTTACGATTTAAAGCTGATCTTTCTGGCCAAGATAGAGCATATGAAATAGGAATTGCCATGTCAGTTTCTGTAAGCACAGCAAAGTTGAACCCATCCTTATAAGTTACAATTCCATGTACTATTGATTCAGGATGCACTATTGCTTCAATTTTACTCGGGCTGATATTAAACAAGTTATGTGCTTCTATTATCTCTAGTGCCTTATTCATCATTGTTGCACTATCAATCGAGATTTTCTTTCCCATATTCCAAGTGGGGTGACTAAGCGCCTGATCTACCATAACATTTCTTAATTGCTCAGAACTATAGTTTAAGAATGGTCCACCAGAAGCAGTAAGTATGATCTTTTCTACGCATTTATCGTCATTTTGCAAAACTTGAAAAATTGCATTGTGCTCAGAGTCAATAGGGATTATTTGTACATTTTTTTCTTTAGCTTTTTTGAGTAATAACTTTCCACCGCAAACAATGCTTTCTTTGTTCGCTAGTGCAATGACTTTAGTGCCACTTTCTATGACTTTCATAACTGGCCCAAGGCCTGCAATACCAACTATTGCAATAACTGAGAGATCAACGGGTAGGGAAGCAACATTTACTAGACCTTCAGCGCCAATTGCTATTTTTACATCTGTACCAAGTAAACTTTCTTTCAAATCTTTGTAAAGCCTTTCATCGGAGATAGCAACATATTTTGCATTTAGCAGCTTTGCTTGGTGTGCCAGTAGAGCAAAGTTCGAATGGGCACTTAGTGCTTCCACTTGGTATTCTTCTTTTCTCTTTGAGAGCAAATCTACAGTCTTTTTTCCAACACTTCCTGTTGATCCTAAAACTGAAACCTTTTTCACTAAGACAAACTCACAACAATAGCAACTTTTCTTATTAGGTCTTCTCGCATACTATTCGGCAGTTCTTAAGCGTTTAACCAAGTTCAGGTCCGTGGTCATCGCCAACAGATGGTGAAGGACCAGGTGAAAAAGATTGACCATGGTGATCACCTGCATCATGCATGTCTTGCAAACCATCAGCATTATGAGCTATTTCGTTATTGGCATGAGGGTAATCATCCGGATGAGGCCCTTCACCACCATGATCCATGTCCATTCCTTCCGATGGCATTTCATCTCCACCTCCACCTGAAAAATATTCTGCAAGGCCTTCAAGAAGTTTTATGCCAAACATATTACCTGACTTTCCAAACAGTGTTGCTAGACTACTGCCACTCACCAAACCTTCAAATACGTTACTATAAGCAGCAATTGCTCCTTCATGAAAGTTGAACAACCATTTCATTCCATCCACAACTGTTGAAACAGAGTCACTATGACCAAGACCAAAACCACTTTTCTCACCAGCAGCCTCTTGGTGTTGCTGCTGCGCTTGCCATTCTGCAATGTTTGGACCTTCGCTCATAAATTTTTACTCTCAACCTTAAGCTATTATTTTATCACAAATATTGCAAAATATCAATAGAGCTTTTGAATATAGCTAATACAAGTAATTTCTGTCATCCTATATATAGCTAAACTGACTTACGACAATTTGAAAAACGACAAATTCGTCATTCCGCTACTAGTTAGCGGAATCTATGCCGAGATACCGCGAATGAATCGCGGTATGACGTGTTAGCTATAGGATCCAGTTTGAAAAAATCCGAATTCCAATGTCTGCTACCTTATATAACGAATGAATTTCTTTATATATTCGTTATTAGTATTTTGTATTTCCTGAACAGTTCCATGGGAAATGATCTCCCCTTCATATAATACTGCTATTTTATCAGCTATTTTAAATGCACTATGAATATCATGTGTAATCGTGATAATTGTAGGGTTAAAGTCTTGAGATAATTTTATTATTATCTCGTTTACTATATCTGACATAATTGGGTCCAATCCTGAAGTTGGTTCATCCAATATGATGATTTCTGGGTTGTGTGCAATCGCCCTTGCAAGTGCTACTCTTTTTTTCATTCCACCTGACAATTCTATTGGAAACATATCTGCTATATTTTCTTCCAATCCAACATCATTTAGCTTTTCAATTGCTAGCTGTTTTGCATCCTTTTTGCTGATATTAAAGCGCTTTTTATAATTAAAAGATATATTTTCCCACACTGTAACGTAGTCAAATAAAGCGGAATTTTGAAATAAAACCCCAAATTTATTTTTGCTTTTACTATTTATTTTAATAGACCCTGAGTCTGGAGCAAGCAAGCCAATGATTGTTTTTGTTAATACAGATTTGCCGCTTCCTGAGCCACCAAGTATGACTAATGATTCCCCTTTTGATATATCAAGATTTAGATCTTTTAGTATTGTCCTGTCATCAAAAGATAAGCTTAAGTTCGATATTGATATTATGGAGTTACGCATGTATCAAAGTAATCATGTAGTTTGCTAAAATGATCAGTATGGACGATAAAACAACAGTTGATGTTGTAGCAACACCTACTCCTCGTGCACCTTCTTTGCAATGGTAACCGTAATAGCAGCTTGAGACAGAAATTATGGCGCCAAAAGCAGTTGCTTTAGCTAACCCAGTTACAAAATCGTACGTATTAAAGAACTGAGCTGTGTGTTTAATGTATATATTTAAATTGTGGTTAAATTCGAAGACTGCAGTGATACATCCTCCAAATATTCCTATTAAATCTGCACATACTGTAAGTATGGGAAATACTATGATTGACGCTAAAATCCTTGGTGCAATTAAATATTTAAAAGGGTTGATGTTCAAGGTTGTAAGTGCATCTATTTGCTCGGTGATGCGCATTGTACCAATTTCTGCTGCAACTGATGATCCAACCTTTCCTACCATTATTAAGCTGATCAAAACTGGTCCTAACTCTTTAATGATAGTGATCGTAACAAGTTTGGGTATTATCTGTTCTTGGTTAATTAATGGGTCACTCAAGCTACTTTGTAAAACTATCGCCGCTCCTATGAAAACTCCAGCGAGCCCAACAATTGGCAGAGAGAAAAAGCCTATCTCTATAATTTGTCTTGCTACGTTGCTAAAATAATATGGCGGCACAAGGCAGTGATATAGAGATTGAATAAAAAATATGAATGCACTACCAAGCCTTAACAAAAACTTGATAAAGTACCTACCAATTATTCTAACACTATTTATATCAAAAAAGCTCACTTTGTATTCATTTTAGCTAGAGTTACTGATTTTATTAAAATTTTTATTAACTTTATCGCAAAGTATAGCTGAGATATGTTTTAAGTTCAACATACTTGATGTGTTAATTTAAAGCTTAACCCAAGAAAGGTTTCCCTACGTCATACCGCGATTCATTCGCGGTATAGATTCCGCTAACAAGTAGCGGAATGACGGTTTTTCAAATTGTAGAGCCACTTTAGCTATAGAACTCAATTACATAAGCAAACCTTACTTATTTTATTATCCCTGTTTACTTCCTGTAAAAAATATGTTACTAATGTATTGTATTTGTAGTAGAATGGAGGAAATTTTGGCAGTTCCAAAAAGAAAAAAGTCAAAGTCAAGGCGTAATATGCATCGTTCTCATCATGCTATTGAGCCCAAGAATATTGTGGTGTGCTCAACAACTGGGGAATTCATGTTGCCTCATAACGTGGCAGTTGATGGCAGTTACAAAGGAAAACGGGTTTTCATTAAGCAACAGGCAGAATGACTATTATGGTATGTTATCTACGGTCAATAATAATATAGTTATTGCACTTGACGCTATGGGGGGCGATTTTGCGCCTCTTTCCGTAATTCAGGGTGCTGGTTTTTTTTTGGATAATCTTGTTGACCCAGGCATTAAAGTTTTTTTTCATATTTATGGAGATAAGGAAGAAGTATCTCCTTTGCTTTCAAAATACAAAAAAGTAAGTAACAATTCTGAGTTTACTCATTGTTCTGACAATGTCCTTGCAAATGATAAGCCATCTTTTGCGCTGAGACATCGTAAAGACTCAAGTATGAAAGCTGCAATTGTTGCAGTAAAAGAAGGCAAAGCTTTTGGAGTGGTGTCTTCAGGCAACACCGGGGCGTTGATGGCAATTTCCAGATTTATTTTAGGAACATTACCAAACATTTATCGTCCTGCTATTGCCTCTATCTGTCCAACTAAGACAAAAAGCTTTGCTTTGCTTGACCTTGGTGCAAATGTCGATTGTAATGCCGACTCATTATTTCAATTTGCATTAATGGGAAATATATTTGCAAAAGTAGCGCTAAAAATTGACAATCCTGAAGTTGCTTTGCTCAATATCGGCACAGAAGAAGTTAAAGGTAATGACTCAGTGCGCGGCGCTTTTGAGTTGCTTAAAAACGCTCCAGACATTAATTTCAAAGGGTATATAGAGGCAAGTGAATTTTTAGAGGGCAATATAGATGTGATTGTTGCTGATGGTTTTGTTGGCAATGTAATGCTCAAAACGGCTGAGGCAACCGCTAATACTTTTATCAATCTAATAAAGCAGGAAGTACTGAGCTCATGGGCAGCAAAAATGCTTGTTGGTATGTTGTTAAAATCCAAACTAAATAAAGCTTTAATACGTTTTAATCCCAAAATTAGAAGTGGAGCTATGTTTTTAGGGCTAAATGGTATCATCATTAAAAGTCATGGAAATTCTGATGCTATTTCTTTTGCTCATGCTATAAAATTTGCAGTAAATGCAATTAGTGAAAATTTAAATCAAAAGATAATTAACGGGGTAAGTCATATTGAATAAAAGTTTCATATTAAGCACTGGATCTTACCTACCAAGAAAAACGTTGAGTAACAACGAAATTGCATCGATAGTTGAGACGAGCGATGAATGGATAAGGCAGAGAACAGGAATAGTTCAAAGGCATATAGCAGATGAAGGAGAGTTAACGTCAGATCTAGCTTTCAATGCAGCAAGAAATGCTATAGAAAAAGCTAAAATTTCAGTAGATGAAATTGACTTGATTATAGTTGCAACAACAACACCTGATAAAACTTTGCCTAGCTGTGCAACGATTGTACAAAGTAAGTTAAAATGTAAAAATGCATTTTCTTTTGATGTACAAGCAGCATGCTCTGGTTTTATATATGCAGTTACAGTTGCTGATTCGCTCATAAAATCTAACAATAGAATTAAATATGTGCTAGTTATAGGTGCTGAAATAATGTCTAGGATTGTTGACTGGGAAGATAGGTCAACTTGTGTACTCTTTGGTGATGGTGCTGGTGCAGTGATAATAAAATCAGAACTGGGTAGAAGCGGCATCATATCAACAAACTTACACTCCGATGGCAATGTGGACATACTATGTACAAACGGAGGGATATCCTCAACTGGTGATTCTGGAAAAATATACATGAATGGAAGAGAAGTGTTTAAACATGCAGTGGATAAGTTAACAGCCTCAGTAGAGGAAACACTAAGGTGCAATAATTTGAAAATCACTGATATTGACTGGCTAATTCCCCATCAAGCAAATATTCGTATTATTGAAGCAGTAGTAAAGAAATTAGATTTTCCTATAGAGAAAGTGATTAATACCGTTGATAAGCATGCAAACACCTCAGCAGCGTCAATTCCACTGGCTTTAGACTATGCAATACAAAAATCAAAAATAAAATTAGGAAACCTGGCACTGCTGATTGCAATAGGTGCAGGCCTAACCTGGGGTTCCGTGTTGCTGCGTTATTAGACTTCCTGCATTACCTCCTGTTACCCAACTCGTAGAACATCACACTCTGGGACCATACAGCTAATTGGAAGCATAAAAATTCCAGAGCCAATTTGGCTACTAATCACTAAGGCAAAAATAGCCCAACAACCTATTTTGTTTGACACAATAACTTTTATCTGAATAGATTAACAATATAACCTAAGCTTAGAAATTTCAATCGATCTTTATAAAACCCCAGTTGCGGATTAATCAATATAGTAAAATCTAGAAATACAGGGCTTTTTAGGCTTCATGGAATATGAAACTAATGTGGAAAAGACGTGCACCAAGAAATTTATTGGAGACCTGTGCCTTGAATGCTCAAGCTCAAGTCTGTCTTTTAGGTAGCCAAAAACTGTTTCAATAATCGACCTTTTTCTTAAAAAAATCTTTTCTTCAAGTAGCATTAATGTGTTTTTCATACCTTTTTTTACTTTGGTAACGAGTTTTAGTCCTCTATCGAAGAGTTTTGCAAAGAGCTCTTTCTTTATATAGCCCTTATCACCAAACAAAAGACCAGTCAGTTTTTCAGTTAATTTTGGTACTGGTTTTCTGTCGTCAACGTTACCTTTAGTAAGTGTAACTCCTTGAATTTCACCTTTTTCATTAATTACCATATGCAATTTAAAACCAAAAAACCAGCCATATGTAGTCTTTCCAAGCTTTGCCAATCCTTTGAAAACTTTGTTTCTTGAGATTCTTTTTGGATGGCAAACAGCGATAGATGTTGCATCTATGTACGAAATCCCTGTCATTTTCGACTGCTCACATAGCCATTGCAAAAGTAATGCTAAATACCATAAAACCCTCGGTTTTAGCCTAATAAATCTACTATATGTTGGCAAATTTTGAAACTCAGATCCATATAGTGCTTTCAAATAATATGTATAGAAAGATTTAAAGTCCTCACATCTAGATTGTTGATAAAGTAAAATTATAGTAAGAATTTCAGAATGCGTAATCTCTGGCGTTCTGGTAGGTTTTTTACTGTTTGGCAGGAGTTTTTCTGCGAAATTTTTGTTTATAGCCTTGCAAAAATCGTCTACAAAGCAAAATAATTCTGTTACATTTTTATTCATGGGTAACCTCTCTACTTTTTGATAATATGTTTCCGGAGTTTACCCTATTTCCCTATCTTTTTCACTGACTTCTAATCCGCAACTGGGGTTTATAAAAACTTGCATTTTTTTCAATTTATTCCTAAAATAGACTATATTAATAGATCATTATAAGAGGCTTATGAATCAGAGATTAAAAAAGTTTCTAGTTATTTGTGGACATATTTTATTATTTGCTGCTTGTATTGCAGCATGGTTTTTATTGGCATATTTAATTCTTGTGGTTAATTCATCCCTTTTTGGTGGAGCTCTTACCTCATTAGATCCACAGGTTGCAGAGCTGGTCTTTAATATATTAGGCGTAGTTTTGCTTGTTGTCTTCTCTGGCATATATATGCTCTGTTCCATCTTTACGGAAAAGATTATAAGCAGCTACCGATCTTTCAAGGATGAAAACGGTGGTGATGATATTTTTTCTGAAGTATATAACGACCCAACAATAGGGGTAAAAGATAAGATTCTATTTCTCTCTATATATTTAATATATTGCATTCAATTACCATTTTTGTATTGTACTTCGAAGATATCTACCATTAATAAGTTACTGCAAGGATCATATGAAAGACTTTCACTTCCTCTTCAAGGGTGTTTAATACTTATAAACGCTGTATTATTAATCCCAGTAGCACTTCTCGAGTTAATAAAATATCCATTAGTAAAGCTCTTCTCGCCTTTAGGTTTGAAAGATTCAAATGTAAAACAATTAAGCTTTTTATTCAACGTGAGTGATGTGGGCACTAGTAGTCAGAGTGTTCACACGAGTAGTTTTGAACATAGTATTCTCCAATGCGCTCAAGAGTTAAAACAGAAATTTGGAGCTCAACCAAATGTACTCAATAAAGAGTTTGAAGACTACATAAATAATTCAGATCAGCTTACAACTGAGCAAAAAGAGCAATTAAAACTTTATCTTAACTTTAATGGTTCCAATGGAGCAGCTTATAGAGAATCAAAAACTAGCCTTACTCTCACGCAAGCTGCAAATTTAGTTTTGACTGCAGCTAAGGATCAAAAGTTAGATACAGATTTTCTAAAATGCATGTTACTGATGCGTTTAAAAGAAGGAAATGGTGCATGTCATCTTGGAATGTTTAATCGTATTATTTATTCACTCAGTTGTCTTGAAGCTAAAAATAACTTTACAGTTGAGGTAAACGCTCAAGTGTATGAGAGAATGCCAAGCATTACAGAAAAATTCCTGAGAAGCTGTAACAATAAAAAAATTACAGTTTTAAAGGACAATTTTGATAATTTTTATTCTGATGGTGATATGGATCCTCAAATAAAAAGCAACATCAGTAAACTGATAGAAGAAGCAAAACAATCTGTCTTTAATGAATTATATGTGGATTATTACAATAGGTATGGGCAAGATGTTGGAAGAGGCCCTATAAAGCATAAATTAAAAGAGTTAATTACAAGCGATGATGTAAAAGAAGCAATAAGCGCTGTTATAGATGGTATAGAAATTCCTCCAGTGCCACCTACTTATCTTGAAAGAGTAAAAACATTTTTTGGAGGTCATGCAAGGTCTTCTGCTGCTTAGTGGTGCTATAGCAGAAAACTTTTTTATTTTAACTAAAAAAATTACTTCCGCATACTTGAAACCTAATTATAATGACAGTAGAGATATTTAGAGAGCTCGAAATCTATCTTCGTCTGCAGACTTTTCTATTAAATTCAGAAAAAACGTTTCTTAGGTATGCCTAATTTACGCTGTATTTTTTCTGAATCTTCTTCGCACAGGAGGTTCTATGCCTAAAGCTAAGTAGCTTCTGTGTAGCCTATTGCCTGCGTGACCTCGCCAAAGTACTTGGGTTTACCGGCAATGTTATACTGCCGTGCCGCGGCGGTATAACGTAGGGCTGTATAAAAACCATCTGGCGCCTATGGTTTTTTATCGTTTTGTCTTCCCTTTTCTGAATGGTTTGCAAGCTGCTATCTCTACAAAAACTATATTTTTCTTCAGAAGAGAGTTATATTGTAACTATGGACAAAATAATCATAAAAAAATTTGGTGGGACTTCGCTAACTGATTTAAACCGAGTTGCAAATTTGATAAAAAACGATATTGAGAAAGGTTGTAATGTAATCGTTGTTGTATCTGCTGTTGCAGGATTTACTGACCAAATGGCTTTTCAGGCTAGGCAAATCTCAAATTTAAGTTGCAGACAAGAGTTATCAGAGTATGACGTTATGCTTTCAGCAGGAGAACAAATCTCTTGCGGTCTATTAGCTATCACTCTCCAATCGATCGGAGTTAATGCTAAATCGTGGCTTGCCTGGCAGTTACCAATTGTAACTGATGATTTTTATTCTGAGTCTAAAATAAAAACAATAAAGATTGACCGTGTGAAAAGATCTTTTGCTGAGGGTTATACTGCTGCGATCATCGCTGGTTTTCAGGGTATAAATAATGATAGAATCACTACTTTTGGAAGAGGAGGCTCTGATATATCAGCAGTTGCCTTTGCGGTAGCCTTTGGTGTTAGAACTTGCGAAATTTTTACTGATATTGATGGAATATATACAGCAGACCCAAGAATTGTTCCAAAGGCATGCAAGCTCAAATTTATCTCTTACGATGAAATGTTGGAAATGTCGTCATCTGGTGCTAAAATACTGCATAATCGTTCAGTACAACTTGCAATGAAGCATAACATTAAAGTGCAAGTGCTATCCACTTTTAAGGAAGTAGAAGGCACCACAGTGCTACACAAAAGGGAGGTACTAGAGAGATACTTAATTACTGGAATAACTTATAGCACTAATGAAGCTCTTGTAACTTTCACTAACCTTGCAAATAACTTGCGTACTTTAAGAGATATAGCAGGAGCAAACGTTAAAATTGATATGATACATGGGTCAAGTTTTGTTATCTCCAAATTTGATATTGATTTAATGGAAAAGTTACTGAATAAGAATGAAAATTATGCTATAAACAATAATGTAGCTAAAATTTCAATAATTGGTATTGGTGTTATGTCTAACGCTGAAGTGATGCACCGCACACTCAAGGTTTTAAGCGAAAAAAAGGTAGAAATACTTGCTATCACAACATCTGAAATCAAAATCAGTATAATTGTTCAAAAAGAATACGTTGTAGCTTTAGTCAAAGATTTACATACTGAGTTGATATGCAGTACTAAATAGGCTTAACGTCTATAACTGTACGAGCAACGCTAGAATGGCAACCTCTTAGGCTCATTTCGAATATAAATATTTTTGTTTAATTAAAATCTCAATCATTATTAACATAATATTAATAAAAATTTAATAATGATTCTTAATAATATATAAATTAGTAATTCTCTATGATAGAGGAAACAAAAGATGGATATGCTTCCTTATATGTTGCAATTCAGGAAGGTAATATTGAAGCTGCAGAACTACTAATAAAGTATGGCGTAAATGTCAATGATAACGATGAGCGCAATCGTACGCCACTGCATATTGCCATTGGACGTAAACAATTAGAAATAGCGAAACTGCTAATAAAAAATGGAGCAAATGTTAATGCAAAAACAAAAATCAATGATAAAGATGGTTTAACACCAACGCATTTTGCAGTGTTTGCAGATACGCCAGAATTTATAGAATTACTAGCTAGCCATGGTGCATTGATTAATGAAAGAGAAAGCACCGAAGGACGCACTCCTCTTCACTTTGCTGCTTTATATGGAAATAAAAGTGTAATACAAGCCTTAATTGATAAGGGGCAAGATATTGAAGATGTAGATAACAATGGGCGAACAGCTTTATTTTTAGCTACCAGGCAATGCACTGAAGCAGGGAATGATAGCAGAGTAGAAGTTATCAAATATTTAATAAACGAGCTTAAAGCAGACATAACAAAAAAAGACAATAATAACAATACAGTACTTTTTCCTGCTGCCAATAATTGCTCTGGAGAAGTAGTGAAACTCGTTATTGAACAGTATATAAAAAGCTTTGAGCTAGAAAATTTTATCAACCACAAAAATAATGATGGAATGGATGCTTTAGATATTGCGCTGAATAGTGAAAACAAAAAAGCTATTGAAGTATTAAGATCATATGGAGCAGATATCAAGAATAAGGTAGATGGTAGTACTCAAAAAATTACTACAGAAAAACCAAGTAGTACCCTAGATGGAGCAGAAAGTGCAGAGGTGACACCTCCGATCAAGCAAAAAGCATAAGGTTTTTTATCAATAGCCGGCTTAATGATTTTAACTTGATTTGCTTAGTCATTAAAAGCCGGGAGTGTTTGTAAAAGACAAGATTTGATCTGACAGACAAGAATTAACTGACAGAAGAATTAAAACTAATATCAGGCTGTTGTTTAATGCTACTAATATTCTTCTGAAAAGCAATATGTTTACTATCCAAAAAATTTGCATAGGATAGCAGTATTTGCCTCATTGTAAGAACGCAACCAATGATCAACATCGATCTGTCAAAGAATAGTAGATTTTCTTTCTAAAGATAATATTGATCTCCTTTCTTTTATTATTTTATAACTTACTTATTTTAAGTGTCAGATCAAGTCCTATTTAATACACTTTCTGGCACATCTGTAGTTAATATTAACTACCAATATCGTATCTGAAGAACCCCCCTGGCCATTCTAAAAAATTTAATGCTGAGTACACTTTACTTTTGGCTTCCTCTATAGTGCTCCCTTCTGCTACTATATTTAGCACTCTTCCGCCATCTGAAACTAAGTTACCACTTTCATCCAATTTAGTACCAGCATGAAATACCAATATACCAGGAATGCTTTCAATTTTATCCAATCCCTTAATTACTTCTCCCTTTTGATAATCACCAGGATAGCCTTTACTTGCAACAACCACACAAATTGTAGATTTGTTATTAAGCTCCACCACTTTGGCACTTAATTTTCCTTCCGCAACTGACAACATCAATTTTAACAAATCGCAATTTGAATCAAATCTAGGTAATATAGATTGCGTTTCTGGATCACCGAATCTAACGTTATACTCGAGAAGTTTTGGGCCATCTCTGCAAATCATTAAACCAGCAAAGAGTACTCCCTTATAAGGCGTACCCATGTTAACCAATGCTTGAGCTGTAGGGTATATCATTTTTTGGATGATTTTTTGCTCCATGTCCTTACTTATAATTGAAGGTGATGAGTACGATCCCATACCCCCAGTATTTTGGCCTTCATCATTTTCATTCACTCTCTTATAATCTTTTGCGCACCCAAGAGTTACTACTTTCAACCCATCAACAAGAGCAAAAAAGCTTACTTCTTCTCCAATTAAAAATTCTTCTATGATTATTTCTTCACCTGATTCACCAAATTCTTTCTCCACTAGCATTGAATCTATTGCTGAAAAAGCTTCGTTTTCTGTATTACATATAACCACCCCTTTTCCTGCTGCAATTCCATTTGCTTTCACTACAAGTGGAAACTTTATTTTATTGCTACATACAAAATCTTTAGCTAATCCTTCATCAACAAAACACTCGTACTTGGCAGTTGGTATGCCATATCGCTTGCATAGTCCTTTGGTGAAAGACTTTGATCCCTCAAGTTTTGCAGCTGCTTGACTCGGAGCAAAAACATTTATTCCCTCTGCAACTAAATCATCAGCAAGCCCATCAATGATTGGTTGTTCTGGACCAATAACAACCAACTCTATATTTTCTCTCTTGCAAAATTGTGTAACATCCACTGAATTTTGAATATTTACATCCACAAGAATTCCTAAATTTTCCATGGCCGGGCGACCAGGAGTGACATATAACTCAGTCAAGATAGGAGATTTTTTTAGAGCCCAAAGTAGAGCGTGCTCACGCCCACCAGAACCTATAACAAGAACCTTCATCTTTGTTTCCTCGCTTTTCTATATATGTCAAAATTATTGTTTGCTTATAACAGTATCATTACTCATATATTTTTGCAACACGTTTGGTATTGTAACTGATCCATCAGAATTTTGATAATTCTCCATTACGGCAATAATCGTCCTTCCTATAGCTAAAGCTGTGCCGTTTAAAGTGTGAACGTATTTTTTTATCTTTTTATCAGTTTCTGAAGAATATTTAGTGTTCATTCTTCTTGCCTGAAATGTACCACAATTCGAGCAGCTTGATATTTCTCTATATTTATTTTGCTCAGGTAACCATACCTCTATGTCATAAGTCCTTTGTGCAGCAAAACCCATATCGCCACTGCAAAGCAGCATTACTCTGTATGGCAATTCTAATTTTTTTAATATCTCTTCAGCAACACTCGTCATACGCTCAAGCTCATCATTTGATTGGTCTTCAGTTGTAATACTCACCAATTCCACTTTACCAAATTGGTGTTGCCTTATCATGCCCCTGGTGTCTCGTCCTGCGCTGCCTGCTTCTTTACGAAAACACTCTGAATACGCAGTAAAACGAATAGGCAGTTCTTTCTCTTCTATTATTTTGTCAGCAACCAAATTTGTTAAAAACACTTCACTTGTAGGAATCAACCTCAATTCGTCGGTAGTCAAATACGAATCATCAGAAAATTTCGGTAGCTGACCAACGTTATACATAGCTTCGTTTTTCACCAAAGCCGGGTGATACACCTCAGTATAGCCAAATTCATTAACATGCATTTCAAGCATAAAATTTATTAGCGCTCGTCCAAGCTTAGCTAACTGTCCTTTTAATATCGCAAATCTTGATCCGGAAATTTTCGCCGCTTGTTCGAAGTCCATTAAACCTAACTTTTCTCCGAGTTCATAATGAGATTTTGCTGTAAAATAAAACTGTCTTTTTTTTCCATATTTTCTCACTTCTAAATTAGAGTTCTCATCTGCACCTATTGGCACATCTTGCGCAGGAATATTCGGCAAGTTAGATAAAACATTCACTAACTTATCCTTTTCTGCTTGTTCTTTTAAGCTAATTGCCTCTATCTCATTTGTGAGGCTTTTTGACAACTCTATTTGCTCTTCACAGGGGCTCTTGCTCATTTTAAGCTTCTTTATTTCCTCTGTGATTTCATTACGCTGCCTATTCAAATCCTGCAGTTTAGTGGTTAATGATCTTTTCTCGTGATCAATTTCTAATATCTCTTCCGCAGTAAATTCTCTAATTCCCCTGCTTTTCATTGCCTTCTCAAATTCTTCAAAGTTCTTACGTATATATTCTATATCGTGCATATATTGTGCTATTACTAACATTATTACTGTACTTCAAAAGCTCTTAATATTCAATATTTTCTCATATTACTAAAACTATTATGGTTGATTTTATTGTTAGAGTTTATTAAAATTAATTAACTTAGCGTTCATAAGATATAGTATGTTGGGCATCACAGAAAAATATAATAAATTCAAAGAGAGCACTTACTTCGCTGGTGGGAAATTTGTTATCAGCGCTACTTGTATACTCCTAGTAGCCACACTCGCTGCTGGCTGTTTAGGGACAGTAATAGGATCTCCTCTATTGACCTTTCCACTTGCTATGCTCATCTCTAACCCCGTAGTTTGGGTTTTAATGGGAATAATTCTTACAGTAGCATACAAAATGATTGTTAAACCTTTATTTCACTTAGCGAAGAACTATATTAATGGAAAAAGAGCTTCAAAGGGGGAAAAGAGTGAAGAAAAAGATACAGAACTACAAGATTTGCAAGGCAAGACTCCAGAAAAGCAAGCAAGACCGAAAACTCCTGATAGGGATAGTGGTGTTATTACATCGGAAATAGCTATAGATAATAATTCTTTTTTACATCAAACAGAGAAAGAAAAGAATTATAATTACAAATTAACTACTACTGATATTAGAGATATTGTAAAAAGCAAATATGGGTGGATAGTACACAAAAATAAAAAAGGCTTAAAAGATACTTCTGAAGGTGTGATTTTTGCTTGTCCTGACTCTACATCATCTTTAGAGCAAGAACTAAAAGAATATAAAAATAAAGTAGAACGAGAGGGTAGTGATTTAGTGTTCACTTCAATCCTTAATTTAAATGGAAACCATTGGGTAACACTGGGTGTTTCTTACGACGAAAAGAGTGAAAAGTTTAGAGCTTGCTATTGCGATTCATTTGGTGAACCATTACCAGAAGAGGTATCAAGTGCGCTACAGAAAACTCTAGGAATAGACAATAGTAGTATTAGAAACTCAAAAGCTAAACAACAAGATGATAAGTATAATTGTGGAATATTTGCCTTAGAGAATGCTAAGAAAATTACAGATATGCTGAAAGCAGGCAAATCGTTTGATGAAATTGATGATCAGCTAAAATATGAACTTAGTTCAGAGCAATTAATAGAGAAGAGAAAAGAATTTGCAAAAGCGTTGAAAAAGGATGAACAAAGCAGGGCTGGCACGCCAAGCCCTGTATTAGGTAGTCCAGGAAATATAAGTCGTAAAGATAGCGGAGTAAGTTTAGATTCAGTAGAAAGTAAGCAAACAAAAATTGTTCAATATAATACTACAGGTGATGGCAACTGCTTTTTCCATGCGGTATTTGGTGATAATAGCTCTGGTCAATATAAAACTGAAAAAGCACAAGATATGAGAATGGAATGGCACAAATTTTTAAGTCAATTTAACTCTTTGAATGATCCAAGGATGCCTGAGTTATTGAAGGGACAGATGCAGAAAGTTTTTGGTGCATTCTTAGAAAATCCAAATCATTTGATTGGTATGTCGGACTCAATAAAAGATTTGGTTCAGCATACAAACAGACGGGTAGAGAAGATCAAAAAAAAGACTAATAAATTAATAAAAAAGTTATGTTGTCTTACAACATTAAAAGAAAATGAAGTTATAGGTGATTTAAGAAGCATTAGTGCTAGTAATCTCAATATTAGTGAAAGAAAATATGATAGAAATTATAATAGTGATACTGCAGCAAATTCTTTTCTCAATGGCAAATCCATTTATAGATCTTATCTAGAGGCAATCAGCAGCCAAAGTTACCATGTTTTCATAGAAGAAATTTCTATCTTAGCTTCGCTGGCTAATATTGAAATTGACGTCTACTATAAAAATAATGGTAATGATGTAAATACATTGTTTCTGCCAAATGCGGGAATGATAAATGAAGGTTATCAGCAGAACAACGAGCTATGGGGAAATAAAGAACAAGAAACGGTATACTTGGCACCTGGTCATTATGAGAGAGCTGAGATAGTAGAGGTAGAGCCTTCTCTTATGGAAAAAGTAAGTTCGGCTATACAAAGTGTTGTAACAGTATGTGTAAATGCGCTAGGTTTGAACACATAGAATATATGTCCCTACAAGTAGGAAATTTGACAATTGATTCTCCAGTTATTTTAGCTCCAATGTCTGGAGTGACTGATTATCCGTTTAGAAGTATTGTGAAGAAGCTTGGTGCAAGTTTGTTAGTCTCAGAAATGATTGCAAGCAGAGCTATGATTATGCAAACTCGCCAGAGTCTGCAAAAAGCAAAAGTCGATGAATTAACTGCTGTGCAGCTTGCTGGGTGTGAGCCAGATGTTATGGCGGAGGCTGCAAAATTGAATGAGGATATGGGTGCAAAAATAATAGATATAAATTTCGGTTGTCCTGTTAAAAAAGTTGTAAATGGTTATGCAGGATCAGCGCTAATGCGTGATGAGAAAAAAGCAGCTGAGATAATTGAGGCCGTGGTCAAAGCAGTGAATGTGCCAGTTACGGTGAAAATGCGCACTGGATGGAACGATGAAAATCGCAATGCCCCGAGACTTGCGAAAATTGCCGAGGATTTAGGAGCAAAAATGATTACTGTGCATGGAAGGACAAGAGCGCAGCTCTATAACGGTCAAGCAGATTGGAAATTCGTTAGAAATGTTAAAGAACAAGTGAAAATTCCAGTTATAGTAAATGGCGACATTAAAAATTTGAGCGATATTCAAAGTGCTCTTAAAGAATCCGGAGCAGATGGAGTGATGATAGGTCGTGGTGCCTACGGTAAACCTTGGCTGATTAGTCAAGCAATAAATTTTCTAAATGGAAGTAAAACTTCTGAACCGACAGCTTCAGAGAGGTTAAACATCATACTTGAGCATTATGACAGTATTCTTGAGTACTATGGAAATGACACAGGAATAAAGATGGCCCGCAAACACATAGGTTGGTACAGTAGCGGGCTTCAAAGCTCATCTGAATTTCGCATGAGAGTAAATAACATGACAGATAGCACAGAAGTGAAAGAAAATATTATTGGCTTTTTTGGTCAAACTAGCTGTACTCAATTCGACTGATCATATGCCACTACGCTCTCTTCCTCACCAGAGTGTAAATGACAATTATTATCCATAAACCATTTCTCGTCATAAGTTTCAATATCAAAATATTTTTCATATTTATCTATATTATCACAAAGTGAAAGTGCTCTGATCTTATTCATAATCAAACCTGTACCAGCAGGAATTAATCTTCCTACTATAACATTTTCTTTTAATCCACTTAAAGGATCACTCTTCCCGCAGAATGCTGCTTCTGTAAGTACTTTTGTTGTCTCTTGGAAAGAGGCAGCAGAAATAAAGGAGCTAGTTTCAAGACTTGCCCTAGTAATCCCCTGCAGAATAGGAAGATAATGAGCAGGACGTTTGCCAGAGTTACTCATAGCATCATTTTCCCTATCAACTTCCAGCTTGTCAATGCTTTCGCCAACCAAGTACATAGTATCACCAGGATCAGTAATTTCCACTTTTTGTAGCATTTGTTTTAAGATCACCTCTAAATGCTTGTTGTCTATACGAACACCCTGCAATCTATAAACTTGCTGTATTTCAGAAATCATATAGTGCGCTAAAGCTTCTAACCCAAGCACACGTAAAATATCATGGAGATCAGGGTCACCATCCATCAATAGATCACCTTTACGTACAAAATCACCTTCATTGACTATTACATGCTTACTTCTTGATACCAAATATTCAACTGGAGAAATTTGTTCATCTACAGGCTTAATTAATATACTGCGTTTTCCTCTACGGTCTTTTTCAGAAAACGCTACATAGCCATCTATCTCACTAACAATAGCATGCTCTTTAGGACGACGTGCTTCAAATAACTCTATAACCCTCGGTAAACCACCAGTAATATCACGAGTTTTAACTGACTCTCTTGGTGTTCTTGTAATAACATCACCTGCATGAACCTTCTGGCCATTTTGTACATTGAGCACTGCACCAATTGGTATAAAATAACATGCTTCAACGCCACTTGCGAGTGTCATTACTTTACCATTATCGTCAAGCAGCACAATACGAGGACGTAAATTAGCTCCACCAGAATGCAATTTCCAGTCTTTTACTACTTTGCTTGATATTCCTGTAGATTCATCCATCACTTCAGTGATCGAAATTCCATCTTTTAAGTCCTGATAAGACACTGTACCAGTCTTCTCCGTGATAATAGGCAATGTATAAGGATCCCATTCCGCAACTTTATCGCCAATTTTTACTGACCCACTCTCATCTACATAAAGTTTAGCGCCATAAGGTATACTGTGCTTCAACTTCTCACTACCAAGGCTATCAATCAACACGACTTCACAGGAACGGCTTATCACAATTTTATTTCCGTTTCTATCTATAATTATATTACTATTGTTTAACTTTATTTTAGCATTAATAGAAGCTATAATATTCGAGGATTCAACGCCTCTAGTCATTACTCCACCTATATGGAAAGTACGCATCGTTAACTGAGTACCCGGTTCTCCAACGGATTGAGCAGCTATAACACCAACTGCTTCACCTATTGAAACAATTTTACCAGTTGCAAGGTCTCTTCCATAACACAAAGAACACACACCAGGACTTATTTCACAAGTTAAAGGCGATCTAATTTTTACAGCATCAAGACCTGCAATGCTGATTTGCTTTACTTTATCCTCATCAATTAATTCCCCTGCTTTTACTAATAATTCTTTTGTCACTGGGTTATATATATCATTTGCAGCTGTTCTACCCAGCACAACACTCTCTAGAGATGCAACTATAGTACTTCCTTCAACTGTGGCTCTCACAATAAGACCATTTTTTGTTCTACAGTCATGCTTTGTAACTATGCAATTTTGAGACACATCAACTAAACGACGAGTTAAGTATCCAGAGTTTGCAGTTTTAAGTGCAGTATCAGCTAAACCTTTACGCGCACCGTGAGTAGAATTAAAGTATTCAAATACGTTCAATCCTTCACGGAAATTAGAAATTATAGGTGTTTCTATAATCTCACCAGAAGGTTTGGTCATGAGCCCTCGCATTCCTGCTAGCTGTTTCATCTGTGAAGTAGAGCCCCTTGCACCAGAGTTAACCATCATATACACTGAGTTGTACTTACTATCTTCATCATATATAGATATTGCTTTTAACATATCATTAGCTATCATATCCGTACACTTAGACCATTCATCTATAACCTTGTTATACCTCTCACTTCTAGTTATTAGCCCATCTTGATATTGCATAGAGAATTTCTTGATTTCACCCCTCGCGTGATCAACATGTGTAGCTTTAGTTTCAGGTATAACCATATCACAGCGACCAAAAGAAACACCAGAAAATGTGGCATACTCAAAGCCAAGTACCATTAATTTATCAGAAAATACCACTGTAGCACTTTGACCACAGTTACGATATACCAAATCAACTATACCAGTTATTTCCTTGACTGTTAATATCTGATTTATTAGATCGAAACTTAGATTCTCATGCTTAGGAAAAATCTGCCATAATATTAACCGTCCAGGAGTTGTACAAACAGTTTTATAGTGAATTTCACCACTACTATCAATATACTCCATCCTATACTTTATACTAGAATGAATATGTAAAGTACCATCACTCAAGGAATGCTCAACTTCACAAAAAGCACCAAAAGATGGTAAATTATCTTCCTTAGGTTCTTGTAAAGTCAGATAATATATACCAAGTACTATATCTTTACTAGGAACTATAATCGGTCTGCCATTAGAAGGACTTAAAACGTTATTAGTGGACATCATCAACACCCTAGCTTCAAGCTGAGCTTCCAATGAAATTGGCACATGCACTGCCATTTGATCACCATCAAAATCAGCATTAAACGCTGTGCAGACAAGTGGATGAAGCTGTATTGCTTTGCCTTCAATAAGGATTGGCTCAAAAGCCTGAATACCAAGTCTATGTAGCGTAGGCGCTCTATTCAACAAAACAGGATGCTCTTTTATTACATCTTCAAGCATATCCCAAACTTCTGGTTTTTCTGCTCTTATCAACTTACTAGCAAACTTAATAGTTGGAGCCATACCATACATCTTAAGCTTTGAGTAAACAAAAGGTTTGAATAGCTCAAGAGCCATTCTTTTTGGTAATCCACACTGATTTAGTTTCAAAGTTGGACCAACAACTATTACAGAACGTCCAGAGTAGTCTACCCTTTTTCCTAAGAGGTTCTGGCGAAAACGACCCTGTTTTCCTTTTAACATATCACTAATGGACTTTTTATATCCAACAGCACCAGCTTTATTTACCAGAGTATTACGACGGCTATTATCAAAAAGAGAATCAACTGCTTCTTGTAACATCCTTTTTTCATTACGAATCATAATCTCAGGAGGATTTAAGCTCAACAATTTCCTCAACCTGTTATTTCTATTAATAATAGTCCTATAATGATGATTCAGATCAGAAACTGCAGGACGACCACTTTCAAGCGATACCAAAGGACGCAAATCAGGTGGTAAAATAGGTATAGTTGTAAGTATCATCCACTCAGGTCTATTTCCAGACTTAATGAAGTTTTCAATAATACGTAATCTCTTTATAATTTTCTTTCTTCTTATCTCAGAAGCAACAGACTCTAACTCTAGTCTTAAATTCTTTCTAATTTCATGTAAATCAAGGCGCGTTAGCAACTCTCTTATAGCTTCAACACCTTGCATAGCTATAAAATTATCGATCCCATAGCTATCTTTAGCTTCATTATAAGCTTTTTCACTAATAATCTCACCTTTTTCAAAAGGCGAAACAAGAGGATCTATCACGATATAATTATCGCTATATAAAATATTCTCAATATCTCTGAGAGACATATCCAATAATGCTCCAATTCTTGAAGGAAGCGATTTCAAAAACCATATATGAGCAACAGGAGATGCAAGCTCTATATGACCCATCCTTTCTCTTCTTACTTTAGAAGATGTAACTTCTACTCCGCATTTTTCACATATGCGACCTCTGTGTCTTCTTTTTTTGTATTTTCCACATAAACATTCATCGTCATTGACAGGACCAAAAACCTTAGGGCAAAATAATCCACCTTTCTCAACTTTGAACGTACGATAATTTGCAGTTGAAACATCTTCTATCTCACCGCAAGATATACGCTTAATACTTTCAGGGCTAGCAATCGATATGCTAACCTCATTAAAAGGTTGTGCAATGTTAGTGTGAGATATATCTTCAATCACTACATCATTTTGCTTTAAATCTACATTTAAACATAAAGAACGTAGTTCTTTTATCATCACATTAAAGGATTCAGGAATTCCACATTCAAAATTACTGTCACCTTTTATTATCGATTCGTAAATCTTAACTCTACCATTAATATCATCAGACTTCACAGTTAACATTTCCTGCAAAGTATAAGCAGCACCATAGGCTTGTAATGCCCAACATTCCATTTCACCAAAACGCTGACCACCAAAATGAGATTTTCCTCCTAGAGGTTGTTGAGTAACCAAACTATAAGGCCCTACTGAACGCGCATGAATTTTACCATCAACCAAGTGGTGCAACTTAAGCATGTACATGTAACCAACTGTAACCTTGCGGTCGAATTTTTCACCAGTGCAACCGTCATACAATACAGCTTGTCCAGAGTTATCTAAACCAGCAAGTTCAAATAATTTTGCTATTTGTTCATCTTTTGGACCCTCAAATACAGGTGCAGCAACAGGAACGCCATCACGTAATTTGCATGCAAACTCAATGAGATTATTATCACTAATATTACGAATATCATTACAGATAGATACGTTACTGCCATAGCTATAAACCTCAATCAGGAAGTTACGTAAATTGCTGTATGAACTTTTACAAGAGCTCAAATAGTTCTCTACTAACGCATTCAACTCGTCATTTAGTGCATTCTTATTAGGTGTATTTAAAACAGAAGCCGTTATTTCATCATCATCAATATTTTCAATTTTTTTATTGTCAAGGTATGCTACTGCAAATTGTGTAAAATTATCATCGTTAAGGGACCTAATTTCCTTACAAAAAGCACTTTTGATTTTATTGATCTCATCGAGAAGATTACTTACCTTTTCCCCTAATTTTCTACAAGCCCAACCTACATGCGTTTCCAGTATTTGCCCTACATTCATTCGTGAAGGAACACCAAGAGGGTTAAGAATAATATCAACAGGAGTACCATCTTCCAAATAAGGCATATCTTCCACTGGCACAACTCGAGAGATCACACCTTTATTCCCATGTCTACCAGCCATTTTATCCCCTGGTTGCAGACTATGTTTCACAGCAATGAAAACTTTTACTGACATCGACACACCTTGAGGCAGGTCATAACCTTCATGTAATTTTTCTACTTTTCGCTTAAACTGTGCTATTGCATGTGATACTTTTTCATCGAAACCTTTTTTTAAGCTCTTAACTTGCTCAGAAATGGATTGGTTTTTTAACCCTATACCCCACCATTGCTCACGTTCAATAGAGTCAAATTTTTCTCGATCTTGAGAACCAGAATTAATAAGGAGTTTCTTCAGTTCATCATAGAAATATTCACTAGTAACATTGATTATATAATCTCGCTCTTCCTCAAAGTCATTTACCTCTTTTTGTTTGATAAGTAATGCCCTTTCATTTTCTTCAACCCCCCTGCGTGTAAAGACTTGTACATCAATTACTGTCCCTTCAACATCTGGAGATGTATATAAAGAGGAATCCGCACAATCGAATGACTTTTCACCAAAAATTGTCATTAATAACTTCGTTTCAGGAGGCAATGAAAGAGAAGGTTTAGGTGTAACTTTACCTACCAGAATATAGCCTGGACCAACTCTTGTACCGATTTTCACTATACCACTATCATCCAAGTGATATAGATTTTCTTCATTAACACCAGGTATAGCACGAGTTATTTTTTCTGATCCTAAAGGGGTATCATGCACAACACAGTCAAATTCTTCTATATGAATAGAAGTAAAGAGATCTTTTTTAACAACTTCACTAGAAATAATAATAGAGTCTTCAAAGTTATAACCTTGCCAAGACATAAAAGCGACTAGCAAATTTTTACCAAGTGCTAACTCACCACTGTTAATTGCAGGACCATCAGCTATTACATCACCCTTCTTAACATAATCACCTACGCACACTAGCGGCCTTTGATTAATACAAGTATTATGATTAGAACGCTGAAATTTCCTTAGATGATAAATATCTACGTCCAAGTAATTAACTCTTTCTTTATCAAAAGCACGTATAACTATAGAGTTACTATCAGAACTATCAACTATGCCATCGCGTTTTGCTAAAACTACAGCACCGGAGCCAGAAGCTACAAAAGACTCCATACCAGTAGCAACCAGGGGAGCGGTAGGCTTCAATAAAGGTACGGCCTGACGTTGCATATTTGAGCCCATTAATGCTCTATTAGCATCATCATTTTCTAAAAATGGAATCAAGGAAGCTGCAACTGATATTACCTGCTTAGGAGATACGTCAATGTAACTTACCTGATCACTACTTACCATAACGAAACTACCAGCATACCTACAGTATAGCATGTCATCAACAAAGCAATTATTTTCATCGAGCTTTACGCTAGTATCAGCTATGTAATATAAACCTTCATCTATGGCAGACAGGTACTCAATTTGATCAGTAACAACCCTATTAACTACTTTTCTATAAGGACTTTCAATAAAACCATATTTACTAATACGCGCGTATATAGCTAAGCTGTTGATTAACCCTATATTTTGCCCTTCAGGAGTCTCAATAGGACAAATCCTTCCATAATGAGTTGGATGAACATCACGCACTTCAAATCCTGCCCGTTCTCTTGTTAAACCGCCAGGACCTAACGCGGACAACCTTCTTTTATGTGTTATTTCAGATAACGGATTAGTCTGATCCATAAATTGAGATAATTGAGAAGAATTGAAGAAATCCCTTAAGACATTAGTTAACACTTTTGGATTAATAAAATCAGATGGAGAAACTTTATCTAAACTAGAAGTGGACATAGAATCAACTATTGCACGTTCCAATTTCAACAATCCAGTTCTAAATTGATTTTCTATAAACTCTCCAACTGATCTCACTCTTCTATTTCCTAAATGATCAATATCATCTACAGATCCTTGACCGTCACGTAACAATACTATTTTTCTCACAATTTCAATAATATCTTCATATGTTAAAACAGTTAAATCCTCATCATAATTTAATCCAAGGTAAGAGTTAAGTTTTAACCTACCAATGTTAGACAAATCATAATATTCCGGACTGAAGAAAAGATTACGGAAAAACTCCTCTACTATCTCTAAAACAGGAACTTCACCAGGACGCAAAACTCTATATATTTCATATAGCGCATCCTGATAAGACATGTTTTCGTCTAAGAAAAGCGTATTTAATATATAAGGTCCAACAAACAAATTATCTATATTCAACACTGATATTTCATCTATAGATAATAACTCAAGCTTCTTTACATCTTCCAGCTTTATAGATTCACCAGCAGATAAAATTTTCGTAGAGCTAGCACTATCCATTAAATCTTCTGCGAGGAATAAACCACATATGGAATTAAAAGGAACCAGATACTCTTTTAACTCATTATCATATAGGTTTTTAGCTAGCCTTGAGGTAATACGAACATTAGCTTTAAGCAGCACATTACCTTCAATATCCATTAAGTCGAAAGGCAGCCTCACTCCTTTAAATTTATCAGGAACAAAAGGCACTTTCCAACCATCTTTATGTTTTACATACTTTATTTTCTCATAAAATCTATCGAGTATATCATTATTTGATAGACCCAACGCCTTTAATAAAACTGAGATTGGCAATTTTCTTTTTCTATCAACACGAAAATACAAATGGTCTTTAACATCAAATTCAATATCAAGCCAAGAACCCCTATAAGGAATAATTCTAGCAGAATAGATCAATTTACCAGAATTGTAAGTTTTTCCCTTATCGCTATCAAAAAATACACCAGGAGACCTATGCATTTGCGAGACGATAACTTTTTCCACACCATTAATGATGAAAGTGCCCTTATCAGTCATCATAGGCAGCCCACAAAAGTGGACTTTCTGCTCTTCTATAGATTTTACAACGGTTGCAAGTTTAGAATGATCTCCACTCTCTTTAATCGATTTATATTCATCAAGAGAAATACCATCCTGCATAACAACAAGACGTACAGAAGCAATAACCTGAGCAGAAAAAGTTACACCACGCTTTATACACTCAGATTCATCATACTTAGGATCATCTACCCTACAACTTATAAACTCAATAGTAGCCCTACGCAAAGGATCATTTATTGGAAAGATTGTATGAAAGATAACTTCAAGTCTTTCATTACCCTTATTCTGAGGAGTAAATGAATCATACGATTCTTTTTGAACCTTAACTAAATCCAATAAAGAATCTTTTAAATCAATCGACCTAGAATAAGAAACTCTAGGAATAAAAGCACCAGAAGCGTACATATAAGAAGAATCAACCATTAAAATACCCCAAACTAATTAAAAGAGCTATATCAATATAAAATTAATACATTAAATATTATTCAAGCTCCACTTTAGTTGCTCCTGCTTCAATAAGTTTTTGCTTGATTTTTTCTGCTTCGTCTTTAGGAACATTAGCAGTCAAATCTTTAGGTAAAGATTCAACTAACTCTTTTGCTTCTTTTAAACCCAATGTAGAATTAACCTCTCTCACAGCTTTAATAACTCCTATTTTTTTACTCGCATCAATTTCTTTAATCACAACTTTATATTCAACTTTCTCTTGAGCAGCAGGAGCAGCAGCATTATCGCCAACAGGCGCCCCAGCACCAACAGCTCCACCAAGAAAAGAACCAGCAGGCAACCCTATTTTCTCTTCTAGAACTTTTACAAGTTCAGAAGCCTCTAATAGATTTAAAGATAATATTTTATCAACCAAATCACTTGTTACATTACTCATAATTACCACCTTACTTAACAATAAATTTATTTTTTAGAACTATAATAATCCAACGCTCTCATAAGCCTCATGGAAGATGCATTAATAGACAACGCCAATCGAGCAGGAATATTATAAGATATTAAACGCATAATTTTAATACGCAATTCATCCAGAGAAGGCAACTTAGCCAGTTTATTAACATCTTCCATTGTTAACAATTCATTTAAATGAGCCGCGCAAATCACAGACATTTTTTCTTTGTTAATATTAGCAAAATCAACTATTAATTTTGCAGCTTCTACTATGCCACTAGAGTATATAATAGCAACAGGACCAGAAAATTTGCCTGATAAATAAGAAAATTTGCCAGTCCTTTCCAAAGCCAAGCGAGCTAGAGTGTTTTTAACTACTAATACCCCACCTGCTATAGACTTCAGGCTATTCCTCAGAGTTAATGAATCACTGGCATTTATAGATTTAAAATTTACCAATATCAAGAAATCATTATTTACAAACACATTGGCTATATTTTGTATAAACTCATCCTTATTTTCACGCTTCACGGCATTACTCCCCTAAATTATATCTTCTACTTTGCTTAATTTATAAGCTTTACCCATAGTTGAATTTAAAAAAACACTCTTAAAGTAAACTCCTTTTGCAGAAACAGGTCTACTATCTTTAATCACTTTAAGAAAGGCTTTCAAATTTTCCAGCAAATCATCAATGCCAAATTTTATATTTCCTAATTTACCATGAATAACACCATTTTTATCTGTTCTAAATTTTATCTGACCAGACTTAATGGTTTTAATAGCTTCTGCAATGTTAGAAGTTACAGTACCAAATTTAGGGTTAGGCATCAGTCCTTTAGCACCCAATACTTTTGCAATAGGAGTAATTTTTGCCATAAAATCAGGAGTAGTAATGCACCAATCAACATCCAACTTTCTACCTTTTTTTATTTCTTCAACTAAATCCTCTCCTCCTGCAATATCAGCACCAGCTTTTTCAGCTTCTAATAAATGTTTATCTTGAGCGAAAACAGCTACTTTAATATTCTTCCCGATACCTTTAGGCAAAACTACTGTACCACGCACCTGCTCTTCAGATTTACGTGAATCTACGCCTAAATTGACCGCAATATCAACTGATTCATTAAATTTTGCTGAAGCAGACTCAACAATCTTCTTCAAACACTGCTTAGGATTATCATTATATGTATTCATTTACCTAACCTTCCACAACTTCTATACCCATAGATTTTGCAGTGCCTACAACCATTTTCACTGCTGAATCTTCATTATCCACTTTCATATCTACCATCTTGCACTTTGCCACTTTAATTATAGCAGACATAGGTAATTTAGCCACTAATTCTTTACCAGGATTACCAGAACTTTTACTTAATTTAGCCTCCTGCTTAAGTAAATAAGCCACAGGCGGACCGCTGACAGTAAAATCATGAGAGCGATCATCCTTTATAGAAATTCGCACTGTTACTAAATCGCCTACTTTATAATTAGCGTTAGCAGCGCTAGTAACTTTATTAAAAGCTTCACAAAACTTAGGAACAGGTATACCACGCGGACCAAGTACTGAAGCAATTTTTGGTCCTGGAACTGCTTTTCCAGCTTCCATAAGTAAGTTAATCTTAGCAACTACAACACTCATAATTAATCCTCTATTTTCTCTACTTGAGCCAGATCAAGCTCTATTATTGTCGGCTTACCTAAAATCGATACTTCCACATTAATAATTTTTTTCTCATCGTTTACCATATTTACCTTACCAGTAAAATTTTGAAAAAGACCATCATTAATTTTCACTTTTTCACCTTTTTCATAACCATAACCTAACTTCTTTGTCTCTTGAGCATTATAAAGTGCATTACACATTGAGTGAATCTCATCATCCAAAATTACCTTTGGAATATTACCATTTTTCAAAAATCCATAAACCTTAAGAGATTTTGGTATATTATTGATAAAATTCAATACTTCATCGCATAAATTCACGTATAAAAAGACATAACCAGGAAAGCATTTCCTTCGTGTAGCAATTTTCTTAGATTTCAACTCTATTTCACTTAGTTCTTCATATGGAATAAAAACTTCCTTAAAGTAATCACTAACACCCAATCTCATAGAATTTTCCAATATATGTTGGCGCACTTTCTCTTCACAATTGGAAGCAACTCTCAAGATATACCATTTATATCTATTAAATTCTTTACACTTTAAACTTATCTCATCATCTGAAATCATCTCAAAATCACCAGATTCGCCACTACAGAATCCAGGCGTTTGATTCAAAATATTTTTGCTTTCATCACACAGATGCATATATACATACACTTCACATAACTCTTTTATATCAGACTTTGAATTACATACCGTTTGATAAGGAATAAACACCTCCTTAAAATAAACAGCATTACTTACCAATTCGCGTATGTTTTGCTCATATCCATAATCAACTTTAATGATATACCATTTATATTCACATTCCATAAATAATTCCAAATAAAGCCTTAATTACGTAAAGAGACATAAAATCCACAAAACAGAAGAAAATCGAAAAGCATAATATAACAATCATTACAACAAATAGAGATGACAACACCTCCTGTTTCTTTACCCAAGCAATTCTTCGTATTTCTTGCTTTATATCACAGAAAAAACCACACAAACTTTTTAACATTTCCACCACAACATTAATGCAGGAGCGATAGGAATTGAACCTACAACCTCTGGTTTTGGAGACCAGCGCTCTACCAATTGAGCTACACTCCTATAACTTAAACTCTCACTCCAAAATTTCAGAAACAACACCAGAACCAACAGTTCTACCGCCTTCTCTTATCGCAAAACGCAATCCCTTATCCATTGCTATCGGTACTTGCAATTCTACCTCTACACTCACATTATCTCCTGGCATTACCATCTCCTTCCCATCTAGCAATTTTATGCTCCCAGTTACATCCGTTGTCCTTAAATAAAACTGTGGCTGGTAATTCGCAAAAAATGGTGTATGCCTTCCTCCTTCCTCTTTCTTTAATATATAAACCTCCGCCTTAAACTTTCTATGCGGCGTTATCGTCCCCGGTTTTGCTAATACTTGTCCTCTCTCCACTTCTTCTCTTTTTGTTCCCCTGAGCAATATTCCTACATTGAGTCCTGCACTTCCCTTATCCAGCAACTTCTTAAACATTTCTACACCTGTGCATATCGTCTTTTGCGTCGCTTTCAGGCCTATTATCTCTATCTCTTCTCCCGTCTTTATTTCTCCTTTCTCTATTCTTCCTGTTACCACCGTTCCTCGCCCAGATATCGAAAATACATCTTCGATTGGCAATAAAAATGGTAAATCCACAGGCCTTGGTGGAACCGCTACATATTCATCTAACTTTTCCATCAATTTATCTATTGATTTCTTTCCATATTCGCTGCTGTCATCCTCCAGCGCCTTGAGTGCTGAACCAACCACAACAGGCACTTCATCCCCTGGAAATCCGTATTTATTCAGCAATTCCCTCACTTCCATTTCGACTAAATCCATCATCTCAGCATCAGCAACATCAGCTTTATTTATATACACCACGATATATCCAACACCTACCTGCTTCGCCAGCAATATATGCTCTCTTGTTTGTGGCATTGGCCCATCAACCCCTGACACTACCAATATCGCTGCATCCATCTGTGCTGCACCTACTATCATGTTCTTTACATAATCAGCGTGTCCAGGACAATCAACATGTGCATAATGCCTTTTTTCCGTCTGATACTCAACATGCGCTGTTGCTATTGTTATCCCCCTCTTCCTTTCTTCTGGCGCCTTATCTATCTGATCGTACGCTACAAAATTTCCATAATGCTTTGTTATCGCTGCTGTTAACGTTGTCTTCCCATGATCCACATGTCCTATTGTTCCCACATTTACATGTGGCTTTCCAAATGCTTCCACTACTGCTGTCATAATTATTACCCTTAATTATACTTTAACTTTAATTCATCAACCACATATTGTGGTACTTGTTCATAATAAGAAAAATGCATACTATACTGAGCTCTTCCCTGCGATATAGAACGCAAAACATTTATATAACCAAACATATTCGCAAGAGGTACAAAAGCAAGAATTATAGTGCTACTATTATGTGTTTCCATACTTGAAACTTGCCCCCTTCTGCTATTTACATCGCCCATGATATCACCCATATACTCTTCAGGCGTAATGATTTCAACTTTCATCACAGGTTCTAACATTTTTGGACCAGCTTTATTTGCCATCTCTTTAAAAGCACCTTTAGCAGCAAGCTCAAAAGCTAAAGGACTTGAGTCAACTTCATGAAAAGCACCATCAATAAGAGTAGCTTTAAAGTCAATAACTGGAAACCCAGAAATTATACCACCTTCTTTGATCAACTCTAATCCATTCTCCACACCAGGAATATATTCTTTTGGAATAGCACCACCTACAATTTTGCTCTCAAACTGAAACCCAGATCCGGGCTCAAGAGGCTCAAATTTTATTTTAACCTTAGCAAATTGACCAGCACCACCGGACTGTTTTTTATGAGTATAATCAATTTCAACAGATTTAGTGATAGTTTCACGATATGCAACTTGAGGCGCACCGACGTTAGCTTCAACGTTAAACTCGCGCTTCATTCTATCAACAATAATCTCAAGATGCAGCTCACCCATGCCTTTCAATATAGTCTGTCCACTCTCCGCATTTACTGACATTCTTAAAGAAGGATCTTCTGCAACCAATCTATTTAAAGCAACACCTAATTTTTCCTGATCTGAAGTAGTTTTAGGTTCCACAGCAATTTCAATAACAGGCTCAGGAAATTCCATACGCTCTAATAATATAGGAAAATCAGGTGAACATAAAGTGTCACCAGTAATTGTTCTCTTTAATCCAACTAAAGCAACTATATCGCCAACTTTAGCTTCGTTTATATCTTCTCTGTTATTTGCATGCATAAGCAACATCCTGCCAATTCCTTCAGTCTCATTTTTTCCCGCATTTAACACAGCAGATTTAGATTTTAACTTACCGGAATAAATACGAATAAACGTCAAGCTACCTACAAACTTATCCGTCATCACTTTAAATGCAAGAGCAACGAATTTCTCTTTTTCTGAAGGTTTGATCTCAATTTTCTTTTCTGAATCTTTAGGGTCAGTTCCAACAATTACATCAATATCAATAGGAGAAGGTAAAAAGTCAACCACACCATCTAAAAGTGGTTGTACGCCTTTATTTTTAAAAGCTGATCCACATAATACAGGGACAAATTTTCCTTTAATGGCCCCATTTCTCACACATTTTTTCAGTAAATCCACTGGCAGATCATTAGACTCAAAGTAAGTATTCATTGCTTCATCATCCATCTCAGCTGCAGCATCTAATAAAAGATTTCGATATTCTTGAGCCTTATCAAGCAAATCAGAAGGAATATCTTCATAAGAAAATTTAGCGCCCAACGTTTCTTCTTGCCATATAATGGCTTTCATAGAAATAAGGTCAATTATACCTTTGAAATCTTTCTCACTTCCTATTGGCAACTGAATGACTAAAGGTGCTGCACCAAGCTTCGTCTTTATCATATCGACACATCGATAAAAATTTGCCCCTATTCTATCCATCTTATTAACAAAGCAGATACGAGGAACACTATATTTATCAGCTTGACGCCAAACTGTCTCAGATTGAGGCTCAACTCCAGCAACTCCATCAAATACAGCAACTGCACCATCTAAAACCCTTAAAGACCTCTCAACTTCAATAGTGAAATCAACGTGACCAGGAGTGTCTATTATATTAACCCTATGATCATTCCAAAAACATGTTGTTGCAGCAGATGTAATTGTAATACCACGCTCTTTTTCCTGCTCCATCCAATCCATAGAAGCTGCACCATCATGCACTTCACCAATTCTATTTTGTTTACCAGTATAAAATAAAATACGCTCTGTTGTGGTAGTCTTACCAGCATCTATGTGAGCCATTATTCCTATATTTCTGTATTTAGATATTCCAACTTCCATATCACAATTAATTAGCTAACATTAAAAACGAAGATGAGAAAATGCCTTATTAGCCTCAGCCATTTTATATTTTTCTTCGCACATCTTAAACGCACCACCGCGTTTATTATAAGCATCCAGTATTTCAGATTGCAAACAATCAACAGTGGTTTTTCCACTCTTTTTTCGAGCAGCAGAAGTTGCTTTAGCAATCCACCTTAACGCTAAAGAAACCGCTCTATCTTGTCGAACTTCAACAGGCACTTGATAAGTTGCACCACCAATGCGTCGAGAACGCACTTCTATAGAAGGAGTAACATTTCCTACCGCTGTTTCAAAAATTGATAACCCACCTTCACCTATTTTCTTTTCAGCTAAAGACAAAGCGCCATAGATAATCTTTTCTGCAGTAGATTTTTTACCACATTTCATGATTGTATTAATGAAACGCATCAGCAAAACACTGCCGTAACGCGAATCAGGACTTATTTCTCTTTTTTTTGCTTTATTCCGACGAGCCATAAACTTTAACCAGATTTCTTTACACCATATTTTGAACGAGCTTTCTTCCGATTTTGCACACCACGCAGATCAAGGGCACCTCTTATTATGTGATAACGCACACCTGGCAAATCTTTAACCCGCCCACCACGTATCAAAACAACAGAGTGCTCTTGTAAATTATGACCTTCACCAGGTATATAAGCTATCACTTCACCATATCCACTAATTTTTACTCTGGCTACCTTACGGAGTGCTGAGTTAGGTTTCCTAGGAGTTGTAGTATACACTTTAGTGCAAACACCTCTCCTTTGAGGGTTACTTTCTCCCAAAGCTGGTGCCTTTTTCTTATGGGTCAATCCTAATCTACCCTTACGTATTAATTGATTTATCGTAGGCATATGTTATAAACTCAAGCTCATAAGTTTTTAGTTATAAAATAATAAACCTCAATAGTCAATATAAAAATAAACATTACTACTCTAATAATTAAGCTCAATAACTATTCATACCATCTGAGTAAGGTCTTTCTTTTCATTTTAGAGTTAAGATCAAATGCTTTTATTTCAAGATCTGTATTTTTCTTCATATAATCTAAGCCATTAGCCAATTTTGCATTGAAACTCTCCGCAAGCTTTGTAGCTAATTCCCTTGCTTCTTCATCTCTATTAAAAGCTGATACTAAGCTAATGTCAGGTGCGTTTGCAACAACTACATGCTTAACACCATGTTCACTTAGAACCTTAAGTGCGTTACATATTTCACTCACTGCTTGTTCCAATACTTCTTCCGCTTTAGTATCGTCATAAGCAGTAGCAACCATACCATCATTTCCGCTGATCACGATGAAAAATAAATCTTCTTTACCTATACCTGGTTTATTTGCCACAATATTTACTATATCCAATCATGTTGTTTCATGAGATTCATAAAAAAAGAAAAATAGTGGTGAAATCAGCTTCTTCTTAACTTGACACGTATACTTAAAAGAACCCTCTCAGTTTTCTAGCGCGGCTTGGATGTTTCAACTTGCGCAGTGCTTTTGCCTCTATTTGCCTAATTCTCTCACGTGTTACATTAAAAATTTTTCCTACTTCTTCTAAGGTATGCTCCTTCCCATCTTTACCAAGGCCAAAACGCATTCTTAAAATTCTTTCTTCCTTTGGTGTTAAAGTTGCAAGAACATTGGTTGTAATACCGCGCAAGTCAGCAAGTATTGCAGCATCTTCTGGTCTGGAGACTCGCTTGTCTTCTATACAATCACCGAAGGTACTACTATCATCTTTTCCTGTTGGAGCTTCAAGACTTACTGGATCCCTTGCTATTTTCATAACTTTGCGTATTCTTTCCAGTGGCATTGTCAGTTCTACACTCAATTCCTCTAACGTCGGCTCCTTTCCCATCTCATGAGTCATCTTTCTTAATGCTCTGTTGATTTTACTGATAATTTCTACCATATGAACTGGTATTCTAACTACTTTGGACTGCTCAGGTATTGCCCTAGTGATTGATTGTCTTACCCACCAAGTGCCATAAGTTGAAAATTTATATCCACGTTTGTAATCAAACTTATCCACAGCCTTCATAAGACCAATATTGCCTTCTTGTATCAAATCAAGCAGATCAAGGCCTCTTTTTGAATACTTCTTAGCAATGGAAACTACTAGCCTTAAGTTAGCCTTAATCATTTCTTGCTTTGCTTCAGAGACTTCTCGTTCGTGTTTTTGTATTCTCCTGATTAGCTCCTTAAATTCTTGCACATTATCTTCTTGTATATAATGCTTAATACCGCTTAAGGTACTAGCTATATACTCAGAGTTATCATCTATAAACCTTAAAAATTTGTTTTTTAATTCACCTGTAAAAGAGGACTGATTTTCATTGATCTTTAAAAGACTTATCTCTTTTGACTCGTGCTTTAAAAGCACGTCATCATAAATTTTATAGAAACTTTCTCTATCGATATTGTATTTTCTAGCCTCAGCAATAAGATTAGCCTCATCAAGCGTGATGGATCTATTTATCTTATAAAGTTCTTGTGTAATTCTGGTAATAGCAGCATCACTTAACTTAATTTGTAATGCTATAGACCATATTTGATTATATAAACTCTCTAGTTCATCAGAGGAATCTTTAGAATTTTTTCTTAATACCAATGCTTCATTTGCTAAAGTAATTATCTCATCCAATGCAACTATGACCTTTGGTAATAAGTCACTTTCCATTTCAAGAATAGAAACATTTAAACTCGCTGAATTTATATCTTCATTATCACTCTCTTTCTCATCATCGCCTTTTTCTCCATCACCAACACAATATTCGTCATCTTTAGCATCTTCAGAAATATCCTTAGAATCCTCAACATCTTCAGCACTTTCTTCACTCTCTTCACTTTCTTCTTTAGGTACCACATTAAAATCAGAGTTATAAATTGCATCCAGATCTATAATTTCTCTCAGTAAGAGAGCTCCATTACTTAAATCATCACGCCATACTTTTATCACCTTTAATGTTACTGATGTTTCAATTATTGCGCGTAACATGTTATGCTTTTCAGATTCAATTTTTTTTGCTATCTCGATTTCATCTGCCCTTGACAAAAGCTTTACAGAGCTCATGTCTTGTAAATAAATCCTTACTGGATCATCATTTTGTACTAAAGTTGCAGTAACATTTGGCAATGTGTCATCATCATCAAGTTTACTATCATCACTGTTGGAAGGAATATCTTCTTCATCTTCGCTACTTTCAAGCACATTAATTCCGGAGTCCTGCAATAAAGATATAGCATCATCTATAAAGTCAGACGAAAAATTTTCATCTGATAATTTATCATTTATATCATCAAAGGTGATAAAACCACCCTTTTTTATACTTTTAGTTACAAGATCTCTGATAATTTTTTTCTTATCTTCTGCATCATTAATAATTGACATCATTACCTTTATAGTTTATAATTTTATTCCTTATTAACAAACAAACTTACAACGAGCAAGTCTATAATTTTACTTTTAGCGTGTGGCTATTTGTTACTTCATATAGCTTAAGATACTGTTAATTTATGTACACTTGTCTTAATCAATTGTTCCATACTTTTCTTCCATTTTTACTGCTATGGACAATCCAACTGAAAATGTTGCAATTCCAACCACTATAGCAGTAAGCATTAAAACATGAGGTATAGGATTGCTATATAAATAAAAATTTGAAACCAATATAGGAGGCAAAGAACTTTTTATATATCCTAGAGATATGTAAAACAACAAAACAGATGCTTGGAAGACGCTTATCCCTATCATTTTCTTGATTAAATTTTTATCGTTTATAATAATATATAAACCTAGCACCATTAATACAATAATAATCGTATAATTATATAAAGTCATTGTTTTTTCCTACGAGCAAAATTCATATATATAATTAACATAGAGGAGCAGACAGTAAATGCTACACCTAATTCCACCAAAAAAATACCCAATTTTTGACCGGTTCTATTATTGGCTGACAAGATATCATAAGATAAAAAATTTTGGCCAAGTAAAGTTGTTGCAACGCCCGTTCCTCCATAAATTAAAATACCGAGCACGTTAGTCAATCTAACCACAGAATAAGGTATTGCTTTTAGAGTTGTAGATACACCAAATAGCATTGAATATAATATTATCCCGGAGGCAATAATTATTCCTGCTTGAAAACCTCCACCTGGAGTGTAATCACCGTGAAATTGTATGTATAAACCAAATAAAATGATAAAAGGTATCATCAAAAATGTTACTACATTTAATATCGGATCTTTAATCATTTTCTTTTTCTTCTTTTAATATCAATGTTATACAAAGCGCAGCAGTAAAAACCACTATAGTTTCTCCAAACGTGTCATAACCACGAAAACTTGCCAAAACAGCTGTCACTATATTAGGAATACCGGTAGCTTTTTCGGTATTTTCCACATAATAAGGAGCAACATGCAAGTGAATCGGAGCATTGTGGCTGCCAAAATCTGGCAATTGAATCATAAAATATGACAAACATACAGCCAGAAATAACATAAAAAAAAGCGTTATAGGGTTATGAGATAGATTTACTTTATGATTCTTTATCAAGGAGAGTGCTGCAAACGTAAAAACCGTACCGAGCCCCGCACCAACAGAAGCTTCAGTAATTGCAACATCAGGTGCATTCATAATTAAGTATATAAGCGCAATAAGTGAACTAAATACACACATTAGAATAGCACTTGCGACTAAATGTCGCGAGAAGACTATCAAAACCGTAACTGTTAGTAACAACAAAAGTAGCACTACATTTAATATTTCTAACACCTTAACCTTCTTTAACAGTTTTTTTCTTAACTTTATAATAAGTGCGCGCTAAAATATAGCTATTAGTTGAGCTAGTTACCCATATTATAAGAATTAATAATATTATTTTAACAGTATTGATTGAAAATTCATTCTGCAGAGTAAAACCAATTAACAATAACGTTGCACCACTAGAATCTGTAATACCTGCTGCATGTAACCTAGTATAGAAATCAGGAAATCTAATTACTCCCACACTTGAAATGATTACTAAACAAATGCCTAAAAATATAAGAACGGACCCTATCATAAATTATTAAAACAACATTAATCTCATTAGTGCTATAGTTGATATAAAGCTAACGCTAGCATATAACAATGCTATATCAATTAAAAAAAAATTATTCAGAATGATTGATATTGCTGTTATGAGCACAACTACTTGCGTTGAGAAATTATTGAACGCTAAAACCTTATTGTACACATCACTTGACTTAGATACTATGCGACACAACATTACACTCATGCAGAACAACAGTGTATAGATAGCAATGTGAATCATTTAAAGACTATGTAACTTCAGTAAATTTCTAAATGGATACTTCTTCATTGCCATCTTGATCATTTATTTCATCATCCACTTCGTAATCTTGGCTTTCTTGACTTACATCAAGATCTGTGTTATCAGAAAAATCTAATAAATTCGCTAGCTTACTTGTATTACTAATGTAAACATTATTCATATTTCCTTTCATGTACTCCTTGCACCTACCTACCAAAAGGTTAAACAGCTCATGAGTATCCACCTGTTTTTCTGCTATTTCATGTAAGGAAACTATGGTGTTCTTATGGTCTTTAAACTGAGCTGTGTGAACTGGATTACTTGCTCCTGTATTTAAATCATGTGTTCTTTGACTTGCCAATAGAACCAATTTGAAACGGTTACTTACCTGTTCTGTACACTTTTCTACAATAGACTCAGCCATAAGATACTACCTTAATAAGTTTTATACTATATCACAAAAAACAAGTTGTCAACTTGTATCTATTGCGATTCAACCTCATGTTTTACTTTTTCTGCCTCAGATTTTATTTTTTGGCTTTCTGTCATCGTAATTGTTATTTCATGATCAAATTTTTTCAGAAATCCTAACAATCGCTCTAAAGAAAAACCATCTATTTTACCATTTTTAATTTGCGATACCTTTGGCTGATCGATGCAAAGTTTTTCAGCTGCATAAGCCTGAGTCCAAGCATTTTTCTCTATAACTTCATTTATTATATGAAGCAACTTTGTTTTTACTCCTGCACTGTCTAAGTTATTTAACGATATTACTTCCATAATCCTTACACTCACATATCAATTAACTTTATTAAACATTTATAATATTTAATATATCAAGATATTAATATCATATAACTTGTCAATAATTATATGACATCAATATTTAAAACTTTAAGTTGATTATATATTAATATTTTAATCAATTTTCTAGTAATTTTAAATTATCATTTTACTATCAGTCTATCTGAAAAAATCATTTACAGAAAGAACAAGCTAAAATTACAAAGCTTGAAATACAAAAATAATTATTTTATAAATTTATCTTACATAAGAAGTTTATATCTCTATATCTTAACATAGATATTTATTTAAATTTTTAAAATTTCTATTTTAACGAGAATTCTATATATTATATTTATAATATAACTTAAATATTTGTTGCTTTTTAGCTGGAACATTATTTAGTTAGTAAGTAAAATTGTGTTGAATATGACAAAAATAAAAAAAGATATTGCTGTTATTATGGGAAGTGAGTCAGATTACACTACTATGGTCCATACCGTCGATATGTTAAAAGCATTAGAAGTTTCACATGAAATATTCATAATATCTGCACATAGAACGCCAGAAAGGCTCTTCGATTTTGCTAAATCTGCACAAGAAGAAGGTTTTAAGGTTATTATAGCTGGTGCAGGAGGTGCAGCTCATTTACCTGGTATGGTTGCGTCACTAACTTGTTTACCAGTTATCGGCGTTCCTGTGCATAGTAAACAATTAAATGGGCTGGACAGTCTACTCTCTATAGTTCAAATGCCAAAGGGTGTTCCAGTTGCAACCATGTCTATAGGAGAAAATGGAGCATATAATGCTGCCATTACTGCCGTATCTATATTGTCAATTTCTAACAGTGAAATTGCAGGTAGGTTAAAAAAGTGGAGAGAGAAGCAAACCAAAGAAGTAAAAGAAAAACCAGTTTCATAATAAATCTATGGCAATAATCCTTCTAGACACAAAAACCATAAACCGTATAGCAGCGGGGGAGGTGATAGAAAGGCCTGCAAGTGTAGTAAAGGAATTAGTAGAAAATGCAATAGATGCTGGAAGTTCAGAGATAGAGATCAAAATAGAAAGTGGTGGGCGTAACCTTATTATTGTGACAGATGATGGTAACGGAGTAGAAAAAAACGATTTAGAACTTGCGTTTACGCGCCATGCTACTTCAAAATTGAGCGATAGTGAATTAATAGAAATCAAGCATCTTGGGTTTAGAGGAGAAGCCTTACCTTCAATTGCTGCAGTAAGTAGAATAAAGCTATCGTCTAAGGCACATGGAGCAAGTGAGGCGTGGTCTATAAGTTATGAGGGTGGAGAGAAAATAGGGGAGCTAACTCCTTACCCTTTATCACAAGGGACACATATTGAAGTACGAGATTTGTTTTTCGCTACCCCAAATAGACTAAAATTTCTAAAAACCGAAAGAGCAGAAACTCAAAGCATTGTTGATATTGTAAATAACCTAGCAATGATTAACTATCATATAGGGTTTACTCTCACTTCAGGTAATAAAAAGCTCTTAAAATACGCTAAGCAGACTTCGTTATTTCATAGATTGTGTGAAGTAGAAGAAGAATTTCAGGGCAATTCTTTGGAGGTCAATGAAGAAGAAGACGGCATTAAACTTACGGGACACATCTGTAAGCCGACCGTCAATCGTGGTAAGTCAACTCAGATCTATACGTTTGTTAATGGAAGGCCAATTAAAGATAATCTACTTATTGGTGCAGTTAGGTACGCATATCATGATTTTATTCCAAGCGATAGGTATCCTTTTGCAGCGTTACATTTAGAGATACCTTATGATCAAGTAGATGTAAATGTGCATCCAAATAAGTCAGAAGTAAGGTTTCAGAATAAGAAGCTCATATATGAGATAATGACAAGAGGATTAATTAAAGCATTGTCAAGAAGGATAGGCACTTTTCCAGTGCATGACCAGAAAATGGATTCAACATTGCCGGATCCTTTTGATAAGTCTAATGTTCAAAAAGAATTGTATGAAAAAAGACCAAGTCCTTTTAAAAATCAACTAATAAAAGAATTTGCTTCTCCAAATGAAAAAGCAAAAGGCTTATCAGAACAGTCAAAATCGTTTGATTATACCGGCATACAAAAACCCCCATCACAAGTGGAGACTATGGTTCTGGAAAAAAAGGTGTTAGAGCAAGTTGATTTGATAGAGAGCCACCCGCTCGGGCTTGCACGCTGTCAGGTCTATAATACTTATATTATTGCAGAGGTAAGGGACAAATTGATTATAGTTGATCAGCATGCAGCCCATGAAAGACTAGTATATGAATGCTTAAAACAAAAATCAAGTATAAAAAGACAAAAACTACTTCTTCCTGAAACGGTTGAAATCAAAAATCAAGCCGGAATGGAGATGATTGAAATCTATAAAGATAAGTTGTTTGAAATGGGTTTTGATATTGAAATCAAATCAGAAAATAAAGTGATAGTAAAAGAAATCCCTGCAATCTTGGGAGCAATAGATGTAAAAGAGATGCTAATTAACATAATTGACAGACTAACGGAAATAGAAGATACATTGCCAGTAGAAGATAAAGTGAACAAAGTGTTGGCCACTATCGCTTGTCATGGATCAATTAGAGCAGGCAGGAAAATGAGGTTAGAGGAGATGAATGAGCTGCTGAGACAAATGGAAAAAACCCCATATTCCGGGCAATGCAACCATGGGAGACCAACTTATATAGAAATGAAATTAAGTGATATTGAAAAACTTTTTGAGCGGAGGTAATGAGGTTGCCATAAATATGTAACCTCGTCATCCAAGTGGCTCATAGAAACGGATTAAACGAAAAAACTTCCTTGACAAGCCTTGCCAGCCCCCTTATCATGAAACTGAAGCTATATTATTTAACTTCCCAATCTGTGCAGATTAAAATGACAAGAAGACTTGTATTTGGCGTACTATTGTTTAATTTTTGCACTATGTGCATACTATGTCTTTATAAAAATTTTGGGTTTTTACCCACATAAGCTGAAAAGCGCTTATAAAGCGTTTAAGACATCACCCAACGTCAAATTTTAAAATAAAGAGTGGAATAACTAGCTACTCCGGGGATTCTTTGTCTTTTTTTTCTGCTGGTAAATTTCTTAAACATTTATAGCTTAAGTTAGTTGCGTTTAAAAGCAGCTAAATTGCAGTGTTTAAGACTTAAAGAACGCCGATACTGAAAATAAACAATGACTAGGGCTTCTTTTGCCTTTTTTTCCGTTTGGTAAATTTCTTAATGTTTATGGCTAAAGTAACTTAGGTTCACCGACAATCGTCATCCCGCTACGTGTTAGCGCCGCGGCGGTATGACGGTTCGTGCGGCATAGCAATTCGTCATCCCGCTACGTGTTAGCGGGATCTAGAGATACCGCGAATGAATCGCGGTATGACGGTCTGCGGCGGAACGACGGTTCGTGGCGGCATAGCAATTCGTCATCCCGCTGCTTGTTAGCGGGATCTATGTTAAGAGATACCGCGGCGGTATGACGTATAGAAACTAAAAAAGTTCTTTTTTAAAAAACTTAAGTTATACTTATAATATTTGATACCTTTTATAGTGATTATGTCGAGTTTAAGCTGCCTTCATGGTGATAATGCAGAATTTGTAGAAGAAATGTATAGCCGTTATCTGCAGGGCGATAAATCAATCGGGGAAGATTGGAACAGAATTTTTTCAAGCAATTTAGAAGTTAATAAAGCGGAGACCTGCGGTGCACAACATGCAACTAAGGTGGATGATTCGGCTTCTGATTTGGCAAATTTCTTTAGGTCCTACGGTCATTTTTTTGCAGACTTAAATCCATTATCACCAAGTGGAAATAAACAAATAGATTATCAGAAATATTCGAATCTCTCTCCTACGAGTGACACTAGAACCTACAGAGATATTTACTGCAAGAATATCGGTTTTGAATTTATGCATATCTCCTCTTATGAAGAGAAAATGTGGCTGCAGGAAAAGATCGAAAATCAAACCTATACGCTGAGCTCACAAGACAAAAAAGAAATACTGAGGCACTTGGTCGAATCCGAAATGTTCGAGCAATTTCTCCATATGAAGTTTCCTGGATATAAGCGTTTTTCTATCGAAGGTGGAGAGTCAGCTATTGTTGCAATTGAGAAAATTATTAGTGATTCTGCAGCTTTTGGTATTGAAGAAATAGTTCTTGGCATGGCTCACCGCGGACGGCTCAATGTTCTAACCAAAGTTATGGGAAAAGAATATGCGGCAATGCTGTCTGAATTTCAAGGCAACCTTGCATACCCAAGTGGTCTTGAAGTGTCTGGTGATGTTAAATATCACCTTGGTTATTCTTCTGATCGAGCACTTACAGGTGGTAAAAAAATACATTTAAGTTTATGCCCTAATCCATCTCACCTTGAAGCGGTAAATCCGGTTTTGGCTGGAAGAATAAGAGCAAAACAGGATATAAGGTCTGTGCTTGGAATATCAATTCATGGTGATGCGGCTTTCATTGGTCAAGGAGTGGTTGCCGAAACCCTGACTTTGAGCAACATTGAAGGTTATAAAGTGGGTGGTATTGTGCACATTGTTATAAACAATCAAGTTGGTTTTACTGCGAGCCCAAGCTGCGCACGATCCTCTTTTTATTGCACTGACATAGCAAAATCAATAGAAGCTCCAGTGTTTCACGTTAATGGAGATAACCCTGAGGCTGTGAGTTTTGTTGCGAGTTTGGCGATGGAATATAGGCAGAAATTTAAAAAGGACGTAGTGATTGACATAATATGTTACCGCAAATATGGCCATAATGAAGGCGATGAACCGAATTTCACTCAGCCACTTATGTACAAGGTAATATCAAAGCATAAAACTCCAGGAACGCTGTATGAAGAAAAATTGACTGCAGAGAAAGTATTAGGCGATGATGAAGTAAGTAAACTACGCAGTGAATTCAGGGCAAAATTAGATAAAAGTCTTGCTGAATCAGCGGCTTATATTCCAAAAAAAGCTGACTGGTTCGGTGGAGTGTGGTCAAAATTAAGAAGAGCAAAGTTGAACGATTTGAGCGAATACTATACAAATTCTGGTGTTCCGCCAGATGAGCTGAAAAAATTAGGTGTGCATATAAATAGCAACATCCCAAATAGCTTTAACATTAACAATAAGGTTAGAAAAATACTCGATGGCAAAATAGAGAGTATAAATTCCGGTCACGATATAGACTGGGCAACTGCTGAAAGTCTTGCATTTGCGTCACTGCTTACAGAAGGAATAAGAGTACGTTTATCAGGCCAAGACTCTGGTCGCGGAACTTTTTCGCACCGTCATTCAAGGCTTGTTGATCAGGTAACAGAAGAAGCATTTATTCCGCTAAACAATATAAATGAAAAGCAAGCTCACTTTGAGGTCATAGATAGCGCACTATCTGAGTATGCTGTGATGGGCTTTGAATATGGATATAGTCTTGATTCCCCGTATTCACTGGTGCTCTGGGAAGGACAATTTGGTGATTTTGCAAATGGTGCACAAATTATGATCGACCAGTTTATCGCATCTGCAGAAACAAAGTGGTTGCGATCAAGCGGTCTAGTTTTATTGCTGCCTCATGGTTATGAAGGACAGGGACCTGAGCATAGCTCCGCACGTATAGAGAGATTTTTGCAACTCTGCGCAGAGGATAATATGCAGGTAGTTAATTGTTCCACTCCGGCGAATTACTTCCATGTCTTACGCAGACAAATGCATAGAGACTTTCGTAAGCCTCTGGTAGTGTTTACACCTAAATCACTATTGCGTCATAAAAGAGCAGTTTCTAACCTATCTGACTTTGAAGGAAAATTCCTCACGGTAATTCCAGAATATAGAACAGATTTGGTTTCAAGCGATAAAATACGTAAAGCTGTAATATGTAGCGGTAAAGTTTACTACGACATAATTGAAATGCTTGAAGCACAAAAAATAAACGATATAGCAGTAATACGTTTGGAACAATTCTATCCGTTTCCTGCCGATAAACTAAGTATTGAACTTGAAAAATACGAAAACGCTGAAATTGTATGGTGTCAAGAAGAACCAAAAAATATGGGAGGATGGTTTTTTGTCAACCCATTGATAGAAGAAGTGTTGTCCAATCTCGATATCCAAGCAAAAAGACCTAAGTGCATCGCAAGACCCGTTGCCGCATCTCCTGCATGTGGTTATGCTAGTGTACATGCTCAGCAACAGGAGGAGATTTTAAGACAGATCGCTTAGTATTTACAGTTATTGAAGCAGAAGTGGTGCTATAAAAGTAGCTGACACTTGAATCCGGTTGCATCACGCGCTGCGGCCAGGCGCAATAGAAAAGGTGATCTAAAAAGATAATCATAGAGTAAATGTGAGCTTACAATAAATGGTGTCATCCAAGTAGCCGACACTGGTTTCCATCCAAAAGGGTGTCATCCATAAGTGTTGAAAGTATCAAAAATGGCGTGATATAAGGTGATTGACGGCATGTAAATTACCTCCCGACAGTAAAACAATCGAACGTATAAAAGAGTCATTTAGATCCAATGTGAATTGCAGTAATGCTATTTTGAACCCATGTAGATTATTTTTGATTTTATAAACAAGAAATAACAAAGCCGTAATAATAATCATGTAAATATACACCTTCATGCCATTCATAGTATGGCTTAAAAAGTGCTTATATCCAAGATTTTGCTTTATAAATTTAAAGAACACTTCTATATCCCATCTGCGCCTATATAGCTCTGTTACTTCATAAGCTGGCATTTCAAACAAGTTTGTCAAAAACCATATTTCATCTCCAATTTTATTTCTGATTTTTATTAGCCGTAGATCATGCTTTTCTGCCACTTTACCTCGTGCACGATAAAGATTAACTATTATATCTTCTAAAATCTCTGATCCATCCGATTTTTGTTCTCCTATAACTTTGTTCCTGCTTATAACATCATGTTTTCTTCCTACTTTAACTCTTGTGATAAATTTGTACTCCTTTTCATCAAATTCGGCAAAAGTTCCAACTTTTCTGATTCCTCTATCAAATAATAAAATATCCTCTTTTTCAACTTTAGCTTCATTAATTGCTCTCACTAATGCTATATCTTCACTACTTTCTTCTTGTCCTTTACAAAATCTTATACTTGTCGGCAATTGATCCTTTAATCCTACACTCACTTTAACTTGACTATCGTTACTTTTACCGCCTATTTTCAGCCCATCTTTTATGAGATATCCCGATAAATTTATGATCGTCGAATCAAACTTATGTAAGTTATTTGATGTTTTTTGGGGTAATAGCTTTTTAATCTTGCTCATCAAATCAATATATACTCCCTTAAAATATTCTGGATTTATAACTTTTAACCTTTTTGACAAACCACTGTATGTTACTGTACTTTTATCGCTATTCTTATCCATTATACACCTGTTTATTACCATTTCTAGCGCTCTTAGGCTTGTTTTTTGCCCCATTAATATTAACTTCATTAGACCTTTAAATATAATCTTGCCCAACAATTTAGTATTACATTTATCTACTTCACTTAATTTTCCTAGCCTTTCTAAATCCTCATCTTTTATTAAATTTAGTACTCTTTCTATTTGATCCATTATTGCCTCCATTTTCTTGCAATAATAGTTCTTTATGTCTTTTTTGTGTTACTTTCAACACTTATGGGGTGTCATCCCAGTGCCCAGACACTGGGATCCAGAAAATTTGATTATGTACTATACAACATTTTCGATCAAAAGCTGGATTCCAGTGTCAAGCACTGGAATGACATCACAGGGGCACTGGAATTTTTATTCAGTATTTGTACATTAGCCATGCATCTGAACAGACAATGGCGTCAACTTAAGAGCCTCCATTAGCAAACTCTCCTAAAGACATGATGGCGTTTGGGCTTATCTACTTTATTGCGGCTATACAATCTTCCCGGTCGGATCTTAACTTTGGCGCGTATACTTAAAAAGGGCTTGAAAATCTTTTGGCGCAACAAGCACTTGATAAACCCCAGTTGCGGATTAATCAATATAGTAAAATCTAGAAATACAGGGCTTTTTAGGCTTCATGGAATATGAAACTAATGTGGAAAAGACGTGCACCAAGAAATTTATTGGAGACCTGTGCCTTGAATGCTCAAGCTCAAGTCTGTCTTTTAGGTAGCCAAAAACTGTTTCAATAATCGACCTTTTTCTTAAAAAAATCTTTTCTTCAAGTAGCATTAATGTGTTTTTCATACCTTTTTTTACTTTGGTAACGAGTTTTAGTCCTCTATCGAAGAGTTTTGCAAAGAGCTCTTTCTTTATATAGCCCTTATCACCAAACAAAAGACCAGTCAGTTTTTCAGTTAATTTTGGTACTGGTTTTCTGTCGTCAACGTTACCTTTAGTAAGTGTAACTCCTTGAATTTCACCTTTTTCATTAATTACCATATGCAATTTAAAACCAAAAAACCAGCCATATGTAGTCTTTCCAAGCTTTGCCAATCCTTTGAAAACTTTGTTTCTTGAGATTCTTTTTGGATGGCAAACAGCGATAGATGTTGCATCTATGTACGAAATCCCTGTCATTTTCGACTGCTCACATAGCCATTGCAAAAGTAATGCTAAATACCATAAAACCCTCGGTTTTAGCCTAATAAATCTACTATATGTTGGCAAATTTTGAAACTCAGATCCATATAGTGCTTTCAAATAATATGTATAGAAAGATTTAAAGTCCTCACATCTAGATTGTTGATAAAGTAAAATTATAGTAAGAATTTCAGAATGCGTAATCTCTGGCGTTCTGGTAGGTTTTTTACTGTTTGGCAGGAGTTTTTCTGCGAAATTTTTGTTTATAGCCTTGCAAAAATCGTCTACAAAGCAAAATAATTCTGTTACATTTTTATTCATGGGTAACCTCTCTACTTTTTGATAATATGTTTCCGGAGTTTACCCTATTTCCCTATCTTTTTCACTGACTTCTAATCCGCAACTGGGGTTTGATAAAGTTTCTACACCAAATAAAACTGAAAAATTTAAACGGTACTCAGTAATTTGATCTAGATGTATGGTCCCAAAGTATGATGGCATGGATTAAGTATAAACAATTCAGGAACACTGTGTACATATAAATTCATAAGGAGTCAGACCCTTGAGAGTTTTAAGTCTTTTCGGGAATGTTCAAAAAAGTGTGTCAAACCGCATTTTTAATTCAACTCAATTTTCAACCTAGCAGGAAAGAAGATATCAAGTTGAGATATAGTTAAAGCCCAATTGGGATAGTCCAATTTTGCTCTACCTTTTTTATAGCACAATATACCTGTTTATACAAGGCATTTGTGCTGGTAAATGAGCCCTTAGTTTTAGTAAATTTTCTGATTTGTCTATGCAGCCCCTCAATAGGATTGGTGGTATAAATTATCCTCCTCAGAATACTTGAAATAGCCGGATCCAATTATTCTGCCAGGATTTTATGACTAGTGGGTCCCCATTTTTCTTCCAACTCAAGCAGAGCAATTTCTCTACTTGAAGCCTGATATACTTTTTTTAAATCACTCATAAAAATCTTTACATCTTTGCTGGATACATATTTTAGAGAATTGCGTATCTGATGCACCACACATAGCTGTACTTCCGCATTAGGAAACACACTGTTTATGGCTGTAGGAAAGCTTTTTAGCCCATCTACACATGCAATTAGAATATCTTCTACTCCTCTTTCTTTTAGATCATTTAGTACTCCCAACCAGAACTTCACTTTCAGCCAAATAAAAGCCCAAGACTTCTTTTCTGCCATTTTGCCAATATATTGTACATACATTTACTTACGCAATGTCCATCCTCTTTGACCTTAAAAAACCATGAACACTATCGGATATACAGATTGCAGCGGCCATTCGTTGATTACTGGTAGCAGTTTGTCAGTAATACTGGATATCTCTGCTGCCGATATTTTGTGATCGTAAATTTCTTCTACATGTGACGCTATATCTCTATAGCCCATACCACTGGCAAATGTGCTCAAAATCTTCGTTTCAAGCTCTGGTTTGTTTGCCTTTTTTTGACTATTTGCGGCTCAAAACTTCCTTCTCTATCTCTTGGTGTTAACAGTTCAAATGAACCTGCACTTGTACGCAAAGTCTTTCCATTTCTCCCATTTCTTCGATTATTTTCTTCACTTTCAGCCAATAAGTGATTTTCTATTTCACCTTCTAGACTCGCCTCCAGCAGCTTTTTTAAACGGTGTTAATCCTTCCTGTCAGCGGCCTTCCTTCTCGTATAGACGATAGAATATTTGCTTCCAGTTCTTTATAGTCTACCAAACCAGTAGTTTTATTTGCTATTCTTTGATTCATATGTGAAACCTCCATTTTTTTATATCAATTTATTACTTTTTTTTCGGTTTGACACACTTTTTTGAACATTCCCCAAAATTCTCTAATGGTCTTAAATAAAACTTCCCGCGAATGATTGTCAGACATGTTATGCTCTGCTGATTTTATCAAGTATACTTCAACATCGGTTGACTTGATTTTTTCAGCTAAATTCAATGAAGTTTGATAAGGAACATCTTTATCATTAATGCTATGCAATAAGCGCACAGGACAGTTTATATCTATTGCTTCTCTGTTTAAAAGAAGGTTCTTTCTGCCATCTTCGATCAAATTTTTAGTTATTTTGTATGTACAATGCTCTGAAGTGAAATCTATTGCACCTTTAGAATCTAGTTCTTCCTTTTGCTTGCCTGACAATTGCTTGAATATCAAATCTTCAGTAAAATCAGGAGCAGACGATATGCCGATTAATGCTGCAATTTTTTCCGGAAATTGAAGGGCAGTGAGCAGCATCAGCCATCCTCCCATACTTGAACCTATAATTATTTGTTTATCGCTAGTTAATTCACTCATCACTTTAGCACAATTTTTTTGCCAATCACTTATTGTATAATTAGAAAAATTACCGCTTGAATAACCGTGACCAAAATAATCAAATAGCACAAGTGCTACATCATTTTCTTGGCAAAATTTGTAAATAGCAGTTGCTTTAGTTCCATCCATATTAGATGCAAATCCACCGAAAAAAACTACAGAAGCTTTCTTCCCTTGTAGCTTTCGATATGCTATGTGACCATTATTTCCATCAAACAATTTGCAATAATTCATACTACTTTGGCAAAGCAACCGGACTATTGCTCATCGAACGCAAATAGCTGACTAGATCTGCAATTTCTTGTGGATTGGAAATGCCTGCAAATGCCATACGTGTACCTTTTATATAGGCTTTTGGGTTCTTTAAAAAGGCAAATAGCTCCTCATATCCCCATTTTCCACCTTTTTCAAGCACTGCTTTTGAGTAATTGAATGAGTTGCCAAGATGAGCCTTTTTGTTTCCAACTACGTCCCATAAGTTTGGTCCTACTTTATTCATTCCACCTTTCTCAAAACTATGGCAAGCTATACATTTTTTCGCTGCTGATTTACCTTTCTCAAAGCTAGCATTCTGCATAAGCACTCCAATATCCAGCGCCACTTGCTCGATTTTTTGCTGAGGCTCAGCAGCTACTATCGTTTGGTGTTCGATCTCATATTCTTCTGGACTATACAGCATATCAACTACATTACTAACTATCATAATGATTAGCCCAGAAAGTAAAATCGATGCTGCAATCTTATTAAGCTCCATAGTTAATTTTATTAAGTAATGTTACTTAAATTATGCAAATATTTTTGCAAACAGCAAACAATTACCTTAAAGCTCGCTAAAGATAAGAGTCTCTACCACTTAAAATAAGCTCCTTCCCGTTCTGCTTAAGCAGGTCCATATACACAATTATCTGGCATAACATATTCATTTATACTTCCTGCAAACATTGATGCAACAGTTACACCTGTAACTATTCCTGTGGGTTTTTATGACGGCATCCTGTCATTCCAGTACCCAGACACTGGTTTCCATCCAAGAGGGTGTCATGCAAGTAGCTGATTTAAGAAACATACATGTTGCTTCATTATATCTCAACTAATGAAATTAGAAGCATCAACTCCCTTCTGCAAGCAAGCAGCAATAACAGTGTTCATCATTAGAAATGCAATTGTCATTGGGCCAACGCCCCCGGGTACTGGGGTAATAGCTTTGACTTTTTCTTTTATTCCCCCGAAGTCAACATCACCTACGAGCTCTCCTACGTTAACGCTATTTATGCCAACATCGATCACTATTGCACCTTTCTTTATCCAGTCTGCTTGAACAAAATTTGGCTTTCCGACTGCTGCAACTACTATATCCGCTTTAGAGCAATATTCAGCTAAATCCTTACTCTGTGAGTGCAAGATGGTAACAGTGCAGTTTTCTTGCAACAATAGATGAAACATTGGTTTACCTACGATATTTGACCTGCCAATCACAACTGCGTTTTTACCGGAAAGATTCTCTTCAATTGATTTAATTAAATGCAAAGAACCTTTAGGAGTGCAAGGTATAAGGCAATTTTTTTCACCTTTAACTAATTTGCCAACGTTCTCATCATGGAAGCCATCTACATCTTTTTCAATACTCACTGCATTAATTACTCTGCTTGCACTAATGTGATTTGGTAAAGGCAACTGCACTAAAATTCCATGTACAGATTGATCCTCATTGAATTCATTAATTTTTCCAATTAACTCATCTTCTGAAATATTATCAGGCAAAACAATAGTTTCAGAACTTATGCCTATTGATTCTGCTTTTCTTTGTTTATTACGAACGTAGACCTGACTTGCTGGATTGCTACCAACGAGAATTACTTTCAGGCAAGGAAAAATATTATGTTCCCTCTTTAGAACATGAATCTTTTGTGATAGCCTCTCACACAGGTCGTTTGCTATTTTTTTACCATCAATAATCATTGTCACTTCCTTGCCACTCCTTAAAGTCAGGTAATTTGATATCAAATAAATCCAATACTTTGCCAACAGAATGATTAATAATATCATCCAACGATTTCGGTTTAATATAAAAAGCTGGCACCGGTGGAGTAATAATTGCTCCCATCTCCGTTAATTTTAACATATTTTGTAAATGCCCAAGATGTAGTGGTGACTCTCGCACCATAAGAACTAACTTTCTTCTTTCTTTTAGCGTTACATCTGCAGCCCTTGTCAATAGATTGGAAGTAACACCTGATGCGATTTCAGACATTGTCTTCATAGAGCATGGTGCTACAATCATCCCTGAGGTTTTAAATGAGCCGCTTGCTATTTTTTCTCCTATCTTTTCTTCAGAATAGTAAAAATCTGCAAGTGATGTAATACCTTCAAGTTTTTCTTTAATCTCATGAGCTAAAGTTATTTTCCCAGCACGGCTTATTACTAAATGAGTTTCATAACCAGGTTTGGTGTCATTTGAGTAGCTGACATTGGAATCTATACACTTTTTCTGGATGGGAGTAGTCAAGCTACTTGGATGACCGATGGATTGTACAAGAGATCTATTAATATTTCTTAACGCCTCTAAAATACGTACACCGTAAATAGAACCAGATGCTCCACTTATTCCAATTACAATTCTGCTATTCACTTAACTCTTCTTCGCAACTCATTCCTAATGCACGTTTATAGGTATCAAGCAATATTTCCTGTTCCTCTCTGTCATCATCATCCATCTTCCTCAGCCTAATAATTTGTTTCATCACTTTTGTATCCCAGCCTTCATCTGCAGCTTTTGCATATACATCACGAATGTGATCTTGCACATCCCTCTTTTCTTGTTCAAGTTTCTCGATTCTCTCTATGTAACCCTTCAACTCTTCAGTCGTTATTTTTACTGTATCTTCCATAAAACTCCACTAATTAATCGCTACTATAGTATTATCAGTTTTTACTTGCACTTCAATAACAGTAATAACATTTTTATCTTTTTTTAAAATCTTAAAGCGAAAGCCATACATGGAAAACTCCTCGCCTTCGTCAGGAATGCGCTCTATTTCATTCACAATCATACCTGCTAGAGTTGTAGCTTCTTCATCAGGGAGATTCCAGTGTAACTGCCTGTTAATGTCCCTAATAGTAGATTTTCCTTCTATGTGATACATATTGTCAGATATTTTCTTTATAAAATTCTCCATGATCAAATCATGTTCATCGGAAATTTCTCCGACTATTTCTTCTAATATATCCTCAAGGGTTACGATCCCCTGCAATGCTCCATATTCATCGATAACAAGTGCAAGGTGTTTCCTGTTCTTACGGAAGTTGTGAAGTTGTACGCTAAGCAGCGTACTTTCTGGTATGAACCAAGGTTTCGACATAACTTGGGCAATGTCAACTTCTTCTGTTTTATTATCCTTCTCACGCAAGGCATTTATTAGATCTTTCACGTGAATTACACCGACAATATCTTCTGGTTCTTTTTGCCATAAAGGAATTCTACTGTGACTGCTGGTTAAAATTTCCCTTATCAACTCTTCTTTATTTCGATTTATATCAAGAGAAAACAAATTTCTCCTATGGGTCATAATTTGTGATATTTCTGTCTCAGCCAAATCAAGTACGCTGCTCAGCATATCCAGATCTTGTTGTAACATAGTTCCTTCACTGCGATGAAGAGTAATCATATTACGCATTGCATCCGCTGCAGATATCACTTCCTTATCTTTATGCAGCCCACATAGTTTCAGGATGAGATTGACAATAAATTGAATACCTAGCGTCAATGGAGAAAAAATCTTTACAAAAAACAATACAAAATAAGCAGAAAATGATGCAAATTTTTCAGGATTTTGAATAGCATAAGTTTTTGGTAGAACTTCGCAGAACAATAAAATACAAAATGTCATTATAATTGTTGATAGGAGAATGCCCTCATTTCCAAAAAGATTGATAAATATTGCTGTAAATAAAGCAGAGCAAGTAATATTAATAATTGTATTGCCGAGCAATACCGTCCCTATTGTTAATTCTTTCCTATTTAATAAGCGATCTATTATCCTGGCTCTTTTGTTACCGTCTAGCTTTAGCTTATTAACTCGAGAACGGCTAATTGAGGTTAAGCCTATTTCTGCCCCTGAGAACAAAAACGATAAAATTAACAAAACAAAAATTGCTGATGATACTAAGGCCAATAACCAATCCATTAAAGTACGATGTTATTGTGATAAAAAACAAAGTTAACTTTACATGTTATGAAAGGCATTTGCAAGCTTGAAGTTTTATATTGCCAAATTTTATATATCTTTAATCTTAAAAAACAAATCATAAAGTATATTACATGCTGCGTTCACATGCTCATCCTCAATGATAAGTGGTGGGGTTATCCTTACTACTTTGTTGTTTAAAACCCTAGTTATTATTAAACCTTTATCAAGAGATCGATTGATAATTTTATCAGCTACAGGAGTTGCTAGTTCTATTCCCATTAGTAACCCTTCTCCACGAACTTCTGAAATCATCTCCGGAAATTCTTTAGCTAAAGACAACAACTTTTCTTTCAAGCGTTTACTTATACTTTTAACGTGACCAAAAAAGCCTTCTTTTAGCATTATATCCAGTACTGCATTACCAACAGTCATAGCAAGTGGATTACCACCATAGGTTGATCCATGAGTTCCTGGAGTGATTGCTTCTGCTATGTAATCTTTTACTAAACATGCAGCTAGAGGAAAACCGTTACCCATAGCTTTTGCACAGGTTAGCATATCAGGTTCAATGCCGACATTTTGATAATGAAATAAAGAACCGATGCGTCCATATCCGCATTGCACTTCATCAAAGCACAAAATTATTCCTTGAGCTTTTGTTATTTCCCTTACTTTTTGAAGATATTCTACGTCTAGTGGATATACTCCGCCTTCGCTTTGTATGGGCTCTAAAAACACAGCAGCCGTTTCATCGCTGATTTTTTTCTCCAAAGCTTTAATGTCATTTCTTGGCACTTTATCAAAACCAGAAAGAAGCGGAGCAAAACCTTCGCGTGATTTTTCATTACCTCCAGCAGAAATTGCAGCAATACTGCGGCCATGAAACCCTCCTTCAATTGTAACAATACGATTACGTTTTGCTTGCCTTTTTGAATAAAAGTAACGACGAATAAACTTAATTGCAGCTTCTGTTGCTTCAAGTCCACTTGAGCAGAAAAAAACTTTATCTGCAAAAGTAAGGGTTGTTAAACGGTCAGCAAGCCTTTCTTGCTCGGGAATAGTGAAAATGTTAGAGCAGTGCCATAATGAGCTTGATTGCTCTTTCAGCTTATCTGTAATGTATGGATGACAATGCCCTAAAGAAGTTGTAGAAATACCTGCAGCAAAATCTAAATATTTTTTACCATCTTTATCAAAAAGATATGCCCCTTCTCCCCTGACTATAGGAGTGTTAAGTCTATTATACGCATTAACAACATGATCCATTTTGTAAGTATTGTGGTATTATCTATACTATACCTGAAATGAATCCATTAACACAAAGCTTTTCCTTTAACCTCTTATGCTACTTCAACTAAAAATTTGGCTAATGCAAACCTTTTTTGTCATTCTATAGCTAAAGTGACTTAGTTTTACCAACGATTCGCCACTTATTAGCAAAATCCAGAGATATGAGTTTACAGTTTACCAAACCATCGGTATAGCTAAATTGCTTTAGCTATAGGTAATGAAGGAAATGTTAACTATACTTCTTTTTACCATTGTTTATATTTCCTATTCACATGTATTAATATTTTACTCACTTAAAGTAAGCTAACTGCCGTTATTAATATTTTTGTAATAAAAATTGTATATGGTGCATATAATCAAATTAAGAGGAAGATTGTGGAAATTACGCCATCAATAAAAAAAGAATTGAAGCAAAGTACTCTATATATTTGCCTAGAAAAATGCAAAAGTGCATTTTGGTTTATCTTTTGGTTTAGTGCGGGAATCAATTTATTAATGTTATTCCTACCACTTTATACCTCTCAAGTGCTTGATCGGGTGATATCGAGCGAAAGTGTATCAACACTAACTATGCTAACAATTATCACCTTATCTGCATTTGCATGTTCTGCAATGCTTGAAACTTGTCGGTATTTAGCCATGGCAAAAATAGGTGATTGGATCGATAAAACTGCAACACCAGATCTGATAGTAAGGTCAATCAGGCTAACGTCAGTGCAGAGCTCAACTTCAAGTGGTGAAGCAATACGGGATCTTGGAGTAATAAAAAATTTCATTACAGGAAATGGTATATTCTCACTGTTTGATACTCCATGGTCGTTAATTTACCTTGTTGTGATTTTCATGATACATACCTCCACGGGGTTTATAGCTATTGCTGGAATCATTATATTAGTCTCTATGGCAATATGGAATGAACTTGCCACTAAACGAATATTACAAGAAACCAACGAAGAAACTATACGGAATATCAATGCTATAGATGTTGCAACAAGAAATGCAGAAGTGGTTGAAGCTATGGGCATGTCAGAATTCATAGTCTCTGATTGGTGTAAACGAAATGATCAGAACCGAGCAATGCAAATTAAAGCACAAAATCGCTCTAATGTGATCACCGGGATAACTAAATTTTTGCGCTCAACTCTGCAAATATCAGTAATTGGAACAGGTGCATTACTTGCAATCACAGCTCATAAGACTGCCGGTAGCATCATCGCTGCTTCAATTTTAATGGGTAGAGTATTAGCACCATTTGATGCTGCGGTTCATACTTGGAAGTTTTTAAATCAGGCTAGAATGTCATATGGAAGGCTACAAAGGCTTATATTAACATCGCCAAAAAGAGAGCAAACGATGGCTCTACCAGAACCTGAAGGAAAATTGGAATTTGATAGAGTATTTTTTACTCCTTATGGAAGCAATAAGCCGACAGTAAAAGGAATATCATTTGTAATAGAACCAGGGGACGTAGTTGGTGTTATAGGGGCCAGTGCTTCTGGTAAATCAACCATTGCGAAACTAACTGTTGGTGTATGGAAGCCAATATCTGGTGTAGTCAGACTAGATGGCGCTGATGTATATACTTGGAATCGAGAAAATTTTGGTAATTATGTTGGCTACTTACCTCAAGATATTGAGTTATTTAACACTAGTATCAAAGCTAATATTGCTCGCATGAGACCAGATCCAAATCCTGAAGAAATAATCAAAGCAGCAAAAATTGCAGGAATACATGAACTAATACTAAGCTTACCAAATGGATATGACACAACAATAGGAGGTCCAGGAGGAGTAACGCTCTCTGGCGGCCAAAAACAGCTTCTTGGACTTGCCAGAGCTTTCTATGGTCACACAAAACTTTTAGTACTTGATGAACCAAACGCTAACTTAGATAGCAATGGAGAGGCATGCTTAATTAATGCAGTTGGCATTGCAAGAAAGCAAAATACTACTACTGTTATCATCACTCACAAGCTACCGCTACTATCCGTGGTTGATAAAGTGATTCTCATGTCAGATGGTGTCATTTACGCTATGGGACCAAAAGATGAGATTTTGAGTAAATTAGTTGCTCCATCATCAAATACCACAGAGGATGAACGTTCTTCAGCAAATGGTTAGTTCTAAATTCTGTATCTGAAATAACAACTGTTCCAGAGAAATATATATTTCTTTACCATTAGAAATAATATTACAAGAATAGTAAATAGATTAATAACTCCTATTAATTAAAGTTAATCGGCAGATAGTGTATATTTCTAATTAATTTAATCTATTAATTAAATAGATTAATATTAGTAGTAACTTTATAAAAAAATTATGATATAAATAATGTTGCTACGAAGATTTATAACAATATTTCCCTCTAACGTTTAATGAATTTCAATAAATTACCTTTTTAATTCTAGATAAGTATACACTTTGTTAATATGTTTGGGTCAAAATCCAAAAGTAAGTTTATGCTTTCCATCGGAGAAGAAGGCATAATGTTACTATATTTTAAAAATAACACTTTAAATAAAAGGTATTTTGTTAAGGGCAAAAACGATAAAGCAGTTTCCGACTTAATTTCATGTCTTTCATCAGATAAAAAAGCACCTTTATACCTGGTGCTTAATCATGCAGATCAAAATTACTTGCTACAGTTTATTCCAAGAATAAACAAGATTAGTGCTTATCTATCAGCAAAAACAAAGATGGAGCATTTTGCTCACAATAACGATATAAGCTCAATTTTTTTGGTTGAGAAGCCAACCGAATTTAATCAAAACTGGTGCTATCTTCTTGTGTCATCAAAAGCAAAGCATTTAGTAGAATATTGGTTGAATGTATTTATTGAGATAGGCTCTAACTTTAAGGGAATATTAATGTTTCCTATAGAAATAAGTAATATAGTAAAAAAGATTCCACATAAAGATCCTAATAATTGGAAAATTATAGTTGCTGCAACTAAAACGGGAGGCTATAGACAAGTGGTTCTTAAAGAGAACAAAATGGTATTTACGCGTTTGATACCATTTACTAATGATAATTTACCAGGAATTATTGCTGGTGGAATATATCAGGAAGTGCAAGATACTATTCGATCCTTAACTAAGTTTGGGTTTGAAAAAAATAACCCTATCGACCTTTGCATCATAGTGTCAGAAGATATTAAAGCTAGTTTATCAGTCATAAATTTTTCAGAGAACAGTGTGAACATATTAACTCCATATGAGTTAGGCAAACTATTAGGAGCAGAACTAGCTATAAGTGAAAAAGATAACTTTTGTGATACCATAATTTTGTTTCATAGCTTTAAGAATAAATTAGCAGCTATTTTTAATACAAAGGAAACTAAAGAATTTTATCTATTCAATTATCTTTATTTAAACTCTCCTCAAATTTTTCTATACTTCGCTTTGGTTTTAGTTGTAATTAACGCCCTTTGTTTGCTAAATTTGTATTCAAACTTCAGTGTCGCTAATAATTTATCCGCAAAGCAGAGCACCTTAAATAACCAATTAACAAAACTTAGCCAAAGCTATAATGTAAAAAAAATAGATGAAATTTATGATTTTATTAATATCAATAATATTTTATTAAAAATAGAATACTCTCCTCTTACACAAGTTAAGTATGTAGAAAAGTTAAAAGTACCAGGTATAGAGCTTCGATCATTTGAATGGAATTATAATGAGGCAAAAAGTTATATTACCACAACTTTAAGGTTTAATTTTCAATCCGGTAAAAATATTTCTTATCAATACGAGAAACTACAAAAAAATTTAAATGATAATTTTCGTACCTATGACATTAATATTTCTGCTGCTAAAGGGCAAAATCTATCTATTGATGTTGAAATAGGAGAGGCAATGTAGATTAATGACTATCTCTCAATTAAAAAGAAAAGCTACAATTCAGTTTATATCGTATTTATTATTATCTGTTGGATTAATAGGGTTATTAACATATGTTGTTATCTATAACGAAAAAGTTTATAATAAAAACCAAATTGCGATTGATAAAATACATTCTATTAATTTACAGATTACTGGAATTCAAAAAAAGGAAGTTGTTCTAAATAAAAACCTAGATTTGTGGAAAAAAATTTCCTCTTCAAATTTACACAGTAGCAGATACATTGCAAATTTAAATTTCGAGCTTAGCAAGTTATATAAAAAGTACTATATATTAGAACCTGAAATATCAATTTCTATACCCGAAGAAGTTGAGCTTCACAACAAAAGTGAACGCACAAAAGTAATAAAAAGTGAAGTGGTCCTAAATTTAAGTTCAATCAGCGATAAGCATATTTTTTTATTTTTACAGTCTATTCCAAATCTGCCCGGTTATGTTATGATCAAATCTCTTATTTTAAACAAGCAGAGAAATATTGATGCTGCAACTATGAAACAAATTTTGAATGGTAATATGATAGAGATAGTGAGAGTTAATATAGTCTTTGATTGGTATACTATATTAAGTAGATAAGGTGATGAACATAAAGCTGTTTTTTATTTTTACGCTACTCATTTCCAATGTTAATGCATATTGCAGTTGTGAAGGTATCATAGAAAGCATAGGGATTTGTAAGGAGTATTCTTGCCGACAACATATTGGCAATGAAGATTTTATTGAGCATAAAATATTAGGATTAAATAGTGGAAATTTATGCGTATATATAGAAAAACAAGGTAATGATGAAATGGTTTGTCATCATTCTCAGTATGGAATGATGATAGAAAAAAGATATTTTGAAAGTATTCTTAAAGTTGGCAATCAAGAAATTGATGATTTTATTGATATAGCAAATTTGCGTGCAAAAGAGTGTTTCTTTATTAGCAATCAAAAACTAAGCTATATAGATCGGGACGATATAATAAGAGAAGCGGTGGAAAGTGATTTTGACGTTTTGTCACAATATAGTAATGTAAAAAGCATTTTTTTTGATGAAGAGCCAATTAATAAAATGGTCAATGAAATGGAAAAGTTCAATTTACGGTCTTCAAGAGCTGCAAAAGAGGAGAATTTCAACTGTAAGGTAGTAAGTTTAGACTCAATTTTGTACCTTTCTCCCGATACATGGAAAATATGGGTAAATGGAAAACTGTTTATAAATACTAAGGATTTAAAAGTGCACTCAGTTACTGAAAATTATGTAACTTTTGTATGGACCGTAGATCAAAAAGCAATAAAAAAGCATGCGAATGATTCTCAAAATGTATATCTTGGACATGGGAGTATTATGTTTACGCTTTATCCAAAACAAAAATTTGACTTGGATAGCTTATCTATTAAATAATTTAGTATATAGCCAAAGTGATTTAGGTTTACCGACAATTTG